>NZ_JAVDRQ010000003.1:0-470139 GCF_031454875.1 Arthrobacter oryzae
GAACTGAACCCCGGCACCGGCGTTGAACTGCTGATCCCGGACTTCTCCGGCAAACCCGAACACATCGCCGCGATCTGTGACTCCAAGCCCGAGGTCTTCGCGCACAACGTCGAAACCGTGCCGCGGATCTTCAAGCGGATCCGCCCGGCGTTCCGCTACGACCGGTCCCTGGACGTCATCACCCAGGGCCGGAACCTGGGCATGGTCACCAAGTCCAACCTGATCCTGGGCATGGGCGAGACCCGCGAGGAAATCTCCGAGGCACTGAAGGACCTGCACGCCGCCGGCTGCGACCTGATCACCATCACCCAGTACCTGCGCCCCTCCGAACGGCACCTTCCGGTGGACCGCTGGGTCAAACCGCAGGAATTCGTCGACCTCGCCACCGAGGCCGAGGAAATCGGCTTCCTCGGCGTCATGTCCGGCCCGCTGGTCCGTTCCTCCTACCGCGCCGGCCGCCTCTGGGCCACCGCAATGCGGAAGAAGGGCTGGGAAATCCCCGCCGAACTCGCACACATCGAGTCCTCCGGCAGCACCCGCCAGGAAGCAAGCTCCCTGCTCGCGGCCATTGCCTGAGTTCACCGAACGCGACGCGAAGCCACGCAGATCGGCGTCGGAAGTTCCCTGAAGTTCCTTAGCCGCAGGGGGCCACTGGCCCGAGGAGACCCGAAGAAGTGAGCTAGTCTCCGCCTCTCAGTCCCGCTTGGTCCATGAGTTCTGTCAGCCATGGCCGGTGTTCACGGTGGAACGCCAGCCCTTCAGGCAGCCCCTGTACGGAAGGTTCGGAACCTGAGATGTCGATGGTGATCCGGCCGCCGGCCATGGGTGCGTTGGTGATGTGCAGGTCGCCGTAGGATTCCGGCAGTGCCGGGTCCATCCACATGCCTCCCCGGGACACGTGGGCGTCGTACCGCATCAGGCTCGTCACCAGCATGATGGGTGTGGTGGCCGCCCATGCCTGCGGGGAGCAGGCAGTCGGATACGGCACAGGCTCGGGTACCTGGTCCCGGCTGAAGCCGCAAAACAGTTCCGGGAGGCGGCCGTCGGTGTAATCGGCCGCCTCGAAGAGGGCGGTGGAGATCCGCTGTGCCTCCTTAACGAAGCCGTACCGCATCAGGCCGGCTGCGATGATCGCGTTGTCGTGCGGCCAGACCGATCCGTTGTGGTAGCTGGCGGGATTGTAGGCACCCATGTCGCTGGCGAGGGTTCGCACGCCCCAGCCGCTGAACATCTCGGGAGACATCAGCCGCTCGGCCACCAGCGGTACCTTCTCCTCGTCGACGATGCCGTGCCACAGGCACTGGCCCATGTTGGACGCGCAGGCGTCAACAGGCCGCTTGTTGCGGTCGAGGGCGACGGCAAAATAGCCGCGGTCGGGCAGCCAGAACTCTTCGTTGAATTTCCTCTTCAGCCGCGCCGCCTCTTCGGTGAGCTTGGCCGCCAAAGACGCGTCGCCGGCGTCGTACGCCATCCACGCCCGGGACATGTACGCCGAATAGACCAGTGCCTGGACTTCGCAGAGAGCGATAGGAGGTTCGGCGATGGTCCCGTCGGCGAAGTTGATGCCGTCCCAGGAGTCCTTCCAGCCTTGGTTGATGAGGCCCTGGTCGTTGAGGCGCGCATACTCGACAAAGCCGTCACCGTCCTTGTCGCCGTATTTCCGGATCCAGTCCAGTGCGCGGTCGGCGTGGGGGAGCAGTGCGGCGATGGTATCCCTGGCGAAACCCCAGCGGCTCACCGAACCGAGCGCCATCACGAACTGCGGCGTGGCGTCGACGCTGCCGTAGTAGGCGGACTTGCCGCCCAGCGCCAGGCCGCCGGAGACACCGAGCCGGACCTCGTGCAGGATCTTGCCGGGTTCCTCCTCGCTCATGGGATCCACCACGCTGCCCTGCCGGTCAGCCAGCGTCTGCAAGGTGCCGAGTGCCAGGGACGGGTCCACCGGCAGGGCCATTTCCGAGGCCCACAGTGAGTCCCGGCCGAACAGGGTCATGAACCACGGGGCGCCTGCGGCCACCACGATCCGCTCCGGATGGGCGGGATCCTCGATACGGAGGGCGCCCAGGTCGTCGTAGCTGCGGCGGAGGGTCCGTTCAATGGAACGGTTGCTCATGTGCAGTTTGGGGATCTTCGCCACCCATTCCTGCCGGCGGCGGTCACTGGACGAAACTTCCCCTTCCGCCGGACGAACGAACGAGGCAGCCGGGGTCGCGCCGCCGTCGACGGTGGGCACCACGCTCACTCGGGCGCTCCAGTATCCGCGCGCCGGCACTACGGTCTGAAAGGTGAGGGCATCGGGAGTCACATCCGCGCCGGGGCCGTTGATGATGACGCCCTTCAGGAGGTCCTGCCAGGCCGCGTTGATAATCAGTGAGTCGCCATCGGGCCGGCGGGATTCTTCCCAATGCCGCTGGATACGCGCCTCCTTCACTTCGAAAAGGTCCGCAAAATCCGATTCGACGCTAAGGGAAACAACGCACGCAGTGTTGTTCGAGGAGTAGTTCCGGATGGTGATCTGCTCAAGGATGCCGGCCCCAACTTCCCGCAGGCGCTCCACGATCAGCGGACTGTCCGCATAGCCGTCGGAGCGGGGCACCCGGCCAATGAACAGGGCCCGATACGGTTCACTCGTCGAAGCTGTCAGCGGCTCCAGGGGCTGGCCGTTAACCGCCAGGTTCCAGCGCGACAGGATTCGGGTGTCCTCATGGAAAACGCCATGCGGATGTTCCGGATGGATGTCCCCATTCGCTGAGGAAATGCAGAAGGACGAACCCTCCACCAAAGTAACCGTGCCGGCCCCGACAGGTCCGGCAGCCGTGTCAGCATTCCAACCAGGCATCCCCGCCTCCTTCAATGGCTCAAGACCGGGGCGGCGCCGTGCGACTCCGAGTCCAGCCGTCGATCGCCGCCATACTCCGTTGGATAGACGCTACGCCTGTACTTCCCGTGATCATAGGGTCTGGCCTAGAGGTCCTTCGAGCCCGGTGGCGAAGGTTTTGGCTGTCCAGGTTTGGGACCGCGTCGCCAGATATCAGGCGACGCAGTGATGGGCCGGTTTCGCGGGAAATAGCGCGCAGATGCTGGCCTCGAGTACCGAGGAATCCGCGGTGCGTGACCCCTGGGTCACCCAATGAGGAGCCTCCCGGCAACGGTAGTGTCGAGCACGCTGGAAGACACAGGCCGGACCGGGACGGACCCGATCTTCCGGGGTGCGGCGGACTTCGACCTCGAGCTGATCGAGAGGCGGACGCTCGACGGCCACATCCAAGAGCTCATCTACCGGCCCACCCTGCATTTCTGAGTCCATCCAGGCGAACTGTGGCGCCTGCGCGGACCAGTCCGACCTCCGGCTGTTCAAGCAGAAACCCGCCGCCCCGGTACGGGGGCGGCGGGTTTCTGCCAGGCGAGGATCGACTACTGACCGGCCGAAGGGGTCAGGGTGATGCTCGAGGCTTTGTCGCCGAAGTCATCGGTGACCACGATATTGGTCGGACCGTTTTTGATGTCAAACGCAATCACCCCGCTGTGGACCTGCCCGGCCTGGCTGTCCGCCTCGGTCGGGAGGCCCCCCTCCTCAAGGAAGATACGTTCGCCTTCCTTGCCGTCTGCATCGTATGCCTCGAAGTTTGCAGGGCTGGAACTGCTGGTCCCGGTCAGCGTCTCCCAGGAAACCTCGACCAGGAGGAAGCCCCCATTGTTCGGCTTCATGTAGGACATAGTGGGAATCTCAGAAACGTAGAGGGAGTCAGTGACGGTGACCTTCACCGTGTTGCCCTCGGATACGGTAACCACGAAGGAGTTCGCGTCGGCGCCGGTTCCCGAGGACGGAGCGGGCGCAGCCTCAGTAGCTGCGGGGTCCTCTGCAGCGGCAGACTGTGTTGCCGGGGACTTCTGAAGCTCCTCCATCATGGCTGCGGTGGACGCAATGGTTGCAAGCGTGACCACTGTTCCCACGATCAGGCCGACAAGCCAAACGACGCCGGTGATGATCCATGCTGTCTTCTTGTTCTCCGGATACCCTTCCAGCGGACGGCCGTCCTTGTCCCGGGCATTTCCGGTCAGGGTGATGATCAGGTCCACGATGGACCAGATGCCTAATCCGCCACCGGTCAGCAGCTTGGCGATGCCCGTGCCGATCTTGCCCAGGTAAAAGCGGTCCACACCCAGGCCGCCCAGGAGAAGGGACAGAATCCAGGTGGTCATGAAGGACTTTCCCTGGCCGTTGGCGTAGGGAACATGTCCGTACGGGCCCGGACCGGTGCCCGGCTGGTATCCGCCCGGCTGTCCACCTTGGTACTGCCCTCCGAAGCCGGAGGGCGGGATAGGGGGAACTCCTGCTCCGGTGTCATTCTGGGGCGGATTAGGGTAACTGGGGTAACTCATGGTTCTTGCGTCCCGTTTCTGTTGGCCGATGGCGTTCATAGCACGGGGAATCCATGATCGGCTACCCCCAGTACCGATGATGCTCCGACAATTCTAGACGACGGGTTGCGGCCAGCACGCCAATGCCGGGCCGCTGATGAAACGTGTGAGCGGCAGGCCCTGGGGAGCGGGGGAGGGGGCCACCTCGGCGCGCGCTATAGGCTGATAGCTGTGGGCCGAAGCACTTCCATGCCGCGCTATTGAGCGTCTGTTTTCGTTTTCTTGGCTCTGCCTTTGCCGCGACTGTGGTGGCTCGCTGCTGTGGCAGCAGTCTTGTACTCGACGGCTGGACATTTTCTCGAAGCGAAAGTGCTGCATGGATTCCCTGGTGCTGGTGCTGATGTTGGTGCTGATTGTGTCCGCTGATCCAGCGCCTCTGGCAATCCGAATGACCCAGAAGAAAGCGGACCCGTTGCCATCAGAGCGAGGGGACAGGATCGTGCATCGGAGGCATTCATTTTCGACTTACTGGCACCCCTGCGTATCGAATGTCCGCGTATTCGTTGGTGGCTTCGTCTCTCGCGGGGCTATTCCCAAGTTCAAGACCGGCGGTTACCGTTGGGCCATGACGGGTAGCGGGCGACGTAACGCCTGGTTGCGGATGACAGACATGATGGGTCTGACCGAGCCTGGGAAAAAAGCTCCAAGGCCCAGCCGCCGAGTCCTAGTGTTTTGGACGGTTCTTTGGTCCTTGAATACCGCCCTGTGGCTGCCGCTGGCGGCTGTTGAAATATCTCGAGGAGCCCCTGATTATCTGCATCTCATTCTCGCCGTCATCTCGATCGTGCTTGCAGTTGCCTATTTCGTGATGTGGCTGCAGTCGAAGAAGACCCGGCCGGATTCCAACCTTTCCTAAGCGCATGCCGGCCCTTCTTCATTCAGGGTTTGGTCCGTTGATCAACGTAGCGTGACCAGGCATCCCCAGCGTTGTCAGCGTGGAGGAAAGCAACTTGGTAGCTGTAGCCGAGTGCGTCGGCCACCAGTGGTGGCGGTGTGACGGCGAGGTGCTCGACCAGTGCTGTGTTTCGTGCGCCCAGCAGTTCAATTCCCAAGGCACGGAGTCGGAGCATGATGGTGTTCGGGTGGAGGTGCTGGCCTGCCCGGGTTCCCGGGAAGAGCCACGGGCTTTCGGCGCCTGATGCTGTTCGGAGGTTGGGGCGGTTCCGGAGGTGCTGGCTGAGGAGTTCCGCGAAAGGCTGCGGGACAGGCACTGGATGCGTGCCAAGGGAGATCGTGATCGTGCCGGTGGTGTCGTTGATGTTGACCGCGTCGGTACGGAGCGAGGCCACCCGGACCAGGGGTTGGGCATATAGGAGGAGCAGCGTCCCGGCGACTCTGTAGGGCAGGGACTCGCTGGTGCCTGTGAGCAGTTCCTTTAGCCAGACAAGGCGTTGTTCCTGCGGGATGGCAGGCCGGCTTTTAGCGGCGTAGTGCCCGATTTCGACGCGCATATTCGTGCCGGTCTTTTTCGCAAAGATGAAGAAAGTCCGGATGGCTTTTCTGGTGGTCGGTCCGGTCATGAGCCAGCTGTCCACGTCCTGCTGGGTGCAGGTGGCAGCGGTGCGGCTGTGGGTCTGCCAGAGCCAGTCGAGGAACTTGATGGATTCGGTGATCTCCTGTTTGGCTGCGTGCACCGGGCTTTGGAGCGATTTGTCCGGCGTTGCCATGGCGCGGATGCGTCTCAGGTGGTGCCATTTGGCGAAGTGCTCGACAGGTTTGGCAACTTCGGCCGGCAGGGATCGGAGCTTGTCGTCGATCCAGGCTTCGAAACGGCTCAGATAGGGGTCCTGGTAGGGGAGGAACCCGTGATGCACGAGTAGCGCCCGGAGGTGGTCAGCTGCCCGTCCTGCCGTTTCGCGGTGACTGTCGAGGCCTTCGTGGCTTAGGGGAGTCTCTCCGCTCGAGACGGAGGTCAGGACCTGCGAACATACCGGATGCGCTGGTCAATGGTGTCGAACTTCAGATTGCGAGACAGCTGCTGATTGCGCCAGCCATCGAGCATCTGATCGAAGGTCTGCTGTTCGGGATGGAGCAGCTGGACGGATTCCAGAAGGTGCACCCGTCCGGCTCCATCGACCGCCATTCCGCCTCCCAAACCTGCTCCAAAATCTGAATCAATGATTCATTAAATGCATCATCTCAGCAAATCCGCAGGTCAGAGGCGTTTCTTCTATCATTGGCGCGCTGACCCGGCCGGTCCAGTCATGGCTGGGAAAATCGATTGGAGTCGAATAGAACCCCTGCACGCCGGGGCCTCGAACGCCTGGCGCGGAACTCTGCGGGAGAGTGCCTGAATGATTCATCTGACGAGATACGCAGAGTACTACTTTACATAATGTAGATTATCGGCGTTTTGGGTTACCGCAATCGGAAGTGGCTAAACAGCTGCGTTCTAGCTCCGCCGTCGGCACTGTCCATGACGGCACGGCCAGTGCCGACGACACGTGTCCCGGTCAGCTCCCGACGTAGGCTGCGAGGTGTTCGCCGGTCAGCGTCGAGCGTCCGGCGACGAGTTCGGCGGGCGTGCCTTCGAAGACGACCCGTCCGCCGTCGTGGCCGGCGCCTGGGCCGAGGTCGATGAGCCAGTCCGCGTGTGCCATGACTGCCTGGTGGTGTTCGATCACGATGACCGATTTTCCGGACTCCACGAGGCGGTCCAGAAGGCCCAGCAGGTTCTGGACGTCGGCAAGGTGGAGGCCGGTGGTGGGTTCGTCGAGAACGTAGACGTCGCCCTTTTCGGCCATCTGGGTGGCGAGCTTCACCCGTTGCCGCTCGCCGCCGGACAGCGTGGTAAGCGGCTGGCCTAGGGTGAGGTAGCCCAGCCCGACGTCCACGAGCCGGTCGAGGACCGTGTGGGCCGCCGGTGTGCGCGCCTCCCCTGCGCCGAAAAAGGCCTCGGCCTCGGTCATCGACATGGCCAGTACCTCGGCGATGTTGCGCCCGCCCAGCCTGTATTCAAGGACTGACGCCTGGAAGCGCTTGCCCTCGCAGTCCTCGCAGGTGGACTCGACGGTGGCCATAACACCCAGTTCGGTGAAGATGACGCCCGCGCCGTTGCAGGTGGGGCAGGCGCCTTCTGAGTTGGAGCTGAACAGTGCGGGCTTGACCCCGTTGGCCTTTGCGAACGCCTTGCGGATCGGCTCGAGCAGGCCTGTGTACGTTGCCGGGTTGCTGCGCCGAGACCCTTTGATGGCACCCTGGTCGATCACCACAACGCCGTCGCGGCCGGCAACCGAGCCGTGGATCAGTGAGCTCTTGCCTGATCCCGCGACACCGGTGACCACACAAAGTACGCCCAGCGGAACATCGACGTCGACACCCTTGAGGTTGTGCGTCGAGGCGCCGCGTACTTCAAGCGTGCCGGACGGCGTCCGCACCGATTCCTTGACCGCGGCCCGATCGTCGAGGTGGCGGCCCGTAATGGTGTCGCTCCCCCGCAGTCCGTCCACGCTTCCCTCGAAGCAGACCCTGCCGCCTTCGGTGCCGGCCCCGGGGCCGAGGTCGACGACGTGGTCGGCGATGGCGATGGTCTCCGGCTTGTGCTCGACCACGAGCACGGTGTTGCCCTTGTCACGCAGCTGCCGCAGCAGCTGGTTCATCCGCTCGATGTCATGCGGGTGCAGGCCGATGGTCGGCTCGTCGAAGACGTAGGTGACATCCGTCAGTGACGAACCGAGGTGCCGGATCATCTTGGTGCGCTGGGCCTCTCCCCCGGACAGTGTGCCCGCCGGTCGGTCCAGCGACAGGTAGCCCAGGCCGATTTCGGCGAAGGAGTCGAGCAGGTGCTGCAGGCCCTTCAGGAGCGGCGCGACCGACGGCTCCCGGAGCTCGCGGATCCACGCGGCCAGGTCGCTGATCTGCATCTCGCACAGGTCGGCGATGTTCTTGCCCTGGATTTTCGAGGACCGGGCCTCCGGGCTGAGCCGTGTGCCGTCACACTCGGGGCAGGCCTGGAACGTGATGGCGCGCTCAACGAAGCGCCGCACATGTGGCTGCATCGCCTCGACGTCCTTGGAGAGCATCGATTTGTGGATCTTGGGGATGATGCCCTCGAACGTGAGGTTGACGCCCTCGACCTTGATCTTGGTGGGCTCGGCGTACAGCATCGTCTCAAGCTGCTTCTTCGTGAACGTGGCAATCGGCTTGTCCATCGGCAGGCCCATCCCCTCGAACAATCGGCCGTACCAGCCGTCCATGCTGTAGCCGGGGACCGTCAGGGCACCGTCTCCGAGCGACTTGCTGTCGTCGTAGAGCGCAGTGAGGTCGAAGTCGGAAACCGAGCCCATGCCTTCGCAGCGCGGACACATGCCGCCCAGGTAGACGGCACCCTGCACCACACTCTTCTCGACCCGGCCGCCTGCCTTCTCAGTGCTCATCACCCCGCTCGCCTTCCGCGTCGGGACGTTGAAGGAGAACGCCGTCGGCGGCCCGACGTGCGGGGTGCCCAACCGGCTGAAGAGGATACGAAGCATCGCGTTTGCGTCAGTAGCGGTGCCGACGGTGGAGCGGGGGTTGGCGCCCATCCGCTCCTGGTCCACGATGATCGCCGTCGTGAGGCCTTCCAGCAGGTCCACGTCCGGCCGGGCCAGGTTCGGCATAAAGCCCTGCACAAAGGCGCTGTAAGTTTCGTTGATCATCCGCTGCGACTCAGCGGCGATGGTGCTGAACACCAGCGAGCTCTTGCCGGAGCCGGAGACGCCGGTGAACACCGTCAGCCGGCGCTTCGGGATCTCCAGGCTGACGTCCTTGAGGTTGTTCTCGCGGGCGCCCTGCACGCGGATCAGGTCGTGGCTGTCGGCGACGTGCTCCGCGCGCAACTGCGCGTCCGTCTGGGTGGCCATGCTCATCGTGTCTCCATCCGTTATTCGGGGGCGCCTTCGAAGCATGCGTCGGCGTCGCCTGCCTCAATCTAACCAGCATTGTCTTAACAGCAAAGCTCGCTGAGAATGAACCATGACGGTCTACATGAGGTCCCTGGAAACTGCTGTCCCGCCCACCGTACTCATTCAGTCTGAAGCACGCGATGTGTTTGCCGCCCAACCGGGCCTTACCAGGCTGGGTTCCCGGCTGGTTAAGACCTGCTTTGATTCCGCCGCCATAGACACCCGATACACAGCTGTCACGGAACTCACCAAGGACAGCCGTGCAGAGGATCCGCAGTTCTTTGACCCGGACACCGGACTGGTACTCAGTCCCAGTACCAAGGTCCGGAACGACATCTTCGGCCGCGAAGCAACCAAGCTTTTCGTGGAATCCGCCAGGGCCGCGCTGGATGCCTGCCCCGGAATCGATGCGCCTGACATCACCCATCTCGTGACCGTCTCCTGCACGGGGTTCTTCAATCCCGGGCCGGACTACAAAATCGTCCGCGCCCTCGGCCTGAACCCGGCCGTGCAGCGCTACCACCTTGGCTTTATGGGCTGTTATGCGGCGTTTCCGGCGCTGCGTGCCGCCAAGTCCTTCTGCGAAGCGGATCCCGACGCCGTTGTCCTGGTGGTCTGCGCGGAACTCTGCTCGCTGCACGTCCGCACGTCGAACGATCCCGACACGATCATGGGCTCGGCATTGTTTGCCGACGGCGCGGCAGCGGCAGTTATTTCCGCCCGCGACATCCCGGACGGAAGCCCACTGTTGCAGCTGGACCACTTCGAAACCGTGCTGACGCCCGTCGGCGAGGAATCCATGGCGTGGAACATCGGCGACGAAGGCTTCGAGATGGTGCTGGGAAACTACGTCCCGCACATCATTGACGACCACATCATCGGGGCCCTTGACCCCCTGCTGTCCCGCGACGAATCCCTGCGCGGACTCCCCTACCGGGAGATCACCCACTGGGCCATCCACCCGGGCGGCCGCAGCATCCTGGACAAGGTGCAGTCCCGGCTCGAGCTCACGGACGAGCAACTGGTGCCCGCACGCGAAACCCTGCGTAAGTTCGGCAACATGAGCAGCGCCACGGTGCTCTTCGTCCTCAAGCACATTGCCGAACTTCCGTCGCAGGACGGTGATGAACGCATCTGTTCGATGGCATTCGGGCCCGGCCTCACAGTGGAAACAGCGATGTTCACCAAGGTGCGCGCACGTCTGGCGGGAGGTTCGCCTGGAGAAGTTTCCCGGAAGGCGTCCGGCACACGGGACGCCACGGCACAGACTGAGCCGTCACTGATTTGATGGCCAGCCGGGGACTGCTGCGCCAGCGTGACGCCCACGCTGTGGAGGAAATGGACCGTCCCGGCTGCGATCCGGCACGTCTGGACCGCACTTACGCGCAGTTTTCCGTCGTTAACAGGGCCTTGGCCGGCTGGCGCGGAATCTACCGGACGCACCTCCGGCCCGTCCTGTCAGCAACCACGGCGACAACCCTGCTGGACATCGGGTGCGGCGGCGGGGACGTGCCGGTCCTGCTGGCCGCGTGGGCGGCACGCGACCGGCGGAAGCTCGAGATCACAGCCATTGACCCGGACCGGCGCGCCTTCGACTTCGCCCGGCGCCGCAGACACGTCGACGGGGTGACGTTCCGGCAGGCCTCCACGGCGGAACTGGTCGCGGAAGGGCAACGCTACGACGTCGTCGTGTCCAATCACGTCCTGCACCACCTGGGCACTGCTGAACTTCCGCAGTTCCTGACTGAATCGGCGCTGCTGTCCGGCGGAATGGTCATCCACAACGACATCCGCCGCAGTCCTGCTGCCTACGCGCTGTTCTATGCGGTTTCGTGGCCGTTCCCCGGTTCCTTCATCAGGGAGGACGGGCTGACCTCGATCCGCCGGAGCTACACCGCTGCGGAGCTCCGGGCCGCCGCTCCCCCGGGCTGGTCGGTACTGACCCGCCCGCCCTTCCGCAACCTGCTGACCCTCAACCGGAACACGCGCGGTGATTGACGTCGTCGTGGTGGGCGGCGGCCCGGTAGGGCTGTACCTGGCGGCCCTTCTGCTCCAGCACGGTGTGTCGGTCCGCGTCCTGGAGCGGCGCGACGCTCCCAACACCCACTCGCGTGCCATCGGCATCCATCCGCCGTCGCTGGAAGCACTCGACCGCATTGGCGTTGCCTCCGGCCTGGTGGCGAAGGGCGTGCAGATCCGCCGCGGAGTAGCCATCGGAGGCGGCGTGGAAGTGGCCGGGATGTCCTTCCACACCGTCTCCCGCTGCTACCCGTTTGTTCTGTCGATACCGCAGGCGCGCACGGAAGCCGCCCTGGAGCGGCGGGTCAGGGAGCTGGACGGCGGGTCGCTTATGCGGGGGGCCACCGTGACGGGACTGCACGACGACGGCGCGAAGGTTGCAGTGGACGTCCTCACCTCAGACGGGGAATCCCGGATTCATGCCGCCTTTGTGATGGCCGCGGACGGTGTCCGCTCCACGGTCCGGCAGCAGCTGGCCATTCCCCTGCGGCGCAAGGACTACCCCGACAGTTATGTGATGGGCGATTTCGCGGACGGCACCGCGTTCGGCCCGGATGCGGCGCTGTTCCTGGAACCCGCCGGAATCGTGGAGTCCTTTCCGCTGCCCGGAGGTGTGCGGCGTTGGGTTGCGAGGACGCACCGAACCGGGGCGGACACGGCAACTGCCCGTTCCCTGGCCGGGATCGTGTGGGAACGGACCGGGGTGGCCGTCGACGCCGGCACCAACTCGATGCTGAGCAGCTTCGGCGTCCGGACGCGCCTGGCGACGCGGATGATCCACGGACGGATAGTGCTCGTCGGTGATGCCGCGCATGAAATCAGCCCCATCGGCGGCCAGGGAATGAACCTGGGCTGGCTGGACGCTGCGGGGCTGGCACCGCTCCTCCTCAGCCTGCTGGCGCACGCGGACGTGGAACGGGAACTGCAGCGCTTTGAACGTCAACGGTTGCGGGCGGCTGCGGCGGCTGTGCGGCAGTCCGAAATCAACATGCTGCTTGGCAGGCCGCTGCCCCGAGCCCTGTGGCTCGCCCGCAATCGCCTGATCGGTTACGCAGCAGGCGTGCCGGGCATCAGTGAACGCGTCGCCGCCCGCTTCACCATGCATTCGTGAAGCTCGCCGGCGCCAACGCGGCCGCCCCTGTCTGTTCCCGGCCTGGCTATTCCCTGCCTGCCTATACCGCGGCCGCGTCGCCGGTGAAGTAGCAGTCGTAGCTGTCCTGGCTGCTGATCCGGCCGTCCCGTACCTCGAAGACCGAGGTGGTCCGGGCCCGGATGGTTTCGCCGGCATCCCAGTAGCGGAGGTCCATCAGCAGTGTGGCGGACCAGTCCATTTCAAGCACCACGCGGTTTCCCTCGCAGGTGCTCCGCCGGACGTCAAAGCGCTGGCCGGACACCACGTGGCGGCTCTGGTCGGCGCCGGCCATGACCTGGTCCCGGCCGCGGGTGGAACCTTCGGGCGCAAGCAGGTGGGGCGCTTCGACGAGAGTGAAGTCGTCCGCGAGGAACGTGCCCACCTCCCCGGCACCGCCCCCGGCCTCGAGGGCTCGGATAAATCCCAGGGCACAGGTAAGGGGCGTCTGTTCAGTCATGCACCGAGGGTAGCCCATTGCCCGGCGACGCCGCGGCGCCATGCCCTTAGACTGCTGGCATGAGCCGCGTTCTGCAGGCGGGCCGACGGCGGTATCCGGCTGCCGTCGTCGTACTGGCTGCCCTGCTGGGCGCTCCCGCCGTGCACGGCTGCAGTGCGGGCACGCCGACCCCCGCGCAGCAGTCTTCCGGGAATTCGGCAGAGGCGCCCCCGGCATCCACGGCGCCTGCGCGGGTGCCGCTGAGTGTCGCAGTCAACCAGTTCAGGGACAACTACGGCACGCAGGTCATCGAGATCCAGCTCAGCAACACCTCGTCCGTGCCCGTGACGGTCGTTGCTGCCAAGCTGTCGAGCACGCTGTTCCCCGCAGGAGTCGCCTGGCAGGCGGGGCCGGAGGGAACGGAGGTGCCGCCGGGCCAAACCAAGAGCCTGCCGGCCCGGCTCCCCGGCCCCGCCTGTCTCAGTCGTGCCGAGGACGCCGCGGCCCGCACGTCACCCGCTGAGGTGACAGTCTCCGTCCGGCAGGGAGCCGCCGGCAGCACGGCGCAGCTGGCGGCTGCGGACCCCTTCAGGGTCCTCGCACGGAACCATGCGGAGCTGTGCCTTTCCCGGGACGCCGCGCGCGTGGCTGCATTCGGCCTGGCGCCGGACCTGGAGGTCGCCCCGGACGCCCGCACCGCCGTCGTGGTCCTGACGGTCACGCCGAAGACTTCCGCCACGGGAGCGATCCGTGACCTGACGGTCGAACGCATCGACGGAACCACCCTTCTGGCCGCAGCCCCTGACAGCCCCTGGCCTACTGGCGTTACGGTCACCGCCGGCACGGGCCCCACAGAGTTCCGCCTCCGGATCCGTCCAGCCCGCTGCGACCCCCACGCCGTCGCGGAGGACAAGGTGGGAACGCTGCTGCCCGTGGTGGTGAACGTCGGCGGCCGGGAAGGCATCCTCAAAGTTGCCGCCGGTCCCGCACTCAAAGGGCAGATCCACGACTTCGTCACCGCGGCCTGCGCAGCGCACTAGGCTTTCCCCATGCTCCATGTTTCAAACCCCACGCCATTCAGCGCCGCCCGGATCCGCGAGACAGTGCAGGAGATCCTCGCCGCCGGCGTTCTTCCGCCCATCGTCCAGGCCGGCCATCCCGTGCTCCGGCAGCAGGCGGCCGCATTCGACGGCCAGCTGGACAGTACTGAGCTCGCGGCGCTGATCGCCCTGATGCGTGAGGTGATGCATGACGCCCCCGGCGTCGGCCTGGCGGCGCCGCAACTGGGCATCCCGCTGCAGCTCGCGGTCCTCGAGGATCAGTACGACGTCGACGCCGAGATTTCCGCCGTCCGCGGCCGGTCACCGCTGGAGTTCTTTGCGGTCATCAATCCGGCGTACCGGCCCGTGGGCAACGGCAGCGCGGCGTTTTACGAGGGCTGCCTCTCCCTCCACGGCCTGCAGGCCGTGGTGGCGCGCCACGAGTCGGTGCGCCTCGACTTCACCGACCCGTCGGGAACTGCCCGGCAGCAGGAGTTCTCCGGCTGGCAGGCGCGGATCGTGCAGCACGAGACTGACCACCTGCACGGAATCCTGTACATCGACCGGGCGGAACTGCGCTCGCTGAGCAACAACGCCGAATACGGTGCCCGCTGGGCACACCCTGGCATCGACCTGGCCCGGCAGGAACTGGGGTTCCTGCCGGGCGGACCGGCGATCTAGTTAATCGGCGCCCCGCCGGGATCCCCGGGGTTGGCCTTGGTGGGCAGGTAGCGGGCCCACCACCGCAGGATCTCCTCAAAGCGCTGCTTCCGGTGGTGCGGTGTGCCGGACCGGGAAAGCTCATGGTTTTCCCCGGGGAACACGAGGAACGCCGCGTCCACGCCCTGCTGCTTCAGCGCCGTGAAGTAGCGCTGACCCTGTTCCACCGGGCAGCGGAGGTCCTCTTCGCTGTGGATGACCAGCGAGGGTGTGCGCACGTTCCGGACCGTGGCCATGGGGCTTTGGGCCGCCATCTGCTCCGCTGAGCTGCCGGTGTACTCGCCGCCGAAGAACCATCCGATGTCCGAGGAACCGATGAAGCTGACCGGATCCAGGAACCCCCGCTCCACGATGGCCGCCTTGAACCGGTGGTCCTGGCTGATGGTCCACGCCGTGAGGTAGCCGCCGTAGGAGCCTCCCATGATCCCGAGGGCACCGCCGTCGAGCTCCTGGAACTTTGCCAGGGCGCCGTCGAGGAAGGACAGCACATCCTGCATGTCCACGGTGCCCATCTTCTCCTTGATGGAGCGCCCGTGGGCCTGTCCATAACCGGAGGATCCCCGGGGGTTGCACATGAGGACCGCGTAGCCGGCGTCGGCGTAGACCTGGGCCTCGTCGAACAGGGCCGCGGTGTACTGCGAGAACGGTCCACCGTGGATGTTCAGCAGGACGGGGTGCGGGCCCTTCCCGGGCGGCAGCACCAGCCAGCCGTGGACGGGGTAGCCGTCCGCCGAATCGAACGTCAGCTCCTGCGGCTCGATGATCTCGGCCTGAAGCCGGAGTTCCGCCGAGAAATCCGTCAGCAGCCTCAGCTGGCCGTCCTCCAGCGCGGCGAGGTCTCCGGCGGTGGCTGCATCGGCGAAACTGACGAACATCGAGCCGCCCGCCGAGGCGGCACCGGTGACAACCCGGTCGCCGTGAACCAGCAGGGAGTGGTTTCCGGTAGCTCCGAATTCCAGCAGCTCCACGGTGCCCTGGGCGTTGTTGAGGAGCAGCACGGAATCGGGGCCGCGCAGCTCGAGGCCGGCCGCAGTGCCGGAAACGTCCATGGTCTCCACGTCGCTCAGGACAGTGGCGTCACCACCGTCCGCAGGCATGACGTAGAGGGCGGTGTTCCGTGCCACGAAGTCCTGTCCTGATTCGCCCAGCTCCTGGGCCGTAAAGAACAGCCACTTCCCGTTCCTGGACTGCCGGGCCGCCGCGACAGTCTGGCGGCCGGCGTTGGCGGCCTTGACGGGTTCCGGCTCTCCGCCGGACACGGCCACGCGGTACACGCCGCTCGCAAGGTCCAGGTCGCTGCCTTCATGAAGGGAGGCGACGAAGTACACGAATTCTCCGTCAGTGCTGAACGATTCACCGCTGTGGTCCGTCGCTGCGAACGTGAGCTGCCTCGCCGACGGAAGCAGGGCGTCGGCCACCAGCGCGTCGGCGTCGTCTTCTGCCGCCGCACTCCTGGCGTCTGCCTTGAGAGCACTGAGCTTGAGTGCATTCAGCGCGCGGCCCGCAGGCGCCACACGGGGCTCGTCGTCCAGTTCGGGGACGTCCACGATATAGAGCTGGAGGGCCTTGTCGGCCGTGTAGCCGACACCGTTCATCCGGTACTTGTAGTCAGTGATGAGCCTCGCATCCTCGGCCCCGGCTGACACGCCATCCAGCGTGCCGTACCGGCCGTCGTCCGGCGTCCGGGCGCCGAAGACGATGCTGTGCGAATCGGGAGACCAGGCAAAGGACGAGACACCGAGTTTGGCGTTGGTCAGCACCTGCGGTTCGCCGCCCGCCGCCTCCACAACATGAAGCTGGGGTTTCCCGTCAGCCGTTGCGCGGAGGAACGCCAGCACCAGCCCGTCCGGCGAAAACGCCGGGGCCGTGTCGCGGAATCCGCGGGTCAGCCGGCGGGGCAGCTTCTCCGGGTCCAGGGGTACGGTCCACAACTGGCCCACGTACGTGTCGGCGTCGAAGTCAGGACGGATGACCGAGACCACCGCCCGGCTGCCGTCCGGGTGGACGGCGGGGGCGGAAACGGACTTCAGCAGCGGCAGGTGTTCTGGTTTCACGTTTGTGAGCCTAACGGCTCGGGGATGGCCTGTGAAATAACTCACGGCTCCCGAGGGTCGTGGGGAACCCGGGCGGGAGGGAGGCGGCGGCCATGCCGGCCCTAGGATTGGACCATGCTTCCCGACGCCGTCCGCTCGCTGCTGTGCCCCGTCTGCCGGAACGGCCTGATGCCGGACGGGGACCACCGGCTGGCCTGCCCCAACGGTCACAGCTTTGACGCCGCCAGGCAGGGCTACTTCAATTTCCTGGTAGGCAAGGGAACCGTTTTCGAAGCCGATACAGCCGCCATGGTCGCTGCCCGGTTCGATTTCCTGTCGCGGGGCCACTACCAGCCCCTTGCCGACGTGCTCGCCGAGTTGGCAGCTCCCGCGCTCCAACGGCCGGACGCCGCTGTCCTTGACGCCGGAACGGGAACGGGACACTACCTGAATCGACTGCTGGCAACGGTTCCCGCGTCCGCCATCGGGCTGGACATATCCAAGTTCGCGCTGCGCCGCGCTGCCCGGATGAATCCCGACGCGGTCAACCTCGTCTGCGACGTCTGGCAGCCGCTTCCCGTCACGGACGCCGCCGTCGACGTCGTGACGGTGGTCTTCGCGCCAAGGAATGCCGCCGAGTTCGCCAGGGTGCTCCGCCCCGGAGGACGGCTGATCGTGGTGACCCCGCGGTCAGGGCACCTTGGGGAGGTCGCCGGGAAGACAGGCATGCTCGGCCTCGAGCCTGCCAAAGAGGAACGGCTGGCCGCTTCCCTCGATGCGCACTTCGAGTTCCGCTCCGCCCGGGAACTCGACGTGGAGCTTGGTCTTGCGCCGGTGGACGTAGGCAACCTTGCCCTGATGGGGCCGGCCGGACACCACCTGGACCCGTCGGCGCTGGATGCCATCATTGCCGGGCTGCCTCCGGTCACGAAGGTCTCGGCGAGGTTCCGGATCAGTGTATTTGAACCACGGAACCCGCCGTCCGCATAACGACTTGGCTACTTTCGGACCGTGCCTGAAAGCTCCCTCCTGCGTCCCGCAGCTTCGGTCTAGGATGGAAGGACAGTAACTGAGGGTCTGCTGCCGCAGCTCCGGGGACGAAGGGGGAGCGCGTGTTTGATTGGCTTGGCGAAAACTGGTGGGCCTTGTGGCTCACTGTATTCCTGGCGTTTGCCGTGGTGGAGATGCTGACGCTGGATCTCTTTTTCATCATGCTCGGGGGTGGAGCGCTGGCCGGGTTGCTGGCTGATTTCGCCGGCGCCGATTTCTGGCTGCAGATCGTGGTCTTCTGCGTGGTATCCCTGTTGATGGTCGTCTTCGTCCGGCCTGTTGCGCTGAAGCACCTCAAGAAAGGTCCAGCGGACCAGCGGACCAACATCGACCGCCTGATCGGCGAATCCGCGCTTGTCATGGAGACCGTCAGCACCTCATCCGGCCTGGTCAAAATCGGCGGTGACGTCTGGAGCGCCCGTTCGGAGCAGGGAGTGCTGAACGCGGGCCAGCGCGTGGTGGTGTCGGCCATCGAAGGTGCAACTGCCGTTGTGGCCCCACAGCCCGAAACGGCAGTCCAGTAAGTCCGGAAACCGTCATTTTCCCGGCTGCCGCCACCGGTGCCGGGCCCGCGGCGGACACCGCCGCAAGATAGCAAGACCATAACTGGGGAATAGGTGATGTATGGATATCGCAGTCGCAATAGTGCTGCTGGTTCTCGTTGCGTTCGTAATAATCGTGCTGGTGCGTTCGGTGCGGATCGTGCCGCAGGCCCGTGCCGGCGTCGTGGAACGGCTCGGGAAGTACCAGCGGACGCTGCTGCCCGGCCTCACCATCCTGATCCCGTTCGTTGACAGGCTCCTGCCGCTCCTGGACCTCCGCGAACAGGTGGTCTCGTTCCCGCCGCAGCCGGTTATCACCGAGGACAACCTCGTCGTCTCGATCGACACAGTGGTCTATTTCCAGGTCACCGATGCGAGGGCAGCAACCTACGAGATTGCCAACTACATCCAGGCAGTCGAACAGCTCACCACCACCACGCTCCGCAACGTCGTCGGCGGGCTGAACCTTGAAGAGGCGCTGACCTCGCGCGACCAGATCAATGGCCAGCTCCGCGGTGTACTGGACGAAGCAACCGGCCGCTGGGGCATCCGTGTCTCCCGGGTGGAGCTGAAGGCCATCGATCCGCCCCACTCCATCCAGGACTCGATGGAGAAGCAGATGCGCGCGGAGCGGGACCGCCGCGCGGCCATCCTCACCGCCGAGGGCACCAAGCAGTCGGCCATCCTGACCGCGGAAGGCCAGCGTCAGTCCTCGATCCTCAAAGCCGAAGGCGACGCCAAGGCAGCCATTCTCCGTGCTGACGGCGAAGCCCAGGCAATCCAGAAGGTGTTCGACGCAATCCACAAGGGGAACCCGGACCAGAAGCTCCTGGCTTACCAGTACCTGCAGACACTCCCGAAGCTGGCTGAGGGTTCCTCCAACAAGCTCTGGATCATCCCGAGCGAGGTCGGCGAGGCCCTGAAAGGCATCGGCAACGCCCTGGGCGGAACCAACCCTGATCCTCGCACAGCTGGCCTGTTCGACGGTGACAAGGACTCCAAGCCGGCGGAAGCCCACCCGAACGACTCAAGGCAGCCGCTCTAGGACTGCGTCGCAAACAACACGCAGGGGAGGTATCCGCTACGCGGGTATCTCCCCTGTTTTGTCGGCATTGGCCCCGGCTTTACGTGCCGGGAATATAGCCCGTATAATAGGATATTTGTCCGGCTGGTTCAGACCGGTTGGAACATAAAGGCTTGGCAGAGCGTTGCATCTATTGATGCAGTGCAGTGCAAACAGTAGTCCGTGGCGTGAGCTGCCCCGGCTAGCGCGGAGCCTGACTCCGCGAACCGACCAAAGGGAGAAATCATGAGCGATCGCAGCCTCCGGGGCATGCGTCTTGGCGCACAGAGCATGGAGACCGAATCCGGCGTTGAGCCGGCTCCACGCCAGCGGGTTGAGTACCGTTGCGAGGACGGCGAGCAGGTCTTCGTTACCTTCTCCTCCGAAGCCGAGATTCCCCCTGTTTGGGTTTCGAAGACCGGCAAGGAAGCCTTGCTGGTTGACGGCGAACGCCCCATCAACAGCAACGAGAAAGCAGTGCGCACGCACTGGGACATGCTCCTGGAACGCCGCTCACTGCCGGAGCTTGAGCAGATCCTCGAAGACCGTCTGACCATCCTGCGCGAGCGGCGCGGCGAACGGCGTTCGGCTTAGACCGGAGACGCCGGCGGCATATGTGACCGTCTGACGGCCACATGCCGGTCTGACAGCACAAAGGGCCGGGCCCGTACCTCGAAAAGAGGTTACGGACCCGGCCCTTTTGCTATGTCCGGCTGCCTTCACTGTCGGCAGGGAGGGTACGCGGGCGCCGGTCCAAGAGATATGACTGTGCTGGACCGGCACAGTCATATCGTCTAGGACGCGCATATCGTCTAGGACGCGGCTGAGGCCCGGCCCGTGAGCTTCTTCCAGCGGGCAGCGAGTCCCCACTTGGTCACATTGATCATGGCTTCCACGACGATGTTGCCGCTCATTTTGGAGGCTCCCAGTTCGCGCTCCACGAATGTGATGGGGCGTTCCACAATCTTCAGGCCCATTTTCGCCACCCGCCAGGCGAGGTCCACCTGGAACCCGTAGCCCACGGAGTCCACCTGGTCGAGGTTGATCTTCTCGAGGGTGGTACGACGGAAGGCGCGGTAGCCGCCCGTGACATCCTTGATCCTGACGCCGAGCATGATTCGGGCGTAGGTGCTGCCGATTCGTGAGATGGCCTGCCTGTATAGCGGCCAGTTGACCACGCTCCCGCCGGGAACCCAGCGGGACCCCATGGCGAGGTCTGCGCCTTCCTCCACGGCGTCCAGGAGCTGCTGCAGCTGCTCGGGCTTGTGTGAACCGTCGGCATCCATTTCCACCAGAACGTCGTACCCGGCTTCCAGGCCCCATTTGAAACCGGCGATGTAGGCGGCTCCCAGTCCGGCCTTGCCTTCACGGTGCAGCACATGGACCTGGCTGTCCTGCGCGGCGATCCCGTCCACCAGCTGTCCGGTGCCGTCCGGGCTGTTGTCGTCCACCACCAGCACATCGGAAGCCGGGACGGCTGCGCGCAGGCGCGCGAGTGTCTTGGGCAACGATTCGAGCTCGTTGTAGGTGGGGATGATGGTGAGGACACGCACAGCGAGGCCCTTTCCTTGATGGGAGCGGTCAGCGCGCCAGGAAGCTGAGCAGAAGTGTCGGCTTTAAGGCGCAAGTCACCATTATAGGGAGTTTGGGCCTGCCGGGCGTGTCACGGGGCAAGCCGCGGGCAGGTCCACGCGCCTCGGGCCAGTTTCAGTCGGCTGCGATGTGCACCGGCGGAACTGTTTTCTGCTGCGAAGTGGACCTGCCCCTGGGACTGCCACGGCCCGGCCCGCCAGCAGGGCCGGGCTAAGCATCCCGCTGGAGGGGTGACGTGACCAGACGGAGTCCTTGTTAAAGTGGATTCCGCCCGTTGCCACTCAATGCTACGGACAGCCCCAACAGTGTCAACCCGCGCTTGACGTGCGGTTTTAGCCATAGCCGCAGGTCAGGAGCATACGGCGCGCCGGTGGCTTTTCCGGTCTATGACCGGAGTGAACCGTTTGTGAACAACTCCCGGCCATCGAGGACGGTCTGCAGGCACACAGGATCGCTTCCGGTGTCCATCGCCGGCAGCAGGGGTGTCCGCGCTCTGGGATCCGTACTCCAGGACTGCACGCGTCCGTCCGCAACCTGCACCATGAGTTCCTCCACCTCCCAGACCGCAAAGCTGGCAGGCGCCCCCGGCACCAGCTGGCCTGCCATCGGGTTGCTGTACTTGGCTGCCCGCCAGCCGGCCCTTGTGTGCCCCAGGAACGCGGCACGCGCCGAGATCCGCTGATCCGGGTTGCTGTGTTCGAGGCAGGCACGCACGCTGGCCCAGGGGCTCAGCGGTGTCACGGGGCTGTCGCTGCCAAAGCAGATGGGGACACCCGCGGCGTAAAAGGACGCGAAAGGGTTCATCGCCCGCTCCCGGTGCCCCAGCCGCTCCTGGTAGAGACGTCCGGGCCCGCCCCAGGCTGCGTCGAATCCAGGCTGGACACTGACCGTTACGGAGTACTTGGCCAGCCGTCCGATTGCGTCGGCATCGGCCATTTCAACGTGTTCGAACCGGTGGCCTGCTGCCCTGACCCGCTGCTCCCCCACTTCCGCGGCTGCCCGGTCCAGCGCGTCCAGCGCGGCATCGAGTCCGGCGTCGCCGATGACGTGGAACCCGGCCTGGATGCCCAGCAGCGAGCACGCCGCCAAGTGGGCAGCTGCCTCGTCAACGGACAGGTAGAGGCTGCCCCGGTCCCCCTGGGCGTCGCTGTAATCGTCCCTCAGGGCAGCAGTACGGGAGCCTACGGAGCCGTCGATGTTCAGGTCGCCGGCAAGGCCGCGCACGCTGACTCCCAGGCCATCGAGGATGCTCCGTGCATCTTCAGCAGACCCGGCGAGCTGGCCCCAGTACGGAAGGACCTCAGGCACGGGCCTCCCTGGAGCGTCCTGGCTGTTCCAGCCTGCTGCGATCCGCAGGTCGGCGGTGCTGCCGATATGCGGTGCCGCCATTTCCGCCACGGCCACGTACCCGTTGGCGGCGGCTTCAGCCAGGGCGCGGCCCTGGTAGGTCCGCAGCACGCTGTCCGGGAGCTGCCTCGCGGCAAGCCGTGCTGATGTGTGCGCGTGGCGTTTGACCTGGCTCCCGGCGGAGAATCCGTCCAAGCCCTGAAGGGCGGCTGCTTCAGCCAGGGAGGAGGAGACCAAAGCGGAGTGGGCGTCCACCCGTGAAAGGAGTACCCGCCGGCCGCCCGCCGCACGTTCCAGTTCGTCACGGCTGGGCAGGGCCTGGTCATCCCAGCTGCTCTCATCCCAGCCATGCCCCAGGACGGTGGCGTCGGGGGCCGACCCGGCAGAGGAGGAGGCAACGGCGTCCAGGATTCCTGCCGCCGAACGGACGCCGCCGAGCTGCAGCGAGTCCAACGCAATGCCCGTTTCGGTCAGGTGGACATGCGAATCAACAAAGCCGGGCGCCAGCAGGGCACCGTGCAGGTCGATGACGTCCATGGAGGCATCAGCGATGGACGTAGCCGCCTGCTCCGAACCCACCCAGGCCACGGTGTCCCCGTCCACCAGCATGGCGGTGGCAAAGGGGTCGGCAGCGGTATAGACCGAACCGTTGCGGTACAGCGTCACTTTGCGTTCTCCGGCCGGTAGGTCCGCCCGTGCGTCAGTCATGTTGTGGGGTGCTCCTAAGCAGCCTTGAAGGATATGGATGTCATGCTGTGTTGTGTTCTGCCATGCTGCGTTGTGCCGGTACAACCGGCGTACGGTCACACCACTGTGGAGTACGCAACCACGCCGCGGCGTACCAGGATGATGGCCTCCGAGCACAGCCGCGAAAGCCGGGGATCCAGGCCGGGGATCTTGGCCAGCTGGTCCAGGAGGTCGATGACCTGTTTGACCCATCGGACAAAGTCGCCGGCTGCCAGGTCCGTCCCGCTGAGGACTTCCTGGAGGTGCCGGCCCTTGGCCCACTTGAAAATCGGCCAGACCAAGCCGAGTTCCGGCTCCCCGGTCAGCGGCAGCTTGTTCTCTTCCTCGGCGTCCTCCAGGACTGACCACTCCCGGACGACAATGTCGACGGCCGTCTCAAGCGAGACACTGGGCATCCTGGGCCGCAGCCCGCGTTCCTCCCGCTTGGCCTGGTACACCAGCACGCTCGCGAGTGCGGCGACTTCCGTGGCGTCCAGGTCGCTGAACGCGCCCTGCCGCAGGGACTGGGAAATGAGGAGGTCCTTTTCGCCGTAAATCCTGCGCAGCTTCTGACCATCAGCGTTGATGGTCACTTTTCCCGACTCTGAGGTTTCCAGGTAGCCGTAGCTGGAGAGGAGATCGCAGACCCGGTCGAAAGTCTTGGCGATCGTGTTGGTTCGTCCTTGGATTTCGCGGACCAGTCCATCCGTTTCCCGGCGCAGTTTCCACCAGCGCTCGGACCAGCGAGCGTGATCCTCACGTTCACTGCAGCCGTGGCAGGGATGCGACCGCAGCGCCAGCCGGAGTTCGGTGATCTTCTTTTCCAAGTCAGGCAAGGCCGCGGACCGTCCGAAATCCGTGTTCCGGTTGCTGGCCGGCGACGGGGGACGGTTGTCCCGGATCGCGTTCCGGACCGAGGACGCCAGGTCCTTGCGCGACTTGGGCACCTTCGCATTGAATGACTTGGGTATCCGGACCCGGGTGATCGGGGTGATGGGCCCTTCGAGGTCCTGGAGGCCAATCCTTCGCAGCTGGTTGTCGAGCGTCAGCACGGCAGGCCGCGGCTCGCGGGAATTATGGTCGGAGCCAAGCACGACGGCGAAGCCGGGCGCCCTGCCCGTGGGCACGTCCACTACGTCCCCGGGCAGCAGCCGGCTCAAAGAGTCCTCGGTGATGGACTTCCGGGCCCGCGATGTGCTTCGCGAGGCGGCGTTTTCCGCGTCCGAGAGTTCCCGCCGCAGCCGTGAGTATTCGGTGAAGTCGCCCAGGTGGCACGTCATCGATTTCTGGAAGCCGGCCAGGGACTCCTCCCTGCTCCGGACCTGCCGGGCAATGCCCACCACGGAGCGGTCGGCCTGGAACTGGGCGAAGGAGGATTCGAGGATTTCCCGGGCGCGGGGCCTGCCGAACTGCGCCAGCAGGTTGATGCTCATGTTGTACGTGGGACGGAAACTCGAGTTCAACGGGTAGGTCCGGCGCGAGGCCAGGCCTGCAACGGCTGTCGGGTCGGTCCCGGGCTGCCACAGCACTACTGCGTGGCCCTCCACGTCGATGCCGCGGCGGCCGGCGCGGCCCGTGAGCTGCGTGTATTCTCCGGCGGTGATGCCGACGTGAGCTTCACCGTTGAACTTGTCCAGCTTTTCGAGCACCACCGAACGGGCCGGCATGTTGACGCCCAGTGCCAGGGTCTCGGTGGCGAACACCGCTTTGACCAGGCCCTCGACAAAGAGTTTTTCCACGACTTCCTTGAACGTGGGAAGCATCCCGGCGTGGTGGGCGGCCAGGCCGCGCAGGAGGCCGTCCCGCCAGCTCCAGAAGCCGAGTACGTCAAGATCATCCGACGGGATGTCCTGGGCGGCTTCGTCGACGCGGCGGGCGATAACCTGCTGTTCCCGCTCGGTGGTCAGCCACAATCCTGCCGAGACGCACTGTGCCACTGCTGCGTCACAGCCGGCGCGGGAGAAGATGAATGTAATGGAAGGCAGTAGGTCCTGCCTGTCCAGGCTGGCGATGACCTGCGGGCGGCTGGCTTTGCGGACGGGGCTCTGCTGGCCTCCCTGGGAGCCTCGGCTGTCCCCGCCCCGCTGGCCCTGTTGGCGGCGCTGGCTGCGGCCGCCATGGCCGAAGCGTGCCCGTGAATTCATTTGGCTTTCGGTTCGCGCCATCGCCAGGAGGTCGGGGTTTACCTCGAAACCGCGTTCCAGGGCAACGTTGGCGGTTTCCGCCGTCGCGGCGGGATTTGATTCCCCTGCCGGGGCGATTTCATCGAAGGTCGTTTCGCCGGCGAAGAGGTCGACGATTTCGCGTCCCACCATGACGTGCTGCCAGAGCGGTACCGGACGGTGCTCGGAAACGATGACGTCGGTGTGGCCCCGGACCGTGTCCAGCCACGCGCCGAACTCCTCGGCGTTGGAAACCGTAGCGCTCAGCGACGCCACCTGGACTTCGCTGGGCAGGTGGATGATCACCTCTTCCCAGACCGCGCCGCGGAAACGGTCGGCGAGGTAGTGGACTTCATCCATGACCACGAAGCCAAGGTCGTCCAGGGTGTCCGAGTCCGCGTAGAGCATGTTCCGCAGGACTTCGGTTGTCATCACTACCACCGGGGCATCGCCATTAATGCTGGTGTCTCCCGTGAGGAGCCCGACGTTTTCGGGGCCGTACTTGTCTGCCAGCTCCGAGTACTTCTGGTTGCTCAGTGCCTTGATCGGGGTGGTGTAGAAGGCTTTGAGGCCGCGCTGAAGGGCCAGGTAAATGGCGAACTCCCCCACGATGGTCTTGCCGGCTCCGGTGGGTGCCGCGACCAGGACTCCCCTTCCCTGCTGCAGGGAAAGGCAGGCCCGGCGCTGGAAATCGTCAAGTTCGAAATCCAGCGTCCGGACGAATGCGCCAAGGTACGTGTTTGCTTCTGCGGTCCGTTCGGCACTGGCCCGATAGAGTTCGGACGGCGACTGTGGCCCGGTTGTGGAGGACATACTTCCAGCCTAGTCGGCTTGGGACTACAGTTTCCCCAGTTCGGAGCCGGGCGTTGCGACGTCGGCGGTCGCATCGGTTTCGGCGGCGATTTTCGCAGCCTTTCGGTCCCGGCGCCGGTCATTGAAGATACACAGTCCGATGGCGGCGAAAAAGAGTGCAAGCAGCGGGCCTGCGAGCAGGAACATCGACAGGGCGTCAGCGCCCGGCGCAGCAACGGCGGCAAGCACGAAGACCAGAAAGACCGTGATGCGCCATGCTTTCAGGATGGTCTCACCCCTGATGATGCCTGCCATGTTGACCCCCACCAGAACCACGGGAACCAGGAAGGCGAGGCCAAGGAACAGGACCATGCGGGTGACGAAATCGACGTAGTCACGGGCATCGATGAGGTTGGAGAACCCTGCGGGTGTGAACTGGGTCAGCGCCCGCACAACCTGCGGCGTCACCATCCACCCGACCCACACGCCGGCAAGGAACAGCGGCACGGCTGCGGCCATGTAACCGAGCGTGTAGTGCCTTTCCTTCTTGGTGAGGCCAGGGGTAATGAAGGCCCACAGCTGGTAGATCCAGATGGGGCTCGAGATGACGGCGCCGATCAGCAGGGACAGCTGCAGTTTGAAATCGAACGGCGATGCGATGCTCGAGAAGTTAACTGAAGACGTTCCGCCGGTGTGCGCAGCGATCCGGTCAACAGGCTCCTTGAGGGCGCTCAACACGGGGTCATAGAGAATCCAGCCCCCGATCCCGCCGATGACAAGGCCAATTGCTGACTTAATGAGCCGGTTCTTGAGCTCCTTAAGATGGTCCATCAGGGCCATCCGACCCTCAGGGTTGGATTTACGGCCCTTCGTCAGTGCCACTTCAGGTTAAACGCGGTTCGACGGCGGAACGTCGGTACCGTCTGAGCTGCCCGTGCCGCTGCCTGAGTCACCGTTCTGCGGCCGGGACTGCGGGTGGTTGACGATCTTGCCTTCGACAGGGTCCGTGCCGTCCTTGGCCTCGGGCTTGCCGTCGTTCTTCATTTCCTTGACCTCGGATTTGATGATCCGCATTGACTGGCCGAGGCTACGGGCCATGGCAGGAAGTTTGGGCGCGGCAAAAAGCAGCAGAGCCACGATGATAATAATGACGATGGGCCAAGGGCCATCAAAGAGTCGTCCCACTGGAAGTCCTTTCCTCGAAATACATCCTACGTCTAACTGAATTCGATGTCGCGCAGCGCCTGGGGCTGGCCACGGTCCGCTTTGCGCTGAACGCGCCGCCGGCGGCGCTTTTCCCTGCGGGAGGATTTGGACGTCTGGTAATCATGTCGCATCTGCATCGGCGAGGCAAAAACTGCCGACCCCGGCACCGCCCGCTGCCCGTCCGGGACGGTCCCCGGCTGCCGGGCCGGGTCGGTGATATCGGCCAGGGGCGCCCCGAACCGCTCACCGGCAGCGCCCAGGTCCTTCATAGTTGCCATGAACTGCCGGAAAAGCCTGATCCCCAACAGCACGTAAAAGAGCAGGGAAACGGCTATGAGCGCTATCCAAATCAGGATCCAGGACCACCAAGGCATGCTGAGAAGTCTAACCGCCGTAACGGGACAGTGCTGCGTCGATCCATTCCTGCGCGGCGACGGCCAGGTCCGCGGGCTCCAGGATACGGACGGCGCCGCCATGCTGGGCCACAAACATCGGCAGCCAGCTTGTGTTGCCGAACCGGATCTCGGCAATGAGCCCGCCGTCCGGAAGCGGTGACGTCCGTTCGGCGTAGTAGTCGTCGGCCAGGCCGGTGCCGTGCGGTGCCAGTTGCACCGTTACCAAG
The DNA here is from genome assembly GCF_031454875.1 of Arthrobacter oryzae. Taxonomy (GTDB): domain Bacteria; phylum Actinomycetota; class Actinomycetes; order Actinomycetales; family Micrococcaceae; genus Arthrobacter; species Arthrobacter oryzae_D. The sequence goes on from NZ_JAVDRQ010000003.1 coordinate 27,789, forward strand.
GTGTCGTCGTCGTTCGGAGTGAACAGTTTGACGGGGAAACCCTCGGCCGGCCTCACCGCCTCGGTCACCTTCCGTCCGCTCGGTTCCAGTCCCTCGATGCGGTCCAGCCGGAAGTTCCGCAGACCTTTGGCACTGTGGCAATATGCCTCGAAGTACCAGGTGTTGTCCAGGGAATAGAGCCGCAGCGGATCGACGTCCCGCTCGGACATGGAGTCCCGCTGAGCTGAAAAGTAGGTGAGGTGCAGCTGCCGGCCGTCCGCAATGGCTTGCCGGATGGTCGCCAGGTGCGCTGAATTCGCCGGCCCCACCTCTGGGCCGGCGATGGAGCCCGCCTTCAGTCCCTCCTCCCCCGCAGCAGCCATCAGCTTCACGGTGACGGACTCCAGCGCACTCCCCTCGGCGAGCTCCGGGAGTCCGTTGAGGGTCTCCAGCCCCGTCAGCAGGGCGCAGGCCTCATCCACCGTAAAGCGGACCGGCCGGTTCATGTCCAGGTCCTGGGTGATGAAGACGTGGTCGTCCTCCCACTGGATGTCCAGGAGGTCATCCGGGTATCCCTCGGGCAGGCCGGAACAAATCAGGATCCGCAGATCGTCTTCCAGCTCTTTTCGCGTCACGCCGAAGCTCGCGGCGACCTCGCTGATATGCAGGCCCTGGTTGTGGACCAGGAACGGGACGAGCTGAAGCATCCTCTTGAGCTGGTCCTCGGACGTTCGTTTGCGCGTACGCTTCGCCGGAGCGGTGACCGGAAAAGCGATGGCGGGAGCCGGTGAGGCGGCGAAATCCGCGGCCGCCTGCAGCCTTCTCCGGACTGCGGCAGCCAGTTCCGCCGGCGCAGCGACCACAACGTTGGGACCGTAGGACGCGAGTTCTTCGCCCAGCACCTCAGCGTCGCGGAACGGAACGCGGAGCCGGTCCCAACCGTCGTCGGGCGTGCTTTCGGGGTTTGCGGGTGAAGGGTTGCCCGCGGGCCGGACTTCGGCCGCTTCGGCGGCGCGCTTGCGCAGCCCCAGCAGCTTGCCTGCTGCCACGTCTACCAGTGCGGACTGAACCGCCAGCTCGGGAAGCGAATCCAGTTCGCTGCGGACGTTGAAGCCGGCTTGGCGTGCGTAGCTGTCCTTGTCGAGGACGGTCACGGCAGAGGTGAAGCGGGAGAGCCGGAAGAAGCGCTTCGCGGCACGGCCGCGGTCAAAGCCCACCAGGTACCACTGGCCAAAGCGGCTGCCCAGGCCCCATGGTTCAACGGTCCGGACTTCTTCACGGCCTGTGCTGCCGGCCAGGTACGCGAAGCTCACGGGATGCTGGGCGTGCATCGCCGAGATCAGGTCCTCAAAGGCCTGCCCGGCCGGCTTGATCCGCGGCTGGACTCCCGCCGGGAGTTCAGCTTCAGTGAGCCCGCCGGCGGCCTGCAGCTTGCGCATGGCGTCCTGCGCCGCCGACCCCAGGGCAGCCTGCTCCCACAGTTGCGCGGCCAGGATCAGGACAGTGCACTCGGCGGAGGTAAGGCTGACGTCCGGGAGCCGGTTGGACTCCTTGCCGATCCGGTAGCGCGTGGTGGCCGGATCGTCTGAACTCCAGCCGTGGTCCATGACCGTCTCGACTTCGAAACCGAACTGGCGGAGGTCGCTTTTGTCCCGCTCGAACATGCGGCCGAAGGTTGCCTCACTGCTGCTGGTGTCGTGGTAGACCTTTTGGCGCAGTTCACTGCGCCGCAGCCCGTAGCGGGTGTTGAGCAAGGCGATGAGCAGGTTCAGGAGGCGTTCTGTACGTGAGGCGGACACCTTGGCTACGTTACTAAAGCCGCTGGGGCTTAACGCCGAAAGCGCGGCAACAAAGGAAAATTACCTTCCGATTGTTACCGCGCTCCCGACGGTTCGTCCGGCGGGTGCCGGGCATTCTCCGCTTAGCGGACTCCGACGAGGTCCACTACGAAGATCAGTGCTTCATTGGGGCCGATCGCTCCGCCGGCACCGCGGGATCCGTACGCGAGTTCCGAGGGGATTTCCAGGCGGCGGCGGCCGCCGACCTTCATGCCCAGCAGGCCCTGGTCCCAGCCCTGGATGACCTGGCCCACGCCTACGCGAAAGTCCAGGGGAGCTCCGCGGCCCCACGAGGCGTCGAACTCCTCGCCGGTGGACCAGGCGACTCCGACGTAGTGGGTGGAGACGGTGTCGCCGGGCTTGGCCTCGGCACCGTCACCCTCGATGAGATCGGTGATGACCAGCTCGGTGGGGACGTCCCCCTCCGGGAAGTCAATTTCCGGCTTCTGGCGGTCGAAATTGCGCTGTCCAAATGACATGTTTGCTCCTTTTTCTTGGATTGGGATGGCTTACTTGACGCCGAGGATGTCGACGACGAACACCAGATCGCCCTTGGCCTCGCCCTGGCCTGCGTCACCGTAGGCAAGGTCCTTCGGGATGACCAGGAGGACACGCGAACCGACGGTCTTACCCGCCAGGCCCTGCGTCCAGCCCTTGATGACGCCGGTCAACGGGAAGCTGGCCTTTTCGCCGCGGTCGAAGCTGGAGTCAAACTTAGTGCCGCCGTTGAGGGTGACTCCGACGTAGTTGACGGTCAGGGTGTCAGTTTCCTTGACGGCCGGGCCGGTGCCCTTGATCAGGTCCTGGGAGACGAGGGCTGTCGGCGCCTTGACGCCTTCGACCGAGATCTCGGGGATTCCCTTATCGTTTTCCTTCACGGTCGGAAGCCCGGCGGGCGGTGTGACCGTTTCGCCTTCAGGCTTGTCGAGGACCTTCGGGGCGTCCTTGGCAGCCAGGATCTTGACGACCAGAAGCTGCGTGGGGCCGGCCTCGGCGCCTTCCTGGGCGGCCTGGCCCGGAACTGCGAGGGCAAGCTGCGAGCCGATCTTGGCGCCCACGAAGGCGTTGTAGATCACGGCGTTGCCGGACTTGAGCGCATCATTCAGCTCAAGGGGCTCGGGGTCCTTCGCGTAGGTGTCTTCCAGCGTGGTGCCGTCCTTGCCGCTGACGGCAAGGATCGAGATGTCGGCGATCTGGTTCGCCTTGAGGCGGTCTCCGTCGCCCTCGGTGACCACTTTGACGGTGGGTTCCTTCACGTCAAGGGGCTTGTCGAATTCGACTCCGGGTGCCTTCTTGTCTCCGTTGTCCGTTAGCTTCAGGGAGTCGAGCTTGGCGGTCTCGCCAGCAGACTGGCTGGTGGGCTCCGGGGCTGCAGGCGACCCGCCGCAGGCGGTGAGCAGCAGCAGTCCGGGAATGAGAATTGCTAGTAGTCGGCGCACGTAAGAACTTTCGTCGGGGCAAGATGGATGCGTTGCCGACAGCGGTGTGCGCGGCAACGCAGTCTGTGGCCGCGTAAACGGCCCCATCCAGAATAGCCCCTGAAGCTGGGTATCAGCCCATAGAGTCCAGGAGGGCATCAACGCGCTCGTCCACGTTCCGGAACGGATCCTTGCACAGGATCGTCTGGTGGGCGCGGTCGTTCAGCTTCAGATGCACCCAGTCCACCGTGTAGTCACGGCCCAGTTCCTGGGCACGCCGGACGAAGTCCCCGCGGAGTTTTGCCCGGGTTGTCTGCGGCGGCGCGTCCACGGCATCCTTGACGGCGGTGTCGTCCACCACGCGGCGCACAGCTCCCCTGGACTGCAGCAGGTAGTAGAGCCCGCGGGTCCGGGAAATGTCGTGGTAGGTGAGGTCCAGCTGGGCAATCCGCGGCGCATCCAGGCCGAGTCCGTGCCGGTTCCGGTAGCTGTCCATCAGCTTCTTCTTGATGGCCCAGTCGATCTCGGTGTCGATTGTGCTGGTGTCGCCGCTCTCGATGGCGGTGAGCGTCCGTTCCCACAGGTCCAGGATGAGCGGCACGTGCTGATTGTGCGCGCCGTGCTCGGCAACAAAAGTGGTGACCTTGTTCAGGTACTCACGCTGGATCTCCAGTGCCGTCAGCTGGCGGCCGTTGGCTAGGCGGATGAGTGCCCTGCCGCTGAGGTCATGGGAGATCTCCCGGATGCTGCGGATGGGATTCTCCATCCGCATGTCCCGCATGATCACCCCGGCCTCGATCATCCGAAGGATCAGGTCCACGGTGCCGACCTTCATCAGGGCAGTGGTTTCGGACATATTGGAGTCGCCCACGATCACGTGGAGACGGCGGTAGAACTCCGCGTCGGCGTGCGGCTCGTCCCGGGTGTTGATGATGGGACGGGACCTGGTGGTGGCCGAAGAGACACCCTCCCAGATGTGGTCCGCGCGCTGGGAGAACGCGAACGTCGCGCCGTGAGGGGTCTTGAGGATCTTTCCTGCTCCGGCGATGAGCTGGCGGGTCACCAGGAACGGAATCAGGATTTCCGCGAGCCGGGAGAACTCGCCGCGGCGGGGAATGAGGTAGTTTTCGTGGCTGCCGTAGGAATTGCCCGCGGAGTCCGTGTTGTTCTTGAAGAGGTACACCGTGCCGTTGAACCCCTCGGCGGCCAGCCTTTCCTGTGCCTCGTCCACGAGGTCGTCCAGGATCAGCTCGCCTGCGCGGTCGTGGGCGATCAGCTGTGCCAGGTCATCGCATTCGGCGGTGGCGTACTCGGGATGGGAGCCCACATCGAGGTACAGCCGGGAGCCGTTGGTCAGGAACACATTCGATGAGCGTCCCCAGCTGACCACCTTCCGGAACAGGTAGCGTGCCACCTCCTCAGGGGCCAGCGGACGGGAGTCCGGGCTCGAGTAAGAGATGCCGAATTCGGTTTCGATGCCGAAAATGCGCTTGTCCATTTCAGTTCTCCTCAGACAGCAGGGCGGCGATTTCGTCGTCGCCAAGGCGTCGGAATGCCCGCCGGGATCCCCGGGTGCCTTCCGAATTGCGGTCCAGGACTGCCACTTCAAGGGCCGACGCGGGCAATTCGCCCGTTTCCTTGTCAGTGACAAGTCCTTTCATGGCGAGCCTGATTGCACCGGCGAAGTTCAGTTCGCGCTGCCACCCGCCGTCCACGGTCTCGGCCACTTTGTCCGCCTGACCGCCCATCACAATGAAGCCCTTTTCGTCAGCGATCGAACCGTCGAACGTCAGCCTGTACAGGTGGTCGTCGGCCGGGCTGCCGCCCACTTCCACCACCGCAAGTTCCACCTCAAACGGTTTCTGCTCGGCGGTAAACACTGCACCGAGGCTCTGCGCGTAGACACTCGCCAGTCCCCTGGCGGTGACGTCTTCCCGGTCGTAGGAGTATCCGCGGACGTCCGCGTACCGCACTCCCGCCTGGCGCAGGCTTTCGAATTCGTTGTACTTGCCGACGGCGGCGAACGCGATCTTGTCGTAGATTTCGCCGATCTTGTGCAATGACGGCGACGGATTCTCCGCAACGAGGGCGATCCCCTCCTCGCAGCTGACCACCACCACGGAGCGGCCCCGGGCTATTCCCTTCCGTGCGAAATCCGCACGGTCCTTCATCAGCTGTTCGGGCGACACATAAAACTGTTGAGTCATATCAGGCCTCCCGCCGGGCCGAGGTTCTGGCCTCGATGATGGTCTCCGCTACAGCAGCCAGATCATGTTCGGGGATGCGCCTGGCGCCGGTCCGGCCCACAGTGTAGACAACCGGCCACAGCTGCCGGATGGGGTCCGGTCCGCCGGTTGCCGAGTCGTCATCCGCCGCGTCGTAGAGCGCTTCGACGGCTACGGCCACCGCCTCTTCCTCGGTAAGTCCCGGCCGCCAGAGCTTCTTGAGGGCCCCGCGGGCGAACATGGAACCCGAACCCACCGCATGGTGTTCCTGCTCCTCGTACCGTCCGCCGGTGACGTCGTAGGAAAACAGGCGGCCGATCCCCGCAGGCAGGTCGAACCCGGCGAACAGCGGAACAACGGCGAGGCCCTGCATGGCCATGGGCAGGTTTCCGCGGATCATCGCGCCGAGCCTGTTGGCCTTGCCTTCGAGGCTCAGCAGCGTTCCCTCGATCTTTTCGTAGTGTTCCAGCTCCACCTGGAACAGCCGCGTGAGGTCGATGGCGATGCCTGCGGTGCCCGCTATTCCCAGGACCGAATACCGGTCCGCGGGAAAGACCTTTTCGATGTGCCTGCTCGCGATGATGTTGCCCATCGTGGCGCGGCGGTCCCCGGCCATCAGTACTCCCCCGCCGTAAGTCAGCGAGACGATGGTGGTGGCATGCGGCACCTGCAACGGCTGTGCGCCGGCACCGGCGGGGGTCGCCGGGAACGGCTGATTGTATGGGAGTAAGCCGGGCCTGTTTCGTTGGAGGTGTTCAGTGAATGATGACGTGGCGTTGGCAGCTACCTGGTTGGCTGTTGTGTCCTGCACTGATGCACTCCTTCAACGTGGTGGGTCAACGTCTCTTCGACCGTCCGGGCTGCCGTCCTCCAATCAGGCGCTGGCAGCGTGAATCCTACTGGCCGCCCTTTTGCACGAAGGCCCGGACGAATTCTTCGGCGTTGGATTCGAGGACCCCGTCGATTTCATCGAGGAGATCGTCCACGCCTTGGGTGGCTGCCGACGCCTGGGCGTCTCCGGCTGCGGGTGGCGTTGCGGGGGCGTCGTCTTCGATTTCGCTTTCCCGCGACTGCGGCTGCTGCTGCTCCTGGCCTGCCATTTCCTTCTCCTTCTATCCGTCCCCGGTGAGAGGGGACATCCTGTAAGCCCATATTGCCACGGCTTAAGCCGTGGTGGGGTGCTTTATGCCGGTGGCGGAGGCGGAGTTTGTCCGAGCAGTTCGGCCAGGAACGATCCGGCGTCTTTATGCCTTGCAAACAGGCCTCCGGTGAGGGCTTCGGTGCCCCTCAGGGGCTCGCGGGTAGGCACTCGCTGAAGCCTTCCGTGGCCGGGAACGTCGAAGATGACTGAGTCCCAGCTGGCGCCCACCACATCCTTGCTGAAGCTGCTGACGCAGTGGCCGCGGAAATAGGCGCGCGTGTCCGACGGCGGTTCCGTCATGGCCCGGGCGATTGTTTCGTCGTCGACGATCCGCTCCATCCGGCCGCGGGCAAGCAACCGGTGGTACAGCCCCTTTTCGGGCCGCACGTCCGCCCACTGCAGGTCCACGAGGCCGAGGCGCGCGTCGTTCCAGGCAAGGCCGTCCCGCTGCCGGTAGCCCTCCAGCAGGGAGAGCTTGGCCAGCCACTCCACGGACGATGCGGCACTTGCCCGGTTGCTGTCCAGGTCCGTCAGCGTCGATGCCCAACGTTCCAGGAGGGCATGGGTGTGTCCGTCGCCGTCCACTGCATCGCCCACGCCGGTGTCCTGGGCCAGCTTGGCGGCGGCCTCGTGATACATCCACTGCAGGTCAAGCGCAGTGACCCGGCGCCCGTCGAGGAGACGGAGGGTGGCGGTCAATGAGGTGTCGTGGCTGACCGCCTGCAGGGCGGCCACGGGCTCGTGCACCTCCACGCGGGGCGCCAGGCCTGCCTCGATCAGGCTGAGGACGGTGGCAGTGGTCCCGAACTTGAGGTAATTGGCTGCCTGGCTGAGGTTTGCATCGCCGATGATCACGTGCAGCCGGCGATATTTGTCCGCCGTCGCGTGGGGCTCGTCGCGGGTGTTGATGATCGGGCGCCGGATGGTTGTCTCCAGGCCCACCTCCGCCTCGAAGAAATCCGCCCGCTGGCTGATCTGGTAGCCCGCCCGGGAGTTGTCCTGTCCAAGGCCAACCCGCCCCGCACCGCACATGATCTGGCGCGTGATGAAGAACGGAGTGAGGCCCCGGACGATGTCGCCGAAGGGCACCGCGCGGGGCATCAGGTAATTTTCGTGCGAGCCGTAGGACACTGACTTGTTGTCGGTGTTGTTCTTGTAAAGGTTCACGGGAGGGAGCTGCGGATCGGCGGCCATGCGCCGCACCGCCGAAAGCGCCACGACGTCGCCCGCAGCGTCCCAGGCCACTGCGTCGCGCGGATTGGTGACTTCCGGGCTCGAGTACTCCGGATGAGCATGGTCCACGTAAAGGCGTGCGCCGTTACCCAGGACCATGTTCATCAGGAGCGAACCCGATTCGTCCTCGCCGTCCTGCTCCAGCTCTTCCCGTCCGTAGGCCAATGCCACGGCCTCGGCGTCGAGTACAGGGGGCTGGTCAGTCAGCTGGCTGGGGTCGGCATGGCTCCGCTCCAAGGTCCAGCCGCGGGCATCGTGCAGGGGTTCCTCATCGGTGTAATCCCAGCGCGTTTCCGCTCCGCCGGCTGCACGCTGGCGCGTCAGCGCGGCATACGCCTGAATAACCCGGGCGGACATCATCGTGGCGTTGGCGCCCGGAGCCGACGGCGCGTGGATGCCGTATTCGGTCTCCGACCCCATCACCCGCATGACGCCGCCTACCGGCAGCGGACCTCCTGGCACCGCTCCGCTGCGCGGCGTCACAGGTACTGGCCCGTGTTGGGCATTGTCTCGATGGACTTCCCGGGCTCCTGTCCTGCCTTGCCCTGAACGATGGTGCGGATGTAAGTGATGCGCTCACCCTTCTTGCCGGAGATGCGGGCCCAGTCATCCGGGTTGGTGGTGTTGGGCATATCCTCGTGTTCGCGGAACTCGTCGACCACGGCGCGCAGCAGGTGGTCGATGCGAAGACCCTTCTGCTGCGTGGTCAGCAGGTCCTTGATGGCGTACTTCTTGGCACGGTCCACCACGTTCTGCACCACGGCACCGGAGTTGAAGTCCTTGAAGTACAGCATCTCGGTGTCCCCGTTGGCGTAGGTCACCTCAAGGTATTCGTTGGACTTTTCGGTGGAGTACATCGCCTCGACAGTGCGCTGGATCATGGCATCGACGGTTGCCTGGACGTCGCCGCCGTGCTCAGCGAGGTCGGACTCGTGGAACGGCAGGTCGGTGGTGACGTACTTGTAGAAGATATCGGCGGCAGCCTCCGCGTCCGGCCGCTGGATCTTGACCTTGACGTCCAGCCGGCCCGGGCGCAGGATGGCCGGGTCAATCATGTCCTCACGGTTCGATGCACCGATGACAATGACGTTGTCCAGGCGTTCGACGCCGTCGATCTCGCTGAGGAGCTGGGGAACGATGGTTGTTTCGACGTCGGAGGAGATGCCGGTGCCGCGGGTGCGGAACAGCGAATCCATCTCGTCGAAGAAGACCACCACGGGGCTGCCGTCCGACGCCTTCTCCCGGGCACGGGAGAAAATCAGGCGGATGTGCCGCTCCGTTTCGCCGACATACTTGTCCAGGAGTTCCGGGCCCTTGATGTTCAGGAAGTAGCTCTTCAGGTCAACGTTCCCGGTGCGCTCGGCTGCCCTGGCGGCCAGGGAATTCGCCACGGCCTTGGCGATCAGGGTCTTGCCGCAACCCGGAGGGCCGTACAGGAGGATTCCCTTGGGTGCCTTCAGGCCGTGCTCACGGTAGAGGTCAGGGTGCAGGAACGGCAGCTCCACGGCATCACGGATCTGTTCAATCTGCGGGCCCAGGCCACCGATATCCTCGTAGGTGATGTCCGGGACCTCTTCGAGCACCAGGTTCTCCACTTCGGAGCGCGGAACCTTCTCCAGGGCGTACCCCGTCCGGGAGTCAATGGAGAGGGCGTCGCCCACGCGAAGCTTTTCCGACATCAGCGCCCCGGAAAGGCGGATGACGCGTTCCTCATCCGCGCGTCCCACCACGAGGGCGCGGTCCGTCCCAAGCATTTCCTTGAGCGTGACCAGTTCGCCGGCGCGTTCGTAGCCGAGGCCCGCCACCACCAGGAGTGCTTCGTTGAGGAGGACTTCCTGGCCGACGGCAAGCTGGTTCATGTTCACCAGCGGGCTCACCCCGACGCGCATCTTCCGGCCGGCGTTGAAGATGTCCACGGATTCTTCGGTGGCCGCCTGGCCGCTGTTTCCCGCGGTGGGCTGCCGCTTGGGGTTCAACTGCAGAATGGTGCCAAAGCTGTAGGGCGGCTGGCCCTCCTGGTCCAGGGCGTTCTTCAGGCGGAGGATTTCCGCTTTCGCGGTTTCCAGCATGCCTACCAGCTTTGAGTTGTTCTGCGTCGCGGCCGCGAGCTGGCGGTCGATGTGCCGCAGTTTGTCCCGGAGGATGTTCACCTGCCGGTCCGCAACCGAGAGTTCGTTGGCCACATAGCGGGCGTTCTCAGGTTCCACTGCCCCTGTGGGTTCGTCCGGTGTCCGTGAGGAGTCGTTGTTCGGAGTCTCCATCATGCATCAGCCCCTTCCTGCGCTTCTATTAAGACCTTAGCCCCAAGAAGCCGGGTACTGCTGGAGACATCCGAAATACGGACTAGTTCGTGACCTCCGGGTCGTCCTTCACGTTGGTTCCGGCGATCGCATCGCGGGCAGCGCGGCGTAGTTTCTTGTCGGAGACGAGCCGCTCACCCACAGCGCCGGGCGTCCAGGCGTTGACGTCCTCTTCGTTGAAGTCGGTCTTGGAGGGCCGGCGCTTGACTGAGATGCCGGTGACCCCATCCGCGAGCCTGCGCGTGACCAGCAGGAAGCCCGTGTGGGCGACCATGCGGTGGTCCGGCCGCACGGCCAGTCCTTCCAGGTGCCAGCCGCGGACCATGGACTCCCAGGCATCGGGTTCGGTAAAGCGGCCGTCGGCACGGATGGCCTCCGCCGTCCGGGACAACTGGGTCACGGTGGCCACGTAGTTGATCCACACGCCGCCGGGGGCTAGCACGGTGGCGACGGCGTCGAGGCATTCCCAAGGCGCCAGCATGTCCAGCACTACGCGGTCCACGGAGCCGGGGGCCTCGCTGCGGACCACTTCTTCCTGGAAGTCGCCGAGGGAAATCTTCCAGGCAGGGTGCTGACCGCCGAAGATGGTTTCCACGTTGCCGCGGGCGATGTCGGCGAATTCCTCGCGCCGTTCAAAGGAATGCAGGTAGCCGTTGTCGCCGACGGCACGCAGCAGCGAAATCGAGAGTGCACCGGAGCCCACACCGGCTTCCACCACTCGGGCGCCGGGGAAGATGTCCGCCATGGTGACGATCTGGCCGGCGTCCTTCGGGTAAACCACGGCCGCACCGCGGGGCATGGAAAGGACGAAGTCAGAGAGCAGCGGGCGGAGGGTCTGGTACTGCTGGCCCACGTTGTTGACCACAACGGACCCGTCCACCTTGCCGATGATTTCGTCATGGTTCAGGAAGCCGCGGTGGGTATGGAACGCTCCGCCGACCTCCAGGGTGATGGTGTTCATCCGGCCGCGCTCGTCAGTCAGCTGCACCCGCTCGCCTTCCCGGAACGGACCCCGACGACGGGCGGCGCCCACCGGCAGTGCGCCGGTGGTGCCGGCGATGTCTGCGGTGTCGCCAGGGGCGATGTTGTTGGCGGCAGTTTCGCTGCTCATGGAATATTCCTCGCTTTTGTAAACCTGTGTGGCCGTGCATCAGGACGGCCGGGCACCAGACGCCGGCCCGGGCGCCGATATTTCGCGACCGGCAGGTAACTCTACCGGTTCCGGACCTTCGCGCGCCCGCTGCGGCGCATTTCTTTGCCTGTAATGGCGGTCACCACGGCCGACTGGCGGAGCAGGCCGGTCACCTTTCCGTGGTGGTCCACCACTGCATACTCGCGGCCCTCGAGCTGGGCCAGGTACTGCACCAGCTCCTGGCCCTGGGACCATTCCGGCACATACGCGCCGGCGCTCAGGGCGTGGGAAACCGCAGTGGCCGGCGTGGTTGCCGCGGCCCCGGCCGGAACGGAAGCGACGGCGGCCTCGTCCACTATTCCTGCGGGGCGGCCGTCCGGTCCGCACAGAATGATGGCCATTGCGCCGTCTGCAGCAAGCCGGCGGACATCGGCCACCGTGGAGGATTCCGGTATCCCGACGGCGGGTTCAGCCAGTGCAGCGGCGTTGACCAGGTGCAGCCGGCTGCGGAGGCGCCCGTGCTGGATGGAGGCGGAGGCCCCCATCCAGAGGAAGCTGCCGACCAGGACGGTGATGAGCATGAGCGAGACGTCCGGGCGGTCGCCCCGAAGCAGCGGGAGAAGGACGAACCAAGCGGCCAGTGCAATGACGATGATCCGCCCCGCCCAGCCCGCGGCAACGGTGCCCTTTTCCTGGCTGCCGGTGGCCTTCCACACGGCGGACTCAACCAGGCGGCCGCCGTCGAGGGGAAGCCCCGGAAGGACGTTGAAAATGCCAATCAGCAGGTTCGCCCACACAAAGATGTTGGAAAGAATCCCCGCCACGCCCGAAGGATCCGTTGCCAGAATGAGCAGCCAGCCCGCACCGGCAAGCAGGAAGTTGGCTGCAGGGCCGGCCAGGGCAACCAGGACGGAGCGGCCGGGGGTGGCGGTGAACCCCTCGAACTGGGTGTGCCCGCCCCACAGATTTAGAACGATCTTCTCCGTGGGCCAGTGAAAAATCTTGGCCGTCAGGGCATGGGCAAGCTCATGAACCAGCACCGAGATAAGCAGCAGCAGGGCGTAAGCGAAGGCCACGTAGTAGGCGGCAACGCCCATGTCCGGGTACTGGCCCTCGAGCACGGGCCCGTAAACGATCACGGTGAACGCCGCGATGATGAACCAGGAATACGCCAGGACCACCCGGATCCCCGCGATACGGCCCAGTGAGATGCCTTCCTTGCGGCCAGTGGAGACCTTGGGGTCCGCGCCGCTTGCCGGCTCAGTCAAGACTGTTGCTCCGAACCGTTGCCTCTTCAAGCCCGAAGTCCCCCGACGGGAATCCGTTGCGCCGCACCACCAGTTCCTGTAGGTCCGCAACCGTGCGGCCTTCGAGGGAAAGCCAGGTAGCCCGGGCCGGATCTGCGGGCAGGGGAACGATGTGAGGGATGGCTACGGTCACCACTCCGGACGCCAGGGCGGCGGCCACACCCGGCGCCGAATCCTCAAGGGCAACGCATTCGTGGATGCTCAGGTCGGGGTCCTCCTGCCGCAGCAGGGTGATCGCTTTCAGGTAAGCCTCGGGATGAGGCTTGCCTTGGGTGACGGTGTCACCGGTCACCACGAACTCGAAGTAGGGCTTCGGCAGGCTGGCCACGATCTCGCGGGCAAGCGGCCCTTCGGACATCGTCACCAGGGCGCACCGGACGCCTGCCTCGTGCAGCTGATCCAGCAGTTCGCGGGCACCGGGCCGCCACGGCACGGACGCGCGGACCCTGCTGACGACCTGGGCCGTGAGTGTGTCGATGATTTCCCGTGACTCAAGCTTCACTCCGGCCTGCTGAAGGATGCCGGCCGAGAACACCAAGGACTGCCCCACCAGCTGCATGGCCTGCTCGTGGGACCACTGACCGCCGTGTGCCGCAACGAGCGCGTGCTCCGCCTCGATCCAATACGGCTCGGTGTCGACGATGGTGCCATCCATGTCCCATAAAGCGGCTTTGAGAAGTGGCTGGGAAGCTGAGGATCGCATGGATCCAAGTCTACGGTGCGCCAAATGGCCGCAGGCATGCACTACGCCCTTGGCGAATATCCTGCACGATGCCGCAGTGTTGCCGCGGCTCGGCCCAGATTAGTGGCGGTTCATTTCATGCACCCGGCGGGGTCTTGGACGTAGGGTGAAGAAATGAATAGCTTCGAGGGAGACACCAGCGAACCGGGTGCCACGCCCGAGCCGGAGCGGCTGCTGCAGCCCGTGCCCGAAGGCCAGCGCATCACAGTGATGCTCGCGGCTTTTGAAGGCTGGAACGACGCCGGCGAAGCGGCGAGCGATGCCCTTCGGTATCTGAACAAACTGTGGGGCGGCAAGAAAGTGGCCTCGATTGACGCCGACGAATACTACGACTTCCAGTTCACCAGGCCCACCATCCGCCGGACGTCGTCCGGGGAGCGCAAGATTAAGTGGCCGTCCACACGGATCTACAAGGCCAGTGCCCCGGATGCGAATGTTGACGTGATCTTTGTCCAGGGCACGGAGCCGTCCTATAAGTGGCGGGCATACACCGCTGAGCTGCTGGTCCAGGCCGAGGCCCTGCACGTTGACTACGTCATCCTTGTGGGTGCCCTGCTCGCGGACGTGCCGCACAGCCGCCCCATTCCGGTGAGCACGTCGACGGACGACAGCGCCTTGCGCGAACGGATGAACCTTGAAGCGTCCCAATACGAGGGGCCGGTAGGGATTGTCGGCGTGCTTTCGGAAGTGGCCCTGCTTGCGGGCCTGCCCACAGTGTCCCTGTGGGCGGCCGTTCCGCACTACGTGGCCCAGGCCCCGTCACCGAAGGCCCAGCTTGCCCTTCTCCACAGGATTGAGGAGCTGCTCCAAGTGCCGCTCGACACCCACGAACTGGCGGAAGAGGCGGATGCCTGGGAGCGGGGAGTGGATGAGCTTGCCACCGAGGACCCTGAAATCGCTGCCTATGTCCGGCAACTGGAAGAAGCGAAGGACACCGCCGATCTTCCCGAAGCAAGCGGCGAGTCCATTGCCCGTGAGTTCGAGCGCTACCTCAAGCGCCGCGGCAAGGACAAACAATAGCGAGCAAGACCCGGACTCCGGCGGGGACCGCCGGAGTCCGGAGCATTTTCCAAAAGGCTAGAGTTCGACGCCGAGCAGGGAGTTCACTGCGTCGCTGACCAATGCCTGGTCCGTTGGCGAGGCGGCAGCAGACCCCTGGTTCCGGGCCTCGGCTGCCCAGCGGTCCACGGCTGCGAGGGCGCCGGGGGCGTTGAGGTCGTCCGCCATGGCGGTCCGCATTTCGGCGACCAGGCCGGCGGCCGAGCCCTCCGTGGCCATGGAGAGCCCGGTGCGCCAGTCTTCGAGCCTGGTTTTCGCTTCGGCGAAGCCTGCCTCCGTCCAGGACCAGTCGCTGCGGTAGTGGTGGGCGAGGATTGCCAGGCGGATCGCCGCGGGTTCCTCGCCGTCGGCACGCAGTTTGGAGACAAGGACCAGGTTCCCCTTGGACTTGCTCATTTTTTCGCCGTCGAGCCCCACCATCCCGGCGTGGGCAAAGTGCCGGGCCAGCGGAACACCGGACAGTGAATACGCGTGGCCGGCACCCATCTCGTGGTGCGGGAAAACAAGGTCGGAACCGCCACCCTGGACAGTAAACGGCGCGGGCAGGTATTTCTGCGCTATGACAGTGCACTCGATGTGCCAGCCGGGCCGGCCCTCCCCCAGTTCGCCGCCGGGCCAGCTGGGTTCACCATCCCGGGCCACACGCCAGAGGAGCGGGTCCAGTGCCTGCCGCTTGCCTCCACGGCCCGGGTCGCCGCCGCGTTCGGCAAAGAGTTCCAGCATTTCCGTTTCGGAAAGTCCGGAGATCGAGCCCAGGGTCCACGCCCCAGGTTCGGATGACTGCTTGCCGGCCGCTTCGACGTCGTAGTACACGTCGCCGTCGGGTTCGCCGGCGGTGCCGGCGACGCGGTAGGCCAGGCCAAGCCGCAGGAGCCGCTCGATTGCGGGAACGATCTCCGGGACGGATTCGACTGCCCCGACGTAGTGGTCCGGCGCCAGGACATTGAGTGCTGCCATGTCGGTCTGGAAGAGCTCGATTTGGCTTGCCGCCAGGTCGCGCCAGTCGACTCCGGTAGCTGTTGCCCGCTCGAGGAGGGGATCGTCGACGTCGGTCACGTTCTGGACGTAGGCGACGCGCTGGCCGCCGTCACGCCAGGCACGGTTCAAAAGGTCGAACGCGACGTAACTGGCGGCGTGGCCCATGTGGGTGGCGTCATACGGGGTGATTCCGCAGACATACAGAGATTGTTCCCCCGCGGCCTCAAGGGTGCTGTAGGCACCCTCGGCGGTGTCGAAAATTCGAACGGCGGGCATGCGGCCCGGGAGCTGAGGAACAGGGCGGGAGATCCAGGATTTCACAGGCCAAGCCTAGTGCTAGGCGCTGATGACATTGAAACCGAGCAGCAAATACAACGCCAGGCCCAGGAAAATGCGGTACCAGACGAAGAGCCGGTAACTGCGCGTGGAGACGAACTTCAGGAACCATCCGATGATGACGTAGCCCACTACGAAGGCGATTACCGTGGCCAGTGCGGTTTCCGGCAGGCCATACGGGCCGGTGATGCCCTCTTTGGAGGCCACCTTATACAGCTGGTAGAGGCCGCTGCCGAACACTGCGGGAATGGCCAGCAGGAAGGAATACCGGGCTGCGGCTTCGCGGGTGTAACCCATCAGCAGGCCCGCCGTGATGGTTCCGCCGGACCGCGACACGCCGGGGATGAGGGCCATGGCCTGCGCCAGGCCGTAGAGGATGCCGTGCTTGTAGGTGAGGTTGGTAAGGTCCCGTTCCTGGCGACCCACCGTGTCCGCCACGGCGAGGATCAGGCCGAAGACGATCAGCATGGTGGCCACGATCCAGAGGCTGCGCAGCACGGATTCAATCTGGTCCTGGAAGATCAGGCCCAACACGATGATGGGAAGGCTGCCCAGGATCACCAGCCAGCCCATGCGGGCATCGGGGTCGTTCGACGGCACGCGCCGCGTCAGCGAACCGAACCAGGCCTTGATGATGCGCACAATGTCGCGCCAGAAGTAGACGATTACTGCCGTCTCAGTTCCGAGCTGGGTAATAGCGGTAAATGCCGCTCCAGGGTCCGCAGCCTGCGGCAGGAACGAACCGACGATGCGCAGGTGGGCGCTTGAGGAAATCGGGAGGAATTCAGTCAGCCCTTGGACAAGACCCAGCAGGGCCGCTTCAAACCAGTTCACGTTTATAGACCCTACGTCATGAAGCAGGGCGAATCCCCGTAAGCTAACAGCTATGCAGCAGCGTTATGTCGGCAACAGTGGGTTGCGCGTGTCCTCACTCTCCCTGGGAACCATGTCGTGGGCGCGGGAGACAGATGAACAGGACGCCTCCGAACTGTTACGGACGTTCGTCGACGCAGGCGGAACCCTGATCGACACTGCCGCCTCCTATGCAGATGGCCAGGCGGAGGCCTTGCTGGGATCCATGCTGGGCGACGTCGTCTCCCGCTCGGAAGTGGTGATCTCCACCAAGGCGGGGATCTCGACGTCGGACGGCCGCCGGAGCGTCGATACCTCCCGGAACGGCATGCTTTCCGGCTTGGATGCCAGCCTCGCCCGCCTCGGCACTGATTATGTCGACATCTGGTTTGCGCAGGCATGGGATGCAAATGTCCCGTTGGAGGAGACGCTGTCCGCCCTGGAGTTTGCGGTGCGGACAGGCCGCGCCCGGTACGCGGGTGTGTCGAACTTCACTGGCTGGCAGACTGCCAAGGCCGCGGCGGTGGCAGGCTTCCCCCTGGTTGCGAGCCAGTCAGAGTACTCGTTGCTGCAGCGGAAGCCTGAGGCCGAACTGATTCCGGCCATTGAAGACGCAGGGCTTGGCCTGTTTGCCTGGGGGCCATTGGGCCGTGGTGTGCTCAGCGGCAAGTACCGCGGGCACATTCCGGCGGATTCGAGGGCGGCGCAGAAGAGGCTGGCCAGTTATGTTGAGCCGTACCTCGAGCAGCCTGCGTCCCGGATCGTGGAAGCGGTTGCCATGGCCGCGCGGGGGCTCGGCCGGTCATCGATCGATGTTGCCCTGAGCTGGCTTCTCTCGCAGCACGGGGTGGCTACTGCAATCGTGGGTGCCAGGTCCCCCGTTCAGCTCAAGGAGATTCTGGACTCGCAGCTGGCACCGGTGCCTGCGGAAATCGCGCGGGCCTTGGAGGATGTTTCCGCGCCGGAGTAAGCGGTCCGGCGGGCGCCGGAATCCTGGCGGGTCCGCGACTCAGTCCTCGACGATTTCCAGGTCCTCGTCCTCTTCGGCTTCCTCTTCGTCGTCGTCATCCACGTCGTCGATGACCTCCAGCGGAGTGACTTCGCCATACGCCTCGTAGAGTGAATCGTCATAGACTTCGAAGGCATCAGCAACGGCAAAGAATGCCGCTTCGACCGTTGGGTCTCCCTCGCCCCGCCGTGCGGAGGCTGCGATCAGGTGTTCTTCCAGGGCTGTGGTCAGGGACTGAAGCGCGACACGCGGATCGATGCTCATGACTTCACGTTAGTCGGAAATGGACGAAAATGGAGAGCAATGAAAGAACATTTTCTGAGCAGTTCAGTCCAGCGGGAGCGGGACTACGCGAGGCAGTACGAGTATCTCGTACTGACGGTCGGTCCTGAGGATTCGCTCCCTGAAGCGCGCCGTCGCCTTGTTGAACATTCCGAATACGGCAAGTGGGAGCTGGAACGAAGCCGCCTCTATGTGGGCGGCGGCAGGCGCTTCTGGCTTCGCCGTAAAGTCATCCAGGTCCAGCGGACCGTGTAGCGGACGCGGACCGTTCAGTGAGGCTCGGCGGGCAGTTCAAGCCTGCCTACGTCCCCAGCCCCGGTTCCAGGAGCTGCTAAGGCGTCTCAAGGGGCCCAAGCCAGGCGTTGGCCACGGTATTGTGCGCCGACTCGTCATCGGAGGGGTGGAACATCCCGGCGAGCACGTCACGGTAGAGACGTTCAAGTTCCGTTCCCCGGAAGTAGCTCGATCCCCCTGACACCCGGATCGCCAGGTCCACCACGGTCCGTGCCGTTTCAGTCGCCCGGACTTTGAGGCCCACAAGCCTTGGGAACCATTGGCTGCCGTGGTCCACCAGCCGGTCAACATCCCGTGACAGTTCGGCCAGTTGGGGATACAGGGCGTCCATGGCCATGGCGGCCTCTGCCACCTTCCAGCGGATGTCGGGGTCCTGGGCGTAGCTGCGTCCGTCATTCTTGAAGGATGTCCGGCGTTTGACCGCTTCCACTCCCAGGGCCAATGCCCGTTCGCCGAGGCCGGTGTAGACGGCGGCCAGCAGCGTCTCGAAGCAGGCGAAGATGGCGAAGATCAGCGGGTCGGCGTTGGGGCCCACCGGCAGTTTTCGGAAGATCCGGTCCGTCGGCACCCGAGCGTCCGTCAACACGGTGGTGTTTGACTGGCTCGCCCGCATGCCGAGGGTGTTCCAGTCGTCGAGGATCTCGTAGCCGGCAGTGTCGCGGCTGATGAAACCATGGACGAGTTCGCCCTCGCCGTCCCTGGCCGAGCCATCCTTGCCGAAGATTCCCAGCCTGGTCCAGGCCGGAGAAAGGCTGGTGAAGATCTTCCGGCCGGTGAAGCTGTAGCTGCCGTCCGTGTGCGGCGCGGCAACGGTCAGGGAATCGAAAAGCACCGAGTCGTTGCCGGCCTCCGAGTTCCCGAACGCAAAAATTTCCCCCTGCGCGGCCTCGCGGAGGACAAAGTCGAGGGAGGAATCGCCGCGGGTGGCCAGGACATGCGCGACGCCGGTCCACACCAGGTGCATGTTGATCGCCAGGGCGGTGGCCGGGGCGGCCGTCGCCAGCCTTCGTTGCAGCTGTGCTGCCGCTTCAAGGCCAAGCCCCAGCCCGCCGTCGGACGCCGGCACAAAGATCCTGAGGTAGCCCGCCGCGGCGAGTTCCTCCAGATCCTCGGTGAAGAAGGTATTCTCCCGGTCGTAGCGCGCGGCACGGCCGCGGATGCGTTCCAGGAGGGCGTCGCTGAGGATCTGGTCCGGTGTCATGGTCTGGGCCTTCATGTGTGCGGGGCGGGCTCAGTAGTTGGTCAGCAGCCTGTCCAGCACCCTCGCGCCGAACTTGAGGGAATCTGCCGGCACCCTTTCGTCCACGCCGTGGAACATCCCGGTGAAGTCGAGTTCGTCCGGGAGTTGGAGCGGGGCGAAGCCGTAGCCGGTGATGCCGAGCCTGCTCAGGGACTTGTTGTCGGTTCCGCCGGACAGGGTGTAGGGAAGCACCTTGGCGCCCGGGTCCTCGGAATGAAGGGCATCAATCATGGAATCCACCAGGTTTCCGGCAAACGGCACCTCGAGCGAGACGTCGTTGTGGACGTAGGAGACCTCGACTCCGTTTCCTGCCAGTTCCCTGACGATCTCCAGGACCTGCTGCTCCTGGCCCGGAAGGGTCCGGCAATCCACCAGCGCCTCCGCGGACTCCGGGATGACGTTGTGCTTGTAACCGCCCTTAAGGAGCGTGGGGTTGGTGGTGTTCTGCAGGGTGGCTCCGACGAACCGCGCCACAGTTCCCAGCTCCTTGAGGAGCCTCTCCGGATCGTCCGGATCGAATTCAACGCCCGTGAGTTCCGTCACGCCGTCAAGGAACTGCCTGGTGGTTGGCGTCAGCTCCACCGGCCACTGGTACTCGCCGATGCGTGAGACGGCGCTGGCGAGGCGTGTGACGGCGTTGTCCGTGTTGATCTGGGATCCGTGGCCTGCGCGGCCGTGGGCCACCAGACGCAGCCAGGAGAGTCCTTTTTCGGCCGTCTGAAGGAGGTAGGTGCGCTGGCCGCCAATGGTTGCCGAGAATCCGCCCACCTCAGAGATCGCCTCGGTGGCTCCGTCGAAGAGTTCCCGCCGGTTTTCGACGGCGTAACGCGCACCGTACGTGCCCCCCGCCTCCTCGTCGGCGAAGAACGCGAAGATCAGGTCCCGCTTGGGCTTGCGTCCCGTCCGGGCAAAGTTCCGCATCACCGAGAGGATCATGGCGTCCATGTCCTTCATGTCCACGGCCCCGCGACCCCAGATCAGGCCGTCCTTGAGTTCTGCGCCGAAGGGGTCCACCGACCACTGCTCCCGGAGCGCCGGGACAACGTCGAGGTGCCCATGAACCACCAGGGCGCTTGCCGAGGGGTCCTCCCCCGCAATTCGGGTGACGACGTTAGCACGGCCGGGCGCCGACTCGAAAATCTCGGCCTCGAGGCCGACTTCGGTGATGAGTCCGGCCGTGTATTCCGCTGCCGCGCGCTCCCCCGGACCTGAGCCGTCGCCATAGTTCGAAGTATCGATCCGGATCAGTTCCTGGCAGATCCTGACGACTTCATCCTCGGGGCGTACTTCAGTCATGTTTCACTCCTCGTGGGGGCGGCTTGATTGCTGGTTTCAGCCTACCCACAAGCCCCCTGCAACCCCCGATTATTTGTTTCCGGAAAAGTCGTGCTAGAGTCTTTCTCGCTGCTTCGGAGAAATCCAAAACGCTGAAAGGCGGAACGGATCCCCGAATTACCACCTGCGCGGGTGGCGGAATGGCAGACGCGCTAGCTTGAGGTGCTAGTCCTCGAAAGGGGGTGGGGGTTCAAGTCCCCCTCCGCGCACAAGGGAAAACCCCTGGAATCCACGGATTCCAGGGGTTTTTTTCTGTGTCCAAACACATCCTGGACAGTCGGTCCTTGGACGGCGACTGACGCTGAGGCGATGACGACGGACTTGCCCGTCAGCCACCTGACCGTGGACTCGGCCCATGTGGGTCATGGGGGAACGATAGCGGTCCGCCGGTTCGTATACCGTTACGGCGGCTTGTGTGGGCCTTCCTCAGGCGTAAATTTTGGGGACGGTCACCAGCAGGTCCCCCACCTGGCAGTCGAGAGCCTCGCAGATCGCCGTCAGGGTGGAGAACCTGATTGCCCTCGCTCGGTCGTTCTTCAGGACCGACAGGTTCACCAGGCTAACTCCTACACGTTTGCTGAGTTCGGTCAGGGTCATGCCCCGCGCCTCGAGGAGTTCGTCGAGCCGGCAGTGGATGTCGGAGGAGTCGTCTGCCGGCATCAGACCAGTCCTTCCGTGTCCGTCTGAAGGCGCCGGCCGTACTGGAAGACCCCGGCAACCATTAGCAGTACAAGACCGAGCATCAGGGGTCCGAGGCTGAACTCAGCCGAGAGGATATGGATGGTCTCAGGGGTGCGCCCCCCGGCCGCGATCATTTCCGCCACCCGGGCAAGCGCCCATCCCTCGAGGAATGGGCCGATGGTCCCGACCAGCGCGAGGATGGCGCCGCAGACACCCACTATCCACACGGAGCCGGCGGTGAACAGGACAGCGCTGCGGAGCCGGTAGGCCAGCAGGAACACCAGCGTCAGGATAGCCAGCACTCCGATCTGGTTCAGCCCCGCGACCCAGGACAGGAGCTCAGCGGGACCGGAGGGAAGGTCAGGGATGGTTGCTTCCAGTGATGTGTAGTGCCCAGTGGATTCCAGTTCCAGTCCGGTGGCGGTCTGGCTTTTTGAGGCCACGGGAAGCTCCAGAGTCACGGGTCCGGTGAAATAGCCGATGATGCCCCTGATGGACATGTAGGTCGTCATGACCGCAGCGACGGCGGAGGCGATCATAAGGAAGAGCGCATCCGCCCTGGACACGATCTTCTTCGAGCCGCTCTGTGAACGGGCAGCGTCTTTGGCCAGCTTCATTGTTCCCCCATGATTATCGACATTCGTTAATAACGACAAACGATAAGCTATCGTTTCCGGCGTAGACCGTCAACGACCTCGCGGCACGCGTCGCTAACCCCACGCGCCGGGCGGGCCCCGATCCAGTCGCCCGGTCGTCTCCCACGTCCCCTCAAAAGCCCTGCCGCCGCCGTGATCCTGTGCCGGCTGTCGAGCCTAAACGCAGGAGGCCAGGATGCCTGCGATTGCGTCGTGTTCCGGCCTGGTGACCCACAGTTTGTACTTCGCCTTCACCGATGCAATCCGAGCCACGTACTCGCACCGGAAGGCCTTGTTCGGCGGCAGCCAGGTGGCGGCATCCTTGTCCGACTTGGCCATGTTGGATGGGCCGTCGGCGGCCATGAGGTTCAGGGGATCGTTGGCGAATTGTTTTCGCTGGTCTTCGCTGATCTGTTGGGCGCCGGTCTGCCACGCCAGTGACAACGGAACAATGTGGTCAATCTGGACCGCGGAACTTGTGTCCACGCCCCGGACGAACCGGATTATCGTGCCGGTGTATTTGTCAGCCAATGTGCCGGTAGCCACCACGCAGTCATGAGTGCCGGGCTTGAAGGTCTCCCCTGTGAGGTCCCGGGCCAGAATGTCGTTGCGGGTGTCACAGCCGTTGTGGTCCACGTCCGCCCAGGCGGCGCCAAACTGCTCTCGGCTGTAGCCGGTCTTCGGAGCGCGGCCCTTGACCGGAATAGCGGCGAGCCGGGAGATCGCGGCGGCCATGTCGTCGGGGTTCGCTGCCGGCTCGGCGGCCGGACCTTCCCCGGACGGCGCTGCACTGCGGACGGCCTCCGCGATCGCCGTACCGGCCGATGATGCGGCGTCGCATCCGGCCAGGCATCCAAGCAGCAGAGCGGCGGTCACAAGGGTCAGTGATTTGGAACTACGGCGTGGGATCGTCTTGTCCTTCTTTAATGCGGCGGTCCGGCTCAGGCTATCGCCGTCGCGGGGCACCGCCTTGCAGGCGAACCGATGACGCCGGTCACAATCGCCTTCCGCCGCTGAGACGGCAGCGGTGCGCACACACGTCAAACTGAAGCTAGAGGTCGTCCTTGCCGGAGCGGGCCCCGTACAGGTATGCGAGGTCATTGAGCGTCTGCAGGGTCAGCTCCTGCGCCTGGGCCACCCGGGACTGCCGTTCGGGAGAATCGCCGGCGTCATTCCGCCCGGACGGCACCGGCGCTACCGAAACCGCTTCGACGCCGTAAAGCGCCTTGAGGTACTCCAGCTCAAGGCGGCCGCGGACGCCGTCGGCCTTTGACCGGATTTCAGTCACCGCCAGCAGTGCATAGGCGACATGCCTGCGCTCCCGCCAGAGTCCCGCCTTCAGTGCCAGCCCAAAGAGTCCGTCCAGTTCCTGCCCGGCGGAAGCTTTGGCCTTACCGACGTAAATTTCGGCTGCCGTCCCGGACTTTGACTCCGTCCACCGGTAACCCAGGGGTACGCGACGCCCTCTCTTGGACAGATAGAGGGCAGAGGCCGTCAAGAGCAGCTTCCCGTCGCCCAGCACTGTATAGCCCAGTGTGATGTCGCTCAGCTTCCCGTTTCGGCAGGCACTGATGAACTCCTGCACGTCGCTGTCCCACAGCCGGTCCGTTAGGCCCTTTTCCATATCCGTCCACCCCCAAAATAACGGTACCGCTCAGTGGTGTACCGGATCAGGAGACTCGCTGCTGTTGCCCCCAAAATGCGGCTTCTGCAGGCCGGCAAGGCCTAGGCTGGGTCTGTGAAGTTGTCCCCCGGCCCTTATGAACTTGCCGTGTCGGCCCCTGCCGAATGGTGGCAGATCGTCGCTGCACTCGGGCCGCTTGCGGTTCTGGCCGGCGCTATCCTCGCTGCCTTTATCGGGTGGCGGACCCTGCGGCAAAAAGCAGTGGCCGACGCCCAGGCGCTGACCCAAAAAACCCGTGCTGATGACCGTGCGGAATGGTGGAAACGCACACAGTGGGCCCTTGACAAGGCGCTGGAGGCCGACGAGGACGCCAAAGCCCTTGGCCTGGCCTCACTGGCAGTCCTGGCGCGCAGCGATCTTGCCCGCGGAGAAGAACTGGAACTGCTCGACATTGCGTGGCAGTCGGTGACGGAGGCCAACGGCGACGACGGTACCTGGGGTGAGGAAGTCGAAGCCGTGGACTCCGAAGAAGCAATCGGCGACAATGGAACCACGAGCACCGACAGTACGGAGGAGGGAAAGTCATGAGCACCAGCACACCGGAACAGAAAAAGTCCCGGACGCCGCGGCACGCCTCCACTTCCCGCGGCAGGCAGCTGACGCCCTCGGAGCACCGGGTCCAGGTTGCGGCCGCCAAGCTCCGTGTGGCCCTCGATGAACGTTTGGGCCGCCCCACCCCGGCAGAGACCAAGGCGCTCTCCAAGGAAGATCTTTAAACCAAGCCGGATACGTATGGAAAAGGCCCCGCAGTGCGGGGCCTTTTCCATGTTTGGTTACTCGGAGTTCCCTTAGACCTTCTCGGGTGTGCGGTCAACAACCGGTTCCGAGCCCGTGAACTTCCGTTCCCGGCGGGGGAAGGCCCAGAACCTGAAGTCCTTCGCCTCCACTCGTGGTTCAGGCTGCTTCTCAGGTTCCCGGGACTCTTCTTTCTTAATGTCCCTCCGGTAATCCTTGTCATACGGATAGCACATCACTGACCTCCTCATAGTGAATGCTCCTTAATCCTCCTCCCAATTTCCGTGCCGGTCGACAGGTTTTTGGGTGGCCCAGGTCCGGGGGTGTCGTTCGGCCCAAGACACCGGCGCGGGTTGCACCATAGATTGAACAACTACAGGTGCTCGGGCATGGCGCATCCGTCGCAGTGCCAAGAGGATCTGGCAGGCAGCAGGGTCAGTTGGAACGAAAGGCAGTGCACATGACGAATACTGCGGGTGTGGCACCGAGGCTGGCAGATGCGCTGGCCGTTGTTTTGGGCACTCAGGGGATCCCGCTCCGGCTTCGCGCCTGGGACGGCTCGCATGCAGGTCCCGAAGATGCGCCGGTTCTCGAGTTCCGCTCACGGCGGGCGTTGCGCCGCATCCTATGGTCGCCCGGGCAGCTGGGCATCAGCCGTGCCTATGTTGCCGGGGACATCGATGCTCCCGGCGATGTATTTGCCAGCTTCGCCGCCCTCAGCTCGGCCGGAAAGTTTGCTCAGCCCGGGCCGTTCCCGCGGCTTACGGCGCGGGAAGTATGGACCCTGCTCAAGACTGCGATCCGGGTTGGCGCGATCGGTCCGAATCCTGCTCCCCCGCCGGAGGAATCGAGGATCCACCGGTTCGGGAGCCGGCACTCCAAGAGCCGGGACGCCGCGGCAATATCGCATCACTACGACGTCGGCAACGACTTTTACGCCATGGTGCTTGGTCCATCGATGGTCTACTCCTGCGCCGTCTGGAACCACCCCGCCAGCGGGAATGGCGGGCCGGACAGTCTGGAGTCCGCCCAGGAGGCCAAAATTGACCTGGTCTGCCGCAAACTGGGACTGCGGGCCGGCATGCGCGTGCTGGACGTCGGCTGCGGCTGGGGCAGCTTCGCCCTGCACGCCGCCCAGCGGTACGGCGTCGACGTCGTTGGCGTCACACTCTCCAACGAGCAGGCGGGGCTGGCCCGCAAGCGGGTGGCCGACGCCGGCCTGACCGATCGCATCGACATCCGGGTCCAGGACTACCGCGACGTAGATGACGGGCCGTTCGATGCGATCAGTTCCATTGGCATGTCAGAGCACGTGGGCCGCGAACAGATTTCCCGCTATGTGTCCCAGCTCCACGACCTGCTGCGCCCTGGCGGCCGGCTGCTCAACCACGCAATCTCCTGGAACGCGGGACCCACCGAGGCGGACCCTGACTCGTTCATCCCCCGCTACGTGTTCCCGGACGGAGAGATGCTGAGCCTGGCGGAGATGGTCGGCGCCCTTGAGGCCGGCAAATTCGAAGTGCTCGACGTCGAAGCGCTGCGGCAGCATTACGCGCTGACGCTCCGGGCCTGGGTGCACAACCTCGAGCGCCATTGGGATGAGGCAGTCAGCATCAGCAGCCCCGGACGTGCCCGTGTGTGGAGGCTCTACATGGCCGCCAGTGCGCTGGGCTTCGAGGCCGGACTGACAGGCGTCAACCAGGTGCTCGTGCAACGTTCCGGTGGAACCGAACCGCCGCTGCGGCGGACCGCGTGGATTTGATTGCCGGCGCCTCGGCGGCAGGCAGGGGTGCCACGGCAATGACTGAGAGCATAGGCGTCATCGGCGGCGGCATCGTGGGAATCGCGATAGGTCGCGCCCTCAGCACGCGCGGCCTGGCGGACGTCACGGTCCTGGAAAAGGAACAGCGTGTCGCGATGCACCAGACCGGCCACAACTCAGGGGTAGTGCATGCCGGCCTCTACTATGCGCCGGGCTCGCTGAAGGCCCTCCTGTGCCAACGGGGCAGGGTGCTGACGCGAGATTACTGCAGGGAGCGGAATCTTCCCTACCGGGAACTGGGCAAGCTCGTCGTTGCACTCACAGAAGGGGAACTCCCTGCCCTGGCCAACATTGAAAGCCGCTCCGTCGCGAACCGCGTTCCGGGGCTGCGCCGTCTCGGAGCCGATGCGATGCGTGACGTCGAACCGCATGTCGCCGGGGTGGCGGCGCTGCACTCGCCGCATACCGCCGTCGTCGACTTTGCGGCGATCACCGAAGCCATGGCCGAGGATATCCGCTCCGCCGGCGGCAAAATCCTGTTCGGCCACGAAGCTGTTGCCATCACCACCGACCGGGGCAAGGTGCGTGTCACTACGAGTCACGCCGAATTTCTGTTCGACCGCCTGATCGTCTGCGCCGGACTGCAGTCCGACGTCGTCGCCCGGCTCGTGGGAGCCGCCGCGGCTCCCGCAATCCTTCCCTTCCGCGGTGAATACTGGGGCCTGGCCGCCGTAAAGCAACACTTGGTCAAAGGCATGATTTATCCCGTGCCGGACCCCCGGTTCCCGTTCCTGGGGGTGCACTTCACCCGTGGCGTGTACGACACCGTCCACGTGGGACCGAACGCCGTTCCCGCCCTGGCCCGCGAGGGGTACGGCTGGCGCCAGGTGTCCGTCAAGGACACTGCCGCGTCGATTCTGTGGCCCGGCGCCCGGGCACTGGCCAGGAAACACTGGCGGATGGGCGCGAAAGAGATCGCGGCGTCGCTGGTCAAGCCCCTGTATTTTCAGCAGGCACGCAGGTTCATCCCTGAACTGCAGATGGACGACCTGACGGCGAAGACCGCTGCGGGCGTTAGAGCACAGGCGTGCTCCCGTGACGGCAGCCTGCTCGACGACTTCGCGATCGAGGAAGTCGGACCGGTGACGCTCCTGCGGAACGCCCCCTCCCCGGCGGCGACTTCCGCGCTGGCCATTGCAGACCATCTCCTTGAGCACCATGTCCTCCCCCGCAAATGACGGACCGTACGCTGCGTGGTTGATGGACAACCGTGGCCTGCCCCGTTAGATTGGCGCCGGGGCAGGTTTCCCGGCCCTGAAACGCCGGGGAGATTGCAGCCGTCCGGGCTGCGCCGAGTACTGCCCCTTTGGGGGAGCATTGACACACAACAGCGAGGCCAACGTGTGTGTGGTCCGGGTGCGCCAGGGGATATCGCGGATCACCTTGCGGCCCAGCGCCAGGATCACCGAGGCGGACGGGCTCCGGACCCGGGAAGAGTTGCTGGCCCTGACCGGGGGCTCCCGCGGCGGCGTGTTGCTGGACATCACAGGTGTGGGCTCAGTCAGCAGGGAGGCGATCAGCGTCTACAGCTCAGCGGTGACGGTCAGCGCGTTCGCCATTCTTGGCAGCACTCCGGTGGACCGCGTCATCGCCCACGGTCTGCTGGGCCTCCCATTGCCGGCCTGTCCAAGCGAGTACTTCACGGACGAGGCCGAAGCACTGAGCTGGCTCCAAACCGTCGGCGATTGAAATCCTTCATCGCAGGGTTTGGAGTGTCCGGCGAACTGAAGCACTGAAAGAATGGGCGCATGACTGCGATCTTCCTGGTGTGGAACCCGGACCGCTGGAACGACTGGAACTACACGTCCGTCGTCGAACAGGTCCGCGAAACCGGGCAGTTTTACGGATGCTGGGAAACTGCGCGCCCCGCTGCCCTGCCTGCCGGCGGGGATGCCTGGCTGCTGTTGCAGGGGAAGCACGGGCGGGGACTGCTGGGACACGGTGCGGTGATCCCGGTGCAACCCTGCGCCGGAGTGCCGGCTGCCGATAAGGCTTCCACGCAGCTGATCGTCGCCTTTGATTCACTCCTGCCCCTCGGCGACCAGCTGGCGCCGGAAATGCTCAGAAGCGCAGTGCCGGACGTGCACTGGAACCTCATCCGCAGCGGCCAAACCGTGGAGCCCGCCGCCGCGGCCCGCATCCGTGACTTGTGGCGACTGGAAGGCCCGACGCCGGTCCCGGAATCCACGGTGCCCGCGCCCGGAACCTATCCCGAGTGGGCCGTCAGCACGGTTGGTATGAACCGCTATGAACGGAACCCTGAGGCGCGGCGCGCGTGCATCGCCCACTACGGAACAAACTGTGCGGCCTGCGGCTTTTCCTTCGAAATCGCCTACGGCGAGACCGGCAGGGACTTCATCGATGTGCACCACACCGTACCGGTTTCGCTGCTCGACAGCAGTTACCGGCTGGACCCTGTCACGGATCTGGTGCCGCTGTGTTCGAACTGCCACACTATGGCCCACATCGGTGCGACGACCCCGCGGTCGCTCTCCGAACTGCGCCAGATCCTGGCAGGCGCCGGCTACCTGCGCGGACGCACCTTCAGCCCAGGGGAACTTGAGTCCCAGAACGAGGCCCGGAGAATCCTGGGCCCCGCCCAGGCTGACCCAGGGTAGGCACCGGGCGCAAAGGATGGCGAAGTTGGCCAGATGCATTTAGCCGGACGTCTTCAGTGCCTCCCGGACTACGCCAACCAACGAATTGAAGCGGCCGTTTGCCGGCAGGTCATCAATGAGGACAGGCCCATCTGGGCCCGCGAGGGGGATACGCCAGTTGGGGTGCTCCGCGTCCGTTCCGGGCTGGTTCTGCGTGCGTGTTTCTCCCACGGCATCCACGAGGGCCACGCCCAGTAGGGCGGACGGCGTCAGGGCGGTGAAGGCGTAAAGCGCTTCAACGGTCCGTTGAACGTTTCCTGTCGTATCGGGAAGCAGGCCCCGCTCACGCACCAGGGCCAGCACCGCCTCCTGCTCGGCAGCGGCCTCCGCCCGCTCCTCCTCGACGGGACGCAGCAGCAGTCCCAGTGATTCGCGGAGCGTGACGTGCTCACCGGCGAGGTATCCCGCCGTCGGGGGCAGGTCGTGGGTGTTGACGCTGGTCAGGCACTGCTGCCGGTATTCCTCGGGCGAAAGCGGTCCGCCTTCGCCGTGTTCGAACCACAGGATGGACGTACCGAGGATTCCCCGCTCCGTCAGGTAGTCCCGGACCCATGGTTCGAAGACGCCTAGGTCCTCCCCGACCACCATCGCACCCGCCCGCTGGGCCTCCAGGGCGAGGATGCCGATGAGGGCTTCATGGTCGTAGTACACGTAGGTGCCCTCGGCCGGTCCGGCGCCTTCCGGAATCCACCACAGGCGGAAAAGACCCAAGATGTGGTCAACCCGGACGCCGCCTGCATGACGCAGTATGGTCCGGAGCATGTCGCGGTACGGCCTGTACCCCGCAGCCGCCAGACGGCCGGGATGCCACGGCGGCTGGGTCCAGTTCTGTCCCTGCTGGTTGAAGACGTCCGGCGGGGCACCGACCGTGACGCCCCGGGCAAGCACATCGTGGAGCATCCAGGCGTCGGCTCCGACCGTCTTGACGCCCACCGCCAGGTCATGGACGATCCCGATGGACATCCCGCACGCTTTGGCCGCCCGCTGTGCTGTGGCCAGTTGATCGTCGCAGATCCATTGCATCCAGCGGTAGAACTCCAGCCGGTCCGCCAGAGAGTCCCGCATGGCGTCGCAGTATGGCGTATCCGGTGACGACGCATCGCCATGCCATTCGGGTGCCGTTGACGGAAGCCGCTCCGCCAATGCGCACCACAGCGCAAAGTCATCCAGGCCCTTGCCCTCCGCCGCGCAGAAGTTTTCAAACATCAGGGCGCGTCCGGGGCTGCGGCGGACCCTGAAAATAAGTTCGAGTGCCGCAAGTTTGGCTTCGTAACTCGAGTTTCGGTCCAGCAGGCCGTCGGCCGTGTTGGCGGAGTGCAGGCTGGCCGCGCTGTTTCCAATCGCGGCTCGGGAGGCGGGATCAAGGTACCCGTACTCCGGCACATCCTCAACCCGGATATAGAGCGGATTGAAGAAACGTCGAGTCGTAGGCAGGTACGGCGAATCTTCGATGGGTGGCCGGGGCTCCCCCGCATGCAAGGGATTCACAAGGACAAAACCCGCGCCGTCCTTGCCTGCAATCGCGGCCAGGTCCACGAGGTCGGAAAAGTCGCCGATGCCCCATGACCGGGACGACCGCACCGAATACAGCTGGGCGGTAAGGCCCCAATGGCGTTCGGATGCCAGGCGCCGGGTAGTCTCCAGCCGTTCGGGCGTAATGATCAGCGCACATTCTGCGCGTTCCCCGTCGGTGTCGGCATGCAGGGTGTGCCAGCCCAGGGGCAAACCTGCCGGGATGGCAAACGCCGCCCGCCCGGTGAGGACGCCGTGGACATCCCTCGGTGACTCCCAGTCTTCGCGCTGCTCCGCGTCGACGCGCTTCCCGTCCTCGGTCTCCGCCCACACACGGACGTCCGTACCGTGCGGCACGTGAATGGCGACGCTGACTTCACGGCCCTCCCTGGAAACGACCGACGGCGGCAGCAGCCGCGTCCAAGCGGCCAGTTCCGCCTCCTGCAGGGCGCCCTGGACGTCCTCCGGCGTCTCGGTTCGATCCCCCAGGGCAGTCAACACACCGCGTAGCGTGCTGGCTGCGACGGGATGCTCAACACCGTCCCAGCCGTGGAAGGAAGTGCTCACCCCGCGGGCAGCCGCCAGTTTCCGGAGCAGATCGTCGTAAGTTTCCATGTGGTCGTGTCCCGTTACATCCGCCATGGCCCTACTCTATTGGCTCGCCGGGCCGCGGCAAGGCAGCGCCTTCGCATTTCGCCATGGCCTCGCCCGCGGAGTCTCGGCCTGCCCGCCGCACACCGCCGCTTTCGACTCGGCCCCGCCGCAGGGCTAGCCTTGGACACTATGGTCGACGTCGAGAGGTTCAGGATGCTTCTGGAAGAGGAGCGTGCACGGAAGACGCTATTGCTGCCGGCGCTCCGTGCGGACATCAGCTCCGCCAACGCGGCGCGCCAGAACTCGAACGTCGATGACGAACATGATCCAGAGGGCTCCACCATCGCCTTTGAGCTCTCCCAGGCCGCCGCGCTGATGAAGCAGAGCAGCGCCACGCTGGCGCAGGTGGAGGCGGCATTGGGACGGATCGCAGACGGCAGCTACGGCTACTGTGAGGTCTGCGGTGTACCCATAGCCGAAGGCAGGCTCGAAGCCCGCCCCTGGACGCCCTATTGCATCGACCACGCCGGCGGCACATCGGGCGGTAAAGCGTGACGGATGTTGCCGGTTCGCTGTGGCAGCGGATCCTTTCGGGATTTTCCCAGTCCCCGTCCCCGCAGGTAACGGCCCTGGAGCTGATGCTGGTCATCCTGATTGCCACGGCACTCTCCCTCCCCCGGGCATCCTGGCGGTATTTTGGGCTGCTGGCCACCGTCACCCACGAACTCGGCCATGCGTTCGCGGCCCTAATGACCGGGCAACGCCTGGGCGGCATCAGGTTGAGCCTGGATCACTCCGGAACCACCACCACCTACAGCAGGGGCCGCCTCCCCGCCATCTGGTCGACATTCTGGGGATATCCGGTACCCGGAGTGGTGGGAGCCGCCATGGTGTGGTCCGGTTTCAACGGCTGGGGCCCGGCGGCGATGTCTGTCGGCACCCTGATCCTGCTGGGATCCTTCCTGTTCATCCGCAATGCCATGGGTCTGCTGATCACGTCCGCAGCCGTCCTTGGCTCCGCCCTGCTGGTGCTGTTCGTCCCGCCTGAATTCACCGCCCACGTGGTGATTTCCTTGGGGCTTGCCCTGCTGGTAGCGGCAGTGCGCGACCTCGCCAAGCTCTCCAACGTCCATCTGCGGCGCCGGGACAGGCTTCCGACGTCCGACGCTCACCTTTTGTATCGTGCTACGTCCGTGCCCTCCGCCATCTGGATCCTGCTGTTCACCGCGGTGGTTGCCGGTTCCTGGTGGGTGGCCTGGCAGCCGATGGCGCAAGTGCTGGTTGTGCTTCCGGGAGTGTCGGGGCAATAGGGTGGAAGCATGACTTCTGATTGCCGCGGCGCGGCCGAACACGGGTCCGGCTCCGATTTCAGCACCAGAGGGTCCTATGTCACCGGCGGAGGAGAATTCACCCGGGACACCAATTACATCGAGGACCGGATCACCCGGAACGGCACCCCCGGACCTAACGGTGAACCCGGCTGGCCCGTGGAGGCCGGCAGATACCGCTTGGTCGCGGCCCGGGCCTGCCCCTGGGCCAACAGGACGGTTATCGTCCGCCGGCTGCTGGGACTCGAGGACGCCATCTCACTCGGACAGCCGGGCCCCACGCACGATGCCCGGTCGTGGACCTTCGACCTGGATCCGGGCGGCGTGGATCCTGTCCTCGGCATCGAGCGGATCCAGGACGCCTATTTCCGCAGATTCCCCGGCTATCCCCGCGGTATCACCGTCCCGGCGATAGTGGACGTGCCAACCGGCCAGGTGGTCACGAACAACTTTCCGCAGATCACCCTGGACTTCGCCACGGAATGGACAGCGTTCCACCGACCCGGGGCACCGGACCTCTACCCGAAGCACCTGCGGGCGGAGATCGATGAAGTCAACAAACGGGTGTTCACCGAAATCAATAACGGGG
Organism: Arthrobacter oryzae; assembly: GCF_031454875.1. Lineage (GTDB taxonomy): Bacteria > Actinomycetota > Actinomycetes > Actinomycetales > Micrococcaceae > Arthrobacter > Arthrobacter oryzae_D. Next base: position 60,726 of record NZ_JAVDRQ010000003.1, read on the forward strand.
TATACCGCTGCGGCTTCGCCGGTTCGCAGCAGGCCTACGACGCAGCCTACGCCCGGCTCTGGACCGCCCTCGACTGGGTCGAAGCGCGGCTTGCGGGGCAACGCTACCTCGTGGGCGACACGATCACCGAAGCGGACGTTCGACTGTTCACGACCCTCGTCCGCTTCGATGCCGTCTACCATGGCCATTTCAAGTGCAACCGGCACAAGCTTAGCGAGATGCCGGCACTCTGGGGCTACGCCCGGGACCTGTTCCAAACGCCCGGTTTCGGCGACACCATCGATTTCGTGCAGGTCAAACAGCATTACTACATCGTTCACGAGGACATCAACCCCACGGGAATCGTGCCGCAGGGACCGGACCTGTCCGGCTGGCTGACCCCGCACTCCCGCGAGTCCCTGGGGGGCCGGCCGTTCGGAGACGGCACCGCGCCCGGGCCCGTCAGGACGGGTGAAGAAGTTGCCGCGGGACACGGGGCAGGCTGATCGCCGCCCTCGTCGGCGCGCCCGCTAATGTTGAGCTATGCCATTCTCGACAGGATTTGCCGCGCCCGAATACCAGGGCGTCCGGGCCCTCTTTGATTCGTTCCTCGAGGATGACCCGGGATACAGCGCCCAGCTTGCCGTCTACCAGGCAGGCAGCAAGATGCTGGACCTCAGCGGGGGCCCGCATCTGACTTCGGGCTCAATCACCGGCGCCTATTCCTGCTCCAAGGGCGTGGCCGCCTTCGTCATCGGCCTCCTGGTCCAGGACGGAATCCTTGACCTTGACCGCACCGTGGCGCATTACTGGCCGGAGTTCGCCGCCCGGGGAAAAGGGGCAATCACCGTCCGGCAGGCGCTCTCCCACCGGGCCGGGCTGCTTGGCGTGGAAGGCGGATTCGCGCTCGATGAATTCACGACGGCGGACGCCGCCCGCAGGCTCGCGGCGGCCGCTCCCCTGTGGCGTCCCGGTGCCACGTTCGGATACCACGCGCTGACCATCGGCATCATCATGGAGGAGCTCTGCCGCCGCGTCGCCGGGAGCACCCTCCAGGAGCTGTACGATGCCCGTATCCGGGTGCCGTTCGGCGTCGACTTCTTCCTGGGACTGCCGGAGGACCAGGAGCCGCGCTACCGCAACGTACTTTACGACGCGGACCCCTGCCAGCCGTGGGTGGATCCGTTGGGACTCGAAGGCCTGAACGGCAACGCTGCGATCAGCACGGTCATGGAACTCCCCAACCACAGGGTCATCCGCGCACACGGCATGAGCAGTGCCGGCGGTGTGGGCTCCGCCGAGGGCCTGGCGCGGCTGTATGCCGCTGCCACCACCGGCCTTGACGGCGGCAATGCGTTCCTTGCTGCGGACACGGTCCGGACCATGGCCGAAGAACAGGTGTGGGGGCTGGACCGCTCGTCGGGCCTCGATAATGCTTTTGCCATTGTGTTCATGAAGCCGCATCCAAGCCGGAACTTCGGCAGCCACCGGGCGTTCGGCCACGAAGGCGCCAACGCCGCGCTCGGCTTCGCGGACCCCGCCTACCACCTCGCTTTCGGCTACATTCCCGGAAGGCAGGAGGAGGGCCGCACGCCCGGCCGGGCGCACCGTTTGGCTCACGCTGTGCGGCAGGCCGCGGGCTCGGGCCGGCAGGTGCCGGCGGCCGGCACTTACTCCTGAGTAGGTTTGTCCATTTGTAGCACCATCCGGACAGGCTTATGGTGAGGCCAGATGAACAAATCAAAACAGCATACTGAGGAATCCCCGACGCTCCCGGCCAGAGCCTGGCGCATCATCGTGGACAGCCTTGCCGCTGCCGTCTCGGGTCCGAGGCTGCAACTGGCCGCCAAAGCGGCACTTGCAGCGGGGCTGGCCTTCCTGGTTGCGCCGCTGATGCCCGGGGCCGCGGCGCAGTACCCCTACTACGCCCCGCTCGGCGCCCTGGTGGCAATGTACGAGAACGTCGCGGGGTCCATGCGGCAAGGCGTCCAGACCCTCATCGGTCTGGGGCTGGGCATCGGCCTCGCTTTCCTGTTGGTGAGCTTCAGTGACCCCACCCCGGTGACGGTCGCCGTCGTAATGGGGCTGGGAGTCCTGCTTGCCGGGCTCCCGCGCCTCGGAGCGGGCCGCGACTGGATCCCCACTGCAGCCCTCCTGGTGCTCCTGGTGGGGGGAAACAACCCGGACGATTTCTCCTTCGGCTACCTCCTGCAGATGGGGGTGGGTGTCGTCGTGGGCATCGCGGTCAACATCCTGGTCTTCCCGCCTCTCCACTTCAAGGCGGCAGCGCTCAGCCTCGCCGAACTCCGGTGGGCGCTCGCCAAGCAGCTCTCCGACATGGGCGAGGCCATGCGGGAGGAGTGGCCGCCCGAACACGAGGAGTGGGCGGAGCGATCGGAGGCTCTCGCCCAATCAGCACGGCAAGTCAGGGCTGCCGTCCAAAAGGCGGATGCCAGCCGGCAGGCCAATCCCCGCCGCCGACTTCACGACCATAACCTGGACCGGGACTACAACGACCTGCGCGGGCTGGAGAGCGTGACCTTCCATATCCAGGACATGACGGAGGTCCTGGCAGATGTTATTTGGGACGAGGACGCGCCGTTTGTGATTCCGCTTCCGTACAGCGAACCGCTGGCGGAGGCACTGACGGCCGTCAGTGAAGTCCTGCGGTCCATGGAGGACGAGCAGCCTGGCAGGCAGAATGAACTGATCGCGTCGGCCAAATCCGCCGTGGACGCGCTGGCCGAGCGGATGGCATCCGATGACGTCAACCCGAATGCCCCGAGCGCGGCCGAATCCATCGTGCTGAATCTGCACCGCATTCTCCGTGCGGTCGCGGCCGGGCAGTCCTGAGCTTAGGCTGCGCAGCATCCGGAGTGACTGCCGGGGTCCGGTTCCGGCAATAAGTACGACGCCGGAGGTCACCATTCGAGGTGACCTCCGGCGTCGTGATTTCAGCACTTTTGCGGGACTGCGCGTTACAGCGCCACCACGGACCCGCTGAAGTGCCGCCTGCCGGACCGCGGATTCCATGCCACGTACTCGGAACGCTGCCAGGCGCCGGACGGAGCAGGGACCGAACTGATGTCGAGTGCCACACGTGCCGGCAGGAACACGGGAGCCTCAAAGGTGACATCCCAGCGGAAGGAATCCCCTTTCACGGCGCCGACGTCAGCAAGTGCCCGCGAGGCAAGGTACATGCCGTGCGCGATGGAGCGCCGCATCCCCAGGGCCTTGGCGGTAAGCACACTCAGGTGGATGGGATTGAAGTCGCCGGAGACGGCAGCATAGGCCCTGCCGGTATCGACGCCCAGCTGCCAGAGCGCTGTGGGGTCAGGAGCCGCAAACGTCGTGGAGTTGGCGGGCGCAGAGGGTTTGTCGATCCCCGGGAGGAAAACGCCTTTTGCCAGGTGAGTGGAGATTCCCTTCCAGCAGACCGAGGCTTCCCCTGCGCGGCGCACCTCCGCAACGATGTCCACCTGTGTGCCGGCGCGGTGCCCGCGCAGGTTCTCGGCCCAGGACGTGATGTCCAATGCCTCGGTGAACAGGACCGCTCCGTGTTGCTCCACCTTGTTGCTGAGGTGCACCATTCCCAGCAACGGCAGCGGGAAATCGTCCCGGGTCATCACGCTCATCGATACGGGAAAGGCGAGGGCATGAATGAAGCCGGCAGGCAGGATGTCGCTTGCCGTCTCGCCCACCAGATGCTGGTATGCCGTTAGGTTGCCCACCTGAGCCAGCACTCCCCTGACCTCATGCCCGCAGGCAGGCAATGCGATCCCGGCGTCGCTGCCAAGGACGCGGCGCCTTGCCGCGGTGGCGGCCGCATTGACGAACAGCTTGGACAGGGACGGCATGTCACCGAGAATCACGGGCTGGGCACCGGTCATGCGCCCACCAGGTTCTGTCCGCAGACCCGCAGCACCTCGCCTGTTATGCCGCCGGCGGCATCGCTGGCCAGGAATGAAATGGCCTCGGCGACATCACCGGGTTGTCCTCCCTGCTGCAGGGAGTTCAGGCGCCGTGCGATTTCGCGGGTCGCAAACGGAATCCTTGCAGTCATTTCAGTCTCGATGAAGCCCGGGGCCACTGCGTTGATGGAACCATGGTGTTCCGCCAGGAGGGGGGCCGTGGCGCGCACCATGCCCATCACGCCACCCTTGGACGCCGCGTAGTTTGTCTGCCCCCGGTTACCGGCAATACCGCTCGTGGACGCAACCGACACAATCCGCGGCGCGTTCCGGAAGTGCTCGGACGCCAGCAGCGCCTCATTTATGCGAAGCTGCGCAGCAATGTTGACGGCAATCACGGAACTCCAGCGTCCCTGGTCCATGTTGGCCAGGAGCTTGTCCCGCGTAATGCCTGCGTTGTGGATGACAATGTCCAGCCCGCCGTGTCTGCCCACCGCATGATCGATGATCCGCTGTCCGGCATCCTCCCGGCTGATGTCCAGCTGCAGCGCAGTTCCCCGGACCTCGTTTGCCACCGCTGCCAGGTGGTCTCCGGCGGCCGGAATATCGACAACCACCAGGGTGGCACCGTCCCGGTGGAGTGTGCGAGCAATCGCCGCGCCGATTCCGCGCGCGGCGCCGGTCACGACAGCCACTTTGCCTGCCAGCGGCTTTTCGGGATCGGCGGGAAGCTGCCCTTCCCGGGATGCGACGGTGAGGAGCTGCCCATCGACGAAGGCCGACCGGCCGGACAGGAAGAACCTCAGGGCGCCCAGGACGCTGGGACTCACGGTGGTTACCCCGTCCGCCAGGACGATGCCGTTTGCCGTGGCGCCGGCGCGCAACTCCTTGGCGAGGGATCGCAGCAGCCCGTCCACACCCTGACGGGCCGCCGCCGCGGCAGGCGTGGCCGCGCTCGCCGACTTTCGGGACACCGTGACGACACGGGCGTTGGGCGCCAGGTCCCGGACGGACGCCGCAGCCGAGAGGACCGGCTTTTCAAGGTCCTCCGGACGGTCCAGTTCGTCCAAAACCAGGATGATAGCGCCCAGTTTCTCCCGTGGAACGGCATGCCGGCGGACGTCGAGGTCCCAGGACAGGAGGGCAGCGGCCAGTTCGTCCGCGCCCGCGCTGGATCCCTGGACCAGGACCGGGCCGGGCACGAGGGACTGTCCCGGCTGGTACCGCCTGAGCGCTACCGGCTGCGGCAGGCCAAGCTTCCTGGCAACGTCCTTGCCGATTCCGCGGCTTACGAATTGTGTGTACTTGTCCGTCACGCCGGCCTCCTAGAGTGCTTCAAGAATGGCGACGACCCCTTGGCCGCCGGCAGCGCAGATGGAAATCAGGCCCCGGGCCGGACGGCCGTCCATCTGGCCCTTTTCGTGAAGCATCTTGGCCAGGGAGGCCACAATCCGGCCGCCCGTGGCGGCAAAGGGGTGACCCGCTGCCAATGAGGAGCCGTTGACGTTCAGCTTTGAGCGGTCGATTTTGCCCAAGGCTCCGTCCAGGCCCAGCCGTGTGCGCCCGAATTCTTCGTCCTCCCATGCGGCCAGGGTGCTGAGGACTGTCCCGGCGAAAGCCTCGTGGATCTCGAAAAGATCAATGTCGTCCAGCGTCAGGCCGTTCCGTGCCAGCAGCCGGGGAACCGCGAATGCAGGCGCCATCAGCAGGCCGTCCTTGCCATGGACGAAGTCCACCGCGGCCGCCTCACCGTCGACGACAGCGGCAAGTTTGGGCAGCTCGTGCGCGTCGGCCCACTCCTCCGAGGCGAGCAGTACCGTGGACGCACCGTCGGTCAGCGGCGTGGAGTTGCCGGCGGTCATGGTTGCCTCGGCGCCGAGGTTCTTACCAAAGACGGGCTTGAGCGTCGCCAGTTTTTCCAGGGTGGTGTCGGGGCGGAGGTTCGAATCCCTGGTCAGACCGCGGTATGGCGTGAGCAGATCGTCGAAGAACCCGGCGTCATAGGCGGCCGCCAGGTTGCGGTGGCTGTTGTAGGCCAACTCATCCTGGGCTTCGCGCGCGATCTTCCACTGTGCGGTGGTGAGAGCCTGGTGCTCGCCCATGGAAAGGCCCGTCCGGGGCTCCCCTGTGTTGGGCGCATCGGGCGCCAGGTCCTTGGGCCGGAGGCGGCTCAGCACCTGGATCCGCTGGGGCAGGGACTTGGCGCGGTTGAGGTCCAGCAACACCTCTCGCAGGCCCTCGCTTACGGCGATCGGCGCATCGGAAGCGGAATCCACGCCGCCGGCAATGGCCGAATCGATCTGGCGCAGCTTGATCTTGTTGGCCAGGCCGAGGACCGTTTCCAGGCCGGTGGCACAGGCCTGCTGGAGATCGTAAGCGGGGGTTTCCGCGGAAAGGGCAGAGCCCAGCACGGCCTCGCGGGTGAGGTTGAAGTCGCGGGAGTGCTTCAGGACCGCTCCCGCGGCAACTTCGCCGATGCGTTCGTCCTGCAGGCCGAAGCGGGCTATCAGGCCGTCCAGGGCGGCCGTCAGCATGTCCTGATTGGAGGATTTGGTGTAGGCCCCGCCAGTCCGCGCGAACGGAATCCGGTTTCCGCCCACCACCACGGCCTTGCGCACCTGGGCCGCAGCGGGCGACGACGCACGGGTGGTGTTGGATGATTCGTCTGGTCCGGGTGCGGACGGTCCGGTAAAGGACATGTGCTGTCTCCTCTTGATCAACGCTGGTTACCGATACCCAGCGTACCTGATACGCTGGGTATCGTGAACATCCTTCATGCTGAACTTCCCGCGCCGTCGAGCAGCATCGTTTCCAGTGGTGATGCATCGGGCGGCGACGCACTGCCCGCTCCCTCCGGCGCCGCCGTCGACGGGCGCGCCGCACGCTGGCAGTCCCACCGCGAGGAACGCCGGCGCGAACTTATCAAGTCCGCCCGGAAGGCTGTCCATGCGCTCGGCAGCGATGCTTCCATGGAGGACATCGCCGCCGCAGCAGGAACGTCCAAGTCCGTGTTCTACCGTTATTTCGGGGACAAGGCCGGACTGCAGCAGGCAGTTGGCGAAGTGGTGCTCAGCCAGATGCAGCGCCGCATCCAGGAAGCTGCGCAGAGCGCACAGACACCAAGAGAGGGGCTCTTCGCCATGGTGTCGGCCTATCTCCAAATGGCGGAAACCAGCCCGAATGTCTATGCGTTCGTCACCACCTACTCTGCAGGCGAACCAGGGGCGGCGAACGCGGGCATGGCAGCAGCCGGAGCCCTTGGCCACTTCTTCGAAGAAGTGCGCGACATGATTGCACGGCCCATGCGCGCGCACCTGGGCACCGGCAAGGAATCCGTGATCGGCTACTGGCCCACCGCAGCGATCGGGCTCGTACGGAACGCCGGAGAACAGTGGCTCGGCACCCCGGCGTCTCCCGCCAAGCCGTCGCAGGAAACCATGGCCCGCCAAATCACCGCGTGGCTCTGCGTCGGGATAGCCCCGGAACTGGACACGGTGGATCCCCGGACCCCAAACCCTTAATGAATTGTCAGAACCAACGAAGGAATCGACATGACTGACGTAGTTGACCGCCCCGCCAGCCAGGCAAACCGCCCCGCCGGCCGTACCAAGCAACCTGCCGACGGGTCACCCGCCGTCGACGTCGCCGCGCTGGGTGAGCAGCTCCTGGGCAAGTGGGCCCACATCCGCCGGCACTCGCGCGAGCTTTCGGGCCGTCCCGCACTGCACAAGACCGAAGGCCTCACCCACACCGAGCACCGCCAGCGCACATTCGGGCAGCTGAAATACCTGGTGGACAACAAAGCAGTTCACCGGGCCTTTCCCGCTTCACTGGGCGGTTCCGACGATCACGGCGGAAACATCGCCGGATTCGAGGAACTCGTCACGGCCGATCCGTCGCTCCAGATCAAGGCGGGTGTCCAGTGGGGGCTTTTCGGCTCCGCCGTGATGCACCTGGGCACTGAGGAACACCACGCCAAGTGGTTGCCCGGCATCATGAACCTGGACATTCCCGGCTGCTTCGCGATGACGGAAACCGGGCACGGCTCCGACGTGGCCAGCATTGCCACCACGGCCACCTTCGACCCCGCCACGCAGGAGTTCGTGATCCACACGCCTTTCCGCGCTGCGTGGAAGGACTACATCGGCAACGCCGCAATAGACGGACTGGGCGCCGTGGTCTTCGCCCAGCTGGTAACGAGGGGCGTCAATCACGGCGTGCACGCGTTCTACGTGGACCTGCGCGATCCGGAGACCAGGGAATTCCTGCCGGGCATCGGCGGTGAGGATGACGGCGTCAAGGGCGGACTGAACGGCATCGACAATGGCCGGCTGCATTTCAGCAACGTCCGTGTTCCGCGCACCAACCTGCTCAACCGCTACGGGGACGTAGACGCGGACGGCGCCTACACCTCCCCCATCGCCAGCCCGGGCCGTCGCTTCTTCACCATGCTGGGCACCCTGGTCCAGGGCCGCGTCTCCCTGGATGGCGCCGCAGTGGCGGCCAGCAAACTCGCGCTCAAGACCGCCGTCCAGTACGCCGCCGAGCGTCGCCAGTTCAACGCTTCGTCCCACACTGACGAAGAAGTACTGCTTGACTACCAGCGCCACCAGCGACGGCTGTTCACCCGCCTAGCAACAACCTATGCCGCCGGCTTTGCCCACGAGCAGCTTTTGCAGAAGTTCGACGACGTCTTCTCCGGCGAGCACGATACCGACGAGGACCGCCAAGACCTGGAAACACTCGCCGCGGCGCTCAAGCCGCTCAGCACGTGGCACGCCCTTGATACCCTCCAGGAATGCCGGGAGGCCTGCGGCGGGGCAGGGTTCCTGATTGAGAACCGCTTCGCATCCCTGCGTGCCGACCTGGATGTGTACGTCACCTTTGAAGGCGACAACACCGTGCTGCTCCAGCTGGTGGCCAAGCGCCTCCTGGCCGACTACGCCAAGGAATTCCGCACCGTCGGCGTCGGCGTGCTGGCACGCTACGTGGTGAGCCAGGCCGCCGGCGCCGCGGTGCACCGGACGGGCCTGCGCCAGGTTGCCCAGTTCGTCGCGGACACGGGTTCGGTGCAGAAGGCGGCAATCGCGCTCCGGGACGAAGACACCCAGCGGCTGCTGCTGACCGACCGGGTGCAGACCATGGTCGCTGAGGTCGGAGCCGCGCTGAAGGGCACCAACAAGCTGCCCCAGCGCCAGGCGGCAGCCGTCTTCAACGAGCACCAGCACGAACTGATCGAGGCAGCCCAGGCCCACGCGGAACTCCTGCAGTGGGAGGCTTTCACGGAGGCGCTGGCGAATGTGGCAGACCCGGGCACCAAGCGTGTACTGACGTGGCTCCGGGATCTGTTCGGCCTCTCGCTCATCGAGAAGAATCTGTCCTGGTACCTCATGAACGGGCGGCTTTCGATGCAGCGCGGCCGCACGGTGGGTGACTACATCAACCGGCTGCTGACCAAGATCCGCCCGCATGCCCTGGACCTCGTGGATGCCTTCGGCTACGGGCCGGAGCACCTTCGCGCGGCCATCGCCACGGGGGCCGAGCGGGCCCGCCAGGACGAGGCGCGTACTTACTTCCGGGCCCAGCGCGCCGACGGACAGGCGCCGGTCGACGAGAAGGTCCTGCTGGCGCGGAAGGGCGTGGACTCCAAGACTCCGCGGCGCTAAGTCTCGGCGAATTTCCGAGGGAAACTGCGGAAACCACGACGGCGGCGCCCCGATCAGGTGGGGGCGGCGCCGTCGTGGTCCGTTAACCGTTGCCGGTTGTGTTCGGCGGTTCTACGCGGCGTCTGCTCCGGTTCAGGCAAGAACGGAGCGGTACACCTCAAGTGTGGTTTCCGTAATGGACTCCCAGGAGAAGTGCTCCTCGGCGCGTCGCCGGCCCGCCTGCCCCATCGCGCGCGCCCGCTCCGGATCGGACACCACTTCGGTCAGGGCGGCCGCAAATTCGCTGACGAACTTCTCCGGATCAAGCGGAGTACCCGTGCCGTCGGTGACCTGCTCGATGTCCACGAGCAGTCCGGTTTCGCCATGCTGCACGACTTCGGGGATGCCGCCGGTGGCACTGGCCACAACGGCAGCGCCGCAGGCCATGGCCTCGAGGTTCACGATGCCGAGCGGCTCGTAGATGGACGGGCAGGCGAAGGCGGTGGCGTGGCTGAGGACCTGGATGAGTTCGTCGCGGGGCAGCATCCGCTCGATGAGGATAACGCCGCTGCGCTGGCTCTGGAGTTCCTCGATCAGCCGTGCGGTTTCCGCGGCAAGCTCGGGTGTATCCGCCGCGCCGAGGCACAGGACCAGCTGGACATCCGCCGGCAGCTTTGCCGCTGCGCGGAGCAGGTACGGTACACCCTTCTGGCGGGTGTTCCGGCCGACGAACACCACGCTGGGAAGTTCCGGGTCGATGCCCAGGGCCCTGATGGCGTCATCGCCCTCGTCACGAGTCCAAAGGTCAACGTCGATGCCGTTGTGCACCACGCGGACCTTGGCCGGATCGACATCAGGGTAGCTGCGCAGGATGTCCTGCCGCATCCCCTCAGAGACGGCGATGATTGCGGCCGCGGCCTCGTAGGCGGTCTTCTCCACCCAGGAGGACAGCGCGTAGCCGCCTCCCAGCTGTTCAGCCTTCCACGGACGCAGCGGTTCGAGGCTGTGGGCGCTCAGCACATGCGGGATGCCGTGGAGCAGCGATGCCAGGTGGCCGGCCATGTTGGCATACCAGGTGTGCGAATGCACAAGGTCGGCTCCCGCGATGTCCGGGACGATCCGCAGGTCCACACCAAGGGTCTGGACCGCGGCATTGGCCGCACCCAGGTCCTCCGGAACCGAGTAGGACGTCACCTTGGCCCCGTGGTAGTCGGGATCCCGGGGCGCACCGAAGGCGCGCACCTGCAAATCCACATGCTTGGCCAGCACCCGGCTCAACTCAGCCACATGGACGCCGGCGCCACCGTAGATCTCGGGCGGGAACTCTTTAGTCACAATGTCTATTCGCACGTTACCCAAGGTAGTCGTTCCGGCGTATCTGTTCTAGTGTGAAGGGGTCCGGGCATGCCGGACTTTTTGGGGAGTTACGAAGGCGTACAGGAGCGACCATAATGCCGTTGAATAAGAAAGTCCTGGCTATTGTCCTCGCCGGAGGCGAGGGAAACCGTCTTATGCCATTGACGGCTGACAGGGCTAAACCCGGCGTGCCGTTTGCCGGGAGTTACCGGCTAATCGACTTTGCGCTATCAAACCTCGTCAATTCGCGTTATCTCCAGATAGTGGTGCTAACGCAATATAAATCGCATAGCCTGGACCGCCACATTTCCGAGACCTGGCGCATGTCCACGCAACTCGGAAATTATGTTGCCTCCGTTCCGGCGCAGCAGCGTGTCGGCAAAAGCTGGTTCCTTGGCAGCGCCAACGCCATCTACCAGTCCCTGAACCTGATCCATGACGCCAACCCGGACATTGTTGTGGTGGTCGGCGCGGACCACGTTTACCGCATGGACTTCGCCCAGATGGTGGCGCAGCACGTAGCCAGCGGAGCGAAGGCAACTGTAGCCGCCGTCCGGCAGCCGCTGAACATGGCGAACCAGTTCGGCGTCATCGAGGTTGACCAGGACGACCCGCAGAAAATCGCGGCGTTCGTGGAGAAGCCTGCCCAGACCCCCGGCCTGGCCGCGGATCCCACCCAGTTCCTGGCATCCATGGGCAACTACGTTTTCGACGCCGATGCCCTGGTGGAAGCCCTGCACGTCGATGCCGAGCGCCTGGACACCAAGCACGACATGGGCGGGGACATCATTCCCTACTTCGTGAACCAGGGCGAAGCCGGCGTCTACGACTTCACCCTCAACGACATCCCCGGATCCACGGAACGCGACCGCACATACTGGCGCGATGTCGGCACCATCGACTCGTTCTACGACGCCCACATGGACCTGATCTCGCCGCTGCCTGTTTTCAACCTGTACAACTCGGAATGGCCCATCTACACCCGCCAGAGCATTTCCCCGCCCGCCAAGTTCGTGCGCGGCGCGAACAACACTGTGGGAACCGCCTTGGACTCCATCGTGGCCAGCGGCGTGGTCATCTCCGGCGGCATTGTGGAAGGTTCGGTCCTGTCCAACGACGTCTATGTGGGCACAGCCAGCCGCGTGGTGGATTCGGTGCTGATGGACAAGGTGCAGATCGGCGCGGGCGCAGTGGTCAATCGCGCCATCATCGACAAGAACGTCAAGGTGCCCGCAGGCGCAGCAATCGGGCTGGATCCCGAACGTGACCGCGCCCGTGGCTACAAGGTGACGGACTCCGGCATCACTGTTCTGTCCAAGGGCCAACTGGTCCCTGAGCCGGACGAAGCCGAACGGGCACTTTCAGCAGCCAACCTGCACCTCGTTCCCAACGCGGTGCAGGCGGCCACACAAAATTCCGCTTCTGCGAGGGAATCGGTGGAGAAGGTCGGGGAGGCCCACGCCGCCGCCGTGCGCGTTGCCGCCGCCGACTAGGAGACCATCAGCGCAATCCCTGAACCCTTGAGGCAGGCCGGAAGCTTCCCAGGCTGTAAAATCGGAACAATGAACTCCCCCGATTTGACGCCTGAGGACATCCAGGCCTGCCTCAAGGTCTTAAATACCATCCATGCCTACGACGAGGAGCACCCGGACTACGTCTCGGTTCGCCGCGCCACCGGCAAGATGTTCAAGGCTGTCAAGCGCCACCGCCGGGTCACCAAACGAGACCTGATCGCTGAGTCCGACCGCGCCGTCATCGCCCAGACGGCCACCGCGGCCCCGGACAGGATCGATGACGAGACCCGCGGAAACAAGCTGGAACCTTCGGCGACGGGAAAGGTGGCAGGGCACCTCATCAGGTCCCGCCCCTGCTACATCTGCAAGAAGCACTACACGCAGGTGGATGCCTTCTACCACCAGCTGTGCCCTGAGTGCGCCGCGTTCAGCCACACCAAACGCGATGCTCGCACCGATCTCACCGGCCGGCGTGCCCTTCTTACTGGCGGACGCGCGAAGATCGGCATGTACATCGCGCTCCGGCTGCTCCGGGACGGCGCCCACACCACCATCACCACACGCTTCCCGAAGGACGCAGCGCGTCGCTTCGCGGCTATGGAGGACAGCGGGGACTGGCTCCACCGGCTGAGGATTGTGGGCATCGACCTCCGCGACCCTTCCCAGGTCATGGCACTGACCGATTCGCTCGACGCGGCCGGCCCGCTGGACATTATCATCAACAACGCGGCCCAGACCGTCCGCCGGTCCGGGAATGCGTACAAGCCTCTGGTTGACGCCGAAGACGAGCCCTTGCCGGCAGCACTCGAAGCGGCCAACGGGGGTCCCGAACTGGTGACGTTCGGACACGCCCACGACAAACACCCCCTGGCCCTCGCGAGCAGCGTCATGGAGCATCCCGTCCTGGCCGGAGATGCCATCACATCCCTCGCCCTCTCCACGGGGTCCGCATCGCTGGAACGGATTGCAGCGGGCACGGCCATCGACGCCGGAGGCCTGGTCCCCGACCTGGCCACGATCAACAGCTGGACACAGGTGGTGGACGAAGTGGACCCCCTGGAAATGCTCGAGGTGCAGCTCTGCAACGTCACCGCGCCATTCCTCCTGGTGAGCCGGCTGCGCGGGGCCATGAAGCGCTCCACCGCGCACCGGAAGTACATCGTGAACGTTTCCGCCATGGAAGGGCAGTTCTCGCGCGCGTACAAGGGCCCGGGCCACCCGCACACGAACATGGCCAAGGCAGCACTGAACATGATGACCCGCACCAGTGCGCAGGAAATGCTCGATTCCGACGGAATCCTGATGACGGCCGTGGACACCGGGTGGATCACAGATGAGCGCCCCCATTACACCAAGGTCCGGCTCATGGAGGAAGGCTTCCATGCGCCGCTGGACCTGGTGGACGGTGCCGCCAGGGTCTACGATCCCATCGTCATGGGTGAAAGCGGCGAAGACCAGTACGGCGTCTTCCTCAAGGACTACAAGCCGAGCCCTTGGTAGCAGGCACGCCGCCCTGCTAACAGCAGGGCGGCTGCAGGAACGGCGTCCAAGGCCTTATGGCCCTGATGGGCCGCCCGGAGGATCCGTAACGTGGGTCTACATGAACACGATCACGCCGCCCGAGGGCCAACTCTCCATTGACCAGTGCTGGGCCATGCTTGACACCGAAACTGTCGGGAGGGTCGCGCTCGTTGTTGATGGCCATCCGGAAATTTTCCCCGTGAATTTTTTGCTTCAGCGCCGCTCCATAGTCTTCCGGACAGCGGGCGGGACCAAGCTGTGGGCGGCCATGACGTCCAAACCGCTGGCTTTCGAAATCGACGGCTATGACGCCGGCGACGAAGCGGCCTGGAGCGTGGTTGCACGTGGCGAATCCGAAGTGATCGAAAGCCAGGAAGAGAAAGACCAGGTCGACGCCCTCTTCCTGGAACCGTGGCAGCCCGGGGATAAGGATAACTACGTCCGGCTCAGGCCTAAGGCGATGACCGGCCGGCGGTTCAAGGTGAAGAAGCCTGACCTGTGGAACACGCGGCTGTCCGACGCCCGGCGTGCCTCCTTCGAGTAGGCATGCTCCCCCTTTGAACGATCTGCTTCCTTGAAAGATCTGCCCGCCAGGGTCAGTGCTTCTCGGGCGTGTGGACCACCAGCACGGGGCAATGCGCGTGGGCAACGCAGGCAGAACTCACCGAGCCCAGCAGCAGCCCTCCGAACCCGCCGTGGCCCCGCCTTCCGACCACCAGCATGTCAGCGGTCCGGCTGGCGTCAATGAGGCTGTGCCGTGGGCGGCCCTGCACCAGCCGGGTCTCAATGTTCGCGGGCGTTTCCGGTCCAAAAGCCTTGGCTAGCGACTCCTTGAGGATCTCCCCGGCGCGGACGTCGAAGTCGTTGATCCCCATTGCCACGTAGCCGTCATACACCGGCGGGTAATCCCAGCACGCCAGCACCACCAGGTGCGCTCCGACGCCCACTGCGAGGCCCTGGGCGTGCTTCAGGGCTTCCACCGAAGCCTCGGAGCCGTCCACTCCGACAACGATCGTACGGACGTCCCAGGCCTCGTTCATTTCTTCCCCTTTCGCAGGCGGCTCCCGCGGGCGGAGCCCAACGGCGGGCCGTCGGGTGTACTTCAAGGATGTGTGCCGGAAGCTGGGGCAGGTAGGGCCTAAAGTCATGCCCTGTTGGGTCCAAGGACCCTTGTTGCCCCTATTGGCGTCAACGAGAATGGCAGAGCCGGACGAACCAAACCGGCTCCGGACAGACATAATGGGACTTGCACCGCACCGGCTCGCCGGCTGCGGACCGACAGTGGCAGCTCAGGCCGCCGGACAGGAGGACCATGATTCCCCGGGCAGACCAGGGTCCCCGCGCGCAGCCCATGCATACGGACCTTATCCGCGTGTTCATCCTCGATGACCACGAACTTGTCAGGCGGGGACTGCAGGAGCTCCTCGAGGGCGAGGGCTTCGACGTTGTGGGCAGCTCCGGTTCCGCGGTTGAGGCGACACGGCGCATTCCAGCCCTGCACCCGGACGTCAGTGTGCTCGATGCCCGGCTTCCGGACGGAACGGGAATCGAGGTCTGCAGGGACGTCCGGTCAGTGGATCCGAACCTGAACTGCCTCATCCTGACGAGCTTTGACGATGAGCAGGCCTTGCGGGGCGCTGTACTCGCCGGCGCCCGTGGGTATGTCCTGAAGGAGATCGGCGGCACGGACCTTATCGGGGCAATGCGCCGTGCGGCAGCAGGAGAGTCACTGTTCGACGACGGCGTGGCGGCGAGCATCGTTGAAAGCCTCGTCACACCCCAGCAGGTGGATCCAAGGACCGCCGGGCTCACACCTCAGGAGCGAAGGGTGCTCGAACTCGTGGGAGGCGGCCTCACCAACCGGCAGATCGCGGCGGAGATGTTCCTTGCGGAGAAGACCGTGAAGAACTACGTCTCCTCGCTCCTGGCGAAGTTGGGCTTTGAACGGCGGACGCAGGCTGCGGTGTACATCGCCAACAACTCGATGCCTGCCTCGTCCCCCACCGGGCACTCCGGTCCGGTCCATTCCGCCACCGCCCACTCGGCCGGCTCCGATGCTGACGGGCACCGGCGCTAGAGCGGAACTGACCACTCCAGGCTGGTCCCGGCCTCGGGCGTGCTGGTGATGGTGCAGGTGCCTTCAAGCATCCTGG
This sequence comes from Arthrobacter oryzae, assembly GCF_031454875.1. Lineage (GTDB taxonomy): Bacteria > Actinomycetota > Actinomycetes > Actinomycetales > Micrococcaceae > Arthrobacter > Arthrobacter oryzae_D. The sequence goes on from NZ_JAVDRQ010000003.1 coordinate 76,805, forward strand.
CGCGTTCTTCCATGTTGTTGAGTCCATTGCGCTTTGCCGAGTCCCTGAACCCCCGGCCGTTGTCCGTAACCTGGACCGTCATCCTGCCCTTGAGGGCCGAGACGGATATGTCGATCGAATCTGCGCCCGAGTGGCGGATGGCGTTGCTGAGGCCTTCGGAAACAACGGCGACCACATGGTTGGCCGTATCCGGCAGCACGGAGTCCACCGGGCCTTCCAGGTTCAGCCCGGGGGTGAAAGCCATGGTCCTCGCGGCGCTCCGCGTGACGCGCCGCAGCCTTCCGCTGAGCAGCTCGGTTTCCCCGTTCCCTGTCCTGAGCGAGTAAATGGTGTCCCTCAGGCTGCGGATCGCCTCATCCAGTTCCCCGGTGATCGCGCCGATCCGTTCCAGCGCAAGGCCTTCCCTGGTGAAGCGGGTCAGGCTCTGCACGCTCAGGCCCGCGGCAAAAAGCCGCTGGATCACGAGGTCATGAAGGTCGCGGGCAATGCGGTCGCGGTCAGTGAAGACCAGCAGTTCTTCGCGCAGCCGGTGAACCCGGGCGAGTTCGAGCGCCAAGGCGACGTGGGAACCAAAAACAGCCCCCATCTCAACGTCGGTACGGCCGTAGGCACCTGCTCCGGCGTCCCGGACCAGGACGAGAAGGCCGTGGTGGGCGCCCTGCGTGCTCAGCGCCACCGCGAGGAGTGGACCGGCCACGCTCTCCTCCAGCACTCCCAGGACGTCCGCGGCTTTCTCCACCAGCAGCGGTTCGCCTCCGGCGAGGACCGACTGGATGGCTTCTGAATCCAGGGCCAGGGGCAGGCCCGAAAACAACTCTGCATCCTTACCGTTGGCCCCGGCCACAACGTAGCCGACTCCGTCCGCGGACGGTGCCACGATCAGGGCCAGCCGGGACCCGGATTCCCGCAACGCCCTTCCGGCAATCGGATCAAGGCCCCCTGACGAGGTGAGGGGATCGCTCCCCAGCATCAGTCCGGAGACATCCATGCAGGCCTCCAGCCACTGTGCGCGGCGCCGGGCATCGTCGTACAGCCGGGCATTTTCTATGGCCACTCCGGCCGCCGCGGCGAGGGCAACGGCAAGCTCCTCATCCTCTACGGTGAAATCGCCCCCGCCTTCCTTTTCCGTCAGGTACAGGTTGCCGAAAACGACGTCGCGGACCCGGACCGGGACGCCGAGGAATGACTGCATAGGCGGGTGGTGTTTGGGAAAGCCGTACGCTTCGGGGTGGCGGCGAAGGTCATGGAGCCGCAGCGGCCTGGGATCGGAGATGAGCAATCCCAGGACACCGTGACCGGTGGGGAGGGGACCAATCCGGTTGGCCAGTTCGCCGTCAATCCCGACAGTGATGAAGTGGCTTAGGACGCGGTCATCGCCAATGACCCCCAACGCTCCGTAGCGGGCGTGCAGCAACTGGCAGGCGGACTGGACCACCCGTTCCAGGACGGCATCCAGACTCAGATCCTCCGCGACGGCCACGACGGCTTCGAGCAGGCCACCCATACGCTCCTGGAACTGCAGGAGTTCACCGGCCCGCGAAACAAAATCCTTGAGCAGGTCTTCGATCCTCAGGCTGCCCGCCACTGTATACCGTTCGGGACCGTCGCCATTGGCATGCATATCCACAACCCGACTCCTGACCGCTTTTGTCCGCTCCGGCGGCGTGAGGCCAGAATACCGTTAAGGCTTTGTTCACGGGGCGGGAAAGTACGGAGTCGGCTTGGGGCCATTGTGCCCTAGCTTGCCTTCCGTTCCTTGCCTAGGCTCAGCGTCATGAGCACTGATAGCAAACCGGAGCCTGACGCTTCGCAGGGGGTCGAAAACCTCGACAGCAACGAATGCTGGAGGCTGCTGCGGAGCGTCTCGGTAGGCCGCTTGGCTGTCTGGGTCGACGACCACCCGGACATCTTCCCCGTCAACTACAAGGTGGACCACGGCACTCTGGTCTTCCGTACGGCAGAAGGCACCAAGCTGCAGTCAGCCACCGGAGACACGCCCGTGGCCATGGAGGCCGACGGGGTGGACACGGACACCGGGATCGCGTGGAGCGTAGTGGTCAAGGGCCAGGCCGCCCCGGTCAGGAACCCGCAGGAGGTCCTGGACACGGTGGGGCTGCTGCTGTTCCCCTGGCAGGGCGGAACAAAGGAACACTTCGTCCGGATCAGCCCGGATACCGTCACTGGACGTCGCTTCAAGGTCACTCCCCCGCTGACCTGGTGGACGCCGCTCGATGACGCCACCCGGTCCGCGGACGAATAAGGTGCCTCCGCGCGTGCCTACGCCAGGCGCGTGATTTCCACGCTGACATTCAATGCGGAACCCCCGCCGCCGGACAGGATGCCCTTCAGCGGCGGCACGTCCCGGTAGTCACGGCCACGCGCCACCGTGACATGGAAGTCGCCGGCCGGTTTGTGGTTGGTGGGATCCCAGCTGCGCCACTCACCGTCCCACCATTCAAGCCACGCGTGCGACTGGCCGGCCACCGTCTCGCCGATATCCGCCGTCGAACGCGGGTGAAGGTAACCGGAAACGTACCGGGCAGGAATCCCGCAGCTGCGCAGTGCCCCGACGGCCAGGTGTGCCAGATCCTGGCAGACGCCCTGCCGCTGGCCCCAGGCCTGGGCAGCATTGGTGGTGACGCCCGTGGAGCCCTTCATGTAGGTCATTTCTCCGCGCATCCATTCGAAAATGGCCATGGCGGCCCCGTGCGGGTTCCTGCCTTCGACCACGCCCGGAATGATGCCCAGCACTTCGTCGCCGGGGCCGCTGAGCTGGGACTGCGGAATCCAGTCGCTGAACTGGTTGAGGGTCTCAGGCGTCTGCAGCACGTCCCAGGAGACGATGTCGCCGTCGGCCGGGATGCGCTCCGCGCGGTGGACTTCGACCGTGGTGGTGGCGACGACCTCAAGGTACTCGTGCGGCATCTGCATGTCGAAGGCGGTGACACGCGTACCCCAATAGTCTCGGTAGCTGCTGATGGCGGCCTGCGACGGCGCGACCTTCATCGACGATTCCAGCACCACCTGCTGAGGATCCGTCAGCGGCGTCATCCGGGCTTCGTTGTACGAGAGCGTGACGCGTTTGTTGTACTTGTAGCCGGTCTTGTGGATGATACTCAGCCGGGTCATGAAACTTCTCCCACCCAGGCCAGTTCGTCCGCCTGATTGAAGTACTTACGGGAAATTGCGTCCGAAGCCTGCGAGACAGCCTTCTGGACGCGCTCCATGTGTTCCGGCAGCTCGGACATGAGGTCGTCCGTGCGGTGGAACTCCAGGAAGGTGCGGGCCTGGCCCACGATCCGGCGGGCGTCGTTGATGAAGCCGACGCGCTGGGCGGAAGGGTCGAGCTTCGCCAGGCAGTCGTCGGCATCGCGCAGCGCATAGACGATGGAGCGCGGGAACAGCCGGTCCAGCAGCAGGAACTCGGCGGCATGCTGGTCGCCGAAGGCCGCCCGCCGGGTTCGCAGGAAGGACTCGTAGGCGCCGGCGCAACGGAGCATGTTCACCCAGGACATGCCGGCGGAGAGGACATCGCGGGTGGAGAGCATGCGGGCCGTCATGTCGGCGCGCTCCAGGGAGCGTCCCAGTGCGAGGAACAGCCAGCTGTCGTCGTGGCTGACGGTGGTGTCCGCCAGCCCGCTGACCATGGCGGTGCGTTCCAGGACCCAGTGGCAGAACCGGTAGGTTCCCACAACGTCCTTGCGGTGCTGGTTCAGGCCGTAGTACGTGGTGTTCAAGCTCTCCCAAAGGCCCGAGGAGACAGTCTCACGGGCACGGCGGGCGTTTTCGCGGGCAGCACCCAGGGAACCCGCAATGGAGGTGGCGCTCTGTTTGTCGTAGGCGAGGGCGTGCAGCAGTTCGTCCAGGCCGAACTCGTCGCTGTCGGGGCGGGCGCCCATGACTGCCAGGAGCTCCCGGGCAACGCTGTCGCGCTCCTCCGTGGGCAGGTGGTTGAGCCGCTCCAGGTGAACGTCCAGGATGCGGGCGGTGCCGTCCGCCCGCTCCACATAGCGGCCGATCCAAAATAGGGACTCTGCAATACGGCTAAGCATTCGCGGCTACCTCCTGCGGGTCCGAAATCTGCATGAACATAAATGGTGAAAATGATGCGGGCTGCACCCGACGGCGTCGGCTCACTGCTGCTGCTCCGTCTGGCGGTCGCGCCAGTTGCTTTCGACCGGCCACACCGAAACCCGCTCGCGGACGTTGATGGACGGCCGCGGCAGGAGTTCTACCGGAACCTCGGGAGAGTCAGACAGCACCCAGGTGTCCTTGGAGCCGCCGCCCTGGCTGGAATTGACGATCAGCGACCCCTCTTTGAGCGCCACCCGGGTCAGTCCGCCGGGGAGCACCCAGACGTCGTCGCCGTCGTTGACGGCAAACGGACGCAGGTCCACGTGCCGAGGGCCAAACTTATCACCGCTGAGGGTAGGAACCGTAGACAGCTGCAGGACGGGCTGCGCAATCCAGCCGCGGGGATCGGCGATGACGCGCTTGCGCAGAGCCTCGAGTTCATCCTTGGAGGCATCGGGCCCGATGACCAGGCCCTTGCCGCCCGAGCCGTCCACCGGTTTGACCACCAGTTCATCCAGCCTGTCCAGGACGTGCTCGCGCGCTTCCTTTTCCTCCAGCCGGAACGTGTCCACATTTGCGATCACTGGCTCTTCGCTGAGGTAATAACGGATGAGGTCGGGCACGTAGCTGTACACGAGCTTGTCGTCCGCCACGCCGTTGCCCACGGCATTGGCGATGGTCACGCCGCCGGCGCGGGCGGCATTGACCAGACCCGGGCAGCCCAGCATGGAATCGGCACGGAACTGCAGAGGATCGAGGAAGTCATCGTCGATTCTCTTGTAGATGACGTCAACGCGCTGTTCGCCTGCAGTGGTCCGCATGTAAACCCGGTTGCCGCGGCAGATGAGGTCGCGGCCCTCCACGAGCTCCACGCCCATGAGACCGGCCAGCAGGGTGTGCTCGAAGTATGCGCTGTTGAACACCCCGGGAGTAAGGACCACTACTGTGGGGTCGTCGACGCCGGACGGCGCCGTCTTGCGGAGCGCGGACAGCAGCCGGCGCGGGTACTCTTCGACCGGACGGATCAGTTGCTGGCCGAAGGCTTCGGGCAGGCCCTTGGCCATGGCGCGGCGGTTTTCCAGCACATAACTGACGCCCGAGGGTACGCGCACGTTGTCTTCCAGCACGCGGAAGGTTCCCGTCGCATCCCGGACAACGTCGATCCCGGAAATGTGGACCCGGACGCCGCCGGCCGGTTCAAAGCCGTGAACCTGGCGGTGGAAGTGGGCGCTCGTGGTGACAAGCTGGCGCGGGATGACGCCGTCGGTAACCACGGTCATCTTGTCGTAGACGTCGTTGAGGAAGGCTTCCAGCGCCCGGACCCGCTGCGCGACTCCCCTTTCGAGGACGCTCCACTCATCGGCCGGGATCACTCGCGGCACGATGTCGAGGGGAAACGGCCGTTCCTCCCCTGCGAAGTCGAAAGTGACGCCGCGGTCCAGGAACGTCCGCGCCATCGAGTCGGCACGGGCGGTGACGTCGGCGAGGGAAAGCTCACGGAGGGCTCCTGCGACCTGCCCGTAGGACTTCCTGGCTAGTTGGCCGGGGGCAAACATCTCGTCGTAGGCACCGCTGCGGCCGGCGGCCTCGGAGTAATCCTGGAATAGGTCAGACATGGTCATTAGCCAACCACCTTTTTGTTTCGATTTCATTACTGGTGCCCGTTGTGGCGTGTTGAAGCCACCCCCTCCGGTTCGTGTTTTTCCGCACTCTTCCGGCAAAGTAGGTGAGTGCCACTGCCCAGATTCCCCGCCGCCCCCCTGGGACGGATCTCCGCACGGATCCCACCCATCGTGCCGGGACTGCTCACTGCCGTTTTCGCCGTCGGGGTGGCCTTTACCGTACACGCAATGGTGCCCGTCCTGCCTGCCATGACCATCGCGGTGGTGCTGGGACTGCTGGCCGCAAACCTGCCGGGTACGGGAACGTGGGTTGCAGACGGGGCACGCCCCGGGCTCGACTTCGCCGGAAAGCACCTGATGCGGGCCGGCATCGTGGTCCTGGGCCTGAAAGTCAGCGTCATGGACGTCCTGGGGCTCGGCTGGCAGGCGCTGCTGCTGATCACGGGCGTGGTACTGGCCAGTTTCGCAGGGACGTACGGGATATCCCGGCTGTTCCGGCTGACGCGCGACGCCTCGCTGCTCATTGCCACCGGCTTTTCCATCTGTGGTGCCTCGGCTATTGGTGCCATGGCCGCGGTCCGAAGGATCCGGCACGTGGATACAGTCCTGCCGGTGGCACTCGTGACGCTATGCGGCACGCTGGCCATTGGGGTCCTGCCTCTCCTCCTGCACCCGCTGCAGCTCACCCCCGAGGTGTTCGGTGCCTGGACCGGCGCGTCGGTGCACGACGTCGGCCAGGTGGTGGCCACAGCGCAGACCGCAGGGACCGGCGCGCTGGCGATCGCCGTCGTCGTCAAACTGACCCGGGTGATCCTCCTGGCCCCCATTGTGGCCGCCGCCGGCGTCCATCAGCGGACGGTCATCAGCCGGGATGCGCGGAATGAAGCAGCGCGCGACGAGGAGGCGCTGAACGGAGCCGTTGAAAACGGCGCGGGCAATCCGGACGCGGACGGCGCAGAGGTGCGGTTGCCGCCGGTTGTTCCGCTGTTCGTCATCGGATTTGTGGCCATGGTGGGTTTGCGCTCCACGGGCTGGCTGTCCCCCGGGTGGCTGGACGCGGCAGCCGCCGTACAGGACCTGCTGCTGGGCACGGCGCTCTTTGGCCTGGGCTCGGCGGTGCGCGTGCAGACCCTGCTCCACACCGGGGCGAGGGCGCTATTGGCGGCCCTCGCGGCGTGGCTGCTGATCGCGCTGCTGGGCCTCGGGGCCGCAGTGCTGATCGTCCAGCCGTACTGATCCTCCAGCCACCTGTGCCTGCCGCCCTGCAGGCTGCCCGGCGCGGATAACGGGGCCGGGCCCGTGATTCAATAGCTTGGTGTCGAATCAGAACCTGCGCCGCGATGAAGCGGCCATACGCTCAGCCCTGATCACCACCCACAGCTATGACGTTTCACTGGACGTTCGCCTGGCCCAGGATCCGGAGGTCAGCGGGTACACCAGCCGCAGTGTCATCAACTTTTCGGCGCAGGAACCGGGGGCGACCACCTTCCTGGACTTCATCAGCAGCGACGTGCACAGCGTCTTCCTGAACGGCAAAGGGCTGTCCGTCGAGGACGTGGTGGACGGATCCCGTATCCGGCTGGACAACCTCCAGGCGGAAAACCAAGTGACCGTCACCGGCACGGCGCTTTACAGCACCTCCGGAGAAGGCATGCACCGCTTCTTCGATCCGGCGGACGGAAAGTGCTACCTCTACACCCAATACGAGCCCGCTGATGCCCGCCGCGTCTTCGCGAACTTCGAGCAACCCGATCTTAAGGCGGAGTTCACCTTCCACGTGATGGCGCCGTCGGACTGGCAGGTCGCCTCCAACGGCAGCGAGGCCGGCCGCACCCGGCTGACCAGTGACCCGGCAACCGACCGGTGGGACTTCGCGCCCACGGGCCGGATATCCACCTACATCACCACGGTGCTGGCCGGGCCGTACTTCAGGGCGTCGGACCACTGGAGCGGAATGCTCGAGGACGGGACCGCGCTGGAGGTCCCGCTGGCGCTGTACTGCCGCACCTCCATGGCGAAATCGTTCGACACCGACCACCTGTTCCAGCTCACCAAGCAGGGGCTCGGGTTTTTCAACAACCTCTTCGACTATCCCTATCCCTGGGGCAAGTACGACCAGGCCTTCGTTCCCGAATACAACCTCGGTGCCATGGAGAACCCCGGACTGGTCACTTTCACCGAAAACTACGTCTTTACCTCCCGGGCGGCCGATTCCCAGTACCAGGGGCGGGCAAACACGCTCATGCATGAAATGGCACACATGTGGTTCGGAGACCTCGTGACCATGCAGTGGTGGGACGATCTCTGGCTCAAGGAGTCCTTCGCGGACTACATGGGCACCCTGGGCGTGGACCGCGCAACGGACTGGGACACGGCCTGGGTGAATTTCGCCAACAACCGTAAGGCCTGGGCCTATGTCCAGGACCAGCTGCCCACTACCCATCCGATCGTTGCAGACATTCCGGACCTGGAGGCAGCCAAGCAGAATTTCGACGGCATCACGTATGCCAAGGGCGCGTCAGTGCTCAAGCAGCTGGTGTCCTACGTCGGTTTTGAAGCGTTCATTGCGGGGTCACGCCGGTACTTCCGGGACCACGAGTACGGCAACACCACCCTGGCTGACCTGCTGGCCGCCCTGGGCGAGGCGTCGGGCCGGGACCTGACCGTATGGGCCCGCCAATGGCTGCAGACCTCGGGGATCTCCACCGTCACTGCCGAGATCGAAGAGCACGACGGCGTGCTCGGCAGCGTCGCGCTCGTCCAGGACGCGGTGGACCCCACTACGGGACGCCAGGAACTGCGGCCGCACCGGCTGCGGATCGGGCTGTACGACTTCAACGCCGACGGCGCACTGGTCAGGGCGGACAGCGTGGAGACGGACCTGGCCGGGGACCGCACGGTGGTGCCGGAGCTCAGGGGCAGGCCGGTGCCGGCACTCCTCCTGGTTAACGACGATGACCTCAGCTACGTGAAGGTCCGGTTTGATCCACGTTCCGAGGCAACCGCACGGGCGTCCCTCGGCGCCCTGCAGGATCCGATGGCCAGGGCGTTGTGCTGGACGGCGCTCTGGGACGCAGCACGCGACGCCGTGGCCCCTGCGGACCGCTACGTCGCGGCAGTGGAAAGATTCGGCCCTGCCGAACAGGGCATCGGCGTGCTGCTGAACGTCCTCGGCAACGCCGCCACCGCCATTGACCGCTACGTTCCCGCGGCGCAACGGGCGTCGGTCCGGAACAGCTTCCTCGATGCCGCTGCACGGGAACTCGAGTCTGCCGAGCCCGGTTCGGACCACCAGCTGGCCTGGGCGAGGACACTCGCCACCACAAGCAGGCGGGCCGACGCAAGGCTGGGCCTCATACGAGGGATCCTGGACGGTACAACGGTGCTGGAAGGCCTGGCCGTCGACCCGGAACTCCGCTGGAGCCTGTGGCACGCACTCGCGGCCAACGGGCAGGCCACGGAGGCCGAGTTGGATGCCGAACTGGCCCGCGACACCACTGCTTCCGGCCGCGCCGGCCATGCCACGGCGCTGGCTGCCCGGCCGGATGCCGCCGTCAAGGCCGCCGCCTGGGATGCCGCCGTCAACGGCAACGCGCTCTCCAACGAGCTCCTCAGCGCCACAATCGCGGGCTTCAACACCGCGCCTGACGCGATGCTGGACCCGTTCGTGGAGCCGTACTTCGGCTCCCTGGAGAAGGTCTGGGCGGAGCGCAGCATCGAGATTGCCAGCCGGATTGTTCGCGGACTGTTCCCTGCGGGGCAGGACCTCGTCGCCGGCCTGCCGGAGGAGCATCCGGTCCTGGCCCGCGCCGATGACTGGCTCGCGGGGCATCCCGCGGCACCGCGTGCGCTGCGCCGGATCATCATCGAGCAGCGGAGCCACCTGCACCGTGCCCTCACGGCGCAGGCCGCCGCGAATATCCCGTCGGTTGCTCCATAACGGCCGTTTTGACTGCTCAGAACGGCAGTTGCAGAGCAGTCGATGAAAATCCTAGGGCACCCGGTGCAGCCACTCCCCGGTTCCGAACTTGGCAGCGACACGGTCCCGGGCGGCGGCAAGCTCCGCGTCGGTGAGGACGGAGGGCGTGGCTCCATAGCGGCCGCTGAAGACCTCCATCATGGCCTCCACGATTTCCGCCCGGGCAAGGCCGGTCTGCCGGCGCAGCGGATCCACCCGCTTCTTTGCACTGGCGGTGCCCTTGTCCGAGAGCTTTTCCTTGCCGATCCGCAGGACCTCCACCATTTTGTCGGCGTCGATGTCGTAGCTCATGGTCACGTGGTGCAGCATGCCGCCGTTGGCCAGGCGCTTCTGGGCCGCCCCTCCGATCTTGCCCTGTTCCGTAGCGATGTCGTTGAGGGGCACGTAAAAGGCGCTGATGCCCAGTTTCTCCAGCGCGGCCATGACCCAGGCGTCAAGGAACGCGTAGGAGTCGGCGAAGCTGATGCCGTCCACCAGAGTCTGGGGCAGGTACAGCGAGTAGGTGATGCAGTTGCCCGCTTCCATGAACATCGCTCCCCCGCCGCTGATCCGGCGCACCACCGTGATGCCGTGGCGGGCCACGCCCTCGGGGTGGATCTCGTTGCGCACGGACTGGAAGCTGCCGATCACCACGGACGGTTCCTCCCAGTCCCAGAACCGCAGCGTGGGGTTGCGGCGACCGGCGCCCACCTCCTCGGTGAGGACCTCGTCCAAGGCGACGTTGACGTGCGTCGGCAGCACGGACGGGGCTATGACATTCCAGTGGTGGTCCGCCCAGCCGGTGGCCTTTGCCAGTGCCCTGCGGACGGCGACGGACACGGCGTCGGCGGAGAACCCGAACAGGACGGCATCCTCGGGCAGGGCAGCGGTCACGGCCCCAGAGATGTCCGCCGCGGCCGTCGTCTCCGGAAGCCCGGTCAGGGCGCGGTTGATATCCAGGAGTGCTTCATCGGGTTCCAGGAAGAAGTCGCCGCTGACCGAAACGTGCGCGAGGTGCCCGCCGACGACGTCGAAATCCACCACAACCAGCTTGCCGCCCGGAACCTTGTACTCACCGTGGCGCCGGCCGCCGTCGTCGTGCGTGCCGTCTGCCGCGCCGGTCTCAGAAGGAGGGAATGTCATGCATTCCATCCTGCCCCAAGGACGCGAAAAACCCGCCCTTTCCGGATGATCCGGACGGGGCGGGCTTTCCAAAAGAACCTTGGGGAGAAGTGGTTACTTCTTGCCGCCGAAGCCCTTGAAGCGAGCGTTGAAGCGCTCGACGCGGCCTGCGGAGTCCATGATGCGCTGCTTGCCCGTGTAGAACGGGTGGGACTCGGAGGAGATTTCGACGTCGATGACCGGGTAGGTGTTTCCGTCTTCCCACTCGATGGTCTTCTTGGAAGACACGGTGGACTTGGTCAGGAACTTGACGCCGGAAGCCAGGTCGTTGAAAACAACAGCTTCGTACTTCGGGTGGGTATTAGCCTTCATAATGGGACCTTCGTTCGTACAACTGGATTTTGCCAGCTGCCAGGTATGAATGGGATGCAGGCCGCGGATCACCGGTTTGCATGTCAAAAGCAGTGCAAGACACCGGGTGGCCGGACCAACACTCAATCCTAGCCTAAAGACGCTCCCGGCACGAACCGCCGGGGGTTAGTCCCGGGGCCGCAGTTCCCAGAAGGCGACGGCGGACGCCGCAGCGACGTTGAGCGAATCGACGCCTGCCCGCATCGGAATCCTGACGGCGAGGTCGACGGCGGCGAGGGTGTCCGCGCTCATCCCCGCGCCTTCCGTGCCGAGGACCAGGGCCAGCTTGTCCGGATTCCGGGCGGCCAGCTCGTCAAGGTCCACCGCATCGCCGGTCAGCTCCATTGCGGCGACAGTGAATCCCTGTCCGCGCAGCACCTCAAGATCGCCCGGCCAGGACTCCAGGCGGGCCCAGGGAACCTGGAACACGGCGCCCATGCTCACGCGGACGCTGCGCCGGTAGAGCGGATCGCCGCACCGGGGCGAGACCAGCACCGCGTCCACGCCCAACGCGGCCGCGGACCGGAAGATGGCGCCGACGTTGGTGGTGGTTCCAATGTGTTGTAGGCATTTCACGGCGCAAAACATCGCCGGGGCTCGGCACGAACAGTCACACAACGTGAAGAACCTTGATTTGCACCTATTCTTCGTCCGCCTCTGGCAGCTTCTCCAGGGCCTTGCCTGTCAGTTTGGCTCCTGCGACGGGTAGGTACGACACCAGCAACCCGCTCGGCTGCAACAGACGCGTCGAATCACCTGAGGGATACGGAACTGCCTACTCGACTGCGGTCAGTCGAGTAGAGCGACGCCGAACTCAGCGACGACGGCCCGCAGTTCCCCGAGGTAGCGCTGTGCTTGGTCGGTGAGCGGAATCGCGGCGTGGCCGATCCAGCCGATCTCGATGCGTTCGTCAACGTCGAGTGGGATGGCGACGATCTCCGGGTCCAGCTGCCCGCTGATGATGCCCGTCGAGATCGTGTAGCCGTGGAGCCCGATCATGAGGTTGAAGATTGTCGCTCGGTCAGAGACCCGGATCTCCTGCTTACTGGACAAGGTGGAGAGAATCTCCTCGGCAAAGTAAAAAGAGTTGTTCGCACCTTGATCGAAGGTCAGCCGCGGCAAGCCGGCAAGATCGTCAAGAGTCGCTCGCTCTTTTGAGGCGAGCGGGTTGTTCCGTGAAATGAAAATGTGCGGATCGGCGAGGAACAGCGGAGAGAACGCGAGCCCGGATTCGCGGAGCAGCTTGTCGATGACCTTCCGGTTGAAATCGTTCCGGTAGAGGATGCCTATCTCACTGCGGAGTGTCCGGACATCCTCGATGATGTCCCAGGTGCGGGACTCGCGGAGCGAGAACTCGTATTCGGCCACCTCAGTGGCCTTGACCATCCGGACGAAGGCGTCCACGGCGAACGAGTAGTGCTGCGTGGACACCCCGAGCAGACGTCGTGTCGGTGGCCTGCCAAGATAGCGCTGCTCGAGGAGGGCGAACTGCTCGACGACCTGCCTCGCGTAGCCGAGGAACTCTACCCCGTCGGCGGTGAGGGTGACCCCGCGGGCGGAGCGAACCAGGAGTGCACGGCCCACCCGTGCCTCAAGGTCCTTCATTGCCGCGGACATGGTCGGCTGCGCGACATAGAGAAGATCGGCCGCCGCGGAGATCGACCCCTCAGCGGCAACTTCTATGAAGTAGCGGAGCTGCTGCAGGGTCAGTCCGCTCGAAATCTGAGCCATAGGGAAAGTCTATATGAGTGCATAGCGACGCCTAGTTACTTGATACCCCTTGAAAGGGGGCACCATGGACACGTCCCTTTTGAAAGGCCGTCTCCGGCCCATCTCCAAGATTGGCAGCACATGGCAGACGACTTCACCTTCAGCCTTACCACGACCCGCTTCGACGAGGACTACTCCCCGTCGGAAGGCTCCCGGATCACGACGAATTTCGCCAACCTGGCACGGGGCGAGCACCGCCAGGAGAACCTCCGCAACGCCTTGACCATGATTCGGCGCCGTTTCAACGATCTCGCAGACTGGGACAACCCGGACCGGGACCGCTACGCGCTCGAGCTTGAGATCGTTTCCGTGCAGATACAGCTCACCGCGGACGGCACGGATCAGCAGTTCCCGCTGTTCGAGGTTCTCGATATCCAGATCATCGACCTGCTGAACGGGGTCCGCCATCAAGGGATCGTCGGCAACAACTTCTCCTCCTACGTCCGAGACTTCGACTTCAGCGTCGTACTGCCAGCGGCAGCCGGGGACTCAGGCAAGCCCACGGTGCCTGAGGACTTCGGCGATCTTCACGGCAAGCTGTTCCAGCACTTCCTCGATTCCCCGGTATGCCGGGAACGCTTCCCGCAGCCGCCAGTGGTCTGCATCAGCGTCTCCACAAGCAAGACGTACCGGCGAACCGGGAACCGTCACCCGGTCCTGGGCGTCGAGTACCAGCAGGACGAGTTCTCGCTGACGGACGCGTACTTCGCAAAGATGGGACTGCGGGTGCGCTACTTCATGCCACGCGGCAGCGTTGCGCCGCTCGCCTTCTATTTCCGCGGCGACCTGCTCAATGACTACTCCAACCTGCAGCTCATCGGCACCATCAGCACCATGGAGACGTTCCAGAAGATCTACCGCCCCGAAGTTTACAACGCGAACTCCGCCGCCGCCGCCGTCTACCAGCCGAGCCTGGGCGAGCAGGATTACTCGCGGACCCAGATCGCTTACGACCGCGTCGAGCGCGGTCAGCTCGCGATCACGCAGGCGAAGTACACGGGGGAGCACTTCATCACGCCCCACAAGGATCTGTTGGACCAGTGGACCGCCAACTACCCCGCCCCCGTCAACTGACCCACGGAGAATCATCAATCATGAACACACTTTTGCCCACCACCGTCGTCGGTAGCCTGCCGAAACCATCGTGGCTCGCACAGCCGGAGACTCTTTGGTCCCCGTGGAAGCTGGAGGGAGATGCGCTGCTCGAGGGCAAACAGGATGCGCTGCGGATCGCCATCCACGAGCAGAGCCTGCGCGGCATCGACATCGTCAGCGACGGCGAGCAAACCCGCCAGCACTTCGTCACGACCTTCATCGAGAATCTCAGCGGGGTCGACTTTGAACAACGCAAGACCGTGCGCATCCGCGACCGCTACGACGCGAGCGTACCGACCGTCGTCGGACCGGTGCGCCGCGAGCGGCCGGTATTCGTCGACGACGCAAAGTTCCTCCGCGCAACCACGGACCGGCCGATCAAATGGACTCTTCCCGGTCCAATGACGATGGTGGATACCCTCTACGATGACCACTACAAGAGCCGCGAGAAGCTGGCCTGGGAGTTCGCCACGATCCTGAACCAGGAGGCGAAAGAACTCGAGGCGGCCGGCGTTGACATCATCCAGTTCGACGAGCCCGCGTTCAATGTCTTCCTCGATGAGGTCAAGGATTGGGGAGTGGCTGCGCTTGAGAGAGCCGCAGAAGGACTGCGCGCTGAGACCGCCGTGCATATCTGCTACGGCTACGGGATCAAGGCGAACAATGACTGGAAGGCGACGCTCGGCTCACAGTGGCGGCAGTACGAGGAAACTTTCCCGCTGCTGCAAAGCTCCAGCATCGACATCATCTCGCTGGAATCCCAGAACTCCCACGTGCCCATGGACCTCATCGAGCTCCTCCGCGGCAAGAAAGTCATGCTCGGGGCAATCGACGTCGCAAGCGAGACCATCGAGACCCCGGAGGAGGTCGCCAACACCCTCCGCATGGCCCTGCAGTTCGTCGATGCGGACAAGCTCATCCCCAGCTCCAACTGTGGCATGGCACCGTTCCCCCGGGACGTCGCACTGGCCAAGCTGAGTGCCCTCAGCGCAGGGACGAACATCATTCGCGAGGAACTCGCCCGCTCCGCCCCCAAGGTGTCATAACGATGTTCCATGCTTACCCCACGGACACATGGCTCGACACTCCCAAGCAAAGCTTCCCGTCCTCCCTCCCGGCCAACGAATTCAAGTCACTGTTCCGTGGCCATCCGGGAGGTGTCGCCGTCATCACGGCCGATGCCGGCGAAGGACCGGTGGCACTGACGGTATCTTCGGTCGTGTCAGTGAGTGCGGAACCTCCGTTGATGATCTTCTCGGTCTCGGCACTGTCCTCTGCGTCCGAAGTACTTTCCCGCGCCGAAACCGTCGTCGTGCACCTGCTGGACGCGCACGACGTCGACTTGGCGAAGTTTGGAGCGACCCCCGGCGCCGACCGCTTTGGCCAGACGCACCGCTGGTCGCCCCTTGCAACCGGCGAAGCGGTGTATGAGGATGTCCGCGCCTGGGTGCGCTGCGCCGTCATCGATCGCATGGAGGTGGGGACCTCCACCATCATCGCCGTTCACGCCCTAGAGTCCCGCGTGATGCGTGACGTCCAAGCGGGCGAACCCGGCGACGCCCTGGTCTACCACAACCGTTCATGGCATCGTCTGGGCGAGCATTCCAAGCTTGAAGCCTGAGCGCCGCGCCAACAATGCAAGGCAGGAAGCCGAGCGGCTCACGACGGCGGAAGCATAACTCCCGCCGTCCGCGCTTCGTGGGTGGCGGCATGGACGCTCAGCACGGCCAACGACCACATCCTCGCTGAGGGCCTGATCGACGACGACACCGTTGCCCAGTTTGGCGAGACAACGTTCACGATCCTGAACGGCAAGGGCCGGGACGACCTTGTCGGCCATTCCAAGATTGCACGTCGACGCTTCGATGGCGCCCTCGCCACCGGCGCAGATCCCCGGAGCGACGGCATCGCCTTAGTTGCCTGCCAGTCCATCTAAAACCACCAACAAGCATGTCCGAGGGGTGGTCATGGAGACCACCCCTCACGATGAAGGATCCCTTAAACCATGACATCAGCTGTAGCCAGCTCAGGTATCAAAACCGCCTCTACCCCACAAGAAAATGTGTCGTCTCCGGAAAAGTTCCGACTGATGCTCATGATGGCCCTCACGCTCGTTACAGGTGTGGTTGACGCGGTCGGCTACCTTGGACTTGATCACATCTTCACCGGAAACATGACCGGCAACGTGGTGATTCTTGCTATGGCGTTGGCCGGGGCGGCGAACCTGCCAACTTTGGGCCCACTGGTAGCACTTGGCGCCTTTCTCCTCGGCGCGGCGGTTGCCGGATCTACGCTCCAGTCAAGCCCGAAAGGCTGGAACCGCAGGGTCACGCTCCTTCTCACAGCGGGTTGTATCGCGTTGACGGGAACCGCCGCCACCTCTCTCATCGTGGAAGACGTCGGCCGGCAGTCCATTGGTGTCCTTGTTGCCGCCGTTATCGCCATGCACATGGGCTCCCAGGCCCTGATTGCGCGGCATTTGGGCGTACGAGACATGACCACAGTGGTCATTACTTCCACCATGACTTCCCTCGCCGGAGAGTCACTTGTGGGCAAGCAACGGCCCAGGTTACTCAACCGACGGCTGGGCGCTGTCCTCGCTATGTTCGCCGGGGCCGCTATCGGAGTACCCCTGCTCCAGATCCATCTCAGCGTCCCGATCGGCCTCGGCATCGCCATCACCGCCGCTGTGACGTTCCTGGGGAGTCGCCGCTGGCATTGATGCGGTACTCCAGCTCTTCAATTGCTCCTGACACCGCGGTCGGGCGGGTGCGTCACGCTCAGCCACTACCTGGTCGCGTAGAAGGCGACCGCCGACGAGGCAGCCACATTGAGGGAGTCGACGCCGTTCATCATCGGAATCGTCACGCGCGCGTCGAGCGCCTGATCGGTCTCAGGCCTCAACCCCTCTCCCTCCGTGCCGAAGACCAGCGCCAGGTTCGGGTGGTCCTGGGCGACCAGCTCATCGAGTGTGATGGCACCTTCGCCGAGCGACATGCCGGCCACGAAGTAGCCTGCTTCCTTGAGTACCTCAAGGTCCCCAGGCCACGACTCGATTCTGGTCCATGGCACTTGGAACACAGTCCCCATCGACACCCGGATGGAGCGTCGGTAGAGCGGGTCGGCGCACTGTGGAGAGACCAGGACAGCGTCGACGCCAATGGCCGCGGCGCTGCGGAAAATCGCCCCAACGTTTGTATGGTCGGTAAGGTTCTCCAGGACCGCGATCCTTGATCGTCCCGGCATACGAGCTCGATCAGACTCTTGTATCTTGCGACCACTGACATTGGTGTGGTCCACGATGTCCTCCAGGACGGCCACCCTCCGGGCGCCGGCCAGCAGTTCGGGCAGCGGAACCGGCACGGGACGGTGCATGGCCGCCATGGCGCCGCGGTGCAGGTGGAAGCCCGTGATGTCCTCAAGCAGCGCCGCGCTGCCGATGTAAACCGGCACATCCGGGAACTCACTGAAGACATCGGCCAGGTCTTCCAGCCATTTCTCGGCGAGGAAGAAGGACCGCGGCCGGTGGCCGGCCGCCAGGGCGCGGCGCAGGACCCGGGACGACTCCGCTATGTACATCCCTTCGGCGGGCTCGCGGACTTTGCGAAGGTGGACATCCGTCAGCCGGGTGTAGTCGGACACCCGCGGATCATCGGAGGATTCGAGGTAGTGGAAGGTCACTGGACAGTCATTTCAGGTCATTTGAGGAGGTTGGCGATCATGAAGCCCAGCGCAACCAGCCCGAGGGCAAAGATGACACCGCGGAGGACCGGCGGCGAGAGCCGGCGGCCCACCTTGGAGCCTACGACGCCGCCAAGGAGGGAACTGACCGCGATAATGGCCACGACAGTCCAGTTGATGCGGCCGAAGGCAAACAGCAGGTAGGACGCGGCCGCCACGATGTTCACGCCCAGCACGAGGATGTTCTTCATCGCGTTGGCGTTCTGGATGGTTCCTGTCATGAAGACACCCAGGATACCGACCAGCAGGATGCCCTGCGCAGCCACGAAGTAGCCGCCGTAGACGCCGGCCAGGTACACCAGGACGATCAGGACCACGCTGTGGCGTTTGTCCCGGATGGCATGTTCGGGGTTCTCTTCGCGGTTCCTCACCCATCGCTGGAGCCGGGGCTGGAACACCACCATCAGCAGGGCCAGCACAATCAGGGCCGGCGCGGCGTAGTGGAACACTTTTTCCGGCAGGTGCAGCAGCAGCCAGGCGCCGCTGATGCCGCCCAGCAGGGAAGCCGGCAGGAGCCGGAGCAACTGTTGACCGCGCCCCGCAAGTTCTTTCCTGTATCCCCAGGCTCCCGCGGCGTTTCCGGCCACCAGCCCCATGGCATTGCTGATGGAAGCTGTTACCGGGGCAACTCCCAGGGCGATGAGCACGGGAAAGGTCACAAGGGTGCCCGAACCCACCACACTGTTGATGGTTCCGGCCCACAGCCCGGCAAAAAAGACGAAGACGCCGCTGAGTAAATCCACGCTAGGCCGGCCGCCGGATCAGCGGCGGGCGGTGGCTGCGTAGCGGCCCGCACTGACAGTGACGTCGAGGGGCAGGCCGAAGGTCTCGCTGAGGTGCTCCGAGGTCAGGACGTCCGCGATGGGGCCGGCAGCCACCACTTGGGCATCCCGCATCAGCATCGCGTGGGTGAAGCCCGGCGGGACTTCCTCAAGGTGGTGCGTGACGAGCACAATGGCCGGGGCTGCGTCGTCGAGGGCCAGTTCGCTGAGGCGGTGCACCAGGTCTTCACGGCCGCCGAGGTCCAGGCCTGCGGCAGGCTCGTCCAGGAGGAGCAGTTCGGGGTCCGTCATGAGGGCCCGGGCAATCTGGACGCGTTTTCGTTCGCCTTCGGACAGGGACGCGAACGCACGGTTCAGGAGCGGGCCCATGCCCCACTCGTTCAGCAGCCGGAATGCACGGCGCTCGTCATCCTTCTCGTAGCCTTCGCGCCAGCGTCCGGTGACGCCATACGCCGCGGTCACCACGACGTTGAGCACTTTCTCGTGCTCGGGAATCTGGTTGGCCAGCGCGGCGGAGGACAGGCCGATGCGGGGCCGGAGTTCGAAGACGTCGACGGCCCCCAGCATTTCCTCGAGGATCCCTGCCATTCCGCTGGTGGGGTGGAGCCGTGCCGCCGCAATCTGGAGCAGTGTGGTCTTGCCGGCACCGTTGGGTCCGAGGATTACCCAGCGTTCGCCTTCCTTGACCTGCCAGTCCACTTTGTTGAGGAGCGTTTTAGCTCCGCGGACAACGCTGACGGCAGCCATTTCAAGAACATCACTCATAGGAGTAGACACTAGGACAAAACAGCGTGCGACTGATAACTGAAGCGTCGCAGCCGGAACGGCCGCACGGCGGGACGAAACGAATTCGGGCGGCGGGACCGCGCTGGCTAAGATTGCAGCCATGAGTTCGAACGTGACTGCGGTCAGCTACGGCGTGAAATTGTCCCCTGCGGAACTGGAGCGCCTCCGTTCCCTGCTGACCGGATCCGGTGCCTCCTTTGCCGCCGAATCCCGCACCGAAGACGGCCGTTTCGAAGTGTATTCGGTGGACATCGCCGTGGAGTCCGGGACCGCGGCCGAGATCGGCGCGCTGCGCCAGGACATTGCCGCGGCAGGCTTCAGCGGCATGGACACCGCGATCGTTCCCGCGGCCCTTCGGGCGGCGCCCCGCAAGTTCCTCATCATGGATGTGGATTCCACCCTGATCCAGCAGGAAGTCATCGAACTCCTGGCCGCCTATGCCGGAAAGAAGGAAGAAGTCACGGCGGTTACCGAGGCGGCCATGCGCGGCGAGCTCGACTTCGCCCAGAGCCTCCATGCGCGGGTGGCGGTCCTCGCCGGGCTGCCGGCCCATGTCGTCGACAACGTCCGGGCCGAAGTGAAACTCAGTGAGGGCGCCGCAGAGCTCGTTGCTGCCTTCAAAGCTGCCGGCCATGCGGTGGCGGTCGTGTCGGGCGGGTTCAACCAGATCCTGCGTCCCATAGCCGAGGACCTGGGAATGGACTACTGGATCGCCAATGAACTGGAAATCGTCGACGGCGCGCTGACGGGCAAGGTGCTCGGTGCGGTGATCGACCGCGCAGCAAAGGAGAAGTACCTCCGCGAGTGGGCCGCCGCTGAAGGCATCCCCATGGAGTACACCATCGCCGTGGGCGACGGCGCCAATGACCTGGACATGCTCAGCGCCGCAGGCATTGGCATCGCTTTCAACGCCAAGCCCGCCGTGCGCGCGGCAGCGGATGCAGCCGTCAACATGCCCTACCTGGACGCCGTGCGGCACATCGCCGGAGTCTGAGGCATGGGCCGGGCGCCCGCGCCGACAGTGCGGCGCTAACGACGCAAAGGGAAGTCGCCCTGGCGAAAGAGCTTGGGCTGTCCTCTCCACTTTTGCTCGAGAAGTGGGCACGTCAGTACCGGACGGAAGGCGAGGACGGGCTGCGCCCCAAGCCGAAAGGCCGTCCGAAGACGAATCAGCCACGGCATCCGTCGCAGAGCTCCGGGCACTTGGCGATATCGCAACGCTCCAGTCGTGGAGATGGTTCAGCGCCCGCTACCCGTTGGCCAATGTCCCGTCGTTGTCTGGCTCGAGCGTGAGCGTGGACATGGCCTGCTTGAACGGCACCAACACGCTCGGCTGATTCAATGGCCAGGGAATAGCCGCAGGACGACCGTTCGCGTTATCGATGAACAGGCCTTGATATGCAAGTTGCTACTTGCCTATAGTGGAGCCATGGTCGATGTCTTCCGAGCTCTCGACGACGAGACAAGGCGTCTCGTCCTCGATGAACTGTCAGCGCGCGACGGCCAGACCCTGTTCGAGATCTGTTCCGTGCTCACGATGCGGCACGGTCTCAGCCTCACACGACAGGCGATCTCGCAACACCTCGGCGTGCTCGAGTCGGCCGGCCTCGTCGTGACGGAGAGGCGCGGACGTTCCAAGTTCCACTACTTCAACCCCGAGCCACTCGCCGAGATCACGGGACGATGGCCCACCAGAAAGAGGACCGAACAATGAAAATTGCCCTGACGAGCCTGTTCGTCAACGATCAACGAGAAGCCCTCGCCTTCTACACCGAGGTGCTCGGCTTCACGAAGCGCCATGACATCCCCCTCGGTGACGACTTCTGGCTCACCGTCGTGTCGCCCGACTCGCCTGACGGTCCGGAGCTGCTTCTGGAGCCTTCTAGCCACCCTGCCGTGAAGCCGTATCGGGATGCCCTTGCAGAAGACGGCATCCCACTCGCTCAATTCTCCGTCGACGACACCGAGGCCGAGCACGCCAGGCTGACCGGCAAGGGCGTGGTGTTCACACAGCCACCGACTGACATCGGCACTGCTGTTGTGGCCGTCTTTGATGACACATGCGGCAACCTCATCCAGCTCATCGAAATGAAGCCTCCGGCTCAACGCGCCGACGCCCGTTGAGGGATCGGACCTACGAGGCTTCCATGACCGACTCTGAAAACCTACTTAGCCACGCGCGGTCCTCAAGGATTGACGCCAGTTGATGCTGCGGAGTCTACTTAGGGACGATACTGCCGTTCCCTTCCGACCACTTTCCTTGGAGGCGCCGTGACTCCTGACTTGCACGTGAGCGAAGGCTACGTTGAGGTCCGCGGCGGCCGGGTCTGGTATCAAGTGCTTGGCGACGGAATAGGGATTCCGCTGGTTACCATCCACGGCGGCCCAGGGGGAACGCACGACTATCTGGAGCCGCTGGGGGCTTTGGCTGACGAGCGGCAGGTCGTGTTTTATGACCAGCTGGGTGCCGGGAAGTCGGATATCCCGGATGATGTGAGTCTTTGGACCAATGACCGATTGGTCGAGGAGGTTGAGGCAGTCCTCGACGCAGTGGGATCACCGAGGGTCCACTTGCTCGGCCAATCGTGGGGGACAATCGTCGGGGCCGAATATGCGCTGCGTTCCCCGGAGCGGCTGGCGAGCTTGGTTCTGTCCGATCCGTGCCTAAGCATTCCCCGCTTCGCGGCCGCGACGGCGGCACTCCGCGCGGCCCTTCCAGCCGACGTGCAGGCCATCCTTGCCCGCCACGAGGCGGCGGGCACAACTGCCTCCGAGGAGTATCAGGAAGCAAGCATGGAGTTTTATCGGCGACATGTATGCCGATTGGATCCCTGGCCGGATGCGCTGATGCGTACATTCGGCCAGCTGAACCTGACGATTTATGAGCGAATGCAAGGCCCGAGCGAATTTGTCATTACAGGCATCCACAAGGACTACGATGTTACCGACCGTCTCGGTGGACTGACGGTCCCCACCCTATTCATGTGCGGCCGTTATGGCGAGACACGGCCCGAGGAGACTAAGTACTATCAAAGCCTCGTGCCCGGATCTGAAGCGGTGATTTTCGAGGAGAGCAGCCATCTGCCTCATCTTGAGGAGCCCGCGCGCTACGCCCAGGTACTTCGGGAATTCCTGCACCGGTGTGACTAAGCATTCCGAACGTGTTGCTGATGGTTCCCCCAGGGAGATCGTTTGGTCAGCTTGTCGGCACGCAGTAGCGTTCTTCGGGTGAACGAAGAAGCTGAAGAACTTGCCGGCGGAAATGCCTCAGAGAGTGTCGTTCGTGTTGGCGATACGGTTCGCAAACCGTGGCTGGAAAACTCTGGCACTGTTCAGGAGTACCTGAAGGCTCTTCAGATAGCGGGCGTTGACGTTCCCAAGCCCCTGGGTAAAGACCATGCTGGGCGGCATGTCATCGAGTACATCGAGGGTGTATCTGCGCTGGAACAGCTGCCCCTAGGGCGGGCTGACCTCTTGCGGGTCGGCCGTTTAATTCGCCAGATTCACGATGCGAGCGAAGTATTTGGCCTTCCGGATACGACCGGATGGAACGTTCTACTTCCTGCCGAAAGTCCGAACCTGATGTGTCACAACGACCTGGCTCCATGGAACCTCATTATGGGCGAACGGTGGGTGTTCATTGATTGGGACGCGGCGGGCCCGAGTACGCGCCTCTGGGACCTTGCATATGCAGCGCAGTCCTTTGGCGTGCTCTTTGAAGGCCAACCGGTGCCAGAGGCAGCTGCGAGGCTGAGCGCTGTCATTGACGGTTATGGGGCTGACGAGGGCCTACGTGAAGCGCTGCCCGAGGCCATGGTAAAGAGGGCAGCGGCCATGCACCAACTGTTGAAGTCCTCACACGAGACCGGGTTCCAGCCCTGGGCGGAAATGTACGTCAACGGCCACGGCGAGCACTGGCACGCTGCGGCTGACTATGTGCTCCGTAATCAAGACGCCTGGAAACAGGCGCTGACCTAGATCGCTGCTGCCGTGCACGGGCCCGCTGAGGGATCGTAAGCCCAACCTCTTGCGCGGCACTTCGAGCGGAGACCGAAAAGGCTCCATCCCGGAAAGGGACGGAGCCTTTTCGCAAAGGGGCCAACCGCTTACCTCTAGAGTTGGACGCGCACATTTGCGAGTCCAACTTTCGGGGTGCACTTCGATTTCGCCCGGCCTTCCTTTTTGTTGGTTCGCGATTCCGTTGTTAGCGGCGCGGAAGCGTCAGCCTGCCTGGCCGGTGCTCTTGCCGAAGTAATCGGCGCCGCCGGCGTACTCGGTGTGGCCGGTTTCGACGTCGGCGGTGACCATCTTGGCGATTTCCGCGGCGAATTCCGCAACGGAATAAAGCTTGCCGGCCTCTGCGCGGCGGGCTTCGATGGCGCCGGGGTTGGACCGGTCAAGCAGCGTGGCGGTGACGGTTCCTTCGATCATGTCGCCGGAAACCACCACGAAGGAGATGCCTTTGTCTGCAAGGTTCGGGATGAGGGCGCGGAGGGCGTCCTCGCCGGCGCGCTTGCTGCGTGCCACGGGCTCATATTCCGGCATGGTGGGCACGGAATCGATGAAGTGGGCCTGGTGGCTCGTGACGAACACCACGCGCGAGCCTTCGCGCATCAGCGGCACGGCGGCGTTGAGCATGTTGACCTGGGCATCGCGGTTCAGCTTCAGGGCGTAGCCCTCTTCCATTCCCGATTCCATGCCGCCGGAAGCGTTCAGGACCAGGACGTCCAGCGAGCCGAAGTTTTCCATGGCAGCGCTGGCCAGGGCCTGGACACCTTCCTGCGTGGTGAGGTCCGCCCCAACCGCCGCTGCACGGCCGCCGGCTGCCTCAATCTCGGCGACCACCTTGTTGGCGCGCGGGGCTTTCTGGCGGTAGTTCACCACAACGGCGGCACCTTCTGCGGCGAGGAGTTTGGCAACATCCGCGCCGATCCCCCTCGACGAACCGGTCACAATCGCAGTCTTGTTGTCCAACAATCCCATTCGAGCTCCTTTGTTCCAAACGTCCAAAATCTGTGGGTCTGCCATCCATCATGCCAGCGGTGGGGAAGATTTCAGTTGTTTGACCTCAACAAAGAAGCCGACGCGGGCTAGTTCCGGTCGATCCGGATCTTGCGCTTCTCAGCGGCGGGTGCCTGCTCGGGTGCCGGCGCGCGCACCTCCAGGACACCGTCCTTGTACGTGGCCGTGACGTCATCCTCACGGGATCCGGGCGGCAGGGAGACACTTCGCGAAAGGGAACCGTAGCGGAACTCCGAACGGTAGCCGTATTTGTCCTTGTGTTCGGACTTTTCCTCGCGCTCGGCCTTGATGTGGAGCATCCCGTCGGCCACTGAGACGTCCACGTCCGTCTCGGGATCAATGCCGGGCAGTTCCGCGCGCACCACGAGCGTGTTGCCGTCCAGGAACTGTTCCACGCGCATCGATGACTGTGTCGGGTCCCCTTCAAGGAACCGCCGGAACGGCTCCAGGACATCCGACGGCATCCATTTGTTGAGATCGGCCATGATCGCTCCCTAGTTTTGTTGCCCCGCAGTGGCGGCCGGCCGCGGCACGGGACCGGTCCGTATGCCCATTACACACCCGGCAAATGGGCGTGTAATGGGCAAAAGGTCCCGTTCTGCAGGCTGAAGCGGGCCGCGGGGAGCAAGGGAACGGGCTAGTGCCCCATGCCCAGCCCGCCATCCACGGGGATCACGGCGCCGGAGATGTAGGACGCCTCATCGCTGGAGATCCAGCGCACCACATTCGCCACCTCTGCGGCTTCGGCGAAACGGCCCGCGGGAACCTTGGACAGGTAGTCCTTCTGGGTGGCCTCGGGAAGCTCCGCCGTCATGTCCGTGTTGATGAACCCCGGAGCCACAACGTTGGCGGTAATGCCCCGGCCGCCGAGTTCGCGGGTCAGCGAACGGGCAATCCCCACGAGGCCGGCCTTGGAGGCGGAGTAGTTGATCTGGCCGGGCGCGCCGTACAGGCCGGATACCGAGGAAATCAGCACAACCCGGCCCTTGCGCATGCGGATCATTCCCTTGGACGCCCGCTTGATGACCCGGAAAGCGCCGGTCAGGTTGGTATCGATGACCGAGGTGAAATCGTCCTCGCTCATGCGCATCAGCAGTGTGTCCTTGGTGATGCCGGCGTTCGCTACCAGGACCTCCACGGGGCCGTGCGCAGCTTCGACCTCCGCAAAGGCTGCGTCAACGGAAGCCTCATCGGTCACATCGGCCTTGACGCCCAGGATTCCGTCCGGAAGCGTCGAGTCGCTGCGGAACGTCACGGCGACCTTGTCACCGTTTGCCAGGAAAGCCTCGGCGATGGCCAGTCCGATGCCTCGGTTGCCGCCGGTCACCAGAACGCTGCGGCCGGTTGATACTGCTTCAGTCATAGTTTGCTCCGGAATTCTGCGGCATGGGGTACCGCGGTGAGGGGCGGGATTTTTACTGCCTCCGATCTTAGCCTCCGTTTGGGCGGCACTGTTGAGGGTGAGAGAATTGGGTTAAGCCTTGGGAGCGTGATTAATCAGCCGTGACACTTGCAAAACGACCCGGACATTCGATGCCCGGTGGACCGGACGCCGTCTCCGGTGACGCCCAGGTGCACAGCATCACGGATGCAGCTACTGCCCACTCGGAAGAGATGCGCGAGCGGATGATCAAGTACGCCGTGGCTATGGGTATCCGCATGGTCTGCCTGATCCTGGTGTTCGTCGTTGATGGCTGGTTCAAGGTCGTACCGATTGCGGGTGCGGTGTTCCTGCCCTGGATTGCCGTGGTCATTGCCAACGGCAGCGACAAGGCGGAAATTCACAGCGATTACCTGCTGGACTCCGCCCCGCTGGCGGAGCTCGAAGCGCCGGAAGCGCCGGCAGTTGCCGAAGACGAAGGCCCAACGGTTCTCCAGGGCGAACTCATTGAGGACGAAGAAGATAACAACGGCCAGGAACGGGCAGCTTCATGAACATTTTTGACCTGGCGGGAGGCGACGCCGGGCCCTCCGAAGCGGCTGCACCCGTCTGCTCCAGGAAGGCCTGCCGGTCCGGTGCTGCCTGGCAGCTGCTGTGGAACAACCCCAAGATCCACACGCCTGAACGCCGCAAAATCTGGTTGGCCTGTGATGAGCACCGGCCGTGGCTGGAAGATTACCTGCAGACCCGCGGCCTCTGGAAAGAGACGGTGCCGCTGGACCTGGCAACCGCGTCAGGCAGGGACGGCTGAATGTACCGCTTTCTCTTTTCCAGCAAGTGGCTGGGCTATCTGCTGCTGGCTGCAATCTTTGCCACGGCCTGCGTCTTCCTGGGCCGCTGGCAAATGGACCGCAGGGCCGAGACCCTCGCGGAAATCAACCGTGTCACCTCGAACTACTCGGCCACTCCGCTGCCGTTCGCGGAAGCCGAGGAGCAGTTTTCCCGGCTGGATGCCGACAGGGAGTGGACCCAGGTTGAGCTGAAGGGCCGCTATGACGTCGCCGGCCAAAGAGTGGTGCGCAACCGCCCGCTCAACGGTCAGCCGGGCTATGAGGTGGTGGTTCCCTTCAAGCTCAACACCGGGCAGACGGTTGTGGTGGACCGCGGTTGGCTCCCGATCGGGAACAACACCCCGGGCCGCCCCGATTCTGTCCCCGAACCGCCCTCCGGCGATGTCACCGTGATCGTGCGCCTGAAACCGGGTGAGCCCGAACTTCAGCGCGGCGCCCCGGACGGACAGCTTGCCTCCATCGACCTTCCGGCCTACGCCGCCCAGCTTGGCTACCCGGTGCTGACCGGCGCCTATGGACAGCTGGCTTCCGAAACACCGCCTGCCGCCACAATGCCGTATCCGTTCCCGAAGCCCTCGGTGGAAGAAGGAACCCACCTGTCCTATTCGCTGCAGTGGTTTGCCTTCGGCGTACTGATGTTCGTCGGGTTCGGCTACGCGGCGCGCCAGCAGGCCCGCAACGCGGAAATCGATGCGCAGGACGCAGCGGAGGACGGCGCGCCCGATTACGCGGTAGCGGCGAACCGGCGCCGTCCGGCTCCCCGAAAGCGGAAACAGCCGACGGCGGAGGAAGAGGAAGATGCGATTCTGGACGCCCAAGGGTACTGATGCTCGTCGGGTTTCGCGTCGTCAGTTGCGTCCGGAACGCCCGCACCGTGGCGCGGAGGTTACCTCGGCAAAAGAGGCCTACGCCAGCGTAATCAGGTCCAGGTAGTCTTCGTTCCAGTGGTCCTCGACGCCGTCGGGCAGGAGCACAACGCGTTCGGGGTTGAGGGCTTCGACCGCACCCTCATCGTGGCTCACCAGGACGACGGCGCCGGTGTAGTTGCGCAGGGCGCCCAGGATCTCGGAGCGGCTGGCGGGGTCCAGGTTGTTGGTGGGCTCGTCGAGGAGCAGCACGTTCGCACTCGAAGCCACGATGGTGGCCAGGGCGAGGCGCGTCTTCTCGCCGCCGGAGAGCACCCCGGCAGGCTTGTCGACGTCGTCACCGGAGAACAGGAATGATCCCAGGATCCCGCGCACCTCGGCGTCGTTCATGTCAGGTGCGGAGGAGCGCATGTTCTGCAGGACGGTGCGATCGACGTCGAGTGTCTCGTGCTCCTGGGCGTAGTAGCCCACCTTCAGGCCGTGGCCGGCGATCACTTCGCCGGTGTCGGGCTTGTCCACGCCGGCCAGCATCCGCAGCAGGGTGGTCTTGCCCGCGCCGTTGAGGCCCAGGATAACTACCTTGGAGCCGCGGTCGATGGCCAGGTCCACGTCGGTGAAAATTTCCAGTGATCCGTAGGACTTGCTGAGTCCGTCCGCGGTGAGCGGGGTCTTCCCGCAAGGCGACGGGTCCGGGAAGCGCAGGGCTGCCACGCGGTCGTTTTCGCGCACGGCTTCCAGGCCGCTGAGCAGCCGTTCGGCACGTTTGGCCATGTTCTGCGCGGCAACAGCCTTGGTGGCCTTGGCGCGCATCTTGTTGGCCTGGTCGAACAGGACCTGCGCCTTCTTTTCGGCGTTGGCGCGTTCACGCTTCCGGGCGCGTTCGTCGGTTTCGCGCTGCTGGAGGTAGCGCTTCCAGTCCATGTTGTAGAAGTCGATCTGGGCGCGGTTGGCGTCCAGCAGGAAGACTTTGTTCACGGTGGCTTCGAGCAGTTCGGTGTCGTGGCTGATCACGATCAGGCCGCCCTGGTGGTTCTTCAGGAAGTCGCGCAGCCAGGCGATGGAGTCGGCGTCGAGGTGGTTGGTGGGCTCATCCAGGAGCATGGTTTCGGCATCCGAGTACAGGATGCGGGCGAGCTCCACACGGCGCCGCTGCCCACCGGACAGGGTTTTGAGCGGCTGGTTCAGCAGGCGGTCCGGCAGGGCGAGGTTCGAGCAGATCGCTGCGGCCTCGGCCTCGGCAGCGTAGCCGCCGGCGGCCAGGAACTCGGATTCCAGCCTGTCATACCGGTTCATCGCCTTGCGCTGGACAGCGGCGTCTTCGCTGGCCATCTCTTCATGGGCCAGACGTAGCTTTCCGACGGCGACGTCGAGGCCGCGGACGGACAGGATCCGGTCACGGGCGAGCTGTTCCATGTCCGGTGTGCGCGGGTCCTGGGGAAGGTAGCCGATCTCGCCGCTGCGGGTGACCTTGCCGCCGGCGGGCAGGCCTTCGCCGGCGAGGACCCGGGTCAGTGTGGTCTTGCCTGCACCGTTACGGCCGACAAGGCCGATCTTGTCTCCCTTGTCGATCCGGAAGCTCACCTGGTCCATAAGGAGGCGGGCGCCGGCGCGCAGTTCGAGATCCTGGACGGTAATCAATGCAGCTAAGGCCTTTCACAACAGGGAACGCCGCGGCACAACGGATGGAGTCTGGGCAGGGCCGGGGCAGTGTGGCCGAGAGAACGGCCCTTACCAGTCTACCGGCACCACTCCCCCCGGATTACCTCGCCATCTGGGGGCCTGGATGCCTTCTTTTGGGCACCCTGTCCAGAACCGGCGTGCCCACTTAGTGGATCCCCTACAAAATGTGGCCGCGTCCGGAGACGTATCGTCGGAATGGAGGGGGAAGCGCCCGCGCGCGGGCGGCTGCCCCCATCCCAGTTGCACTTGCACCAATTGACAGGACCTCCCATGACCAAGACCGACAGTGACGTCACCGGCCAGGCCGCCGGCGCTAAATCAGGCACCAAGCCCGGCCGGAAGCGCTGGAATGCCACGGATCTCGGCCTCATCGCCGTCTTTGCGGCGCTTGTGGCCGGCTCCGCGCTCATCGCGGCCATTCCGGTGGGCGGCCTCGGCGTCCCCATCACCCTGCAGACACTCGCGGTGATGCTGACCGGGCTGGCCTTGGGCCCCGGCCGGGCGTTCGCCGCAGTAGGCCTGTACACGCTGCTGGGGCTGGCCGGCCTGCCGATCTTCAGCGGCGGCCGGAGCGGGCTGGGGATCCTCGCCGGACCCTCCGCGGGCTACATCATCGCCTTTCCCCTCGCTGCCCTGGCAGTCGGCTGGCTGACCACCATCGTGCTCCGCCGGACCTTGAAGTACCGGGGGCTGTTCCTTTTTGCCGCGGCCATGGCCACCAGCATTGTGCTGGTCCACGGCCTGGGCGTGCTGGGCATGATGGTCAACGCCAAGCTGGACCTTTCCAAGGCGTTCCTCGCTGATCTGGCCTACTACCCGGGCGACATCATCAAGAACATCCTGGCCGTCAGCATCGCCCTTGCCCTGCACAAGGCGTTCCCGGATCTCCTGATCCGCCGAGCCGGCGTCCGGAACTCTGCGGCGGGCCGGGCAAGCAATTAGCATGGGCAACATCCTTCTGGACGGAGTGGCGGTTCGGGTGGCAGTGGACGGGAGTCCGCAGCCCAAGACACTCCTGCACGGCATCTCACTGAACCTCAAGGAACAGCGGATCGGCGTGATCGGAGCCAACGGTTCAGGGAAGTCCACCCTGCTGCGGCTCCTCAACGGACTCGTGGCACCCAGCGACGGAACGGTGACCGTTGACGGTGACGATACCGTGCGTGCGGTACGTGCCGTGCGGCGTAAAGTCGGATTTGTTTTCACGGATCCCCTGTCCCAGCTGGTGATGCCCACCGGCCGGGAGGATGTTGAGCTGTCCCTGCGCCGATCGGTCCGGAATACCAGGGAGCGGCGGAACGCCGCCGAGGCGATCCTGGACCGCTTCGGGCTGATGCCGCTGGCAGACCAGAGCATCTACGAGCTCTCGGGCGGCGAACGGCAGCTCATGGCCCTGGCCGCTGTCCTCGCCGTGGAACCCGGAGTGCTGGTGCTGGATGAGCCGTCCACGCTGCTGGACCTTCGCAACCGTGAGCTGCTGCGACGGACCCTCTCCGGCCTCAGCCAGCAGATCGTCATGTCCACCCACGACCTGGAGCTGGTCCGGGACATGGACCGTGTCCTGGTGGTGGAATCCGGACAGGTGGTGTTCGACGGCGGGGCCGCCGCCGCCGTCGAACACTACCGGGAGCTGTCCGCCGCCGGACTCCCGCCGGTCAGCGCCACGGTGCCGCCGCGCCATCCGGAGGACCGGTGAGCGGCCAGGGATTCCTGCTGGTGAACTACGTTCCCGGCACGTCACCGGTCCATCGGGCGCCGCTTTGGCTGAAGTTCCTTGTGGTTGTTGGCTGCGGCATGGGATCGTTCCTGGTGGTCGACTGGATGGTTGCCGCCGCTGCGCTGGTTCTCATGTGTGTCCTGTTCCTGCTGAGCGGTGCCGGCCCGGCGCGGCTGTACAAGGCAGTCCGGCCCATTCTGCCCGTGCTGCTTGCCGTCGGGCTGTTCCAGTGGTGGCAGCTGGGCGGTCCTGTTGCGGCACGCATTGTCCTGAACATTTTGGTCTGCGTCGTCGCAGCATCCATTCTGACCGCCACCACGCCGATGCAGCGGCTCCTGGACGGCGTCGTCTCGCTGGCCGTTCCGTTCCAACGCTTCGGGGCGGATCCGGAACGCTTCGCGCTGACCATCGCAATCATGCTCCGAAGCATTCCGTTCATCGCCGGAGCGTACGCCGACGTCAGGGATTCGGCACGAGCGCGCGGCCTGGAGCGCAATCCGAGGGCACTCGTCCTGCCGGTATTCATCACCACCGTGGCTTATGCCCGCCAGACCGGCGATGCCCTGGCTGCCCGGGGACTGGGCGAGCCCGACGACGATGACTACCCTCACCGGGACGCCGCTAGCTAGTTTCGGCGGGCCGGTCGAGACGTTCGTACCGAAAAAGCGCCGCGGTTCCCATGCCGCCGGCAATGCTGATCATGGCCAGCGCCAGCTGTCCGGCCAAAGCCTCCCTGCGTGCCTGGGCAAGGAGCCTCGTCACCAGGACAGCGCCCGACGCGCCGTACGCGTGACCCAGCGCCAGCGCCCCGCCGTCGAGGTTTGCCCGGCCCGGGTCGATGCCAAGGGCGTCCAGGCAGGCGAGGGTCTGCGAGGCGAAGGCCTCGTTGAACTCCACCAGGGAAAGGTCCGCGGCTCGGATACCGTGCCCGGCCAGAAGCCGCTCCGCCGCGGCGGCGGCACCCATGCCCAGGACCCGCGGATCCACTCCCGCCGTGTCGGTGCCGAGCACCAGCAGGCCGTCGGCCGCTCCCAGTTCCCGCGCCCGCTGCAGGGAA
Source organism: Arthrobacter oryzae (assembly GCF_031454875.1). Taxonomy (GTDB): domain Bacteria; phylum Actinomycetota; class Actinomycetes; order Actinomycetales; family Micrococcaceae; genus Arthrobacter; species Arthrobacter oryzae_D. The sequence continues at coordinate 108,740 of NZ_JAVDRQ010000003.1, forward strand.
GTGATCACGACGGCGGACGCGCCGTCGGCGTCGAAACAGGAGTTCCCCGCGGTGACAGTGCCGCCGGCCGCGAACGCCGGCGGGAAGCGCCCCATCAGTGCGGCTGTCAGGCTGGCCCGCGGACCGTCGTCGGACTCCACGTTTCCGGACGTCGTCCGCAATGGCACGATTTCGCCGGCGAAGGTGCCTGCTGCTGCCGCTCCCACGGCCCGTTGGTGGCTCTGCAACGCGAACCGGTCCTGCCGCTCGCGGCTGATGCCGAAAACCTCAGCGACATTGTCCGCCGCGGCGCCCATGTCCGGATCCCCGTAACTGAGGGGCACGAACTGGGCCCGGCGGAAGAATTCGGGGCTGCCGTCGGCTGCCCTGTTGGCACGGAGGGGAGCCGTGCTGATGCTTTCAACCCCGCCCGCAAGATACGCCCCGTTGCCCCCGGCCGCCACGAGCCGGGCAGCGAGCACGATGGCGTCGAGCCCGGAGCCGCACTGCCGGTCCACGGTGACCCCGGGAACACTGACCGGCAGTCCGGTCTCCAGGGCTGCAAGGCGCGCAACATTGCCGCCGCCTCCCACCGCATTGCCGATCACAACGTCCGTAACAGCCGGTGCCGGCAGACCTGTGCTTTCCAGCAGGCTGCCAAGGACGGGGGCCAGGAGCTCGTGCGCGCAGAGCCCTTTGAACCGTCCGTTGACGCGTCGGATGGGGGTGCGCAGGGCTGCGATGACCACCGGCTGGCGGTCAGCCGGCAGTGCCGTGCCCCCGGCGCGGACGCCGGAACGATCGGGGGCGGAGCCTGGCGACGGTTCGGGCCGCGGCGAAGGCAGCGGTTCAGGCAAGGCGGCGGATCCTGGCGTCGCCGCTCTGGACCCAGTCCAGCAGGAGCTGCCGGCTGACCTTGCCGCGGTCGGTCACCGGCAGCTCCGCCAAGGCGAAATACTGCAGCGGCCGTTTGTCCCTGGGCAGGACATCGTCCAGCCCGGCCTTGAGCTGCGTGGCCGTGATGCCTCCATGGGAGGGCACGACGCCGGCCACCACCCGCTGGCCGCGGACGTCATCGGCCATGCCTGCCGCGACGGCAGCTGCGACACCGGGGACGGAGGCCAGGGCGAGCTCCACCTCGTGCGGATAGACGTTCTTGCCGGCTGTGATGATCATGTCGGCGCGGCGGCCCAGGATGTGAAGCTCGCCGTCCCGCAGGTACCCCTGGTCCCCCACCGTGTACCAGCCGTCGAAGCAGCGAAGTGCCTGCCCGTCGTCGCCCCACAGATAGCCGTTGCTGACCATGCCGCTGCGGACGCAGATGTTGCCGTCCGTGCCGTCGGGAAGCGGTGCGCCGTCGTCGTCCAGGATCCGGACATCGACGCCGGGAAAGGGTTTCCCGATGCCGGTTCCGCCGGCATCCAGCGGCTTCCCGGCGCGCAGCCCCGCACCGGAAACGAAGCTTAGCTCCGAGGCGCCGTAGTACTCGTAGATGGTTGCCTTGGGCGCCCAGCGCCGGGCGGCCTCCAGGGTGCGGGCGTCCAGCTTGGAACCGGCGCAGATGATGGAGGTTACGCCGGAAGCGTCCACGCAGCCGGCCAGTCCGCGTTCACTGAGCAGCCGCAGCATGGTGGGCACCAGGACCAGGCGGGTGATGCCGTCGTGCGTGATGGCCGCGTGCACATCGCCGACGTCGAAGAACTCCAGGGTATGGAATTCCGAGCCGGCGTACAGGCACTCGGAGAGCGCGTAGAGGTTGAGGCTCGCGGCCAGCGGACCCGGGGCAAGCGTCCTGTCCTGCTGCGTGAGTCCGAAGAACTCAATGGAGGCCTCGAAGGAGAGCTGCCACGAACGCCTTGACCTTGTGAACGCCTTGGGCACGGACGTGGTGCCGGAGGTCAGCCCGATCAGGAAGGGTGATTCCGGGCGCCCGTCGCGGAGTTCCGCGGGCTCCGTGGGCTTACCGGGCTCAGATGGCGGCGGAACGGCCACGGCCTCGTCCAGCCGGGCCGCAATGTCAGCCTTGAGCTGCGCCGGCCAGGACGGGTCGAGGACGGCGCATTGCCGGTCACCTGAAACGGCGGCAGCGAACGACGCGGCAAAGTCCACGGAGTTGGCCTCCGCGAGCACGCTCACCGCTCCGGCATCGGGAATCCGCGCCGCGGCGGCGTCCCGAAGGGCGGCCCAGCTAAGGTGCCGGCCCGCCACGACGACGGCGGTGTCGTCGGGGCGGTCATCGGCCCAGCGTTGGAGTCTGTTGAGGAAAGGCATCGGATCAACTTTACCGGCCGGGCATGGGTCCCGCCCTGTCCGCGAAGGCTATTGTGACAATATGAGTTTCAATGACAATGTCCAGCTGGACCCGTCCCAGGTCCAGGACCGGCGCGGCATGGGCCGCGGGACTAAGATCGGCGGCGGCATCGGAGGCGGAATCATCCTCCTGCTGGCTGCCCTGTTTGGGTTCAACCCGCAGATGCTGGAAGGCCTGACGGGCACGGCGCCCGGCCCGCAGAGCCAGGGAAGTGCACCGGCCTGCGAGAGCGGCGCCGACGCCGACGCCCGCCTCGACTGCCGCATCACCGGAACCGTCAACAGCCTCAATGCCTTCTGGCCCGCCTACCTGGCCCAGTACAACACGGAGTATCCGCGGCCAACGACGGTCATCTTCAGCCAGGCCACCAACACCGCGTGCGGGGGCGCAACCTCAGACGTTGGCCCGTTCTACTGCCCGGCTGACACCACCGCCTATTTCGACCCCGGATTCTTCCAGGACCTGGTGGACCGCTTCGGCTCGTCCGGCGGTCCGCTGGCGCAGGAGTATGTGGTGGCGCATGAATTCGGCCACCACGTCCAGAACGTCCTGGGCAACCTTGACCGGGCTCAGCAGGATCCGCAGGGCCCCGAATCGGGGGCCGTCCGGGTGGAGCTGCAGGCGGACTGCTATGCCGGGCTTTGGGTCCGCTACGCCACAACGCAGCAGGATCCCAAGACCGGCCAGCCGTTCCTGGAACCTCTCACCCAGCAGGACCTGAACGATGCGCTGTCCGCGGCATCAGCCGTCGGTGACGACCGCATCCAGGAAGCCGCCACCGGCCGGGTTTCCCCGGAGGCCTGGACCCACGGCTCCAGCGCCCAGCGGCAGAAGTGGTTCTATCAGGGCTACCAGACCGGCGACATCAACCAGTGCGACACGTTCTCGGCGCCCACGCTCTAGCGATCGCTTAAAAGTTCGACGGCGGCCGGTCACCTTCCGTGGAAGGTGACCGGCCGCCGTCGTAGTTTAGCCAGTGCTATTCAAAGACCCGGGGATCAGATGTTGAAACCGAGGGCCCGCATCTGGTCGCGTCCGTCTTCGGTGATCCGCTCGGGACCCCATGGCGGCATCCAGACCCAGTTCAGGCGCCAGTCGTCCACGACACCGTCGAGGGCCTTGCCCACCTGCTCCTCAATGACGTCCGTGAGCGGGCAGGCCGCCGTGGTGAGCGTCATGTCGATCAGGAGGGCGCCGTCGTCGTCCGAGTACTTCAGGCCGTAGAGCAGGCCCAGGTCAACGATGTTGACTCCAAGTTCGGGGTCAATGACGTCCTTGAGTGCCTCTTCGACATCTTCGAGGCCCGTGCGGGCCGCATTGATTTCGGTCATGGCGTTGTCCTAACTAGGCCTGTGCGGCAGCGATGGTGGCTGCGCCAGCACCGGTGGCGTAACGGTCGTAGCCTTCTTCTTCGAGGCGGTCGGCGAGTTCCGGGCCGCCCTCCTCGACAACCTGGCCGTCAACGAACACGTGCACGAAGTCCGGCTTGATGTAGCGCAGGATGCGGGTGTAGTGCGTGATGAGCAGCGTGCCCATGTTGCCTTCGGCGTGCGCACGGTTGACGCCCTCGGAAACAACCTTGAGCGCGTCCACATCGAGGCCGGAGTCGGTCTCGTCCAGGATGGCGAACTTCGGCTTGAAGAGCTCGAGCTGGAGGATCTCCACCCGCTTCTTCTCGCCGCCGGAGAAGCCTTCGTTGACGTTGCGCTGGGCGAAGTCGGCGTCGATGCGCAGCTTCTGCATGGCTTCCTTGACTTCCTTGGTCCAGGTGCGCAGCTTGGGTGCCTCGCCGTCAATGGCGGTCTTGGCGGTCCGCAGGAAGTTGGTCATGGTGACACCCGGAACTTCAACGGGGTACTGCATGGCCAGGAAGACACCGGCACGGGCGCGCTCGTCGACGCTCATGGCCAGGACGTCTTCGCCGTCCAGCGTGATGGAACCGCTGGTGACGTTGTAGCGCGGGTGGCCGGCGATGGTGGACGCCAGGGTGGACTTGCCTGAACCGTTGGGGCCCATGATGGCGTGCGTCTCGCCGGTCTTGATGGTCAGGCTGACGCCCTTAAGGATCTCCTTGGTGCCCTGCTCCGTCTCAATGCTGACGTGCAGGTCCTTGATCTCAAGAGTAGACATGTGTCTTGTTCTCCTCTGCACCGTGCCTTCCGGCGGCGGTGCGGTTTCTCGGCTGAAAGTTTTCTAAAACGGGGTGCGGACTGCCTTGGTGGCCGGGCAGTCAGCTGAAGGTCGGGGCTTCGGCACCGTTCACCACATTGGTGACGTCCACGTAGACGTCATCGCCGTGAACGGCCACGGCAAAAACAGGCACGGGATCGTAGGCCGGCAGCTGGAGCGGCTGGCCGCTGCGGAGGTCGAACTGGGAGCCGTGGCCCCAGCATTCGATCTTGCAGCCCTCGATCTCACCTTCGGAGAGCGAGATGTCCGCGTGCGAGCACGTGTCACCGATGGCATGGATTTCGCCCATGGAGTCCTTCACGATGGCTACGGGGTAGTCGTCGATCAGGATCCGCAGCGCCTGCTTGAGTTGGATCTCGCTGGCATTGCAGACAAGCTCGCCTTTTGGCTGGTCAGTCATCTGGTGTGTCCGTTTCCTCTACTGCTGCACTAGTTATTGGTTGCCGCGAGTTCGCGCTCAACGGATGCGATGAGACGCTCTTCGATGGCCGGCACCTTGATGTGCTGGATGATTTCGTGCAGGAATCCACGGACCACGAGGCGGCGGGCCACGTCTTCCGGGATACCGCGAGCCATCAGGTAGAACAGGTGCTCGTCGTCGAGGCGACCGGTGGCGCTGGCGTGGCCGGCACCCTTGATCAGGCCGGTCTCGATCTCGAGGTTCGGAACGGAGTCAGCACGCGCGCCGTCGGTGAGCAGCAGGTTGCGGTTCGCCTCGTAGCTGTCGGTGCCCTCTGCCTCCTTGCGGATCAGGACGTCACCAACCCAGACGGCGTGGGCGTTGCGGCCCTGGAGTGCGCCCTTGTAGAGGACGTTGGACTTGCAGTTGGCCACTGCGTGGTCAACGAACAGGCGCTGCTCAAGGTGCTGGCCGGCGTCGGCAAAGTAGAGGCCGAGCATTTCAACTTCGCCGCCCGGGGCGGTGAACCGAGCTGAAGGCGTGACGCGGACCAGGTCCCCGCCGAGGCTCACCACGATGTGCTTGAACTTGGCGTCGCGGCCGATTTTGGCCTGCTGCGAGGAGGCGTGCACGGCGTCGTCGTTCCATTCCTGGAGCGAGATGACGGACAGTTCGGCGCCGTCCTCAACCACGATCTCCACGTTTTCGGAGACAACCGCGCTGCCCTGGTGGTCCAGGACCACAACGGACTTGGAGAACTTCTGCGCCACGATCACGAGGTGCTGGGCGGAAGCGTCCGTTCCCTGTCCGGTCAGGACGACGTTGATCTCGCCGTCAGATTCGAACTCTGCGGGCACGGTGATGACCGTCGCTTCGCTGAAGTTTTCCCAGGCGTTGGCGGAAACGCGGTCCTCGGGGATCGCTGCGGAGCCGATGCGCTTGTCGTCGCGGCCCACGGTCTCAACAATCACGGCGTCCGGCGCGGTGACGCCCACGCCGGGAGCCGTGCCGTTGAGGACAGCCGAGTGCAGTCCTCGCAGGCGCTTGAGCGGGGTGAACCGCCAGTCTTCCTCCAGGCCGGTCAGCGGCTTGAAGTCCGCCAGCTTGTAGGAGGTCAGGCGGCCGGCGCGAGAGCTGTCCGGGATGCCGACGCCGCCGCCGTGGGAGTGGCGCTTGACTGCCTCTCCCGCGAGCGGTGCCTTGGAGTCGGCGGCGTTGATGGGCGAAAGGCTTTCGCCTTCCTCGGTGAAACCGTTGATGAACGGCTGGGCTGACGGCGCGCCGATGCGGGCCTTTTCAGTAGTGATGTCAGTCATTAACCGACCGATCCTTCCATCTGCAGTTCAATCAGGCGGTTCAGCTCGAGGGCGTATTCCATCGGCAGCTCACGGGCAATCGGCTCGATGAAGCCGCGGACGATCATCGCCATGGCCTCGTCTTCGCGCATGCCGCGGGACATCAGGTAGAACAGCTGCTCTTCGCTGACGCGCGAAACAGTTGCCTCGTGTCCCATGACCACGTCATCCTCGCGGATGTCGATGTACGGGTAGGTGTCCGAACGGCTGATGGTATCCACCAGCAGCGCGTCACAGCGGACCGTGTTGGCCGAGTGCTTTGCGCCTTCGCGGACCTGGACCAGGCCGCGGTAGGCGGCACGGCCGCCGCCGCGGGCCACCGACTTGGAAATGATGGAGCTCTTGGTGTTCGGTGCGATGTGCACCATCTTGGAGCCCGTGTCCTGGTGCTGGCCTTCGCCGGCGAACGCGATGGACAGGGTTTCACCCTTGGCGTGCTCACCCACGAGGTAGACGGCCGGGTACTTCATGGTCACCTTGGAGCCGATGTTGCCATCGATCCATTCCATGGTGGCGCCTTCTTCGCAGATTGCGCGCTTGGTGACCAGGTTGTACACGTTGGTGGACCAGTTCTGGATGGTCGTGTAGCGGACGCGGGCGCCCTTCTTCACGATGATCTCCACCACGGCGGAGTGCAGCGAGTCCGAGGTGTAGATCGGCGCCGTGCAGCCTTCGATGTAGTGAACGTAGGAGTCCTCATCGGCGATGATCAGGGTGCGCTCGAACTGGCCCATGTTTTCCGTGTTGATGCGGAAGTAGGCCTGCAGCGGAATATCCACGTGGACGCCCTTGGGGACGTAGACGAAGGAACCGCCGGACCAGACGGCCGTGTTCAGCGAAGCGAACTTGTTGTCGCCCACCGGGATGATGGTGCCGAAGTACTCCTGGAAGATCTCCGGGTGTTCGCGCAGTGCGGTGTCGGTGTCCAGGAAGATGACGCCCTGGGCTTCGAGGTCCTCGCGGATCTGGTGGTACACAACCTCGGACTCGTACTGTGCGGCGACGCCGGAAACAAGGCGGCTGCGCTCGGCTTCCGGGATACCCAGCTTCTCGTAGGTGTTCCGGATGTCCTCGGGAAGGTCTTCCCAGGTAGCGGCCTGCTTCTCAGTGGAGCGCACGAAGTACTTGATGTTGTCGAAGTCGATGCCGGAGAGGTCTGCACCCCAGGTGGGCATGGGCTTGCGGTCGAAGTACTTCAGGCCCTTGAGGCGAAGGTCGAGCATCCATTCCGGCTCGCTCTTCTTGGCCGAGATGTCGCGGACGACATCTTCGTCAATGCCGCGGCGGGCATTGGCGCCGACATCGTTCTTGTCGGCCCAGCCGTATTCGTAGGTGCCAATACCGTGGAGCTCGGGATTCTTCTCCAGAATCTCCGAAATCACAGTAGTCTCAGCAACCTTGTTCTCTGATAGTTGGTCCGTCATCACGGCCTTTCTTGCAGATGGTTGGATACTTCGCCCAGGCTGTCCGTGGTGTGTCCGGGACCGTCAGGCCCCTTGGCGGCCGGACGGCCTGTAGGTATGTGGGTGGTGCAGACGTGACCGCCGCGTGCCAGCGTGGAGAGCCTGCGCACGTCGACGCCCACGAGCCGGGAAAACACTTCGGTTTCCACGTCGCAGAACACCGGGAACTTGGTGGCCAGCTGCTGGATGGGGCAGTGCCCCTGGCACAGCTGGACGCTGGAAAGTGCGGCGGGGAGCGGAGCTTTGGCCTCGATGGAGGCGGCGGAGGCCACGAACCCGTCCCGGCTTAGCGCTGCGGACAGTGCCTGTGCCCGGGCAGTGATATCGGGTCCGGCGGCGTCGATCTCCGGCGCGTAGCGGCGTTCCATGTCGGCAAAGCGCTCGACGGCGAACTCACGGACGGCGTCCGGTCCGGCGATCTCGCCGAGGCGCTGCAGCGCCAGGCCGGCAATGTCGAGGTAGTCGTCGCCGAGCGATGATTGGCCCTGTGAACTGAGGACATAGCGACGCGCCGGACGTCCGGCGCCGGTACCGGCCTTCGCCACACGCTTGACTTCGATCACGCCGCTGCGCGACAGGTGGTCCAGGTGACGGCGGACGGCTGCGGGAGTGAAACCAAGCAGGTCACCCAGTTCGGCAGCGCTGACCGGCCCATGCTCCAGCACGGCGCCCAGGACACGGTCCCGCGTGCGCTCATCCGAGTCGACGGCGGATACGTGCGGCGCCGACGTCGACGGCCGGAACGGACCGGAGGCGCCGGTGGGCGCGTCGGACCCGGTTCGGGGCGCAGAAAGTCGAGTGCTCATGGAATACACAACACAATCATGTCGTAATTTACTCCCCCGTTCCAGTAAGGTGAGGCTGGCCTACGGTCACATCGGGGGCGGGTGGCGGGCGTACTACATCGCGTAGAATGCTTTGGTGCGATCTCCCGATTCTCCCGTCCTGTCCATCACAGGACTCATTAAGGATGTTGGCCCGCTGGCCTCCCTTGACGGCAAGATGCTCCGGGTGGTCAGCGGAGTCTCCCTCGCCGCCGAACGCGGGCAGGTCACCGCCCTGCTGGGAGCCAATGGCGCCGGTAAGACTACCACCATCGAATGCGCGCAGGGACTCCAGCGCCGGTCCGGGGGTTCGGTTTCCCTCTTGGGCCAGGACCCCGACACCGCAGGTGCTGAACTCCGTTCCCGCGTCGGCGTCATGCTCCAGGACGGCGGGCTGCCGCCGTCTGCCCGGCCGATTCCGTTGCTGAAGCACATCGCCGGAATGTACCGGGACCCTTGGCCCGTTGACGAGCTGATCGAGCGCCTGGGCATCGACACTTTCAGCCGGACCACGGTCCGGCGCCTTTCGGGCGGCCAGCGGCAGCGGCTGGCGCTTGCTGCAGCCCTCGCCGGAAACCCCGAGGTGCTGTTCCTCGACGAACCCAGTGCCGGCCTGGACCCGCAGTCGCGGCAGCTGGTGTTCGAACTGATTTCCGAACTGCGGAACGCTGGCATGGGAATCGTCCTGACAACCCACCTGATGGACGACGCCCAGCGGCTGGCCGACTATGTATACATCATCGACGCCGGCAGGAACGTCGCCGAAGGCACGGTGGCGCAGCTGCTGCAGCGGAACATCGGCACTGACTCCGCCCAGGAACACGTACGGACACTGCTCTTTGAGTCGCAGCCCGGCCTTGACTTCACGGGCGTCCTGCCCGCCGCCGTCGATATCCGGGAGGCGCGGGCCGGGAGCTACGCCGTCACCGGAGTGCTGACGCCGGAAGACCTGGCCGCGCTGACAGCCTGGTGGGCTGCGCACGGCATCATGCCCGGTTCCATGAGCCTGGAGGCACGGAGCCTGGAAGACGTATTTTTGGACATTTCCGGAAGGGAGATCCGATGAGCCGGGTTCTCGGCAGCGCTCCCGCCCCGCTGCTCCGCCGCATTCTGCTCCAGGGCAAATACGAAGCACTCACGATGCTGCGGAACGGGGAGCAGCTCATCCTCGCCATCGTCCTGCCCCTGATGGCCCTGGTGGGCCTGACAGTCACCCCGTTGCTGGACGGCCTCGGCGGAAGCCGCGTTGACGTTGCGGTACCGGGCATCCTCGCCCTGTGCGCCATGTCCACCGCCTTCACCGGCCAGGGCATCTCCACGGGCTTCGACCGCCGCTACGGAGTGCTGCGCTTCCTCTCCACAACTCCCCTGGGCCGGGCCGGACTGATCGCCGGCAAGATCCTGGCCGTTCTCGCCGTGCTCCTCCTCCAGGTCCTGGTGGTCGGCGCGGTGGCTTTCGTGCTGGGCTGGCAGCCGACGACGGCGGGCTGGGTCCCGGCGCTGGGGCTCCTGGTTTTGGGGGCGGCAGCTTTCACTGCCCTGGGGCTTCTGGTCGCAGGAACAGTCCGTCCGGAGGCGACTCTGGCGATCACCAACCTCCTGTGGATCCTGCTCGGTGCCCTGGGCGGCATTGTCATCCCCGCGGAACGTCTGCCCGGCCCCGCCCAGGGACTGGTCCACTTCCTGCCCTCCGGGGCGCTGGGTGAGGCCCTCCGGGATGCTTTCCTCGCAGGCACCCTCAATGGCGGCGCCACCCTAATCCTGCTTCTCTGGACGGCACTCGCCGGCGCAGCAGCCATCCGTTGGTTCAAGTGGAATTGAGAAAACCGTGAGTACGGCATCGCGCCTCCCCCAGATTCTCGGACGGATGACGTCCAAGCTCCCCGTAACGGTTGATGCGACCGTTCGCCGCCTGGCTGTCCTGTCGCTCATCGGGCAGACGGTGCTCGTTGTGACCGGCGGGGCCGTCCGCCTCACCGCGTCCGGACTCGGTTGCCCCACCTGGCCCCGCTGCACGGATGCATCCCTGGTCAATACCCCCGAAATGGGCATCCACGGCTTCATCGAATTCGGAAACCGGCTCCTGACGTTTGCCCTGGCGGCCATCGCGGCCCTCATGCTGGTCTACCTGTGGAACCTCCGCAGGGAGCGCAGGGACCTCTTCCTCCTGGCTTTGGGGTTGCTGGCGAGCATTCCGGCGCAGGCCGTCATCGGCGGCATCACGGTGCTCACTCAGCTGAACCCGTGGGTGGTGGGGCTCCACTTCCTCGTCTCGATGGCCCTGGTTGTGTTCGCCACCCTGCTGGTCAACCGGGCTTACGGCCGGACGGGTCGTTTCCGCACCGTCGGGCTTGACGCTCTGCCGGGCGCCGCCCGGCCGGTGATGGCCGCCGTCGCGCTCTTTTCCGCACTGGCTGTGACCCTCGGAGTGGTGGTCACCGGCGCCGGCCCGCACGCCGGCGATGCCGATGCCCCGAGGAATGGGCTGGACTGGGACCTCTTCTCGCATATCCACGCCGTGCCCGCTTACCTGGTAACGGCCGGCGCCCTCTTCGGCGTGTTCCTCGTGTTCCGCGACCGGATCAGGGGCCCGTTCCGCACCGCCGTCCTGTTGCTGCTGGGAGTCACGCTGCTGCAGGCCGTGATCGGTTTCACCCAGTACTACAACGGCATCCCCGCGCTGCTGGTGGGGACCCACATGCTGGGAGCCGCGCTGCTGATGAGCGCAGCCACCAACGCCGCCGACGTCGCACGGTTCAGCCCTGTTAAGTAGGCGCGTTAAGTAAGCGCGCGTTAAGTAAGCGCGCGGCCGCGAAGCAAGACGCGGCCGCGAGGTAGGACCGTTCCGTCAACTAATACAGCCCCGACCCACGCACCCCGGCCCGCAGTTCAGAGGGACCGGGGTGCTTCGCTTTGCGGGCCGACGCTCTCGCAGATCCCGGGGGCTTTTCCCCGACGCTCTCGCAGATCCCGCACGCTTTCGGCCGGCGCTCTCGCAGACCCTGCGATTAAAGGGCAACGCTCCTTCACAAGGTGTGAAGGAGCGTTGCCCGATTCGTTGCGAAAGCTGAGAGAGCGTTGGCGGTTTTACCGCCGGAAGTGAGAGAGCGTCCTGAGGGGCGGTTGGTGCTAGCCCATGATGGCCGAGCCCACGAAGGGATCAACAGCCAGGGCGATGAAGAGCAGGGTGAGGTAGCTGATGGAGCCGTGGAAGACCTTCATGGCGCCCTTGTTGGAGACGTCGCCACCCTGCGCCCGGTTGTAGAGGGCATGTGATTCGTACAGGAACCAGGCGCCGGCCAGGACGGCCGTGACCGTGTAGACCCAGCCCGCGCCGCCCGCGGGTACCAGCAGCAGCGAGCACGCCACCATGGCCCACGCGTAGAGGACCACCTGGACGGAGACGACCTTCGCGCCGGCGATCGCACCCAGCATCGGCACGTTGGCGTTCCGGTAGTCCTCGCCGTAGCGCATGGACAGCGGCCAGTAGTGCGGCGGGGTCCAGAGGAAGATCACCATGAACAGCACAATGGCCGGCCATTCAACCGTGTTGGTGACCGCAGCCCATGCGATCAGCACGGGGAAGCATCCTGCCGCTCCGCCCCAGACAATGTTCTGGGCCGTGCGGCGCTTAAGGATCATGGTGTAAATGACCACGTAGAAGACGATGGCTCCGAGGCCGAGCCAGGCCGACAGCGGGTTCGCGCCAAACCAGAGGATGGCAATGGCGGCCGCCCCCAGCAGCCAGGAGAAGACGAGCGCTTCGCGCGGAGTGACCTCACCGGTAACGAGGGGTCGCTTTTCCGTGCGATGCATAAGTTTGTCGATGTCGCGGTCGATGTAGCAGTTGAACGCGCCGGCGCTGCCCGCGGCGAAGGCTCCGCCCACGAGGGTTGCCAGGATCAGCCCGATGGACGGGAATCCGCGTTCGGCGTAGATCATGGTGGGCAGCGTACTCACGAGGAGCAGCTCGATGACCCGCGGTTTCGTGAGGGCAAGGTACGCCTTGGCTTTGCGGGCTATCCCGATCTTTCCGGGGAGCCGGGAGGCGTTCAGCGGCGTATCTGTTGTGCTCACGGTGGCAGTCACTCTGTTCTGTCTGGCTGTTCAGTCCGGCTGGTTCTCGCAGCGGCGGGGGCCCAAAGCGGGCCCGCTCCCTCCGGCGGTGGCCTCCGAATATCATACCGTGGCTCTCCGGCCGCCAAAGCCTGCACAATTCCGGCAGGTTAACCGAAGCTCACAACCATAGCCGCGACGCGGTGATTCATATAAGAAAATTCAGTCCACTTAGTGAGATACACGCTGACCAGCCCTTGGAATGGGGCTAAGCTATCTGCAGATCAGCACGTAAGGAATGCCCATGGAATGCGCATTCCCGGAAACTCACACGCGACTGAATGATAGATCAACGTTTCAATGGTGAACGGCTGGTACACACCGCAGCGGCGCCATTGCGCGCCTCCGCTGCGGCCTGTCCGTACCACCTGCCGTCAGCACAGAGAGGGGCCCGGTTTTCGTGCCACATTTGGAAGAGCAAGAACTGTCATGGACCAGTTTGGACCAGCGCGCCGTTGACACGGTCCGCATTTTGGCCGCGGATTCGGTCGAAAAAGTAGGGAACGGTCACCCGGGCACCGCGATGAGCCTGGCCCCGGCCGCGTACCTTCTCTTCCAGAAGCTGATGCGCCATGACCCGAAGAACCCGGACTGGATCGGCCGCGACCGGTTCATCCTCTCCCCCGGCCACACGTCCCTGACGCTGTACATCCAGCTGTTCCTCTCCGGCTACGGCCTGGAACTGAATGACCTGAAAGCCCTGCGCACCTGGGGCTCGCTGACCCCGGGACACCCGGAGTACAAGCACACCGCCGGTGTGGAAATCACCACCGGCCCGCTGGGCCAGGGTCTGGCCTCCGCTGTCGGGTTCGCCTACTCCCAGCGCCGCCAGCGCGGCCTGTTCGACGCCGATGCTCCCGCCGGCGAGTCCCCGTTCGACCACACCATCTGGGTCATTGCCTCCGACGGCGACCTCCAGGAAGGCGTGACCTCCGAGGCTTCCTCGCTGGCCGGCCACCAGGAACTCGGCAACCTCGTGGTGGTCTACGACGAGAACCACATCTCCATCGAAGACGACACCGACATCGCGTTCACCGAAGATGTCCTCAAGCGCTACGAGGCCTACGGCTGGCATGTCCAGCGTGTGGACTGGACCAAGACCGGCGATTACAAGGAAGACGTGCAGGAACTGTACGCCGCCCTGCTCGCGGCGAAGGCCGAGACCTCCAAGCCCTCCATCGTGTCGCTGCGCACCATCATCGGCTACCCGGCCCCGAAGAAGCAGAACACCGGCAAGATCCACGGCTCCGCCCTGGGTGCCGAGGAAGTCGCCGCGCTGAAGAACGTGCTCGGCTTCGACCCCGCGAAGACCTTCGAGGTTGACCAGGACGTCCTGGCGCACGCCCGTGCAGTCGTGGACCGCGGTGCAGCCGCCCGCGCCGAATGGCAGGAAAGCTTCGAGGCATGGCAGTCCGGAAACCCGGAAGCCGCCGCCCTGCTGGAGCGTGTCGAGGCCCGCAAGCTTCCCGTGGAGCTCGACGGCGCCCTGCCGGTCTTCGAAGCCGGTAAGGACGTGTCCACCCGCGCCGCATCAGGCAAGGTCCTGAACGCCATCGGCCCGGTCATGCCCGAACTCTGGGGCGGCTCGGCCGACCTCGCCGAATCGAACAACACCACCATCGAAGGCTCCCCGTCGTTCGTGCCTGCCTCCAAGCAGACCGAAGCCTGGAAGGGCAACCCCTACGGCCGGGTGCTGCACTTCGGCATCCGCGAGCACGCCGCCGCCTCGATCGTGAACGGCATCGCCCTGCACGGGAAGACCCGCGCGTTCTCCGGCACGTTCCTGATCTTCTCCGACTACCAGCGCCCGGCCATCCGCCTCGGCGCCCTGATGGGTGTGCCGTCCCTGTATGTCTGGACGCACGACTCCATCGGCCTGGGCGAAGACGGCCCCACCCACCAGCCGGTGGAGCAGCTCGCCTCGCTCCGCGCCATCCCGGGCCTGGACGTTGTCCGCCCCGGCGACGCGAACGAGGTAGCCGCTGCCTGGAAGGTCATGCTGGAGAACCACGAGAACCCGGCCGGCATTGTGCTGACCCGCCAGAACATCCCGACCTACGCCCGCGGCGAAGGCGACGCCGAGGGCGACACCTTCGGTGCCGTGACCGGCGTCGCGAAGGGCGGCTACGTCCTGGCCGAAGCGTCCAAGGACGGCAAGACCGCCGAGGCCCAGGTCATCCTGATCGGCACCGGTTCCGAGGTCCAGCTGGCCGTGAACGCCCGCGAAGCCCTCCAGGCCGACGGCATCCCCACCCGTGTGGTGTCCATGCCGTGCGTGGAGTGGTTCAACAAGCAGGACGCCGCCTACCGCGACGCCGTCCTGCCCCCGGCCGTGAAGGCACGAGTTTCCGTGGAGGCCGGCCTGGCCCTGGGCTGGCGCGAATTCGTCGGCGACGCCGGCCGCTCCATCAGCCTGGAGCACTTCGGTGCTTCCGCCGATTACAAGCGCCTCTTCCAGGAATTCGGCATCACGGCAGAAGCAGTCGCCGCCGCGGCCAAGGAATCCCTCGCCGGCCTCTCCAACTGATCCACCCACGGTTCCGGGGGACCCCGGTCCCCCGGAACCCATGACTTCAAGGAGTTTGACATGACTACCCCCACACAGCAGCTCTCCGACGCCGGCGTCTCGATCTGGCTCGATGATCTTTCCCGCGGCCGCCTGGCCACCGGAACACTCCGGAAGCTGATCGAGGAGAAGAACGTCGTTGGTGTCACCACCAACCCGTCCATCTTCCACGCCGCCATCACCACCGGTCACGACTACGACGCCGTCATCGCCCGGGAAGCAGCAGCCGGCGCCACCGTCGAAGAGACCGTCTTCGAAATCACCACCACCGACGTGGCCGACGCCTGCGACCTGTTCGCCCCCGTCGCCGCGGCAACCAAGGGTGTTGACGGCCGCGTGTCCATCGAGGTGGACCCCCGCCTGGCCTGGGACACCGCCGGCACCATCGCCGAAGCCAAGCACCTGTACAAGAAGGTCGCCAAGGACAACGTCCTGATCAAGATCCCGGCAACCCTCGAAGGCCTCGAAGCCATCACGGCCACCCTGGCCGAGGGCATCAGCGTCAACGTAACCCTGATCTTCTCACTCGAACGCTACCGCGCCGTGATCAACGCCTTCCAGTCCGGCCTGGAGCAGGCCAAGGGCAACGGCCACGACCTGTCCAAGATCCACTCCGTCGCGTCGTTCTTCGTCTCCCGCGTGGACGCCGAAATCGACAAGCGCCTCGACGCCATCGGCACCGAGGAAGCCAAGGCCCTCAAGGGCAAGGCCGGCCTGGCCAACGCCCGCCTGGCCTACCAGGTCTACGAGGAGCTCTTCTCCACCGAACGCTGGGCACTGCTCGCCGAAGCCGGCGCGCTTCCCCAGCGCCCGCTCTGGGCCTCCACCGGCGTGAAGGACCCGGCCTACCCGGACACCCTCTACGTCACCGAACTCGTCGCACCCGGCGTGGTCAACACCATGCCGGAAAAGACCCTGGACGCCACGTTCGACCACGGCACCGTCACGGGCGACACCGTCACCGGCACCTACGCCGACGCCAACGCCACGCTCGACGCCCTGGAAGCGCTCGGCGTTTCCTACAACGACGTTGTGGCACTGCTCGAATCCGAGGGCCTGGACAAGTTCGTGGCCAGCTGGAAGGAACTCCTGGGCGACGTCGAAGGCGCCCTGGCCTCTGCACGGAAGGCTTCCTAACCCATCATGAGCACACTCAGCTATGACGCCAGCGGCGCAGCCCGCCAGGCACTTGAGCAGCACCTCCCCGCCCTGCTGGAAGACCGCGTCGCCACACGGATTTTCGCCAAGGACCATACCCTGTGGGGTCCGGACGCGGAGCAGGAATCCGCTATCCGGCTGGGCTGGGTCGAGGCGGCCACCGTCTCCCAGCCCCTGGTCAGCGACATCCTGGAACTCCGGGACGCGCTGAAGGCTGACGGCGTAACCCGCATCGTCCTCTGTGGGATGGGCGGCTCTTCGCTGGCGCCTGAAGTCATTGCGGGCACCGCTGGCGTCGAGCTGACTGTGCTTGACAGCACTGACCCCGAACAGGTCAGTGCCGCGCTGATGGACCGCCTTGCCGAAACAGCGATCGTTGTTTCCTCCAAGTCCGGCTCCACCGTGGAAACCGATTCGCAGCGCCGGATCTTCGAGCAGGCATTCACCGATGCCGGTGTCGACGCAAAGAGCCGCATCATCATCGTCACCGACCCGGGTTCGCCGCTTGACAAGGCATCCCGGGAGGCCGGCTACCGTGCCGTCTTCAACGCCGACCCCAACGTCGGCGGCCGGTTCTCGGCGCTGACCGCGTTCGGCCTGGTCCCCTGTGGCCTCGCCGGAGTGGACATCCAGGGTTTCCTGGATGAAGCCGAAGAAGCAGCCGAGATCCTCAACGAGGACGCCCCGGAGAACATCGGCCTTGCCCTTGGCACGGCCCTGGGCGGCACCAACCCGTTGCGCAACAAGATCGTCATCGCCGAGGACGGCTCCGGGATCGTCGGCTTCGCCGACTGGGCCGAGCAGCTCATCGCCGAATCCACCGGCAAGCTGGGCACCGGCGTACTGCCGGTCGTAGCCGGTCCGTCAGCACCGGAGGTCACCTCCGGCGCAGCCGACGTCCTGGTGGTGCGGCTGGTAGCAGCCGACGCCGACGACGTACAGCTGGGCGAAAACGAGGTCGCCATTGCCGGCGGCCTGGCAACCCAGATGATGGTGTGGGAATTCGCGACCGCAGTAGCCGGGCGGCTGCTGGGCATCAACCCCTACGACCAGCCCGACGTCGAGGCCGCCAAGGTGGCCGCCCGCGGCCTGCTGGACGCACAGCCGGAGCCCACCCCCGCCAATTTCGTGGACGGAGCCATTGAGGTCCGCGGCGGAGACTGGCTGGGCGACGCCTCCACCGCATCTTCTGCCGTGTCCGCACTGCTCGCACAGCTCGCTGATGACAGCTACCTCAGCGTCCAGGCTTACTTCGACCGGCTGGCGTACGCTCCGTTCGAAAGTGTCCGTGACCAGCTGGCCGCCGTCAGCGGACGCCCGGTGACCTTTGGCTGGGGCCCTCGCTTCCTCCACTCCACAGGCCAGTTCCACAAGGGCGGACCCGCTATCGGTGTCTTCCTGCAGGTGACGGCAGCCTCCGCCACGGACCTGTCCATCCCGGAGCGGCCGTTCACCTTCGGCGAGCTGATCTCTGCGCAGGCCGCCGGCGACGCCCAGGTTCTGAGCGATCACGGTCGTCCGGTCCTCCGCCTGCACCTGACGGACCGCGCCGCCGGCGTCAAGCAGCTGCAGGACGTCATTTCAGCGCTTGCCGGCCAGGCAGCATCCCACACTGAAAGCTAAGGCACCGAAGCAACCATGCCAGAAACTGAAAACGGCAGCAGGAAGTCAGCAGGGCGGGGCCGCAACCCGTTGAGGGATCCGCGGGACCGCCGGCTGAACCGCATCGCCGGCCCCTCTTCGCTGGTCCTCTTCGGGGTGACCGGCGACCTTGCCCGCAAGAAGCTCATGCCTGCCGTGTATGACTTGGCCAATCGTGGACTGCTGCCGCCGAGCTTCGCCCTGGTGGGCTTCGGCCGGCGGCAGTGGGACAACGAGGACTTCGCCGCCGAGGTGAAATCATCGGTCCAGGCGTACGCCCGTACCCCGTTCGACGAGGCGGTCTGGAACCAGCTGTCCGAGGGCATCCGCTTTGTCCAGGGCGAGTTCGACGACGACGATGCCTTTGAGCGGCTCGGCGACACGATCGATGAACTGGACGAGCAGCGCGGAACGCGCGGCAACCATGCCTTCTACCTTTCGATTCCGCCGAAGGCGTTCGAACAGGTCTGTCGCCAGCTGTCCAAGCACGGCCTGGCTCAGGCCGAGGGCGACAAGTGGCGCCGGGTGGTCATCGAGAAGCCGTTCGGGCACGACCTCGAGTCGGCCCGGCAGCTCAACGACATCGTGGAGTCTGTCTTTCCCCCGGACGCCGTTTTCCGGATCGACCATTACCTTGGCAAGGAAACGGTCCAGAACATCCTGGCCCTGCGCTTTGCCAACCAGCTGTTCGAACCGCTGTGGAATGCGAACTACGTGGACCACGTCCAGATCACCATGGCCGAGGACATCGGGACCGGCGGCCGCGCAGGGTACTACGACGGCGTGGGCGCTGCCCGCGATGTCATCCAGAACCACCTGCTCCAGCTCCTGGCGCTGACGGCTATGGAGGAACCCATTTCCTTTAACGCGGACGATCTCCGTGCCGAAAAGGAAAAGGTCCTGGCTGCGGTCAAGCTCCCGGACGATCTGTCCACCCACTCGGCCCGCGGGCAGTTCGCCGGCGGCTGGCAGGGCGGCGAGGAAGTCCAGGGATACCTGGAGGAAGAGGGCATTCCGGCCGACTCCACCACGGAAACCTACGCGGCCATCCGGGTGGACATCCACACCCGGCGGTGGTCCGGTGTGCCGTTCTACCTGCGCGCCGGCAAGCGCCTGGGCCGCCGCGTGACGGAAATTGCCGTGGTCTTCAAGCGCGCACCCAACCTTTTGTTCCGGGATCACGCCGACGACGACTTCGGGCAGAACGCAGTGGTGATCCGGGTGCAGCCGGACGAGGGTGCAACGATCCGCTTCGGCTCCAAGGTGCCCGGCACGCAGATGGAAGTCCGCGACGTGACCATGGACTTCGGCTACGGGCACTCGTTTACGGAGTCCAGCCCCGAAGCGTACGAACGGCTCATCCTGGACGTACTGCTGGGTGAACCGCCGCTGTTCCCGCGCCATGCGGAAGTGGAACTGTCCTGGAAGATCCTGGATCCCTTTGAAGACTACTGGGCCAGCCTCGGCGAACAGCCTGAGCCCTATGCGCCCGGAAGCTGGGGCCCCGCCTCCGCCGACGAGCTGCTTGCCCGCGACGGACGAACCTGGAGAAGGCCATGATCGTAGATCTTCCCGACACAACCACATCGAAAATATCCAAGAAGATCATGTCCCTGCGCGAGCAGGGCGGCGTGATCGCCCTTGGCCGGGTGCTGACACTCGTGGTGGTCACCAAGTCCGGGCTGGAAGAGGAGGCCATCGAAGCGGCCAACGACGCCAGCCGGGAACACCCCTGCCGGATCATCGTTCTGGCCGACGCCGGCGCCCAGGCACCCACACGGCTTGACGCCCAGATCCGTGTAGGCGGGGACGCCGGGGCCTCCGAGGTCATCGTGCTCCGCGGGTACGGGGAACTGGCCGAGGAAAGCGAATCCCTGGTCGCGGCCCTGCTGCTGCCCGACGCACCGATCGTGGCCTGGTGGCCGCACGGTGCACCCAAGAGCGCTTGCGAGACCTCCATCGGCCGGATCGCCCACCGCCGCATCACCGACTCGGCCAACGAGGAGGACCCGCAGCGTGCCCTGGATAACATCCGCAACACGTACAAGGCCGGCGACACCGACCTCGCCTGGACCCGCCTGACCAACTGGCGGATCCAGCTGGCCGCGGTGCTGGACCAGGTGGACTCCTCGCCCGTCACGGCAGTCGCCGTGGAAGGCGCCTCGGACTCCCCCAGCACCCTGCTCCTCGCAGCGTGGCTGACGCTGTCCCTGGACGCCCCCGTCACCATCGTGGCCGACCCGGCCGGCACCGGCATCCGCCGCGTCCGGCTGTCGCGTGCCAGCGGTGATGTCCAGCTGTTCCGTCCGGGGCTGTCCGTGGCTGAACTGACCCAGCCGGGCCAGCCGGCGCAGCGCATCTCGCTGCCGCGCCGCAGCCTCCGGGACTGCCTCGCTGAAGAACTGCGGCGTTTGGATCCCGACGAAGTCTTCGGTGAAGTGATTACTATTGGACTGCCCCGCACAAACCTAAGGAGTGTCCGTCCCAGTGAGCGCTGATCCCAGAGTAAGCATCCACCCTGACTCATCCGTACTGATGGCGGCCATCGCGGCGCGGCTCATCACCAAACTCGTGGACGTCCAGGACAAACACGGTGAGGCAACGGTGGTGCTTACAGGAGGCACTGTGGGCATCGGAACCCTCAAGGCGGTTGCTGACTCGGCAGCGGCGCCGGCCGTGAACTGGTCGAAGGTCAACTTCTGGTGGGGCGACGAACGCTTCGTTGGGAGCACCGACGATGACCGCAACACCCTCCAGGCCCACGAAGCCCTGCTCTCCCGCATCCCTGTGGACCCGGAACGGGTGCACCAGCCGGGCTCCACGGACGACTTCGACAGCCCGGAGGAGGCTGCGGCGGACTACGCGCGCCGCCTCGCCGAGGCCGCAGCCGCCGAGCACGCGGCCGACATGTCCGATGACCGACCGGAGGACCCGGGAGCACTGCCCCGGTTTGATGTGGTCCTGCTCGGTGTGGGTCCGGATGCCCACGTGGCCTCGCTCTTCCCGGAGCAGGCCGGTATCCGCGAAAAGGAACTCACCGTGGTGGGTGTGCGGAATTCGCCCAAGCCGCCCCCGGAACGGATTTCCCTGACCCTTCCCGCGATCAACACGGCCAGTGAAGTCTGGATGGTTGTTGCGGGTGAGGACAAGGCCGGTGCTGTGGGCCTGGCCTTGGCGGGGGCAAACCCTGTTCAGGTCCCGGCGGCAGGACCGACCGGACGCTCACGGACGCTGTGGCTGATCGATGAGAACGCCGCTTCAAGGGTTCCGGAGCAGCTAGTCCGTAAAGGTCCCGCGGGCTCTTAACCGTTCCAGCGCTCCAGCCAGTACGTCTTCGGCGTCCTGGCTGGAGCGTCGTTCTTTAACGTACTCAAGGTGACTTTTGTAGCCCTCATCGGGATGATGCGGGAGCTCCACCGGGGACTCATCGCGCGTCGCGGTGCCTCCGCAGCGGCGGCAGTCCCAGACGACCGGGATCTGGTCTTCCGGGAGCTTAATGAAAACGGGCCGCGTCTCGTGTCCTTTGGCGCACCAATAGGAGACACGAATACGCGGCAACTGTTCACCGACGACGTCGCTTGGCTGAATTTTGGGGCCTGACCCCTCCGTTACACCCACGCGGGTTCCCCGGAACCCTGAAGTAGCATGCACCATCGGGAACTCCTGGCTACTCGACTGACGGACTGTTGCAGGCAACAGCGCCAGTTTAGTTCGGAGTTCCCGACGGCGGCAGGGCCGTTAGTACCGGTCGTGTAAATTCCCGGGAAATTCCCGGCGCGGTTCTGTTTCCGGCAGGAACTGCTAGGAGTCCCCGCCTGAGGAAAAGCGCATCAGCAGGCCGAGGGCGATGATGACAACGCCCCAGGTGACGCCGAGGATGACAGTGAACCTGTTAAGGTTACGTTCTGCCACGCCCGACGAGCTGAGGCCCGAGCTCATGCCTCCGCCGAACATGTCCGACAGACCGCCGCCCCGTCCCTTATGGAGCAGGATGAGCAGCGTCAGCAGGAGGCTGGTGATGCCCAGGAGGATCTGCAGAATGACATGAAGAACGTCCACGACGGCCTTTCAGAAGTTGATGATTGCGGAGGTCAAGCCTGGTGTCCGGACTAGTCCGTCAGCAGGTGACTCTCGAACCTGACAATATTAGCAAACTCGGCGGGATCGAGGCTGGCGCCGCCCACCAACACGCCGTCCACGTCGGGCTCATCCAGGATGGCCGCCACGTTGTTGGCTTTGACCGAGCCGCCGTAGAGCAGACGGATCTTGGCAGCAACGTCTTCGCCGAACAGGGTGGTCAGTTCAGCGCGGATGGCCGCGCACATTTCCTGCGCATCCTCGGGGCCGGCCACTTCGCCGGTGCCGATGGCCCAGACGGGTTCGTAGGCAACCACGAGAGCGGCTGCCTCGTCGGAACCAAGGCCTTCGACGTCGGCGCGAAGCTGGTCCAGCGTGTGCTGGACGTGAGTGCCCGCCTGGCGGATTTCCAGGCCCTCGCCGACGCACAGCACCGGGGTGACACCGTGGCGGTACGCGGCTTTGACCTTGGCGTTCAGGACGTCGTCCGTCTCGTTGTGAATGGTGCGCCGTTCGCTGTGGCCCACCAGGACGTACTTGCAGCCCAGCTTATTCAGGAACTGGCCGGAGATGTCACCGGTGTAAGCGCCGGAATCGAACTGCGACAGATCCTGGCCGCCGTAGACGACCTCCAGCTCATCGCCCTGGACCAGGGTCTGGACGCCGCGAAGGTCTGTAAACGGGGGGAAAACAGCAACTTCAACGCGGCTGTAGTCGTGCTTGGCATCGGACAGGGTCCAGGCCAGCTTCTGCAGCAGCGTGATGCCCTGGACATGGTCCATGTTCATCTTCCAGTTGCCGGCAATGAGGGGCGTGCGGTCGAACTTGCCATTCGTTGACGTTGTCACGTGTTCTCCAAAAGGTGCTTGTCATGTGAAACAGCCGGCAGGGCGCCCGACTTTTCGTGCGGACGCCCTGCCGGCTGGAGGATCTAGCGGTCCAGGACGCTGAGGCCCGGCAGTTCCTTGCCTTCGAGGTACTCCAGGGAGGCGCCGCCACCGGTGGAGATGTGGCCGAACTGGTCGTCGGCGAACCCCAGGGTGCGGACAGCAGCTGCGGAATCGCCGCCGCCTACCACCGTGAAGGCATCCGCTTCGGTCAGTGCCTGGGCGATGGCACGGGTGCCGCCGGCAAAGGCTTCGAATTCGAAGACTCCCATGGGTCCGTTCCAGAACACGGTCTTGGCACCCTTGATCCGGTCCGCGAACGCCGCGGCCGACTCGGGTCCGATGTCCAGGCCGATGCCCTGCGCGCCAAAGCTGCTGCCTTCGATGGCGTCAGCCCTGACCGTCTCGTGGTCAGCATCAGCGGCAAACTTGGCTGCGACTTCAACATCCGTGGGCACGATGAACTCCGTGCCGGCGTCGGCCGCCCGCTTCAGGTAGTCCTGAACCACGGGGATCTGGTCTTCTTCGAGCAGGCTGCCGGCCACCTTGTGGCCAGCTGCAGCGAGGAAGGTGAACAGCATGCCGCCGCCCACCAGAATAGTGTCCGCCTTGCCGATCAGGTTGTCGATGACAGCGAGCTTGTCCGAGACCTTGGAGCCGCCGAGGACCACGACATAGGGCCGCTGGGTGTCTGTGGTGAGCTTGCGCAGCACCTCAACCTCGGTGTGGACAAGGTCGCCCTGGTAGGACGGCAGCCGGGTGGCGACGTCGTACACGCTGGCGTGCTTGCGGTGGACGGCGCCAAAGGCGTCGTCCACGTAGGCGCCGTTGTCGCCCGTCAGGGCAACCAGCTCATCCGCAAAGGCGCCGCGCTCGGCGTCGTCCTTGCTGGTTTCGCGGGCATCGAACCGGACGTTTTCAAGGACCAGCGCTTCGCCGTCCTGCAGCGAAGCGGCAAGCTCCTTCGCCGAGGCACCGACGGTGTCCCCGGCAAGGGTCACCTTGAAGGCGGCCAGCTCGGCCAGCCGCGTGGCGGCAGGCTTGAGGGAGTATTTTTCCTCCGGGGCGCCCTTGGGGCGTCCGAGGTGGGCTGTGACCAGCACGCGGGCACCGGCGTCCGTGAGCTTCGTCAGTACTGGCAGGGAGGCCTTGATACGGCCGTCGTCAGTCACTTCAGAGCCGTCGAGCGGCACATTCAGGTCACTTCTGACCAGAATGTACCGCCCGCGGACACCATCAGCGATCAGTTCGTTGAGGGTGTGGAATGTCATGTGTCTAACCCTAGCCCAGCTTGGATGCGACGAGCTCCGTGAGGTCGACGAGCCGGTTGGAGTAGCCCCATTCGTTGTCATACCAGGAAACAACCTTGACCTGGTTGCCAATGACCTTGGTCAGTCCTGAGTCGAAGATGGAGGAAGCGGGGTCGCCAACAATGTCCGAGGAGACGATCGGAGCGTCCGTGTAGGTCAGGATGCCCTGCAACGCGTCCGAATCGGCTGCCTTCTTCAGTGCGGCGTTGACTTCCTCGACGGTGGTCTCGCGGCCAACGGTGACCGTGAGGTCGGTGGCGGAGCCGGTGGGCACCGGTACGCGGATGGCATAGCCGTCCAGCTTGCCCTTGAGCTCCGGGAGTACCAGGCCGATGGCCTTGGCCGCACCGGTGGAGGTGGGGACCATGTTGATGGCGGCGGCGCGGGCGCGGCGGAGGTCGTTGTGCGGGCCGTCCTGCAGGTTCTGGTCGGCGGTGTAGGCGTGGACCGTGGTCATCAGGCCGCGTTCGATGCCGAATTCGTCGTTGATGACCTTGGCCAGGGGGCCGAGGCAGTTCGTGGTGCAGGAGGCGTTGGAGATGATGTTGTGGGCTGCGGGGTCGTACAGCTCGTGGTTCACGCCCATCACGATGGTGATGTCCTCGTCAGAGGCCGGGGCGGAGATCAGGACCTTCTTGGCGCCGGCGTCGATGTGCTTCTGCGCTGCGGCGGCCTTGGTGAAGAAGCCGGTGGACTCGATGACGATGTCAACGCCGAGCTCGCCCCACGGGAGGTTGGCGGGATCGCGCTCTGCCAAGACCTTGATGACGTTGCCGTTGACAACGATGTTGCCGTCCTTGACCTCAACGGTTTCGGTCAGGCGGCCGCCGACGGAGTCGTACTTGAGCAGGTGGGCCAGCGCTTCGGGGCTGGTGAGGTCGTTGACGGCAACGATCTCAAGGTCCGCACCCTGTGCAAGCGCAGCGCGGAAGTAGTTGCGGCCAATGCGGCCGAAGCCGTTGATACCAATACGGGTCGTCACTTTTTAGTCTCCTTGGTGCTTGAAGAAGCACAACTAGTTAAGCGGGCGTTCAAGCCAACTAACAGATCCCGCACGCCATTGGGCAGAGATGATTACCAGATCGGAGGGCGACCAGCCACATTGCTGAAGGCTAACCGCCTTCCGTGATCCATCTTACGTTTAAGAAGGTCCGCCCCCGCAAGTGCGGGGGCGGACCGTCCACGATTCGGCCCAAAACAGGCTAAATGTGAACTTTGTTACACGTGGATGTCTTCCACATCACACCTGAGCGGACCTGGCCGACGCAACTGGCCGAACGGAACTAAAGGGTAATGAGCCCTGTTGCGTTCTTGCGTGCACCGTCGAAGCGCTTGGCAACGTCGGCCCAGTTCACGATGTTCCAGAAAGCCTTGACGTAGTCGGCCTTGACGTTGACGTAGTCCAGGTAGAAGGCGTGCTCCCACATGTCGAGCATCAGCAGCGGGGTGGTGCCGAGCGCCACGTTGCCCTGCTGATCGTAGAGCTGCTCGATGACAAGGTTTCCACCGATGGGTTCGTAGGCCAGGAAGCCCCAGCCCGAACCCTGCAGGCCGAGTGCTGCGGCGCTGAACTGAGCGCGGAACGCGTCAAAGGAACCGAAGGCGTCGTCGATGGCTGCCGCCAGCTCACCCTCGGGCTTGTCCCCGCCGTCCGGGGACAGGTTGTTCCAGAATACGGAGTGGTTGACGTGGCCGCCGGTGTGGAAGGCAAGGTCCTTCGAAAGGCGGTTGATGTTGGCGAAGTCGCCCTTTTCGCGTGCCTCGGCCAGCTGCTTCAGCGCGTTGTTGGCGCCGGTCACATAGGCAGCGTGGTGCTTGCTGTGGTGCAGCTCCATGATGCGTGCGGAGATGTGGGGCTCCAGCGCTGCGTAGTCGTAGCTGAGTTCAGGCAGTACGTACTCGGTCACAAAATCCTCCAATGTCGTGGACAGGTTGTCCGGTTTGGTAACTCTCGGATTGTGCATCCGGATGACGGATCACCCGGAAATCTGTAGGGACGGGATCCAGCGCGGCTCCGGCCTTGGCTCCCAGGGGGCACAACCGCCGGTGACCGCGAGGTATTTCCGCCACCCGGTCTCGATTCTAGGGGCGCCGTTACTCGTCCAGCATTTCCGGCGTCACATTGGCCTCGGTCCCGGGAACGCCCAGGTCCAGGGCGCGTTTGTCGGCCATTGCCAGGAGCCGGCGGATCCTGCCGGCGATGGCGTCTTTGGTCATGGGCGGGTCAGCCAGCCGGCCAAGTTCGTCAAGGCTGGCCTGCTTGTGGGCCACCCGAAGCTCACCGGCATATTTGAGGTGGTCAGGGACATCGTCACCAAGGATTTCGAGGGCACGGTCCACGCGGGCGCCGGCGGCGACTGCGGCCTGGGCTGAACGGCGCAGGTTGGCGTCGTCGAAGTTGGCCAGTCTGTTGGCGGTGGCCCGCACTTCCTTGCGCATGCGGCGTTCCTCCCACACCATGAGCGCGTCATGGGCACCCATCCGGGTAAGGAGGGCGGCGATGGTGTCCCCGTCCCGGATGACCACGCGGTCCACTCCCCTGACCTCGCGCGCCTTGGCCTGGATGCCAAGCCGGCGGGCCGCGCCAACCAGGGCAAGGGCGGATTCCGGTCCCGGGCAGGTCACCTCCATGGCGGAGGACCTCCCCGGCTCGGTCAGGGACCCGTGGGCCAGGAAGGCGCCGCGCCACACGGCCTCGGCGTCGGCTGCCGAGCCGTTGACCACAGCCGACGGCAGGCCCCGCACGGGACGCCCGCGGGCGTCGAGCAGCCCGGTCTGGCGGGCCAGGGCTTCGCCGTCGCGCACCACCCGCACCACGTACCGGTTGCCCCGGCGAAGGCCGCCGCCGGAGACGACGATGATCTCGCTCTGGTGGCCGTAGACCTCGGCGATGGCTGCCCGCAGGCGGCGTGCCGTGGAGGCGAGATCGACCTCGGCCTCGATAACGATCCGGCCCGAGATAATGTGCAGGCCGCCGGCGAAGCGCAGCATTGCGGAGACTTCAGCCTTGCGGACCGAGGACTTCTTTATGTCCAGGCGGGACAGTTCTTCCTTGACTGATGATGTCAGTGCCATGGCACCTTCCTAACTGTTCCCGAAAATATCGTGGTACGCCGTTGCCAGACGCAGGGGGTCGTGGATCGGACGGCGGCTCGACGCCCCTACTTTACCCAACACCACCTCGGCACCGAGCATCCCCGCGGCCCGCTTGAACTCCTCCACGTCGGGTACGGACACCGGGTCCGCGAGCACGACGTCGACACTGAAGTCGGGCGCGTAGCTTCGCAGCACATTCAAGTGGTCGGCCGCGGACATCCCGGAAGTTTCCTTGGTGTCCGTGGCCAGGTTCATGGTCAGGCATCGTTTCGCCGGGGTGGCCGACAACGCCTGGCGCATTTCCGGCAGCAGGAGGTGCGGCAGCACCGACGTGTACCAGGAGCCCGGGCCGAGGATGACCCAGTCGGCCAGTTCGATGGCCGTCAGGGCTTCGGTGCAGGCCGGGGCCGACTCCGGCAGGAGCCGGACGCTCTCCAGGGAACCGGCCACCGCACATTTGGCCTGGCCCCGCACGGTCTCCACCGTGAAGCCTCCGTCCGGTCCCGGGATGCGGACATCGCCTTCGATGGTCAGCGGGACACTGGACATGGGAAGGACCTGCCCGCGGGCACCAAGGAGGGCACCCGCCCACTTCAGGCCGCCCACGGTATCGCCCAGCAGTTCCCAGAGGGTGACGATGAGCAGGTTGCCCATGGCGTGGTCGTCCAGGGAGCCGCCCCGGCCTTCTCCGGGCCGGAACCGGTGTTGCATGACGTCCCGCCAGGTCCTGCCCCAGTCGGTGTCGTCGCACAGGGCGGTGAGCGCCATCCGGAGGTCGCCGGGCGGGAGGACGCCGTACTCCTCGCGGAGCCGGCCGGAAGACCCGCCGTCGTCCGCAACGGTAACGATGGCGGTCAGCTCGGAGGTCAGCAGCCTCAGGGCTGACAGTGACGCTGACAGTCCGTGGCCGCCGCCGAGGGCGACGACGGACGGACCTTTGTCCAGCTGCCCGCCGCCGCTGGCCGGCGGTACCAAGGGCAGCGGTCCGGTAAGCAGTCCCATTATTCGCGGCCCAGGTCCCGATGGGTGGTGGTCACGGTGACGCGAGGATACTGTGCCAGCTTCTTGGACAGCTCCATGGCCACGGCCACAGAACGGTGCTTGCCTCCGGTGCACCCGACGGCAACTGTGGCATAGTGCTTGTTTTCCCGGCGGTAGCCGTCCAGGACAGGCTCAATGGCGAGTACGTAGCGGTCCACGAAGCTCTTGACGCCTTCGGCTTCCAGGACGTAATCGCTGACATCCTTGTCCAGGCCGGTGTGCGGGCGCAGCTGCGGAACCCAGTGCGGGTTCGGGATGAAGCGCGCATCGACCACAAAGTTCGCGTCCACCGGAAGCCCGTACTTAAAGCCGAAGCTCATGACGTTGAGCCGCAGGGCTACGGGGCCGGTTTCGCTGAAGAGTTCCGTGATGGCCGTGGCAAGGGCGTGAACGTTGAAGTCGGACGTGTCCAGAACGATGTCCGAGGAATCACGGAGTTCGTGCAGCAGTTCCCGCTCGGCGGCGATGCCGTCGAGGATCCTCCCGCCTTCCTGCAGGGGGTGCGGACGGCGGCCCTGCTCAAAGCGGCGCACCAGGACATGGTCGTTGGCGTCCAGGAACAGGACGCGGAACATCACGCCGCTTGCCTCAAGCGTTTTCAGCGCCGTGCGGATATCGGTAAAGAGGGCCTTGCTGCGGACATCCACCACCACCGCGAGCTTGGGAATGGACTGCGGGGCGTGGGACACCAGTTCGGCCAGCGTGCCGAGCATCTGCGGCGGAAGGTTTTCAACGACATACCAGCCATGGTCCTCGAGGGCGTCCGCGGCCGTACTCCGGCCTGCGCCGGACATCCCCGTCACCACGAGCAGCTCCGCTTCAACGGGCTTGACGGGCGTCATGCCGTCCTGTTCCGCTTCGGATCCTGCCGTTGACTCTGCCATGAGTAAAGCCCCATTCCTGCTATGTAATTCGACGCAACCGCGCGTTCCGCTTCCGGTCCTTACCCTAGCTAAGTTTCAATGATTTCGCCGGTCGTCATGTTGATGGCGGGCACGTCCGCACCGGAGGCCGGGCCGCCGCTGCCAAAATGACTGACGATCGCATCCGCCAGCGACGGGCCGATGCCCTTGGCCGTGGCCAGTTCGGCTGCGCTGGCGGTCCGGATGCTCTTGACCGAGCCGAACTGCGCCAGCAGGGCCTTCCGCTTGGCCTCGCCCAGCCCCGGGACGCCGTCCAGGGCGGACACCGTCATGGCCTTGCCGCGCTTCTGCCGGTGGAAGGTGATGGCGAACCGGTGTGCTTCATCGCGGATGCGCTGGAGCAGGTAGAGCCCCTCGGACGTCCGCGGGAGGATCACCGGGAAATCACTGTCCGGCAGCCAGACCTCTTCGAGGCGCTTGGCCAGGCCGACGACGTAGACGTCCTCGATGCCAAGTTCCGCCAGCGCGCGTGCCGCGGCGTTGACCTGCGGCTTGCCGCCGTCCACCACCACGAGGTTGGGCGGGTAGGCGAATTTGGCGCGGGGCGCCGGTGTGGTGGTGTCCTGCACGGAGGCCACCGCCATGGCGTCCAGCGCGGCCTGATGCCCCGGCAGCTTCGCCGCTTCCGCCTGCGCCGCCTTCTCCTGCAGGTAGTTCCGGAAACGGCGCGTGAGGACATCGTGCATGGCCGCGGTGTCATCCACGGCCGCGGCGCCGGTGATGGAGAACTTGCGGTAGTCGGACTTCTTGGGAAGCCCGTCTTCCACCACCACCATGGACGCCACAACGTTCGTCCCCTGAACGTGGGAGATGTCGAAGCATTCGATGCGCAGCAGTGCAATGGGAAGGTCCAGGGCCTCCTGGAGTTCCTGAAGTGCGAGGGACCGGTTGGTCAGGTCCCCGGCGCGGCGCGACTTGTGCAGTTTCAGTGCGTGCTCGGCATTTTCCCGGACGGTGGACATGAGCGCTGCTTTGTCCCCGCGGCGCGGGACCCGGATGTCCACCTTGGCGCCGCGCAGGCCGGAGAGCCACTGCGTGAGTTCGGTGGCGTTGCTCGGCTCTTCCGGAACCAGGACTTCCCGGGGCATCCGACCCTGGCTCTCGCCTTCCTCGCCGTAGACCTGCTGGAGCAGGTGTTCCACGAGGTCGGGAGTGGTGAAGTCTTCGACCTTCTCCACCACCCAGCCGCGCTGGCCCCGGACGCGGCCGCCGCGGACATGGAACACCTGGACGGCTGCCTCCAGCTCGTCCTCACGCAGCGCGAATACATCCGCGTCCGTGTCCTCGGCCAGGACCACGGCATTCCGTTCGAAGACCTTCCGCAGGGCGATGATGTCGTCCCGCACCCGGGCGGCGCGCTCGTAGTCGAGCTCGGCAACCGCCGCCGCCATGTCCTTCTCCAGCCGTGCGATGAAGCGCTTGGCTTCGCCGCCCATAAAGGCGCAGAAGTCCTCCGCCAGTGCCCGGTGCTCCTCCGGCGTCACCCGGCCGACACACGGTGCGGAACACTTGTCGATGTAGCCGAGCAGGCACGGCCGTCCGCTGGCCTGCGCCCGCTTCAGGACGCCGGGACTGCAGCTGCGGACCGGGAACACACGCAGCAGGGTGTCCATTGTTTCGCGGATGGCCCCGGCCGTGTACGGGCCGAAGTAGCGGGTGCCTTTCCGGCGTTCTCCGCGCAGCACCTGGACCCGCGGGAACTTCTCCCCCATGGTCACGGCAAGGTACGGGTAGGTTTTGTCGTCCCGGAACACGACATTGAACCGCGGCTTGAATTCCTTGATCCAGGTGTATTCCAGCTGGAGCGACTCCAGTTCGCTCCCGACGACGGTCCACTCCACGCTGCTGGCCGCGTGGACCATGGCGTAGGTCTTGGGCAGCAGGCCGCCGGGGTTGGCGAAGTAGGAGTTCAGCCGGGACCGCAGGCTTTTGGCCTTGCCGACGTAAATGACGCGGCCGTGCGGATCCCGGAAGCGGTACACGCCAGGATTGGTTGGAATTTCGCCCGTTTGGGGCCGGTAACTAGCTGGATCTGCCACGATTCAAGTCTACTGAGGATGCAGGCGGGTCCCTGACAGGTAGCCCAAGCAGGGGCTTCCCGGCAGACACCTGACAGGGAACGCCCCCGGCGCTACTCGGCTACCTTGCTCTGGTTGTAGCTGGTGGAGCGCTCCTGGCCGCTGAGCTCGGCGATGGCATCCATGATCCGGTCCGTCACCTGGCGGCGGGCGGGCAGCGAGTGGTCGGGGCCCGTCTTCTCGAAGTAAAGCGGTTCCCCCACCTTCATGGTGAAGTGCTGCGGCTTCACACCGTTCTGGCCGGCGGGCTGCAGGTTCTCGGTACCGATCAGGCCGACGGGAATGACGGGCGCGCCAGTGGTCAGGGCGAGCCAACCGACGCCGGTGCGGCCACGGTACAGGATCCCGTCGCGGGAGCGCGTGCCCTCGGGATAGATGCCGATTCCCTTGCCCGCTTCGAGGATGTCCAGCAGCGTCTTGAGCGCCGCCACGCTGGCAGCCTGTTCGCCGCGCTCCACGGGAATGGAGCCGACGGATTCGAAGAAGGATTTCATCACCTTCCCCTTCACACCGCCCGTGGTGAAGTATTCGGCCTTGGCGAAAAACGCCACCGGCCGGGGCATCAGGGCCTGGACAATCACGCTGTCCAGGAAGGAAAGGTGGTTCGGCGCGACGATGAACGGCCCGTCCTTGGGAACGTTCTCGAGCCCGATGACCGTCGGCCGGCAGCTTCCGGAGATCAGCGTGCGGGTGGTCCAGCGGATTGCATCAAACAATGCCATCGTTGTGCACCTCGCTCAGGACTCCGGTCCGGACGGCGTCCATGCCGTCAATGGCTGCCGCAAGCTCGATGGTGGAGTGCACGATTGCCGCGGCGCCGGCTACGTGGAGCTCGCCGTCGGGGGCAAATCCCCAGCTGACGCCGATGCAGTCGATGCCGTTGGCCATGGCCCCGGCCACATCCTGGGCACGGTCACCCACCATCACTGCGTGCTGGGTGCCGAGGTCGGACAGGGCTGCTGCCACAATTTCCGTCTTGCCGAGCGGTGCTGCGGCGGCGCCGGCTTCATCGGCGGCCGAACCGCGGATGAACCGGAAGGAGCCGGCGATGCCGTGGTGCTCGAGCACAATTTTTGCAAGCCCTTCCGGTTTCTGCGTCGCCACAGCAATGGGCCGGCCTGAGGCGGCGTAGCCCTCGACGAGTTCCCGGATGCCCGGGTACAGGCGGCTCTGGGCGATACCGGTTTCAAGGTAGTGGGCCCGGTAGACACGGATGACCTCGGCAAGCTGCTCGGGCGGAACGCCGGCGATATTCAGGAGGGAGTCACTGAGTTTCGGACCGATCATCGCGTCCAGTTGGGCCGGGGCCGGGACCCTGATGCCGAGTTGGGTAAGGGCCGCGGAGATTCCGCCCGTTATTCCCCCCGCCGGATCGACAAGAGTGCCGTCCAGGTCGAAGATCACGGGCACTGTTGAAAGGGTCACCGGCTTAGTTTCTCACGAGGACGCGAATGGCTGAAACTCGCATTCCCCGACGGGAATACTTCGTCCCGCCGGATCAGCAAGCTCCAGCCATTCGGTGCGCGCGGGGTCCGGACTAAGCCAGGATCTCCGCCAGGAACGTGGCCGTATAGCTCCGGGTGGACTTCGCCACCTGTTCCGGAGTACCTGTGGCGATGACCTGTCCGCCGCCGGAACCGCCGTCCGGCCCCAGATCCACGATCCAGTCCGCGCTCTTGATGACATCCAGGTTGTGCTCGATGGTGATCACGGTGTTGCCCTTGTCCACCAGCCCCTGCAGGACCATGAGCAGCTTGCGGATGTCCTCGAAATGCAGACCCGTGGTCGGTTCGTCCAGAACATAGATGCTGCGGCCGTTGGACCGCTTCTGAAGCTCAGCGGCCAGCTTCACGCGCTGCGCCTCGCCGCCGGACAGCGTGGTGGCCGGCTGGCCCAGCCGCACATAGCCCAGGCCGACGTCCACAAGCGTGCGCAGGTGGCGGGCAATCGGCGAGAAGGCGGCAAAGAACTCCGCGCCTTCCTCGATGGGCATGTTCAGGACATCTGCGATGGTTTTGCCCTTGTAGTGGACTTCCAGGGTTTCCCGGTTGTACCGGGCACCGTGACAGACCTCGCAGGGGACGTAGACGTCCGGCAGGAAGTTCATCTCGATCTTCAGCGTGCCGTCACCTGAACATGCTTCGCAGCGCCCGCCCTTGACGTTGAACGAGAACCGGCCCGGCTGGTAGCCGCGGACCTTGGCCTCGGTGGTCTCGGCGAAGAGCTTCCGGATGTTGTCGAACACGCCGGTGTACGTGGCCGGGTTGGACCGCGGCGTCCGGCCGATGGGGCTCTGGTCGACGTGGACCACCTTGTCCAGGTGCTCAAGGCCCTGGATGGACTTATGCCGGCCGGCCACCTGCTTGGCGCCGTTGAGCTTGTTGGCCAGCACCTTGTACAGAATTTCGTTGACCAGGGTGGACTTGCCGGAACCGCTGACGCCTGTCACGGCAGTCAGCAGTCCCAGGGGGAAGGCGGCATCCACGTTGACAAGGTTGTTTTCCCGGGCGCCGACGACCTTCAGCTCCCGCTTTTTGTCGTACTTTCGGCGCTTCTTGGGGATCTCAATCTTTTTCCGGCCGGAAAGGTAGTCGCCGGTCAGCGATTCGGTGTTCTCCAGGAGCTCCTTGTAGGACCCGGAGTGAACCACTTGGCCGCCGTGCTCGCCGGCGCCCGGTCCGATGTCCACGATCCAGTCGGCCTCCTGGATGGTGTCTTCGTCGTGCTCCACCACAATCAGGGTGTTGCCGAGGTCGCGCAGGCGGGTGAGCGTCTCGATCAGCCGGCGGTTGTCGCGCTGGTGCAGGCCGATGGACGGTTCGTCGAGGACATAGAGCACACCGACCAGGCCGGAACCGATCTGCGTTGCCAGCCGGATTCGCTGGGCTTCACCGCCGGACAGGGTGCCGGAGGGGCGTTCCAGGTTCAGGTACTCGAGGCCGACGTCGAGGAGGAAGGTGAGGCGGGCCTGGATTTCCTTCAGAACCTGGTGCGCAATCTGGGCTTCCCGGCCGGTGAGCACCAGGGTGTCCAGGAAGTGGGCGCATTCACGCATCGGCATCGCGGCCACTTCGGCGATGGACTTGCCGTTGATCAGCACCGAGAGTGAGGCCGGGTTCAGGCGGGCTCCATTGCAGGCGGGGCACGGGATCTGCCGCATGTACTCTTCGTACCGGTCCCTGGCCGAGTCGGAATCCGTTTCCAGGTGCTTGCGGTGGACGTATTGGACGACGCCTTCGAAGCCGGTGCTGTACTTACGCTCCCGGCCGAAGCGGTTGCGGTACTGCACCACCACCTTGTGGTCCTTGCCGTGCAGCACGGTCTGCCGGATTTCGTTGGGGAGTTTCTGCCACTGCGTCTTCATCGAGAAGTCGAGTTCCTTCGCGAGCCCGGACAGCAGCCTGTTCCAGTACTCGCTGGTGGCCGTACCCAGGGACCAGGGTGCAATGGCGCCCTCGCCCAGCGAAAGCTCCGGGTTAGGAATGATGAGTTCCTCATCCACCTCCAGCTTGGTGCCGATGCCGCTGCACGCGGAACAGGCTCCGAAGGGGTTGTTGAACGAGAACGAGCGGGGCTCGATCTCATCGATGGCGAGGGGATGTTCGTTGGGGCATGCGAGGTGCTCGGAGAACGCCCGGATGCGTTCTTCATCATCAGCTTCGAGGTCGACGAATTCGGCAAGCACGCGGCCCTCGGCCAATCCGAGCGCGGTTTCGACGGAGTCGGTCAGCCGCTGGCTGATGCCCTCCTTGACCACAAGCCGGTCCACCACCACTTCGATGGTGTGCTTGAACTGCTTGCCGAGCTTGGGCGGATCGCTCAGCTGGATAAGGTCGCCGTCAACCCGGGCACGCGAATAGCCCTTGGCCGTCAGTTCCTTGAAGAGGTCGACGAATTCGCCCTTGCGCCCGCGGACTACGGGAGCGAGCACCTGGAAGCGGGTACCGGCGGGCAGCTCGAGCAGCTGGTCCACAATCTGCTGCGGGGTCTGCTTGGCCACCGGCTCGCCGCAGATGGGGCAGTGCGGACGGCCCACACGGGCCCAGAGCAGGCGCATGTAGTCGTAGATCTCGGTGATGGTGCCCACGGTGGACCGGGGGTTCTTGCTGGTGGACTTCTGGTCGATGGAAACGGCCGGGGACAGGCCCTCGATGAAGTCCACATCCGGTTTGTCCACCTGCCCCAGGAACTGGCGGGCATACGCGGACAGTGATTCGACATAGCGGCGCTGGCCCTCGGCGAAGATCGTGTCGAACGCGAGGGATGACTTGCCGGACCCGGACAGACCGGTGAAAACGATCATGGAGTCCCGCGGCAGGTCCAGGTCGACGTT
Organism: Arthrobacter oryzae; assembly: GCF_031454875.1. Lineage (GTDB taxonomy): Bacteria > Actinomycetota > Actinomycetes > Actinomycetales > Micrococcaceae > Arthrobacter > Arthrobacter oryzae_D. The sequence continues at coordinate 144,488 of NZ_JAVDRQ010000003.1, forward strand.
CCGCAGGTTGTGCTCCCGTGCCCCCTTCACCACGAGGCGGGAAAGGTCTGGGCGCGCCGGTTTGCCTTGGTTCAGGGGGACAACGGCGGGGCGGGCATCAACGGCTGGTTCTTCAGCTACGGCTTTAGGCACCCACTAATGCTAATCGAAAACTTCTTCGAATTTCCATGCCGGCGTTCATTCGGCGTCGTAGGCCGCCGCCAACAGCTGCACTGCCTCTGCAAAGCTTGCGCCCTGGGCCTTGGCCGCGGTGGCGAAATCAGCCGCGGCCGCCGTCAGCGAGGTCCACGCCTCGTCCCTGGCGCAGACGACGGTGCCGTGCCGGCCGCGGGTGGCCACAATCCCGGCCGCTTCCAGTTCCTTGTAGGCGCGTGCCACCGTGTGGGGGGCGACGCCCAGTGCCGTGGCAAGGCTCCGAACTGCGGGCAGCCGGGTACCGGGGGCAAGGGCACCGCTGTCCGCCCGCTCGATGATGTTCAGCCGCAGCTGCTCAAAGAGCGGGACCGAGCTGGCTTGGTTCGGCTTCCAGGTCCCCGGAAACTGATTCACGCCGCTCACTGCCCGGACTCCCCCGCGCGCAGGGCATCTTCCCTGCCGGAGAACTGGGCATCGTACAGCCTGCTGTAGTGCCCGTTGGCTGCGAGCAGCTGCTGGTGGTTCCCGTGTTCGACGATTCGTCCGTGGTCCATGACGAGAATTAGATCAGCGTCCCGCACCGTGGACAAACGGTGCGCGATCACGAAGCTCGTCCGGCCCCGCCGCAGCCGCTGCATTGCCTGCCGGATTTGCACTTCGGTACGCGTGTCCACTGAACTTGTTGCCTCATCCAGGACAAGGATGCTCCGGCCGGCAAGCTGGGCCCTGGCGATGGTGATGAGCTGCCGCTGGCCCTGGCTCAGGGTGTCGCCGTCGTTTCCCAATACAGTGCCGTAGCCGTCAGGGAGGGACCGCACGAAGTGGTCCACGAGCGTGGCTTCGGCTGCGGCGAGGATCTCGGCATCGCTGGCACCGGGCCGGCCGTATTCGATGTTCTCCCGGATGGAGCCGGTGAACACCCAGGCGTCCTGCAGCACCATCCCGATCATGGAACGCAACTCGTCACGGCTGCGCCCGGCAATGTCCGCCCCGTCGATCGTAATCCGGCCGGAATCGAGCTCATAGAACCGCATGAGCAGGTTCACCATGGTGGTTTTGCCCGCCCCCGTGTGGCCAACGATGGCCACGGTCTGCCCGGGCTCAGCGGTAAAGGACAGCTCCCTGACAACGGGCAGTTCGCTGTTGTATCCGAAAGTGACGGCGTCGAACACCACACGGCCGCCGGTTACCGGGGGATCCTCCGGGTCCGGCCCGGCCGGGTCCGCCACCCGGCCGTCGTCGTCGTGGCCGGCTTTGGACGGTTTGACCCGGGACCGCCCCGGCTGCACCCGCTCCGTGCCGTCGCGCGGAATCTCCGCCGCGTCCAGCAGGGCGAACACCCGTTCAGCCGACGCGAGGCAGGACTGCAGCAGGGTCAGCATGCCACCGATCTGCCCGATCGGCTGGCTGAAGAGCCTGCTGAACTGGATGAAGGCCTGGACCCCGCCGATGGTCATGGCACCGGCGGTCACCTGCAGAGCGCCGACCACGGCCACGGCAATGTAATTGAGGTTGGAAACGAAGACCAGGAGCGGCTGGACGGCGCCGGAAACATACTGGGCCCGTGCGCTGGTCCGGGACAGCCTGTCGTTGCTGTTGGTGAACGTTTCGGTGGCCATTCCCTGCCGGCCGAAGGCCTTGAGCACCTCATGCCCGGTGATGTACTCCTCGAGGTGCGCATTGAGCTCGCCGGTGGTGCTCCACTGCTCGGAAAAATGCGCCTGCGACTTTCGCGCCACGAGGAGGGTGACGACGGTGGAAAACGGCACGGTCACCAAGGCAATGACCGCCAGCAGCGGGGAAAGCCACAACATCATGGACAGGGCGCCGAGCAGCATCAGCACCGAAAGGATCAGCTGGTTCAGCAGCTGGTTCAGTGCCTGCGAGATGTTGTCGACGTCGTTGGTGGCGCGGCTGAGGACGTCCCCGCGCCGCTGCTCGTCGAAATGCGCGGACGGCAGCCGGTGCAGTTTGTCCTCCACCGAGGCGCGCAACCGGTAGCTCACCCGTTGTACGGCGGTGGCGGTGACGGCCCCCTGAATCCAGCTGAGGACTGAGGCGCCGATGTACATCAGGGCCACGAGCAGGAGCAGGGCGGCCAGTTTTTGCTGGTTGAAGGTCCCTCCGAAAACACCATCAACCACAACGTCGGTGGCGTCGCCCAGCAGTTTGGGGGCGGACACGTTGAGCGCCACAAAAGCACAGGTGGCCGCCACGGCAGCAAGCATCCGCCACCTGACGGGGCGCAGCAGTCCCAGAAGCCGCTGGCCGGTGGCCCAGGCGGAGGGCCCCGGGCGGGCGACCGCCGCCGTCGTCGTTGCGGTTTTTTTGGCGGTCGTGGTCATACCCTGCCTCCCAGCGCGAGCTGTGAGGCGGCGATTTCCTGGTAGACCGTCGACGTGCGCATCAGTTCACTGTGCGTGCCCTGGGCAACGAGCCTGCCCTTGTCCAGCACCAGGATGAGGCCGGCGTCGAGGATCGTCGCGATTCGCTCGGCCACGATGATGACCGTGGACCGGCGCGTGAGCGGGGTGAGCGCGACGCGGAGGCGGGCATCCGTTGCGTAGTCCAGCGCGGAGAGGCTGTCGTCAAACAGGTACACCGGGGCGTCGCGGAGCAGTGCGCGGGCAATGCAGAGCCGCTGGCGCTGTCCGCCGGAGAAATTCGTCCCGCCCTGGCTCACCGGTGCGTGGAGGCCGTGGGGCAGGTCGCGCACGAAGTCCTCCGCCTGGGCGGTACGGAGCGCCCGGCGTAGGTCGTCGTCGCTGGCGTCAGGGGCCGCAATCCGCAGGTTCTCGGCCACCGTGCCGGAAAAAAGGTAGGCGCGCTGGGGCACCAGCGACAGGCTGTTCCGGAGGAAATGCAGCGGAAGGGATTTCACGTTGTGGCCGCCGATCAGGACCTCCCCTGACGTTGCGTCCAGGAACCGGGGCAGCAGGTTGAGCAGTGTCGACTTTCCGCTGCCCGTCGAACCGATGATCGCGGTGAACGTGCCCGGCGATGCGGTAAAGCTGATGCGGTCCAGGACAGGCGCCTCTGCCCCGGGATAGGCAAAGGTGACGTCGCGGAATTCCACCGTGCCGCCCGCCGTGCGCTGTGCGTGCGGCAGCCCTGCCCGGGAGATCTCCGGATCCGCGATGGCGGGGCGGGTGTCCAGCACCGCCTGGATCCGTTCTGCGCAGGCTGCGGCGCGGGGCGCCGTCATCATGACGTACATGGCCATCATGATGGCGATGAGGATCTGCAGGATGTAGGCGATGAAGGCCGTCAGCGCTCCGAGCCTCATGTCCCCGGACTGGATCCGGTGACCGCCGAACCACACCACCGCCACCGATGACAGGTTGACCACGATCATGATCAGCGGCAGCATGCCGGCCACCAGCAGCGCGGACTGCAGGTTGTTGCGGGTCAGCTCACGGTTCACGACGGCGAACCGCCGCGCCTCGTGCGCCTGGCGGACGAACGCGCGAATGACGTTGGCCCCGATGATCTGCTCCCGCAGCACCCTGCTGATGCGATCGATCAGGATCTGGCCCTCCCGGTAGAGGGGCACCAGCCGGCGCACGATGAGGTACATGATGAGGACCAGCACGGGGACAATGGCCACCACGATGCCGGAGAGAACCACATCCTGGTTCAGGGCCAGGACGATCCCGCCAATGCCCATGGCGGGCGCCGCCACGAGCATGGTGAACACCAGCACGGCCAGCGCCTGGATCTGCTGAACGTCGTTGGTGGCCCGTGTCACCAGGCTTGGCACGCCGAAAGTACCCACCTCCTGGGAGGACAGTGCCTGGACCTTCACGAAGAGCTCCTGGCGCAGCTGGCGGCCAAGCTTCATAGCCACATTGGCACTGAAGTAGCCGGCGGCGAGGGCCGCCGCTACCTGCACGGCGGCAATTCCCGCCATCCAGCCGCCCAGCCGAAGGATGGTGCCCGTGTTCCCCGCAACGATTCCGTCGTCGATGATGGCGGCATTGAGCGTGGGAAGAAGGAGGTTGGCAGTGGTCTGCAGGAGCTGCAGGACCACTATGGCCAGCACCGCCGGCTTATGCGCGGCGAGCAGCCGCATCATCAGGCCTGGGAGCATAGAGCCTCCCTCTGCGGTAACGGCATGGTCAGCCCCGTTTCCGCGCGACTGCGAAAATCCTCCGGAACGGAAAGACAGTGCCGTGGGCAGACGCGGGGTAGGCGTCGTTGAGCAGCACCGAATACTCCGCGTCGAATTCCGCAGCCTCCTCCGGCGGGAGCGCTGCCAGAACCGGCCGCAGTCCTGCCCCCCTGACCCACTGCAGCACAGGATCGGGACCGTGCAGCACCTGCTGGTAGGTGGTTTCCCAGGCGTCCGCGTCGCAGCCGGCGTCGAGCATGATGTTCAGGTATTCGGCGGGTTCGGCGACGGAGTCGTCGTGCCGCAGGACGCCGTCAAGGGCCTCCCGCCAGCGGACGGAGTCTGCGAGCTGCCGCATCAGCACATGCGAGGGGGAACTGAAATTGCCCGGAACCTGCAGGGCGAACCAGGCGCCGGGCCGGAGGGCCTCAAGCCACCCCGGCAGCAGGGCGGGATGGCCGGGGACCCACTGCAGTGCGGCGTTGGTCACCACCACGTCGGTCCGGTCCGATGGCATCCACCCGGCGATGTCCGTCAGTGCGAAGGAGAGGTTGGCAGCCTCCGCTGCATGGACCTCCGCCTTCTGCAGCATCTCGGCGGAAGAGTCGATCCCCTGCACTTGGGCGCCGGGCCAGCGCTCCGCGAGGGTCGCTGTCAGATTGCCGGGTCCGCAGCCGAGGTCCACCACGTGCCGGGGACGGTCCGCATGGATGCGCGCAGTGAGGTCGAAATACGGCCGGTCACGGTGGTTTCCGAACTCCACATACTTAGCGGGATCCCATTTCAAGGACGTCCTCCAATGGCTCGAGCGGTTGCCGTCAGGGCGAGCCTAGCCCGGGCAGGCCCAGCGACCAAGGACCAACCACCCATTGGCCGGCTGGCACTAAGCTTGAAAGCAATGAAACTCGTTGAGCAGCTCCCTGTCCCGGCCAAACGTACCTCCAGCGGGACGGACCACGATCCGGATGGGCTCTACACCCGTTTCGTTGAGTGGACGGAAAGCCGCGGGCTGTCCTTGTACGCCGCACAGGACGAAGCCATTATGGAACTGGCTTCCGGGGACAACGTCATTCTGGCCACTCCGACAGGGTCCGGCAAGTCCCTGGTGGCCATCGCCGCCCACTTCCAGGCCATGGCGCGAGGGGACCGCAGCTACTACACGGCACCCATCAAGGCCCTCGTCTCGGAGAAGTTCTTCGCCCTGTGTGACATCTTCGGGGCCGAAAACGTGGGGATGATTACCGGCGACTCCGGCGTCAACCAGGACGCGCCCATCATCTGCTGCACCGCAGAAATCCTGGCCAACATCGCGCTTCGTGAAGGCGCCGGGGCGGACCTGGGTGCGGTGATCATGGACGAATTCCATTTTTACTCCGACCCGCAGCGCGGCTGGGCCTGGCAGGTGCCGTTACTCGAGCTCCCCCAGGCGCAGTTCCTGCTGATGTCCGCGACCCTGGGCGACGTGAGCCGCTTTGAGGCCGGCCTGACGGAACTGACAGGACGCCCGACGACGACCGTCAGTTCCGTTGAACGTCCCATTCCGCTGCATTACTACTACGAGCAGACGCCTGTCCACGAGACCCTCGAGGAGCTGCTCTCCACGAAACAGGTCCCCGTCTACGTGGTCCACTTCAGCCAGCTCGAGGCAATCGACCGGGCACAGAACCTGATGAGCATCAACGTCTGCACCCGCGAAGAGAAGGACAGGATCGCCGAGCTGATTGCCGGCTTCCGCTTCGCGGCAGGCTTCGGCAAGACTCTCAACCGGCTGGTGCGGCACGGAATCGGGGTACACCACGCCGGCATGCTGCCCAAGTACCGGCGGCTGGTGGAGCAGCTGGCCCAGGCCGGGCTGCTCAAGGTCATCTGCGGCACCGACACCCTGGGCGTGGGCATCAACGTGCCGATCCGCACCGTGCTGCTCACCGCCCTCAGCAAATACGACGGCGTCCGCACCCGGCTGCTGAACTCGCGCGAGTTCCACCAGATCGCCGGCCGTGCAGGGCGGGCCGGCTATGACACCGCCGGTACGGTGGTGGTGCAGGCGCCCGAGCATGTGACCGAGAACGTCAAGGCGATGGCAAAGGCCACCGCCAAATTCGGCGACGACCAGAAAAAGCTGCGCCAGGTGGTCAAGCGGAAGCCGCCGGAGGGCTTCGTGTCCTGGGGCGAACCCACCTACAACCGGCTGGTGGGTTCCGTGCCGGATCCGCTGAACTCCAGCTTCACCGTCACGCACGCCATGCTGATGAACCTGATGGAGCGCCCCGGCGACCCCTTCAAGGCGGCCCGCCGGCTGCTCACCGAAAACCATGAACCCCGCGCCTCGCAGCTGCAGCTGATGAAGAAAGCGCTGGGCATCTATCGGGAACTGCTGGCCGCAGGCGTTGTGGAACGGATTCCACCCGAGGAACAGGGCCCCGACGGCAGGACCGTCCGGCTCACGGTCCACCTGCAGGCCAATTTCGCCCTGAACCAGCCGCTCTCCCCGTTTGCGCTGGCGGCGCTGGAACTCCTGGATCCGGAGTCGCCGTCGTACGCCCTTGACGTGGTGTCCGTGATCGAATCCACCTTGGAAAAGCCACGGCAGATCCTGTCCGCCCAGCAGAAGAAGGCACGCGGCGAAGCCATCGCCGCCATGAAGGCCGACGGCATCGAGTATGACCAGCGCATGGCCATGCTGGAGGACGTGACCTACCCCCAGCCGCTCGCGGAAATCCTGGGTGAGGCCTTCGACGTCTACCGCAAGGCCGCGCCCTGGATTGGTGACTTCGAGCTTGCCCCCAAGTCCGTGGTCCGGGATATGTACGAGCGGGCCATGAACTTCGGCGAATTCGTCCAGTTCTACGGCCTGGCGCGCTCCGAGGGCATTGTGCTGCGGTACCTCGCCGATGGCTTCAAGGCGCTCCGCCAGACTGTCCCGCAGGACTCCCTCCGGGAAGACCTCGAGGACCTGATTGCCTGGCTGGGTGAACTGGTCCGGCAGGTGGATTCCAGCCTCCTGGATGAATGGGAGGAGCTGACCTCCGGAGCCGCGCCCACCCCGCACGACGCTCCCCCGCCTCCGCCGCCGTCGCTGACGTCCAACATCAGGGCGTTCCGGGTCATGGTCCGGAACGAGATGTTCCGGCGCGTGGAACTGTTCGCCGACGAGGCGGCCACGGAACTCGGCGAGCTCGACGGCGGCACGGGCTGGGATGCGGACCGCTGGGAAGACGTCCTGGATGACTACTTCGACGAACACAACGACATCGGCACCGGCCCGGACGCGCGGGGGCCCGGGCTGCTGATCATCACCGAAGAGCCGGGGACATGGAAAGTCCGCCAGATCTTTGACGATCCTGCCGGGAACCACGACTGGGGGATCTCGGCGGAAGTGGACCTGGCGGCGTCGGATGAAACCGGCACGGCCGTGGTCCGGGTGACCGACGTCAACAGGCTCTGACCCGAGGCCGAACGCCCGTCTCCGGACACCCGCCGTCAGCCCAGGGCAGCAGCCACCGTGTCAGCCCACAACCGCTGTCCCGCGGAATTCGGGTGGACATCGTCCGTCAGCAGGTCCGGCAGGCCTCGGTGGACGCGAAACGCTTCGTTGACATCAATGGTCGGATAACCGGCGCCAGGCGCCCAGGACCGAAGGGCGGCCACGCTGTCCGCTGTCTGCTTTTCCCACAATCCCTCCGACGGGTTCTGCAGCACAATCGCTGCCGGGACCCGGGCGGCCCACTTGGCGTCAGCAGCTGCCAGCAGTTCCGCCGCACCCCGGTCGGCCCGTTCCGGGGCCGGATTGTGTCCGAAGCTGAGCACGGTAAACGAAGGTCGCGAGGGCTGGATGCGGTCCAGGTGCTCCAGCGGATAGGCATGGCTGGCACCCGAACGGGAACCGTTCCAGACCGTGATGGCGCGATCCGGTCCCGGATACACGATCGGATGCGCTTTCCAGTCATTGGTGGCTGCGTCCCAGAAGTGCAGCGTAACGGTGCCTCGCTTCGAAAGGTGCCGGGCCCATAAGTCGACCCATTCGCCCGGCTCATCGCCGGTCGAATCCCCCAGAACGCTGATGGTCAGCGCGTCGGTACCGCTGACCATAGTCTGCAGGTCCCGAACCGTCACGGCGTCTTCGGGGGCCGCCTGGGGCGGGACCGCGGCGGATTCCGACGCGGTTCCGGCCGGCTGTACCGGCGACTTTCCGGCATCCAGCACCTGAAGCAGCGCTATGCCTGCCAGCACGGCTAGCCCAACTGCCAACACGATGACGAGGAGGCCAACCCCCCGGATATTCCGCTGCTTTTGGCCGTTCATTGCTCCCCGTCGGTAGCTGTTGCGGGACTGCCTGGATCCCGCGGCGCCGAGCAGCGTGCCCGCAGAAGTCAGTAGAGTGGACATCAAGCCAGAGTTTCCAGAAATACCCTCGAGCAGGGAGAGACGAGAACCCAATCATGAGTGTAATCCGGCCAGCCACTGTAGATGACGTCCCCGTGATCCTCCAGATGATCCACGAACTGGCCATCTACGAAAAGGAACCCCACGCAGTCCGGAACACGCCGGAAATGCTGACGGACGTCCTGTTCGACGAAAACCCCCGGGTTTACGCCACGATGGCCGAGAACGAAGCCGGCGACGTGCAGGGATTCGCACTGTGGTTCCTCAACTACTCGACGTGGGAGGGTGTACACGGCATCTACCTCGAGGATCTGTACGTGACTCCGGCGGCGCGCGGCGAAGGCCACGGCAAGGCCCTCCTGCAGCACCTGGCCGCAATCGCCGTCGAACGCGGTTATGCGCGCGTGGAGTGGAGCGTCCTGGACTGGAACGAACCGTCCATCAACTTCTATAAGAACCTGGGCGCCTTCCCCATGGAGGAATGGTCCACCTTCCGGCTGACCGGGGAAGCGCTCGAATCCTTTGGAGCCGTCCGGGAGGCACACGTCCGTGGCTGACCTGCCGATGACCGGCCTGACCGCCATAGCGATGCTGGAGGCCGGGTCCAGCCTTGCCAAAGTTGTTCCGCACACCATCCGGGCACGGCACGAATACCGCGGGATGCGCACGGCCGAACACTTTTTCCAGGTGCCGCTGGACCACTTCAATGGCGGTGCCGGGGAGACCATCACCGTGTTTGCGCGCGAGTACGTCTCCACGGACCACAGCCAGGAGGAGGCCGCCCAGCTGCCCTGGCTGCTGTACCTGCAGGGTGGGCCGGGCGGGCGCGGCAACCGGTTCCCCGCTCTGGGCGGCTGGAGCAAAGCAGCCGCCAGGGACTTCCGCATCCTGATGCTGGACCAGCGCGGTACCGGACTGTCCACTCCGATCGACCGCAACACACTCCCGCTGCGGGGAAACGACACGGCACAGCTGGACTATCTGACGCATTTCCGGGCCGACTCCATCGTCGCGGACGCCGAGGCCATCCGGCACGCCCTGGGATCCGGGCCGTGGACCATCTACGGCCAGAGCTATGGCGGCTTCTGCGCGCTCAGCTACCTTTCGTTCGCCCCGGACGGCCTTCGTGAGGCGCTCATCACCGGCGGCCTCGCGCCGCTGCACGGCCCGGCGGACAGGGTGTACCAGGCCACTTTTGGCCGGGTCGCCGCCCGCAACGCCGAATACTTCGCCTCATATCCCGAGGACCGCGCCACCGTCAGCCGGATCGCCCGCCACCTGCGCGGGACCGAGGAGCACCTGCCCGACGGCGAGCGGCTCACCGTGGAGCGCTTCCAGATGGTGGGGTCGTTCCTTGGCGGCAACACCAGGGTGGACGCACTGCACCACCTGCTGGAGGACGCCTTTGTGCCGACGCCCGACGGCGAACGCCTCTCGGACACGTTCCTGGAACAGGTCCGGAGCATCGTCTCGCGGGCCGCCAACCCGCTGTATGCCCTCATGCACGAATCCATCTACGGCCAGGGTGGCGCCACCGACTGGGCGGCACACCGTGTGCTCCAGGAGTTCCCGGACTTCCGCCCGGACGCCGCCGAGCCGCTGCTGACCGGCGAGATGGTCTACCCCTGGTACTTCGAACAGGACGCTGCGTTGCGCCCGCTGCGGGCCGTTGCCCGGCTCCTGGCCGCGAAGCCGGACTGGAAGCCGCTGTACGACAGGGAACGGCTGGCAGCGAATACCGTCCCCGCGGCCGCTGCCGTTTACAGCGATGACATCTACGTTGACCGGGACCTGTCCCTGGAAACGGCCTCCGCCGTCCGCGGGCTCCAGGTCTGGGAAACCTCGGATTTCCACCATGACGGCATCGCGGACGACGGTGAAGGCATTTTCGGCCGTCTGCTGGGAATGGTGCGCTCAGTCCGCAATTGAGCGGCTGCCGGGCTTGCCGGACACCCCGGCGGTGCCGCCGCCTGCCCTTGCCGGCAGGAGGGCTGTAACCGCCGCGCCAAGAACAACCGCGGCCACCAGGCCGCCCGCGAGGTTAAGCCCCGGGTAACCCGCCCAACTCAGGATGAGGCCCGAGAACGCGCCGCCCACCGCACCGGCCGCGCCCATCAGCATGTCGGAAACGCCCTGGACCACCACGCGGTCCTCCTGGCGCACGCTTTCGGCCAGGAGCGTGGATCCGGCGATGGTGGCGGCGGACCACCCGAGCCCCAGAAGGACCAGCCCCACGGCCACAGCAGTGGTGGACCGCTGGCCGAAACCTGCCACTGCAACGGCTGCCACCAGCATGGCGAAGCCCAGGACAATGGTCTGCCTGCGTCCGGCCTTGTCCGTCAGCCACCCGAGCACGGGCGACAACGCGAACATCCCCGCGATATGCAGTGAGATGGTGAAACCAATGATCACCAGGACGTCGCCGGCTGCCGTGTGACTGGCGTGGGAGGCGCTGCCGGGGCCGGCAACGAGTTCCTGCAGATGCAGCGGCGTCACGGACATAACACCCACCATGACGGCATGCGCACCGACCACGGCGGCCAGCGCCAGGATGGCGGACGGTGAATGGCGGGCGGCACGCAGTCCCCGGCGAAGGGCTCCGCCCCGGGATGCCGACGGCGGCTGGTGCCCGCCCGCGTGGGCGTCGCTTACCGGTATCCCGCTTTCAGGGGCCCCGCTTACGGGTGGCCCGCTTACGGGGGCCTCACTTGCCGGGGCCGCACCGGCAGCGGGACCTGCCGGGTCGTCCCGCCGGGCCTCCCGGACGGCACCGACGGCGTCCGCTGCAAGTTGCCTGGCGTAGAGCAAGGGGTCGGGGCGGAGTCCCGCGAGCAGCAGGGCGCAGGCAAGGACCAGACCGGCCGCAGAAATGACGAAGGGACCGGCGATAGGGGGCAATCCGACGGACTGGCCCACCACGGCGCCCGGCTGGATGAGGTTGGGCCCCGCCACTGCGCCGATGGTGATGGCCCACACGACGGCGGACAGGGCCCGGCCGCGGTGTTCATCATCCGCAAGGTCCACAGCGGCAAAACGGGCCTGCAGGTTGGATGCTGTGCCCACGCCCACACCGGCGGTCCCCAGGAGCAGCAGCACGAAGATTCCGGAGACCACGGAAACCACGATCAACACCACACCTGCGAGGGCAGCGGCCAGGCCCGTCACCAGGCCCGTCCGGCGGCCTCGGCGTTCCGCCAACGAGGCCAGGGGCAGGGCCGAGAGCGCCGCCGCCAGCGTCATGACGGTAGCCACCGAGCCTGCCCAGGCGCTGGAACCGGCAAGGTCCACCGCAAGCAGCGAACCGATGGAAACGGTGGCCCCGGTGCCGATTCCACTGAGCAGCTGCGCCGACCCGAGGAACACTACTGTGCGGCGCTGGACGGCATGGCGTTGCAGGGGGCGCCGCGGATCGTGGCGCACACCGGGCTCCGCCCCGGAAGTGTTTGCCATCCTCAGAGCATAGCCCTGCACGTGTCCGCGAAGACAGGGCTCATGAACGGGCTTGACTGGGCGGATGGCCCGGTGAACGCAGACAACCCCGGCCAACGGTGCGGCCGGGGTTGCCTGGTGCGTGCTTGAAGCGGTGCGGGTGCCTAGTCGGCGTCGCTCATGCTCTTGCGTGCGTCCTCTTCGAGACGGGCATCCACCTTCGCCTGGGCGGCTTTCGAGCTCACCAGGCTGGCGATGACGGCCACGATGATGGTGCCCACGATGACAGCCAGGGATACGAAGGTGGGGATCTCGGGAGCCCACTCGATGTGGTGGCCGCCGTTGATGAACGGGAGCTCGTTCACGTGCATCGCGTGGAGTACCAGCTTGACGCCAATGAACGCCAGGATGAAGGACAGTGCGTGCTTCAGGTAGATCAGGCGGTTCATCAGCCCGCCCAGCAGGAAGTACAGCTGGCGCAGGCCCATGAGGGCGAAAAGGTTCGCGGTGAAGACAATGAACGGGCTCTGGGTCAGGCCGAAGATCGCCGGAATGGAGTCAACAGCGAAGAGCAGGTCGGTCAGGCCGATGGTGACGAAGACGATCAGCATCGGGGTGAAGACCTTCTTGCCGTCCACCACCGTGCGGAGCTTGCCGCCGTCGAACTTCTCCGACATCGGAATCACCTTGCGGAGCTTGGCGATCAGCGGGTTTTCCTTGTCCTCTTCGTCTTCGCCTTCATCCTGGGCCTGCTTCCAGGCGGTCCAGAGCAGGAAGGCGCCGAAGATGTAGAAGACCCAGCTGAACTGCTCGATCACGATGGCACCGAGCAGGATGAAGATGCCGCGCAGGATAAGCGCAATGATGATGCCCACCATCAGCACTTCCTGCTGGTACTTACGGGGCACCGAGAAGCGAGCCATGATGATGATGAAGACAAACAGGTTGTCGATGCTGAGGCTGTATTCCGTCACCCAGCCGGCAACGAACTGTCCGCCGAACTCCGGGCCGGTGAAGGCAAACATCGCGCCGGCGAATACCAGGGCAAGGGTGACGTAGAACGCCACCCACAGGCCGGCTTCCTTCATCGACGGTTCGTGGGGGCGCCGGATAACCAGGAGGAGGTCGATGGCGAGGATGAGGCCGAGGACGACAAAGGAGCCGACCTCGAACCATACGGGCAAATCGAGCACAGGGTGGCCTTTCGCAGGGTACGGAACAGTGGTGTAAGTCTCTCCGACCGCCAGTGCACTTTGTGCTGAATCGGCGGCCCGCTACGCCCGGCAGGGCATCAGTGCCGTGCGTGTTGACGATCGTAGCGCTTGGGATACTCCCCTACGTGACAACAACCATACCCTAGGCATGGCCCGCGGCCTGCATCTGGCGCAGTTCCTTCTTCAGATCCCCCACTTCGTCACGCAGCCTTGCTGCCAGTTCAAACTGCAGTTCGCCGGCCGCGGCGTGCATTTGTTCGGTCAGCTGTTCGATGAGACCCACGAGATCCTCCGCCGGTGCGGCCGCAAGACCGTCGGCCCGCACCGTGGCCGCGCCCTTGCCCTTGCCGCGTGTCTTCCCCGCGGTGGCGAGCAGTTCGCGGGTGTCCGCGTCTTCCTTGGCAAGCTGGTCCGTGATGTCCGCGATCTTCTTGCGCAGCGGCTGCGGGTCAACGCCGTTCTCCGTGTTGTAGGCCACCTGGATGGCGCGGCGCCGGTTCGTTTCGTCGATGGCGTGGGCCATGGAGTCGGTGATGCGGTCCGCGTACATGTGCACCTGCCCGGAGACGTTACGGGCGGCGCGGCCGATGGTCTGGATCAGGGAAGTCGACGAGCGGAGGAAGCCTTCCTTGTCCGCATCCAGGATGCTGACCAGGGACACCTCCGGCAGGTCGAGGCCTTCGCGGAGCAGGTTGATGCCCACCAGGACGTCGAAGGTGCCCATCCGCAGTTCACGGAGCAGTTCCACCCGCCGGAGGGTGTCCACGTCCGAGTGCAGGTACTCCACTTTGACTCCGTGGCCCAGCAGATAGTCGGTGAGGTCCTCGGCCATCCTCTTGGTGAGGGTGGTGACGAGGACACGTTCATTCTTCGCCGTCCGGGTGCGGATCTCGCCCAGCAGGTCATCGATCTGGCCCTTGGTGGGTTTGACGACGATCTCGGGATCGATCAGGCCGGTGGGACGGATGATCTGCTGCACGAAGCCGTCAGCCTTGCCGAGTTCGTACTTGCCCGGAGTGGCGGACAGGTAGACGGTCTGGCCGACGCGTTCGAGGAATTCGTCCCATTTGAGCGGCCGGTTATCCATGGCTGAGGGCAGGCGGAAGCCGAAGTCCACGAGGTTCCGCTTGCGGGACATGTCGCCCTCGTACATGGCGCCGATCTGTGGCACGGTGACGTGGGATTCGTCGATCACCAGCAGGAAGTCGTCAGGGAAGTAGTCCAGGAGGCAGTGCGGAGCGGTTCCGCGGGCGCGGCCGTCAATGTGCGACGAGTAGTTTTCGATGCCGTTGCAGAAGCCCATCTGCTGCATCATTTCCAGGTCGTAGGTGGTGCGCATCCGGAGCCGCTGGGCTTCCACGAGTTTGTTCTGGCTTTCCAGGACCTGGAGCCGTTCGGCGAGTTCGTCCTCGATCCGCTTGATTGCACGGGCCATCCGCTCGGGCCCGGCCACGTAGTGCGAGGCCGGGAAGACGTACATTTCCTCTTCGTCCCGGATCACCTCGCCGGTCAGCGGATGAAGTGTATGGATGTTCTCGATTTCATCCCCGAAGAATTCGATCCGGATGGCCAGTTCCTCGTACATGGGGATGATTTCGACGGTGTCGCCGCGGACCCGGAAGGTGCCGCGGTGGAAGTCCATGTCGTTGCGCGCGTACTGCATGGCGACGAATTTCCGGAGGAGGTCGTCCCGGTTCATCTCCGCCCCCTTGCGGAGCGTGACCATGCCGGCGATGTACTCCTCCGGCGTGCCCAGGCCGTAGATGCAGGACACTGTGGCAACCACGATGACGTCGCGGCGGGTCAGCAGGGCGTTGGTGGCGGAGTGGCGGAGCCGTTCAACTTCCTCGTTGATGGAGGAGTCCTTCTCAATGAAGGTATCCGTCTGCGCCACATACGCCTCGGGCTGGTAGTAGTCGTAATAGGAGACGAAGTACTCCACCGCGTTGTTGGGCAGCAGTTCACGGAACTCATTGGCCAGCTGGGCAGCGAGGGTCTTGTTCTGCACCATCACCAGCGTTGGCCGCTGGACCTGCTCGATGAGCCAGGCGGTGGTGGCGCTCTTGCCCGTACCGGTGGCACCGAGCAGGACTACGTCCTTTTCACCGTTTTTGATCCGTTCGGTGAGGTCAGCGATGGCGGCCGGCTGGTCGCCTGCCGGCTTGAACTCACTGATGACCTCGAAGGGAGCCACGACACGGTTGATTTCCTGGGCAAGACTCATGAATATAATCTACCGCCGGGCACTGACATCGTGGTCCGATTCAGCTTTGGGCGGTAGCTGCGGCAGCTCCGGCGGCTGCCAGCCGGTGCGCTGCACCCACGCCTCCATCCGGACGGCGGCGTACTCGTTGAACCATGCCTCCTTGTCCGCGGCGTACCCGGCCGTCGACTTGTCCACGCTGTGGAGGGCTGCGACCCTGCGCTTCTCCAGAAGGTAGTCGCTCCTCGCTGCCGCGTCATCACGCAGCCAGTCCCGGAAGCACAGGGCGAACCGCCACCCGGGCGAACCGGCGGCCCGGACGTGCAGGTTCACCGGACGGCCCGGGTCCGCATTCCCGTGCAGGCGCTTGGCCCAGTCTGCCGGGTCGGGGTGTGAGGGTTTCGGGTTGTCCGCCACTACCCCGGGCCACAGCGGGAACCCGGCAGCTGCAAGCAGCGGCGCGATCCGGTCCGCGGTCGCCAGGTCGGCAACGGTCAGCTGGAGGTCGATGATGTCCTTGGCATCGAGTCCGGGAACCGCGGTGGAGCCGATGTGGTCAACCGCCAGGATCCCGGCCGCGGCCGCTTCGAGGCGGGCGGCCAGCCGCGCTGCCTGGGCCGCCCACGTCGGGTCGGCCTGGGCCAGCACGGGCCCGCCCCTGCGGGGAGCCGTCCGTTCGTGGCTGATGTTGCTCGCAAAGGGTGCCAAACGGTGGCTCCACAGGGCGTCCACCGAATCCCTCAGCTCCTGCACGGTGCCGACGTTGTCCAGCACCACGTCCGCTGCGGCGAGCCGGACATCCCTCGCGGCCTGCGCCGCCATCCTGGACAGGGCCTGCTCTTCGGTCATGTTCCGCTGCTCCACCATGCGCTGCACCCGCACGTCATCCGGAGCATCCACCACGACAACCAGGTGGAAGTTGCTGCCCTGGCCTGTCTCCACCAGCAGTGGGATGTCCTGGACGACGACGGCGCCGGCGGGGGCGGCGGCGATCATCGCCGCGGCCCGCTCCCGGACGAGGGGATGAACGATGCCGTTGAGGGCCGTGAGCCTGGCGGGGTCGCCGAAGACCAGGGCGCCAAGCTTCGCCCGGTCCAGCCCGCCGTCGGCTCCCAGCATTTCCGCGCCGAAAGCCTCCACCACCTGCGCGAGCCCGGGGGTGCCCGGTTCCACCACTTCACGGGCGAGTGCGTCGGCATCGACCAGCACCGCCCCCAACTCCCGCAACCGTGCGGCGACAACTGACTTCCCCGAGGCGATTCCGCCCGTCAACCCAATCTTCAGCACCCCACCAGACTAGTCCCCACCGCCCCCCTGGCCTCGCTCCGCTCGCCCAGGGAACCCTGGCGGCGTGGGCCCATCCACCGCCCCCCTGGCCTCGCTCCGCTCGCCCAGGGAACCCCGGCAGCGTGGGCCCATCCACCGCCGCTTGACCTCGCTCCGCTCGCCCAGGGAACCCTGACGGCGTGGGCCCATCCACCGCCCGGACTAGACTTGTGCGGTGCAAGCGCAAGAGAGCAGGGCAACTTCCTACACCACCCTTGCTGACGGGCCTGACTTCCGCCATGAGCTGGAGGTCAAGCGGTCACGGTTCATCACCGTGATCCGTCGCACCGGGGATGAGGACGGCGCGAGGGCGCTGGTGGCCGGACTGCGCAGGGAATTCCACGACGCCCGGCACCACTGCTCCGCTTTCGTCCTGGGACCGGACCGTGACATTCAGCGTTCCAGCGATGACGGTGAACCGTCCGGAACCGCCGGCATCCCGATGTTGGAGGCCCTTATCCGGCGGGAAACAGCGCCCGGGGTGACCGACCTCAGTGACGTCAGCGCCGTCGTCGTCCGGTATTTCGGCGGGATCCTCCTGGGGGCTGGCGGACTGGTGCGGGCGTATTCGGAATCCGTGTCCTCTGCGCTGGAACTCGCGCCGCTGGTCCGGCGCAGCCGGCTGCGGGTGTGCTCCATTGAGGTGGCGCATTCGGGGGCAGGAAGGCTGGAGAATGACCTCCGCGCGGCCGGCTACGTGATGGCGGAAACCAGCTACGGGGCCAGGAATACCGTCCTCAGGATCGCCCTGCCGGACCGGGCCGATGAACTGGGCCGCGCCGCCGAACGGCTCGCGGCCATGACAGCCGGCAATGCCGTCCTCGTCACGGGGGGAACGGAGTGGATCGATGTCCCCTGCTGACCACACCTTCCCGGCAGGCCGCGTGCAATTGCTCGACGTCACCGCCGAGATCCTGGAGGAGCTGCTCGACGTCGCGGTCACGGACGCCGCGCCCGACGACGTCACTCCCCCGCTGGGGGATGCAGACGGCTGGAACCCGGAACGGATCCGCTGGTTCCGCGACTACCACCGCGCCGCTGCCGCCGGGCTGGACGGCCCGGCAGCCCAGAAGGCGTGGGCGATCAGCTGCGACGGGCAGATTGCCGGATCCATCCGGCTCAAGCGCCCTGGAACGGCACCGACGGCGGGCAGTCCGCTGGAGACCGGGGTGTGGCTCGGCCGCAGTTTCCGTGGCCGGGGAATCGGCCGGGAGGCGCTCACGCTGGTCCGGAACGTGGCAGCACGCGCCGGCGCCTCGATGCTGCAGGCCGAGACAACTGCCGGCAACCTGGCCGCACAGGCACTCTTGCGCTCAGCGGGTGCCGAGTTGGAGGACGAAGCTGGGGCATCGGGGGTGACAGCGCGGATCAGCCTGTCCTGACGCCGGCCCTCGTCACGCGGCGGGGCCGGTGGTTGGATGGAAGAGTCCAACCGACATGAGGAGGCAAGCCGATGGAAGATCCCTTCGACCTTGAGCGGTTCGTCCTGGCCCAGGACGCCGGTGGAACCTACCACCAGGCCCTGGAAGAGCTCCGCAACGGGTTCAAGCAGACCCATTGGATGTGGTTCGTCTTTCCCCAGGTGGCCGGCCTCGGGCAAAGCCCAACCTCCAGGAAGTACGCCATCACGTCGTTGGCGGAGGCGGAAGCCTACCTGCTGCACCCTGTACTCGGTCCGCGGCTGGTGGAGAGCGCCGAGGCCGTTGCCGCCCACGCCGGGCTCAGCGCCGTAAGGATTTTTGGCGGGACCGACGCCCAAAAGCTGCGGTCATCCATGACCCTGTTCCTCCGCGCCGCTCCAGCGGAGCCCGTGTTCCAGGAGGTCCTCGACCTGTTCTTCGACGGCAGCCCCGACGCCGCGACCGACCGGCTGCTGGAGTAGACAAAAAGGTGGCCGCCCCCTTTCGGGGACGGCCACCTTCAGCGTGCTAACTTCCCAGGTCCTGAGGACTCACGCCCTCGGGAACACCGGAAATTAGTTGCCGGTCAGCTTCTCGCGCAGTGCTGCAAGAGCCTCGTCCGAAGCAAGCGTGCCTGCACCGGTCTCGGCTGCAGCCGGCTCGGAGGAGTAGCTGGTGGTGCCGGAATCGCTGTCACCGGACGTTGCAGCTGCAGCGTCGTCGGCAGCGTGCTGGGCAACCTGCTTCTTGTGTGCTTCCCAGCGGGTCTGGGCGTCAGCGTACTGCTGCTCCCAGGCTGCGCGCTGGTTCTCGTAGCCTTCAAGCCACTCGTTGGACTCCGGGTCGAAGCCCTCCGGGTACTTGTAGTTGCCCTCTTCGTCGTACTCAGCGGCCATGCCGTAGAGTGCCGGATCGAATTCGGTGCTGTCGGCGTCAACGCCCTCGTTAGCCTGCTTGAGGGAGAGGGAGATGCGGCGGCGCTCGAGGTCGATGTCGATGACCTTGACGAACAGCTCGTCACCAACGGAGACAACCTGCTCAGCCAGCTCAACGTGGCGGACAGCCAGCTCGGAGATGTGAACGAGGCCTTCGATGCCGTCTTCGACGCGAACGAACGCACCGAACGGAACGAGCTTGGTGACCTTACCCGGAACAACCTGGCCGAGGGCGTGGGTGCGGGCGAAGGTCTGCCACGGATCTTCCTGCGTAGCCTTGAGCGACAGGGAAACACGCTCGCGGTCCAGGTCGACTTCGAGAACCTCGACGGTGACTTCCTGGCCAACTTCGACAACCTCGGACGGGTGGTCGATGTGCTTCCAGGACAGCTCGGAAACGTGAACCAGGCCGTCTACGCCGCCCAGGTCCACGAATGCACCGAAGTTGACGATGGAGGAAACGACGCCGGGACGGACCTGGCCCTTTTCCAGCTTGTTGAGGAACGTGGAGCGGACCTCGGACTGGGTCTGCTCGAGCCATGCACGGCGGGAAAGCACAACGTTGTTGCGGTTCTTGTCCAGCTCGATGATCTTGGCTTCGATCTGCTGACCGATGTACGGAGCAAGGTCGCGCACACGGCGCATCTCGACGAGGGATGCGGGCAGGAAGCCGCGCAGACCGATGTCGAGGATAAGACCACCCTTGACAACCTCGATGACGGTACCGGTGACGACACCGTCTTCTTCCTTGACCTTCTCGATGTCGCCCCAGGCGCGCTCGTACTGAGCACGCTTCTTGGAGAGGATCAGGCGGCCTTCTTTGTCTTCCTTGGTGAGCACCAGGGCTTCGACCTGATCGCCAACGGAGACGACGTCTCCGGGATCAACGTCGTGCTTGATGGACAGCTCGCGGGAGGGGATGACACCTTCGGTCTTGTAACCGATGTCGAGCAGAACTTCGTCGCGGTCGACCTTGACGACGGTACCTTCGACGAGATCTCCGTCGTTGAAGTACTTGATGGTGGCGTCGACTGCTGCGAGGAAGTCCTCAGCGGTACCGATGTCGTTAATCGCGACTACGGGGGTACCGGGCTTCTCGGTGGAGGTGATGGTCATGTAGTAGGGGCTCCGTTGTGGATAGTTAGTCGGTCAGGCGGACCGCCGCACACCCGTATGGACGGGGGCGCGGGTGATGACAGACCACATGGATCTGCCAGGTTCATCCTGATTTGTGGATTCTAGATACGTGCACGTAGTACACGCCCGTTCATTCTAGTCGTACCCTCCAACGCCGGTCAAAGCGGCCGGCATCCGTGCCGGCTGCGTTCATGCAGGTCAGGCCGCCGGACTGCCGGCCGGGTGTCCGGCCTAGAAGTGCGTCAGGCAGTGGGGTGACCGCTCGACGGCGAACATCAGCTGCGCCTGGAGCGCGGCACCGGGTTTGTGTTCCAGGATCCGCCCGGCGGCCTTCAGCGTCACGGGACAAACGGCGCCGAGGTAGATGGAGGCGAGGTCAGCCACGTCCATCGACAGGTCCGGCCGCGTGTCCGGAGAAGCCGCCGAGACGCTGGCCTCGCCGTCTTTGACGTCAACCAGGAACGTGCCGCCGGCGAAGCCCAGGGCATCCTCTATGCCCAGGACCAGCGTCCCGTCCGCCGAGTAGCGCCGGGCACCCAGGGCGCGGACGCTGTCCAGGATCCTGAGCCAGAGCATGTCCCGGTGGTCGGAAGCTTCGACGCAGCGAGGGTCCGACAGCGCCCAGACCAGCGGATCGTCCACCGGCGCATCCGCCCAGCTGATCCGCTGGATGAGGTCGATGCTGCCGAGGAACTGCCAGAGCTCCAGGTAGGCCGCGTCCGTTCCTGCCACGAGGTCCACGAGCTCCACCGTGTAGGGCTTGGTGTCCCAGCCGGCAAATTTGTAGGAGGCGTATCCGTCCACCGTTCCGTCGGCGTCGTAGTGCAGGGCGCACTTGATTGCTTCATCTTCCTTGCCGTCACGGCCTACGGTTCCGGACACGTTCTGCCGGTAGGCATCCTGCCGGACGATGGACCCCGGGGTGTGCCGGTGGACGCGTTCGAAGATCTCCGGGGCAAGTTCGAGCAGCACCTTGCGGTCCGCGATCTCCACCGTCCCGGACGGCTGGTGACGGAGACCGAACCGGGGCCCGGTGTCCACCTTGACGCTGCGCTCAAAGGTTGCCACGCCGTAGCCGAACCGGCCGTAGATGGAGCCTTCCGACGCGGTCAGTGCGGCCATGGCGAGGCCGTCAGCTTTGGCCGCGGCGAGGTCCTCCGTCATCATGCGGCGGAGCAGGCCCTGGCGCCGGTGGGTGCCGCGCACGGTCACCGCCGTGACCATGTGCGTCCGGAGCTGGCGGCCATAGCCGACGTTCAGGTCCTTGCGGAGGGTACCGAAGGTGGCCACGGGAATGTCAGCGCCCAACGAATGCTTCGCGACCTCGCCTGTCTGGTAGACCCCTGTCAGCTCGCGGTCATCCTGCCGGTACATGGCCATGATCTTGTCCACGAATTCGTCATCCCGGCGGGTGTCGTGGAAGCCGAAGCCTACGGCCTGAATCCAGTCGGTTCCCCGGGCGTAATCGGGCGCACCCTTGTCCGCTGCCCTGAACCGCCTGATCTCATACTTGTCTGCCACGTACTGCTCCCCCTTGAACTGAATGAATGACACGCGCAGGGCCCCAGGTCCTGGCGCCCTGCGCGTCGTGCAACTGCTAGTGGCCGGCGTCGTACCAGCTCGGACCGACGCCGATCTGGACTTCCAGCGGAACGCTGAGGTCCGCGGCGGAGCCCATCTGTTCGGTGACAAGCTTCTCCACCGCCTCGCGCTCCCCGGCCGCGACTTCGAGGACCAGTTCGTCATGGACCTGCAGGAGCATCCGCGATTTGAGGCCCTGGGCCTTCAGTTCGGCATGCACGCCAAGCATGGCCCGCTTGATGATGTCGGCCGCCGAGCCCTGGATGGGCGAGTTCAGCGCAATGCGTTCCGCGTTCTCCCGCAGCTGCCGGTCCGTGCTGGTGAGGTCCGGGAGGTACCGGCGGCGTCCCTCGATGGTGGCGGTGTAGCCGTCCACCCGGGCCTGGTCCACCACGCCGCGAAGGTAGTCGCGTACGGCGCCAAACCGGTCGAAGTACTCCTTCATGAGGGTCCGCGCCTCGTCGACGGAAATCTCCAGCTGCTTGGAGAGGCCGAATGATGTCAGGCCGTAGGCGAGGCCGTAGGACATGGCCTTGACCTTGGAACGCATGGCGCTGGTCACCTGGTCCGTGGGCACATGGAAGATGTTGGAGCCCACGAACCGGTGGAGGTCTTCGCCGTCCTTGTACGCCTGGATTAGGCCGGCGTCCCCGGAGAGGTGGGCCATGATGCGCATTTCGATCTGCGAGTAATCCGCCGAAAGCAGGCAGTCATAGCCTTCGCTGACCACAAAGATGCCGCGGACGCGCCGGCCTTCCTCGCTGCGGATGGGGATGTTCTGCAGGTTGGGATTGTTGGAGGAGATCCGGCCCGTGGCCGCGACGTTCTGAGCATACGTGGTGTGGATCCGGCCGTCCTCCGTGACGGATTTCTTGAGCGTCTCCAGCATCTGGCGCAGCTTCGACGACTCGCGGTGCGCCATCAGCTGGACCAGGAATTCGTGCCCGGTCTTCTCCAACAGGTTCTTCAGTGACGCGGCATCGGTGGTGTAGCCGGACTTGATTTTCTTGGTCTTCGGCAACTGGAGTTCGTCGAACAGGACGGTCTGCAGCTGTTTAGGCGATCCGAGGTTCACCTCGTGGCCGATCGCCGCGAACGCAAGCTCCTGGGCGTTGTCGATCACCTTGGCCAGGTCCGCCAGCTGCTCGTCCATGCGCGGCATGTCGATGGCGATTCCCGCGAGTTCCATGTCGGCGAGAACCCGGCTGACGGGCAGCTCCAGGGTGGCCAGCAGGTCCGCGGCTTCGCGTTCCTTCAGTTCGGATTCGAAGTATCGGCTGAGGGCCTGCACGACGGCGGCCACCCGGACCAGTGCGCCAGCCGCGGCGGCGTCGTCACCGTCGAAGGACAGCTCCAGCTGGCCTGCCTTGGCGGTCTCGGGCGAAATGCTGATGTTGAGGTGGTGCTGGGCCAGCTCGGCGAGCTCGTACGTGCGGCGGTCCGGCTGGATGAGGTATCCGGAGATTGAAGTGTCATCCACCACCCCTTCCAAGCCCAGGCCCCGGCTGGACAGGGCCTTGATGGCAGCCTTGTACCCGTGCATGACCTTCGGTGCTTCCCGGTCCTGCAGCCAGCCCGCCAGGACATTTTCGGCTGCGGCGTCCTGAGTGGCGAGGTCGATGTAGACGGCGGCATCGTCACGGACGATCGCCACGGCTGCGGCGTCTTCGCCGATACGTCCCGGAACGAGGTCGACGGCGACGGCGGACCGCTGGCCTCCGCCTGCGGCCAGGAAGGCGCTCAGCTCCGTTGCATCGGCGGGGGTGACGAAGTCCGGCGTGTCGATACTCTCGCGCTCAGCGGGTTCCAGTTCGTCACTGCCGTAGAGGGCAAAGAGCCGGGTGCGGATGGTTTTGAATTCAAGGTCGTCGAACAGCTGCTCCAGGGCGGCCTCGTCCGGCCGCGGTTCCGCGAGTTCGTCCAGGGTAACGGGGAGGTCCAGGTCGGTGTGCAACCTGTTCAGCCGCCGGTTGCGCTTGACGTCCTCCACGTTCTCGCGCAGGGCGTCCCCCACCTTGCCGCCGATGGCGTCAAGGTGCTCCAGAACCCCCTCCAGCCCGCCATACAGGTTGATCCACTTGGCCGCCGTTTTGGGGCCGACGCCGGGAACGCCGGGGAGGTTGTCCGCGGACTCCCCCACCAGCGCGGCGAGATCCGAGTACTGCGGGGGCGTCACAAAATACTTCTCCTGGATGGCGGCAGCGTCCAACCGGGGAATGTCGCTGACGCCTTTCCGTGGGTAGAGCACAAACACGTTGTCGGTGATGAGCTGGAAGGCGTCGCGGTCGCCTGTGACGAGAAGGACCTCGTAACCGGCCTTCTCACCCATCGTGGAGAGTGTTGCCAGGATGTCATCGGCTTCATAACCGGGCATTTTGATGGTCTTGATGCCCCACGCCTGCATGACTTTGTCGATGAGGTCGATCTGACCGCTCATCTCCCGCGGCGTTTCGTTCCTGCCGCCCTTGTACTCGCTGTACTCGGCCTTGCGGTGGGTGGTTTCATCCGAGACGTCGAAGGCCACAGCGATGTGGGTGGGCTTTTGCTCCTTGATCAGGTTGATCAGCATGGACGTGAAACCGTGGATCGCGTTGGTGTGCTGCCCATTTGCAGTGGAGAACTTGTCCGCCGGCAAGGCGAAGAAGGCGCGGAACGCCATGGAGTGCCCGTCCAGCACCAGGAGGCGAGGCTGGTCGGTGATGGGAATCACGGGGGCCTCGGTGGCGGAAACCGACTCTGCGGTCCGACTGGTTTTGCGGGCTGTCGTGGCAGCAATCACCGATTCGGACTCAGTCGCCGGGAGGATGTCTGCTGCAGTGTCTGCAGAAAGGGGGGCTAGGGCCGGTTTGGTAGTTTCACTCACAGGTGCCAGCCTAGTTCCCATGATGGACAATTTCACGCCCGGCCGGTTCGCTGACGAACTGGAGGCCGCCGGCATCCCGGCAGAAATGCATGAATGGCTCGGAGAGTACGGTGTTGGGGCGCTGGTGGTGAAGATGGGCATCCACTTCCTCGAAATGAGCCCGGAACGCACTGTGGCCACCATGCCGGTGGAGGGCAACACCCAGGTGGCCGGGATCCTGCACGGCGGCGCCCACGTGGTGCTGGCCGAGACCCTCGGCTCCTTTGCTGCGGGGATGCACGCCGGACCCGGCCGGCAGGCGGTCGGAATCGAGGTGGGGGCGACGCATCACCGCGCGATTTCATCCGGCACCGTGACAGGAACCTGCACGGCGATCCACCTTGGCCGGACGCTGACCACCCACGAAATCGTGATAACCGATGAAAAGGGGCGCCGGCTATCCACGGCCCGCATCACCAACCTGATTCGGGACATGGCTTCCTGAGCACGGCTGCTTGACCAGGGGCGGCTTGACCAGGCCGCCCGGGCGAGGCTCAGCCCGACGCTGCGTCGCCGGGTTGAGTGCTGTCCGACGGCGCGTCCTCGGAGGGCGCGGCGCCGAGCCGGTACCGCAACTCGACGATTCCCCTGCCCATGGCGTTGGACGCCACCAGTTCCATCGGGCGGGTGGGGCCGGCCTTGATCGGCAGCACGGGCTTACCTGCGCCCAGCACCACCGGAATGATGGAGATGATGATTTCGTCCAGCAGGCCGGCGTCGGCGAACTGGGCCGCGAGCTCTCCGCCGCCCACCAGCCAGACGTTCTTCTCCCCAGCCTCTGCGGTGAAGTCATCCATGAACTCGCTGACGGCACCCCGGACGAACGTGATGTTGGCCCCCCGCGGCGCGGAGTGTTCGTGATGCGTGAAGACCCAGCACGGCGTGTCGGGATACGGCCAGTTGCCGGGCTCGTGCTCCATCAGCCAGGCGTAGGTTTCCCCGCCCATCACGATGCAGCCGACCTCGGCCATGAACGCTTCGTAGCTTTCCCGGCCGCCTTCGAATCCGTCGAACTCGAGGAGCCAGGCCAGGTTGTCGTCGGACGTGGCGATGTATCCGTCAAGGGATGAAGCCACGAAGTACTGAAGACTGGACATGGCCCCAGCCTAGTCATTTCGACTCGGGGTTCCCATACTCCACACGCATGCCCGGATCATCACGGAGCACCACCACCTTGCCGCTCCGCAGCGTCCAGCCCTCGTTGAGCAGGAAGATGCGTCCGCCGCTCACCACCAGGAGCCGGAGCCCGGTGTACTGGTAGACAGGCTGCTCTGCCGTGCCGCTGGACTGTTCGCGCACATTGGGGGCACTGATACCCAGCCGGTCCTTGCTGTAGACAACCGCTGTAGGCAGGAGCATGGACCGCTGCTCATAGCTCACCGCCAGTCCCCGGCCCAGCGCCTGGGCGTAGTCTGACGTCCCCCAGAAGAGCAGCAGGCTAACCAGGCAGAAGATGAGCGTCTTTTCGGATCCGCGGGAAAGCGCGGCAATGCTGCGTCCGGGCCCCTCCGTTGAACGCCTCCACAGGCTCAGGCCCCACGCGGCCAGCAGTACCCCGGCAGCCATGATGTAGGGGACGAACAGCACGGTCCGTTCCGGCTGGAGGATCACCACCAGCCACATGGCCGCGGCACAGCCTAGCCCCGCAATCAGGATCACTGCGGCTAGCCGCCGGATGCCCGCGGCGCGGCCGGCTGCGAGGTGGCCGTCCAGGAACCGGTCCAGGGCAAGCCAGAGGACCGCCACAATCAACAGCCAGACCAGCGGGATGAACAGTGACGGAATACTCCGGAGGACAAAATCCTGCACGGTGTAGCCAAAGAGGCTGACGTCCAGCCCCATGGCCTTTGCCTGGGCGTCCGTCCGCGCCCAGCCGAAGTAAACGAGCAGGGCCGTCGAAATGGTCAGCGGCGGGCCGATGACCGCCAGCATGTCGACGGCGCGTTTCCAGCGGGGATCCGCCACCGGTTCGCTGCTCATGACCGCGCTCATGACGACGGCGACAGCGGCGCTTGGTCTGCCGGCGGGCCGACCGTAGGCAGTCCGGTTTCCGCCGGCGGGGACGTGGTCGGAGTTGTAGGCGTGGGATCCGGGGGCGGGGCAGCATATAGCAGCACGGCTTCACCGGATACCGGGGGTGTCGCCTCCACCGTCACGCTCGCGGACACGAAGCCGGCTGCGGGCGGGGCGTAGAACACGAATGGGCCGAACTGCGGGCCCTCGAATTCAACCGGTTGGCCGTTCACCAGAACGTTGTCCACTCTCACGAAGAACCCCTCCAGCCGGACCGGCGTTCCGCCGCCGGACGGCACCGTCGGAGCGGACGCACCGGTGTGGGGCCCGCCGAGCACGGTGAGTCCGGTCAACTGACGGGGGCAGTCATCGCCGGCGCCTGCGGCGTTCACCAGGAGCTGGACTCCCGGGTGTGCTGCCCGCAGATCCACGGCCTGTTGCAGGGATTCCGTGACCTTGATTTCCCAGCACCTTCCGGGCGGCAGGCTGGGGACACCGGCCAGCGCCGCCTGTGCCCGTTGCCAGTCCTGGGGCAGGTCTGTGGCCAGTGCCGCGCAGGTCGCCTCAGCGGCGCTCCACACTGCAGGGAACGCCGTGTTGAGGGTGGAGTCCCGCAAACCTGAACAGTCCCGCTGGCGGAGGAGCTCGTAGAGCGTTCCCTCGGGCGGGTCGGTGGGGGCAGCGGGTCCGATGGGGATCCAGCGGATGACGGGGGCGGCCTCGGGCGGCGGTCCATCGCCCGGTCCCGGCAACGGCGCAGCCGTTGGTTCTCCGTTGGCCGAGGCACTCTCCGAAGGCTCCGTGGCGGAGGGGGACGACGCCGTCGTCGTGGTTTCCGTGGGTGAGGGGGCCGGCGGAGCGAAGCATCCACTGGTGAGGAGCAGCAGGCAGACGGCCACCGCGGTTCTTACTGTTCGGGCAGTCGCCCCGGTTTGACTGTGCATGACAGACCCACCTGCTTGCGGTTCCCGGCAGGGGAACCGGCCTGGATAGAACCCTTCGGGATGGCTCCCGGCATGGACCGGCGGCGGAGCCGGACCAAACGCGCTGAAACAGTGTTAACTATTCCCCCGATGGGCGATATCCGCCAGAGCCGCCATTGCGCACCAGAGATCAGCCCCGGCAGCTATTTGCTGAAGTACGGAATGATCAGGTAGAGCCCGAACAGCACCGCGAGGCCGCACAGGCCGAAGCAGACGTACGCGAAGGATTTGATCCACCGGGGCGTGGCCTGCTCGGGATCACCGGCAATGGCGGTAAAGCGGACCCCCACGGAGTAGAGCACCACTACCGTGACAGCTGCCACCAGGGTGGCTCCGGCCACCTGGATCAGTTCGATCCACTTCATGACTGGACATCCTTCGACTTGTTGGCGCGGCCGGCGGCCATTGCTTTCTTCTTCCGGAAGCGGACCGCCTGTCCGGCTTCTTCGACTTCGACGGCGTTGTGGTGGCCCACATGGGATTTGCGGGACTGGAAGAACATGAACAGGACTGCGCCGGTTCCGGCTACGGCGGCGATCAGAACGCCCACAATGCCGGTCTTGACCAGCAGGGCGGTGAGGGCGCCGACGATCCCGGCCGCGGGGAGCGTGAAAAGCCAGCCGATGGCGAT
Source organism: Arthrobacter oryzae (assembly GCF_031454875.1). Lineage (GTDB taxonomy): Bacteria > Actinomycetota > Actinomycetes > Actinomycetales > Micrococcaceae > Arthrobacter > Arthrobacter oryzae_D. The sequence continues at coordinate 172,871 of NZ_JAVDRQ010000003.1, forward strand.
GCGGCCGGCAGTGCCCCAGCGCACCGAGGTGCCCTTGCGGCCCAGTCCGGAGCCGATCACGGATCCGGATGCAACCTGTGTGGTGGACAGCGCGAAGCCCAGGTGCGAGGAAGCCAGGATGGCTGAGGCCGTGCTGCTTTCCGCTGCGAAGCCCTGGGCCGGTTTGACGTCGGTGAGGCCCGAACCCATGGTGCGGATGATCCGCCAGCCGCCGGCGTAGGTGCCGATGGCGATGGCGAACGCGCAGGCTGCGATCACCCAGAACTGCGGGCCGGAACCAGGCTGCTGCGTTCCGGCGGCGATCAGCACCAGGGTGATGATACCCATGGTCTTCTGCGCATCGTTGGTTCCGTGCGCGAGTGCCACGAGGCTGGACGTGAAGATCTGGCCGGTGCGGAAGCCGCCGCGCTTCTGCGTGAGCTTGCTGCCGGTCTCCGGGTCGTGCCGGGAGGTCAGCGCGTAGGCAAGGCGGGTGCAGATGTAGGCCACGCCGGCCGCGATGAGCGGCGCAAAGATGGCCGGGAGGATGACCTTCTGCATCAGGGACTCGAAGTTGACCGAATGAATGCCGATTCCGGCGATGGCCGCGCCGATCAGGCCGCCAAAGAGGGCGTGCGACGAACTGGACGGGAGCCCTTTCAGCCACGTGATCATATTCCAGAGGATGGCGCCCATCAGGCCGGCAAAGATGATGTCCGGGGTGATCTGGATGCCGTCGGAACCTTCCTTGATGATTCCGCCGGAAACGGTTTTTGCCACTTCCGTGGACAGGAACGCTCCGACCAGGTTCAGGACGGCTGCAAGGGCAACTGCCGTCTTGGGCTTGATGGCACCGGTGGCAATAGGCGTAGCCATTGCGTTTGCGGTGTCATGAAAGCCATTGGTGAAGTCGAAAAATAGTGCCAGCGCTATTACCAGCGCCACCATGAAGGTGATTTCCACCTGTTGCCCAATCTGCAGAGTCGACGGTCAGCAGTTCCACTTTCCCCGTGCCCCGGCCGCACGCAGCGTTATTCCGGTGTTTGCCGGAATTTCAGGTGGTGTTGTTCGGAAGGGGCTTGAAACCCTATCGATCGTACGCGTCAACGCCGTAAGGACAAAACACCGTGCGCTCACAGGAAAGCCCGCACTGCGTCCAGCTCCGCCCTGGACAATCCCATCCTGGGATGCGGTGAAATCAGCAGCAGTCGGGTGCCGATGATCGATGCCCAGGCGCGGGCCTCGGCTTCGTAGTCGAGCTGGTCATCGATCCACACCGCACGGTCCGGCTCTGACGCTTCAATGTCCCGCTGCAGGGCCTGGAGTTTCCACCAGCTTCCGCCGCTGGCCAGTCCATCACTGGCCAGGACGGGCCATTCGTGCCCTGCGAGGCCGATCGCCGGGCACAGGTATTCGGGCGCCATCTCCTCCCAGCTCGTCAGCCAAACACACCGGAGGCCGGGTGTCCTGGACAGCGTATTGAGGGACTCGACGAGCTCCGGGGCGTAGGCCACCTCAAGCAGCCCGGCGTCGGAAACCTGCCACCGGCTCCCCCAATCAGTGACGCCTGTCGCCCCGAAAGGGCAGATCACACCGTCCACGTCGAGGTACAGGGAGACATTCATCACTGCGATGGTCGGTTCCGGAGTGCCGGCACGATTCGGCTGCAGCCGCTATTCCTCGTGCTTGACCTTGCGCACCAGGGTGACAACCGTCGGGCACGGAACGCGCAACAGGACTGCGTGGGCTGTGGAACCGAGCAGGAGCCTGCTGAACCCCCCGCGTCCCCGGCTGCCAATCACCAGGAGCCGGGCGCTGGCCGCCGCCTCAACGAGGGCCTTTGCCGGATCAGTGTCTTTATCGAGCCGCTGATTCACCACGAGGTCCGGATACCTGTCCCGCAGGCCCGCGACTGTTTCCGCGAGCACGATTCTGTCCTCTTCCTCAATGACTTCTGCCAGGCCGCTGGCGGGCAGCCCGCTCTGGACCCAGCGGGCGGGGCGCCGGAAGGCCAGCAGCGCAGTCAGCTCGTCCCCCTCGCGGTCCGCCTCCGAGGCGGCAAATGCAACAGCCTGCAGGGACTCCTCCGAACCATCCACGCCGACCACCACGCCGCGGCCCTCGGGCCCTTGGCCCTGCGGAATAACGGCCACCGGGCTGTCCGAAGCGGTAACGATCTGAAGTGCCCGGTCCGTCATCGGCCCGCCGTCGGCCCAGTGGCGATGATGCGACCCGATGACCACCATGGACGCGTCCTTCGACATTTCCTTCAGGGCCGAGCCCGCGCTGCCGTGCCGCAACTGCACGTCGACCGCCACGCCGGGCTCCTTTTTCGCGGCGTCCTCCTGCACCTGGCGCAGCAGTTCCATGCCTGATTCCCGGATGAGTTCGTGATACTGGAAGTCGGGCGACATCCACCGGTCATCCACCGCGTGGACACCGATCACAGGCAGCCTGAGCCGGGACGCCCGGTGAAGTGCCCAAGACATCGCGGCCTCGCTGCCGGCGGAGCCATTAATGCCGACGACGATTGGTTTGCTCATTCTGGGTCCTGCTCTTCTCCATCGAATTTCCCGGGATCAGCACGCCCACCCGCCGCTGACACCTTCAGTGTGCTCCGAGGGAAACACAGGGGTTAGGGCCTTAAGGCCCCGCAGGAACGCGGGGAGGATCCGTTCAGGCGCCCACTTCGCTGCGATGGAGTAGGTGCTGAACGGATCCTGCTGCCGCCGGTTTTGCTTACTGCTGGGCGCCGGCGATGTTCACGAGCCAGGCGACACCGAACTTGTCGGTGCACATGCCGAAGGTATCGCCCCAGGGCGCCTTTTCGAGCGGGACTGTCACGGTGCCGCCGTCGGACAGCTTCTCCCAGTAACCGCGGAGTTCAGCGTCGTCCTCGCCGCTGAGGGACACGGAGAAGTTGTCGCCCGGGCTGTAGCTCATGCTGTTGGGCGTATCGGCCCCCATGAGGACCAGTCCTGATTCGGTGGTCAGCATGCCGTGCATGATCTTCTCCTGCTCGGACGCGTCTTCGCTGGCGTTGAACTCCCCGAAAGTGCTCAGTGCCAGTTCGCCTCCAAAAACGGACTGGTAGAAGGTCATGGCGTCCCGTGCATTGTCCTTGAAGCCGAGGTAGGGATTGAGCCTGGTGGTCATAGTCAAGTGTCCTCTCGTACCGGTTAATACCCGGACCGCCTGCGGTTCAGGGGCCACCCGGGCTTGGAACACTTCATATGTTGCCCCAGTCCCGCAGCACTGCATAGGGGCGGGCCGCGTGGTCAAGTGCGCAATTCCCTGCCGGGCCATAAGCTCAGGGCATGGCGAGATATTTTGATGTGCATCCCGACGATCCCCAACCCCGCGCGGTAGGCCAGATAGTGGAGCTGGTGCGATCGGGCGGGCTGATCGCCTACCCCACAGACTCCTGCTACGCCCTTGGTGCGCAGCTGGGCAATCGTGAGGCCCTGGACCGCATTCGTGCCATCCGGCAGCTGGACAGCAAACACCACTTCACCCTGGTCTGCAAGGACTTTGCGCAGCTGGGCCAGTTCGTGCAGATCGACAACGACGTGTTCCGCAGCATCAAGGCGGTGACGCCGGGCAGCTACACGTTCATCCTTCCTGCCACGAAGGAAGTGCCCAAGCGCCTGCTGCATCCGAAGAAGAAGACGGTAGGTGTCCGGATCCCGGACAACGCCGTGGTTCAGGCGTTGCTGGCCGAACTGGGCGAGCCGCTGCTCTCCAGCACCCTGCTGCTGCCGGACGAGGAGGACCCGCTGACCCAGGGCTGGGAAATCAAGGAACGGCTGGACCACGTAGTGGACGGCGTCGTTGATTCCGGTGACTGCGGGGCGGAGCCGACGACGGTCATCGACTTCTCCGGAGGATCGGCGGAAGTGGTGCGGCGCGGCATGGGCGATCCGTCCCGGTTCGAGTAGCCGCCTTTTAGGTGGCAGGCGTCCCCGAGCGGGCGCTGCCCCTGTCAGTTCGCCTGCGGTCAATCCTTCTTGCGCGCGCGGCTCGGCTGCACGCGCGGCGGTTCGCCGGGCATCTTCGGGTAGTCGGGCGGGAACGGCAGCTCCCCCAGCCCCGAAGAGACATCGCGTTCCCACCACTCGAGCAGGACGTCGATTTTTCCCGGTTTGGCGTTCATGTCCGCCCACGGGTCCCCGACGGACTTCAGCCTTTCCGGGACGGTAAGAATGGTGAAGTTCTTCGGATCGGCGCTTCCCAGTTCATCCCACGTGATGGGGCAGGAGACGGGGGCGTGCGGCAGTGCCCGGGGGCTGTAGGCACCGGCTATGGTGCGGTCGCGGTTGGCCTGGTTGAAATCCACGAACACCCGTTCGCCGCGCTCTTCCTTCCACCACGCCGTGGTGACCTTGTCCGGCATCCTCCGCTCCAGTTCACGGGCGGCGGCGATGACGGCGTGGCGCACCTCCAGGAATTCGTGGGTCGGTTCCACCGGCGCATAAACATGCAGCCCCCGGTTGCCCGAGGTCTTGATGAACGTGGTGAGGCCCGCTTCCGCGAGCACGTCCCTCAGCGCAAAGGCCGCCGGGACGGCGTCGTCGAAGTCCGTTCCGGGCTGGGGGTCCAGGTCGATTCGCAACTGGTCGGGATTGTCCGTGTTTCCGGACCGCGACGGCCACGGATGGAAGACCACCGTGTTCATCTGCACTCCCCAGACCGCGGCGGCCGGCTCGTCGAGGACCAGCATGGGATGCGAGCGCGCGCTCGGAAAGACCACCTTCACGGACCTGATGAAGTCCGGGGCGCCCTTCGGCGGATTCTTGGAGAAGAACTGCTCTCCGTCGACATTGTCCGAAAACCGCTGCAGCGCCACCGGCCGGTCACCGTTCGCTGCTATGAACGCCTCCCCCACCTCCGCCATGTAGCGCGCCAGATCCAGCTTGGTCAGGCCGGCATCCGGCCAGAGGAGACGGCCGGGACTCGAAATGCGCATGTCGCGGGGGCCGTTCGGACCGTCAACGGTGAGAGTGGTCGCTTCGCTCGCCATGGGGACAACCTACCCCGCCCGTCGCGCGGCGTCAGCAGTTGGCGCCCGAAACGAAGAAACAAGTTCCTTTTCACTGGGCACGTTCCGGTCCGTCTGTAAGGATGTGAACGGACCGGACGCCGCACGGCTCCCGGCATAACGTCGAAGGAGACCCGTTTCATGGTTGAAGCCGCTGGTGTGGACCAGGCATCGAGGCAGCACGCTCTGAGCGCATTGGGTGAGCACGCGGACCTCCTGCCACGGGGGCGGGGAAACGCCGAGTTCCAGCAGCGCTTCGACCGTCATTTCCCGGACCTGCACCGGCTCTTCCATTCCCTGTACGGCATGCGCCCGGACTTCCAGGAGCAGCTGACTGCGCTTGTCCTCCAAGCCGCCCGCTCGTGGAACGAACGCCCGGCGGAACTCAAGGCACTGGATGCCGAGCGGGAGCACAACACCGGCTGGTTCCAGTCCAACAGCATGCTGGGCGGCGTCTGCTACGTGGACCGGTATGCGGAAGACCTGGAAGGAGTCCGCGCCCGGATCCCTTATTTCAAGGAGCTCGGCCTCACCTACCTGCACCTCATGCCCCTGTTCCTGGCACCGGAACCCCATTCCGACGGCGGGTATGCGGTCTCCAGCTATCGTGACGTGAACCCGAAACTCGGCACCATGGACCAGCTGCGGGACCTCGCTGCAGAGCTGCGGGCCAACGGCATCAGCCTGGTGGTGGATTTCATTTTCAACCACACCTCGGATGAGCATGTCTGGGCAAGGCGTGCTGCCGAAGGCGACCCCGAGTTCAGCGATTACTACTGGATCTACCCGGACCGGACCATGCCGGACGCCTTCGAAGAAAACGTCCGGGAGATCTTCCCGGACGACCACCCCGGCTCCTTCGTGCAACTCCCCGATGGACGGTGGGTCTGGGCCACGTTCCATACCTTCCAGTGGGACCTGAACTATTCCAACCCGGACGTCTTCCGGGCCATGGCCGGAGAAATGCTCTTCCTGGCCAACCAGGGCGTGGAGATCCTCCGGATGGACGCCGTCGCCTTCATCTGGAAGCAGCTCGGAACCCCGTGCGAGAACCTTCCGGAGGCCCATACCCTGCTGCAGGCCTTCAACGCCGTCTGCCGGCTTGCGGCGCCGTCGATGCTTTTCAAGTCCGAGGCGATCGTCCACCCGGACGAAGTTGCCCTGTACATCGATCCCGCAGAGTGCCAGCTGTCGTACAACCCGCTCCAGATGGCCCTCATCTGGGAGGCCCTGGCCACCCGCGACGTATCGCTGCTGTCGCAGGCGCTGGAGCGGCGGCACAACATTCCTGCGGGCACGGCCTGGGTGAACTACGTGCGGAGCCACGACGACATTGGCTGGACCTTCGCTGACGAGGATGCCGCGGAGCTGGGCATCAACGGTTTCGACCACCGCCGCTTCCTCAACTCCTTCTACGTCAACCGCTTCCCGGGCAGCTTCGCCCGCGGAGTCCCCTTCCAGGACAACCCGCGGACGGGTGACTGCAGGATTTCAGGCACGACGGCGTCGCTCTGCGGACTGGAGGACGGCACTGCCGAATCAGTCCGCAGGATCCTCCTGGCGCATTCCGTGACGGTCAGCACCGGCGGGATCCCGCTGCTGTACCTTGGCGACGAAGTGGGGCAGCTCAACGACTACGGCTACGCCCTCGAGGAAGGCCACGGAGCAGACAGCCGGTGGGTGCACCGGCCACACTACCCCGCAGACCGGTACGCGAACCGCCACGATCAGGCGACCCCTGAGGGCGCGGTCTATGAAGGGCTGCGGTCCTTGATCGCCGCGCGGGCCCGAACTCCGGAATTCGCCGGAACCCGCCTCGTTCACTTCGACACCAACAACCGGAGCGTCCTGGGCTACCAGCGGCCCGGAAGCAGCACACTCATTCTCGCCCTTGCCAATTTCAGCGACCAGGACCAAACAGTGACCGCCGAAACTGTCTCGGGATTCGCAGCGCAGGCGGTGGACATCCTGACCGGCAAGCCGGCGCGCATCAGTGAAGGAATCATGCTCCGGCCGCAGGAGTTCGTCTGGCTGCGGGTCACTCCGGCACGCAGCTAGGTGCTGGCATCATTGACTCATGCCCGTTCCCGAGTCCCCCGTAACCATCAGCGTCGGAGATCTCCAGGTCTCCGGCCTCTATGCCCGACCGGACAACCCGTTCGCCACCCTCGTCCTAGCCCATGGGGCCGGGGCCGGAATGGAGCATCCCTTTATGGGCGGCTTCACCCAGGCATTGAACGACGACGGCGTGGCCACCTTGCGCTTCAACTTTCCCTACCGCGAGGCGGGACGGAAGTTTCCGGACAGGCCGCCCCTTGCGATCGCCACATGGCGCGCGGCCATGGAGGAGGCCTCAGCCAGGGCGGCAGCGCACTCCGACACCGGCCCGCTGTGGGCGGCGGGCAAGTCCTTCGGGGGCCGCATGGCCTCGATGGCTGTTGCCGAAGGAATGCCGGCGGCTGGCCTGGTCTATCTCGGCTACCCGCTGCATCCCCCGGGTAAGCCGGAAAAGCTTCGTGATGAGCACCTGTACGGCCTGACCCTGCCGATGCTGTTCCTGCAGGGAACCCGGGACACGTTCGCCACCCCTGAACTGCTGGAGGGAGTGGTAGCCCGGATCGGGCCTAACGCCACGCTTTCCTGGTACGACGGCGGCGATCATTCGTTTGCGGTTGCGGGCAAGAAGCGAAGCGCCGACGAGATCGGTTCCTCCGCGGCGGCGCCGGTCACGGCGTACCTGCGCTCCCAGGCTGCGGCTCCACCGTGGCACGGAACGCACAGCTAGCCAACGCCGGGGCTACCAACTCACTGCCGCGGCGCGGTGTGGGCCATATTAGGGGGCAGCGGCTCATGGCGCAGGTAGGTGCGCCGGAAGCGGCCGGTGCCTGCCGTCAGTGCGCGGAGTTCCACTGCGTAGCGCAGCAGTTCCTGTTCCGGTATCTCTGCTTTGATCTCGGTGCCCGTGCCGTCCGCCGATTCGGTTCCCGTCAGTCGGCCGCGCCGGGAGGACAGATCACTCATCACCGCTCCCACGTATTCGTCGGCGACGCTGATGGTGACCGCCAGAACGGGTTCCAGGAGCTGGATCCGCCCCGCCGCTGCCGCCTCACGTAACGCCAGGGCACCGGCGGCCTGGAAGGCCGCATCCGAAGAGTCCACGCTGTGCGCCTTGCCGCCGGTGAGCGTCACACGGATGTCCACCACCGGGAACCCTGCTGATACGCCCTTCTGCATCTGGGCCCGGACCCCTTTCTCCACGGAACCGATGTACTGCCCCGGGATAACCCCACCTACGGTTTTGTCCACGAACTCGAAGCCCGCGCCGCGCGCCAGGGGCTCGACGTCGATGTCACAGATGGCGTACTGTCCGTGGCCGCCGGACTGTTTGACGTGCCGGCCGTGGCCGGACGCGGGTGCCACGAACGTTTCCCGCAGCGGCGTGATCACCGGTACGGTCTGCAGCTTCACCCCCTGGTCGCGCAGCCTGTCCAGCACCACTTCGCCGTGGGCTTCGCCCATGCACCACAGGATCAGCTGGTGGGTTTCGGAGTTCCGTTCCACCCGCAGCGTCGGATCGCCGGCCGCCACCTTGCCCAGGCTCTTGGCGAGGGCGTCCTCATCGCTGCGCGAGGCCGCCTCCACCGCCAACGGCATCAGCGGTTCCGGCATGTCCCACGAAACCACCAGCAGAGGTGCCTCTTTGGCGGACACGGTATCGCCTGTCTCCGCGCTGGCCAGCTTGGCGATCGCGCAGATGTCCCCTGCAACGCAATGGGGAACCGACTTCAGGGTGGACCCCACCGGGGAGTAGAGGTGCGTCAGGCGCTCGTCGCTGTCGTGGTCCTCATGGCCGCGCTCGGACAGCCCCCGCCCGCTGACGTGAACGGCGGAATCTTCCCTTAGCGTGCCGGAGAAAACCCGGACCAGGCAGACCCTGCCCAGGAACGGGTCTATGGTTGTCCGCACCACCTCGCCGGCCAGGGGACCCTCGGGATCGCAGGCCAACGGGGCTGCCGGTGCGCCGGAAAGGCTGGTCACCTGCGGCAGGCTGCGCTCCAGCGGAGAGGGAAATGCGCGGGTGAGCATTTCCAGGAGCTCGGCCACGCCCAGGCCTGTCTCGGCGGACGTGGCCAGCACGGGGAAAAAAGTGCCGCGGGAGACGGCGGTCTCCAGATCGCTGACGAGGGCGTCGACGTCGATCTCCTCACCGCCGAGGTAGCGGTCCATCAGGGTTTCGTCCTCGCTTTCCGAGATGATCCCCTCAATGAGTGTGCCGCGTGCGCTGTCGGCAGCAGCGAGTTCCTCCGTGCTGGCTGCGCGCACGTCCGGCGTCGGGGAGCCGGCGGAATAGTCCGAAACTGTTTGCGAGAGCAGCCCCAGCAGCCCCGTGGTGGCACTCCCGGTGCGTACGGGGAGATAGGCCGGCACCACGGAGTCCCCGAACGCACGCTGGCAGCCGGCAACTGCCGCCTCGAAGTTCGCGCGCGGGTGGTCCAGCCGGCTGACTACCACCGCCCGGGGCATACCCACCTGGTCGCATTCGGCCCACAAAGCCGTGGTGGCGGCGTCGATGTCGTCGATGGCGGACACCACGAACAGGGCCGCGTCAGCGCCCCGCAGGCCTGCCCGCAGTTCACCGGTGAAGTCGCCATAGCCCGGTGTGTCGAGAATATTGACCTTGATGCCGTCCACCACAAGGGGCGCTACGGAGAGCACCACCGAGCGCTGCTGGTGCACCTCGGAGGGCTCGGCGTCACTGACAGTGGAGCCGTCCTCGATCGAACCCATCCGTGAGATGACGCCGGTTGCGGCCAGCAATGCCTCGAGCAACATCGTCTTTCCGGCACCGGAGTGGCCCACAAGAACCACGTTGCGGACTTTCTCCGGTGCGTCGGCAGCAGCCCCGGCGGTGTCCGCCCGCCGGGAATCAGAGGTGCCGCGGGCGGGGCTCTTGGCCCTGCCATTAGTGCTTTTTACCGACATGAGCAACTCCAGGCGTCTTAGTCGTGAGCCGCCGCGCGGCCTCTGTAAGACGATTCGACACCCTGAGGCTGCCGAACTTCAAGAGGAAGACGTGTCGCCCTTGCTTGTATGGCTAGGGTTCGTCGTGCCACCACCCTTCCCAGGGGGTGGAGGAGAGCTGGCCGCTGGGGAATACGCCCATGGAACCGGCCCCGCCAACGTGCGGATCCTTGTCCTTCCAGCCGGCATGAAGGGAAAGTGTCATAGTGCTCAGAAGCGTCATCATGGTGTGTCCTTTCGTTCGCTGCGTGGACCCCGATGTCCAGGTAGGTATGAGCGTAGCTGCGCAATGTTTCACCGCTACGACACAACATTTCCGGCGTGTATCAGTTACCTCACATGGCCGCTTCGAGCCTTTTACTCCTTCCCCCTCCTGTCACTCCGCGAGGATGAGGTACAGCGCCCGGCGGGCCTCATCGATCTTGTCGACAGCGGCCAGGCGCTGTTCGTCGGTCGCGGCGACCCTGAACTGATGAATGACGCCCATGAGCTTTCCCACGCTCTGATGAAACACGGGCACGGAACCCTCGGGATCGTTGTTCCAGGCGTTGCCCAGCTCCTCGGCGTGCCCTTCCACGTACGCTTTGCCGGCATCGGTGAGTGTGAACTCGGTGCGCCTGCCCTCACCCACAGGTGTGATGAGGTCTTCGTCCACGAGCTGCTGCAGCGTCGGGTAAACGGAACCGGGGCTGGGACGCCAGGCCCCGGAAGTTTTTTCCGCGATAGTGCGGATCAGCCCGTACCCGTTGGACGGGGCTTCGGCGAGCAAGGAGAGGATAGCGGCGCGAACGTCGCCCCTGTTGGCGCGGCGCGGGCCGCCCGGGCCGAACCCTGGCCCGAATCCCGGACCAAAGCCCGGTCCGAACCCCGGACCAAAGCCGCGCCCGAAGCCGCCCCCGCCGTGTCCATGGGGCCCTCGGCGGCTCCGGCCTCGCTCGAAGCGGCCCCGTTCCGGGCCGTTGTCTGAGAATTTGTCGTGAATGCCTCTCATGGTGGCATCGTCCTTCCGAATATGGCTGTCGCCGACCATCGGCGATACTTAACGATATATCGCTAAGTATCGCCGGTCAATGGCCAGCCGTTGTCCAACGGGGGCATGAGTTTCTTGAGCTTGTCCCAGGCGAGCAGGTGAATCTGACCTGGCACGAGGCGATGCAGGAAGAATTCTCCATCGTTGCCGACCGCATCGAACGCGTCCAGCGAACCTTCCGGGGCGCCGGAATCTGAGACAACGGATGACGGGGCCCAGGCGAGGCAACAACGGATCGAGTAAATCCAATATCGTTGAGCGGGTGATTGATCAGCGCGCGGCGACGAACAGCGGGTGGGTGGACGTACCCCGGGCGAAGATCTACTGGGAAGCCACAGGAAATCCAAAAGGTGTGCCGGTCCTATACCTGCATGGAGGCCCTGGCGGGTCCCTCGGCAAAGGCGGTTACCGCACGCGACACGACTCCTCCCGGTTCTGGACGGTGGGCCTTGACCAGCGCGGATGCGGCAAAAGCACTCCGTTAGCTCAGGACGACCTCGAAGGCCTGGCTCAGAACACCACGCAAGCGTTGATTGACGACCTCGAGGCTGTGCGAGAGCACCTGGGCATACCGAAGTGGATTGTTACCGGTGTGTCCTGGGGCAGCACACTCGCTCTGGCCTATGCCCTCAAACACCCGGACCGGGTGCACGGAATTGCCCTCGTGGCAGTAACAACAACAAGCCGCGATGAGGTCCAGTGGATCACTGAAGACGTCGGACGCATCTTCCCCGAAGCCTGGAAGGATTTCTCGGATTCCGCCAGGGCAAACCCGGGTGAACGTCTGGTCAACGCCTATGCCCGGCGGCTGTCTGGAGAAGACCGCGACGATGCCCGCCAAGCCGCACTTGCCTGGGACCGCTGGGAATCCACGCACATCGCCCTGGACCCGCTGTGGCAGCCGGGTGCGATGTTCGACGACGAACGCGAACGTATGACCTTCGCCCTGCTCGTCACGCACTACTGGTCCAATGACGGATTCCTGACCGGCGGGCAGGAAATCCTGTCCCGGATTCAGGAGTTGGACGGGATACCCGGCTACCTCATTCATGGCCGCCGGGATATCAGCGGACCAGTTGTTACTCCGTGGACGCTACACCGGCGATGGAAAAGCAGCCACCTCATCGTTGTTGAGGACGAGGGGCATGGAGGCCCTAAATCCATGCAGGCACTGTCGCGGGCGGTCGAAGAAATCGCCGCCGAACTTTGACTGGGCCGCGGTGCCATAGCCGCTGACCATGTCCCCGCTGACGCAGCCGTTCGACCGCCCCTACATCCGGTTCTTGGTCCGCGCGGTGGCCGGCGCCGTCCACGGGTCCTCCGGCCAGGGATGCTTCGGGTAGCGGCCACGCACCTCCGCCCGCACCTGCGCGTACGGCCCGGACCAGAAGGAGGCAAGGTCGTCCGTCACCGCGAGGGGCCGCCTCGCCGGTGAAAGAAGGTGGAACAGGACCGGAACCCTGCCGCCCGCCAATCGTGGTGTCTCGGCCCACCCGAAGCACTCCTGCAGCTTGACCGCCACAACCGGCCGGCCGTCGTCGTGTTCTGCATCCGGGTAGTCGATCCTGACTCGCGAACCGCTCGGTACTTCCAGCGCCTCCGGTGCCAGGTCACCCAGCCGGGCGGCCTCCGGCCACGGCAGCAGCCGGCGCAGCGGTTCGGTGAGGTCCACGCCGGCCGTGGCAGCGCCGCCGGCAAGCGCTTCGAGTTCGGGAGCCAGCCAGTCGTCAAGCCGGGACAGCAGCGCCTCCTCGGAAACGTCCGGCCACGGATCGCCCAGTTCCCGGCGCAGCAGCGCGAGGCGGCGGCGCAGGGCATCCGCCGCCGTCGACCACCCAATGGTCCCCAGCCCTTCCTTGGCCAGAGCCCGGGCCACAGCTGACCGTCCCTCAGCAGCTGACGGTCGCACCGGCGTCGAAGAGAGCACGATGGCTCCCAGCCGGCGTTCCCGCCGGGCCGTGACCCGTCCCTGGCTGAAGCCGGCTTCCACAGCGTCACTTAGCAGGTGGCGGGCTGCGGCTTCCGCCGTGTCAGCGGTCAGCGGCGCGGCGGACCGGATGACGGCGCCGGTTCCTGCGGCGTCGCGGCCCTCCGCGCGTGAAACCTCCGCGACTGCCAACCATTCGCGCCCCGACAACGGACTGCCGGCCGGAAGGCCTGCCCGCGTGCCTGAGGACAGCAGATACCGCTCCCCCGCGCCGGGGACACGGCGAGCCACACGGTCCGGGAACGCAAGCCCGACGACGAAGCCCACCGCCTCGGCAGCCGTCACCGGCGGAACCGTTTGGGGACGTACGACGGCGGCATCGCCCTTGCGGACGATCGCCTCCATCCGCCGGACGTCCTCCTTCCAGCGCCGGACTGCCGGGTCCTTGCCGGAACGCAGCGAAGCCAGCAGGCGCGTCAGGTCGGCGCCGGGAGCGCGCTGGTCACCAGCCACGACGGCGACCGTCTCGGCAGCAAGCCGGTGGCCCACGGTTGCGGCGCCGTCCAGCAGGGCACGGGCCAGCCTCGGGTCGGCGGGAACCCTGGCCAGCGTCTTACCCAAATCAGTGGCGAGGCCGTCCGGTCCCACCGCACCCAGTTCGCGGAGGACCTCCACAGCATCACTAATCGCTGCCGCGGGCGGGGCGTCGGGAAGCGCCAGGCCGCGTCCGCCGGGCGATCCCCAGCAGGCCAAAACCAGCGCTGCGCCTGTGAGGTCAGCCACCGCGATTTCCGGGGTCTGATGCGCGGGGGCGGCACCAAAGGTCCTCTGGTCATAGCAGCGGACCACCCTGCCCGGCCCCTGACGTGCGGCGCGCCCGGCACGCTGATCTGCAGAGGCGCGGGAACAGGACACCGTGACGAGGCCGGACATGCCGCGGTTCGTGTCGCGCCGCGGCTCGCGGGACAGTCCTGAGTCAATGACCAGGCGGACTCCCGGGACGGTCAGGGATGATTCGGCGAGCGCGGTGGAAACAATAATCCGGGCACGTCCGCCAGGTTCCCGTCCGGAGACGGCATGGTCCTGTTCTTCCGGGGTTGCCTGGCCATGCAGCTCCAGCACCTCGGCGGACACCCGGCTCCGCAGGCGGGCGGCGACATGGGACACCTCCCACGCCCCGGGAACGAACACCAGGGCGTCCACACCCGCATCCGCAGTAAGCGCTTCGGCATGTGACGCCGCCGCCATGTCCGCCACATGGTCAAGGAAGGCTCGGGTCACTCCTCGGGTATCCAGCCTCGCTGCCGCCGCCGGCGCCCACTCCGTTTCCAACGGGTACAGCGCGGACGGACAGTCGACGACGGGGGCCGGGCCGCCGCCGTCGTGCTTGCCGCCCTGTCCCGAGCCGATCAGCGCGGCGAATCGGGGCGCGTCCAGGGTGGCGGACATAACGACGAACGTGAGGTCCCCGCGCAGCTCGCGGACTTCGGCGAGCATGCCGAGAAGCAGGTCTGTCTCAAGCCCGCGTTCATGCACCTCGTCGAGGATCACGGCATCCGCTGTCTCCAGGCCCGGATCCGTGAGGAGCCGCTGCAGCAGGATGCCGGGGGTGACGAACTCGATCATGGTCCCGGCACTGCAGACGCGTTCACCGCGGACTGTGTAGCCGATCCGGTCCCCGAGCCGGCTCCCGTCCAGGGTGGCCAGGCGCCGCGCGGCCGAACGGGCGGCGACGCGGCGGGGCTGGGTCACCACGACGCGCGGGCCGCGGTCGGCCGCCATGCTGGCGACCAGCGCCATGTTGGCGACCAGCGGGGGAACCAGGGTGGTCTTGCCCGTGCCCGGAGGTGCCTGGACCACGGCGGTCCCCGCAGCGCCTCCATCACGCAGTGAGTCGGCCAGTTTCCCCAGTGACTCGGCAAACGCCAGGCCCGCGCCGATCACAGCCAAGTCGAAGGGCCCGTTGGGGCGTGCGGCGGCCGGAGGGAGGAGCGGAGAAGTCACGCCTCCATTGTGCTTCAATAGCACCCGGGAGCACGCGCTCCCACGGCTGATCAGCTGTCCCCGGCCCTTAGCTCACGGCCCTCTTCACGAGCGCGCTGATCCTTGCCTCGTCGGCGGCGGTCAGCTCCTTGAGTGCGAAGGCGGCCGGCCACATGGTGCCGTCGTCGAGGTTCGCCGAGTCGTTGAAGCCGAGCGTTGAGTACCGTGTCTTGAACTTATGCGAGCTTTGGAAGAAGCAGACCACCTTGCCGTCCTTG
Organism: Arthrobacter oryzae; assembly: GCF_031454875.1. Lineage (GTDB taxonomy): Bacteria > Actinomycetota > Actinomycetes > Actinomycetales > Micrococcaceae > Arthrobacter > Arthrobacter oryzae_D. The sequence goes on from NZ_JAVDRQ010000003.1 coordinate 188,128, forward strand.
GCGTAGGCGGGCATCCCATACCAGGTTTTCGGGGTGAGATCGGGCGCGCTGGCCTTGATGATGGCATGGAGCCGTTCGGCAATGCGCCGGTCGGATTCCGGCATCTCGGCGATCTTCTCGAGAACGTCGCTTTCCCCGTCAGCTTTGGCGGCCCGCGGTCCGCGGCGGGCCGTCTTCTTGAGTTCCTGTGCGCGCTCCTTCATCGCGGCCCGTTCTTCGTCCTCGAATCCGTCGTATGTCTTGGTGCTCGTGCCGGTCTTTTCCGTATCGGTCATTGCGCGTTCCTTTCCGGGCGATCTGATGGGACTACCCCAATGCTAGGGAGCGACTGCCGCGGCGGCTTCTCCAGAGCTGCTCGATATGCCTATTTCCCGCCTTGACCAAGATACCCCTAGGGGGTATATTCAGCAGTGTTGTCAGTGAAGTGGTATGTCCCGGCAGTGCTCAGCACGCCTTCACAGCCGTTCAACCCCAGCACCCATTGATCCTTCCCAGGAATGGAAACTGACATGTGTGGAACTGAAAACCCAACCCAACTGCCTCTCGTCCCGTCTGCCCCGGGATGCAGCTGCTGCTCAACGGATATGTCCTCCGCCCCCGCCGGACCTACGGCCGCCGATGCCGCTGAGCTTGGCGTTGAAGGCCTGACCTGCGGGCATTGCGCCCAGACTGTTGAGAAGGCCGTCTCGGCCGTTGACGGCGTGGAATCAGCTTCGGTCGAGCTCGTCCCGGGCGGCCGTTCACGTCTGGTCATTGGCGGCAGTCCCGATGACGCTGCAGTGCGTGAGGCTGTCACCTCCGCCGGATATACCCTCATCAGCCACTGACCCCCTTTACGCCTCCTCTGGCAGGCCTTGGCGCTTACAGGATTGGCGTCTCCTTTAAGGAGGAACCATGGAAGACCACACGCAACACCACCTAGGCAACACACGCGCCGCCCACGACAACCTGCCCGCCCCCCACAGCGTTATCACTGCTTCGGGACCGGCGGTCGCGGACCACCCGCACAGCCACCATGAGGTCCATACCAGCCACGTCGGGCAGGACGACCACGCCGTGCACAGCCATGGCCAGCACGCCGGACACAGCACCGCCATGTTCAAAAACAGGTTCTGGCTGGCGCTGGCACTGTCCGTCCCGGTCGTCTACTTCAGCCCCATGGTCGGCCACATCTTGGGCTACATGCCGCCGATGTTTCCCGGCTCGAGCTGGATCCCGCCCATTCTGGGCACGGTGATCTTCCTCTACGGCGGACAGCCGTTCCTGAAGGGCGGGCTGCAGGAACTGAAGAACCGGCAGCCGGGGATGATGCTGCTCATCGCGATGGCCATCACTGTCGCGTTCGCCGCGTCCTGGATCACCAGCCTGGGCATCGGCGGATTCGACCTGGACTTCTGGTGGGAACTGGCCCTGCTGGTCGCGATCATGCTGCTGGGCCACTGGATCGAAATGCGTGCCCTCGGCTCAGCGCAGGGCGCTTTGGATGCCCTCGCCGCGCTGCTGCCCGACGAAGCTGAACGCGTCACCGACGACGGCACCGAAGCGGTCCCCGTCTCCGAACTGCGTGCAGGGGACACAGTCCTGGTCCGCTCGGGTGCACGGATGCCTGCCGACGGAACGATCATCGGCGGGCAGGCCGAGTTCGACGAGTCCATGATCACCGGCGAATCCAAAACTGTACCCCGCACCGCTGGCGACACCGTGGTAGCTGGTACGGTCGCGACCGATAACAGCGTCCGGGTCCGGGTCACCGCCGTCGGCGATAACACGGCCCTGGCCGGTATCCAGCGGCTGGTGGCCGAAGCCCAGGCCTCCTCCTCAAAGGCGCAGGCACTGGCGGACCGGGCAGCTGCATTCCTGTTCTACTTCGCCGCCGGCGCCGGAATCATCACCTTCATAGCCTGGACACTCCTGGGCAGTGTTCCGGAGGCCGTCACCCGGACCGTCACCGTCCTGGTGATCGCCTGCCCGCACGCCCTGGGCCTCGCCATACCCCTGGTCATCGCCATCTCCACCGAACAGGCTGCCCGGGCCGGGGTGCTGATCAAGAACCGGATGGCACTCGAACGGATGCGCACCATCGACGTCGTTCTGTTCGACAAGACAGGCACCCTCACCACAGGTGAAACGGACCTGAAAGACATCACCGCAGTGCAGGGCGTGGATGCCGACTCACTCCTGGCCTTGGCCGCAGCTGTGGAGTCCGACAGCGAGCACCCGGTGGCACGCGCCATCCTCCGGGCCGCCCGGGAAAGGGACCTAACCATCCCTCACGCAACGGATTTCAACTCCCTGACCGGGCGCGGGGTTCGGGCCACCGTGGACGGCCGGACCGTCCACGTCGGCGGGCCTGCGCTGCTGCGCGAGCTCGGCGCCGTCGAACCCGATGCCGTGGCCCGGTCCACCGAGGCCTGGATGGACCGCGGGGCCGCAGTGCTGCATGTCATCGACGAAGGACGCGTCCTGGGGGCGGTCAGCCTCGAAGACAGCATCCGGGCCGAATCACGGCAGGCCGTCGCCGCGCTGCAGAACCGCGGCATCAAGGTCGCCATGGTCACCGGGGACGCCCGGCAGGTCGCCCAAGCCGTGGCCGAGGAGCTGCACATTGATGGGGTCTTCGCTGAAGTCCTACCAGCGGACAAGGACAAGAAAGTCGCTGAACTCCAGGCACGGGGGATGAGGGTCGCGATGGTCGGTGACGGGGTGAACGACTCACCTGCGCTGGCAAGGGCCGAGGTAGGCATCGCGATCGGTGCCGGCACCGACGTGGCCATGGAGTCCGCCGGGGTGGTCCTCGCGGGAAATGATCCTCGGGCGGTGCTGTTGATGGTGGACCTGTCCCGGGCCAGCTACCGGAAGATGTGGCAGAACCTCATCTGGGCCACCGGCTACAACATCCTGTCCGTTCCGCTGGCCGCCGGGGTCCTGGCCTTCGCCGGGGTCGTCCTGTCGCCCGCCGCGGGCGCTGTCCTAATGTCGGCGTCCACGATCGTGGTGGCCTTGAACGCCCAACTGCTGCGGAGGGTGACACTCAATCCCGCCCAGGTACGTTGAGCCAGAAGCGCCGACCGGACCGTCCATGCCCGGCCGGTAGCCTTGACACACCACACGAAGGAGGAACGCCATGACCGCAGTATCCCGCGGCCCCGTCCCGGCGCTCCTCCTTCGTACCGGCATCATCGCCGCGGTCCTGGCCATGATCGCCGGGATCTTCGGCATGCACGTCATGACCGCCAACCACACCATGCACTCCCCCGCCGCCGCGCAATTAGCGGCCACGCTAACGAGCCCGGGTGACGGACACACCGGCCACCAAGGCGGGGCCGATGACGGCGTACCCGGCTCAACACAGGAGGCCGCAGGGAAGCCCGTCCCCGTTGGCTTAGGGGCAGGGGCAGCGGCGGCGTGCGCATGTTCGGCTGGATGCGCCGGCGCCGAGACGGGCGCCGCCTGCGTCCCGTTAGCCAAGGGAGGGACATTGGCCGCCCCCGAGGCCGGACAAGGGACCGTGGCGACGCGGAACCGGCGCGGGCTCCCGGACCGGATGAGTGTGACCTACTCCACCCTGTCAGGCAGTCCTTCACCGGGCGAGCTATCCATCAGCCGGACGTAAAACCGGGCACCTAGCCCCCACAGGGCGCAGCCCCGTTTTGAAGCGCGACTACAAGGCGCTTCCCGGCATCCTCCAAGATGCCCGCCCCCATTCACCGGCCAATGCGGCCGAGACCTCGAAGGACCAATCTCCCATGAACAAGAAATTCTTGGCCCTCTTTACAACGGCCATCGCAGCGGCCATCGCCCTGGCCGGGTGCGCATCCGGCGCCGGTTCCGGCTCCGAAAGCATGCCCGGCATGAACCACGGCAGCTCCAGCAGCGCACCGGCCGCCTCGGCCGAGCATAACTCCGCCGACGTGACGTTCGCGCGGATGATGATCCCCCACCATGCCCAGGCCGTGGAGATGTCCGACATGATCCTCGCCAAAGAGGCCATCCCCGCCCCCGTCACCGCACTGGCCACCCAAATCAGGGAAGCCCAGGGCCCGGAAATCCAGACCATGACGGGCTGGCTGAAGGACTGGAATGAACCGACCGAAATGGCTCCGGGCCACTCAATGACCGGCATGGTGGACGACGCTGGAATGAAGGAACTCGAGGCCGCGCAGGGCACAGAGGCAGCGAAACTGTTTTTGACGCAAATGATCGCCCACCACGAAGGGGCCATCATGATGGCCAACACCGAAACCAGGGACGGCAAGGACCCCAGGGCACTGGAACTGAGCAAGGACATCGTGTCGGCACAGGAAGCGGAAATCAAGGAAATGCAGGATCTCCTGGCCACGCTCTGACCAGACCCACCACCTGGCAGACCGTTGACGTGGGCTGCTTTCCCCGATGGGAACAGTGCCTCCACAGACGGACGGATGACCTTCCAACCCGCTGCTGCCCACGGACCTCTCAATCCGGGATAAAGGTCCGGGCTGTGGAACCTACGGTGGCGGGACTAGGGTGAAGGGGACGGCCGGGAACGGCCCGGCCGCCCTCTCGCCCAGCGACAGGAGCCGCACCATGAGCCACCACATCAGCGCCATGCTCAACGCCCATCCCCGGGGAGAGGCTGCGCCGAGCAAGGACAAGCTGGCTGAATGCATCGCCGCCTGCTTCGAGTGCGCCCAGACATGCACCGGCTGCGCGGACGCCTGCCTGGCTGAAGACATGGTCGCCGAACTGGCCAACTGCATCCGGACAGACCTGGACTGCGCCGATGTCTGCACCGCCACAGGAAATGTCATCACCAGGCAGACCGGCGGGCAGACCTCCATCACGTTGGCGGTACTGGAAGCTTGCCAGGCAGCGTGCGCCACCTGCGCTGAAGAATGCGAAAAGCACGCCGAGATGCACGAGCACTGCCGGATCTGCGCCGAGGCCTGCCGCCGCTGCGAAGCCGCCTGCGGGGTCCTTCTGGCCACCGGATAGGTCGTGCAGTGGGACTGGAGTCCCTCGGCAGGGCAACATGGGGCTGCAAGGCATTCGCACCCGGCAGTAGAGGTTCGGGCAATAGAGTGTCGAGCATGGACAAAGACCCTTGGGCATCCACTGAACTGGCCGAAGCACCCAGCGGGTGGATCCGTGCCACGGAAAACGGGTGGGGCGCACTGGTTGTGTGGGCAGCAGGGCAGGGAAACTTTGTGCGCGTCCCTGCAGCTGCCGGCGATCGGTACGGCAGGGCGGTCCACCGGCTTCCGGACGGCAGCGAACGATCAGAACCGTTCGTCCTGACAGACGCAGATCTGGACTCGATCGATGACGACATCGATTCCTACTTGGCCGACGCCGGACTTCCTCCCAGGCCCCGGGGGTACGACTGGTTTATCCGTCGCCTGCCCAACACCGAGGCCGGAGAAGATGCGTTCTGGAGTGCAGTCTGGGCCGCCGCCACGGCAACACTTCCCGACGGCGGCGTGCGCCCATCGGCGATTAAGGGCCTCGCCAAGGAGGCACTGGCCCGCATGTATCGGGGCCAAGGGTAGAGGCCGGCGGCAGCCCGGCCACGAGCGAGCCCTGCAGCCCAGGATCGTTTGCCCGCGACTAGAGTTGCATCATGGATTTACTGATAGTACTGGTGGCGGTGCTGGGGGCTCCGACTTTGGTGGCCGGCCTCTGGTTTTGGGCTGCGCGGGGGAACCGCCGCGGCGGAAGGCTGCGCGGTGCCGCCGGCGGCATGCTGGGCATCGCGGACGAGGTCTTCCGCCCGCAAACCCACCAGGCACAACAGGTCCAAATAACCCAGCAAGGGCTGCGCGCGCCGGCCCCGGCTCCCGGCGATTCTCCGCGTCCCGGTGTCTTCGGGGACTGAACGGAGCACTCCGCGATAGCCTTTTCGGATGCCAGTTGATCGTCTCGAGAATGTCCGGTCAGCCTACGACGCGGTCGCTGAGAGCTATGCGCGCTTGCTGCCTGACGCCAGTTTCGAGGCACCGGCGGACCGCGGGATGATCGAGGCTTTCGCCAGTTACGTGAAGGAAGGACATGCCCTGGCGGTCCTTGATGCGGGCTGCGGCACCGGGCGGATGACCAGGCTGCTTTCCCATCTGGGAGTCGATCCGTCAGGGATCGATGTCTCCGCCGGAATGGTTGACGTGGCCCGGAGGACCTCTCCCGGCCTCCGCTTTGAAGTAGCTGAGCTGCGGAATCTTCCCTATCCGGACAAGCACCTGGGCGGCGTTTTCGCCTGGTATTCCATCATCCATTTGGCCCCGGCCGATCTCACGGGCGTGTTTACCGAATTCTTGAGGGTCCTCGCACCAGGCGGCTATGCCATGGTTAGCTTCCAGGTGGGTGACGGTCCGCGCCACATGGCCCGCGCCTATGGGCACAACGTGTCTATGGACGCCCAGCTCTTCATGCCGGCGACGGTCGTCGAACACCTGACCCGCGCCGGACTCACCACGGTTGCCCAGATGTTACGCGAACCGGGACCCCGCGAGACCTCACCCCAGGCAGTGATCCTTGCCCAACGGCCCGCCGGCAACCGGCGCGGCGCATCGTCCCGTTGACAACAAAAGTGCAAAAGTGCCCGCCATTGCTTACCTGAAGGTGCCTATTGCACTTCAAAGTGCGTCATCGGGAGACGGAATTGTTCCCCCTGGAGGGCGGTTGGCCATTACGGAAGGCGCCGCTCCGGGCGCCCGGTAATCAAGGAGAATCACATGTCCATCGTTATTGCGGGAGCCACCGGCCAGCTGGGTCGTCTCGTCGTCGGGGAACTGCTGCAGCGCGGCGTGCCGGCCGGCCAGATCGTCGCCGGCGGAAGGTCCAACGAACAGCTTGCGGATCTGGCGGGCCTCGGCGTCAGGACCGCCTCGGTCGACTACAACGATCCGGCCAGCGTTGATTCAGCGTTGGGGGAAGGCGACACCCTGCTGCTGATTTCCGGCAACGATATCCAGAATCGCACCGCCCAGCACGAGAACGTCATCGATGCGGCCGTGCGGGCCAAGGTCGCCCACATCCTTTACACCAGCGTCCTGGCAGCGGACACCACCCCGGTCATTCTCGCACCGGACCATGTGAAGGCTGAAGAATACATCCGCGCCAGCGGCCTGCCGTTCACCTTCCTGCGCAACGGGTGGTACACCGAAAACTACGCCGCTGCTCTGGCTTCGGCGCGTGAGACCGGAACGTTGCTGGGGAGTGCCGGCGAGGGGCGCGTGGCCAGCGCCACCCGTGCGGACTACGCCGCTGCCATCGCTGCCGTCCTGACCACTCCGGGACATGAGGGCCGGGTCTACGAACTCTCCGGCGACCACGCCTGGACCTACGAGGAACTGGCATCGGCCTTCTCGACGGTCCTGGGTCGCACGGTCAGCTACCGCTCGGTGAGTTCGGCAGAGCACGCCCGTGCCCTGGAGGCTGCGGGCCTCGACCCCGCAACGGCCGGTTTCCTGGCGGCCCTGGACGGGAACATCCGGGAGGATGCCCTTGCCCTGACCACCGGCGACCTCGCCCGGCTGGCCGGCCGGCCCACGACTCCCCTGGTTGAGGGCTTGCGTCCCCTCGCAGGGTGACACAGCCCGTGGGCGGACTGCGGCCCTGCGGCGGATAATGGCTCCAGAGCCAACAGTCAGCGGGTCAGGAGGGGCCGGATGGAAACAGTTCCCCGCATTACGGTAGAAGCGCCGGTGCTCAGCATCGGGTCCGGCCCCTCGGATTATGAGGAACTGGGCGACTACGTGCACGCGTTGCGCAGGCAGCGGGGACTACACATGACCCTGCTCCATCTCGGGGTCCTGGACGACTTCTCCGAAGACGTTGCGGAGTGGACCAACGGGGTGACCAGCGCTGCGGTTGCCGCGCGCGGCACGTCCGCCTGGTTGCGGGAACTGCCGGCGCTGGACGGCTTTTCCGGCAGCGCCGAACGGCTGATCACCCTGGGCGGCGGCCGGGTGTCGGGGCTGGAAGTCAACGTCCCGGAGCACGTACATGGCTATCAGGTCTCCCTGGTGCAGGCCCTGCACCAACTCCTGGACGGCTTGCTGGTGGACAACGTGGATGACTTCATCCTCAGCTCACGCGCCTTGGGCTTCAGGTCCCCGCACTGGTTACCGCACGTTGCCGTGGGCAGCCCGAAATCGCGGGGCGGCGGAATTTGGGAAATTGAGCCACTGGTAATTCAGTTCGGCGAATCACGGATCAGGAACCGTCAGTACCTGCCGGGCGTCGGCCAGTAGAAACGGCAGCCGTTCAAGGTCCCCCACCACCGGGTGGTGGAGCTGCTTCACGCCGGTGCGGTGGAAACGGACGTTGTGGGCGGCCCGGCGGGTGCGGAATTCGTCACTCCGGGTAGCGAGTTCCCCGATCAGGTCGGTGAGGTTCTTGTCGTGCGGCCGCTGGCCCGCGTAGCTGCGGAGGATGGCGACGACGTCGTTCGCCACCTGTTCCCAATCAGGGTAAAAGGAGCGCGCCTGCGGGTTGAGGAAGACGAAGCGTGCACTGTTGGCGGGCCGCACCGGCCGTGACGGCGTCCAGGAACCGCTGGAGGCCGGGGCGCACCTGCTCCGGCGGCGCCGGACGACGACGGCGGGCCGGGCGCTGCTGCGCGGCACGGGCCAGGTCGAAGAGGTGCGCGGTTTCGGCTTCGTCCAGGCGCAGTGCGTCGAACTGACTGCGGGGGAACTCGCGGAAATCGAGGACGCCGCATCCAGAACCCAGGTGGCAGGCGGGCGTTACAACGAAGCCGCCGAAAGGATGACCAACCTCTAGGACCTCACGGGCCGCTCAGTTGCTAAGGTACGGATCATGAACGTTGAGACTACGGCGCAGGCCGCCACTATATCTTTGGAAGGCCGCGTATTCAGGGGCGTCGAGAATTCCGCCACCGGCGACGTGGGACAGTCAACCACATTTACCTACCACCAGGATGGCGAGGTGATTTGGGCAGAGTACGCCGGAGGAGCAGTTGTCCGAGGCTATCTCGTGGGCACGCGTGAAGCTGCCAGACTTAGCTTTCGCTATGCGCACCTCGGTACCAACAAGGAGACCTCAACCGGAGTCTGCGAATCAGTCATCGAGGTTCTTGGCGACGGCCGGGTACGCTTTCATGAATCTTGGGCTTGGGAGTCCCGGCCAGAAACAGGAACCAGCATCGTAGAAGAGTTGAAGCAACAGCGTGTTGGAAACTGCAGCTAGCAACTGGGCCCTAGGTAGCGCCAGGGGACCGCTCCCGCCGCGACCCAGGCACCTGTGACCTCGTTCTGTCGGCGGATGGGGCAGGCCATCGGGTACGAATTCGCCAGCCTGTCCAACACCGGGGTCCCCGCACTGCTGCCGCAGCGGCTGGCAAAGTACCGCGGCCTGGGCGGCCTCATGGCGAGTGATCAGCGGGCGGGACACTCCGCAGGCACCATTGCGTCCGTGCGGCGGCTCACCAACGCGTTGCCGCAACGGATGCGCGGTGGAAATCCGTGTGCCACACGCCGGTGTCCCGTCCGATTCCGTCGGTGACGACGTACTCCGGCCAGCGGTCGAAGGCGGAGCACGGGTGGGATATCCCGAAGTCCACCACATCCGTCACGTCCAGGCCGCTCATTCCGGTGAGCACCGCGTGATGGTCGTAGAGATTGCGCACAACAGCGGCTGTGCCGTCCTTCGGCGCGCCGTCGGCGGTCCTGACGGACAGGACCACCGGCAGTCGGACGTCGTAGGGAAGGTCCCGTTTGCCGGCCCCGACGACGGCGATCCCGTCTTCGGGGGTGGACAGCACAACGGCGCGGACTGTGAGCGCCGGGAGGAGGCCGGGCACGGGACTGACGCCGGCGTACGTGCCGTGGTCGTGCGTGACGTAGCAGCCTGACCTGAGGATCCTGCGTGTTCCGGGCACCTGGCTGTCGTCAGGGAGGTATTCCGCGACGCGGTCCGGGAAAGCTGACCCGCCCATGGAATAGATGGGCGCCGGCGTCTCGTAAAACCGGGCGGCTTCCAGGTACACGTCCCGAACCAGCCGGCAGTGCCCGTCAACGGCCGCGATTGTCTCTTCCGCCCTGCTGTTGGGCACGACGCCTTCGTAGCCGGCAACACCCACGAGCCTCAGGCCGGGCGCGGCGCGGACCAGCTCAGCGATCCGGACAGCCTCCTGCAGGCTGCGGATCCCCGTTCGGCCGCCGGGCGTTCCGACGTCGAGAAGGACTTCGAGGGCGGTGTCCGCTTCGGCGTCGAATACCTGCGCTGCTGCCTCGATACCGGCAGCCGAGTCCACGAAGCAGCGGATTTCCCGTCCGGAATCCTCCTCCAGCCAGGTGCGGAGGCGTGTCAGGCCTAACCGGTCGACGACCTGATTGGCGATGAGGACGTGCTGGTGTCCCCAGGCGAGAGCTGATCCGGCTTGATCCACGGTGGCGACGGTTACGCCCACGGCTCCGGCGGCAACCTGGCGGGCGATGATCGGTGCGGACATTGTTGTCTTCACATGCGGCGCGAGATCCACCTGGCGTTCCCGGCACCAGGACGCCATCACCCGAATGTTGTTTTCGAGGGAATCACTGTTGAGCCTCAGCTGCGGATAGGCCGGGGCGGCGGCTGCTGGTGCCAGGGATTCCCCGTCGGTGTCGCTGGTGCGTTGGATCGGGCTGCTCACGAGGCTCCTTTGCAGTTACGGGGGCGGGCCTGCTTTCCGCATGCGTCAGTGCGGTCCGCCCGGGCGCTGCGTCGATTCTTTCATAGGCGTAGGCTATCTATGCTTCCGCGTCGGGTTCGTGGTCCCCACCGGCTACAGCTTCAACCTCGACGGCGCCATCTACCTTTCGTGGCCGCCCTCTACATCGCCCAGGCCACCACCGCGGACCTGACCATAGGCCAGCGGCTGGGCCTGCTCGCGGTCATACTGCTGACCTCCAAGGGCGCAGCGGGCGTCGCCGGCGGCGGCTTCATCGCACTGACCGCCACCCTGTTCACGCTCGGCACCGTCCCCGCCGCAGGCATCATGCTCATCTTCGGCATCGACGAGTTCATGTCCGAATGCCGCGCCCTGGTGAATTTCACCGGCAATGCCGCCGCCACCCACCTCGACGAAGTCACCGACATCGACGACGACCTGACGGAGTACGGCGCGAACGTTGGTGTGCCCGGCCAGTCTTGGGGGGTCTGCAGGCAGTTCCACGGACATCGCCGTCCTTCCGTCAGAGGTGTGTCAGTTCCTCGAGCAGCCTGAATCCATGACGGTCGACGGATGCCGACGTCGCTGACATCAGGACTACTCCTGTGTTGGCGTCCCGGTCGAGGCCGAGCCAGGAGCTGAACCCGCCGGTGGCACCGTTGTGCCAGGTGACGGACCGGCCCTTGGCCTCAAGGGTGATCCACGCGGCCCCGATGCGGACTGCCGGGCCGGCGAAGTCAGCCACCGGATCCAGGGCGGAAATACCTGGAGCCGAACCGTCCAGCAGGGCGCGGGTCAGCCTTCCCATGTCACTGATGGACGCCCGGATGCCGCCGGCGGGAGCCAGGGCTTCGCCGGTCCAGGGTTGCTTTGGCCGGCCGAACCGGCTTCTGCCGGTCAGGGCGTCGGGTCCAAGGTTGGAGGCGGCGGAGGGCGTATATAGCGACGTGAGACACAGTGGCGTGCAAAGCCGTGTGGCCACCAGATCGCGGTAGGTGAGCCCGGCTCCGGCCGCCACGGCATGCCCCAGCAGTTCGAACCCGAGGTTTGAATATCGCGGGCGCGGATCCCGCAGCCGTACCGTTCGGGCCTGCATGAGCAGTTCCGCCAGGTCCTCCCCGTACGGGTTCGTCCCGCGCAGCAACAGTGCAAACGTGCGCCGCAGAGGGTGCGCGGCGCCGGGCAGTCTCGGCAGCCCGGACGAATGCCGGCTCACGGAGGCGAGCGTGACCTGTGCCGCCTCGCAGTCCCCCAGCGGCAGCAGCTCCCCCAGGGTCATGCCGGCTGAAATCTCCCCTCGCTCGCACGCGTCGGCGTAGAGCAACCCGGTGATTCCCTTGGAGATCGAGCCGATCTCGAAGTCGGCGTCGAGCGGCACGCCCACCGCAGCGACGCTGACGTTGCCGCCGGTGACGGCGGCCACCGCGAAACGTGAATGCCGGTTCCCCAAGACGCCTCCAAGCCGCGCCGCCAACGCCGGTTCAGCCTGCAGTCCGCTCACGCCGAAGTCCCGGCCCCGTTCGCCACGGCGGGCGTCAGCAGGCGGATCGGGCTGCCTCTGAGCCAGGCCTGTACGTCTTCGAAGGCGCCGCCGTAAAACTGCCGGTAGCTCTCTTCGGTGACATACCCCAAATGTGGCGTCAGAACTGTACGCGGTGCGGACAGCAGGCGATGGCCGGCGGGCAACGGTTCGACGTCGAAGACATCCAGGGCGGCGCCGCCGAGCCAGCCTTCCTCCAGTCCGCGGACCAGCGCGTCCTCGTCGACAAGGGGTCCGCGCGCAGTGTTGACCACAATGCCCGTTGGCCCCAGCAGCCGGAGTTCCTCTTCGCCGACGACGCCGCGGGAGCGCTCCGAAAGACGCACGTGCACGGAGACCACGTCCGACTCGCGGAAGAGAGCGTCCTTACTGACTTTCCGGGCGCCGGCCTGCGAGGCTGCCTCATCGGTGAGGTTGGGGCTCCAGGCAATGACGTCCATGCCGAAGGCCCGGCCGTAGCCCGCGATCCGGGTCCCGATTTTGCCCAGGCCCAGTACACCCAGGGTCTTGCCGGCGAGTTCAAAGCCGACAGTTGACTGCCAGCGGCCGGCGCGCAGGCGTCCGTCTTCGAAGGGAATGCTGCGGGCGAAGGCGAGAAGCAGTGCCCAGGTCAGTTCCGGCGCTGCCGCCGGGGAGCCGCCGGTTCCGCACACCACGACACCCTGTTCCTCAGCCGCCTGAAGGTCAATGGACTGGTTGGCCATTCCGGTGGTCACGAGCAGTTTGAGTCCGGGCAGCTGCCGCAGCCGTTCACGGCCGAAGGCGGTCCGTTCCCGCATGGCGATGATGATGTCGAAATCCCGCAGGCCAGTGGCTGCATCGTCGTCGTCCCGGAATTGCCGGGTGAAAACAGTGACCTCGACGCCGTCGGCCGCAAGCTGTTCCCACGGAGCGTAGTCAAGGGCGACGGACTGGTAATCGTCAAGAATGGCAAGGCGCATCATTGGTTCCTTCGGCGGTCCGGATAACGAGGGCTTCCTGCTGACAGGCTACCCTCGAACCCGGCCCAGGAGGCGTGCCCGCTGCCGGGTGTCCCTGGCGGCTGCCGCTGCTGCCGCCGCCAGACCGAACGCGCCGTCAAGCACCGCCCTGTCGGCGGATGCCGAAGACCCGTAGGCGGCGAACTCCGCCGTGTGATGTGCCGCGCCGCCCACGTCGTAGCCCAGCAGCGGGTGGATGCTTGGCACCAGCTGCGAGACGTTGCCCATGTCAGTGGAAGCCACCGGCTGTTCGTTGAATACAACGTCCCGTCCCCGGACACTCATCGCCTCGCGGTACGCCTCGGAGAGGAACCTGTCCTGCTTCAGCTCGGCATAGGAGTTGCCGGTAGGCGTGACCGCGAGTGTGGCGCCGCTGGCCAAGGCACCGGCCTCGAGGCAGCGCCGCACCCGGTCCTCGATTACACGCAGGGTCGCCAGGCCGGGCGAGCGCATCTCCACGCTGGCCCGGGCGCGCTCCGGGATGACGTTGACGGCGCTCCCACCTTCGGTGACGATCATCGAGACAATGGAACCGGACGGAAGCTGCTGACGTGCCAGGGCGATCGCCGTCTGGGCGACCACGAGCGCATCCAGGGCATTAATACCCTCAGCCGGTGCCGCCGCAGCATGCGCCGGGCGCCCCTCGTACAGCACGTCCCACATGCCCATGGCGAGGGATGAACCACCGACGACATCCTCGGCGGCGGCATGGGCCATCATTGCGAGGCTCACGTCGTCAAAGAAGCCTCCATCGATGAGGTCCACTTTGCCCCCGGTGGTCTCCTCGGCCGGGGTGCCGAGCACCTTGACCGTAATGCCGAGATCATCCGCCACAGCTGCCAGGGCGAGCGCCGCCCCCACGGCGCTGGCCGCGTTCACGTTGTGTCCGCAGGCGTGTCCGATATCCGGCAAGGCATCGTATTCGACGCAGAGGGCCACCACGAGTTCCCCGTTTCCGTACCGGGCGCTGAACGCGGCCGGGAGCACCGGCTGGGCAACGTCGAAGCTGAAACCGGCGGAGCGCAGCAGCCCGCTAACCCGTTTCGCTGCCCGGAACTCCTGGCCGCTGAGTTCCGGATCGGCGTGGATGGCATGGCTCAGGCGGAGGATCTTTGGCTGCCAGCGCTCCAATGCCGCGGAGATGTGGCCCTGGATCCCGGACCCGACGGCGGACGCAGCGTCCGCCGTCGTCGTCGCCGGGCTCATGCCCGAACCTCCGCCGGCTGCCGCTTGGGGTAGCGCGCGGAGGCCCCAGCCGCGACAAGGGCAGCTACGGCGAGCGCTCCCCAGATGGAGACGAGGCCGCCCTCCGTGATCCGTCCGGACTCGGCCGACGAGGAGGAAAGGAGCTTGACGACGGCGGCGCCCACCGCAATGCCGACTGAGAGTGCCAGCTCGTTGAGCCCGGCCGCCGTCGAGGTCTCCTCCAGGGGCAATCCCTCGACGGACAGCGAGCGGGTACCCGCCTGGTACATGCCGAGGCTCAGGTTGAACATGGCGAAACCGACGCAGTATCCGGCCAGCGAGGCATGCGCCGCGATCATCACCACGAAACCGCCGGCAAGGAGCAAGCCGGCGAAGACCAGGGTGGCGCGCTCGCCGAAGGCGTTCAGTGCCCGCGCGGTCAGCAGCGAGGACACGAGGGACAGTACGGAGGCGGCGGCAAGCACAATCGCGATCATGAGCGGGCTGAGCGCAAATCCGTAGCCGGTCTTGTCCGGGTTGGCGTGCAGGAAGATACCGTTGGTGCCGAAGTAGCTGATGGACGCAAAGCCGAAGAAGAAGGTGGCGACCGAAACTGCACGGATCCGCGGGTTTGCCAGCATCCGCAGGTCCATGAACCTCTTCCCGCGCTGCGCGCCTCCGGCATCGATCAGGGCCCAGAAGGCCAGCAGCGCCAGTCCGACCAGTCCGGAACCGAGCGTCCGCGGATCGAGCCAGCCCCAGTCCGGTCCCATCGACAGGGCCACAACGAAGCCGATCAGGCCAAGGGAGCAGGACAGCAGTGGGACCATGGCGAGCCTCTCCCCGGTGGGAGTACCCGCGTCGGGCAGCAGGAACGAACACACCAGGGCTCCCATGGCGAAGGGGACGGCGACCCAGAATCCAAGCGTAGGGTCGCTGACGCCCGCAATCCCCGCCAGCAGGCCGCCTGCGCCGACCATGATCATGAGCACCCCGATCATGACGCTGACTCCGGTACGTGTGTGGGCGGGGCTGCTGACCCGCAGGATTCCCATCATCAACGGAATGAAGCCCACAACGCAGGTGAGCAGGACAACCCCCACGGTCACCGTCCACAGGGATGGCCAGAGTGCCATCATGAGCACCCCTGCAGCGACGGCGGCAGTTGACCAGCGGAGCACCAGCCGGTATCCGTAACTGTCTCCGAGCCGGGAGATGATGGGCGTCAGGACGGCGAAACTGACATTGGCGACAAGGAAGATGCCGTTGATGGTCGGATCGTCTATCGCGAAGACGGGCCCGAGGGCGGGCAGGATGGGGTTCAGGTACCCCTGCGTGACTCCGCTCAGTGATTCAATCACGGCCATTGCCAGGATCATCCCCAAAATGGTCCTGCGGGTGAGGGCCGCCGTCGCCGGTGGCGCTGTTTTGCTTGTCATGTGCTTCCTTGGGATTCAGGGCGATTCCGCCTGGGTGATTCGAGTCACAACGCTAGAGGCAGCACCAACCGCGGCCCGCGAATCGCTTGCATTCACCAATATCGGCACAAATTTGAAAGAATCAGCCATGATCTCCGAACTGGACCTCGAAATAGTCAACGCGCTCCAGATCAACCCCCGGGCGGACTGGTCCCGGGTCGGGGACGCGCTGGACCTGTCCGGGCCAACCGTGGCCCGCCGCTGGAACGCGCTGCAGAAAGACGGGCTCGCATGGATCACTCCGTCGCCGGGGCCGCGCTACCTCAGTGCCGGCTGGTCCGCCTTCATCCAGCTGTCCTCAGTGCCGGGAGAGCATGAGGCCCTTGTCCGGAGGCTCTGCGCCGAGCCGGCCTTTGGAACTGTGTCCCTTGTCTCGGGCCCCCACGACCTGTTCGTGGACTGCTTCGCGTCAAGCCATGAGGAGCTGATGACGATTGTCACCGGCGCCTTCGCAGACCTGCCGGGGGTCACCCGCCGGGAGGTTGTTTTCGTCACGCAGCTTTACCGGCAGGCCTCGGAATGGCGCAGCGGAACCTTGGAACCGGCGCGGGCCCGGCTCATGGCGAAAGAGTCCGTGCCGCCGCCGCCGGCGTACGCCCCGGATCGGCTGGACGCCTCCCTGCTGGAGGGGCTGGCCGGCGATGGCCGGGCAAGTTGGGCGGAACTGGGCGCCGCCTGCGGCGTGTCGCCCCAGACAGCCCGACGGCGAGTGGAACGGTTCCTGGCGTCCGGATACATGACGATGAGGTGCGATACGGCCGCTACCGTCCAGCAGGGCCTGCGGGAAGTCAGCCTGAGCCTGAACGTTCCCGCGACCCATGTGGATTCGATTGGCCGGTACTTCGCCGGCCTGCCTAGCTGCCGTTTGAGCGCCCAGGTTCTGGGTGCCCAGAACCTGGTGGTCACGCTGTGGGTCCGCGACTACCTGGAAGTGCTGGGCCACGAACGTGAGCTGGCAGCAAGGGCACCAGGAAGCACTGTGATTTCCCGCCAGGCAGTGGTGCGCACCTACAAGCGTCTGGGCCACCTGCTGGACGAGTCCGGGCGCAGCCGCAGTGTGGTGCCCCTGCCTCTCTGGCGGGAGGGATGACCCCGGCAAATTCCGCTGGGCTGCGGACGTCAGCAGGCACCGGGGCCCCGCAGCTAACCCGGCGCCCAGGGAAGTCCTGCTACTGGCTCTGGTAGAGGTTCAGGATGTTGCCCTCGGTGTCCAGGAACCAGGCAGCTTTGCCCACGGCATTGGTGGCGATGCCGTTTTCAGTCTTCAGGCCGGGAAAATCGTATTCCTCGAAGGTGACGCCGCGGCTCCGCAGTTCTTCCATCTCGGCTTCGATATTGTCCGTCCCCCAACCCATCTGGGTGTTTTTTGCGGTGCCGGCGTTGTCGGTCTGGTACAGCAGGAAAGAGGTTCCGTTCCCGCAGCGGTACATCAGGTTTTCGTCGTCCATGACCTCGGGGGCGTCGAGTCCCAGCACGTTCTGATAGAAATCACGTGCCCTGGCAATGTCCTTTGCCGGGAGCACCGCGGCGACCGCACGATCCTTGAGCATGATGAGTTCTCCTTACTTGGAGTGGCGGGGATATCTGGCCCCGCAGGCGGTGCCTGTGGGGCGGCGTGGGCCGGCTCTGCCCGGCGCCCGGCTGTCGCAATGATGCGATGCACCGGGACTGTCGAGGGGCCTTCGCGGCCGTGTCATCGGCCTGCACGAGAGTCTCCCTGGCGTTCATATCGCCATTATGGACGCAAAGCACCTCCCCGGATATAGGGCGGCGGATGGGCGGGCCGGGAACCGTCTTGCACCGGCAGTGCCCTCTCCGCCGGCCGTTATCCGGGGTCAGTTCCGGCGTTGGTCCGCCTGTTGATCAACCAGGTGATGAACCACAACACGACGCCGATCGCCATCAGTCCGCCGGCGATCTGGTACTGGATGACGTTTCTGCCCACCCATGGGCCGGCGAGAAAGGCACACAGCAGAGCGGCGACAAGCGGCAGCTGCCCCGGCGAGGTGAAGAACACCTCGCGGTTGGGGTCCCGCTTGCGGCGGAGTACCAGGCAGGCCACGTTCACCACCGTGAAGACGCACAGCAGCAGGAATGCGGTGGTGCCGGAGAGGTTGGCCACAATGTTGCTCTTAGGATCGCTGGTGACGTACCAGATCAGGCCCAGCGCCAGCGCCGTGGAGAACAGGATCCCGGCCCAGGGGGTTCGGCGCCCTGGAAGAACCTTTCCCAGCGGCCGGGGCAGGACGTGCTGGCGTGCCATGCCGTAGATCAGGCGGCTGGCCATCAGCATGTTGATCAGCGCGGTGTTGGCGACAGCGAACACCGCCAGGAACGGGAAGATCCTGTCGATCGGGAAGTCAGGCGAGCCCTTGTGCACCACTTCCAGGAGCGCGGCGCCTTCGGCCTCCCTGATGTTTTCCAGCTCGGTGGGTGAGAGAACGCTGACCACGGACACGGCAACCAGCATGTAGAGGATCACCGCTATGCCAAGACCGGTCAGCATGGTCCGGGGGAAGATCTTCTCCGGGTGCTGGGTCTCCTCCACCATGTTCACGGAGTCTTCGAAACCGACCATCGCGAAGAAGGCGATTGAGGTGGCTGCCGTGACCGCCAGGAACAGTCCCTTGTCCTGGTAGTCGTTGAAGACGAAGATCTCCCCCGCGTTCCCGGTGCCCTGGGTCATGACGTAGAAGCCGACACCGATCACAATGCACAGGGCGGTCATCTCCACCACGGTCAGCACCACGTTGAACTTCACGCTCTCACCCACGCCGCGCAGGTTGATCGCCGCCAGCACCAGCATGAACCCCATCGCCACCGCGGTGATCACGCCCTGCCCGGGCACACCCATCCAGCCGTTGATCTCGAGGCCGCCGAAAAAGTTCTGGGCGAGCACGTTCGCCGAGGTGGACGCGCTGGTGATGCCGGAACAGACGACCGCGAACGCGACCAGGAAGGTGACGAAGTGGATCCCGAACGCCTTGTGGGTATACAGCGCCGCGCCGGCCGCCTGGGGATACTGGGTAACCAGCTCCAGGTAGGAGAACGCCGTGAGGGTCGCGACGACGAAGGCCAGGAGGAACGGGAGCCAGACAATGCCGCCGACGGTGCCGGCCATCGTCCCTGTCACCGCATAGACGCCGGCGCCGAGGATGTCACCGACAATGAACAGGAGCAGGAGCTTGGGTCCCAGCACCCGTTTCAGCTCGGGTGCATCGCCTTCGGGCGTGGCATCGAACACTTCGTCTGTAGTCGCGCTCATAAAGGAACTGTGGCCCTGTCGGGTCAGTTTGGCAACAACCAATCAGCCATCCAGCTGCTCGCTGAACAGAATTCCTTATGGATGATCGCCGGCAGGCGTCACGACGTCCTCCAGCATTGATCTGTCGAAGAATCGGACTTCGCCCGTTGCTTGAAAGAACACGGGCACAACTGAAGTGCTTGGATCCTTCGACGTTTCATAGATCTCGGCCCCGCTCCCGTGTTTACGCGCGATGGTTCCAACCAGGTCGGTGCCGCGAACCCGGACGGTACGAAATTTGTAACTCATGTGGACCCCTTCGTCAGCTAAGGCAAACCCTACCCCCGCCGTCACGAACCGGGACGCCGGCGGCGTCCGCTGCCACTGGTTTTGCGGCGCGCCAGCTGCCGGAACGTGGCATCTGGAGGCCGCGGGACCGTTTGCGGGTCATCACGGTGACGCCGGCGGCGGAGCTCAAGGGCAAGACTCTCCTCGCCTCGGGCCATCGCCCAGCGGTGGTTGGCAGCAAATGCCGGTTTCAGGAGCCACGTCAAACGCCTCAGCAGCGGCTTTTCGGCACTGACCCGCCAATCGAAGGTGATTACCGTTTCCGGCCCGTCCTGCTCAAACCTCCAGCGTCCTGTTCCGTTCAGGTCCCCTGCCGCGGCGATGGCAAACCCGCGGCTGGTGACCGGTTCGGTGACCGTCAGGGTCCAGCGGAGTGTGTAGGGCAGCCAGCCCTTCGTGTGCAGCCGCACCGGCCGGGAGTTGCCGGGCGCCGGGCCGCTCCCACGTGAGCCGCCCACGGGCGCGGCGGACAGGTAGACCGACGGCCACCAACGGGGAAGGGAGCCGGCATCACCGAGGACGGCCGCGACCTCCTCCGGTGTACCGGCCACCCGCCAGACGGTCAGGAATTGGTAGTCCGCGCTGCCCATGGCGGCCGCCAGGCTACGGCGACGGGTTGACGACCATCGCAGAGCCCCCGCCGCGCCGCACTGGCTCGGCGGCGGCGACCATGCGCCCGTCGGAGAGGAATTCAATGGCCGTGGCCGCACCGATCTCTGCTGCCGAGGTGAATGCGTCACCCGAGGGGGTAAACACGTGACCATACGGCGTAAGGGCGCTTCCGTAGACCTCGATGAACCCGGGCTCCGCCGTCACATTTACCGTGTTCCGCTGGGACGCCCGCGGCGCAGCAACCGCGTCGGAGATGTTCATGCCCAGGTCCACGCGGTTCACGATCGTCTGCAGGACGGTGGTGATGATGGTCGATCCGCCGGGCGAGCCGAGGGCGAGGTACGGGTCCCCGTCCTTCAGGATGATGGTGGGCGACATGGACGAGCGCGGGCGCTTCCCCGGCTGGATCCGGTTCGGATCGTTCTCGTTGTACACGGTGGAGAAGTCGGTGAGCTCGTTGTTGAGCAGGAATCCGCGTCCGGGGACGACGATGCCCGAGCCGCCGGTCTGCTCGATGGTGAGCGTGTACTCGACCACGTTTCCCCACCTGTCCGCAACCGTCAGGTTGGTGGTCGAGATGTTCTCGGTGTCCTTCTCATCGGCGGGCGCCGCAGCAGCCGCGGGGCACGCGCCGTCGTACGCTGAGACGTCCCCCGGTGCGACGGGCTTCGTCGCCGCCCTCACCGGGTCGATCTGGCACGCGCGTTCCTTGCCGAACAGCGGATCGGTGAGCTGAGCGGTGGGAACGTCAACGAACGCCGGATCACCCACGTACTTGGCACGGTCCGCAAAGGCGAGTGCACTCGCCTCAAGGTAGTGGTGCAAGGCTGCCGGCTTGGACATCTCGGAAAGGTTGGACGTATCCAGGATGTTCAGCGACTCGCCGACCGTGGTGCCGCCGCTGCTCGACGGCGCCATGCCGTACACGTCCAGGCCGCGGTATTCCACGTGCGTCGGTGCCTGGTCCAGCGCCTCGTAGGCAGCCAGGTCCGCCGTCTCCATGAACCCGACAGGGACGGGCAACGCGGTGCCCTCCGCCTTCGGCGGGGCCTTTACGGCGGCAACGATCTCTTCTGCCAGCGGGCCGCCGTAAAAGCCGTCCGTGCCCTCGTCCGCGAGGAGCTCGTACGTCGCGGCGAGGTCGGGGTTCTTGAAGACACTTCCGACGGCGGGCGCGTCGCCGTCCGGGAGGAACAGGCTGCTGGTGGACGTAAACGCCGCAAAGCGTTCCTTGTTGTCGAGGGTCTGCTGACGGAACGTTTCGTCGATCAGGAAGCCGCGGGTCGCAACATCGATGGCCGGTTCTAGGGCGTCGTCGAGGTCCAGGGTTCCCCAGCGCTTCAGGGCACGCTCCCAGGTGGCCGGTGTGCCGGGAACGCCAACGGACACGCCGCTCGTGACCAGCTCGGGCGTGAACCGGTACGGCTCGCCGGTCGCGGGGTCGATGAACGCGTCGTTGTGCATCGCCGCCGGCGCGGTTTCGCGGCCGTCTATGGTGCCCACCCTGCCGTTCCGTGCGTTATAGAAGACGAAGTAGCCGCCGCCGCCGATCCCGGCGCTGTACGGCTCGGTCACGCCCAGGGTCGCGGCCGCGGCGACGGCGGCATCCACGGCGTTGCCGCCGTCGCGCAGGATTTCGATGGCCGCGGCGGATGCCTCCGGGTCCACGGTGCTCACAGCGCCGCCGTACCCGGTGGCGGTTGCGGTCTTCTTAATCTCGTGCGGAACGACGTCCCCCGGATCGGCGAACGCGGGACCGGCGACTGCGCCGCCCGTCACGCTCATGGCCAGGGCCGCCGTGAGGGCGGCAAATCGACTTCTCACATTAGGCATGGTCGCTCCCGAGTCAGGGTGATGCGAGCTGGAGGGGTGAGGGTCACGTTACTCCGCGGCAGTGCGACCTTCAACACTTTCCCGTAGGGCCGGGTCAGCGGGGCAGGAGCCCCTTGGCGTCGGTGCCGACGAAGGCACCCTGTCCTTCCGTTGCGAAGATTTCGGCAAGCAGCCGGTCCGAATCGGATTGTCCGTCGCGGCTGAAAGAACCACCCGTAACCAGCAGCTCGTCTGCCGCGGACGCCCCGAACAGCCGCCCGAGGTGGGACCGGACCTCGGCGGGCGTACCGTAGACCGAATTGGCCAGGCTGCCTTCAACGGCGTCCAACTCCCTCGCGCTCAGCCCCGCCCATTCCGCCGGACCCACCTGCGCCAGAGGAGCGAATTCGCCCGTGGTCCTCGAACGGGCGAGCGCAACAGCTTCGGGCAGAAGCAACTCCCTGGCAGCCTGCCGGGAAGCCCCCACCGCCACGTTGGCGGAGATGATGACAAAGGGCCTGCCGAACCACGGTGACGGACGAAACCGTGCGCGGTACCTTTCCAGCGCCGCCAGCTTGCCGCCCGGATCGTGTTCAAACACGGCCTGGCCGCCCAGGACCACACCGAGGCCGGCCCGGGCCGCGATATCGACTCCCGCCCCATTGGCCAGCACGAACACGGGCGCTGCCGATGCGTTCTGCGGCCTGGCGGTGACAGATGCTGTTCCGGAAAGATAGTCCAGGAGTTGGCGCAGGTCGTCTTCGAACCGCTCCGCCTCCGGTTTCCCGGCGCGGAGCGCGCTGCGTACTGCCGGTGTGAACCCCACCGACCGGCCAAGGCCCAGGTCGATTCGCCCGGGGTGAAGGGCCTCCAAGGTGGCCGCCTGCTCGGCCACCACGAGGGGCTGATGGTTGGGGAGCATGATTCCGCCGGAGCCTACCCGGATGGAGCGGGTCCGGGCGGCGATGGCGGCCATCAGTACTGCCGGAGCAGAGCCGGCGATGCCCGGGACCGCGTGGTGTTCTGCCACCCAGAAGCGGTGGTAGCCCAGGTCCTCAGCCCTTTGGGCGCGTTCCAGGACGCGGTTCAGGGTTTCTGCACCCGTAAGCCCGTCCAAGTAATTGGCGCGGTCGAGAATGGAAATCCGGGGAAAGGGCATATTGCTGGAACCACGCCGCTCCGGGAGGAATTCCCCTGCCCCGCCCCGCCCTTGAGGGGAATTCCTGGGGGGGCGGCTCCGTCATCCACCCCATGCCTATACGGCCTGCCCGCAGGGATCTGCTTACAATCAAAGCTCCAGCATCTAACAAGGGAACCATGAAGAAACTCACCACGGCCCTGCTCGCCGCCGGCCTCATCCTCTCCGCGTCCGCGTGCTCGGCGCCGGCGAAACTGACCACCGAACAAACGTGCGACCGGATCAAGATCGTTGTGTCCAACCCCAGCGCCAGCGCCGGAAAGACCGGAATGAACATCCTGGCTAACCGGCTTCGCCCGATCATCGGTGGCGCCTCGGACGAGCTGAAGCCCTCCGTGGAAGCGATCGTAGCTTGGGCCGACGAGTCCGCGAAAGAGAGCCCCGATGAGGAGAAGCTCGGAAAACTGACGGCTGACTACCAGACGGCCGGCACTACTTTTGGCCAGCTCTGCAACTAGTCGCCGGCCTTAAGGTCGCCCGACTTTAAAAGAGTCGGTGCTATGGCGGCGGGGATTCCGCGTTCGCTGTGCCGGCCGCGGCGCTGGCCAGGTCGGCCGGGGGTCCCTGCCGGCGGCTCGCCAGCAGGAACGGCACGGCGATCAGCTGGATCACGCCGCCGATGACCAGCGAGGCCGGGTAGCCGTAGACGTCGGCGGCCCGGCCGAGCAGCGGCTGCACCACCACGCCGCCGCCTGATCCAATCAGCGAGTCGAAGCTGAGCACCGTCGCCCGCTGCTTCGAGGCGATCATGTCATTCAGGTAGGCCTGCCGCACCGGGGTGCCGGCTGCGTCAACCAGCGCCCAGAGAGCCAACAGCGCCAGCGCCGCCCAGAACACCGTGGTGAACCCGAGTACCACCAGGATCACGGCGCTGACGCCGCCGCTCAAAATCAGCACTGTGGTGCGTTTGCGGACAAGGCGCCGGATGCGGGGCGCCACCCAGCCGCCGAGCACTTCGGCTCCGGCCACGATAGCGGCAGCCAGGCCCGCCACGGAGTATGCACGCGGATCGCCGAAGAGCTCAAGCAGGTAGGGCTGCAGGGCGTAGAAAACATAGATTCCGACACCGGCGCTGAACGGGGCGGCCAGCATCACGTAACGTACGGGCGGATTCTTCAGACCGTTCTCGATCGAAGCAGTCAGTACCGCACGGGTAGCTTTAAGCGGGTGTGTGGAGCGCTCGGGCGTGAACCCGACGTCGTGCATGAGCCAGAAGGCGACCATGAACATGGCCAGGAGCACGCCGACGCGCAACAGAAACGGCACACCGAGGTCAGTGACCTGGGCGATCACGCCGCCCGCCACTGACCCGGCGAGCATCGCGACGCCCGATACCATCACGCCGCGCCCGAGCACCGCCTCCAGACCGCCTTCATAGCCGGAGAACCGCAGCGCATCCACGAGCCACGCCTCCACGGCGCCGGAGAAGAACGTGAAACCCAGCCCGAGCAAAACCGAGACTACGGCCCACGACCAGAACGGGGCCGAAAGCTGCCAGAGCAAGTAGTACAGGTAGGTGGACCCGGCCAAAGTCACGGTGCCGAGCAGGAATGAAACGCGCCGCCCCCAGCCGTCCGCCACTACCCCGGTGGGCACCTCGAACAGCACCATACCGGCGGTGAAGAAGGCGTTCGCGGCAAAGGCTTCAAGGTTGCTCAGTCCGGCATCCAGGAGGAAGAGGGTGTTGATCCCCCAGATGAACGAGGCGGCAAGGGTATTGCCCAGCGTCAGCGTGAGGTAGATGCGCTGGATCTTGCGGGCGTCGGCGTTCATCGCGTCGGCGTTTCCGCCGTCAGGCAGAGGGGGAAGCACGTGCCCATTCTCGTCCCGTTGGTCCCCGCGCACCAGAGCAGACGCGGTCAGCTGCCATGAGTGGCCTGCTCGGACTTGTGCGGGGACTTCGGCGGGTACGTCAGCAGGGACTAGGCGAGGCGGCTCCGGACGATCTCGCTGACGGTCTTGCCGTCGAAGCGTCCGGCGACCTTGGCGGTGACCGGTTTCATGACGGCACCCATCTGGCGGATGGACGGCTCCTGGCCGTCCGCCTTCAGCCCTGCGATGGCCTCGTCGACGATGGCCTCCACCTGGTCACGGGTCAGGGCCTTGGGCAGGTACCCCTCGATGACCTCGGCTTCGGAGATTTCGGCGGCGGCCCGGTCCGGCTCGCCGGCCTCGGTGTAGATCTTTGCGGTGTCGCGGCGTTTGGCTGCTTCCTTTTGGAGCAGCGCTGTCACCTGCGCGTCGTCCAGTTCCACCGGGGTCTTGCCGGACTTCTCGCGAGTTTCAATCTCGCCCAGGACATTGCGCACTGTGGTGAGTGCCACCTTGTTCCGGTCTTTCATGTGGGTCACAACGTCGCCGTGGAGGCGTTCTTTGAGGGTGGTCATGGTGCTCTCGTTTCGTTGGGCTTTGTTCCATTGTCCCCGGGACGACTTCCTCCCGGCCAGGACGGGCCCATGAAATGCCGGGCTAATGTATTTGACCTTATGTCAGAACAAAGTCTTGACTCTGTCGTTAGAGCGCTCTAACGTTGTTGGCACGTGACCTGGCGCACTCGCCGGAGTCCCCTACCAACGGTCCAGACGTTCGGGCCATACGATCCGAGGAAGTCAACAATGTCGTTGCACGCAGCAAGCCCCGCAGCCCCGCGGAACACGCCGGGTTCCAAACATCGCGGGTATCTCACCCGCCTTACCGTCATTTCCACTCTGGGCGGCCTACTGTTCGGCTACGACACCGGAGTCATCTCCGGTGCGTTGCTCTACATGCAGGACTCACTGTCCATGAGCCCCGTTGAAGAAGCCACCGTGGTGAGCGCACTGCTGTTCCCCGGCGCGGCGGTCGGCGCGCTCAGCGGCGGCCGGCTGGCCGACACCCTGGGCCGGCGCGGCACGCTCCTTGTCTGCGCACTGCTCTTTCTGGTCGGCGCTCTGGGCTGCGCGATGGCCCCGACAGTCGGCTTCATGGTGGTGGCCCGCGTCATCCTGGGCCTGGGTGTTGGCGCCGCAGCCGTTACCTGCCCGCTCTACCTGGCAGAAATGGCCCCGGCCCATCTCCGCGGACGAATGGTCACCATCAACGAGCTCATGATCGTGACCGGCCAGATGCTCGCCTTCGCCATCAACGCCCTGCTCGACGCACTCATCCATGACCCCCAGGTCTGGCGGCTCATGCTGGGCGTGGCATCCATCCCGGCCATCGCACTGCTGATCGGAATGCTCGTCCTGCCCGAATCGCCCCGCTGGTTCGCGCTCCGGGACCGCTTTGCCGACAGCCGCCGCATCCTTGACCTCAGCCGCAGCCCGGACGAAGCCGATTTCGAATACAAGGAAATCACTGAATCCGCCACCACCGCACGGAACGAACGGTCCCACGCCTGGCGTGACCTGAAGAACAACCCGTGGATGCGCAAGCTCCTGTGGATCGGCATCGGACTGGCAGTAGTCCAGCAGGCCACCGGCATCAACACGGTGAACTACTACGCACCCTCGATCCTGGAGCGCAGCGGACTCGGCGTCAGCGCATCACTGGTGGCCACGGTCGCGGTAGGCGTGACATCGGTCCTGATGACTGTCCTGGGCATCTACCTGCTCGGCTTCATTGGGCGGCGCCGCATGCTGGTCATCGGATTCTCCGGCGTCGTCGCGTCCCAGTCCATCCTGGCCGTCGTCTTCATGCTGCCGCAGTCGGACTTCGTCAGTTACACCATCCTTGCCGCCATGATGTTGTTCGTCGCTTTCGTGCAGTGCTTCATCGGCACCTGCGTCTGGCTGCTCCTTTCGGAGATCTTCCCGATGGCCATCCGCGGCTTCGCCATGGGCATCGCCGTCTTTGCTCTCTGGACGGTCAACGCCGCCATCTCCTTCCTATTCCCGATCCTCGTGGTGGCCCTGGGCTCGACCGGAACCTTCGCCGTCTTCGTGCTGGTGAACATTGCCTCCCTGGTGTTCGTGTCAAAGTTCGTTCCCGAAACGAAGGGCCATTCACTGGAAGAACTCGAGGTGCACTTCCGCACCGGCAGCCTGCCCGTCGTCGTACCGCCGGCAGCATCAGGCGAGAAGGCGGCGGCCCTGTGAGGTTCAGCGCCTCCACCACCGGGCCGCAGTGACCATGGCTGACGGGGCGGCAGGCTGCCGCCCCGTCCGCGATACGCTTTCCTGCAGCAAGCGGCCGATCGTCGGGGAGTTGAAGTGATGCACCAGGATGCAACCAAACGCGCCACCATCTACGACGTCGCGCGCGTTGCCGGCGTCTCCCGCGCCCTCGTTTCGCTCGTATTGCGCGGCTCCCCCAAGGTCAGTGCTGAAAAGAAGCAGGCAGTTGCCGAGGCCATAGCAGCGCTCGATTACCGGCCCAGCAACGCGGCCCGGTGGCTCGCCAGCGGGCGCACGGGAATCGTTGGCGTCCTGCTCGATGATCTGGCTAATCCCTGGTTCGTGGAACTGCTCGATGGACTGCAGAGCATCCTCGGTGAGCAGAACATGCGGATGATCCTGAGTGACCCCACGTATCTTGCCCGGCCCGGGGAAAGCCCGGTGTCCGCATTCATGGATCTCCGTGTCGACGGGCTCGTCATTGCCGGAGACATACCGGCCGATGACACCCTGCTGCGCGCCACCACCCAGACTCCGGCCGTTGTCGCCGGAGTCCGCGCCTTTCAGCTGCCCTCCGCGGACGTGGTCACCAATGACGACGTCGCCGGAGCACGCATGGCCGTCGAACACCTGATCAGTCTCGGCCATCGGGACATCACCTTTCTCACGGCCCCCACCGGGTCTGCAGCGCTGCGGGCAAGCTCCTATCGGGACACAATGACCCGTCACGGCCTCCAGGGACACATCCGCGAAATCCAAACAGACCTGAGCGAACATTCGGGCTTCGAGGCCATGAACAGCCTCATTGAATCCGGTCGGCCTCCCACCGCAGTCCTCGCAGCGAACGACGTCCTCGCTGTCGGGGCACTTTCGGCCGCCGACGGTCACGGCATCACCGTCCCGTCGCAGCTATCACTCGTCGGGTATGACAACACCTATCTCGCGGGAATCCGGCACCTGTCGCTGACCAGCGTGGACCCTGTGAGCCGTGACGTCGGCATCCGCGCCGCGCAACGGCTTCTCGAACGCATGGCCGACCCCTCCCTGCCGCAGCGCACAGACGTCCTCACTCCGGAACTCGTCATCCGCAACAGCACGGCCCCCGCCGCAAGAGGACGCACCAAAAGCCCCGACTGACGCGTGGTTGCGCATCAGCCGCCCTCAGCCCCGAAGATCGAGCGCGTCCAGGAGCCGCCTGACCGAGCCGCCGAGGTTCCACTCGGTGGCGAGCCGTTCCAGTTCTGCGCGGGATTCGCCGACGACGGGGTGCAGCTGCGCGCCCGCCTCCTCGAGCGTGGGCACGTCGAGGTCCTGCACCACCTTGACGACAGTGGGTGCGACCTCCAGGTAATCGGCTGCCGCGGCCAGCTTGGACCGCACGGACGCGGACACCCCGCCTGCCCCGTCAGCTGCCGCCGCGAGCAGCCTGTCGAGGGTGCCGTACTCGCCGAGCAGCGAGGCGGCGGTCTTCTCGCCTATTCCGGCCACGCCCGGCAGCCCGTCGGAGGCATCGCCGCGCAGGGTCGCGTAGTCGGCATACTGCTCCGGCAGCACGCGGTATTTTCCGACGACGACGACGTCGGTCAGGACTTCGAGGTTCCTCATCCCGCGTGCGGTGTAGATCACCCGCACCTGGCGGTCGTCGCTGACGAGCTGGAAGAGATCGCGGTCACCCGTCACTACGTCGACGGGAAGCCCGGCATGGCTGGCGTAGGTGCCGATGACGTCGTCGGCTTCATGCTCGGCAACCCCCACGACGGCGATGCCGGCGAGGTCGAGTACCCGCCTGATCATCGGAATCTGCACCTCCAGCGCGTCCGGCACGACTTCCACGTCGGCGGCACCGGCCACCACCGTGGCGACCCGGTGCGACTTGTAGCTCGGGATCAGGTCCACCCGCCACTGCGGACGCCAGTCGTCATCCCAGCACGCAACGAGATGGGTCGCACCATAGTCGGTGGTGAGCCGTGCGATCATGTCGAGCAGGCCGCGGACGGCGTTCACCGGCGTTCCGTCGGCGCGGCGGATCGTGTCGGGCACGCCGTAGAAGGCACGAAAGTACAGCGACGCAGTATCAAGAAGCATCAGGCGATCAGGCATACCTGATCCTGACACGGCCGCGTTGCAACGCGAAGGATCTCCACGGTTTTGAGTCCGGCACGCATGCTGCCTTGACGGCGGAATGCTGGCGCTGCGGATGGCGCCGGCAACGGCCTGAGCAGCGGGGCCGGCCGGCGACGCGTCAAGCGATGCCCGGCCGCCACACCGCCGGGCATCGCTTGTGCAGCCGGGGACGTCAGGCAGAATGTGCTCCATGGGGCGTTGGAACGAGGAGAGGGTGATCGGCGCCGCGCCCGACGCACCTTCACTCGCGGCCGCGCGAAAGCTGGCACGCCCGGGGCCATGGTCCGATACAGGCAGTAACGACGTCCTGGTCTGGGGCAAGTGCCAGGGCAGCGGAAAGACTCCCTATCAGGTGAGCGTGGATATCGCCGCTCCCGCGTATCGATGCTCGTGCCCAAGCCGGAAGTTCCCGTGCAAGCACGCGCTGGCGCTGCTCCTCATGTGGGCCAGGGGCGAAACGGCCGAGGCCGGCTCGGAGACTGCCGGCTTCGCTCAGGAATGGGCGGCCCAGCGTGCGGATCGGGCCGCTGCCCGGGATCGCCGCCAGTCGGAGCAGCAGACGGATCCGGCAGCACAGGCCAAGCGGCTGGCCGACAGGATGGCTAAAATGGATGCGGGAATCGCCGATTTCGCCCGCTGGCTGACGGATCTGGCCCGGACCGGACTGGCCTCGGCCCATAACCAGCCGTATGCCTGGTGGGACGGTGTCGCCGGGCGCCTGGTGGACGCCCAGCTCCCCGGTCTGGCCGAGCAGGTGCGGGCCATGGGTTCGGACGTTCACGCCCGGGCGGACTGGGCCGACCATTTGCTCTTACGGACCGGGCGCTGGTGGGCAGTGACCAAGGCCTGGAGCAGGCGGGACGAACTGAGCGCCGCTGAGTTTGCCGATCTCCGGGTGGCGGTAGGGTGGGCCATGGCGTCTGCTGACGTCCAGGCCGGTGAATCACTTCCCGGGCCGTGGCTGGTGCTCGGTGCCCACCGGAGCGATGACGGGCGGCTCCAGCAGCAGCGAACGTGGCTTCGGGGACCCGACGGAACGGTGGTGGTCGTGCTCGATTTTGCTGCCCAGGGTGAAGCACTTGCGACACCCCAGCTCGCCGGCGCCCTGCTGGACGTCACCGTTGCACGCTATCCCGGCTCCGCACCCCAGCGGGCGATGTTCACCAGTCCCGTGGCCCCGCGGGGATTGGCCAGCAGCCTCGGTACTGGTTGCCGCATCGCGGAGGCATTGGACCAGGAATCGGCTGCGGTGGCGCTGTCCCCGTGGCGTGAGCGCCACCCAGTGCTGTTCGCGGAGGTTCGCGTCTGCCCGGGCGGGTCCGGCTGGCTGCGGGACGGTTCCGGCGCCGCCCTCCCGCTGATCGGGGCGTCCGTTGACTCCCTGCTGGCGCTGACCGGCAGCCATCCCGTCCATATTTTTGGAGAGCTGGAGGAAGGCCGCGTGCGGCCACTCTCCGTCGTCGTCCACGGAACGGTGGTGACGCCGTGACCTGGCTGTCAGACCTTCGCAGTTCAGCGCTGGTCGGCACGGGGCGGCACGCTGTACCCGCTCCAGCCGCGGAGTTGGAGTTCCGCCCGCCCGATGGCCTGTCGCGGGAGGAGTTGCTGCTCGACCAGGCGGCCCTGGCCGACGTCGTCACCCGTGCTGCCCGCCAGGCGAGTGTGGTGGACACTGCCAATCTTCCTGATCCGGCACCCCCGGATGATGCTCCGCCGGCCTCCGCTGAAGCCGTGCGGCTGTTGGATCTGCTGCTCAACCAGCCCCCTGTCGGCCCTGACCTGCGCCCGCAGCTGGTGGCCGACTGGCTGCAGTTCGCGGCTGCGTCCGGACAGCGGGTTCCGCATCGCCTGCTCCCAGCACTTCTTGCCCTGGCTGACGCAAAGCCGGGCGTGGCGGAGCATCTGCATCCGGCCATCGGAACCCGGGGCCGCTGGCTTCAGGGGCTCAGGCAACAGGGGCCAGGGCCACAGCGAACGGCTCCACAAGGGCCCGGTCCGCAGAGTTCCGGTGAGGAGCCCGGGGAAACGGCCGACTGGGCCGAGCTGAGGACGGCTGACGCCGCAGCGGAACTGGAACGGCTCCGGCGTGTGCAGCCTGGCGCTGCCCTCGACCGGCTGCGCACGCACTGGGACGCGCTCAGCGCCAGGGAACGCGCCGCCCATCTGGCCACCTTCGCCATCAATCTCGGACCCGCCGACGAAGACATGCTCGAAATTGCGCTGGACGACAAGGCAAAGAGCGTGCGGGACGTTGCCGCCGGCCTGCTTGACCGGCTCCCCGCAAGCGCCCGTGCCAACCGCATGGCCGCCCGGCTGCAGCCGCTGCTGCGCGTCAAAGGCCTGTTACGCAAGCAGTTCGAGATCGAGCTGCCGCCCGAGCCGGACCCGGCAGCCCTGCGCGACGGGATCACCGCCGCACCCCGCACCGGTGAACCTGACCGGCTGGGGCGGCTGGACACGATCATCCGCGGTGCCCCGCTCGACGTATGGACGACGGCCACCGGCCGCAGCGCCGCCGCCACACTGGCCATGCTTGACGGCGAGACACGTGCAGTCGAAACAATAACCGCCACCGCGGCCGTCCGCGCCGACACAGAGTGGGTGCGCGCACTGCTCGAAATCCGCACCGACGCGCGGCTGCTGGAATGCCTGCCGCCAGCCGACCGTGAGCACGCGCTCCTGCGCCATATCCGCACCGGTGCGGTACAGCCGGTGACGCTGGTTCCCCTGTTGCGCGACCTGCCCAGGCCGTGGGGAACTCCATTGGCAAACGCAGTCATCGAGCTGCTTGCCGCAAAGAACGGCGGCCAGCTGGCCACGATGCTGTCTGCGTTCCTGCCGATGGCACTGCCGCCCGACACGGCAGATCAGTGCCGCCGCCTGCTCCAGCGTTCCGACGACGGCGCCCCCGGACGCCGCGTCTTCCGTGACGTTGTGCAATACCAATCGTTCCGACAATCGCTGACGGAGGCTTTCCAATGACCGATGCCCAGACCGCTGCCCCGGAGATTCTCCGCGCCCACGCGGAAACTGCCTATGCCGACGAACTCCGGGCGCTGGCCGCCGTCGATGATCGTCCCCGGCCGCCGAGCTGGCGGCTGTCCCCCTGGGCGGTGGCTACCTACATCCTTGGCGGCACGCTGGCCGACGGCACACAGATCAGCCCGAAGTACCTGGGGTCGGCGCGGCTGGTGGAAATCGCGGTGGCGTCCCTTGCCACTGACCGGGGCCTGCTGCTGCTCGGGGTGCCGGGGACGGCGAAGACCTGGCTCGGCGAGCATCTGGCGGCGGCCATTTCGGGCACCTCCAAGCTGGTGGTGCAGGGCACCGCAGGCACACCGGAAGAGGCGTTGCGGTACGGCTGGAACTACGCGCGGTTGCTCGCCGACGGCCCGTCCCGGGCTGCCCTGGTGGCGGGACCGGTGATGCGTGCCATGGAGTCCGGCAGCCTGGTCCGGGTGGAGGAGCTCACCCGGATTCCGTCGGACGTGCAGGATTCGCTCATTACGATCATGAGCGAGAAGACACTGCCGATCCCCGAACTCAACACAGAGGTGCAGGCGATCAAGGGATTCAACGTCATTGCCACGGCGAACAACCGCGACAAGGGCGTCAACGACCTGTCATCGGCCCTGCGCCGGCGGTTCAACACCGTGGTCCTGCCGCTCCCGGACAGCCTTGACCGGGAGGTCGAGATTGTCACCACCCGCGTGCGCAGCCTTGGCGCAGCGCTGGAGCTTCCGGCCGATCTTGCGGCACTCTCGGAGATCCGGCGCGTGGTCACGGTGATGCGGGAACTGCGCGCCGGCGTCACCCAGGATCAGCGCACCACCCTCAAATCGCCGTCGGCAACCCTCTCCACCGCAGAAGCGATTTCGGTCATGACGAACGGCTTGTCCCTGGCTGCCCATTTCGGCGACGGCAGCGTCCGCGCCGAGGACGTGGCGGCCAGCCTGGTGGGCGCGGTGGTCAAGGATCCCGTTCAGGATCGGGTGATCTGGCAGGAGTACCTCGAAACCGTGGTCCGCAACCGGCCGGAATGGAAGGACCTCTACCGGGCCTGCCGCGACCTCGAAACCGTGAACTGACCCATGACAGACGTCCACGTGCTGGGAATCAGGCACCACGGGCCCGGTTCAGCGCGCTCGGTGGCCGAGGCCTTCGCGACCCTCCGGCCGGACCTGGTGCTGGTAGAAGGGCCGCCCGAGCTCGACCAGATCGTCCCGCTCGTTTCCGACCCGGCAATGGTTCCGCCCGTGGCGGCGCTCATCTACGCCGCCGACCAGCCCCGGCTGGCGTCGTTCTACCCGCTGGCGGCCTTTTCCCCGGAGTGGGTGGCGTTCCGTTGGGCTGCTTCGACGGGAACCCCGGCGCGGACGATCGACCTTCCCGCGGCGCACAGCTTCGCGCTGCACATAGCCGTCCCGCCCGCAGTCGAGGACACTGCAGTGGCAGATACCGCAGCGGAGGACACCAAACCTGGGGACGCCGAAGCTGCTGCACCGGCACAGCTGCCCTACCGGCCCGATGCGATTGCCATGCTGGCCCGGGCAGCCGGGTACAGCGATGCGGAGCGCTGGTGGGAGGATGCCGTTGAGCACCGCATTGCCGACCCCCTCGACAGGTTTGCGGCCATTACCGAGGCCATCGCGGAGATCCGCGCCGTTGACGACCGGCCCGCCGACCACCCGGATGTCGTCGAGAACAACCGGCGTGAAGCCGCAATGCGGCGGCTGCTGCGCGCAGCCCTCCGCGAAGGGCACGCACGGATCGCCGTGGTGTGCGGCGCTTACCACGCCCCCGCGCTGGTTCCGGCGAACTTTCCTCCCGCCGCAGCGGACAACAAGGTACTTGCCGGCCTGCCCAAGACCAAGGTGGCTGTCACGTGGGTGCCGTGGACGTCGGCTCGGCTGAGCCTGCAGACCGGGTACGGCGCCGGCGTCACGGCGCCCGGCTGGTACCAGCATCTCTTCGCCCACTGGACAGCCCCGGACTCGGCGGCTGATGTGGCCACCACCTGGCTGGTCCGGGTGGCACAGACCCTGCGCCGGGAAAAGCTCGACGCCTCGACAGCGTCCGTGCTGGAGGCCAGCCGGCTGGCCAACGCCTTGGCCGCAGTTCGCGGCCGCCCTAGCCCCGGCCTGGCGGAGCTGGACGACGCCGCGCAGGCCGTTCTCTGTGACGGCTCGCCCCTCCCGCTGGCACTGGTGCACCGCGAGCTCACCGTGGGACACGATCTGGGCAGCGTGCCGGAATCCGCGCCCACCGTCCCGCTGGCCGCTGACCTGGCCGCAACCCAGCGCCGACTGCGCCTGCAGCCCAGCGCCCTGGACGAGCTACTGACAATAGATCTCCGCAAGCCGAACCAGCTGGCCCGTTCGGTTCTGCTGCACCGGCTGGCACTGCTTGGGGTTAACTGGGGCACCCCCGCCGACACCGGCCGGACGAAGGGCACTTTCAAGGAAGCCTGGACCCTGCACTGGCAGCCGGAACTCACCATCGCCGTGGTGGAGGCCAGCCGGTACGGCACCACCCTCGCGACGGCAGCGTCAACCTGGGTTGCCGAACACGCCAGGATTTCCGGCAGCCTGGCCGACCTCAGCGGGCTGCTCGCCAGCTGCCTGCTCGCCGATTTGCCGGACGGAATCAGCGCCGTCGTGTCGGTACTCGCCGACCGAACCGCGGTGCAGCAGGACGTGGTCCCGCTGCTGGAAACCATAGCCCCGCTGGCCCGAACCTGCCGGTATGGCAATGTGCGCGGAGTGGACGTCACCGGGGTACAGCGGATCCTCGATGCAACACTGGTGCGGGCCTGCGTTGGCCTGCCCACTGCGTGCGCCGGGTTGGACGACGCCGCCGCGACCGCCATGCGGCGCGCCATCGACTCAGCGCAAGACGGCCTGTCCTTGTTGCCGGAGCTGCCCCTGGACGACTGGCACCGGGCGCTGGCCGCCGTCGCCGGTTCGGACCGGATCCATGGATCCGTCGCCGGCCGCGCCACGCGCCTGCTGATGGACGCAGGCCTGGTCAAGCGCGATGAGGTCGCGGCCCGGCTTAGCCGCCGGCTCTCGGTCGCCACGCCGGCGCCCGAGGCGGCTGCCTGGCTGGACGGTCTTCTGTCCGGCGACGCGGTGCTGCTGATTCACGATCACCACCTCCTGCAGCTTGTCGACGACTGGGTCGCCGGAGTGCGGGACGAGGTTTTCGACGACGTCCTGCCGCTGCTGCGCAGGACATTCTCCGCCTTCAGCCGCCCTGAGCGGCGGGAGATCGGCGAACAGGTGAGCCGCGGACGCAGGCCCGCACAAAGCCCCGGCGTCACCGCACTCGAGATAGGAAGCGCCGGACCGGCCGTCCGCACGATGGCCAGATATCTGGGATGGGAGGCGATCGCGTGACCGAGGCAGACACTGACGGCCGTGACGGCCGCGACCGGCTGAGCCGCTGGCGCATGGTGCTCGGCGGTCACGAGGCCGACGGCATCAGCACTGACGACGGCCGGCAGGTGGTGCTTTCGGCCGCTGATGCCCGCCGGGACAAGGTCCTGGAGGACCTGTACGGGGCGTCGAAAACAAGACCGGGAGGCCTCGGCTCGTCCAGCCCGCGGGTGGCCAGGTGGCTCGGTGACATCCGGGGCTACTTCCCGTCCAGCGTCGTCCAGGTGATGCAGGCCGACGCCATGGACCGGCTCGGCCTGCGCCAGCTGCTCCTCGAACCGGAGATGCTCCGCACCGTTCAGCCCGACATCAGCCTCGTCAGCACGCTCGTTGGACTCGGACGGGTCATCCCCGAGCATTCCCGCGAGACCGCCCGCGCGGTGGTCCGCCAGGTGACCCGCGAGTTGGAGGATCGCTTACGCGCCAAGACGGTTCAAGCCGTGTCCGGAGCGCTCAACCGGGCGGCCCGCACCCGGCGGCCCCGGCACCGGGACATCGACTGGAACCGCACTATCGCCGCGAACCTCAGGAACTACCAGCCGGAGTATCGCACCGTGGTACCGGAGCGGCTGGTGGGCTACGCCCGGCGCAGCACCGAAGTGCAGCGCGAGATCATTCTGTGCATCGACCAATCCGGATCGATGGCCGAGTCGGTGGTGTATTCCAGCGTGTTCGGGGCGGTGCTCAGTTCGCTGAGCTCCGTGCGCACCCGCCTGGTGGTCTTTGACACCGAAGTGGTGGACCTGACGGACGACATGGATGATCCGGTGGATGTGCTCTTCGGCGTGCAGTTGGGCGGCGGCACGGACATCAACCGGGCGCTCGCCTACTGCCAGGACAGGATCACCCAGCCGGCCGAGACGATCCTGGTATTGATCAGCGATCTCTACGAGGGCGGAATCGCCGAGGAGATGCTGCGGCGTGCCGCCGCAATCGTCGGAACGGGAGCCACCATGATCGCCCTGCTGGCCCTGAGCGACAGCGGCCACCCGACGTTTGATTCGAACCATGCCGCGGCCCTTGCCGGAATCGGGGTGCCGGCCTTCGCCTGCACCCCGGATCTGTTTCCCGAGCTGATGGCCGCCGCGATCGAACACCGGGACGTCAGCGAATGGGCCGCCTCGCACGGCATTGCTACGACCCACGGGAAGTAGCGCCGGCGTCGGCCTTCGCCTGATAGTGCTTATCGAAACGGTCGCGCCCCATGCGTCCCAGCTTTTCGACCGTGTGCCAACTGACCACCGCCAGCAGCAGGGTCAGCAGGATTGCGGCCACGGCCACCAGCGGCGGCAGGTCTGCCGTCGATCCGCCATTGAGCCAGAGAATGACCGGATAGTTCCAGAGGTACGCGGCGTAGGAAACCATGCCCAGGAGCTGCAACGCGCGCGTCCACCCTGGCATGATGCGCGTGCGGGAGGCGGCCAGTATTACCAGGGCGGCCGCGGCAGCCATGGCCAGCGGTCCTCCAACAAAGAAGAAGGCCGGCGATTCGTTGGCCTTGGGGAAGAACACCAACCCGGCCAGGACGAGGATTGAGCCAGCCAGGGCCACCCGTCTGGTCCGCGGGCCGGAGAACCAGCTGAACATCCGGACCCTGTACAGGCGCACTGCCGAGCCGATGATCAGCCCGAGACCCCACGTGGTCGGAAGCGCGTAGACCAAGGAGTGAAGATTAGGAGCCAAAATCAGCATCGCCAGAACGCTGGCAGTCATCAGTGAGTAGACCACCGTTGCAGACCAGCCGATCAGCCGGCCCTGGCGGTTCCTCCGCAGGGCCATGACCAGTAACGCCGGCCAGATCAGGTAGAACTGTTCTTCCACTGCCAGAGTCCAGAGCGGCCCAATGGCCATGCTGACATCGAAGGGCAGCGGCAGGTCTTTGAGGTAGCCGAAACCGGCGAGGAGGGTGTAGCCGATGATTCCCTTGGACCGGTCCCCGAGGACGTCGGCCGTCAGTTCCACCACGGCGTACACGCCAAGGAAGGCCATGAGTGCAGGCAACAGGCGGAAAGCCCGGTGCGCGTAGAAGCGGCCATACCGGATTCTGCGGTGCCGTTCGACGTCCCTGATCAGCACGCCCGTGATCAGATACCCGCTCAGCACGAAGAAGACGATCACACCGACGATGCCGGCGCCTTGAAATACCCCGGGCCACGAATGTCCCATCAGGACCAAACCAACGGCAGCACCCCGAAGGACATCGAGGCCGTCCAGCCTTCGTCGCACCAAAGGCCGTCCGGCGGTTTGCCCAGCGCTCTTCCCGGCAGCCGCCTCGACGGCTCCATCAACCAGCAACGTCATATGCCTCCCGTAGCTATTTCCGGCCGGTTCCAAGAGTCAGCTGAATCAAGGCAATAACCGGCACTTGCGTCTTGACATGGAATTTGAGTGCGGGCGCCAGGCCACGCGACGTCTACCAGTATTCCCCGCCTGGCTGGACGAAACCTGACCTCCGGCAGTGGAAGGCCCGACGCCCGGGCATTGCTGGGGCCGTAGGCTGGACCGTCTAATGTCGCGCTCATCCCATTGTGGGGACCCCACAAAATCTTGCCTCCTGTGGCGAACTAGCGTCGGTTCAGAGGAATAACCGCAGCCAGCAAAGCGCAAAGGACCTATCGATGACGATTCAGGCAAACCCCGCCACAGCCTACGAAATATTGGAGACCGCCCGCCGGCAGGTCCTCGAAGAGGGCATCGGACTGACGCAGGCGCAGCTCGAGGAAGTGCTCCGCCTGCCCGATGAAGCCCTGCCTGCCGCCCTCCAACTGGCCCATGAAGTCCGGCTGAAGCACTGCGGCGAGGACGTCGAAGTCGAAGGCATCATCTCCATCAAGACCGGCGGCTGCCCCGAGGACTGCCACTTCTGCAGCCAGTCCGGCCTGTTCGACTCCCCCGTCCGCGGCGTCTGGCTGGACATCCCCGAACTCGTCAAAGCCGCCAAGGAGACCGCCGCCACCGGCGCCACCGAGTTCTGCATCGTAGCCGCCGTCCGCGGCCCGGACATCAAGCTCATGAACCAGATCAAGTTCGCGGTCGACCGTATCAACGAAGCCGTGGACATCAACATCGCCTGTTCCCTGGGCATGCTCACCCAGCGCCAGGTGGACCAGCTTGCCGAATGGGGCGTGCACCGGTACAACCACAACCTCGAAACCGCCCGCAGCTACTTCCCCGAGGTTGTCACCACCCACAGCTACGAAGAGCGGCTGGACACCTGCAACATGGTCAAGGCCGCCGGCATGGAACTGTGCTGCGGCGCCCTGATCGGTATGGGCGAGACCCTGGAACAGCGCGCCGAACTCGCCGCCCAGCTCGCAGCCCTGGAACCGCACGAGGTCCCGCTGAACTTCCTCAACCCGCGCCCCGGCACACCGCTGGAAAACCAGGGCATCATGGACGGCAAGGACGCCCTCCGGGCCATCGCCGCGTTCCGCCTGGCCATGCCCCGCACCGTGCTGCGCTACGCCGGCGGCCGGGAACTGACCCTGGGCGACCTCGGCACCCGCGAGGGCCTCATGGGCGGCATCAACGCCGTCATCGTGGGCAACTACCTCACCACCCTGGGCCGCCCGGCCACCGCGGACCTCAACCTGCTCGTCGAGCTGAACATGCCCATCAAGGAACTCCAGAAGACGCTATGATCCCCAACCCCTCCCTAACCTCGCAAGTCCCCACCGGCTCCCAGCCTTCGCAAGCTCAGGCCGGGTCCCTCACCGGTGTGGGCCCACGGCCAGGGAACCCGGCGGTCGTGGCCCCGGTTTCGTCGGGCTCAACCAGCGTTACGTTTTGTGGGCACTGCGGTGAGCCGTCCGACGGCGGCGCCGGCCCGGCGTCGGACGTTCACCGCCGCTGCGGCGAACTACTCGCAATGGAGCCGCCGCGCTACTGCGCCGCCTGCCGCCGGCGGATGAAGGTCCAGGTGACGCCGCTGGGCTGGTCCGCGGAGTGCTCCCGCCACGGGGTGCTTGCACCATGATGGGCGCGGCGCAGCCGGGCCTGATCCAGCGGGACCGCGCGCGGCTGTGGCACCCGTACGCCCCGGCGTCCCCGGGCCTTCCGCTGTGGGAGGTTGAGGCGGCCGACGGCGTGCGGCTGCGGCTTCGGGACGAGGACGGCGCACGCCATGACGTGGTGGATGCGATGTCCTCGTGGTGGTCGGTGATCCACGGCTACCGCCACCCGGTGCTGGACGCGGCTGCCCAGGGGCAGCTGGAGCGTTTCAGCCATGTGATGTTCGGCGGCCTCACGCATGCCCCGGCGGTGGAACTGGCCGAGCGGCTGGTGGATCTGGCCCCGTCCGTGTCCGGGCGGCCGGCCTTGGAGCGGGTGTTCCTTGCGGACTCGGGTTCGGTGGCCGTGGAGGTTGCGCTGAAGCTGGCGGTGCAGTTCCAGACAGCATCCGGGCACCCACAGAGGCAGCGGTTCCTGAGCATCCGCGGCGGATACCACGGCGACACGTTCGCGGCGATGGGGGTCTGCGATCCGGTGGACGGCATGCACTCCGCCTTCCCGGGCCTGCTGGCCGGCAATGTGTTTGCGCCGCGTCCCCCGGCAGCCGCGTCGGCCACCCCCGCGGACATGCAGGCGTGGGTAGCCGCGCTCGGGGACATCGCGGCAGCGCACTCAGGGGAGCTGGCTGCGATCATCGTCGAGCCGGTCCTCCAGGGTGCCGGCGGCATGCATGCCTATCCGGCTGAATGCCTGACGGCACTGCGGCAGGCGGCGGACCGGCACGGTCTGCTGCTCATCTTCGATGAGATCGCCACCGGCTTCGGGCGCACCGGGGAGCTGTTCGCTGCCGATCATGCCGGCGTCGTGCCGGACATCATGTGCGTGGGCAAGGCCCTTACCGGCGGATACCTGACGCTGGCCGCCATGCTCTGCACGTCCGATATTGCCGCCACGGTATCCAATGGCCGGGCCGGTGCCCTGCTGCACGGCCCCACTTTCATGGGCAACCCCCTGGCATGTGCCGTCGCCAACGCCAGCCTCGGCATCATCGGCGACGGCGGCTGGCGGGCAGACGTTGCCCGGATCAACACCGGCCTGGTGTCGGGGCTCGCCCCCGCCCTGGACCTTGCGGCCGTCCGGGAGGTCCGCACCATCGGAGCGGTCGGAGTCATCGAACTGCACGACGGCGTGGACGTCACCGCAGTCACTGCCGCCGCCATCAGGCACGGGGTCTGGGTCCGGCCGTTCCGGAACCTCGTCTACACGATGCCCCCGTACATCAGCACGGCGCTGGACGTTGAGCGGATCACCGCGGGCATGACGGCGGCCGTCGCCGAAGTCCACGAGCGCGTCCCGGCCAGCTCAGGAAGCTCGTCATGAGCACCTCCATGACACAGTGGCTCGAGCGGCAGGCCGCAGTCCGGGACCGCCGCGGCCTGGTCCGCCGCCCGGTCCCCCGCGCCGCGGACGAACATTTCATCGACCTGGCCAGCAACGACTATCTGGGGCTCGCGGCGGACCCCCGGGTTGCCGGGGCAGCGGCGGCGGCCGCATCCGTGTGGGGAGCCGGCGCCACGTCCTCGCGCCTGGTGGCCGGCACCACCCGGCTGCACCTGGACCTGGAGCAGGAACTGGCCATGCTGGCCGGGATGGAGTCGGCGCTGGTGTTCTCCTCCGGCTACCTCGCCAACATCGGTGTCATCACAGCGTTGGGCGGCCCGGGGACCCTGATCGTCGCGGATGAACACTGCCACGCCTCGATGATCGACGGCTTCCGGCTCAGCCGCTCACGCACCGAATCGTTTACCCACAACGGCGTGGAGGAAGCCGGCCGCCTGCTCGCTGACCGCCCGGAGCCGCGCGCGCTGATCGCCGTCGAATCCGTCTACAGCGTCCTGGGTGACGAAGCCCCGCTCGCCGGGCTGCTGGCCCTGGCCGAGCAGCACGACGCCGTGCTGCTCATCGATGAGGCCCACAGCCTCGGGGTCACGGGCTACGGTACCTTCCACGGCCACGGCTCGGTGGCCGGGACAGCCCTCGCCGGGCATCCGAACGTTATCGTGACTGCGACGCTGTCCAAGGCCCTGGGCAGCCAGGGCGGAGCGGTCCTGGGCTCCGCCCTGCTGCGGGAACACCTCGTCAACAGGGCCCGCAGCTTCATCTTCGACACCGGCCTGGCCCCCGCCTCCGCCGCTGCGGCCCTCGCCGCGGTGCGGATCATCCGGGACGAGCCGTGGCGTGCCGGAGCCGTCAGGAACAACGCAGCTGCGCTGGCTACCGGTCTCGCCCCCGCCCTTGCAGGCCGCGGCGCCTCCGGCGACCCGCCGGCCGTCCACCCGCGCGTCGAGCAAGCATCGGGAGCTGTGCAGTCCATCGCCATGCCCTCCGCCGAATCAGCCCTGGCGGCAGCGAGGGCCGCGCGCACGGCTGGCGTCCGGATCGGCTGCTTCCGTCCGCCGTCCGTTCCGGACGGAATTTCCCGGTTGCGGCTCACTGCCCGCGCCACCCTTACCCCCGAGGAAATCGAAGACAGCTGCGCAGTGCTGCGCGGCATTTTGGAGGAACTTCCATGAACCTGCCCGGCATCATCCTGGTCACCGGAACGGACACCGGCGTCGGCAAGACCATCACGACGGCGGCCCTCGCGGCCGTCCTGCACGGAACGGGGCGCCGTGTCGCGGTGTACAAACCGTGCCAGTCGGGAGCCGCTGACGGCGATTCCGATGCAACCGAAGTTGTCAGGCTGGCCGGTGCCGTGACGGCAGAAACGGGTGTCGTTCTGCAGCAGCCGCTGGCGCCCGTCGCCGCTGCCGCCGTCGACGGCACGCCGCTCCCTCCGGTTGCTGCGCATGCTGCGAGAGTCCGTGAGCTGGCCGCGTCGCACGACCATGTTTTGGTGGAGGGCGCAGGCGGCCTTTTGGTGGAACTGGATTCCGACGGCGGCACGCTGGCAGGCCTCGGATCGCTCCTTGCGGGGGCATTTGTGCTCGTGGCCC
Organism: Arthrobacter oryzae; assembly: GCF_031454875.1. GTDB lineage: Bacteria > Actinomycetota > Actinomycetes > Actinomycetales > Micrococcaceae > Arthrobacter > Arthrobacter oryzae_D. The sequence continues at coordinate 230,775 of NZ_JAVDRQ010000003.1, forward strand.
GGCCGGCCCTCGGCACCCTGAACCACACCGCCCTGACCCTTGAAGCGCTGGCTGCACGGGGCCTTCCGGTGCTTGGCGTCGTGCTTGGCAGCTGGCCTGTCAGCCCGGGCTTCGTGCACCACAGCAACCGGCAGGTGCTCGGATCGCTGCCGGTGCCGTTGCTCGGCGCCCTTCCCGAGCAGGCCTCGGGACTGTCCCCGGAAGATTTCCGTGCCGCGGCGGTTGCCTGGCTGAACGGGCTGCCGGCATGAACCCGGCGATGGCCGCAGCGGGCTCCGCGGAGACGCTTTTGCCGGGAGAGCCGGGACAGGCTGGGAACACGGGACCGATTGGCGGCGCCGACGGCGCCCGCTGCCCGTACCTCGTGGTGCGCCATCCGGACGCGGTCCGGGACGTGCTGCACCGGCCTGCCGACTTCAGCCCCGCGAATGCCCTCGTCGCTGTTACTCCGCTGGAAGGGCGCGCCCTCCGCGTGCTCCAGCGCGTGGGCTTTGAGTTGCCTCCGGTGCTGGCCAGCAATGACACGGAAACTCACGCCGGGATCCGCAAGGTGGTGGCGGGTTTTTTCACGCCTGCCACCGTTGCCGCGATGGAGCCGCGGATCCGGGAACTGGCCCGCGAGGCAGCACGGAAGGCGGCGGACCGGCTCGGAGCATGCGGCCATGTGGAACTGGTGCAGACGGTCGCGGCGTTTCCCCCGGCGGTGGTGATGCTCGAACTCCTCGGGCTGCCCGTTCGGGACCTCGCGGACCTCAAGCGGTGGGGCCTCGACTCCATGGAGCTGTTCTGGGGCTGGCCGGGCAAGGACCGGCAACTCGAGTTGGCCTGCAATGCCGCCGAATTCTACGTCTGGCTGCGGAACCTCGTCGCGGAATCCCTGCAGGCACCCGGACGCAATCTGTTCAAATCGCTGGCCGAACACGGCCTGTCCACGCCTGAGTTGTGCTCGCTGGGGTATTTCCTGCTGATCGCAGGACAGGAAACAACCAGCCAGCTGATCAGTACCACCCTGTTCCGGTTACTTGAGGGATCCGCGCCGGTGGGCTGGATGGACGCGGCGTCCGATGCGGGCGCCGAGGCCATGGTCAGGCACGTGCTTTCCACGGAATCATCCGTCCCCACCTGGCGCCGGGTGGCCGCCCACGACACGAACCTTGCTGACGGTCTGATCCCCGCCGGGGCCGAGATCCTCCTGGAACTCAGCGGCAACCACGTCACGTCGCCGTCGGGGCCGGGCCAGTCCAACGCCTATGGCCTGGTGTTCGGCTCCGGCATTCACCGGTGCCTCGGGGCCAAGCTAGCGGAACTGGAGGCTGCTGTCACCATCCAGGAAACCGCGGCAGCGCTGCCCGGCATCCAACTGCGGGACCACAAGCCCGAATGGATCCGTCTCCTGTCCTTCCAGGCCCCGAGGACAATCACGGTGACTGGAAGCCATGGAGAATGAAGCCATGGGTGGATCGATGTATGAGCGCAAGGACCCATCAGGGCCGCCGCACTCCTCGCTGCGTGATCGTATTTGGACGGAACTCGCGGCATTCGGCCCGTTTGCAGTCCACACGGATACAAAGGGACTCAATTCTGGCGGCGTATCCACACCCGTACGGCGAGCAACGGGTGGTGAAACGGTCATCGCGCGCTTTGCCATCGAATCAGGACCGGGCGCCGGAGCCGACGCCCCCGAATGCCTGGCTACGTTCAAGCCTGATCGGCCCGGTCCTCACCATGCTGCGTTTCTCATTACAGTCCTAGCCAATGAGTTGACTGAGTTTGTCAGAGCCAGGTTGCTCTCCGGTCTCGCCCAAACCATCAGATCAATCAGTTTGGTCCAAGGCACGGCTCACAGAGTGAACGTCGATGGAGTCCCGGTCCTCGGGTGGGTGTTACTAGCGGACGGTGCAAGCGGGATTGTCTGTGAGCATCGCGACCGGATATTCATGTGGCTCGGGACGGAGCACGCAGCCATACCCCGCTCGATCTCCACAAAGACAATGACCAGCAAAGGGTGGCAGGAAGACAACTACTGATTGCCAACCTGGCGGTACGACCCACGGCCCAACCTTAGCGAGACGGAATCGGCATTCGTTTCATTGAGGTGCTTCATCCACAATTCGGTAGTCAATAGCGGTGTGGCCGACAACGTCGTTGGAGCCGAAGCCGAAGGCTGCCACCGTCATGATTGTTCGTTCGCCGATGACCAGACCGGTGTCCGGGTCAATGATCATCTCTGCCCTTTGTCCTGCACGAAGAGGCTCCGTGCGGCCGATCGCTATGCCCACCTTGCCGTCGAAGTTCGCTTGTTCGCTGGCGGTCACTCCCGGTATCAGGGCCAAGGCCTCGTAGAGCCCGGCGCGGAGGTCAGCGGGGACGAGTCCCAGTCTGAGAAGGTCGGTGATTCGGACGAAATTGTCCTCGTCCCGGGAGGCGGAGCCGCCCTGATACTGGGCGTTGAAGTGGTCGTATAAAGCCTGCCCGTCCCGCGGCAGGGCGGCGAGCTGCTCGGCATCAAGCGGGCTCCAGGGACCCCCGTAAAAATGTCCATTTTTGGCCCGGATTACCCCGTTATCCATGGGTGCAGGGCCCGCGTCTCCCCAGTCACGATCGAGCACCCAATCCTCGTCCCCGTTCCCGGGGACGTAGACGTCGATAGTTTGAGCATTCATCCGTGTGCTGATGTTCCCGGATGCGTCCACTCCGGTGACACTCCAGTTGGCGTGCGTGTGGACGAGCAAATATTCCCCCGGCTTTGCTACCGGATCCACAAACGTCATTGTCTGCTCCGCCGTGGCCCGGAGGACTCCAGCCGCATGGGCGGTTTGGGCAGTAACGCTGATCTGTCCTACGGCAAGAGTGCCGACAACCGCCGCGGCGGCTCCAAGCAAGACACGCCTGGCGATTCTGGGACGAGGCGCCGGGTTGTTTTTGACCGGCAAGCGGGAATTTTGGTTCCGGTGGCCGAGAGTCGTTGTTTTCCCAGGCCTATAACGGACCGGATCTTCGGCGCCGGCCAGCGTTGGCAGCTCGACGAGCTGCTTTCGCAAAGCCTCCCGCCGGTCAGTTTGGAACTGGCGTGTGCTCATGATGTTCTCCAACCGAGAGTGGTTCGGGCGTCAGGTTCTTCTTCATGCATGACCTGGTTGTACAAGGTTCCGAGTCTGGATTTGGCGCGGTGGAGTCGGGACTTCACCGTTCCGTCGGCGATACCTAATGCAGCACCAGCCTCCTTTGCTCCCATTCCCTCCAGGATGCACAGCGTGAGAACGTCCCGTTCCGGGGGTCTGAGCTGAGCGAATGCTTCCTTGAGTGCAGAGGCCCGGAGCTGGGATTCATCAGCCTGGGCGATGTCTTCGGCGATATCGGCTGAGTGTTCGGGTGGTGGGAGCTGAGTGAGGAAATGTCTGTAGCGGCGCTGCTGGCGCACATGATTGCGCAACGTGTTGTTGGCGGTGATCAATAGCCACGGAAGTATGGACTCATTGACCATGCGGACATTGGCCCGTCTCCGCCATGCCTCATAAAAGACCACAGCGACGACGTCCTCCGCGACATGGGCAACTCCTAGGACTCTGAGGGCGTGCCGCCAGACCCTGTCATAGTGCCGGTCGAAAAGCACCCCGAACGCATCACCGTCTCCGTTGACCACCCGATGCCACAACACCTCGTCCGAGACACCCAATTCCTCGCCCATACCTCATAGTGTCCGGTCGCCCCTGCCGGTTCCATGATTTGAGAAGAAAATTCAGCGAGGTCAAAAACTTGGGATCGTTTCGACCAAACGCCTTCCCGTGCCCATCTCAGGAAGGTCGAGCGGGACGCTTACTCGGGATTCCTGAACCTCATGCGGAGACAGAACAGCGGACGGACCGGGAAATGCAACACCCACGCCAGGAGCCGCCGGCTCGTCTATCCCACTACCCCCGCAGCAGCCATCAGCTCAAGCCCTGGCTCGATCAGTAGCACCCCGCCCCAGGAATCGTGTGCGGCGTTCCTGCCTTCGAACCCGTGCACCAGGTACAGCAGCGCCGAACAAGCAGCTTGGGTGCCTTAACGAAGTAGGCATCGCGCAGAATTACAACATGACAGGCGAATCTTCAGCTCACCACAGCTCCGGACGTGTCAAGTGATGGCGCGCAAAGGAATGGCGACGGCGGCCTTGGCCGTGACCGGCATCTTGCTGGCCGGATGCGCCACTCCCGATGTTGCGCGGCCGGGAGGCACGACACCGGCAGACACGCGTTTGGAAGCCTCCGGCACGACGACGACAGGACCTGACATGACCATGGATTCCCCTGCCCCCGGCGACGCAAGCAGCCTGGCGGCTTCGCTTTTTGCACCGCTGGACCTAAGCCTTCCGGCGAGTGCCGACGGCCTTGCGGTGGACCAGACTCCGCTTGATCCTTTTACCGGTGCTTCCCTGACGAGTTTCACGGCCGACACTGAGGAGATGAAGTCCATCTGTGTGTCGGCGGGTTCGATGGTGGCCCCCAATGCGGAGATCGTTGCCCAGGACGCGAAGGTGCTGCGCGGCGTCGGGATTGAGCCAGGTTCCACCCTGTGTTCCAAGGACACAGACTCCGGACGGGGGCCGGCATTCCGGGTAGTCATCCCGCCGAAAGACTCGGGAAAGATCCACGTGGCGATCTACCAGCTCCCCGCTGGGCGCTGACGACCTCGCCTGCATGCCTTGAGTGACTGCCGCGGAGCCGTGGGATCACCCTCGAAGCCTGCGCCTACTGGCGAGTCGCGTCGCGAGGGCCGCTGGAAAGTCTGCCGACTGTCCGGGCTGCGATGGTGAAGAGGCTGACTGTTCCGGCCAGGACCAGCAGCGCGGTGAAGGCGAGGAGTTGGCTGAGGAACATCAGTGCTGCCACACCGAGCGTGCCGGCGTAAGTCAGGGCGGAGCTGAGGTTCGTGGTTTCGTTCACTGGTTGCACCGGCTGTCGGATTTATCCGGCATGCCCCCGATATTGGGGCCGCTTTCGATGACCGGACGCGTTTGTACTTCCACAGCTCCCCCAAGCTCGACGAGCTTCTACTCTACGGGGCAGATGCGGTTGGGGACGCCCCGCCACGGGGATCGGTGGTGCTAGTGCTCTGCCGGCGGGGCGGACGGAGGCCTGTTTTGGGCGCCGAACGGATCAGGTCGGCTGCACGGCCTGAACCAAGCGCCTCTCTTAGGAGGGTGGAACGGGCATGAGTGCAGCGTTTAGGCTACCGCACTCCCAAGGACGTGGTTACTCTTAGTTCCACAAGATGCTGGGGGGAGCAAAACATGAAACCAATTACTGTTGACGGCGGCAAGGGCACGGTGGAACTCGGTGCCGAGGGAGTTCTCCACCTTGTGTGGAAGCCGGCCACTGTTCTGGTGGCCGAGGATGTACATGCTGCGATGGCCAAGGTCAATGAGGTTGCCGGCGATGCCGAGTATCCGATGTTGATCGACATAACGAACACCCAAATGGTGACTCGTCAGGCCAAGTCCGTTTTCAGTACCCGGTGCGCCGCTTCGCGAATTGCCCTGCTTGGTTCAAACCCGGTGAATCGTGTTATTGCCAACTTCGCTATGGCCCGGCGGACCCTCCCGTGTCCCACCCGGTTTTTCACCTCCCGCGATGAGGCCATGACCTGGCTTCTCGGTACTCCGCTTCCCTAATCTGGATCGTTGTGTGAGGGCGGAGGGCTTTCACCGGAGGAGGCGTTTCAATCCTCCGGATGAGTGTCCCGATCATTCCTTCACCATCGTTATGCCACGCTCTCCAGCGCACCGGCCCGGGACTGAACGCCAAAGTAGTCGCCCTTGAAAAACAGCAGCGGTTCCGCGTCACTGCGTGCGCTCAGCGCGCGGACAGCCCCCACCACAATAGTGTGGTCGCCGCCGTCGTATTCCGAGTGCAGTTCGCAATCCACCCAGGCCAGGGCCTGGTCCAGCACCGGGTTTCCCAGCGGCGATGGCGAATGGTCGACACCGGCGAACTTGTTGGTGCCCGAACGGGCGAACTGACCCGCCAGGTGCTGGTGTTCAGCCGGCAGGATGTTCACGGTGAACCGTCCCGCTTCCCGCAGCAGGGGCCACGTAGTCGAGGACCGTGCCGGGCTGAACGTCACCAGTGCCGGTTCCAGTGACAAGGACGAGAAGGACTGGCACGTGAAGCCGGCCGGGCCGTCCTTTGTGGCGGCGGTGATCACCGTCAGGCCGGTCGCGAAATGGCCCAGGATGGTGCGGAGTCGGCGCGGTGTGAGATCAGAATGTTCCGTCATGGCAGGTCCTTTCGAAGCTTGTCCACCCCAATCAATCACCCTGCTTACCGGTTCCCAACCGCGGCTGAAACGAACGGACGCGGGGGGAAACACGGGTTCACCCTCCGAAGCATGGCGTAAGAATCACGTCCGCCGCGGGACCACCCACCCCTTGTCCATCTTTTCGGTCGCTGCCTCCCGGTGCCGGCCGGCGTGGTATTAGTGCCGGCCGGCGTCAGTGACGTGCTTCAGCGGCCCGGGTAGACCACGGCTTTGAGCTGGCCGGGCTGCTTGCCGGCTTTGAGTGCGTCGTCGGAGTCGGCGAGTGCAAACTTGCCGGTGACCAGGACGTCCAGGTCCACTTTGCCGTCCGCGATCAGCTGGATGGCGAGGGGCCAGGTGTTGGTGTAGCGGAACACGCCCGAAAGCCAGATCTCACGGTTCTGGATGTATGAAACGGGGAGTTCGACGTCGTCCGCTCCCAACCCGACCAGGATGACCTTTCCGGCCGGTCCCACGGCTTTGATGCCGGAACGTACCGCCTGTGGCGCGCCGGAAGCGTCGATGAACGCATCGACGTCGAGCCCTTCCAAACTGTCCGTCCTGGCGTTGAGCGCGTGGGTCGCCCCGTGCTCCAGCGCAAAAGCCAGCCGGTCCTCGGCGATGTCGCTGATGTAGATTTCGGTGGCGCCGAACGCGCGGGCGGCCTGGGCGGCGATGATGCCGATCGGACCGGCTCCGGCGATCAGGACCCGGCTGCCGGGCCTGATCTCCGCCCGCTCGCAGGCCCAGAGACCGACCGAGAGCGGTTCGATGAGCGCAGCCGCCTCGTCGCTGACGCTGTCCGGGATGTCGAACGCGAAGTCGCTCTGGATGGTCACGTATTCCGCGAACGCGCCGTCGATCGGCGGGGTGGCGTAGAACTCGATGTCCGGGCACAGGTTGTAGCGGCCTGCTTTGCACTGCTTGCAGGTGCGGCACGGGCGCTGGGGTTCGACGGCGACCCGGTTGCCGATGCGGGCAGGGTCCACGGCGCCTCCGACGGCGGCGATCCGGCCGGAGAGTTCGTGGCCCAGGATCAGCGGGTGGTCCACCACGTAGTCGCCGATCCGGCCGTGCTCGTAATAGTGGACGTCGCTGCCGCAGACGCCGACGGCGGCAACCTGGACCAGGACCTGGTCGGCGTCGAGCTGCGGCAGGGGCAGAGTTTCCATGGCCATGTCGCCCTGGCGTTTCAGGATGGAGGCGCGCATGGTGGTTGGCAGCTCCGGCTGTCCGAGGGCCGCGGACTGGGCGGTCGATGTTGTCATTGGTGTAGTCCTTTTATGAGATCGGAAGTGGTGGGGCCGGCTACTTGACGGCGCCGAGTGAGAGGCCCTGGACGAGCTTGTCCTGGGCTGCGAAACCGGCGAACAGCACCGGGAGGGAAATCACGACGGCGGCCGCGCACACCTTGGCGAGGAAGAGGCCCTGGCCTGACACGAAGCCCGTCAGGAAGACGGGGGCGGTACCTGCCACCACGCCGGTGAGGACCCGGGCCAGTAGCAGTTCGTTCCAGCTGAAGATGAAGCAGATCAGGGCGGTCGCGGCGATGCCAGGCATGGCCACGGGGGCGATGATCCTGCGGAGGGTGAGGAGGAGGTTGGCGCCGTCGATCTGGGCGGCTTCCAGCATTTCGACCGGTACTTCTGCGAGGAATGACCGCATCATCCAGACCGCGATGGGAAGGTTCATGGACGTGTACATCAGGATCAGGAACCAGATGTTGTCGAGGGCCCCGACCGTCCTGGCGAAGAGGTACAGCGGCAGGATCGCCGCCACCACCGGCATCATCTTGGTGGAGAGGAAGAAGAACATCACGTCGGTCCACTTCTTCACCGGCCGGATGGACAGGGCATACGCGGCCGGGAAGGCCAGAAGCAACACCAGGACCGTGGACAGGATCGACGCGGTGGCGGAGTTGATCAGTGACGGCCACGGGCTGACGCCGGAGGTTTCACCAAAGAACTCCCGGTACGCGTCCAGGGTCAGGTTCGCGGCGATGGACGGCGGGTTCGTTGCCGCATCGGTCTCGGAGTGGAACGACGTGAGGATCATCCACAGGACCGGAACGGCGAACAGCAGAGCGAGCAGCCAGGCCGCGATGCCGGCGGCGGTGTTATTGCGGGTGGGGTCCATACGGGTCTTGCGGCGTTTGCGGCCACCGGTGTTCAGTGCGGTAGGGCCCGGAGGTGTGCTCTGCGGTGCAGCGGGGGTGAGGGTGCTCATCGTGCTGCCTCCTTCTTGAAGAGTGAAAAGACGGTGCGGAGTGCGAAGGTCGCCACGATGATGGTGCCGATGACCACCACGACGCCGGCGGCGGACGCCAGGCCGTATTCGTTGGCGAAGTAGAACGTCTGGTAGATGGCGTAGGGCAGGTTGGCCGTGCCCAATCCGCCTGCAGTGAGGGTGAAGACAGCGTCGAAGTTCTGCACGATGTAGATCGCGCCGAGCAGGCCGCCGAGCTCCAGGTACTGGCGCAGGTGCGGGATGGTCAGGTGGCGGAAGATCCCCCAGGGTGTGGCGCCGTCCATTTGGGCAGCTTCCACGGTGTCCATAGGGCGGGACTGCAGGCCGGCCAGCAGGATGAGCATCATAAACGGGGTCCACTGCCACACCAGGGAGAGGATCACAGCCATCATGGGTGCCTGCGAGAGCAGGTCCAGCTGGGGTGCTGCGGCGCCGCCGAAGAGGGACCAGACCCAGGTCAGGATGCCGTTGATCAGCCCGTAGGTGGGGTTGAGCAGGGCATGCTTCCAGATCAGGGCCGCCGCCACGGGAACCACCAGGAACGGGGCGATCAGCAGGGTCCGTGCCAGTCCGCGGCCGATGAACTTCTTGTCCAGCAGCAGGGCCAGGCCGAGTCCGATGAGCAGGCTGATCAGCACCACGGAGACGGTGAGGAGGATGGTGGTGAAGATCGCTTGGCGTAGGTCAGGGTCCGTGAGGACCGTGGCGTAGTTTTCCAGGCCGGCGAACGCGGTCTTGTCTGGGCTGAGGCTGTTCCAGTTCATGAACGAGATGATCAGCGTCACCACGAACGGAAGCTGGGTGACCAGGATGAGGAAGACCAGGGCAGGCAGCAGCGGTGCTCGCCGTGCCCAGGCCAGGGCGCGTTCCCGCGATTTGGCGTCTCGTGAAGGTTTGGCTGCGGTGTGTCCCGGGCGGGAGATGCGCGCCGTTGCGGTAGTCATGATGTTCTCCTGCGTTTCGGTTAGGGCTGCTTGTACTTATCGGCAACTTTTTGGGCGGCTGCTTGGCCCTTGGCCAGCGCATCGGCCACGGTGCCCTGGCCCGCGATGGCGGAGCTGACCCCCCGGGAGACGTTGGTGCCCAGGGCAGCGAACTCGGGAATGCCCACAAACTGGATGCCGACGGCGGGACGTTCCTGCGCGCCCGGGTTCTTCGGGTCGGCGTTCTCGATGGCGAACCGTTCGGCCTCGAAGAACGGAGCCGCCTTCTGGAACTCGGCATTCTCGTAAGTGGAGATGCGCTTGCCGGACGGAACCTTCGCCCAGCCCAGCTCGGAGGCGACCAGTTCTTCGTATTCGCTCGAACTGGCCCAGGCGATGAACTTCCCGGCGGCATCCTGCTTCTTTGATGCCGCCTGCACAGCCCAGGACCAGGTCCACAGCCAGCCGGAGGACTTCGTTTCCTTTACCGGGGCCTGGGCGTAACCGACCTTCCCCTTCACAGGTGACGCTTCGGCTTCCAGTGCACCGGCGGCGGATGTTGCGTCGTACCACATGGCCACTTTGCTTTGGCTCATGTTGTTCAGGCACTCGGTGAAGCCGGCCTGGGCGGCGCCTGCTTCGCCGTGCTCGCGGACCAGCTGGGTGTAGAACTCGACTGCTGCGGTGAACTCCGGGGAGTTCACCTGGGCGTTCCAGTCCTTATCGAACCAGGTCCCGCCGAACGTATTCACTACGGTGGTCAGCGGCGCGAAGACCTGGCCCCAGCCTGGCTGGCCGCGCAGGCAGATGCCCTTCATTCCCGGGGTTGCGCCGTCGACTTGCGCTGCTATGGCCGCGACCTCATCCCAAGTGGGCTTCTCCGGCATGGTCAGGCCTTTGGCCTCCAGAATGTCCTTCCGGTACATCAGGAAGGAGGATTCGCCGTAGAACGGTTCGCCGTAAAGCTTGCCGTCCTCGCCGGTGAGGGACGCCGTGTAGGCCGGCAGGATGTCGTCCTGGTCAAATCCGGGCGCCTGGGCCACATTGTCCAGCGGCGCGAGCCAGCCGTTGGCGGAATAGAACGGGATCTCGTAGTTGGACAGCGACGCCACGTCGTACTGGCCTGCCTGGCTGGAGAACTCCTGGCTGATCTTGGCCCGGACATCGTTCTCGGGCAGGATCGTGTAGTTGACCCGGATGCCGGTTTCTTTAGTGAAGTTATCCGCGGTGAGCCGCTGCAGGTCCTCCATCTGGGGATTGTTCACCATCAGGACATTGATGCTGTTCGGGTCTCCGGCGGAATTGCCTCCGCCAGCACCAGCGCAGGCCGAGGCACTCAGCGCGACGCACAGGGCGCCGGCGGCCAGGGTCGCAGCACGCATTTTTGGGCGCATTAAGGACTCCTTTGTTCTTCAGGGGGTGCACGGTCACAGGATTTCGACTGCTGCGTCGAAGTGCCGGACCGGGGTGAGGCAAGTGACCGGGAATTCCCGGTGTTGCTCGTTGATGTTCCTCAAGATTAGGCGGGAGGCATAGGTCACAACTAGCGCCGTGGTTGCCGATTTCTGATACTTATTTTCCGCAGACGTTCCCTGCGGCAGGCGCTATTCTGGGGTAAGCGCCTCAGACGCTGTCCAGATTTCATAAACACCCGATCCGGAGAGAACCACCATGACTGCCGCGGACCCCATCGGCGGAGCAACCGCCAGACTGGCCGAAAGACTGCTGGGGATGCGCGCGAACCGGGAAGTCATCCCGCCTGACCCCAACCACTCAGTTCGGTGGAACCAACACGACTACCCCAGCCCGGTGGCACGGTGGAACTACCATCCCGAGTACGAGATCCACCTCATCCGGAAGGGCACCGGGAAATTCATCGTCGGCGACCACATCGGCACTTTTGAGGCCGGCCACGTGTCCATCGTTGGATCGGGCCTCCCCCACGACTGGGTCAGCGACCTTGAACCCGGAGAAGTACTGAAGAACCGGGACGCCGTCATCCAGTTCGACGGCAGATGGGTCGAGCAGGCCGCAGCCCTTGTCCCCGAGATGGCCGAGGTTAAGCCCCTGCTGGAACAGTCGGCACGCGGTATCGAATTCCTGGGCCGTTCAGCCGTGAGGGCGGCGGCGTGCATCGAGGCAATGGGGACCTCCACGGGCCTGGAGCGCCTACAGCACATGTTCGAACTCTTCGGCGTCCTCGCGAGGGCGCCGCAGGAAGAACGGCGCCTACTGGCCGAAGAATGGTTCCGGCCGCAGCTGGACAGCCAGGCTGCGGCTGTGGTGGACATCGTCCTGGAGTACGTGTTCACCAACCACGCCGGCACCGTCAAGATGTCCGAAGCCGCAGCCCTGGTGGGAATGCCCGAACCCACCTTCTCGAAGTACTTCAAGCGGGCCACGGGCCAGAACTTCAGCGACCTGGTCCGCAAACTCCGCCTGGCCCACGCCCGGCGCCTCCTCGAAAGCAGCGACAAAGCCATTTCCGACATCTGCTATGAAGTCGGCTTCTCGAACCTGTCCAACTTCAACCGGCACTTCCTCAACGACACCGGCGAAACCCCCCGGAACTACCGCCACCGGGCCCGGACCTGACCTCCAGGAAGCGCTCCGATTTCGCACGGTCCGGAATCGGGCGAGTGCGGGCCACCTGAATCATTGGTATTGCTCCTGTGGAGCCATGCGCCCAACACGGCCAGCGCACTGACCCAGGTTGTTCTCTGCCGTTTCAGGCCCGCACCGACGGGATGACAGGAGCCGTCCTGCCTCCCTAGGAAGACCCTACGCCTGCCTCTGAAGATCGTCGATTTTGCGTTCCAGTGCTGCCCGTTCGGCCGCATTCGTGCACAGGCGGACTGCCTGTTGAAGCGCGGACTTCGCTTCTTCACGCCGGCCAAGCCTGGTCAGTATCTCGCCCCTGACGGCCGGCAGCAGGTGCGAACTTTCCAGTTCGCCCCGGGACGCCAGCGCGTCCACCAGGTTCAGCCCGGCGGCCGGGCCCGAGGCCATGGCCACCGCCACAGCACGGTTCAATTCGATGATGGGCGACGGCGTCAATCGCCCGAGTGCCTCGTACAGGATCACGATCCGTTGCCAGTCCGTTTCCCCCACCGAGCGGGCCACCGCATGGCATTCAGCGATGGACGCCTGCAGTCCGTAGGCTCCCAGTCCCCGGCCCGCTGCCACCGCCGTCGCCAGCGCCGCACGACCGCGCCGGATCGCGGACTGGTCCCACCGCCGTCGGTCCTGGTCTTCAAGCAGAACCGCCCGGCCGGCCGAATCGAGCCTCGCCGGGAAACGCGCGGCCGTGAGTTCCATGAGGGCCAGCAGGCCAAATACTTCAGGTTCCGGGGCCAGCCGCACCATTACACGGGCCAGGCGACGTGCTTCGCCGGCCAGGTCCGTTCGCATCCAGGACTCACCGCCGGACGCGAACGAGCCTTCCGTGAAAATCAGGTAGACCACCTGGAGGACCGAACCCAGCCTTTCCGGTCTCTCGTGCGGTTCAGGGACGGCGAAGGGAACGTGGGCTGCGGCCAGTGTCTTCTTCGCCCGGGTGATGCGTGCCTGGATGGTGGGCACCGGGACCAGGAACGCCTTGGCGATCTCGTCGGTGCCCATGCCGCCCACGACGCGCAGGGTCAGTGCAATCCTCGCTTCCTTGGACAGCACCGGATGGCAGGAGATGAACATCAGGGCCAGCACGTCGTCGTCGATCGCTTCGGGATCGAAGAGGGAGTCCGCGCCCGGTTCCTCTTCAGACAGGTCCCGGGCGAGCATCGCGTACTTGTCATCCCGGGCGGCACGGCGCCGAAAGGTATCGATCGCACGACGCCGGCCGGTGGTCAGCAGCCACCCCACCGGTTCGTCGGGGACGCCGTTCACCGACCAGGAGACCAGTGCTTCGGCCAGCGCTTCCTGGGCGAGGTCCTCGGCCAGCGGGAAGTCGCCCGTATAGCGGGCAAGGGCGCCGACGATGCGTGCGGACTCAATGCGCCACACCGCTTCGACGGCGGCCCTTGCCTGGTGCGCTGACACTACAGATTCAGGGTTGCCAGGTCCAGGTTCAGAGCTGTCCGGCCTGCTCGCGCCAGGCCCGTTCCTTCTGGATCCATTCGTTGTCCTGCGGGAACTCATCGATTGAGGGTACCCGGCGGATTTCCGTTTTGGTTCCAGCCGTCATGGGTGCCCGCTTGGCCCACTCAATTGCTTCCTGCTTCGATGCCACATCCAGGATGTAGTAGCCGCCGAACAGCTCCTTGGTTTCGCCGTAGGGGCCGTCGGTGACCACGGGGGTTTCGCCGGTGAAGTCCACTACGACGCCCTCCTTCGGATCGTCCAGGCCCTCGGCTGCCAGCAGGACACCGGCGCGGATGAGTTCATCATTGAACTTCCCCATGGTCTCGAGCATTTCGTTGAAGTCGGCCTTCTCAAGGTTGGCGTACGACTCGTCGGTTCCGCGCATGATCAGCATGTACTTTGCCATTTCAATCTCCTAGGTTTTGGAAGGTCGCCCTTCGACCTTCTCACCCACAGGTCGAACAGCGCGAGGGCAAATCGACACGGACCCCGAAACTATTTCCCAAGTGGCCAAGGTGCTTTGCCGGGTGTGAATTATCGAGGTGCGGAGAGGAACGATGTGATGATTTCCGCCATGCGTTTGGACTGGGTCCAATGCAGGTAATGTCCGCCGTCGAGCGTGACGATTTCGTGGCGCCGGACGTTCTTTAGCAGTTCCTGTGCCGCCGCTTTCCTGGCTGAGGTCCTATCTGATTTGTCATCTGCGATGAAGGCCAGAACCGGCAGGCCATCAGGGTAGGCGACGCCCCTGAGGGAGGCTGCATTGTTTGCTATTCGGGCTGTTTCGTCGGCTACGGCAGGGTTGCCGTAATTCCAGCTCGCCATCAGGCGCATGCGTTCCAGTTCGTCAGGCGTGAAGGCGTCGCCCTCCGGATTGACCAGACCCGGTGCCAGCCATGCCACTGTGCGGACCAGTCCTGTGACAGAGAGCGCACGTTCCCAGTTGATGCCAGGCTGCGGGTCCTCAACAGGTTCGCCCGTGGCTTTCGGTATGGTCGCGTCGATTCCGATCACAGCAGACACTTCGGCAGGGTACCGGTTTGCATAGTCGAGGGTGTAGAAGCCGGCGATGGAGTGTCCCGCCAGGACGTAAGGTCGGCTCACGTGAAGTTTGGTCAGCACCTCGTGGAGTTCCGTGCTGATATTCGTGTTCGTCCGTTCACCGGCTGCCATGTCGCTGTACCCGTACCCAAAGCCCTCCACAACAATGACGTCGAAGCCACTGAGTTCACGGATCAAGGGAGCGAAGTCAAGGGCCGGCGCCGGTGTCCCCAAACCGCTGAGCAAAACAATCGGCTGGCCGGAATGCCCGTTGCGGTACACGTTGAGGGAGCCGCTGCTGACGGCGACCCGTTCACCGTAGGCGCTGATGCTGGATTTTTCCGCCCGCTCCAGGAGCAGGTTGATGGCCGTCGAGGCCAGCGTCAGGCCGAGTGCAATGAGTGCCGCAATACCAGCGACGCGCAGCAAACGGCGGGGCTTCTTCCGGGCGCCAGAGCCGCGATCTGATGGCTGCCCGGCGCGCCTTCGGGAAAACAGGCGCATGATGATCCTTTCGGTGCCGGAGTCATTAAAGTTGTGGGCGCCGTTGGAGTGCATCCTGCCCCCGAGTGATCGCCCGAGTCAATGGGCGCCACCGCCGCGAATTGCCGGGCAGAGCGGGCTAGCATGGGGTTCAGTGCGCACAACGGCGATGTCGCTGGCATCGGACAGGGAACTGCGCTCCGAACCCGGACAGTAAAGGACGAAATGCATACCCCAGGTGACATCCTCACTGGAACGGGAGTCAGCCCAGGTACTGCATCCGGCCCTGCGCGAACCGTTCACAACATTGACCAGTTCTCCGATGTGAAGCCGGGAGAGGTTCTGGTCTGCCGTACCACTGATCCGGCCTGGACACCGCTTTTCGCGGTGGCCTCGGCAATCATCACGGAAACAGGAGGAATGCTCTCGCACGCCGCCATCGTTGCCCGCGAGTACGGCATTCCGGCCGTTCTGGGCGTAACCGACGCCCTGACCCGCATCACCCCCGGAATGATGCTGGTGGTGGACGGAACGTACGGCACCGTCCGCGAGAATCCGGCGAGTTCCGGAACTGGCTCGTGATGAGCTCGCAGCAGGGGTCCATGCTGCTCACCCTCCACGCCGTGAGGCTGCTCGGATTCGCGGACACTGGTTCCATTGCCGAACGGTTCGGACAGGATCCGGACGACGCCGAACGTTTCCTGATCGACGCTGGTGCCAACGGGTGGGCGTTACGTTCCGCGTTCGCGGGTAGCCGGGGCTGGTCCCTGACGGTCGCCGGAAGGGCCGAAAACGAACGGCTCCTGGCTGCGGAGCTGAAGAGTGCGGGCGGCCGTACAGCGGTCTCCCGCGTGCACTCGGACTTTGTGTCCCTGAACACGGCTGTTGTCGCCGCCTGCAGCAGGATCCAGCTGCAAAGCCTCGCCGACGGTCATCGGCCAGACGGGATTGATGAACAGGCGCGGCACACCTTGGCTCAGGCGCTTTCGTCCGTGCGCGGCCTGGAAGCCCGCCTGACAGCGGTGGTCCCGCGGTTCGGCGGCTACGCAAAGCGCCTCGAGCTGGCCCTCGCGAATGCTGCCACGGAACCTGCCTGGCTCACCGCCACGGACCGAGATTCTTTCCACCGCATCTGGTTCGAGCTGCACGAAGACCTCATCGCCACTCTCGGCCTCCAGAGATGAGCAGCCACCGGCTGCTCGGTTGCTGTTGATTCAGCCTTGATGGAGACGTTACTGCTTTCCGTATTTGCGGTGGACGGCCTGCTTGCTGACCCCAAGGCACAGCGCGATCGCTTCCCAGGACAGTCCCGCCTGCCGAGCCTTCCGGACCAGCGAAGCTTCGGTGCGGCCGACTTCCTTCTGCAGTTCCGCTACCGCATATAGGGCCTCAGCGGGCCCTTTCCCGTCCATCGATGCCACCAGCGTTTTCATCCGCTCCACCTCCATGCGTCAACATTAGTTGACGTTTCGCCAGTCGTCAACATACGTTGACGACAGCTGCGGACGTCAACCGTTGCTTCCGCTGGCCAATTGGATGAATCCGATCTTGACCGTGGCAGCGGGGGGTGGATAGCGTCTGCGTACATGAGCACCGTTTTCGGCGGGATGGCTGTCAGCCTGGACGGATTCATCCGTTCAGAGAGCGGAGACTTGGCGTGGCTGAACAATGCCATGGCGAAGGACGAAGACTATGGCTTTGCGGCGACCGAGCTCAGGACCGGCGCCTTCGTCATGGGGGCCAACACCTACCGTGAAGTCGCGGGAATGGGCGGCGGCGGGAGCCCGTCGGTTCCGACCTACGTCGTGACCCATGATGAAACGCTTGCCGCTTCGGGGCAGGCCCGGCTCTTTTCCGGCGATCCGGGTGATCTTGTTGCCCGGATCAAGTCATCCATCCCTGCCAACAAGGATATTTGCGTCTTTGGAGGAGGCCAGCTGGTCACTGAATTCATCGAGTTGGGCCTGCTGGATGAACTCGGCGTCGCCGTCGTGCCCGTCATCCTCGGAGGCGGCGTGCCCTTCTTTGGCAGGATCAGCCGATGGACGAAGCTTGAACTCCTGGAGTGCCGCTCCTACCCGTCTGGCATTGTGCTGCTGAACTACGGGCTGAACCGGCCCGGCTGAACGCCTTCGGGGGCTTCCTTCGCAGCCTGCTGCTGCCCGCCGCTGATGAGGACGACGACGGCGATGCCCGCCGCTGCGAGGAGCGTCACCCCCCATGCGATGACAGTAGCGTCAGGGCGCACCACCGGCTGCCCGGCCAGGGCTTGCATCGTGAGCAGCGCCAGGGCTCCCAGATAAGATGCGACGAGAATCCGGATAAGTCCCAGGCGCGTCCTGGCGGCCCGCAACAGCGGAATCCTCCGGGCGCCCGCTTCCAGGAACAGGGCCGCGAGCGGGATGAGCTGGAGGGCGTGCATGCCCACGAAGTGGGGCACGCGAAGGTCGCCGGCCTCGGTGCTCCAGCCCAGCAGCGGAAGGCCTGGACCGCCGTCGGGACGGCCCACAGTGTGGGCGCCTGCGACGCCCTGGAAGCTGTTGAGCTGGTCCGCCGTGGGACCCGTCATCAGGAACGCCAGAGCCATCCCGATCAAAGCGATGATCAGCCCTCCGCGGATCGCCAGGGAACGCGCGGAGTCACCGAGCGGAGCCCTGAAGAGCAGCAGCGCCACGAGCAAGGCAGCAAGCCAAACGATGACGATCGAAGCGGCCATCACCGACCAGAGGCCCGCTGCAAGGGGCGTCGAGACGTTGAAATGGCTCGTGCTACCCGCCGCCGCCGCTCCCCCAATAATGACTATTTCCACTGCGAGGAAGACTGCGGTTACCGTACCGGCCCACCAGGACAGCCGCCGCCAGCGTGGCAGCTGGCCCAGCAGCCAGGACAGCGTCACCGCGTAGATCAGGATAGAGATGGAGAATTTGAAGGGCTTGGCCCAGAGCGGCGCCCCGTCCAGCATCCGGGGGTCGAAGATCAGTCCGGCCAGGGTCATGAGGGTCGCGGCTGCCATGCCGAGGCTGAGCCAGAGCAGTGGATGGTGCCAGCGGGTTTGAACGGAAAGAAACGACGTGGTTGCGCTCGTGGGCACTTTTCACTCCCGGGTGGGTGTGTGGGCGATAGGAACGGGATAACGCAGGGTAGAGACATGCTCCTGCGCGGCACGGCGAAGTCCGGAGAACAGGGCGTCGCCCAACACGGTGCCGATGACCACGGTTTCGGCCATGTCTTCGCGGCTGCCACGGGCTTCAACCTGGTCAAGGTCGGCCTCGGCAACCAGAAGGGCGGCGGCGGCGTATGAGGCGCAGCCTGCGCAGATGCTCCGCCTCGTAGCTCGCCTGGTTCGGTCCCGTCCGGGAATGTGGCAAGCCGCGCGCAAACGCTAGCGGGCCGGGCTGGACTGGGCGTCGTAGGCGGTGGCCCGGTCCCGCACCTGGCGCACATAGGACTCGGACTGGTTGTAGGAAAGTACCGCGTCCGTCCAGCCCCGGGCAGTAGTGAGATCGCGGCCGCCGGCGCACAGGTACGATGCAGCACTAAGTGCGGCGTCGTCGATGTTCAGCGGGTCGGCCGCTCCGTCCCCGTTTCCGTCGAGCCCCGCCAGTTGCCAGGTCGAGGGGATGAACTGCATTGGTCCGACGGCGTGGTCCCAGAGAGCGTCACCGTCAAGGGCGCCGGCATCAGTGTCGGGGATGGCCGCGAAACTGTCGCCGTTGAGGCTGGGCCCGATAATCGGCTGGTTCGATTGCCCGGTGGACGTCAGGCTTCCGCCTCCGTGACTCCCGTGCGCTGACTCGACGAAGCCGATGGCCGCCACCGTATTCCAGCCGATCCGGCACGACGGCGCGGCGGCGTTGGCCAGTTCAGCCGCTGCCGCGTAAGCCTGGAGCGCCCTCGCAGGTATGCCGGTCTGCGCCGCAGAGCGCGCCAGCCATTCTGCGTCGATCGAGCCCTTCGTGATGTTCACGGCAGGTGTGCTGATGCTGGAAAGCGCCGAGAGCTTTGCTCCTGACTGCGGCGGCGGGGACTGATCCCAAAGGGCCATCGCGCCTGACGGATGGCGGGCCCAAAAGAGGAGCCCGGTTATGACACAGACGGCGACGACGCAAAATACTGCCAGGCGCCTCAGGCGCAGCACGGACTGGCGCTGCCTATCGCCCTTGCCGCCTGCATGATTCTTGCTTCTGCCCGCTCGGTTCACCATTGCAACACTCCCCAGGTACCGCTAACACTTGTGCCGCTGATGGGTGCCGGCGTTCAGGAGGAGCTGGCCGGAAGAACTGCCGGAGAGCCCTGCTCTACCGGTTTTGCGAGTGACCACCACAGATAACGAATGGCACGTTCGACATTATCCGGGTCCGTGCCCGCGATGAGTTGGAGCACGAGGCCGTCCAGCGCGGCGAAAGTCGCCTGGGCCACCGCGTAGTCGCTGCTGGATCCCAGGTTGCGAAGCCCCTTGGACAGCGCGGCGATATAGCTTTCATAGAGACGGCGAACTGCCCCTGCCAGTTCCGGGCGCCTCCTCGCTTCGAGGATCATCTCGTACTGGAAGGTCTGGATGTCCGGATTCTCGCGAATGAGCTCCAGGATGCTGCGGCAGAATTCATCCTCCGTGGAGGGCAGGGATTCAAGCCCGGACTGGCCAATGGATTGGTTGACCGACCACTCCAACGCTGCCTCGATCAGGGCATCGCGGGTACCGAAGTGGTGCGCGACCAAGGTGTTGTTGACGCCGGCCAGCTCCGCCACGGCGCGATATGTGAGCCCGCGCAGGCCTCTCTGCGCAACGACATGCACTGTTGCGGCCAGCAGCGCTTCCCGGCCGGTGCCGTACCCGGCGTGCGAATACCCATTCATAGCAGCGAGTCTAGCCGCCCGCAGCCGGGTATTGACGGTTCGACTAAGCGGATGCTTAGATGTGATGCGTCACACAACTCAGCGTTTGCTGAATTCCATCTTTCTCTCTCAGGAGCAGGCATGACCGCATCAACGAACGCCATCGAATTCACCGTGCACGACGCCTTCGCTCCGGATAAGTACGAGCCGTTCATCGTGGGGCGGGTCCAATGGTTGCGGCGTCCAGGTGACGGAAACCGCCCGGCTCTCTCCGCCGGCTTCTGGCACGTCACGCTCGAGGAGGCACCGGAACCGTTCGACCTGGTCATCGAGGCGGATGAAACCATCCACATCATCGAGGGGCACCTGCACATCGATGTCGTTGACGGCGACACGTTCGACCTGAAACCGGGCTCGGCCGCGTCGTTCAACAAAGGCACCCGAACCCGGTGGACCGTCGTGGAAACCACCACCGAATTCTTCGTCTACTCCTGATTCCGGTTCCCCAAACACCACCAGGAAGGCTTTGTCATGACTGAACCGAACTCCCCCACCGCACCCGCTGACGTCGTCGTCATCGGCGCCGGCTTTGCCGGTCTTACCGCGGCCCGTGAGCTGCGCCAGGCGGGCCGGACCGTGATCGTTCTCGAAGCCCGGGACCGGGTTGGCGGACGAACCTGGCTGGACACCCGGTTGGGGCGCCCGCTGGAGATGGGGGGCACCTGGGTGCACTGGACCCAGCCCCACGTATGGGCCGAAATGAAGCGCTACGGTATCGGGACGGTTCAGAGCCCTGTCCCCGAAACGGCCTACTGGTGGGCAGACGGCAAGCGCCACCAGGGAGACCCGGAGCGGCTCCTGAACGACATCGATGCGTCCAACCGCGAACTCGTGAAGGACTCACGACGGTACTTTCCGGAGCCCTTCACGCCGTTCGCGAACCCGGAGATCACCGATGTTGACGCCACGCCGCTGCCCAAAAAAATCGCAGAACTGCCGGTGAGCGACTATTTGAAGGACATCCTGGCGTCCTTCTGGTCCCTGAACTTCAACGGCCCCATCGACGATGCAGCCTTCACCCAGGCCCTCCGCTGGGTGGCACTGACCAACGGCGACTGGAGGGTCAGCTTCGAAGCATGCGCCACCTTCAAGATCCAGGGAGGGACAGGCGCGCTGATCAACGCTATTGCGGCCGGCACGGATGTCCGGCTGAACACCACGGTCCTTGCCGTCGAGCAGGACCACTCGGGCATATCCGTCAGGGCAGCGGACGGCTCAATGCATCGGGGGAATCATGTGATCTGTACCCTGCCCCTCGGCGCCCTGCCCGGAATCACCTTCGAACCGCCGCTGCCGGATTCCAGCAGAAAGGCCGTTGCCAACGGTCAGGTTTCCAAAGGCATCAAAGCCTGGATCAAGGTCACGGGCGCACTGCAGCCGTTTGTAGCCCTGGGGTCCGCCGACTGGCCGCTCAATTTCGCCCAGAAGGAGTACGACCAGGACGGAGACACCATCCTGGTCGCGTTTGGCCCGCACTCCGACAAGCTGGACACCACCGACCTCAGGCAGGTTCAGGCCGCCCTTGACCTGCTCCTGCCGGATGCTGAAGTCCTGGACGTTGCCAGCCACGACTGGACGGCCGATCCCTTCTCCGGGGAGACCTGGCCGATGCACCGGCCCGGGTATCTCACGGAATCCCTCGCCGACTTCCAGAAACGACAGGGCCGCCTGGTGATTGCGGGAGCTGACTACGCCAACGGCTGGGGCGGATTCATCGACGGGGCCATCGAAAGCGGCCTCGAAGCGGCGCGCCGCATCCAAGACACGGCCGTGACCTGCAGCCTCTACAGAGCCTGATCCGGCGAAGCGGCTGTGTGCCTGCCGGAGGACGTTTTCTTTGTAACAGGCAATGGTGCTGTGTCGAAGAACTGGTATTCGGTAGCAGCGGGGACACGGATTGTTCCGGCGGCCTCGGCTTTCTCCCGGATAAAGTCGTGGTCAGCGCGCGAAAGTACGATCTGCCCGTGCGGGTCACACGCAAGTTCACCGTGTGCGTCCTTGCTGATTTTGGCCGACATGGCGCGGGGCACGATCAGGCATCCTGGATTTTCGAGAAGCCACGTCCTTGTCTCGGAATCGAGCCGGTCCCACTCGTCCTTGAGGCTCATGCCAGCCTTTACCGCCTTCCTGCGTTGCTTCCTGAAGCTGAATTCCGTCCAGATTACTCCTGACGCCAAGCGGACGATAGAACAAAGGCAAAAAGTGTGGCGACTCCCCGAGCCGGTCCGGGCTTGTGGAGTCGCCACTGTTTAGGACAGCGATGATGGACACCGCTGTTTCGCAGACTTACGGTGGGCACATGAATGACACGCAGAAGGGCAATGATCCTACGCCCGATGACACGGAACATCCTGGAGAGCTTTCCCCGGATGCCTTCTCGCCCGTGATTGATCCGGACTTTGCGCCTGATGCCCCGGGGGCAACGCCGGAGGAGAAGCGGGCACGCGAGCATCCTGAGGAAACAGGCAGCTAAGGGGGCCACTTACCTCTCCGGCGGATGCTCCGTTGCCAGGATCAAGTCTTCAGGTGCCGCTGCGGCGGTCAGACGCGGCTTCTGCGCGTGACGGCGCCGAAGATGAGAAGCACGATGACGGCGCCGAGAATGGACAGCAGCCAGGTCCGGAGGTCGAAGAAATCACCGAGGCCGCCGCCGAAAATCAGCGAACCAATCCACCCGCCAAGAACTGCTCCCACAACACCCAGAACCAACGTGAGCAGCCAGCCGCCGCCCTGCCTTCCGGGAAGAATGGCCTTTGCGATAGCTCCCGCAATTAAGCCGAGCAGGAGAAATCCGAGAAATCCCATGACACACTTCCTTCCAATGGCCGATCGTACTGCCGGCGCGGGGCAGAATCCCTGCCCGGGTGCCGGTGGGCCAAGTTTATGTACCGGCAGACGGCCTGTCACGAGTGGCCACCACCCGCGAATGTGCCTCACTACCTACAGCACGGGCCTGCGGTACGCATCTGCCTGATCCGCGTCAGATTATGAGCTAAAATCCGGGCCACCCCGACCGCACTAGGCTTCACCTTATGAACGCGAGGTCTGGCACCGGCCCGGAACCAGGCGAGCAACGGCGCGTCCAACTGTACGCAGAGGCGGGGATGGCGGGCGCTGTCCTCTTCGTGTCCGTCTTCACCATTTTCGGATGGCTGTCCCCCGGTTATTCGCCGACGCGAATGTTCGTCAGCGAGCTGTCTTTGGGACCTAACGGCTGGGTGCAAATACTCAACTTTGTCCTGACCGGCGCCTTGTTGCTGGTGTTAGGCGTTGCGCTCGCCCGGCACTTCAGCAGCGGCGCAGCGTCCCGGGCCGGCCCTGCCCTGATACAGGGCATTGGGCTCTGCCTGATGGCGTCCGGACCATTCACCACCGATCCGTCAGCTATGTTCGACCAACGCAGTGCCCCGGGCATCGTGCACGGCATCTTCGGTGCCCTTGTCTTCACGTTCGCCCCGATCAGTTGCTTCGTGTTCTACCGGCGCTTCCGCCGTGACCCGGCCTGGCGGCCCTTGGCCGGATGGACACTGGCCAGCGGCGTCGTCCTCGCCCTCGGGGTTGCCCTGCTCAGATTGAGCCAACAGAACGGGAGCGGACTTTTCGAGTGGAAAGGGCTGGTGCAGCGGATCATCCTGGTCACGTTCATGGCCTGGATCTTTGCAGTCGCAGCCCGCCTGCGACGCCACCGCGGAGGTGCAGGCGACGGGAACTACGGCTAGTGTCGTGGAATGGTGCCGGACGTTGCAGTGAGGGATGCAAAGAGCATTTTGCGCGCCGAGATTCGTCTCCGCCGCAGGGCCCGATCGGTGAGCGAGCGCGAGAGCGCAACAGCAGGCCTGACGGAGAACCTGGTCGCCCTGGTACTCGACCATTCCCCTACCTTGGTGGGTTGCTACTTGTCCAGCGCCGAGGAACCGAACAGGCGGCCGTTCCTGAGCTGGGCCCAGGCCCACGGCGTGGACGTCCTCGTCCCGGTGAGCAGGCCGGAGGGGCTCCTTGACTGGGTACATGCCCGTGGTGGGGCCGAACAGCCCGGCCTGTTCGGTATCTCTGAAATGGTTGGTGATGCTGTGCCGGCCAGTGTGTTCCGGAGCGTTGAGCTGCTGTTAATACCCGCGGCCGCCGTTGACTCTTCCGGAATGAGGATGGGGTGGGGGCGCGGGTACTTTGACCGGGCTCTTGCGTTGTTGGAGGAACAGCCTCCGGTGTTCGCGGTGGTCTATGACGATGAGCTGTTGCCATCGGTCCCAAGCGAGAAACACGACAGGCCAGTGGACGGGGTCATCACGCCTAGTCAGACGCGGCACTTCTGATCAGCCTGGCGCGGACGGACTTTCGCGGGATCAGACGGTTTCCGTCGGGGCGGCACGGTGATCGATGCCGGCAGTCAGTGTGTCGATTCGATCGAGTGCGGCGCTCAGGCGCTCGACCGTTGCCCACAGGTCCGGATGCTGTTCCCGGACCTGTTCGAGGGTCGCGCCCGCGGACGTGAGCGCGGCGAGGTCGAAACTCACGTTGGTTCGCGCCCCGGTCACCGCTGCCCTGAGGGCACCGAAGGCGACGACGACATCGGCAACGAGCGCCGGGTTGCCGTTTGCAGCAAGCCATCCCAGGTCGCCGATGGCGTTGATGGCCCGCTCGCCGAGCACGGCAGATGCCTTGGCAGCCTCTACTGATGCCTGATGTATCGCGTCCTCGCGCTCGGGCCCCGGCGCCAGCCGGAATGCGGCCCCGAAGGCTTCGGAGGCTGACGCATCCTCATCGGCCAGGTGCAGGGCGGCTTCCCGGAGAGAAAGCGCCCGTGCGTGGATGCTGGCGAGCTCGGAACGCTGGTACTCCTCAACCTCTGTGTATCCGGCGACCATCGACGTCAAGGACGCGGCGATGGCAAGCATCACTCCTGTCCCGGCTCCGCCGCCTGGCGAACCAACGGACTCTGCCAGAGCCCGCGTCCAGTCTTCAACCGTCGAGTGTCCGGTGGTAACCGCTTCAGAATCAGCCATGACATCAAGTGTGCTCCGAATTTGACCTCCTGTCCGCGGATCAGGTGAGCTTCGGTGCGCTGGAGAGGAGGGCGGCGCAGGGGTGAATTCCAAGGGTGGTTGCAACACTCATGGATAAGTCCACTGAGCCAAACCTGCAGCAGGCTCCCGTTCAGAAACTTCCGGACGAGGGCCTTCTCCGTGGGCTATATCGGAGTGTTCTAATGCAGACCGATTTCTGATTGGGACCAGTCCTGTCGAAATCCTCGCGAATGAGTATGAAATTCGGCAATAGCGATGCTGGATTCATTTCCCGATATGAATGCTAGTCTGCCCGCATGGCAAAACGAGTAATAACCACGCTTGAAGATGATCTGGATGGCACCGAAGCGAGTGAGACAATTACATTCGCTTTCGACGGCGCAGAATATGAGATTGATCTCAATGAAACCAACGCGCGCGAGCTCCGGACAGCAATGTCCAAATACACTTCTGTGTCGCGGAAATCTGCCCTCCGTGGCAGGCCTGCACGCAACGCGGGCGCCACAAAGGACACCAAAGCCGTCCGTGCCTGGGCGATTGCAAACGGTATTCCTGTCAGCGTCCGGGGTCGGGTTCCGGCAGATGTAATCGAGCGCTACGCAGCGGCCCACTAGAAGCAGGGCCACTAGGGTAGGCGAAGGAGAACACACGCCCCGGGCTCCAAGGCAGACATCAGACAGGATCTGACTGGACGCGCGAACAAACAGAATCTGGACCGGAAGTGCGACTACCCCCGGTTCAGATTCTGCCTTTTTTGTGGCCCATCTTCTGCGATTAGCGCCGCTGATAGGCTCCTCGGCAAACCGGACGGAATGAGCGGGCATAAAACCCAGCTCTCCCGCCAGTGGATTCACTTAACCGGGGAATCCTTGCAATGTTTATCCCGATAATCGTCATTGCTGCCAATTAGGGTTTCAAAACGTGCTGCGGGCAATTTGGGGGTCGGGCTGCGAGACTCGTGCCCAGCCATCGGCAAACGTAGTCACCGAGATCCTGCAGGAGTCGATCGTTAGCCCAGGCTCGATGTTTTACGCCGATTCGTCGCCTTTGTCGGTGGCGCCGGGATCCTCTTCCGGTTCGAAGGTATTGGCCTCCGCACCCGCGCCGATCCCGATGCCGTCTTCGGAGTTGGGGATGCCGTCACCCTCGTCCGGGGCCTGGGAACCTGGCGGCTTCTGCTCGCCGGCTGCGCCGTCCTCCCCGCGTTCCCTCTCTACCTCTTCTGCATTCATGTCGGCCTCCTGGGTCCTGTCGTGGGGATATTCACGCTAGCACCCGGGCTGTGGAACCGTAAGCCTGCTTCGAATCGGCCATCCAAGCAGATGCGCGTCCGACCAGAGCCTACATACTTCCTGTCGTGGCCGAAAACAAGGTCTGTTCCGACCCCGGGACGGACCATACAATCGGGGTGGACGCTACCGGCCAAGGCACCCCCGGGCAACGCCCGCGGGGGAACCACACCATGCTCCAGCGGTGCCGGCAAGGATGCGGACAATGACAGACATTCAGGGGCTCATCAACTCCCTCCAGCCCGAAGACCTCGCCGAACTTCAGGAGCGGGGCCCGGGCCAGCTCCTTGGCCCGGACATGCTGGATGCCATTGACCGGGCTGCCGGCGGCCCCGGAGAAGGCCGCGGCTATTACGTCGTCCGCGGCAGCCTGGAGCCGCTGGAGCAACGCCAGTACCACCTCCGCGACGACGTCGTCGCTGCAATCTTTGCCCCCTCGACACTGGAAGGCTCGGCTGAGGCGGACGCCTGACCGCCGGGACCTCCGCTGCGCCACTACGTTGGATGCGGTCGGAAGCGTAGCGAAACGAATTTTTGGTGAAGTCTTACACCATCAGGTCGATATCCGCGCCAGCTACGAATTCTCCTGTCTAGTCTGGGCTGGTGGAGTACTTTGAGTCGGAAGCGCTGATAAATGCCCGGGCCTCGACAGTATGGGAAGTCATCACCGATAGCGGGAATCTCACAGTCTGGGAGTCCGGAATCACCGCGATCGACGGCGAACTGCGCAACGGCGGCACCATCCGAATCAGGACCCCCGACGCGGGCGGGCGCACCCTCCGGCTCCGTGTGGAGCAGATGCCGGGAGAAGTCATGACCTGGACCAGTGGCCTGCCGCTGGGCCTGTTCCGGCGAGTACGCACTTTCACCCTGTCACCACGGGCCGGACTCACCCACCTCAAAGTCAGGGAAGAAGTCAGCGGGCTCTTAGCGGGGCTCCGCGGAGGTATCCGCCCGGACACCACCCGGTTGCTGTACGACTACTGCCGGGCAGTCACTAAACGCGCCGAGTTGCTTGACCGGAGCTCCTAAGAGCGACGCTTCCGGTAAGAGCCCCGGAGGAACGGCAAAGGAGGTGCCACTTAGGCGGCGGCCGGTTCCTCCCCGGGACCGTTCGGCCCGGTACCGGCACTGCGCACACGGACGATTTCAAGATCGGCCATGTCCAACAAACGACGCCCTCCGGTCAGCTCGTCAAGGATCCAGAACAGTCCATGCTCGGGAACCCTCTCCGTTACACTCCCCCGGTGCACGAGGGAACCCTTGTACCGGGCAACGATGATATCCCCGGCATCGAGTTCGTGGCAGCTACCAACAACAGTCTCTTCACCCATGGTCATGAGTCGCATCCTTTCCTAAGCTTCCGCTCTCACAGAGTGCACGCTCAAGGTTGCTCCAAAGTTTCCGCCGAATGATCTTTCTGTGCGAATGTGCAGCGTCCTCTCAGGAAGCTGACTCAATTGGGTCGGAAAGGTTCAGTCTCCGACGGCTTCGCGGCCGCGCCGCACGATGAGCGGGTCGGGGTCATACACAACCAGAGAGTCTTTGCCGTCGTAGTCGAATTGATTCAGGAAGAATCGGATGGCGTTGATCCGCCCACGTTTCTTGTCGTTGGACTTGATGGTGATCCACGGCGCGTGATCGGTGTCGGTGCGCACGAACGTCTCTTCCTTGGCCTCCGTGTACTCCTCCCACCGGTCCAGGGAGGCCAAGTCCACGGGCGAAAGCTTCCAGCGCCGCACCGGGTCGATCTGCCGGATGGCAAAGCGGGTACGCTGCTCGTGGCGGGTCACCGAGAACCAGAATTTGTTGAGGTGGATTCCGGAGTCCACCAGCATCTTCTCGAAAACCGGCGCCTGCTCCATGAAGGTGTGATATTCCTCGTCGGTGCAAAAGCCCATGACCCGTTCCACGTTCCCCCGGTTGTACCAGGAACGGTCGAACATCACGATTTCACCTGCGGTGGGCAGGTGCTGGATGTAGCGCTGGAAGTACCATTGACCCTGTTCACGGTCGGACGGTTTGCTGAGTGCCACGGTCCGGGCCGAGCGGGGATCCAAGTGTTCGGTGAATCGTTTGATCGTCCCGCCCTTGCCCGCGGCGTCGCGGCCTTCGAAAACGATCACATTCTTGAGGCCGTGGTCCTGGCCCCAATACTGGAACTTCAGCAGTTCGACCTGCAGGCGGTATTTCTCGAGCTCGTATTCCTCCCGGGACATCCGCGCCTCGTACGGGTAGTCCTCCCGCCAGGTCTCCACTGCAGAACCGCCGGGGTCGATGAGCTCCGGGTCTTCCCCCTGGCCGCCCCTCACGGTGTAGCCCAATTCCACCAGACGGTCGATGGCATGGCGGAGGTTGTCCCTGACCCACCACTGATCCCCGGGCGTCCACGGCTGTGCCTGTGCCATCCGGGTCTCCTTCCGGCATCGCCAAAGCGTCGACGGCAGTTTACAGGACGGCAGACAGCCCGAGAAGACAGGGGGGAAACCCGTCCCAGGCAGACGCTCGCCCGGAATCAGTGGACGGCAAGAATCAGGTAGAGGGCTGTGAGGACCAGCGCAGTGGGCGTCATAATGAGGCGCTCCGGCCTGCTGCGGGAGATCCCGTTCATGATCACACCGAGTGCGAAGTAGGCCGTCAGGACCCACATGGTGACCGACATGAAGCTCCCGCTCACCAACGGAGGAACCCAGCCGACTTTGGCAAGCGCCGCGTACCCGAAGAGAGCGTAAAGGACCATGGATACAGCGCTGCCCGCCCTTAGCCGGGCAGGCAGCACATCGTGCTGTCCGCCCCAAGCAAACCTGCCAAGGGAGGCCCCGCCGATCAGTGCCCCCTGAAAAACGGCCAGACCGGCCAGAACTGCACACGCGGCCAGCGCGGCGAACTGATCAAGCATCATAACAACCCCATCTTCCTGTCCTGCCGGAGACCGCTCTGCCCTGCCAGTTTTCCTTGAGTCCTCGCATCGAGGCCGCTGGCCAGCCCGCAGTCGCTGCGGAAATTAGCTGTACCAGAACAAGGTGAACACTGCGCCTCAGGATCAGTGATTGTGGATGGGAATCAACATTCCCGCCGCACCTGCGACCGAGAGGGCGGCGCGGATGTGATTGGCTGGAGTCCACGATTGCTGGAAGCTGTGCCACTGGCGATCAGGCCGGCCATCGCCACCCCTGTCCAGCCGGTTGTTCAGCGGCACGTTCACCATGATCGTGGATGCCCACCCAGCGAGATAGGCTGCCGCCCCGGCCACACGTACCGGCGACTGTGCCAGCGGGTCGGTAGCCGCAGCGACGGCGACCGCGCCGCAGGCGGCCGCGGTCCCGAAAAACACGATCATGAATGGAAGCCTGACGGCATTCCTGTTGATGGAGACCATAGTCGCGATGGCCTCCGTCGCTGGCTGCCTCCGAAGCGCGGGTATGACAACGGCGGAGAAAGCGAGGTAGAAGCCGCCCGCCACCGCGGAGCCGGTGCCGGCGATCAGTGGCAGCCACGTGTTCACGGCAACTCCGGCCAGCTCGTTTGTGAAGGTCATAACTCCAGACTGCCCGTATTTTGTTGGACGTTGAATACTTCACACTCCAATCTGCATACGCCAAGGTCTAGGATGCGAAGCATGGATCCCCTATCCCAGTTCCTCACGGGCCCCCGGGCACAGTCCGCGTTCACTCTGCGGGTGGTGATGGACCCGCCGTTCGCCATTGACGTTCAGGACGAGGCCGCCCTGACCGTAATTGTGGCAGTCCGCGGGAACGCCTGGATCAGCGCAGAGGGTAGCCCTCCGCGGTCGCTGGGCCCAGGACAAGCGGCCACCGTCCGCGGGCCCGCCCCATACATGGTCGCCGATGCCCCCGGCCGGCTACCCACCGTGGTGATCGACCCCGGGCAGTCCTGCCGCACCCCGGCCGGGGAACACTTGGAGCCCACCATGGCCCAGGGCGTGCGGACCTGGGGCAGCAGCCCGGACGGGAGAGTCGTCCTGCTGATTGGTACCTATCAGACGGCGGCAGCGGCCGGCCTGCTGGTTACAGCAGCCCTCCCCGCTTTGGCTGTCTTCGACGAGAACGAGGCCGATCCAGTCCTGCTGAAGCTGCTCGAGCACGAGCTTACCCACACGGACTTAGGGCAGGAGAGTGCCCTGGACCGGACCCTTGACCTCCTGCTTCTGCAGCTGGTTCGCGTCAGCGCCCGCCGCGCCGAGGGTGTGCTTCCCAGCTGGGCCGCAGGAACCCGCGACCCCATTGTTGCCGGGGCCTTAGTCCTCCTGCACCAGGAACCGGCGGAGCCGTGGACCGTCGCTGAACTGGCCCGGCGGGCGCACGTATCGCGGGCAACCATGGCCGCACGGTTCCACACCGCCGTCGGGCAGCCACCCATGGCCTACCTCACGGCCTGGCGCCTGGCGCTGGCAGCAGACCGGCTGGCTGCCAGCCTGGCCACTACCGCCGTCATCGCCGCAGAGGTCGGCTACAGCAATGCCTTCACCTTCAGCGCCGCATTCTCGAGGGTCTACGGCGTCAGCCCGACAAGCTACCGGCGATCCGCACAGAACACGGACCCTCTCGCGGACCGAGTGCATCCGAACTAGACCTCCGAGGCGCTCCTCCTCTATCTGTTCCCCGGGACAATGAGGACCGGACGCTGTTGGCTGTGCATCAGGGACACGGAAACTGATCCCTCGAGGAGTCTGTCCATCCATGCCAGGGATCCGGGCCGGTCAGCCCCGACAACGAGCAATGATGCGTTTGTGCTCTCTGCCAGCCGGACGAGGGCCTTGGAAACATCGCCGTTCAGTACGCGGAAGGACCACGTCTCCCCCGGCTGCCCGAGAATGGATTCCAGTTTCAGTTGGAGCTGCTTCGAGGGGTAGTCGGTCTCTTCGCTGACGATCGGCTCCAGCGAGAGAGCAGCCCTTTTGCCCTCCGGTTCCCATTCGGTCAGATAACTGGCTGGATCCACAAAGGCACAGACAAGATGCACCTCCAGAGCGGCCGCGAGCTCCATGGCTGTGCGGACCAGGAGCTCGGAAAATGTCCACCCGACTCCCAGCACAATTGGCCCGTCCAGCGATCCATCATCAGACACGGGAACCTCGGGCGGGCATGCCTAAGGCCCTGTGAGCTCCGCGTAGAGCTTCTGGACCCGGGCCTTGATGTCGTCCCTGACCAGGCGCATCCGTTCCATGCCTTCGATGCCGCGTTCGGAGGGTTCATCGGTTTCCCACACGTCGAAGCGGGTGCCTTCGTGCGGTTCGAGCTTCGCCTCGGTGCCGAGGATGATGACGGCGTCCACGGTTTCCAGGACCTCGTCGGTGACGGGTTTGGGGTGTTCGCCGGTGATATCGATGCCGAGTTCGGTCAGGGAATCCACGGCCTGGGGGTTGAGGGATTTTCCCGGTTTGGTGCCTGCGGAGTAGACGGTGACAGCTGCCCCGGCGAGCTGCTTCATCAGTCCCGCAGCGAGCTGGGATTTCCCGCCGTTCTTGCTGCAGACGAAGAGCACAGCAGGGGTCTTCTGCGCGTGGGATGTTTCCTGGGTCATGAGTGCGTTGCTTCCTTTGTGAGTGAGGCGACCAGGGTTTTGACCCGGTCGTGGATCTGGTCCCGGATCTCCCGGACCTTTTCGAGGGGCTGGTCGGCCGGGTCCGGCAGATCCCAGTCCTCGTAGCGTTTGCCGGGATAGATGGGGCAGGAATCTCCGCATCCCATGGTGATAACCACGTCGGAGGCCCGCACAACGTCGTCGGTGAGCGGCTTGGGGTAGTTCTGCGAGAGGTCCAGTCCCATCTCGGACATCACTGTCACGACAGCGGTATCGAGTTCGGCTGCCGGCAGAGAGCCTGCGGAGCGGACATGGATCCTGCCCTTGGCCTCGACGGTGAGCAGGGCGGCGGCCATCTGGGACCGTCCGGCGTTCTGCACGCAGACGAACAGGACCTCGGGCATCTCAGAGGCGATCGCTCCCTTCGATTTGGCCAGGGCGTTGAGCCTGTCGCTGGCGAAGTGTTCGGTGGTGGCGGGCAGATAGGTGGTGATCTTCGCTGTCCGGGCCAGCGCCGTGTAGGACTCGAAGACGTAGCGTTCGACGGTTTCGACGGCGAAGATCCCGGCGAATCTGTCAGCGAGGCGGGCGCTGATGCGGTGCAGGAGCTCGGTGTTGTCCTGCAGACCCAGGCTGGTTTGACGGTGTTCGGTCATGACGGCACTCCATTTGGTGGGATTACTGACGGATGATATTCAGTTGCTACCGGAGCGCCCGTGGGACAGGCCCGTGGGGAACCCCACCAGAACCGGTTCCGGAGCGGTGCAGCAGCCGTCCTCAGCTGACGGTGCGGCTGCAGCCGGGACGTCACAGCTGGTGCCGGCATCGGAGGAGCAGACCCCGGTCTCGGGGAGTTCAAGCTGGACGGTATCTGCCGCTTCCCGGTCCCCGGCCAAGGCTGCCGCCACTGAGCGGACCTGTTCGTAGCCGGTGGCGAGCAGGAAGGTCGGCGCCCGCCCGTAGGACTTCATGCCGACGATGTAGAAGTCTTTGTCCGGGTGGGCGAGCAGCTTGGCACCGTGTGGGGGGACGGTACCACAGGAGTGGAATTCGGGGTCGATCAACGGGCCCAGCTCCCTGGGAGCTTCGACGGCGGGATCAAGTTCGAGGCGGAGTTCGCGCAGGATCTCCAGGTCCGGCCGGAAGCCTGTGCACGGGACAACGATGTCGGCCTCAAGGATCCGGCCGTCAACCGATCCGACGGTCACCTCTGAGTCGAGGGATTTCAGCGAGCTGATGCCGAAGCCGGTGTGCAGTTCGATGGTGCCTGCCTCGACGAGGCGGCGCAGTCGGGCACCGAGCTGGCCGCGGGCGGGCAGCCCGTCGGCGTCCCCGCCGCCGTAGACCTTCTCTGCGGACGCGCCGCGGACCGCCCACAGGATCCGGGTGTCCGGTTCTTCCTTGGCGAGATCGGCGAGGCTGATCAGAGTGTTGGCGGCGGAGTGGCCGGCGCCGACGACCAGGACACGGCGGCCGGCGAACGCTGCGCGGTCGCGACCGGTGACGTCCGGGAGCGGGGCGGAGATCCGATCGG
Source organism: Arthrobacter oryzae (assembly GCF_031454875.1). Lineage (GTDB taxonomy): Bacteria > Actinomycetota > Actinomycetes > Actinomycetales > Micrococcaceae > Arthrobacter > Arthrobacter oryzae_D. The sequence continues at coordinate 264,115 of NZ_JAVDRQ010000003.1, forward strand.
CTGCGGCGTCCTCGCCGATGGCGGCCAGGCCCGAGGTGCCGAGCGGGTTGCGGATGGACCACGTGCCGGAGGCGTCAATGACTCCGGCCACGGTGTGGTCGCGGGTTTCTCCGTCCTCGTGCTGAACCCGGACGACGAAGGGTGTGGTGTCGCGGTTGCTGGTGTGGGTTTTGTCCATGCCGGTGCGGGTCACGGCGAGTACCTTGGCGCCGGTCTGCAACCGGGAAGCGATCTCAGGAAGGGCGGCCAGCGGTGTCAGGTACTGGTCGATGAGTTCGCCGCCGTAGGGAAGGGCCGTGGGCCGGGGTGATTCCCAGCCGGTTGCCTCGAGCAGGCGCACGGCGGCGCCGTCGATGTTGAACCGCCACGGGGAGAAGAGGCGGATGTGGCGCCATTGCTCGATGGCTGCGCCCGCTGCGGGCCCGGCTTCGAGGATCAGGGGTTCGAGGCCGCGTTCGAGCAGGTGGGCGGCGGCGGCCAGACCCACGGGGCCGGCGCCGATCACTGCAACGGGAAGGCTTTTTGCGGAATCCATGGGTCCTCTTTCAGCGTAGGTATCGGCGTAAGTTGCCCAACTAGATAGCAGTAGATGTCGTTTTGACGGTTCATAACGACACCTGCTGCTACCTAGTTGGGTCGGGCGGGAGGGTGTTAGCAGCAGCCCTGATCGTTGTCGCAGCAACCGTCGTCGCAGCATCCGGTGTTCATTCAGCTCACCCCCTCTCGGTCCTTGGGTCAGGCGTGGGTGGGTTCTTCCACCAGGGCGGTGGCGATGCTGTCCGCGTCCGCTAAAGCGGCGAGGTAGCGTTCGGCGTCGAGGGCGGCGGCGCAGCCGGTGCCGGCGGCGGTGATGGCCTGGCGGTAGCGGTGGTCCACGGCGTCCCCGCACGCGAAGACCCCGGTGAGGTTGGTGACCGTGGTGGGGGCATCAACCCTGATGTAGCCCTCGGCGTCCAGGTCCACCTGCCCGGCCACGAGTTCGGTGCGCGGCAGATGCCCGATCGCCACGAAAATACCGGTGGCCTTCTGTTCGCGGGTTTCGCCGGTGCGGGTGTCCTTCAGCGTCACGCCGGTGACCTTGCCGTCGCCGTGGATGGCGCTGACGGCAGAGTGCCAGGCGAAGCTGATCTTCGGATTGTCCTTGGCGCGCTGGGCCATGATCCGGGAGGCGCGGAGTTCTCCCTTGCGGACCACGACGGTCACGGACCGCCCGAAGCGGGTCAGGAAGGTCGCTTCCTCCATCGCCGAGTCGCCGCCGCCGACGACGATGATGTCCTGGTCACGGAAGAAGAACCCGTCGCAGGTAGCGCACCACGAGACGCCGTGGCCGCTGAACGTCTTCTCCTCCGGCAGGCCCAGTTCCTTGTACGCGGAGCCGGTGGCGAGAATGACCGCCGGGGCCTCGTGCGCGTCGCCGGCGCCGGTGACCACCCGCTTCAGGTGCCCGGTCAGCGTCACCTCCGTGACGTCGTCGAACACTACCTGCGCGCCGAACCGTTCCGCCTGCTGCTGCAGCCCATCCATGAGTTCCGGTCCCTGGATGCCGGCGGGGAAGCCCGGAAAGTTCTCCACCTCGGTGGTGTTCATCAGCGCACCGCCGGCGGTGACCGACCCGGCCAGAACCAGGGGCTTCAGACCCGCCCGGGCAGCGTAGATCGCTGCAGTGTAGCCGGCGGGACCGGACCCGATAATGATCAGCTGCTGGGCGGTCACTTCTTTGGTGCTCACGAAAGACTCTCCTGGTGTCCGGGCGGTGTTACTTGGCGGCGGGGATGAGGGATTCGATCAGGCCCTCGATGCGGGTCTTGATCTCGTCCCGGATCGGGCGGACAGCGTCCACACCCTGACCGGCCGGGTCCTCCAAGACCCAGTCCTCGTAGCGCTTCCCCGGGAAGTATGGGCATTCGTCGCCGCATCCCATGGTGATCACCACATCCGATTCCTTCACGGCCTCGGTGGTGAGAACCTTCGGAATCTCGGCGGACATGTCGATGCCGAGCTCTGCCATCGCCTCGACGGCGGCCGGGTTGACCTTGTCCGCAGGCTGGGAGCCGGCGGAGCGGACTTCGACCTCACCTTTGGCAAGGGTGGTCAGGAAGGCGGCGGCCATCTGGGAGCGGCCGGCGTTGTGGACGCAGACGAACAGGACGGAGGGCTTCTTGGCGGTTTCGGTGCTCACGGGTTCTCCTGGAATCAGTTGAATGAGGATGGGTATTGATGAGGTCGTCGTCCCCGTACCACTTCACTGACTAGACATTGATACTTGTCGATGCATGCAGTATCGAACAATATATCGATGCTTGTCAATATGAGGGAGTTTCGGGATTCAGGCGGCATGCAGGCGGGGTGCCAGGTCGCTAACCCGGCGGGCGATGTCAATGAAGGCGCCCTCGAAAGCGTCCTCGGTGTTCAGCCGAAGCGGATCCGGAACGGACCAGTGGACCCCGCCCAGGCCGGGGATTTCCTCGTGGGCGTTGTCGCACACGGTCACGACGAAGTCTTCATCGTGCGCCACCTCATCGAGCCGGCGCGGGGGAACGTCCGCGAGGGCGACGCCATGGCGGCGGGCGACTTCAAAGGCCCCTGCGGCGATGCGGTCCCCGGGGTGTGTGCCAGCGGAGGTCGAGGGGATTTCGCTGACCTGGCTCCAGAGGGCGACGGCGAGCTGCGACCGGGCGCTGTTCCGGGTACAGACGAAGAGGACACGACTGGCCCCGTGTTCACGACCGGGAGCCAGTCCCTCCAACGCACCGGCGGCGAGCCGGATATAGCTGCGGCGCTTATCCGCCTCCGAACGGTGCCGGACCGTCAGCCCGGCGGCTTCCAGCGCGCGCAGATGATGGGACAGCAGGTTTGAGGGCATCCCCAGTTCGACCTGCAGCTCCGTGGGGGAAAAATCTCCCAGCGTCAGCAGGTCCACAATCCGCAGCCGCGCAGGATCTGCGAGGGCCGCATGCTTGGCGACTCTCGCCCGAAAGACTTCAACTGGGTCAGTATGCATTGATTCAATTTTGACTGAGTAAATTTCTTGGGTCAAGCTGTTGGTATGACTTCTCAACAACCGCCGCTGTGGCGCCGTGCCGTCGCCGAATTGCTCGGCACGAGCCTGCTTGTGATGATTGTTGTCGGCTCCGGGATCGCCGCCCAGCAGCTCTCCCCCAACGACGTCGGCCTGCAGCTGCTCCAGAACAGCACCGCCACAGTACTGGGCCTGACGGTCCTGATCCTGGTACTCGGGCCTGTCAGCGGCGCCCACTTCAACCCCGTGGTCTCGCTGGTGGATTTTGTTCTGGGGCGGCGCAGCGGCACCGGGCTAAGCCTGCCGGACCTTGGGACGTACATCGTGGCGCAGACAGTGGGCGCGATCAGCGGCAGCGTCGTGGCGAACGCGATGTTTGAGGTGGGCACCTCCATCTCCGCCAAGGAACGGGCAACGGCTGGACACCTGCTGGGCGAGGTCGTCGCCACCGCGGGCCTCGTTCTGCTGATCTTCGCCCTCGCCGCCACCAAGCGGGGCGTCCTCGCGGCTCCCGCCGTGGGCGCTTACATCGGGGCCGCGTACTGGTTTACGTCCTCGACGTCGTTCGCGAACCCGGCGGTGACCGTCGGCCGCATGTTCAGCGACACCTTCGCGGGGATAGCCCCGGGCTCTGTTCCAGGCTTCGTGATCGCGCAGCTGATCGGCGCTGCAGTTGGCCTTGGGATCCTACTCGTCCTGTTTCCCTCAGCGGACCGCGCCGCCGATGACGTCGTCCTCCCGCACAGTTCCGAAGCGACCAGCCCAGGGCCATAGGTTTGGGCCGGTCGCCCACGGCCCGAAACCTCGCAGCTCATACATTGATGATTATCAATGTTGCGGCATAATGGGTACATGAACTTGCTGCCCGTACTCGAGCCGGTCAAGGTTGAATCCTGCTGCGCCCCGGCAGGTGCGCCTGCGTTGGGCGCTGAGGAGGCGAAGCAGAAGGCCCTCGTCTTCAAGGCTCTGGCCGATCCGAACCGGCTGCGGCTGCTCTCCATTGTTAAGGCAGAGGCCTCCGGTGAATCCTGCGTCTGCGACCTGACCGGTCCGCTGGACCTGGGCCAGCCCACCGTCTCCCACCACCTGAAGATCCTGGTCGATGCAGGCCTGCTGCACCGGGAAAAGCGCGGAACGTGGGCTTATTACTCTTTGGTTCCTGGGGCCCTTGAACAGACGGCCGGACTCATAGCCACCCTGTGACCGTGCCGGTATTGCCATCGGCGTAGCCTCCCGTCAGCTTGCGGGGAGCTGCGTCCGCCGGGGCGGTCACTCAGTCCGAGGGCGCACGATCAGTTGCTTCGGCAGCTTCCGGCCTGGGGTAGGACTGCCGGGGTAACTCCGTTTGCACCTGCTCCAGAATGGTCCGGGCGGTCTCATCGTCGCCGAGGATCCGGAAGTGTCCGGCTGCCTGGAGCCGGATGTTCGTGGCTCCGGGAAGGATGCTGCCTTCGGGGATATGCGGATCATAGACGCCGTAGACGGATGTGATCCGGTGATTGACGCCTTCTTCCCGGGCCATTTGCAGCGTCAGAGCGTTGCGGGGTGAGAAGACGCGGAGGCTGGGGATGAGCAGGTAGCGGGCGTAGCGCGATCCGGAGAAGGGCGTGCACACAGCGATCATCCGATCAATGCGCTCGTCCGGGTCAAGGGCGAGCATGATGTATTTGCCGATGAGGCCGCCCTTGCTGTGGGCGACGATCACGGCGTCGCTCAGCCGGGCAGTGGCGATGTGGTCAGCCACGAGCCTCGCGGCGACGGCCACATCGAGTCGGTTTCTCTGCAAAAGGGTCACGACGTGGACGGGATGCCCTGCGCGGTGCAGGGCTGATATCAGGGGCAGCATGAACTGCCAGTTCTCGTACACGCCCGGGATCACCACAATGGGACTGCGGTGACCGCCGTGGAAGGCATCGGCCGGGATGCGGGACACCGCGCCGCGGACCTGCCACCCGGCTGCATAGGCGTAGTCCTGGATCCACCAGATCGCCCGCCGGATCGCTCCGCTCATATCAGGGCCTCCTCTCCTTAGGCCTCCGCTGGCGGCCCCTTTCCTGTCCGGAAAACGGGCCGCCACCAGGAGCCTGCCAGGGTGCCGTGTGCCCCTGCATTCCTTTTCGAGCCGGCTACGTCTTGGATTGCTTGGGAGTCTTGGCCTGCTTGGGAGCGTGCGCTTCCTTGGGACTGTTCGCCTCCTTGAGTTCGACTTCCGCGGTGGCCTGAATAAGTGCGAGCAGCTCCGGGTCAAGCCCCGGCGCGAACTCTTCGCGTCGTTCCGGTGAGATGGTCATCGGGAAGCCCTGGGGCATCACATCGGTAGTCAGTTCCGTACCGTCATTCGATGGCGAGGCGCCGCGGTACAACTTGCCCGCCTCACTGAGGTTGTCGGCACTGAAGGTGTATTGGATGCTTTGCAGGCCGGTGTCCAGCAACTTCTTCACTTCCGGGAACTGCTCGGCGTTGGTCTTTGGAATCGGGAGCACCTTGCCCCAATTCACGCCGAGGCTTTCCAGGGCCTTGGCGAAGGCGTTCTCATGCGCCTGGTCCCGGACGATGAGGTACGCGATCGTAGAACGGGCCGTTTTGTTTTCCGTCATCTCGTAGATTCGGCATTTCTGCAGCCGGCCGGTGGATTCGAGCATGAGGTTGTAGAGGAGGTCCAGGACCAGGTTGCCGCTGTTGTAAACATAGGACCCGCTCCACGGATTGCCGGCAGCATCCACGGGAAGGGCGCCCTGGGCACCGACGAGGTAGTGGTGGATATTGCTGGTGTCCAGAGCGATCTTAAGCGGCGTGGCCCCCTTGGCGCCGGGCTGGTCCACGGGGTCGGTCTTCTTGCCCTGATACCGCGGGGAGCCGTCCAGAAGCTGGGAGATGGTGGTTCCGATGAGTTCGACATGGCTGATCTCCTCGGTGCCGACGCCCTGGAGCAGGTCCTTATAGGGCTTCGCGGCAGCGTCCCCGCGGAAGTTCATGCTCTGGAACAGGTACTGCATCATGGTGCGCATCTCGCCGAATTGCCCGCCCAGGCCCTCTTGCAGGGCATTGGCTGCCGCGGGATCCGGCTCATCGGCGGCGATTTCGTTGATCAGAAGCTGGGTGTGCAGGTACATCGTTGTTTCCTCACGGTTCGATCTGCTGCTGTGCTGGGCTCAGGAGCCCACGGCACGGGCCGCCTCATCGGCGCCCGGGGGTGGTTACGGTATGCGCGGTTCGTCCTTGTACTGCTCGAACGACGGCGGTGCCCGGCACGTCGCGTCCGGGGAACGCTGGTCCCTGGACGCACTTGACTGGATTCGGCGTGGCGGGCGCAGCGGCGGGACCGGCTCCGTCATGCCGTCAAGCGTCGTCCCTGCGATCACGTCGCCTCCCGGGTCGGTCTCTGTATTGGCCCGGTTGTTCGCGTTCCGGCCAAACACACACCGCTACCATAAGCATGCTTAGTATCTTTGGCAAGGAGTTCCTCCGCAACGCATTACGCACCAGCCGGTTAGTGCATCCGTGCAACACTTATGAAATGGATCTGGAGGTGTCGCCGGCGCTCACCATTCCCACGTCGGAACTCAGCTGGAGGTTCTCGCGTTCATCCGGACCCGGCGGCCAGCACGTGAACACCTCGGACAGCCGGGTGGAACTCTCCTGGAATGTCGCGGATTCGGCGGCGCTCTCCGACGGACAGCGGATGATGCTGACAAGCCGCCTCGGACGACGTCTCATCGCCGGGGTAATCACCGTGACCGCTTCCGAACGTCGCTCTCAACTCCGCAATCGTGAGATCGCGCTGGGCAAACTCGCCGACCTTGTCACCGAGGGTCTAGCGCCGGAAGCCGCTCATCGCCGTCCGACCAAGCCCACCCGGGGCTCGGACCGGAGGCGCCTCGCCACAAAGCAGCAGCGGTCAGTGACTAAACGGCAGCGCCGGCGTCCGTCCGCCGAATAGCGCCGAACTTTTCTACTACGCTGAATCCCACACGTGGCGAAAAGGAGGCTGAGGTGGCCGAGACGACTGTGGCCGAGGTGATGGCCGAACTGGCTACACTCGAGGACCCAAGAACACGCGAAGTGAACGAAAAGCACGGTGACGATCACGGCGTGAACCTCGGCAAACTGCGCGCCGTTGCGAAGCGGTTGAAAACGCAACAGGATCTCGCACGCAAGCTCTGGGACACGGATCAAACCGCAGCAAGATTGCTGGCCATCCTCATCTGCCGCCCCAAAGCGTTCGATCGAGACGAGCTGGACGCCATGCTGCGCGCGGCGCGAACCCCCAAGGTCCATGACTGGCTCGTGAACTATGTGGTGAAGAAAACCCTGCACGCCGAAGAGCTGCGTCAGGTCTGGTCCGCGGATCCGGATCCAGTGGTTGCAAGCGCCAGCTGGGCGCTGACCACCGAACGCGTAGCGAAGAAGCCCGCAGGCCTCGACCTTGCAGGATTGCTCGATGTCATCGAGGCAGAGATGAAAGCCGCCCCGGATCGGCTGCAGTGGGCGATGAACCACTGTCTGGCTCAGATCGGGATAGAGCATGCCGAGCACCGCGCCCGGGCAATCGGCATCGGTGAACGCCTGGAAGTGCTCAAGGACTACCCGACTCCGCCGAACTGCACGTCTCCATTTGCGCCCACCTGGATCACCGAGATGGTGCGCCGACAGCAAGTTGAGTAGGAGGTTGGACGGGGCGCTGGCGCTCACGTCCAGCAGCTGGGTACAGCGGAAATTGATTCAAGTCTCCGGCGCGCGCCGCCCTACTTCCGGTTTGCCGGGTGCGCCGGTAAATTTGAGGCGATGATTCAGATTGACCACGACGACCCCGCACGTGGGGACGTCCACCAGCTCCTGAGCGAGCACCTGGCAGACATGTTTGCGACCTCTCCGGCCGAAAGTGTGCACGCGCTGGACCATTCAGCGCTGTCCGTACCGTCGATCACGTTTTGGACAGCCCGCGAGGAAGGCCAACTCCTCGGCTGCGGGGCGCTGAAAGTCCTCGATTCGCCGGACGGTGCCGCAAAGCACGGCGAAATCAAGTCCATGCGGACCACGGCAAATGCGCGGGGGCGCGGCGTCGCCACCCTGATGCTCAGGCACATCCTGGACGAAGCCCGAAGCCGAGACTACGGGCGCATCTACCTGGAGACGGGAACGGAGGAGTATTTCGCTCCCGCACGGCGGCTGTATGTCCGGAACGGCTTCACCGAGTGCCCGCCCTTCGGCGACTACTCCCTGGATCCGAACAGCGTTTTTATGGAACTCCGCCTCTGAGCACAAACGAAATGCGCGGGATCATGTTAAGCGTGCAGGATCTCCGTGAGGTCAGCGGGTGAGCCGCGGATACCGCAGAGAACGTCAGGATGGACGGCTGGCAGGCGGCGATAGTATGTGCCATGAATGACAGGGTTTCGAAGGGCGACGTCATGGCTTTTCGTCTGGGCGCCCATCATCTCACCGAACGGTTGGGCAAAGGCGGGCTGCTCGACGCGGCCGGTCGGTGCGGGATCCAGAACAGCCCGCCCGGGTCGGCGTTGCTGGCCTTGCATGCCAGGGTGCGAAACCTCACGCAGGAACAGGTGGACAATGCAGTCGCCGAGGAAAAGACCCTACTGCAGACCTGGTGCATGCGCGGCTCGCCGTTCTACTTCCCGGTCTCGGATGCGCCGCTCTTCACCACCGGTGTGCTTCCGCCGACGGAGGAGGCGCAGCGTCATCTCGTACCTGGCGTGGAGCCTGCGTTGGACAAATTGGACATGGGCCTGATCGAGGCGGTCGAACTGATCGCCGCTGAGATCCACGACGTACTTTCCGGGCGCAGTCTCGCCATCAACGAGCTCGGTGCGGAGATCGCCACTCGGACTGCCCGCAGGCTGCCGAAGCGACAACGCGTCATCTGGGAGGAACAAGGTCCCTATGCCCCCGGGCAACCGCTCGGTGAGGGCGTCGTACATTTCTGTGTCCGCATCCTCACGTTGCGGCGTGTAGTCTGCTTCGCGCCGCGCGCCGGAAACAAAGCGCCGTTCGTCCTTGTCGATGAGTGGCTTGGCCATCCGATCCCGGAGACCGACCGGGACGTCGCGCGCGCCGAACTGCTTCGCCGCTACCTGCGCTGCTACGGACCGTCCACACGCTCAGACTTCGCCGCATGGTTGGGGATCCAGCCCGGTGACACTGACCCTTGGTGGAGTTTGGTCACGGACGAGCTGACCCAGGTCGAGTTCGGCGGCACGGCCTGGCTCCTCACTGAGGATCTCGATGCCCTGCGGTCGGCTTCGATGCCAAAAGGCGCGCGCCTGCTTCCGCCACATGACCCATATACCCAGATGCGCGACCACGAGACGATCGTCGACAAGAAATACCAGCGGGACGTCTGGAAGGCGGTCAGGGAACCAGGCACGGTCCTCGCAGGCGGCAAAATCACCGGCACGTGGCGTCTCCGCAAGACCGGCCGTAGACTGACCTTCGCCATCAAGACGTTCGGCCCGCTGACGGACCGGAACAAGAGGTCAATACAGGGTGAGGCCGAGCAGATCGCGCCGTTGCGGGGCGCATCGTCCGTGGACGTCGAAATCGACACGTACTGACCCTCCCCGCCCGAGCGCTCCCCCATTCCCCTGCGGGACGACACCTGGGCTAAAACGCTCGAGGACCGGCTGTTGTGTGCGGGCCATCACCCGCACACAACAGCGCACTGATCCTGAATACGGTGAATCTCTCCGCAATTGTTGCGGAGCTACAGGTTCGCTTCCGCATAGATGCGCAGGGCGTCCCGGACGAAACCGGCTCCGGACTCGCCGCCATAGTTTGCGCTGAACCGAGGATCGGCGACGTACATTTCACCGAGGCCGATCACGTAACCCTTCACGTCACCGCCCGGCGCTGCGGCTGGGGTCCCGGGGATACCCCGAAGCCATTCCACCTGTCGTCTCGCAAGATCTTGCGCCTCGTCGCTGTCGGCTGCGATGCCCGCGCCGGCCGCGGCAATCCAGTCGCTTCCGAGCTGCTGCGAGCGTTGCTTCCAGGCGGCCTTTTCCGTGGCGTCCATTCCACGCCACCAGGCGTCGCTGCTGGCGTAGGCATCCTTGCCCCAGCGTTCCTCCACTTCCTCCTTGTACTTCGTGTGGTCAAAGCCGTCGAACATGTTCTCTGCCATAACTTCTCCACCTCCTTTCACTGCCTCGAGGGTGCGCTGGACCGACGCGATCTGCCGGTTCAGTCTGTCCTGTTCCTGCCGAAGCCACTTCAGGTGACTGCTCAGGGCCTTGGCGGCGTCCGACTCGTTGCCCACAACTTCGGCGATCACCGGCAGGGCGAGGCCCAGTTCGCGGAGCAGTAGTATCCGCTGCAGCTGGACCAGCGCCTCCTGGTCGTAATGCCGGTAGCCGTTATGGGCAATCCGGCTCGGCTTGAGCAGGCCGATGTCGTCATAGTGCCGCAGGGTCCGGCTCGTGGTGCCCGCGATCCGCGCAATATGTTGGATTGACCAGTCCATGCGTTCCTCCTTCCGTGGCACCGCCCGATAAGCCGACTCTAAAGGTTGACGCAACGGGAAGGTCAAGGGCATCCGTCGGAGGCATCAGGCCCGGTCACAGCTGGACGGTCAAGGTGCACAACCATTCCGACCCCACAGGTTCTATACTGCGCCTATGCCTGATATCAGACTCTGGCCCACCGGCCGCCTGCTGTCGACTGCAGCGCGGCTCGTCGAGCACGCCTGGAACGAGAAGCTGGACGATATCGGGCTGACCCATGCCGGGGTGATCGCCTTGGACGTCCTGGCGGCCAACGGCCCCATGACCCAGTCTTCCCTTGCACAGATCGTGAGGGTGCAGGCCCAGACCATCGGCAAAACCCTCATGCGTTTGGAGGCCCACGGGTACGTTATTCGCCAGCGCAGCCAATCCGACCGCCGCAGCCAGGTCGTGTCCATCACCGTCGCCGGCACTTCTGCACGCGAAGGGGCACGCGACTTGGAACGCTCGGTTCTGGCAACCGCGGAGGTCGATACTGACCTGCTCCGTGCAGAACTGCAGACCATCGTGCGTGCCCTCGCAGCCAGGGAGGAAGCACCAACAACGCAGGAGGCCGAACAGAGCGATCCAGGACGCTGATTATGAGAGTGCGGTCACCGCGGGCACTGAGCTTCCGCCGCCTGGGAAGCCCGTCCTCCTACATCCCAGGTTAGAGCTTCACGAGAAGGCGATGCCCGCATCGAGCACTTTGGTTGGCGCAGGCCATCGAGTCACGTTTCTCATCCTAGGTGCCACCGATCGTTCGCTCCGGGGACCGACTCCCGCCATACCGGGAATTCGTTCGACAAAAGCGAAAACGGACGTGCCTGCCCACTAACGTCCCGGGCTGGCAGCGGATAAAATCAGGGTCCCACGGTCCATCACCCGACGCCCCGGCAGTTCGGCAAGGCCGACACCTCGCCGGGCCGAGCAGAGAGGCCAGCCATGGACTTCGCCCCGGCCAGCGATCATCCGCTGGATCCCTTTCCCCAGTACGCGAAGATGCGCGAAGCCGCACCCGTCTTTCATGACGAGCAATCGGGGAGCTGGCATGTCTTCCGGTACGACGATGTGCAGCGCGTGCTGTCTGAACATGCCAGCTTTTCCTCACGGATGGGCGGGGACGATCCATCCGAGACAGGTCAGCTCTTCGCGTCGAGCCTGATCACCGCCGACCCGCCGCGGCACCGGCAGTTGCGCTCCCTGGTGACCCAGGCGTTCACGCCGAAGGCTGTGGATGCGCTGGCTCCCCGCATCGCACAGCTCGCGGTGGAGCTTTTGGAGGGGATAGCTCCCCGCGGAACAGCGGACCTCATCCGGGAGTTGGCCTACCCGCTGCCCGTCATCGTGATCTCGGAACTTATGGGCGTCCCCTCTGACGACCGTGACCGCTTTAAGCAATGGTCCGATGTCATCGTCAGCCAAACGCGGGCCGGCACAACAAATGAGGAACACCACGTCACCAACCGGGAAATGACCGAGTACTTCCTGGACCTTATCGAACAACGTCGGACCCGGCCCGGCAACGATCTGATCAGCAACCTGCTCTCAGCCGAGATTGACGGGCAGAAACTGAGCGTTGCCGAACTGTTGGGCTTCTGCAGCCTGCTGCTTGTCGCCGGCAATGAAACAACCACCAATCTGATAGGAAACGCGGTTCTTTGCTTTACTGAAGTGCCCGGCACCATCGACCGATTACTGAAGGAGCCATCACTGCTCCCCCAGGCAATCGAAGAAGTGCTTCGCTATCGATCTCCTGTTCAGTCCATGTATCGGGTGAACGTGGCGGACACCAGCCTGGCTGCCACTCAGATTCCGGCCGGCGCCCCGGTGGTGGCTTGGATCGGCTCTGCGAACCGCGACGAGCGGCAGTTCCAGCAGCCGGCCCGGTTCGACATCGACCGGGGCCAGATCCGGCATCTGGCGTTCGGCCACGGCATCCACTTCTGCCTCGGCGCCCCGCTGGCAAGACTCGAAACAAGAATCGCGCTGGAGGCCATCCTGTCGCGGCTGCCAGGGCTCACCCTCCCGCCGGAATCGCGCCTCGAACGGATGGACAGCACAATCGTCTACGGGCTGAAGGCCCTCCCGGTCACTTGGCAGGCAAGCTGACCGCCGGGGCGTCCGGTCACCGACGGCCCTTTGATTCGAGGCTTACGGCCGGACCCACGGTCGACTGGTTTGACTTACGTCGGACCGCTGCCCGGCGGACTGCTGAGCACCGTGGGGACGTACTCGAGCAGCTGGAGCCGGCCGTCGAAGGTCCTGCTGGCCACCATCTCGAGCGAGACGTCCGGATAGCCGTCGTAAATCCGCTCCCGCCCCGTACGTCCCGTGATCACAGGGAAGACGACCAACCGGAATCTGTCCACGAGCCCGGCGGTCAGCAGCGACCGGCACAGGCTGAGGCTGCCGAGGGTACTCAAGGGCCCCGTCCCGGTCCGTTTCATCTCCGCCACGGCCTCCACCGCGTCCGTGGTCACAAGCTCCGAATTCGGCCAGGTCAGGGGCGCCTGCAGCGTGGAGGAAAAGACAACCTTGGGCACGGCGGCAAGGCCGGTGAGGCTGGCCCCCTCATCCTCCGAAAATTCCGAGCCCTCGGCCGCGGCCTCCGCTGACATGCTGGACATCAGTCGATATGTGTTCGCCCCGAGAAGGAAGGTGTAGCCCTTCTCCCCCTCCTGTTTGAGCCAGGCCAGGTATTCGGGCCCCTCCAAACCCCACCAGCCCGGCCATCCCTCGGCCGAGGCATATCCGTCCAGGGATATGATCAGGTCGACCATCAGGGACCCTGATGGCGCTTCTGCAGTTGCCTCGCCCATAACTGTCTCCTCGAGCTGACCGGCGCACAGTGCACAGGTGTGCCTTCGACGCCTGTGCCGGTCATGCTATGCCCGGAGCGATCAGACGTTCAAGGGAAGGCGTGGACTCCAGAAAAGGGTTCCTTGCGGTGGGAAAGAACCTGCCTTAGCTTTCACATTCGATGCAGTAGGCGTGGCCATTCTTTTCACGGGCAATTTGCGAGCGGTGTCGGACCAGGAAACAGGAGTAGCAGGTGAACTCGTCGGCTGCCTGAGGGATGATCTGGACAACCAGTTCCTCGGCGACAAATTCTCCGCCGGGGATGATGGCGTCATCCATCGCATCCGCTACATCGAGCTCCCGGACCACGCTGCTGGCATCCGGGGCGTTCGCGGACTGCAGCTCTTCGAGCGAGCTGTTCTGCGATTCCTTGACGTCGGAACGTACTTCGTCGTAATCGGTTGCCACGGGGCTGGCTCTCTTTTCTGGTGTTGTGCCCTACAGAGGTGGAACGTACATCGGAGCGGCGTTGTTCCAGCCGCGCGGTTAGTTTTCTCGCGCCTTCCGGGTTGCGGCGTCGTTGGCCTTCTGCAGGGCCTGGACGAGCTCGTCCTTGTTCATTTTGGAACGGCCGTCGATGTTCAATTCCTGCGCAAGCTGATACAGATGTTCCTTCGACGCGTTGGCATCCACACCTCCCGCGGTGGGTTGAGTTGAATCAACTCCCTCCTCCGCGTGTTTGTCCGAGGGGCCGCGCTTCTCCTTCTGCTCCCAGTGGTCGCCCACCTTCTCGTAGCTGTGCTTGAGCGCGGCGTAAGCGGTACGTGCAGCCCGACTCTCGTCGTTGTCGTAGGACTCGAGGGCGGAATCATAGGTCTTGGCGAAAGTGTCCTGGGCTTTCTGCTCTGAACGCTGCAGGGTCGAGGGAAGCTCGTCTTTGCGGGCATGATCGTTCTTGCCGGTTTTAGGCACGCCGCTCACTCCTATCCGCAGGTTGATCCTTTGTAGATAGAACCAGCCCAATTGTCAATATGCAGCCCTTCCGGCGACCCCGGGTCGGCAATGCCCTCCACCACCTGCCGGAACGCCGGAAGCGCGCCGCCGCAAGGCGGCCACGGCGGACCAGTCCGGGACCCTGTTGACGCTTGATGTGATGCCCGCTACAGTAGACCCAGTTATACGAATAACTCGCTCATGCAAAAGGCCCGAGGAGGTGCCCATGGCTGGATCACGGCCAAAGTCAGGACCGACGATGCACGACGTCGCCGCTGCTGCCGGCGTCTCACAGGCCACAGTGTCTTTGGTGCTGAATTCAGCCTCAGGGTCGCGCTTCTCCGAGGATACCCGGAAGCGCGTCCGTGATGCGGTGATCCGGCTGGGTTACCGCACCAACGCCCACGCCAAGGTTCTCCGCGAAGGCGTGGCCGGCATGATCGGGTTCATCGGCGATTCGGTGGCCACCTCACCTTTTGCCGGCGCCATCATTGAGGGTGCGCAGCAGCGGGCCTGGGAGGACGGACTCCTCCTGCTCACGGTGAACACCGGCGGCGACAAGGAACTTGAGGCCGCATCCCTGGACGCCATGCTGTCCTACAAGGTTGCAGGCGTCGTCTATGCCGCCATGTATCACCGGCGACTGGAGGTCCCCGCAGCTTTGGAGGGTGTCCGGTCAGTGGTGCTGAACTCCCAGGACCGCGCCGGCCGGCTGCCAAGCGTCGCTCCCGATGAAGTGAAGGGCGGTTACACCGCTACGCGCCGGCTCTTGGACGCAGGCCACAGCCGCATAGGTTTCATCAATATCGAAACTTTGGAGAGCGGGCTACCGGCTGCCGTCGGCCGCCACGAAGGCTACTTGGCGGCGCTTCAGGAGGCGGGGCTGGAATCGGACCCGGACCTGGTCCGATTCGGCGGGGGCGGGGAAGAAGACGGCTACCGGTATGCAATGGAGCTCCTGACCTCCGCCACGCCGCCTACCGCCATTTTCTGCGGGAACGACCGTGGAGCCTGGGGTGCCTACCAGGCGGTGTCTGACCTGCGGCTGTCAATCCCCGGGGATGTATCCATCGTGGGCTTCGACAACCAGGCCATCCTGGCCCCGCACCTTCGTCCGGGTCTGACCACCCTCGACTTGCCGTTCGTCGCCATGGGCCGGCGCGCGGTTGAACTGATCCTCCAGGAGGCGGAACCCGAAGGCCGGGTCGAGCTGATGGACTGCCCTCTCGTTGAACGCAAGTCAGTGACACATCCTAAGGAGATGCCATGAGCCGCACCATCCCGGCCCGACGCGGGCGTCCGTCGGCGGCGCCGTTGCCGCAGCGAAAAATTTCTCTTTGGCTCCGCCTAAAGAGATTTTCTCGGGCGTGGCAGTTATACGTATTACTAGCCCCCGCCGTCGTGTACATCCTGGTCTTCAAGTACTGGCCGATGTACGGCGTACAGATCGCCTTCAAGAACTACAACCCCGTGGACGGGTTCACGGACAGCCCGTGGGTGGGTCTGACCCACTTCATCCGGTTTGTGAATTCCTACCAGTTCGGCCAGGTCCTCGGGAACACCCTGTGGATCGCGGTCCTGGGCCTGTTGGTGGCGTTCCCGATCCCCATCATCCTGGCGTTGCTGGTCAACCAGCTGCAGAGTGAAAAGTTCAAGAAGTTCACCCAGACAGTGCTCTACTCCCCCGCTTTCATCTCGACCGTCGTGGTGGTGGGCATTATGTTTGTGGTCCTGTCCCCCAGATCCGGACTGGTGAACAACGCGATCCAGCTGGCCGGCGGCGAGCCGATCTTCTTCATGGGTTCGGCGGAGTGGTTCCGTCCCATCTATGTGATCTCGGATGTCTGGCAGAACGCCGGGTTCTCCATGATCGTGTACCTGGCGGCCCTGGCCGGAATCGACCCGGCGCTTCATGACGCGGCCAAGGTCGACGGCGCCTCGAAGCTGCAGCGGATCCGGCACATCGACCTGCCGGGCATCATGCCCGTGGTGACGGTGCTGTTCATCCTGGCCATCGGCAACCTGCTCAACGTCGGTTTCGAGAAGGCGCTGCTGATGCAGACGCCGCTGAATCTCTCGTCCTCGGAGATCATCCAGACCTACGTCTACCACGCGGGACTGCAGCAGGCGCAGTTCAGCTACTCGGCCGCCATCGGCCTGTTCAATTCCCTCCTCAACCTGGCGCTGCTCCTCTTCTTCAACACGGTGGCACGCCGGGCCAACCAAGCGACCCTGTGGTGATGCCGACATGTCATTGACAACCAACCCCCGCACTAACGACCAGCCCACCCGGACCGTCAGTCCGGCCCACCTGCCCCGCCCGAGGCTGACGCTCAGGGACAGGTACGGTGACCGTGTCTTCAACATCGCCGCAACCGCTGTCCTGCTGCTGTCCATCCTGGCGGTGGTGTACCCGCTGTACTTCATTGTCATCGCCTCGATCAGCGACCCCAACGCCGTCTACGAAGGCAAAGTCTGGCTGTTCCCTTCCGGGATCACCACCGAAGGCTATGAGCGGATCTTTGCCGACAGCCGGATCTGGAATGGCCTGGGCAACACTGTCGTTTACACCGTGCTCGGCACAGCCATCAGCGTCTGCACCATCCTTTGCGGGGCCTACGCGCTGTCGCGCAAGGACATGCCCGGCCGGAAAGTCCTGATGCTCCTGTTCGTGATCACGATGTTCTTCGACGGCGGGCTCATCACCAAGTACCTGGTGGTGCGTGACCTGGGCATGCTGGACACCGTCTGGGCCGTGGTCCTTCCCGGCGCAGTGGGCGTGTGGAACCTGATCATCGCCCGGTCATTTTTTGAGCACACCATCCCGAACGAACTGCGGGAAGCCGCCCAGATGGACGGGGCAACCGACTTCAAGTTCTTCTTCAAAATGGTGCTGCCCCTCTCCAAACCCCTGATCATGCTCATGGTCATGGTCCACGTTGTGGCCCACTGGAACTCGTTCTTTGACGCACTGATCTTCCTCAACGATGACTCCAAGTACCCCCTGCAGCTCGTCCTGCGCAACATCCTCATCCAGTCAGACGTCTCATCCACCGGCACCACCGGCGGAGACATCGAGTCCTATGCGGCAGCGCAAAGGATCGCAGAGCTCACCAAGTACGCCATGATCGTCGTCTCGAGCCTGCCACTCATGATTGCCCTGCCATTCATGCAGAAGCACTTCACCAAGGGCGCCATGATCGGCGCCGTCAAATAGACGCTCCTCCCCCATATCGGCCGCCAAAGGCAACCGCTCCCGGCCGGCCGCAAACCCACCTCAGAATAGGAATGACCATGGCATTCAGCCGCAAATACGCCGCCCTCGGGGCAGTCCTGGCCGGAACATTGACGTTCACCGCCTGCTCCGGCGGCGGCTCCGGCACCACGGAAATCAAAGACGCCTCCGCGGACTTCGGCTTCCAGGAAACCGGCTTCCCGATCGTCAGCCAGCCACTCGACCTGACCTTCTCGGGCACCAAGGCCGCCCTGGCCCCGGACTACAACACCATGACCGTGGTGAAGGAATGGGAAAAAACCACCAATATCCACATCAACTGGGAGAACCTGCCCGAAACGGTCTTCCAGGAAAAGAAGAACCTCATCCTCGCCAGCGGTGACTTGCCCGACGCTTTTTTCAACACCGGCCTGACCGACGCCGAGATCGCCACCTACTCCGCCAGCGGCACCCTCATCCCGCTCGAAGGCCTGATCGAGAAAAACGCGCCCAACCTCTCCAAGCTGCTCTCCGCACGTCCGGACATCAAGGCAGCCATCACCTCCTCGGACGGGCACATCTACTCCCTGCCGTCCGTGGAAGAACTCGGCCTGGTCCAGTTCCCCAACGAACTGGCCATCAACACTTCCTGGCTGAAGAAGCTCAACATCCCGATGCCCAGGACCGTCGATGAGTTCCACGACGCACTGCTCGCGTTCAAGACCCAGGACGCGTCAGGGACCGGAAAGACAATCCCGCTGAGCTTCATGCCCGGCTCGTGGTGCGGGGACATCGTTGACCTGATCGCAGCCCTCGGCGGAGTGCCCGACAACATGGACCACCGGATCGTCCAGGACGACAAAGTCATCTTCACAGCCACCCAGGACGGCTACAAAAAGGCCATCCAGACCCTGCACCAGTGGTACCAGGAGGGCCTGATCGACCCCGAGTCCTTCTCCCAGGACGACAAGGCCTACCTGGCCAAGGGCAAAGCCGCCACGGAAAACCTTGGCTCATTCGTGTGGTGGGAAGTCCCCGAGATGGTCGGCGCCGACCGCGCCGGCAACTACGCCCTGGTCCCGGTCCTTGAAGGCGTGGACGGCAAACGGATCGCCAGCCAGTCCAACAACCAGGAGATCGCCCGCGGTGCGTTCGCCATCACCCGGAACAACAAGTACCCGGCAGCCACCATGCGCTGGGCAGACAACCTCTACGACCCCATCCAGTCAGCCCAGGCCAACTGGGGACCGATCGGTGAAACGCTGCAGAAGGACGCCAGCGGCCTGCTGACCCAGATCCCTGCAGCCGCCGGAACCAGCGAGGGCGAACGCCGCCAGAAGGTCGCCCCGGGCGGTCCGAAGGCCAACACCGCCGAGAACTTCACAGCCGTCGTCGCCCCCGAACCGCGCGCCGCCGAACGCCAGAAGACCGTCAACGAAATCTACAAGCCCTTCGCCGGAAACGACGGCTACCCCCCGGTAGCCCTGTCCAACGAGGAACTGCAGCAAATCAGCAGCATCCAGGCAGACACCACGTCACTGGTCAAGCAGAACCTCGCCAAGTGGATCGTCTCCGGCGGAATCGAGCAGGAGTGGGACGGCTACGTCACCCAGCTCAAGAACATCGGCGTCGAGAAAATGATCGAGGTCTACCAGCAGGCCTACGACCGCTACCAGAAGAACTCCTAGCCCTGACCCGCCGGCGGGCCGGTGCGTATCGCGCACCGGACCGCCCGGCCCCACGGACCCCGCGCACCCACGGGTTCTCCGCAAGACCCGCATAGAAACGAGATGTCACCTTCATGACTGCCGCGACCGCCACGACAGCCGAGACCTTCCGTCCAGCGCTCCACTACGCCGCACGTAACACCTGGCTCAATGACCCCAACGGCCTGATCTTCCATGATGGCGTCTACCACCTCTACTACCAGAACAACCCCCTGGACAACGTCTGGGGAAACATGTCCTGGGGACACGCTACCTCCCCGGACCTGCTCACCTGGACCGAGCATCCTGTGGCCATCGCCTGCGACGAAGAAGAAGATATCTTCTCCGGCAGCATCGTCTTCGACCGGGACAACAGCAGCGGCTTCGGCACTGACTCCGCACCGGCCCTGGTCGCCGTCTACACCAGCGCTTTCAAGCAGGGCTCCGCGCACCCCGGCATCCAGGCCCAATCCTTGGCCTACAGTCGGGACGGCGGCTACACCTGGACCAAACACACCGCCAATCCCGTGCTGAACCGCGGGTCAGCCGAGTTCCGCGACCCCAAGGTCATTTGGTACGACGGAGCTGCCGGCAGCTACTGGGTCATGGTCGCCGTCGAAGCCACGGACTTCCAGGTTGTGCTCTACAAGTCCTACGACCTAAGCAGCTGGGAACTGCTGAGCACCTTCGGCCCGGCCAACGCCACCGGCGGGGTCTGGGAATGCCCTGACCTCTTCACCCTCCCGGTCGACGGCGACCCGGGAAACCTCAAGTGGGTCCTCACCGTCAATCTCAACCCCGGCGGCCCGAACAGCGGCTCGGCGGGGCAGTACTTCGTCGGAGACTTCGACGGCACCACCTTCACGTCGGCCACCACTGTCACCGAAGGCCCCCAGGATCCGGACCGGCTGGGCGAATACCAATGGCTCGACTGGGGCCGGGACTACTACGCCGCAGTCTCTTTCAGCGACGCCCCCGAGAACCGCCGGCTCATGATCGCCTGGATGAACAACTGGGAGTACGCCAACCACATCCCCACCTCACCCTGGCGCAGCCCCATGACACTGGCCCGCGAAATATCTCTCCACACCGTCGGGGGAAATCCGCGGCTCGTGCAAAAGGCAGCCGGAGATTTTGCTTCGCTTGCCGGCCTGGCACGGACGTTCAGCCTTATGGACACCGAAATATCCGACGGCACCCACATCCTGGACGGTGCAGCGGGCACCGTCCAGCGCATCGACGTTACCCTGACTTGCGGAAGCGCCACGGAATTTGGACTAATAGTCCGCGGCGACGGAGACCAAGGAACGCGCATCGGCATCAGACACCTTGACGGCGCACTGATTGTCGACCGCCGGAACTCCGGGCAGACCGATTTCCACGAGGCTTTCGCCTCCATCGACAGTGCCCCTCTCCAGGCAGCGAACGGGTCCTACGAGCTCACCATCTACGTCGACCACTGCTCCGTGGAGATCTTCGCCCAGGGAGGCCAGGTGACCATGACGGAGCTGATCTTTCCGGCACCCGGTAGTAGCGACCTGGCTGTCTACGCCAGCGGTGGAACGGCAACGATTAATAGCCTGCACGTCACGCAGTACTCGTAGCGCTCTGCTTGTCGCTGTGGGCAGCTATGGCCGGTCCAGATGTGCGTCCCTGATGTCAGTGCGTGTTGCGCCCTGGATAACCCAGCGGTTGCCGTCCGGGTCAGCAAAGTAAGCAAACTGCACTCCGCCCATGTCCTGAATTTCACTGATATCGGCCCCTCGGCGCAGGAGCTCTGCACGCACGGCCCCCAGGTCAGCGACAACGAGCTGCAGCCCCTCGAGGCTGCCAGGGGTCATGCCGGTCATTCCCGTTCCGATCACGATGGATGCGGCGGAGCCGGGCGGGGTCAGCTGCACGACCCTCATCCCGGGGATGTGCTCCACATCGTGATCGAGAATGAACCCCAGTTTCCCGGCATAGAACGCTTTCGCCCTGTCGACGTCGGCTACCGGTACCTGCACAACTTCAAGGCGCATCTCCATGCGCTTCACAGTACCGTCCTGGCGCCACGCGATAGCGCTCAACACCCGTGGCGCTTTCCTTGCTTCGAGTTCCTTACTCAGAGCACAACGTCTGGTAAGCGTTCGGTGACCGGCGTAGATTCAGATCACTTGACAGGCGGTGTGCTTCAAAGGAGCCAGCGATGGCCGGATGGAATGCAGACAACGCGGCGGGTCCTGTTGGGCAAGGTGCCGTGACACTGGTGGAGGGATCGTCGTTCTGTATATCGCTGCAGAACGGAGATATCTTTCCGTATCACCCTCACGGAGTCTTCCACGAGGACACCAGGATTCTGTCTCGCTGGTGCCTGACCGTCAACGGTCAGCCCATGGAGGCCTTGGGAGCCTGGACGCCGGCGCCGTACCAGGGAATGTAGGTCGGGAGGGGTGTCCGTACCGATGGCCGGGCAGATAGTCCGCTGACGGTGGAGCGCAAGCGGGAACTCGGCAGGGGCATTCACGAGGACATCACGATCCGCAACCATTCCCTTCAGCCAGCCGCCTGCGACGTCGCGCTGTTTGTAGACACAGACTTTGCAGATCTGTTTGAGGTCAAAGACGGGCGGTTTCACCGGCAATGGGAACAGACCCGCCGGAGCGGGGACGGCACGGTGACAATGGAGGCCGCATGGCAGGACGTGACGAAGGGCGTCATCATTCGAGCACCTGGCGGTGAGGCAGGAGCGGAAGGCCTCCTCTTCCACCCCGTAATTCCGGCCCATGGGGAGTGGACCGTCCGGGCGACCGCGGAGCCGATGCCCGACGCCGGCGCTCCGGCCCCACCGCCCCTCCACACCGGTTCGGACACCATCTCACCGCAGTCCCGGCGGCAGCAGTCCTGGGACGCCAGTATCCCACCCGTCCGAATAGGCAACAGGTCCCTCGAGCGAACCGTTTACCGCAGTTACGCTGACATCGGCGCGTTGCGCATCGTGGACCCGCAGCATCCCGAGCGGATGGTCGTTGCCGCCGGGGCACCGTGGTTCATGGCACTGTTCGGCCGGGACTCATTGCTGGCCTCCTTCATGGTGATGCCCATCAACGCACCGCTGGCACTGGGCACGCTGCAGACCCTTGCGGAGCGGCAAGGAGTTGTGGTTGACCCACTAACCGAGGAACAGCCGGGACGGATCCTGCACGAGGTACGGCTCGGCGTCGGCACCGGCCTAGCACTAGGCGGGAAGTCTGCCTACTACGGCACCGCCGATGCCACTGGGCCGCCGCCGCCGCAGGATCCCTGCTGAACAACGACCTGCTCATTATCACCGGCGCCAGGTTCGGCATCCACCCCGTCGCCGGACGGCTTCCCGGGCACATGAACGTGCTCCTCGCGGAGGCAAAAGTCCCCTACGACATCGTCCTCGAAATGGACGAAATTAACGAAGACCTAGGCTCGACCTCGGTCGTCCTCGTCATCGGCGCCAATGACACCGTCAACCCCGCCGCGGCCGAGGACCCCTCCAGTCCCATCGCCGGAATGCCCGTGCTGCGGGTCTGGGAAGCCGAGAACGTCGTCGTGTTCAAACGCTCCATGGCCGCCGGCTACGCCGGCGTCCAGAACCCCTGTTCTTCCGCGACAACTCCCAAATGCTCTTCGGCGACGCCAAACAACGCGTCGAAGACATCCTCCGCGCGTTCTAGAAAAGCGCTTTCCGGGCTGCCTTGGTCCCGGCTTCCTCAACCGTCAAGAAAATCTGCGCGCCGCTGAGGCAGCGTCACTATGAAGGGCCATTTTGATGACCAGAATGTTGATTATCGGACCCCCGGGTTCCGGCAAAGGTACCCAGGCGGAGCGGATCTCTGAGCGCCTCGGCGTCGTTGCGATTTCCACCGGGGACATCTTCCGGGCGAACGTCAAGGGCGGGACGCCCGTGGGTGTCGAGGCCAGGAAGTACATTGATGCCGGCGATTTCGTGCCGGACAGCGTCACCAACGAGATGGTACGCGACCGCCTCAGCGGGGACGACGTCGAAAGCGGCTTCCTCCTGGACGGGTACCCCCGGACCTCGGCCCAGGTCGATTACTTGGATAAGATCCTGGCCGATCGTGATCAGAGGCTCGACGTCGTTTTGCAACTGACCGGCGGCGACGAGGAACTCGTTGGACGCCTGTTGGGCCGTGCCAAGGAAACCGGCCGCAGCGACGATCATGAGGCCGTTATCCGCCACCGACTGGATCTGTACCACGAACAGACCGAGACAATTGTGGCCAAGTACGCCGCACGCGGAATCCTGGCGCAGGTGGATGGCATCGGAAGCTTGGTCGAAGTTACCGCCCGCCTCATGCAGGCCATCAAGGCGCCCCAGAGAGCCTGAACGAGCCCAACAGTTCCTGCGGCAAGGTCGAATCCGCCTTTTTCTCGATCTCGTAGCGCAGCGGAACGACACTGAACCCCGTTGACCGGGTTGGGGCCGGCAGGGCACGCTGTGAGGACATGTACGGCAAGGAGACCATGATGAAGAACGGGCGCACCTTAGCCGTCGTTGCGGCGCTGCTCGGGTTGGCCCTTTCAGGGTGCCAGCCGGCTACGGGGCGCCTCACGGCGGGCTCATCCGCAGTGGCGCCCAGCCCGTCGTCGGCCCAGCTCGCGGCCATCGTCCAGGCGGCTGTCGAGGATCGCAACGGCACAGTCCTCGATCCTCCCGCGGCCCCGCGCCTCGCCGATGGGCAGACGACGGCTGCCTACCGGGCCAAGCGTGAGCGGGACCTCCGGGTGGTGGCCCTGTCGAAGGCCGGATTCAAGTCAGCCGGTTTCTGGTACACGTCTTTTTCGACGACCGTGACGGTGGAGTCCATCGAAGTGACAGGTTCGGAGGCGAGCGTCCACTTCAAGGAATTGACCGAGGAATATCTCGCCTCGACCGCGAATGGGCCGAGCAACGTCCCGTCGGGCTACTCGTTGCCGCAGATCGCAACGTTCCGGGCGTCCGCAGACGGCTGGCAGCTCGACAGCATCGCCCCTTCCGTGCGCGGGGGCGGCATGCCGATGTCCGTCGTTGACAGCTGAGAACTCACCGTGGCAGCTCCTTGTGATGTTTGCCGTCCTTTGAGATGTCCCATCGAGCACGCGGCGCCTCTTGCATGAAGCCGGAGCCAGAAGGGACCCACCCGTCAACGGTGAGCAGGCCAACATGGAGCCGACCCTTGCTGGTGATGCTCACGTCTCAACTGACCAAGTGCCCGTCGAGTCCTCGTTGCTGCTGTTGGCCACTGATCTCTTGCTTACCGAAGTACCCAGTCAGAACAAGCACCAATGCGGTGCAGGACAGGACACCGTCCACAAGCCCTGCCGGAAGCATGAAAATCATGAGTGCCATGGTGACCGAACAGTTGATGATGGTCAGCGCGAATCCCCACATCCTGTTCTTCAGGAGCCCGATAGCGCCAATAAGCCGGATCACGCCGAACACACCGCTCATCAACATCATCAGATACAGGTTTTCCTGCAGATACGGCACGATGAAAGAAAAGTGGGTTGCGGCGCGATCCTGTTCAATTCCTAGGGCCAACAACGGAATCAACGCCAGACAAACTCCCAGTTCCATGAGCCCGCCTTGGATAATCAACAAAATCGCGGCTGCCTTATATCTTTTGATTGTTGCCCCCAATTGGCTGGTGCGGAATTCCATCTGCCAGTTCCAGGTCGACTCTACCTACATCGATCAGGCATCCAGCACCGCCCGGCAGCCTCAGTGCCTAAACGGTCCCGGAACTGACCTTTCTCTGCGCGGACAGGCCGATCATTGACCACACGAGGAGTGCCGCGGCTGCAAGGGGTGCGATGAAGGCGGCCATCATCACCAAATTCAGTCCGATAATGGAACCGGCGAGACCGAGCACCGCCGTCACGCCAATGCGCACCGGCGCGCTCCGAGGACGAGACGAAAGGTAGCGCCACCGCGAAGCCCATCAGCGTTGCTGCAGCAAGGATCAGCGGCCACTGCGTGGGATTCCCGGCCCCGAGAAGCTGCGCGATCGCAACCACGATCAGACTTGCGCAACAAAGGAGGGCCGACCAGCGCATGACGCTGCCAAACCGCGGCGTAAGGACCATCGCGCCTGCGAGGGACACAGGGATGGCGGCCAGTGCACCGCCAGCTAAACCAAGGTTCATGGCGTGGGTGGAATCAGTGATCATTGGTGCCCAATTGCTCCCGGTAAGGGCAAACACTGCGCAGCCAAGTCCCACTATCAAGGTCACTAGCGACGCTGCGCCGGCTGCGGCGCCCCTCCACCGGCTCCAAACCGGCGCCCGTGTCGGCGGGGACGGCTGCACCGTTGCCCGAACAGTCTGACGCATTGCTGACGGGCGCTTGGGTCTGCCGAGCCGCAGCGCTACGACAAGCAGGACGGCAGCACCAAGTGTGCCGAGCATCGGTGCCATCAGTGTCAGAGCGCCGAGGATCAGCGCGACAGGTACTGCCAGGACAATACTTTGCACCAGGCGGAGGGGCAGGGAGCGACGTTTCTCCGTCATCGAGCTGACCGGTGCAACGAGAGCGATCGTGCCGGCACTCCAGGCGAGGATGAGAAATACAAGCGTCGAGGATCCAAACCAGCTGCGCCCCGCACCGGCATCGGCTTCCTCGAAACCGACTGCCCAGCTCGCTGCAGTCAGGGCCGCGAATCCGCATGCCGGGAGAGCGCCGGCCGCGGTGGAAAAGGCCGCAGGGGCCGAAAGCCGCCCGGCCTGGTGGGGCCTGGTCCTCATCCTGTGGGCCATGGTTCTCGCCGGACTCGGTGTCGGAGCCGCAACGTTGTCCGGCCCTGTGTCCAATTCAGTTTCGATTCCGGGTACTGAGTCGCAGCGTGCGTTGGACTTGCTGTCTTCGCGGACGGGGGCCAACGCGGACTCGGCTATAGCAAGGGTGGTATTTGCCGCCGCCGACGGCACCACCTTGGCCACACCGTCAGCGAAGGAGGCAGTCCAGACAGCCGTGAAGAACCTCTCAGAGCTTCCTAATGTCAGGGCGGTGGCAGATCCCTTCGTTTCCCGCACGGTTTCAGCTGACGGGCGCACGGCGTTCGCCATGGGGCGCGGGTGGTCACTGCCGCGGCCCTGATCATGGTTGGCGTTTTCGCCGGGTTCATCACGGCAACCGAGCCCGTGGTCAAGTCCATCGGCTTCGCCCTTGCCGTTGGAGTATTCGCGGACGCGTTCCTGATCCGGATGACCCTGGTCCCTGCCCTCATGTCCCTGCTCGGCAACAGAGCGTACTGGCTGCCCCGATGGCTCCAGCGTGTTCTGCCCGACCTCGACGTGGACGGCAGCAACCTGACCAAATCACTTGATACGACTCCAGAGACCCCCGCCCCGGTCGGGAAAACAGAAGAAAAGAACCGCGAAACCGCGACATTGCAGAGCTGATATCTGCGTCCAGATAGGATTTGCTCTCACACCGGTGGGCCGTCTGGCTCGGTACCAAAACAAGTGACGCGATCAAGTTCGCCGGTCCGATCGACTGGGGCGACCTCGCTCTGGACAGCTGGCCGCTACCGGCCGATGATTTCTTACAAGAGCGACAGCTCACGACACGCTAATTTGGAGGCACCCCAAAGCAAGGAGAGCCCCGTGGGCAAGGTGGTCATGTACAGCTCGGTGTCGGTGGACGGCTTCATCGCAGATGAGCACGACCAGCCGGGACCGCTGTTCGACTGGTTGTCCAGCGGTGACGTGCCGTTGGACGAGAGCGGCGAGTTGAAGGTGTCGCAGACGTCCTACGACTACACCCGGCCGTACTGGGACCAGATCGGGACGACAATCGCCGGCCGCCACGTCTTCGACCTGACCGACGGCTGGGACGGGAAGCCTCCGAGCGGGATCGACCACGTGGTCGTCGTGACGCACCGCCCGCAGCCCGAGGGCTGGGACCCCGAGGCGCCGTTTCACTTCATCGACGGCGTCGAGGCAGCCATGGCCAAGGCGCAGGAGCTTGCGGGTGACCGCATCGTCGAGGTCGCCGCTGGCGACGTCGGTGGCCAGATGCTTGCCGCGGGCCTGGTCGACGAGGTGCGGATGGACGTCGTACCCGTCGTGTTCGGGTCCGGCAAGCGCTACTTCGGGTCGGTCCACGCACAGCACCTGTTGGAGGATCCCGACGTGGTGATTCAGGGCAACCGGGTACTTCACCTGCGCTATCGGGTGCGCCGTTGACCAATCTGAGCGGGTACATGGACAGGGGCGCGGGTCGAGCCCAGACGCAACTGCATGGCCTCGTAACTGAGATCCAGGGCGCCCACATCGGGGTGGTGGAATAGCTTCTTGCCCGCGACGGGATGCGCCCTGATTCAGCGCGGAGCAAGGCGACAATTTGCTCCGACGAATCGTTCCACTCGCGATAGGCCACCCTGGCTCGGGGATCGAGGAAGAGGAATCGGGCGAAGGTCAGCGCCCTTGCTGCGGCGGGTTAGAAGTTGTGGTGTTCCTGGGCGTGAGCGGTGTCAATGGGGCCGGTCTTTTCACCGGCTGTGAGCAGCCGCAGTTCGATGATGTCTTCGGCCAGGCCGGCGTCAGCCGCCGGCTGGTCGAGTCCAAAAGCTGAATTGTCACCAGCACTACCCCTTGACGCGGAGTAGACTCGCCGAATCGATCAAGAGTGGGGGACTCAAAGGATGTCAGCAGCAGCTTCACCGGCGGCGGCCGGTTACAACCGTATGGCTATCCTGTCCCTGGCTTGTGCCGCGGTTGCCGTAGCCGGATTCATCTTCGGAGGGTTCAGCGTCCTGGCGGTCTTCGCCGTCGGAGCGGGTCATGTTGCCCTCAACCAGATCAATCGCGACGGCGGCCAAGGCAGCCAGCTCGCACGGGCGTCCCTCGCCATCGGCTATGCCATCGCAATCTTCGGGCTACTCATCACAGTCATGTCTGTACTGGGCCTCTACACCTAGGAGCTGATGTAATTCGGGGCTGGTGTCCCTGGGTGTCCAACCTCGAGCTCCAAAGTGCTGCGCCCGCGCCAGCGTCAACGCGGCCAGCGGCGCGCCGGCAGGGAAATGAAGGGCCCACTGGGAACCCTCTAACAACCGGTGCCCTCGGGGGCCGCTCCCTTGGCCGGCCAGGAGCGGTCAGACTCCGTCGTAGGCGGCCTGGAGTTCGGCGATTTCAAGCTTCCGCATCCCCAGCATCGCCTCCATGGCCCGCTGCGCGCCCTCAGGATCCGGACCTCCCAGCAGTTGACTGAGGACCGACGGCACAACCTGCCACGAAACCCCGAACTTGTCCTTCAGCCAGCCGCACTGGCTCTCCGAGCCGCCCGCGGTCAGCGCCGACCAGTAGCGGTCCACCTCTTCCTGCGAGGAGCAGTCGATCACGAAGGAAACAGCCTCGCTGAACGTGAATGCCGGTCCCCCGTTGAGCGCCAGGAACTCCCGGCCTTCAATCTCGAATTCAACCGTCATGACCTGTCCCGCAGGCCCGGGGCCGTCGTCGCCGTAGCGTGCCGTGCTGAGAATTCTGGACCCGTCAAAAACCGAGACGTAAAAGTCCGCGGCTTCCTCGGCCTGGGTGTCGAACCACAGGCAGGTGGTGATCTTTTGACTCACGTTGATCCCTCGTCTCACTGGCTGCGCCGGAAAGGATTCCCGACGGCGGTCCTTCGGTTGCGCTTGCGAGCCTAGCCGCGCGTGATTCCCGGCACAATGCCACGGCCGCAGCATCCTGCGATACGCCGCGGCTGCAGTCCGGCCGGACCGGCAACCGGGTCTGGTTATCATCGAGTATGTCCGTTCCTGAAGCCCTCCTCCAGTTCGCCGTGGTCGCTGCCCTGCTGACCATAATTCCCGGGCTCGACACCGTGCTGGTTCTCCGCACGGCGATCAGCCGGGGCCGCGGTCCTGCTTTTGCAACGGCGGCGGGAATCTGCACCGGCACGGTGGCTTGGGGCGTTGCCGCCGCGCTGGGTGCGTCCGCGCTCCTGGCTACTTCAGAGACGGCCTTCACGGTGCTGAAGATTGCCGGCGCCTGCTACATGGCATGGCTCGGCATCTCGATGCTCATCAGGACTTTCAGGAACAGACCTGCGGCGCCCACGGAACTGCCGCAAGCAACCGGCAATGCAGGGGCGCCCTACCTGACGGGCGTGACCACGAGCCTGCTGAACCCCAAAGTGGGCGTCTTCTACATGGCCATGATCCCCCAGTTCCTGCCGCAGGACGTCCCGCCCCTCCTGATGGGGGTCCTGCTGCCCCTGGTGCACAACGTGGAAGGCATGCTCTGGTTCGCGGGCATCATTGCAGCCACCCACTACGCTCGGCGGTGGCTGCAGTCCCCGGCGGTGGGCAAATCAACGGACCGCATTGCCGGCGTCGTACTTGTGGCCTTTGCCGCGAAGATTGCGGCAAGCAAAGCCTGACAGCTATTGCGGCAACTGGCTGACCAAACCCACGGTGTTGCCCTCGCTGTCACGGATGAATGCCATCCATTCGTCTGTCCCGGCCGGGCCCAGGCGGTCATTTGCGTGGCTGAAGATGACCTGCGGTTCGGCCACGATCTCCACTCCCCTGCCCCGGAGCTCGGCCACGGACTCCCTGACGTCGGGAACCGCGAGGTAGACCAGGGATGACGGCGCCCCGGACTCGAGCAGCAGCCGCACGCCGTCGAGGTCGAAGAACAGGAGTCCGGGCGGGTCGAACACAGCCCTGGCTTCGGCGCCGAGCAGGGCGGCATAGAACACTGCCGCCCGCTGAAGGTCGCTGGCATGTTGCGCAATCTGGACAAGTCTCATGCTGCCCTCCGGGATGTGGCGGCGGAACACGAAGCGCCGGGAAACGGCTCCGGTCACAGTGTACGGCGGTCGCCGGAAACCGCGTCGGATGGTGGCAGCAGGCTGCGTGGTCAGATCGTGACAGCGAAAATCCTTGACTACTCTGGAGGCATGCCTTCACGCACCGATACCGCCCCCGTCCGCGCAGCCGCCAGGAGCTCCGTGGCCATTGCCGCCCTCGCCGATGCAGCGCTGATCCTGGTTTTCGCCGCCATCGGCCGGGACGCCCACCAGCGCGGGGATGTGATTGCCGGCGTACTCCTGACGGCCTGGCCGTTCCTGGCGGGTGCGGCCATAGCCTGGCTTGGGTTGCGCGTCTGGCGGGCGCCGTTGCGCGTCTGGCCTGCAGGCGTCTGCGTGTGGATTGGAGCCGTAGCTCTGGGCATGGCGCTCCGGGCCGCGACCGGCCAGACGGTTGTCCTGCCGTTCATCATCGTGGCGTTGCTCAGCCTGGGTGTTTTCCTCCTGGGCTACCGGCTCATCGTCGCCGGATTCCGGCGGCTGGCGGGGCGCCGGCAGCGCCGCTGAAGCATCCCTGATGTACTAGGCTGGCAACACACAGCAACGCCTGCGTTTTCCGCAACGGCGCACCCGATCCGAAAGGTCAAGAGTGATCACCGCATTCGTCCTGATCAAGACAGACGCCTCGCGCATACCGGAGACGGCAGAGGAAATTTCGGCGATTCCTGGCATCAGCGAGGTTTACTCGGTGACCGGGGAATGGGACCTGATCGCCGTTGCGCGGGTGGCGAAGCACGACGAACTCGCGGACGTCATCGCGGACAAGCTGTCCAAGGTCCCTGCTGTTGTGCACACCACCACGCACATCGCATTCCGTGCCTACTCCCAGCACGACCTGGATGCGGCCTTCGCCCTCGGCTTCGAACAGTAAGCCCGGCCCGAGTGGCCTAGCCCTGGGTCAGAGCCACCCATTTTTCCAGCACGGCCGCTGCGGCGCCGGAGTCAATGGCCTCTTCGGCGCGTTTCAGCGCAGCTGCCATGCGGTCCGTCAACGGACCCTCGGCCCGGACATCGAACGCCACCAATCCCGCAGCGGCGTTCAGCAGGACGGCGTCCCGCGCCGGTCCCGGGCTGCCGGCCAGGACATCACGGACGACGGCGGCATTGGCTGCGGCGTCCCCGCCGCGAAGTTCCTCCACTGTTGCCGGACGAATGCCCAGCGCCTGCGGGTCAAAGCTCTGTTCCCTTACTTCGCCGTCCCTGATCTCCCAGACGGTGGATGGCCCGGTGGTGGTCAGCTCGTCCAGTCCGTCGCTTCCCCTGAAGACCAGTCCGCGGCTTCCACGCTTGGCCAGTACTCCGGCAACCAGCGGCGCCATCCGTGCGTTGGCCACACCAACTGCGGACGCCTGCACGCGGGCCGGGTTGGTCAGCGGGCCAAGGAAGTTGAACGCCGTAGGGATGGCAAGTTCCCGGCGAGGCACGGCGGTGTGCCGGAAGGACGGGTGGAATACCTGCGCGAAGCAGAAGGTGATTCCGGCCTCTTCGGCGTTACGGGCCACGCGATCGATAGTGAGATCCAGCCGGACCCCCAGGGCCTCCAGGACGTCCGCTGAGCCCGATGAAGACGACGAGGCGCGGTTGCCGTGCTTGACCACCTTAGCGCCGGCTCCCGCACAGACGAGCGCCGCCATGGTGGAGATGTTGACCGTGTTGAGCTGGTCACCCCCGGTGCCCACAATGTCCAGCTTCTCCCCGCCGATGTCGATGGGGTTTGCGTGCGCCAGCATCGCCTCGACAAGGCCCGCAATCTCATCCACCGTCTCGCCCTTGGCACGCAGCGCTACAAGGAATCCGGCGATCTGGGCGGGCGTGGCTTCACCGGACATAATCGTGTCCATCGCCCACTCCGTGTTGTCAGCCGTAAGGTCCGAGCCGTTGATCAGAGCGGAGATGAGCCGCGGCCAGGTGTTGCCGGCCGGCTGTGCTGATGCCTGTGAAGTCACCTCCTGATGCTATCGAGGCACCCGCCCCGATGACCAATATGAACCGGCTCGGGAACTTTTCCGCGCGATTTCGCGTCTTTGTAGAAAAAGTCCCCGCAAAAGGCGGTTTGCATTGGGCAGGACGAACTTTTACAGACATAATGTCTATGTGACATCTGCGACCCATGCCCCCAGTACCCCGGCGCACCCGACGCTGAACCGCCCGAATATGGTTTCCGTAGGAACCGTTGTGTGGCTGTCCAGTGAGTTGATGTTCTTCGCCGGTCTCTTCGCCATGTACTTCACACTCCGTTCGACTTCCGGACAGATGTGGGCCGAAGAGACAGCAAAGCTCAACTTCCCCTTTGCGCTCGTAAACACGATCGTCCTCGTGGCAAGTTCATTCACTTGCCAGATGGGCGTCTTCGCCGCTGAGCGGCTCCAGCCGCGCCGCACCGGCGGTCCCCTTGCCTTTACGCGTTGGGGGATGAACGAATGGTTCACCCTGACGTTCGTCATGGGTGCCTTCTTCGTTGCCGGCCAGGCAACTGAATACGCCATGCTCGTTTCGGAGCATGTGTCGCTGTCGTCGAACGCGTACGGCTCGGCCTTCTACATGACCACCGGCTTCCACGGCCTGCACGTCATCGGCGGCCTGATCGCCTTCCTCTTCATCATCGGCCGTTCGTTCGCCGCCAAGAAGTTTGGTCACTTCGAAGCCACGTCCGCGATTGTCACCTCTTACTACTGGCACTTCGTCGACGTCGTGTGGATCGGCCTCTTCCTGGTCATCTACGTCCTCAGGTAGCCCTGACTTGACTCTTTTTCTACAAGAGGCAGAATTTCAAGAAGCGGCTCCCGGAGCCGACGCACGATCGAAAAAAGGAACCACCACGTGAAGGCACTCTCGCAGAAGCGACGTCACCCACTGGCAGCCATTGCGCTGTTGCTGATGGGCCTCCTCCTCACTGGTGGGCTGTACGCCGTTGCCACCACCGTCAACGAGGCAAAGGCTTCCACCACCAGCTTCAGTGCGAACGACACTGAAGAGGGCGAGAAGCTTTTCGCCGCCAACTGCGCCACCTGCCACGGCATGGGCGCGAGCGGAACCCAGGACGGACCCTCACTTGTAGGCGTCGGTGCTGCCGCCGTTGACTTCCAGGTAGGCACCGGGCGCATGCCCATGCAGATGAATGGCCCGCAGGCTTACAAGAAGCCCGCTCAGTTCAACGACGAACAGACCCACCAGCTGTCCGCTTACGTCGCTTCGCTCGGGCCCGGCCCGTCCCTCCCCGAAGAGCACCTTCTGGACGCCCAGGGCAACGCCGCAGAAGGCGGCGAGCTCTTCCGCGTGAACTGCGCCATGTGCCACAACGCAGCAGCAGCCGGCGGCGCACTGACGCGGGGCAAGTTCGCTCCGGCCCTCGCGGATGTCTCTGAAAAGCACATCTACGAAGCCATGGTCACCGGACCGCAGAACATGCCCGTCTTCAGCGACGCCAACGTCTCCCCCGAAGGCAAGCGCGACATCATCACCTTCCTGAAGCAGATCGAAGCCAACGGATCACCCGGTGGAGCCGATCTCGGCGCACTGGGCCCGGTCTCCGAAGGCCTGTTTGTCTGGATCGCCGGCCTGGGCGTCATTATCGCCTTCACGATTTGGCTCACCTCCCGGACGTCCTAGCACCGTCCGCAACTGTAAGAACTCCTGCTGACGAGTCAGCAGTATGGAATTGAAAACTAACCCGGCACTGGCCGGGACGAGAGAAGGATGAGGCGAATTATGGGCAACCATAGTGACGGCAGTCCGAACCACTCGGGCACCGTAGCTACGGCTGGTCAGAATGAGGTGGAGAAGTTCCAGGATCCTGGAATTCCCCCGCATCGTTTGCGCCTGGCTGACACGGACCCGAAGGCCGCAAAGCGCGCAGAACGGCAGGTAGCCGTTCTGTTCGGCAGCTCCGTTGTGGGCACCGTGATCTTCCTGGTGGCGTACTTCGCCATCGATCTTGGACCTGACTCCACGATCGCCACCATCCGGCTGCAGAATGCACTGCTGGGCATCGGCACCGCCTTTGCCATGCTCGGCATCGGCACCGGCATCGTCCACTGGGCCAAGGCCCTGATGCCGGACCACGAAGTTTCGGAAGAGCGCCACGCCGTCCGCACCGAGGACGACCGCCAGGCGGCAGTCCGCATCGTTGACGACATTGTCGAGGAAACCGGCATCAAGCGCCGGCCGCTGATCCGCAATACCCTTCTCGGCGCCGTCGCCCTGGCACCCCTGCCGGCCCTGGCCGTCTTCGGTGACCTCGGTCCCCGCCCGGACGACAAGCTGGCCCACACCATGTGGGCCCCGCAGGAGGGCAAGCTCAAGCGCCTCACCCGCGACCCCGATGGCACGCCCATCAAGGCTTCGGACGTGACCATCGGTTCGGCTTTCCACGTGATTCCGGAAGGCCTGAACGAACTCCACGAAGGCAAGCTGAACGAAAAGGCCAAGGCCGTCGTCCTGCTCATGCGCCTGAACCCCGAGTCCCTCAAGCCCTCCGCGGGCCGCGAGGACTGGAGCTACAACGGCATCGTTGCCTACTCCAAGATCTGCACCCACGTTGGTTGCCCTGTTGCCCTGTACGAGCAGCAGACCCACCACCTGCTGTGCCCGTGCCACCAGTCGACCTTTGACCTGACCCAGGAATGCAAGGTTATCTTTGGCCCGGCCAGCCGGCCTCTCCCCCAGCTGCCCATCGCAGTTGACGCCGAGGGCTACCTGGTCGCTACCAGCGACTTCAAAGAACCCGTAGGACCGAGTTACTGGGAGCGTGATGAGCATGAGCGCACATTCAACAGCTAATGCCCCCGCCTTCGTCGCCAAAACCAAAGGCGGCCGCATTACCGACTTCGTTGACCAGCGTGTTGGCGGTTCCGGCATGCTCCGCGAGTTCGGCCGGAAGGTCTTCCCGGATCACTGGTCCTTCATGTTCGGCGAAGTTGCCCTGTACTCCTTCGTCATCCTGCTGCTCTCGGGCACGTTCCTGACGTTCTTCTTTGATCCGTCCATGGCGGAGACGCACTACGACGGCTCCTACACGCCGCTCAAGAACGTCGAAATGTCCGTCGCTTACAGCTCCTCGCTGGACATCTCCTTTGACGTCCGCGGCGGTCTGTTCATGCGCCAGGTGCATCACTGGGCCGCGCTGCTCTTCGTCGCTTCGGTCTCCGTGCACATGCTGCGTGTGTTCTTCACCGGCGCATTCCGCAAGCCCCGCGAGCTGAACTGGGTGGTGGGCGGTGTACTGCTCATCCTCTCCATGGCCGCAGGCTTCACCGGCTACTCACTCCCCGATGACCTGCTCTCCGGCAACGGCCTGCGCATCATCGACGGCGTCATCAAGTCGATCCCCGTCATCGGTACCTACATCTCGTTCTTCCTCTTCGGCGGCGAGTTCCCGGGCACCGTGATCATCGGCCGCCTCTACATGCTGCACATCCTCCTGGTGCCGGCACTGATCCTGCTGATGATCGTGATCCACCTCTTTATGGTGGTCGTGCACAAGCACACCCAGTACCCCGGCCCGGGACGCAACGACGGCAACGTCGTCGGCTACCCCCTCGGCCCGGTTTACGCGGCCAAGGCCGGCGGATTCTTCTTCATCGTGTTCGGTGTCATCGCCCTTATGGCGGCGTTCTTCACCATCAACCCGATCTGGAACTACGGCCCCTACGACCCCTCACCGGTTTCAGCGGGCACGCAGCCTGACTGGTACATCGGCTGGGTTGACGGTGCGCTGCGCCTCATGCCGGGTGTCATCGGAGACTTCCACTTCGAGTACGTCATCTTCGGCCAGGTTCTGACTCTGAACGTGCTGCTTCCCGCCCTGGTACCTGCCGGCCTCGTGTTCACCGTGCTGTTTATGTACCCGTGGATCGAACGCTGGATCACCAAGGACGACCGCGAGCACCACGTCCTGGACCGCCCGCGCAACGCTCCCACCCGTACCGCCATCGGCATGGCCGGCTTCACGTTCTACTGCGTGATGTGGGCTGCTGCCAGCTCCGACCTCATTGCAACGCACTTCCACGTATCACTGAACGACGTGACGTACTGGCTGCGGGCGCTGTTCTTCATCGGCCCGGTCATCGCGTTCGTTGTGACCAAGCGTGTGGCCCTCGCCCTGCAGCGCAAGGACCGCGAAATTGCCCTGCACGGCCGC
Source organism: Arthrobacter oryzae (assembly GCF_031454875.1). Taxonomy (GTDB): domain Bacteria; phylum Actinomycetota; class Actinomycetes; order Actinomycetales; family Micrococcaceae; genus Arthrobacter; species Arthrobacter oryzae_D. The sequence goes on from NZ_JAVDRQ010000003.1 coordinate 300,315, forward strand.
GAAACCGGCCGCATCGTGCGCCTGCCGCACGGTGAGTTCATCGAGGTCCACGCACCGCTGGACGACTACAAGCGCTACAAGCTGGTGGGCTTTGAGTCGCCGGTACCGCTGCCTGCAGTTCCCAACGAGCACGGCATTGTGACGCGTAAGGAAAAGCGCCGCGCGGCACTGTCCCGCTGGTTCTTCGAGGACCGCGTTGCACCCGCTTCGCCGGCCGAACTCGAGGCGGCCCATGGCCACCACGGCCAGCATGAAGCGGTCGAATCGGCCGAGGCTCAGAAGACCCTCAGCCACTAGTTCGAGCCCTACGGCAGCAATGAAAGAGGCCCCGTCCGACAGGACGGGGCCTCTTTCATTTCCTATTGGTTTCGGTAGCCGGAGGCGTAATTACGCGTAGGCCTGACGCCTGGACGCTGCAGCGGAACCCACAACTTGTAGCGGTCCGCACGGTAGTAGGACACAGAGTAGTCCACCATCGAACGGGCAACGAAGGCGTGACGCTGGATCTTGAGAAGCGGCGAACCGACGTCCACGTTCAACAGCCGGGCCGTGGACGGCGAGGCAGCGGTGGCCTCGATCATGTCCTCCCCCCATTCCATGACCAGGCCGAACCGTTCGCTCAGGACGTTGTACAGGGACGTCGGCGGTTCACCGTCGAGCAGCCCGGGAACCCGGTGTGCAGGGATGAAGTTCTCATCCACGCTCATGGGTTCATTGTCTGCCAGCAGGAGCCGCCTGAACCGCACCAGTGGCGTGCCTTCGTCGAGCTGCAGTTCACGTGCGAGGAACGCACTGGCGCTGATCTGCTCGAAACTGAGCACCTTGGCTGCCGGGACCATACCGCGGCGCTGCATTTCCTCGCTGTACGAGGTGAGCTTCACCTGCAGGTCGAGTTTTGGCTTGCGGACGAACGTTCCGAGGCCCACCACCCGTTCAATGACCTCCTCGCCTACCAGTGCGTCGATGGCCTGCCGGACTGTCATGCGGGCCAGGCCGAACCTTTCCGCGAGGTCCCTTTCGGAGGGCAGCGATGACCCCGGCGGGCAGGAAGCCGCAATGTGGGTGCGCAGAAGTTCCCTGAGCTGAACGTAGATGGGGACGCCGCTTGCACGGTCGATCTCCCCCACCATCTTGCTTGCGTCAGAGGCCGCCATGGCCATGCTCCAGATAAACTTTCATGCCTTTAAGCGTAGGGCACCGAAGCGGCAGGTCTAGACCACCCTTGCAATGGTTTCTGGGTCGGCCCACGCCGCGGCTACGCTTGTTCAGGAATGCAGTCAAGACGGCCGAGTCCCGTCGGAACAAAGGAGTCCTGTTGCCAGTGCGTAAGGCAATCGTTCAATCACCCATCGGCCTGCACGCCCGGCCGGCTGCCATCTTTGTTCGGGCTGTCACGGACTCCGGACTGCCGGTCAGGATAGGCAAGGACGGGATCCTGCCCGTCGATGCCAGGTCCCTGCTGGAGGTGATGACGGCCGATTTCTACTATGGCTGTGAAGTGGAGCTCTCCGTTGACCCGGAGGCCCTGCCTGCCCGCTACAGCGTTGAATCAGCCGAAGCTGCACTGGAAGGCCTGACCGTGCTGTTGGAGTCTGGCGCGGCCGCCTAGGCAGCTCCGGCGGGCCGCGGGGGCCCGGGCACACATCGCCGCACCCCGCGCCCGCAAACGCTCCTGCCGGCAAAGCACAAGCGGACATAGGGCAAACGACGGCGGGCCCCACCAGTTGGTGGGGCCCGCCGTCGTTAATCCGTAATGCAGTTGAGGCTAGTGGGCGTGATCGCCGCGGCTGTATTCGAAGACCCAGCCGACGAGGGCTACGGTCGCGAGTCCTGCTGCGATGTACACAATCCAGAACCCGACGGCCAGGCCGAGGAAGCCCGCCGCGCAGGAAAGGCCCAGGACCAGCGGCCACCAGCTCCAGGGGCTGAAGTGGCCCTGCTCACCGGCGCCCTCGTGGATCTCGGCGTCGTTGCGGTCTTCGGGTCGCATTCCCACGCGCTTGCCGGTGAAGCCGAGGTAAGCGCCGATCATGCCGGCAAGGCCGCCCACAAGCAGGATGCCGAGGATGCCGACCCATTCAGACCAGTTGGTCAGGAATCCGTAGACCACCGAGACCGGTACGAAGAAGAAGACTCCGGCTCCAAAAATCCATGATTCGATCTTCACTTGGCGGTGTCCTTCTGGTCGGCGTTGCCGAGCACGGCTGCTGCCGGTGCCGGTGACTCAACGGTGTGTGACTGGGCGAGCTCCGGGTGGTGGAGATCCAGGGCCGGACGCTCGGAACGGATGCGCGGCAGCGACGTGAAGTTGTGGCGCGGGGGCGGGCAGGACGTGGCCCACTCCAGCGAGGCGCCGAAGCCCCAGGGATCGTCCACCTCGACCTTTTCGGTGCTGCGCCAGGTGATGTACACGTTCCAGAAGAACGGGATCAGCGAGGCACCGAGCACGAAGGAGGAGATGGTGGAGAACTGGTTCATCCAGGTGAAGTTGTCCTGCGGCATGTAGTCAGCGTAGCGGCGGGGCATGCCCTCGACGCCGAGCCAGTGCTGGATCAGGAAGGTTCCGTGGAATCCGAGGAACAGGAGCCAGAAGTGGATCTTGCCGAGGCGCTCGTTGAGCATCTTGCCGGTCCACTTCGGCCACCAGAAGTAGAAGCCGGCGAACATGGCGAACACCACGGTGCCAAACACCACGTAGTGGAAGTGCGCCACCACGAAGTAGGAGTCCGAGACGTGGAAGTCCAGCGGCGGTGAAGCCAGGATGATGCCGGTCAGGCCGCCGAAGAGGAACGTCGCCAGGAAGCCGATGCTCCACAGCATGGGCGTCTCAAAGGTGATCGAACCCCGCCACATGGTGCCGATCCAGTTGAAGAACTTCACGCCGGTCGGTACGGCGATCAGCATGGTCATGAAGGAGAAGAACGGCAGCAGGACCGAGCCGGTCACGTACATGTGGTGCGCCCACACGGTCACGGACAGCGCCGCGATGGCGATGGTTGCGTAGACCAGGCCCTTGTAACCGAAGATCGGCTTGCGGCTGAAGACCGGGAAGATCTCCGAGACGATGCCGAAGAACGGCAGGGCGATGATGTACACCTCGGGGTGGCCGAAGAACCAGAACAGGTGCTGCCAGAGGACGGCGCCGCCGTTCTCCGGATCGAAGATGTGCGCACCGAAGCGGCGGTCGGCGCCCAGGGCGAACAGGGCTGCTGCCAGCGGCGGGAAGGCCATCAGGACCAGAATGGCGGTAACCAGCGTGTTCCAGGTGAAGATCGGCATGCGCCACATGGTCATGCCCGGGGCACGCATGCAGATGATGGTGGTGATGAAGTTGACCGCGCCGAGGATGGTGCCGAAGCCGGACAGCGCGAGGCCAAAGACCCACAGGTCACCGCCGACGCCGGGGCTGAAGGTGGTGTTCGACAGCGGAGCGTACGCGAACCATCCGAACGACGCAGCACCCTGCGGGGTGATGAAGCCGGAGACGGCGATCGTGGAGCCGAACAGGAAGAACCAGAAGGCCAGGGCGTTCAGTCGCGGGAACGCCACGTCCGGGGCGCCGATCTGCAGCGGCATGATGACGTTGGCGAACCCGGCGAACAGCGGGGTGGCGAACATCAGCAGCATAACCGTGCCGTGCATGGTGAACAGCTGGTTGTACTGCTCCTTGGTCTGCAGGATCTGCATGCCGGGCTCGAAGAGCTCGGCGCGGATCAGCAGCGCCATGACGCCGCCGAGGCAGAAGAACACGAAGGACGCGATCAGGTACATGTACCCGATGGTCTTGTGGTCCGTTGTGGTGATCCAGTTGACGACAATGCGTCCCTTGGACTTCGGTACTACGGGCGCCTCAAGGGTCCCGACAGGTGCGGATTGAGTGTAAGTAGCCACGTCGCTCCCCTTACTTAATTTCGTTCAGGTTCGGGTTGCGGTCGTACTCTTCGCCGAGCAGTCCGGTGTTACCGTCCTGGCGCAGCTGGTCCATGTGAGCTTGGAACTCCGATTCGGAGACAACCTTCACGCGGAACAGCATTTCGGAGTGGTATTCCCCGCAGAGTTCGGCACACTTGCCGTCATAGGTGCCCTCTTTGGTCGGGGTGAACCTGATGTAGTTCGTCTTGCCGGGGATCATGTCGCGCTTCTGCAGGAAGGCGGGAACCCAGAAGGAGTGGATGACGTCACGCGAGTTCAGTTCCAGGTCAACAGACTTGTTAACCGGGAGGTACAGCGTGGGCAGCTTTTCCTTGTCCACTTCGGCGCCGGTGAGGTGCGCCTGCACGCCCGCTTCGTGGACATCCTCGGTGATGACCTCGCCCTGCTTGTAGTTGAAGTCCCAAGCCCACTGCTTGCCGCGGACGTCTACGACGACGTCGGCCGGCTCGGAGCGGTTATCAATCGCCTGCTGGTCGCGGTCGGTGAAGTAGAAGAACACCAGCACCATGAACAGCGGGATGGTCAGGTAAAAGACCTCGAGGGGAAGATTGAAGCTGGTCTGCCGCGGGAATCCCACGGTGCCCTTACGGCGGCGGTAGGCGACAATGCACCAGACCAGGAGTCCCCAGGTAATGATGCCCACGACCAGTGCGGCAATCCATGAGTTGACCCAGAGGTCCATGATGCGGTCAGTGTGATTGGTGGTGCCACGCTCGGTGGGCAACCAGCCTTTCTGTACCTCTGGTGAACATCCAGTCAAAGCCAACGCGCCGGCTAGTGCCAAGCCAGTGATCGTAGTGATCTGTTTGCGTCGGCTGCCGGTTCGGTTCTGCGAACTCACAGACGGCCCTTCCTACTTGTTGCTGTTGCCCGGGCCGTAGATGGCTCCCCGGGCACACTAAAAGTTTTACTACTCGATGTAGAGCTTACCGCTCCCCGGGGGTTTTCGCCCACATGTCGGCACAGTGCGTCGGCACCGGTAAAAACCGGTGCCGAATGCAAGCTGTCACGGGCAAAACAGCCAGGTTAGTGGAATGAATCTCCGCATGCGCAGGAACCGCCGGCGTTCGGGTTGTCGATGGTGAATCCCTGCTTCGAGATGGTGTCTTCGAAGTCGATGCTGGCGCCGCTCAGGTACGGAACGCTCATCTTGTCCACTACGACCTCGACGCCGTCGTAGTCACGCACGGCGTCCCCGTCGAGCAGCCGCTCGTCAAAGTAGAGCTGGTAGATCAGCCCGGAGCAACCGCCCGGCTGGACAGCAACGCGCAGACGAAGGTCGGTACGGCCTTCCTGCTCCAGCAGGCTGCGAACCTTGCCGGCGGCGACGTCGGTCAGCTGGACCTCGTGCGTAGCCAGTTCTTCGCTTGCGGTGCCGGTGGCTGCGTTGCTGTTTTCATTGGTTGTAGTGCTCATTGGCCTACCTTCTTACGACGGTGGTGGCGACTCGGCTTTCGCGTTGCCCGCCCCTACGGAAACGGTATGGGCTATAGCTACATGCTACGTCGATCCTGCCTGTAGCTCTAACTTCTGACGTAACCGTGGCCATAGCCTGAATGTTCCCTGACGAATCCGGAACGGACCCGCCAGGGAACATCCGGCCCAGGCACCAAGGGCCCAGGTATCAGCGCAGGCCCTCATGGTTTAGCCGGGCAAGCAGGAGCGCTTCGGCCACAACGGCGTTGCGGAAGTCCTCCAAATGAAGGGACTCATTGGCGCTGTGGGCCCTGGAATCCGGGTCCTCGACGCCGGTCACCAGGATCTGCACTTCCGGGTAGACCTCGGTGAGGTCCGCGATAAAGGGAATGGACCCGCCGATCCCCATTTCCACGGCCGGAACACCCCAGGCCTCGCCGAGGGCCCACATGGCCATGCCGGCTGCAACGGAATCCGTGTCCGTGAGGAACGGGTTTCCGCTCTCCCCCGGCGTGAACACCACTTTGGCACCGAAGGGGGCATTGGCCTCGACGTGGTTCCGCACGGCGGCCATGGCGTCAGCAGGGTCCTGTCCCGGGGCAAGCCTCAGGCTGAACTTGGCCCGGGCGCGGGGCAGCAGGGTATTGGATGCCACGTCCACGGCGGGAGCGTCGAAGCCGATGATGGAGAGGGCGGGCTTGGTCCAAAGCCTGGAAGCGATGCTCCCGGTACCGGCCAGACGGACGCCGTCGAGCACTGACGCGTCGGCGCGGTATTCAGCTTCCGTCAGGTCGACGGTTACGTCGTCCCTGCTCAGCAGGCCCTGCACCGCGACGCTTCCGTCGTCGTCGTGGAGCGTGGCGATGAGGCGGGACAGCAGCGTGGGAGCGTCAAGCACTGCCCCGCCGAACATCCCGGAGTGGACTGCGTGTTCCAGGACCTGGACCTCGATCGTCCCATCAACCAGGCCGCGCAGGCTCGTGGTCAGGGCGGGTATGCCGACCTTCCAGTTGCTGGAGTCAGCCACCACAATGACATCGGCGCGCAGCAGTTCGCGGTGGGTTTCGAGGAAGGTGCGGAACGTCGGCGAGCCGGCTTCCTCTTCACCTTCGAAGAAGAACGTTACCCCCAGGCCCAGTTCATCGGCCAGCACGTCGGCGACCGCGGCGTACGCTGCGATGTGGGCCATGATGCCTGCTTTGTCATCGGCCGCGCCCCGGCCGTAAAGCCTGCCGTCGCGTTCGACGGCGGTGAACGGTTCGGTTTCCCAGAGCGCCAGGTCTCCGGTCGGCTGGACATCGTGGTGGGCGTACAGCAGGATCGTTGGCTTTCCCGCAGCCGCGGTTCTCCGGGCCACGACCGCCGGCCCGCCCGGAGTGCCGTCCTCCTTGTCGCAGCGCAGGATCCTGACATCCTCAATTCCGGCCGCCCGGACCAGGTCGGCCACAGCCTCAGCGCTGCGGTCCAGCGGGGCGGGATCGAAACTCGGCCAGGCAATGCCCGGGAGCCGGACAAGGTCCTTCAGGTGTCCAACAGTGGTGTCAAAGGACTCGTGTACGGCCCGGCGCAGGGCGTCGACGTCGATTCCGCCGCCTCCTGCGCTGAATTTTTGCGGGGTCCCCGCCGGTGATGAAGTCATGGCCAAAACCCTACCTGTGTCCGGGAGCACAGGAAACACTCCGGAGGCGGCCGGCCGCCGCCTCGTTCCGTCGCCGGCACAGTGCTGTGACTTATGACTTTTCGCGAGCGTGTGCAAGGTATTCTGTAGGGGTGTTTGGACGTAAAAAGGAAGCGCCGACGGCGCAGGACATAGTTGACCAGCAGGCGGCCGAGGCATTGGCCCGCCAGGATGCAGCCCTTGGCAAGGGCGCGCCCACGCCCAAGCGCAAAGCCCAGGAAGCAGCGCGGAAGCGTCCCTTGGTACCGGAGGATCGGAAGGCCTCCAAAGCAGCAGAGCGGGCGGCCGTCCAGGAGCAGCGAATCAAGATGCGCCAGGCCCTGGACACCGGCGACGAAAAATTCCTGCCCCTTCGGGACAAGGGCCCGCAGAAGCGCTTTGCCCGCGACTACGTGGATGCCCGCTTCAGCCTGGGCGAGTACCTGATGTTCGGCGCCCTGGTGTTCGTCATCGTCTCGCTCCTGGTGCCGTCCACCAGCGAGTCAATGATCTATGTCCTGGGCGGCTTCTGGGTCATGTTCCTAGCTGTGTTCGTCGACGTGTTCATCCTGTCGCGGAAGCTCCGGAAGCGCCTCACCGAAAAGTTCGGCGAGGTGGAACGCGGCACCGTCTGGTACGGATCCATGCGGTCCCTCCAGTTCCGCAAGCTGCGCCTTCCCAAGCCGCTCGTCAAGCGCGGAGAATTCCCCGCCTGATACAGGCGCAAAAAGCCCCCGGCAGTCTCCGACTGCCGGGGGCTTTTTCGCTGTCAGGCGCCGTATGGCGCAGACCGGGCTAGCGTCGCGAGGGGTGCTTGGCCAGCTGCCGGTTGATGCGCGCTGCCCAAAAGGGTCCTTCATAGAGGAAGGCGGTGTAGCCCTGCACGAGGGTGGCCCCGGCATCGAGCCTTTCCTGGACATCCATGGCGGTCTCCACGCCGCCGACGGATACCAGTGTGAGTGAACCGCCGGTTGCTTCCCTGAGGCGGCGCAGGACCTGGAGGGACCGTTCCTTCAGGGGCGCACCGGAGAGGCCGCCGGCTCCGCAGTCCTGGATTTTTGCGGCGTTGGCGGTGAGCCCCTCGCGGCCGATGGTCGTGTTGGTGGCGATGATTCCGTCCAGCTTCAGGTCCAGCGCCAGCCGCGCGACGTCGTCGATGTCTTCGTTCGTCAGGTCCGGGGCGATCTTCACCAGCAGCGGGACGTGTCTTCCGGCAGCCTTGTCCGCCTCCTCCCCCACTGCCTTAAGCAGTGGCCGGAGGGTTTCCACGTTCTGGAGCAGGCGGAGCCCCGGCGTGTTGGGGGAACTGACGTTGACTACGAGGTAATCGGCTGCGGGCGCAAGGTTCCGGGCGCTGATGAGGTAGTCGCCTGCGGCATCCTCGAGCTCCACCACTTTGCTTTTGCCGATGTTGACGCCGATCACCGGGCGGACGGCCGGGTGCCGGCGCTGCAAGGCAGCCCTCGCGGACTTGAGCCGGGGGGCCACGGCGGTGGCGCCGTCGTTGTTGAACCCCATCCGGTTGATGACTGCCTTGTCCTCGACGAGGCGGAACAGCCGGGGCTTTTCGTTGCCGGGCTGGGCCTGCCCGGTGATGGTGCCGACCTCCACATGGCCGAAGCCGAGCTCGGTCAGTGCCTCGATGCCGTGGCCCTCCTTGTCAAAGCCCGCGGCGAGGCCGAACGGTGAGGGGAACGTGAGACCGAAAGCGGAGGTCTGCAGCGACGGCGCGGGCGCGGTGAGCTTCGCCAGAACCTTGCCCGCCCCGGAAGTGTGGGCCAGCCTGATGGCCCGGAAGCCGATCTTATGGGCGCGTTCGGCGTCCATCCATGAAAAGGCCAAGCGGAAAAAGGTGGGATATACGCGCATGACTCCAGTTTTCCGGTTCCGGCTGCGCAGACCAAACCGGCGCGCAGGTCCGGCCGCGGTGTGACGCATCCTGCAGGCACCGTGGTTGCTCGCTGCTGCCGCACGCGTTGTCTAGGCTGGGCAGATGAAGTGGCACACAGACATCCTGGGGGATGATTTTGAAGCCTGTCCCTACCAGGCGACGGGCGACGACGGTGTGGAGCGCACGGCAACCCTGGTGCGCCACGTCCCAAAAGCCGGAACGGAACGGCCGGGCCAGCCGGTTCCCCGTCCACTCCCCCGACGGGCCATCCTGTTCCTGCACGGTTGGAGCGACTACTTCTTCAATGTGGAGCTTGCCCGGTTCTGGACAGGCAAGGGCTTCGAGTTCTTCGCGCTGGACATGCACAACCACGGGCGGAGCCTGCAGCCCGATACCCCCGGCGGCTTCGTGGCCGATCTCGATGACTACGACGCCGAGATCAGCAAGGCGATCGGAATCATCGGCTCACTCTGGCCGGAGGACGCCGGCGGGCCGTCACTGACGCTGATGGGCCACTCGACCGGCGGCCTTGTTGCCGCCCTCTGGGTCAGCCGCCACCCCGGAGTTGCCGCCCAACTGGTCCTGAACAGCCCGTGGCTCGAAATGCACGGCAGCTCCCTGGTCCGCCGGGCAGCCCGGTCCATGGTCGGGCCGCTGGCGCACTACCGGCCGGAAGCGGTGCTGCGGCTGCCCGAGCGCGGATTCTATTGGCGGAGCATCAGCAGCGAGGCTGAAGGCGAGTGGACACTGGACAACAAATACCGGCCGCCCATGGCCTTCCCCGTGCGGGCCGGATGGCTCAGGGCAGTCCTGGCCGGGCATTCCCGGGTGGCCCGCGGGCTGCGGATCGAGATCCCCATCCTGGTGTTGCTGTCCGGGGCCAGCGAGACCGGCATGTTCTGGACCGAAGCGATGCGCAGGACCGACGCCGTGCTGGATGTGAACACCATCGCGATCCGTGCCATGGCCCTGGGGCGGTCGGTGACGCTCGAACGGATCGACGGCGCACTCCACGATGTGTTCCTGTCGCCGGCCCAGGTCCGGGCCGACGCCTACGCCCGGCTGAGCCGCTGGATCCGCGGATACATCCTGGACGACGGCGGCACGGAATGAACGGGGTGGTACCGGACCCGCCGGAGTGGAAGCCCGACCAGCTCGGTGACGGGTTCGCGCACGTGGAACTTCCACTGGCCGACGACGACGAAGGCGCAGTGTGTGCCACGCTGGTGCGGTACGTACCCCCGCAGGCACCGCCGGCGTTCCTGGCCGCCCTGCGCAGGAACGTCATCCGGAACCTGGAATGGCCGGGATGGGAAGCACGGACACCCAACAGATCCGTACGCCCTCGGGTGGTCCTCTACCTGCACGGCTGGGCGGACTACTTCCTGCAGGCGGAACTTGCGAAGTACGTCGGGGCTCAGGGGCTCCACTTCTATGCCCTTGACCTGCGGAAGTTCGGCCGCAGCCTGCGGAACTGGCAGACGCCCGGCTACACCACCGACCTGGCCGTCTATGACGAGGACATTGCGGCCGCGCTGGCAGCAATCAAGGCGGACGTTTCACTGCGCACCGGTTCGCCGGCGAACCCTGCCGTCCACATGCTGGCGCATTCTCTCGGCGGCCTGATCGGTGCGCTCTGGGCCGACCGCCATCCCGGCACCCTGGAAACACTCATCCTGAACGCCCCGTGGCTGGAACTCCAAGGCAGCAGCCTGATCCGGAACATTGCCATGCACCTGGTGGAGCCGTTCGCTCGCACGGATCCCAAACGGCCCTTCCATTTTCCGGAAATGCCGGGCTATTGGCAGAGCGTCAGCGACCAGGCCCACGGCGAATGGTTCCTTGACCCGCAGTGGCGCCCGACGGCGTCGTTCCCCATCCGGGCGGGCTGGACCCGGGCTGTCCTTGCCGGACACTCGGCCGTCGAACGGCGGCTGGCCATCGATTCGCCCGTCCTGGTGATGCTCTCGGACCGCACCAGGATCCAGCCCGAGTGGTCCGAGGAACTGATGCAGGTGGACGCGGTGATCGACGTCGAGCAGACCGCCCGCCGCGCCCTGGGCCTCGGCCGGCGCACGGCCGTGTTCCGCTACCCGGGCGCCATCCACGACATCTTCCTCTCGCGCCGTGAGGTGCGGCAGGAAGCATACCGGGACCTGGTCGCCTGGCTGCATTCCTATCCGGGCTGACCGGCTGGCGGGTCAGTTCGGATCAGTGCTCCGCGGGCTCCGGTTCCTGCCCGCCGCTCAGCGGCCGTGCCGCATCCACGGCACCGCCGTACCGGCGGTCCCGCCGGGCATAGACTTCGACGGCGTCCCACAGGGTCCGGCGGTCGACGTCGGGCCACAGCGTGTCCATAAAGACGAACTCCGCATAGGCGGACTGCCACAGCATGAAGTTGGAGAGCCGCTGCTCGCCGGAGCTGCGGAGGAACAGGTCGACATCCGGAAGATCAGGTTCGTCCAGGTACTTCTGGATGGTCCGTTCCGTGATGGCACCCGGTTTGAGCCTGCCGGCCGCAACATCCTCGGCAATCGCCGAGACGGCATCCGCGATCTCAGCGCGGCCGCCGTAATTAACACACATGGTCAACGTGCACGTGCTGTTGCCCCGGGTGTAGTCCTCGGCCTCCTCCAGTTCCCGAATGACCGAGCCCCACAGCCTGGGCCTGCGCCCTGACCAGCGAATGCGGACGCCCCACTCGTCAAGCTGGTTCCGCTGGCGGCGTAGCACGTCCTTGTTAAAACCCATCAGGAAGCGGACTTCTTCCGGGGAGCGGCGCCAGTTCTCCGTGGAAAAGGCGTACACCGTGACGTACTTGATGCCCATTTCAATGGCACCCGCAACAACGTCCAGCAGCGCCGGCTCACCCGCCTTGTGGCCTTCGATCCGCGGCAGCCCCCGCTGGTTGGCCCACCGGCCGTTGCCGTCCATCACGATCGCAACATGCCGGGGAATGAACTCGTCCGGAATCGACGGGGGCACGGCCCCGGAACGATGCGGGTACGGTGCGGTCACCGGCGTGGTCCGCTGCCGGACGGGAATTTTCTTCTTTCCAAGGGCCACTGTCAGCTACGCTCCACATGTTTGAGGGATTTCAGCACTCGTTCAAGATGCCATTGCAGGTAGCTGGCCACCAAACCGGCAGCCTCCCGACGGTGGGCCGGAAGGGAGGCATCCGCCGTCGTCCAGTCCCCCGTGAGCAGCGCACCGAGAAGGAAGACTGTTTCAGCAGCGGGTGCGGGCGAGCCCGGCGGACGGCAGTTGGCGCAGACCATGCCGCCCAGCGGCGCCGAAAAGGCCGTGTGAGGGCCTAGCGCGCCGCAGCGGGCACACGCCGTGAAACTTGGCGCCCATCCCCCGGTGGCCAGCGCGCGCAGCAGGTATGAGTCAAGGATGAGTTCCGGGGTGTGCTCACCACGGCTCAGGGAGGCCAGGGCCCCGACCAGGAGGTTGTACTGAGCGGTTCCGGACTCGCCGTCCACGTCCGTCAGCTTCTCGGCTGTCTCGGTCATGGCGGCGGCAACGGTGTAGCGGCCGTAGTCTGCCGCGATGTTGCCGCCATACGCTCCCTTGGCCACGGCCTGGGTGACGATGTCCAATGTCCGGCCCGAAATCAGCTGCAGGTCCGCCACCATGAACGGTTCCAGGCGGGCACCGAAGCGGCTGCTGGTGCGGCGAACGCCCTTTGCCACGGCACGGACCTGGCCGTGGTGCTTGGTGAGGAGGGTGATGATCCGGTCGGCTTCGCCCAGCTTATGGGTGCGCAGCACGACCGCATCATCCCGGTACGCTCGCGATGAAAAGGAGGATTGTTGGGCCACAGTTAATCTTCGCACTGACCTTCCGGATAACACGGCTGCTGCGCCCCCGGAGTGAACCGGGGGCGCAGCAGGTCAGCGATGCGGGTGATTGTTTAGGCCGCCTGCGCGTCCCGGACGGCGCGGTTGACTGCAGAAATGACGGCCTTCAGCGAGGACGTGGTGGTGTTGGAGTCAATGCCGACGCCCCACAGAACCCGCTCACCGACAGCGCACTCAACATATGCCGCAGCACGGGCGTTCCCACCTTCAGAGAGCGCGTGCTCGCTGTAGTCCAGGACCCGCACGTCCACGCCATCTTCGCCCAGGATCTCCAGCAGCGCCGCGATCGGGCCGTTGCCGGATCCGGTGCGGCGGACCTGGACACCATCAACGGTGAGTGTCGCGTGCAAGGTCATGGCGCCGTCATCGTCCGTTTCGGTGCTGAACGAGCCCAGCGAATAGCGGCCCCACTGGCCGTCCTCCTTGCTGGAGGGCAGGTACTCGTCCTGGAAGAGCTGCCAGAGCTGGGCGCCGCTGACCTCGCCGCCCACCGTGTCCGTCTGCTTCTGGATCACGCCGGAGAACTCGATTTGGGCACGGCGCGGCAGGTCGAGGCTGTGCTCGTTCTTCAGCAGGTAGGCCACCCCGCCCTTGCCGGACTGGGAGTTGACCCGGATCACGGCTTCGTAGCTGCGGCCCAGGTCCTTGGGGTCCACCGGCAGGTACGGAACCTGCCAGGTGTAGTCGGCGACATCCTTGCCGGCGGCCGCGGCGTCCTTCTCGAGGGCTTCGAAGCCCTTCTTGATGGCGTCCTGGTGGGAGCCGGAGAAGGCCGTGAACACGAGGTCGCCGCCGTACGGCGAACGCTCCGCCACCGGCAGCTGGTTGCAGTACTCCACGGTCCGGCGGACGTCGTCGATATCGGAGAAGTCGATCATGGGATCGACGCCCTGGACGAACATGTTCAGGCCCAGGGTCACCAGATCCACGTTGCCGGTCCGCTCGCCGTTGCCGAACAGGCAGCCTTCAATGCGGTCCGCGCCGGCGAGGTAGCCCAGCTCGGCAGCGGCAACGCCGGTGCCGCGGTCGTTGTGCGGGTGCAGCGAGAGGATGATGCCCTCCCGGGGGTGCAGGTGGCGGCTCATCCACTCGATCGAGTCGGCGTAGACATTGGGGGTGGCCATTTCCACCGTGGCCGGCAGGTTGATGATGACCTGGCTGTCGGCGGACGCTTCGAAGACATCAGCCACTGCGTTGCAGACGCGGACTGCGTATTCGAGTTCCGTTCCGGTGAAGGATTCCGGCGAGTACTCGTACGTGATGTGCGTGTCCGCCAGGGTTTCCTCGTACTTCTTGCACAGCCGTGCGCCCTGCAGCGCGATGTCCAGGATGCCGTCCTCGTCCTGGTTGAAGACCACGCGGCGCTGCAGGACCGAGGTGGAGTTGTACAGGTGGACGATGGCCTGCTTGGCGCCGACCAGGGATTCGTACGTCCGCTCGATCAGGTGCTCGCGGGCCTGCGTCAGCACCTGGATGGTGACGTCGTCCGGAATGTGGTTGCCTTCAATCAGCTGGCGGACGAAGTCGAAGTCAGTCTGCGAGGCGGACGGGAAGCCCACCTCGATCTCCTTATAACCCATGCGGACCAGCAGATCGAACATCTTCATCTTGCGGGCCGGGCTCATGGGGTCGATCAGGGCCTGGTTGCCGTCCCTGAGGTCCACGGCGCACCAGCGCGGGGCCTTGGTGATGACTTTGTCCGGCCAGGTCCGGTCCGGCAGTTCAACAGTGATCTGGTCCTGGAACGGGACGTAGCGGTGGACGGGCATTCCTGAGGGCTTCTGTGCGTTTCGCATTACAATCGGGGCCTTTTCTGTGGTTCCTGTTTGAAAGGTGGCCGGGCAACACAAACTCCGCGACGAGGATGGGCCTTGCGCTAGATCGCGTCTGAGGCCTCGCCGCGGCAGCTAAGAAGAAGCAGTTCTGCGCGCACCATTTCACAGTAACACGGGTGCGTAAGATGAAGGAGCAACACCTCCAGCAACGTCCACTATGCAGACGCTGCCACCGGTGCCAGCGCCGGAGGCAGCCCTCACCTGAAGGAGCACTTGTGCCAAACTCGGGGATCGACCTGTCCAATATCGACCACAGCGTGCGGCCGCAGGATGACCTGTACCAGCACATCAACGGCGCGTGGCTGAAAAGCACAACCATCCCGGACGACCGGCCCCTTGAAGGCACTTTCACGGCTTTGCGGGACGGTTCCGAGCTGGCGGTCAGGGAAATCATCGAGGAAGCCGCCGGACGCGGCGAAGACGCCAGCGGCATCGAGCGGAAGGTCGGCGACCTCTACAACAGCTTCATGGATGAGGCCACCGTGGAGGCCAAAGGCATGGAGCCCATCCGGGAACGGCTGGCCGCAGTGTTCGCCACAACCTCCAGCCGGGACGTCATCGAACTCGCCGGACGGCTGTTCCGTTCTGACGTGTCCGGGCTTTTCTACATCTACCCGGCTCCTGACGCCGGCAACCCGGACCGGATCCTGCTGTACACCGGCCAGGGCGGCCTCGGCCTGCCGGACGAGTCCTACTACCGCGAAGAGAAGTTCGCCCCGATGGTCAAGGCCTACGGCGAACACGTGCGGACCATGCTCAGCCTCGCAGGGACAGCCGATCCCGAGGGCGCCGCGGAACGGGTGGTCGGGCTGGAGACGGCCCTGGCGGCCCACCACTGGGACAACGTGACGCTGCGGGATCCGCAGAAGACCTACAACCTCAAGTCCGCTGCCGAGGCCGTAGAGCTTTTCCCGCTGATGGACGCCTGGTTCGATGCAGCCGGAATCACGCCGGAAAAGCGCGAAGAGCTGGTGGTCAGCACGCCTGACTTCTTCGCCGGGGCGGCCGGCCTGCTCGAGTCCGAACCGTTGGCAGCATGGCAGGACTGGCTGGCCATGCGGGTGGTCAGTTCCGCCGCCCCGTACCTTTCGTCCGAATTCGTGGACGCGAACTTCGCTTTTTACGGCACCACCATCAGCGGAACGCCGCGCAACAAGGACCGCTGGAAGCGCGGAGTCGCCGTCGTCGAAGCTTCCCTGGGCGAGGCCGTCGGGCAGATCTACGTCTCCCGGCATTTTCCTGAAACCCACAAGGCCCGGATGCAGACGCTGGTGGCCAATCTCATCGAGGCGTACCGGCAAAGCATTACGGGCCTCGCCTGGATGGGCGAGGACACCAAGCTGGAGGCGCTGAAGAAGCTCGACGCGTTCCGCGCCAAAATCGGCTACCCCGACGAGTGGATCGACTACTCCGCTGTGGAGATCGACCCGTCCGACCTGCTGGGGAACGTCGAGCGGGCCCACAACGCCGACGTCGACCGTCACCTCGACGAGGTGGGCAAGCCGGTTGACCGGAACAAGTGGCTGATGACGCCGCAGACGGTCAATGCGTACTACCACCCGCTGCTCAACGAGATCGTCTTCCCGGCGGCGATCCTCCAGGCGCCGTTCTTCACGGCGGACGCCGACGACGCCGTCAACTACGGCGGCATCGGCGCCGTCATCGGTCACGAGATCGGTCACGGCTTCGACGACCAGGGCTCGCAGTTCGACGGCGGAGGTACCCTCCGCAACTGGTGGACCGAGGATGACCGGAAGGCTTTCGAGGCCCTGACGTCCAGGCTGGTGGCCCAGTTCGACGCGCTCTCCCCCACCGCAGCGCCGGGCCACCACGTCAACGGCAAGCTCACCCTCGGCGAAAACATCGGCGATCTTGGCGGGCTCACCATCGCGTACAAGGCCTATCTGATCAGCCTTGACGGCGCGGAACCGCCGGTGCTGGACGGCCTGACCGGGCAGCAGCGGTTCTTCGCGTCCTGGGCTGCCGGCTGGCGGCAGGTCATCCGGAACGAAGAGGCCATCCGCAGGCTGGCCACCGACCCGCACTCCCCCAACGAGTTCCGCACCAATGCCATCGCCAGCAACCTGGATGCCTTCCACGAAGCATTCGGCACAGCGGAGCAGGACGGCATGTGGCTGCCGGCCGAAGAGCGCGTCAGCATCTGGTAACAGAGGGAAAGCGAAAGGCCTGCGGGGCCGGCCACGCAAGTGACCGGCCCCGCAGGCCTTTGGTATTGCAGGCGCCTGGTTTTGCAGACGACGGTTTTTGCAGGCGCGGCTAGCGCGTGATTAGCTCCGGATTGGCCTGCTGGCAGACGGCGTCCCCAGCCGTCTGGTTGACGATGTCGGTCGGGAGGGCCACGCCCATCTTCGTGCCGGACATGAAGTCCGCACCGAGGTAGACCTGCACACCGCCGACTCCGGCTGCGGGAAGGACCTGCGTGGCCGGAATTTCCATCAACGCCGCGACGTCCGCTGCAACGTCCTCAAAGCCCGGTGCATAGTAGACCGCAGTCTTATCTACCGGCTGGGCCACGAGCTCAGCCACTTGGGTGAAGCCGCCGGCAATGATCGCCTGGGTGATTTCCTGGGCGCGTGCCGGAACTCCCGTTCCATTCGCCACGCTGACCGGCTGCAGCGCCTTGTCGTAAGCGGGCGGCGCGGGGTCCGTCGCTGTGGGCGACGGAGCAGGAGCTGACTCGCTCGGTGCGGCCGTGGGGCTCGGCGTGGCCGTCGGGTCAGTGAGGTCAACATCCTTGCGCAGCGCGGCGAAGAGCTGGGATCCCGCCGGCTCGGCAACGGCCAGCCTGTTGGGATCGGCAGGCGACGGGGTGGTCGGTACGGCCACGAACGCGACCTTGCTGACGTCAATGTTCTTGAGCCGGTTGCCGACGGTCAGGAGCGACGGGACCGATGCCAGGCCGTCGTCCACGGTAAGGTTCTGCGTCACGACGTCGGCGATCTTGAGCATCTTCTGGGGATCGGACAACGTGCCGTCATCCTTGATCTTCCGGGTGAGGGAAGACAGGAAACCCTGCTGTGCCTTGATCCGGCCCAGGTCGCCGCCGTCAGCGAACGCATGCCTGGTCCGCAGGAACGCCAGCGCCTGTTCGCCCTGTACCTGCGAGTTCCCGGCGGGGAGTCGGAGGCGGGAGTCGGGGTCGTAGACGGCGTCGCTGATGCAGACTTCCACCCCGCCCACGGCGTTGGAGAGCTCCTTCACCGCGTTGAAGTCCGCCATCATGAAGTGGTCGACTTCCAGTCCCGTGATTTTGTTCACCGTATCCACGGCGCAGCCGATCCCGGCCTGCTTCATGGCCTCGTTGATCATCACGCCGCCCTGGGCAGGGAACACCTCTTTGGTCTTTTGGTCGGTGCACTCCGGAATGTCCACCAGCAGGTCACGCGGGAAGCTGATGACGCTGACCCGCTTGTTGTCCGCCGAGATGTCCATCATCATCATGACGTCCGACT
This sequence comes from Arthrobacter oryzae, assembly GCF_031454875.1. Lineage (GTDB taxonomy): Bacteria > Actinomycetota > Actinomycetes > Actinomycetales > Micrococcaceae > Arthrobacter > Arthrobacter oryzae_D. Next base: position 318,383 of record NZ_JAVDRQ010000003.1, read on the forward strand.
GGCCGTAGCCGGTGGAATCCTCCGTGGTGCCATATTCGGAGTTCTTGCCGTCGCGGGTGTCCGAACCCAGGATCAGGATCTGCATCCGGTCCGTGGAGTCGTTGACCGGCTCCTCCGTCCGGTTGCTGCCGGCCCCCAGCGGCGCCTTGCTGATGTTCATCTGGAAACGGACCACCCAGAAGGCGGCGAAGGCCAGGCCTCCCACCAGGATCAGCGCAAGGACGGCACTTGCCACCTTGAGCCAGGCGGGCTTGCCGCGCATGGCGCCCAAGTGCCGGGCGGGACCCATGGCTTTGGTGTCCGAGTGCCGGGCGGCGGCGTCGGACACTGGCGAACCAGCGCCTTGTCCGGGTGTGTCTCGGCGTCGCACCACGTGGTGTTACCTTCCTCTAAAAAACGGGGTTCGGTCCATTTTAGTGGCCGAGACTGGGAGAATGCCCGATACGCCGGAGCGGCAGGCTGCCGGGCACGCTTCTGTGGGCTGCCGGCAGGCTGCCGGGCACGCTTCTGTGGGCTGCCGGCGGGCTGCCGCTTGGCTGCCTGAAATCCGGGGAGCTAGAAGCCGAGCTTTACCAGCTGCTTCGGATCCCGCTGCCAGTCCTTGGCGACCTTGACGTGCAGGTCGAGGTAGATCCGCGTTCCAAGAAGCGCTTCGATCCCCTTGCGGGCATTGGTGCCGACCTCCCTCAGCCGGGCGCCGCCCTTGCCGATGATGATGGCTTTCTGGGACGGCCGCTCGACGTACAGGTTCACCCGGACGTCCAGGAACGGGCTATCTTCGGGCCGGCCCTCGCGTGGCACGATCTCCTCAACCACCACTGCCAGGGAGTGCGGAAGCTCGTCCCGGACGCCTTCGAGGGCGGCTTCACGGATCAGCTCGGCGACCATGACTGCCTCGGGCTCGTCCGTCAGGTGGCCGTCCGGGTACAGGGGCTGCGACGGCGGCATGTGGCTGATGAGGACGTCCGCCACCGTGCTCACCTGGAAACCGTCCGTGGCGGAGACCGGAACAATATCCTTCCAGCCGTCTTCACCGAGGACTTCGCGGCCAAGGGCAGCAACCGCGAGCAGCTGCTCCGTCAGTGCCTGCCGGTCCACAAGGTCGGCCTTGGTCACGATGGCGATGATGGGCTTTTTGCCCACCGCTGCCAGCTGGGCGGCAATGAAGCGGTCACCGGGGCCGATCTTTTCGTTGGCTGGAAGGCAGAAGCCGATGGCGTCCACCTCGGACAAGGTGTCGGCAACAAGGTCGTTCAGGCGTTTGCCGAGCAGCGTCCTGGGCCGGTGCAGGCCCGGAGTGTCCACCAGGATCAGCTGGGCGTCATCGCGATGGACGATCCCCCTGATGGTGTGACGGGTGGTCTGCGGCTTTGCCGAGGTGATGGCCACTTTCTTGCCCACCAAGGCGTTCGTCAGTGTGGACTTTCCGGCGTTGGGCCTGCCCACGAGGATCGAAAATCCGGCACGGAAGCCGCCAAAGGCCTCGCCGCCGTCCGTTTTATTCTGCTTGCTCACGTGGAACTCCCTGTTGCGTTGTTTCGGCCTCGTCGAGTAGGTCTTCAAGGTCAGTTTCTTCTGGTCCGGCGCCCTTTGCAACGGGTGCCGCGATGATATGGCTGACCCTGTTGCGGCGGCCCTCCAGGCGTTCGGCCCGCAGCGAGACCCCGTGGACTTCAACGGTGCTCCCCACGATGGGAACCCTGCCGAGGGCTTTGGCCAGCAGGCCCCCAACGGTGTCCACTTCGTCGTCGTCGAGTTCCATATCAAAAAGCTCACCGAGGTCATCGATGCTCATCCGCGCGCTGACGCGGTAGCTGCCGTCACCCAGCGCAACGGCCTCGGCGCTCTCGGTGTCGTACTCGTCCACGATCTCGCCGACGATTTCCTCGATGAGGTCCTCGAGGGTGACCAGCCCCGCAGTGCCGCCGTATTCGTCGATGACGATGGCAACATGCGTGGATTCTTTCTGCAGTTCGCGAAGCAGGTCACTGACCTGCTTCGACTCCGGCACGTAACGGACTTCACGGGCGAGCTCATCCACGATGGGCGGTTCCTCGCCCGGGGCGAGGCTGTGCAGGGCCGCGGCCACATCCTTCAGATACACGATTCCCAGGATCTGGTCCGTGTTATCGCCGATGACGGGGATCCGGGAGTACCCCGACCGCAGGAAAAGGGACATGGCACGGTGCAGGCTCGAGCCGGCATCAATGCTGAGAATGTCCGTCCGGGGCACCATCACAGCACGGACCAGCGTGTCGCCGAAGTCGAACACCGACTGGATGAGCTCGGCCTCGTTGTCCTCGATCATGTCCGATTCCGTGGCGCGGTCCACCAGTTCGCGGAATTCCTCTTCACTGAACGAAGCCTCGTCGCCGCCGCGGGCGCCCGGAGCCACCGCGCTCCCCAACGCGACGAGCCATCCCGGGATGGGGCCCAGTACCCAGCACAGGAAGCGGATGACCGGTGCTGTGAACCCTGCGACCCCCGCTGCATGGGCCCGGCCCAGCTGGCGCGGCGAAACCCCAACGATCACGAAGCCCACGACGGCCATGATGCCGGTGGCGGCCAGCCCGGCTAGCCACACACTGTCCAGCAGGCTGTGCAGGAGGACGGCAACTGCCACTGCCGAGGCCATTTCGAACCAGATCCGCCAGAACCTCAGGGAGCGCATGTGCGCCACCGGCTGGTCCAGGATGCGCTTCAGGGCCTGGCCGTTGCCTCGAAGCATGGCTTCTTCAGCGTCGTGGCGTGGCAGGAAGTTAAATGCGGCCTCGGCCGCGGTCAGCAGGGCGGCGAAACTGAGGAAAACCAGCGCCATGCCGACAAGGATCAGTGGGGTCACTGAATCGTCTCTGACGGGGCTTCTTTACCGGTGAAGCCCTCAAGCAGTTCGCGCTGGAGGCCGAACATCTCTTCTTTTTCCTCGGGATCAGCATGGTCGTAGCCCAGCAGGTGAAGAATTCCGTGCGTCGTCAGCAGCAGCATTTCGTCCTGGGTGGAATGCCCGGCGTTCCGCGCCTGGACCTCGGCCACCTGCGGGCACACGGCAATGTCGCCAAGCATGCCCTGGGGAGTCGGCTTGTCCGGGGTGCCCGGAGTCAGTTCGTCCATGGGAACAGACAGGACGTCGGTGGCCCCGGGCTCGTCCATCAGTTCGATGTGGAGCTTTTCCATGGCCGGCTCGTCCACCAGCAGGATGGACAGTTCGGCCTGGGGATGGATGTAGAGGCGTTCGAAAACAAACCGGGCCAAGGCAACCAGCTGGGCTTCATCGACCTGGACGCCGGATTCGTTGTTTACTTCGATGCTCATGCGTGCTCTCCCCGCTTCTCCCGGGTCACGGAATGCTTTACCCGGTTCCTCTGTGCTTCGTCCCAGATGCCGTAGGCGTTGACGATATCGCCGACGAGGCGGTGGCGGACCACGTCCGAGGCATCCAGGACGCTGAAATTTACGTCGTCGATGCCCTGCAGGATTTCCTCCACGATCCGGAGGCCGGACCGGGTGCCGAAGGGCAGGTCCACCTGCGTCACGTCACCGGTTACCACCATTTTGGAGCCGAATCCAAGCCGCGTCAGGAACATCTTCATTTGTTCGGGCGTGGTGTTCTGGGCCTCATCGAGGATGATGAACGCGTCGTTGAGGGTGCGGCCACGCATGTAGGCCAGCGGAGCCACTTCGATGGTGCCCGCCGCCATCAGCCGCGGAATCGACTCGGGATCCATCATGTCGTGGAGGGCGTCATAGAGCGGCCTCAGGTACGGGTCGATCTTGTCGCTGAGGGTGCCGGGCAGGAAGCCGAGCCGTTCACCGGCTTCAACAGCGGGCCGCGTGAGGATGATGCGGCTGACTTCCTTCTGCTGCAAAGCCTGGACAGCTTTTGCCATGGCGAGGAAGGTCTTGCCGGTACCGGCAGGACCGATCCCAAAGATCACCGTATTGGCGTCGATCGCGTCCACATAGTTCTTCTGGTTCAGCGTTTTTGGCCGGATCGTCTTGCCACGGCTGGAGAGGATGTTGTAGGTCAGGACCTCAACCGGGTTTTGGAGCGACTGGCTCCGGAGCAGGGCCGCGAGCTGTTGGAGAACTGCCGGCGTGATGACCGTTCCCCGGTCAACGAGCCCGCGCACTTCGTGGAGCAGCCGCATGATCCGGGGAACATCCGCGGCGGGGCCACTGATGGCGAGTTCGTTGCCGCGGACGTGGAAGTCAACTGCCGGGAACTGTTCCTCTATGAATCGGAGGGCCTCGTCGTGGCTGCCCAGGGACTGGACCATCTGCTCGGAGTTGTCAAAGATGACCACCTCCGTCCGGACACCGGGAAGACTATGGGGAAATTCACCTGTGGTGCGCTCACCGGCGCTGAACCGGGGCCTTCCGTTTGTTGCTTCAGTCATGGTGCCGGCCTGCGGGCCTCTGGTCCCCTCCAGTTAGGAAATTTGTCGCTCTGCCTGATCAGTTCGCCTTCGCTGCTACAGCGTCGGCCTCCGCGCCGGGCCGAGTCCTTATATCTTACGCCAGTACGCCGTGCGAAGGCCGCGGAGCCTGGCTGTCCGCCGGTCCGGCCGCGACCGTTTCGTTGCAGGTTCCCGTAATTAGGTATCAACTTTGTATCGGCCTCATATCGTTCCCGTTGCAGTTCCACCGACCGTCCGCAAACGCCGCTGAGGGCCGGGGACTCCATGTAATGCTGGAATTCACCGCAGGATGCGACACACAGCAGGCTGCGCCAAAAGCATTTTTTATACACACACGTTTACACGGACAGGGCGGAGGAACCCGGAAGCACCATGGAGATCTGGAAGCCACGACGCCGGAAGACAGCAGGAGGCAGGCGGACGCGTTCCGCGGCGCTCCTGTTTGCGCTGCCCGCCGCCTTGGTGCTCTCCGCCTGTGTGGCCACTCCGCAGCCGCCCGCCACCACAGCGGCCAGCACGCCCCAGACCATGGCGGGAACCGCCACCGCCGGTGTTCCCAGTACGAGTGCACCGCTGGAAACCACGCAGGCGTCGAACAAGGCTCCGGTGTACTGGATCGGCCGCAGCAACGAGAACGTCTTCCTCTACCGTGAATTCCGGGACGTCCCCGAGCAGGAAAATCCTGTCACCCGCGCCCTGCGTTCGATGATGTCGCAAAAGCCGCTGGACCCGGATTTCTTCACCCCGTGGCAGAACCCGAAGAAGCTTGCCACCTCGATCTCCGGCAAGAACGTCATCACGGTGGATGTCTCACCGGATGCCTTCAACAGCAATCTCGACGAGGACATGGCCAAGCGGGCCATCCAGCAGTTGGTATATACGGCCACCGCGGCCGGTGCGAGCTCGGGGCTGGTGGACTCCGGCCAGCAGATCCAGGTGGTGATCCTCGTCGACGGGCACACCGATTACCTCGCGTTCAACCATGTCAGGCTGGGTACGCCCACGCCACGCGGCGCTGGCATGGTGGCGCCTGTGTGGATCATCGATCCCCAGGAGGGCGTGGGCGTGGCTGACGGCAGCGTCAAAATCAGCGGACGGAGCACGCTCCCGGGGGGCAAACTCCGGTGGAAGATCCTGAAGGTCGAAGGCACCAGCGACAAGGCGGCCTATTTGAGCGGCGACGTCACGGCCTCGGCCGAGGCGGCAGAGTCGGGGCTCTTCGCCCTCAACGTCAACCTGGCACCGGGCAACTACGAGGTCCGCGTCTCCCAGATCGACCCCGGGGCGCCCGACCGTGAAATGAATGTGGACACCCGCGGCTTCACGGTCGAGTAGCACCTGAGCGTTTCGGGGGGGCGGCCCTGAGGCTGCGGATGCTGCTACCAGCGCCCGAGGATATCGCTGGCGAGCACCGTGGCGGCAGGCCCGGCTGTGGATGACCGGAGCACGTGATGGCCCAGCAGTGCAGTCACTGCACCGGCGCTGCAGAGCTTGGTGACCTCTCGGGGGCTGATTCCGCCTTCGGGTCCCACAATGAGCAGGATTTCTCGCGGCCCCGGACCGCGCGTCGAGGCACCGGAATCCCCGGCGCCGGAATCCCCGCCGTCGGAATCCCGCCAGGCCTCCAATACGGCGCGCAGCGGCCGGACCGCGTCTTCGTGGAGGATGATGGCCAGGTCCGATGCGGCGACGGCGGCCTGCAGCCCTGCACCGTCGACGGCGGCGCGGACCTCGGGGATCCAGGCCCGGCGTGCCTGTTTGGCCGCCGCAGTCACCACGGACTGCCACTTGGCATGCGCCTTGGCGGCCCGCTCACCCTTCCACCGGACGATGGAGCGCTCCGACTGCCAGGGGATGACCGCATCGATCCCCAGTTCGGTGGCGGTCTCAGCGGCGAGTTCGTCGCGGTCACCCTTGGCCAGCGCCTGAACCAGGACAAGGCGCAGGTCGGGGCGCTCTTCGGTTTCGAGCGCCGCGCACTCCACGGTCAGCTCGCCCTGCCCCACGGCGGCGACGGTCCCGGTCAGTCTTTTGCCGGCGCCGTCGGCGATGTCAACGGATTCCCCTACGGAAATCCGCTTGACCGTGACGGCATGCCGGGCTTCAGCTCCCTGCAGGACGAACTGCGAACCGGGGACCTGGTGGTCCAGTGCTCCTGGTGTTGCGAAAAAGACCGGGTTGCTCACCGCTACAGGTTACCGAGCCGGTCCCGCAGCTTAGCGAAGACACCGCCGCTGGCGGTGAGTTTACCCTCCGTGTACTGCTCGCCCCGGAGTTTGGCGAGCTGCCGGAGGAGGTCTTCCTGCGCGGGGTCCAGCTTGGCCGGTGTTTCGACCTGCAGGTGGACCTTGAGGTCGCCGCGGCCGTAGCCCCGGAGGTGGGTGACGCCGAGACCACGCAGGGTAATGACCTCGCCGGACTGGGTGCCTGCCTTGACGTCGATTTCCTGCTGGCCGTCGAACGTGTCGAGGCTGAGCTCGGTGCCAAGGGCAGCGGCGGTCATCGGTATGTGGAGGGTCGCGTGGAGGTCGTCGCCGTCGCGCACGTAGGTGGCGTCATTGTTGACCCGGATCTCCACATACAGGTCGCCGGAGGGGCCACCGGCAGGACCGGCTTCGCCCTGGCCGCCAAGCTGGATGCGGGTTCCGGTGGCTACACCGGCGGGGACCTTGACCGTCAGCGAACGGCGGCTGCGGATGCGGCCCTGGCCGTTGCACTCGTTGCAGGGATCCTTGATGACGGTTCCGAAGCCCTCACAGGAGCCGCAGGGAGCGGCCGTCATGACCTGGCCAAGGATGGAGCGGACAGCCCGCTGGACCTGGCCGCTGCCGCCGCAGATGTCGCAGCGCTCGGGGTGGCTTCCGGGCTGGCAGCAGGAGCCTTCACAGGTGGGGCACGTTACGGCAGTGTCCACCTCAAGCTTCTTGTTGACGCCGAAGACGGCATCCCGAAGGTCGATCCGGACGCTGATGAGGGCGTCCTGGCCCCGGCGGACGCGCGAAGCGGGACCGGCCGAGCCGCCGGCGCCGAAGAACGTGTCGAAGATGTCCTGGAAGGCGAAGCCCTGGCCCGAGTAGCCGGCACCGCCGAAGCCGTTGTCGGTGCCGTTCTCGTTGCCGGTGGTGTCGTAGACACGGCGTTTCTGCGGGTCGGACAGCACTTCATAGGCGTGCGTGACGGCCTTGAAGCGGTCCGAGGCATCCTCGCCGGGGTTGACGTCCGGGTGCAGGGTTCGCGCAAGCTTTCGGTAGGCCTTCTTGATCTCTTCGCCCGTCGCTTCGGGTGAGACTCCAAGAACGTCGTAGTGGCTGCTCAAAGTTCGTATCTCTTCCTGGTTGTACTGCCTGTAATGCCTTGGGGTGTCTATGGTGCTGCTGCCGTTTTCCCGGAGGCCGGGATGCGGAGGCCTGGTTGGCTGATAAAGGACCGGTTAAGGTCCGAGGATCCTGGAAAGGTAGCGGGCCACGGCACGGACCGCGGCCATGGTGGTGGGGTAGTCCATCCGGGTGGGGCCAAGGACGCCCACCTTGGCAGTGGAGCCGGGGCCGTAGCCGGTGGCCACCACCGAGGCTTCCGCGAGTCCGTCGTACGGATTCTCGCGGCCGATGCTGACGGTCACGCCGCGGGGGTCCTGCGCCATTTCGCTGAGCAGGCGGAGCATGACCACCTGTTCCTCGAGGGCCTCGAGGACGGGGCCAATGCTCAGCGGGAAGTCAACGTTGGATCGTGCGAGGTTGGCGGTTCCGGCCATGACCATCCGCTCCTCGCGGGTGCTGCTGGCGAGTGCGTCCAGGCCTCGGGCCAGCGCCTGGGCGGCATGCCGGCGCGACGGTTCACAGCCGGCGACGACGGCGGGCAGCGCCTGCGGGAGCAGGCTCAGCGGTGTGCCGGACAGGCTCTTCAAGAACCGGGCACGAAGGCTGGCGAGAACGTCATCGCTGAGTTCCTGACCCACGTCGATGACCCGCTGTTCGACTTTTCCGGTGTCCGCAATCAGTACGGTCAGGACCTGTCGCGGTGCCAGCAGCACAAACTCAATGTGCCGCACCATGGCGCGGCTGAGGTGCGGGTACTGCACCACGGCCACCTGGTTGGTCAGTTGCGACAGCAGCCGCACCGTGCGCTCCAGGACGTCGTCCAGGTCATCTGACCCCTCCAGCAGGGACTGGATGGCGCGGCGTTCCGCCTGCGAAAGCGGCTTGACCGCAGAAATCTGGTCGACGAAGAGCCGGTACCCCTTGTCCGTTGGGATGCGTCCCGCACTGGTATGCGGCGCCGTAATCAAGCCCTCGTCCTCCAGCGCTGCCATGTCATTGCGGATGGTGGCGCTGGAGACACCGAGGTGGTGCCGTTCCACCAGCGCCTTGGAGCCCACAGGTTCGCGGGAATGGACGTAGTCCTCCACGATGGCGCGCAGTACTTCAAGCTTGCGTGGTTCGCTCATTCTCCACCTCCGATCGGCTGCCCCGGGCCGCAGCCCGGGCCTTGCGCCAAGTGCATACCCTGTTACTCGTTAGCACTCGTCATGTCTAAGTGCTAACCAGTCTAATATGAGACGCCGCGTTGTTAGCATTGGTACCGCTCCGGGCGAAACTCCGGTGCGGAACCGGGCGTGTACCTTCCCGAAGGCGCGTCCGGCCTGTTTTCCCTCCTCCTAGTGCAAGGCAGTGTGTATCGGATGTCGTACCAGAACTGGGGCCCGCAGGACATTACCGCTCCGCGGAAATCCGAACTTCCCGAAGTTCCGGTTGAACGCGGCATGGTGCTGGAAGACGTGCAGTCCGGCTGGGTCGGCGCTGTCACCAGGGTGGAGAAGTCCGGCGGCATGCATGTGGTGGCCCTTGAGGACCGGCGCGGTAAGTCGCGCACTTTCCGCCTCGGCTACGGGTTCCTACTGGAGGGCCTGCCCATCCGGCTGATGCCGCCTGCCCCACGCGCGCAGCCAGTCCCCGCAGGATCCAACCGGACGGCCTCCGGTTCCGTTCGGGTGGCGGGCCAGCGCGCCCAGGTAGCCAAGGCCAGCCGCATCTGGGTGGAAGGCAAGCACGACGCCGAACTCGTTGAAAAGGTCTGGGGCGACGACCTCCGGGTGGAGGGCATCGTCGTCGAGCCTTTGCACGGCATCGACGACCTCACAGCGGCGGTTGCCGCATTCAGGCCGGGCCCCGGCCGGCGCCTGGGCGTCCTGGTGGACCACCTCGTTGCCGATTCAAAGGAATCGCGGATCGCCGACGCCGTCATGGCGTCCCCCGGCGCGGCGGGCAACGTGCTGATTGTGGGCCACCCCTACGTGGACGTGTGGCAGGCTATCCGGCCTGCCGTGCTCGGCATTGACGCCTGGCCCGTTATTCCGCGGGGCGTCGACTGGAAGACCGGGATCCTGACTGCCTTCGGATGGCCGCACGAGACGAAGGAAGACATCGGACTGGGCTGGCAGAAGCTGCTGGGGGCCGTCCGCAGCTACGCAGACCTGGAACCGTCCCTGCTGGGCCGGGTCGAAGAGGTCATCGACTTCCTCACAGTGCCGTAGCCCGTACTTCCCAGCGCCGTAGCCGGAACTTTCACGGCGCCGCAGGCGCAGGTTGGACCCTCCGAATGCTGACGACCCGGTATTCTTGATACGGCGGTTGTTGCTGTTGTTTTGCAGCGCCCGCTTTTCCGGGATCCACCGCACCACTGCAATCCGAAGGACGACACCGTGGCAGAAGACGCACGTGAACAAAGGGACAACCAGGCCGGCCATGGCCAGCCCCAGTATCATGGCGTCCCCGCCAATGCACTGCCGCTCACAGCCAACGAAGACCGGCAGTGGGCTACGCTCGCACACTTCGGCGGCATCCTCGGATGTGTCCCGTCGCTCTTGATCTACCTGATTTTCAGGGACCGCGGGCCGTTTACGGCGCAGGAGTCCAAGGAAGCGCTGAACTTCACCCTGCCGCCCACCATCGCCGCGGTCATCTGCAACATCCTCGTGTTGCTGCCCGTGGTAGGTAACATCTTCGCGGTGCTGGCCACGCTGATCTGGATCGCCGTCACCTGCTTCTCGGTGGCAGCCGGCATCCACGTGAACCGGGGCCAGCCGCACCGGTACGACTTCAACCTGCGCTGGATCAAGTAACCGGCTGAACCCGGCCGGCTCAGTCCGGGCCGCTCAGTCCGGGAGGATCCTTCTGACCACGGCGTCGGCGAGGAGCCGGCCCTTGAGGGTGAGGATGAGCCGCCCCTTGAACGCCATGGCGGGATCCACCAGGCCATCGGCGATCAGCCCCGCGACGGCGTGCCGTCCGGACGCTCCCAGCCCGTCAACATCGAGTCCGCTGCTCAGCCGGGCTTCCAGCATGACGCGCTCAACGTTCCGGGTTTCGGCGTCGAGCGTTTCCCTGCCTGCTGCCGGCGACGCGCCGCCGGCGAGCCGGCCGGCGTAGGCAGTGGGGTGCTTGACGTTCCACCAGCGGACGCCTCCGACGTGTGAGTGTGCGCCGGGACCAATCCCCCACCAGTCGTCCCCGCGCCAGTACGCCAGGTTGTGCCTGCATGCCTGCTCCGGCGTCCGCGACCAGTTGCTGACCTCGTACCAGCCGAGGCCGGCGGCACTGATGAGTTCGTCCGCGAGTTCGTACTTGTCGGCGTGGTCGTCGTCGTCGATTCCAGGGACTTCGCCACGGCGGATCTGCGCAGCCAGCTTAGTGCCGTCCTCCACGATCAGCGCATAGGCGCTGATGTGGTCGGGGCCGTAGGACAGGGCTGTCTCCAGGGAGTACCGCCAGTCCTCCAGGGACTCCCCCGGCGTTCCGTAAATGAGGTCAAGGCTGACCGCGAGGCCCGCGTCCCGTGCCCATTGCACCACCTGCGGAACCCTGCTGGGCGTGTGCGTGCGGTCGAGGACCTTGAGGACATGCGGCACTGCCGACTGCATCCCGAAGGAAACGCGAGTGAAACCGGCATCCGCCAGCAGCTGGAGGGACTCCGGCGTGACGGAATCCGGGTTGGCTTCGGTGGTGACCTCGGCGCCGGGCTCCAGTCCCCATTCGCCTATCGCTGCAGTGAGGATGCGGGCCAGGTCCTCGGCGGGCAGCAGCGTGGGCGTGCCGCCGCCGAAAAAGACAGTGCTCATCCGGCGGTCCGGAAGTCCGCTGGCTTTCAGGGCATTGGCGGCAAACCCCACCTCGGCGATGGCCGTGGAGGCATAGGCGTCCTGGGACGCCCCGCCGCCGAGCTCGGTAGCCGTGTAGGTGTTGAAGTCGCAGTACCCGCAGCGCACCGCACAGAAGGGGATGTGGACGTACAGCCCGAATCCTCGCCCGGCAGCGCCGTCGGCAGCCTGCGCTGGAAGCAGACCGTCCGACGGCGCGGGGTCACCAAGGGGTAGAACGCTAGGCATTGCTGCGGCCTCCGGAGGTTCCGGCCACGGTCATCACTACTTTTTGGCCTTGTCCTTGGATTCGTCCGTGGTGAGCGCGGCGATGAAGGCTTCCTGGGGAACCTCAACGCGGCCCACCATCTTCATGCGCTTCTTGCCTTCCTTCTGCTTTTCCAGAAGTTTGCGCTTACGGGAGATATCGCCGCCGTAGCATTTGGCCAGGACGTCCTTGCGGATGGCGCGGATGCTTTCGCGGGCGATGATCCGCGAGCCGATGGCGGCCTGGATGGGAACCTCGAACTGCTGGCGGGGAATGAGCTCGCGCAGCTTGCCGGTCATCATCACACCGTAGGCGTAGGCCTTGTCCCGGTGGGTGATGGCGCTGAAGGCATCCACCTGTTCGCCCTGGAGCATGATGTCGACCTTGACGAGGTCGGCAACCTGGTCGCCGTCCGCTTTCCAGTCAAGAGAGCCGTAGCCGCGGGTCTTGGACTTCAGGATGTCGAAGAAGTCGAAGACGATTTCGGCCAGCGGCAGGCGGTACCGGATTTCCACCCGGTCCTCGGACAGATAGTCCATGCCGCCCATAATGCCTCGGCGGCTCTGGCACAGTTCCATGATGGCTCCGACAAAGTCATTGGGCGCCAGGATGGTGGCGGACACCATCGGCTCCCGGACCTCGGCGACCTTGCCGGTGGGGTATTCGCTGGGGTTGGTGACGTGGACAACCTTCTTGTCCTCCAGTGTCACCTCGTACTCCACGTTGGGTGCTGTGGAGATCAGGTCCAGGTTGTACTCGCGTTCGAGCCGTTCACGGGTGATTTCCAGGTGCAGAAGCCCCAGGAAGCCCACACGGAAGCCGAAGCCCAGGGCGGCCGAGGTTTCCGGCTCGTAGATCAGGGCGGCGTCGTTGAGCATCAGCTTCTCCAGCGCATCGCGGAGCACCGGATAGTCGGTGCCGTCCAGCGGGTAGAGGCCCGAGAAGACCATCGGCTTGGCATCGGCATAGCCGGGCAGCGACTGCGCGGCAGGCTTGGCCAGGTTGGTGACCGTGTCACCCACCTTGGACTGGCGGACGTCCTTCACACCGGTGATCAGGTAACCCACTTCGCCGACGCCCAGGCCCTTGGAAGGCGTGGGTTCCGGGGAGCTCACGCCGATTTCGAGGAGTTCGTGCGTGGCGCGGGTGGACATCATCTGGATCCGCTCACGCGGGTGCAGCATGCCGTCGACAACGCGGACGTAGGTGACGACGCCACGGTAGGTGTCGTACACGGAGTCGAAGATCATGGCACGGGCGGGGGCATTGGGGTCGCCCACCGGGGCCGGCAGGTCGCGCACGATCTTGTCCAGGAGGACCTCGACGCCGGCGCCGGTCTTGCCGGAGACCCGCAGCACGTCGTCGGGGTCGCCGCCGATCAGGCTGGCGAGCTCCGCCGCATACTTCTCGGGCTGGGCCGCGGGAAGGTCGATCTTGTTGAGCACCGGGATGATGGTGAGGTTGTTCTCCATCGCCAGGTACAGGTTGGCAAGCGTCTGGGCCTCGATGCCCTGGGCTGCGTCCACCAGCAGAACCGCGCCCTCGCAGGCTGCCAGCGAACGGGAGACCTCGTAGGTGAAGTCGACGTGGCCGGGGGTGTCGATCATGTTCAGGGCGTAGCTCGTGCCGTCAACTTCCCATGGCATGCGCACAGCCTGGGACTTGATGGTGATGCCGCGCTCACGCTCGATATCCATGCGGTCCAGATACTGGGCCTTCATGTCGCGGGACTTAACGACGCCGGTGTACTGCAGCATGCGGTCGGCCAGAGTGGATTTACCGTGGTCAATGTGCGCAATAATGCAGAAGTTCCGGATGATGGCCGGCTCTGTTGCGGCGGGCACCGGGGCGGTGCGGGCCATGGGAGACACGCAGGGTCCTTACTGTTGGCATTTCGCGGCTGTGATCAGGATGGCCGAAGCCATCGCAGGACCTGCCGCACGTGAACTTCTAGTGTCCCACGTCCGGCCGCCAGTCAGTGCATTGTTTGCATGCCAAGGTTTGCGTGACCGGGTTTGCGTCTCCTGCAGGCGGCAACGCAATGCCTGTCCCGGCCGTCGCAGTATCGTTGCAGGATGGCACTGAACCTCCGCTCCCTCGCCAACGCCGTACGCGCCGCAATTCGTTTCCTGGAAGGGCGCCCGGGCAAGGATCGTCCTGGCGGCCAACCGCAGGTCCCCGCCGCACAGGGCAGCCCAACACCGCGGCGGCGTCCGACGCCGGGTGACGCACCGCAGCCGCGGGCCGCTGCAGGCGGGGCTGCCGGCGGAATCAGCGGAAAGTATCCCGGCGACTTCCAGGGCGTCGCGAGCGTGAAATACGCCCCCTCCCCCAACGGGAAACCGGAACCGGGTGAGGTGGTCTGGACGTGGGTCCCATACGAGGAGGACCACTCCCAGGGCAAGGACCGGCCGGTGCTGCTGATCGGGAGCCGCGGCCGGTTTCTGCTGGGGCTTATGCTCACCAGCAAAGACCACGACCATGACCGCCGTGATGATGACAACTACGTGGACATCGGCACGGGCAGCTGGGACCGGCAGCACCGGCCCAGCGAAGCGAAGCTCGACCGGATCCTCCAGATCAGGCCGGCCGACATCCGCCGGGAAGGTGCCGTCCTGGACCGGAAGCGCTTTAACAGCGTCTCCGCGGCCCTCCGTGAGCTGCACGGCTGGAGTTGAGGGCGCGAACCGCAAGAGCGCCGGGAACCGGCAACGGCGGGAACAAGCCGTGGGTCGGCGGCATTGCAGTGTGTCTGCTATTATTGACAGCTGTGTGTCCGTGCAGGTCGACGGCCACTGATGGTTGGCCGCCATAGGTATCCCCACGCCGCTCAGTCAATGGCCAACCTGAAAGCCCTCTAGACCATTTCCGCATTAAAAAGAGAGTTCACACGTGGCTAATATCAAGTCCCAGAAGAAGCGCATCCTCACCAACGAGAAGGCTCGCCTGCGTAACAACGCAGTCAAGTCCGAGCTGAAGACGGCCATCCGCGCCGTCAACACCGCCGTTGAGTCCACCGACAAGGATGCTGCTGCTGCTGCGCTGGTTGCTGCTAGCCGTAAGCTGGATAAGGCTGTCAGCAAGGGCGTTCTTCACAAGAACAACGCTGCAAACCGCAAGTCGGCGATCTCCAAGAAGGTCAACGCACTCTAAGGTTTTCCAGTTCAACTGAACTGATGATCGTGGCCGGCACCCCTTGGGGTGCCGGCCACATCCGTTTAACCCGCCACGTCCATTACACAGTTGCTCGCGCCTTCCGCTAGTGCGGCTTCAACCGAGCCGCCAGCAAGGCGGTTTGCCAAACTAGCCGCGGCGGACCGACGTCGCGATGACGGTGACGGCGTGCTCCACGGCGTACACCGGGTCGCGGGAGAGCCCCTTGACCTGGGCATCCGCCTCGGCCGTCACCTGGATGGAGCGGACCAGGCCTTCGGGTGTCCAGCGCCGGACATCACGCTGTGCCTGCTCCACCAGCCACGGCTGCATGCCGAGCTGCCGCGCGATCTGGGCCGAGGACCCCTGTGCGCCGGCCACCTTTGCCACAGTCCTGAGTTTGGCGGCCAGTGCGGCCACCAGGGGCACGGGGTCCGCGCCGGTGGCGAGGGCGTGGCGGAGGGTGGAAAGTGCGAGCGGACCGTTCCCGGCCAGCGCCGCATCAGCGACCTTGAATGCTGTTGCCTCAATCCGGCCGCCGTAATACCGGTCCACCATGTCCGTATCTACCGCCGTAGCCGCGTCCGCGATGAGCTGGCTGCAGGCGGCGGCCAGCTCCGAAAGGCTGGCGCCCACCGCATTGACCAGGGCGTGGACGGCCTCCGGTTCAATCCGCCGCGAGGCCGCTTTGAACTCGGCTACAACGAACGCGGACTTGTCGGCGTCCTTTTTGAGGGGCTGGCAATCCACCACCGGCCACCCGGCGGCCTTGATGGCATCGAGCAGCTTCTTACCCCGGACCCCGCCGCCGTGGCGGACCACCAGGACGGCGTCGGGCTCGGGGCTTGCAAGGTATTTGAGGGCGTCCGCAAGGAAAGCGTCATTCATGGCTTCCGCGGATTCGACTTCGATGAGCTTGGATTCCCCGAACAGTGACGGGCTGACGTTCATGGCCAGGGATCCGGGTTCGTAGCTGCCCGCGTTGAGCCTGGTGATCTCCACATCCGGCTCGGCGGCGCGGACCTGTGACCTGACGCGGTCCATGGCACGGATGCCGAGGTACTCCTCCGGCCCGCCGATCAGCACCACAAGGGCAGGGGTCACATCACGCCAGGTGGCCGTCGCTGACGTCGCCGGCTTGGGGCGTGCTTTTTGCGCAGCGGCCACTCTTGGTTCCTCCCGGAAATCGGATTAATACCTCTAAGCCTCCCACGGCGGCGGTGCTGGTCCAAGCCAGGGAATGGCAGCCCTCGGTCCAGGAAATTGATGGTCTTTCGATGCGCGGCCAAGACCAGTCCTGACACCGCCCGCGGGTGCAGGACGAGCCACAGAAGCAGCAGGGTGCAAGCGGACAGCGACACCATGGTGGCCGCGCCGAACGGCCCTTCCGGCCAGGGCAGGGCAGCGCCGGGCAGGGCCGCGAAAAACCTGGCGACGCCGGCGACCCCGGCGGCGCAGACCCCGGCCACCGCCATGGGAACTGCGGCTGCCCACGGGGCCAGTGGCACCAGAGGGACGGCAGCGGTGCCAAGAATGGTGACCGGTGCCACGAGCGGAGTCGCCACCATGTTCGCCAGCAGCGCGAAGGACGAAAACTGCGGCTGCAACAGGACGATCACCGGCCCGCAGAACAGCTGCGCGGAAAGGGGAACCGCGAGTGCGGCGGCAAGCCAGCGCGGAACGAGCTGCGGAAGCCAGTCCATGATCGGCGGCCCCGCCATCACAATGCCAAGCGTTGCCAGCACGGACAGGAGGAAGCTGAAGCTGGTCCCGAGTGCGGGATCAGCCACGAGGAGACCGATCACCGCAAGGCAGAGGAAACTGAGTCCACGTCCTGCCCGGCCACCGGACAGGGACGCCAGCCCGATGGCTCCCATCAGCGCGGCACGGAGGACACTGGCGTCCGGGCCCACCATCAGCACGAACAGCACCAGTCCCGCGAGTGCTGCCCCAGCAGCGGGCGCCCGTGGCAGGCGAACGCTCCGGGCAGCCAACAGCAACGCGCCCAGGATCAGGCTGCAGTTTGCCCCGCTGACGCCCGTCAGGTGGGTCATCCCGACCGTTTTCATCGCACTTTCAAGCTCCTCATCCAACAAACTGGTGTCACCGGTGACCATTCCAGGCAGCAGGCCCCGCGCATCGCCGCCGATCCACTCCGCGGCGGCGGCAAACCCGCCGCGCAGCGCTGCCGGCCCCTCCTGCCATCCCGAAGGGGCAACGGCGGTGGCCGGGCCGGTGCTGGCGGACAGGACGCCTGCCTGCGCCTGGCCGTCTTCGGCAGGCCTCAGCTTTCCGGTGGTCCGGATCCGCTGGCCGGGGACCGCATGCTGCCAGTCAGCACCGCCCATGATCAGCAGTTCGGCCTCCCCGCGGATCAGGTCACCCTTGGCGATGATCGTCAATGCGGTGGCAGGGACGGCCCAGCGGTCCGCGCCGGCACGGCCGGGAGACTTGAGCTGGCGTGGCGGCCCCGCGATCTCCGCCTCGACCACGACGGCGGAACGGGAAGAGACCGCTTCTGCCACGGCACCATCGTGCTTCTGAGACGCGGCTATTGCGGAGTGGGACGCGACAGCAGCCGCCAGCCCCAGTGCAATGAGGAGTGTGGTCAGGAAGCTGCGTGCAACGCGTCCGTCTCCTGCTCTGCGGCGCCGGCTCCGGCGCCGGCGGTGGAACACAACCAGCAGCGCGGCCGCACTCCCAAGAAGGCCAACAACAACCACCCCCAGCACCGGCAGCGGCAGCCACACGCCGGCGACGGCAGCCGCCCAGGCGAGAAGGGCTGGAAGGGCCAGGCGCAGGTCGGTGCGGCGCCGTGGCCGGTCCCCGATTCCGGATGCAGCGTGTTTGGCTGCTGCCTGCGTACTGTCCGCCAGGGCAGGAAAGAGCCGTGCGGCCAGGAGTGCCGGCAAGCCGCCGGCCGTGCGCGGGACAATGCCGCGGACACCGGCGGAGTGGACCTCCGTGCCAGCGGGCAACCTTCCCGGTGATCCTGCCGTAGCCTGCCGCGGTTCCGGGGCGTCAGACCGGACAGCTGAGTCAACGAAGCGTTGCCACCGACTGGGCCGGCCCATCTCAGGACACCCGCACGAGCGGCAACAGCGTTTCCAGCATCTTGGGTCCGACACCGTCCACGGCGTCAAGTTCCTCAACCGTGCTGAACCGCCCGTGTTCTTTGCGCCAGTCGACTATGCGCTGGGCCAGTACGGGACCTACCCGGGGCAATGCCCCCAGTTCCTCCACGGACGCCGAGTTCAAGTCGACCTTGCCGCCGCCCGGTCCCGCTTCGCCGGCGCCCGCCCCGCTGTCCGCGGGTGCCGTGTCCTCGGGCGCAGAGGCGTCGACGTCCGGATCTCCGATCAGGGGTACGATGATTTTCTGCCCGTCGGCCAGGACCGCGGCAAGGTTCAGGCGGTTCAGGTCCGCCCCGGCAGCGCTGCCTCCCGCTGCGGCGATCGCCTCGTGGATCCGGCTGCCCTCCGGTAGTTCCACAACGCCCGCCCTGTTGACGGCACCGGCTACGTGGACGACTATTCCTGCCGCGGACGGCTTAGCCGAAGCCTGCCCTCCGGCCGAGGAACCGCCGGCAGACTCCTGCGGCTGCCCGAGGGCCGCCGCACTGCTGAACTCGCTCAACGGCGCAACGTGCGGACTGCTGGCCGCGACGTCCCACCAGAACCAGCATCCCAGGAAAAGGCAAAGCACCCCCAGCAGTACCGCGACGCGCAAGCCGGTGCGCCACCTGAATCTCGAAGGTCCGTGCGCCCCGCCGTCGGAAGGCAAGGCCGACGCCTGAGAAGGCTGCGCACCGCCGTCGTACCTGAACGGCCGCCCGCCGGGCCCGGTGCCGTGCTCCAAAAGGCCGGGGGCGGACGCCGCGCCCCCGGCCCACCCGTCGCTGCCATCCCCTTCCCCGGCCGGTCCGAGAGTGGCCGCCAGCCGGCGCCGTGCACGGCGGGCCGCGGCAGGTGCTCCCGCTTCCGCGTCCCGGCGTGACATACCCCCACGCTATGCAAACGAACACACCGCAGACAGCGCAAATGACTGTATGTGGATACTCGGAACGGGCGCGTTTCACTACTATTTACACATTGACGCGGAGCGCCGTCACGGGCCGGACGTTCTGCCAGACCGGCACGGAACGGCACATCGAGGTGGGGACGCCAAGCGGCGTCCATGGAGGAGCCAATGAGGTCCCGCCCGACGGGGCGCTCAAGCCTGGGCGGCCCGGCCTGGGACGGCCGGGTTGCCCGCTACTTCTGGTACGTAATGTAGGCCTCGTACTGGACCCGCCAGGCCTCCGGGGCCTTGGGGTCGGGGACCGTCGTGGTCAGGAACTGGACGCTCGTGACCTGGCCCTTGAGATACTTCAGCCAGTTGGTCACTTCTTCCGACACATCCCTGTCGAATTGTGCAACGTGGTGGACCTGCATTGTCATGGGAGCCTCCTTGCCCGGTGGGGAGACTGTACTACCAGCGCAGGGATTGAACCAGTGGCGGCTAGCGGCTGGCTTCCGCACGGCCGGTCACCGGGTGCCGGCCAAAGGATCCGTGGCGGGTGTGCTGCTCTCCCCCACGATCACGGCAAGGACTCCCAGTCCCGCGTGAGCGGCGAGCACTGCCGGGAGCGAGCTGATCTGCGCCGTAGGTGCTTCCGGAAGCGAGGCGGCCAGCCTGCTTGCGAGTTCCCCGGCTTCACCGGGGTTGCCGAAGTGATGCACTGCAAGCCGGGCCTGGCCCGCAGGCCGCGCTGCGGCGTCCGCAACGACAAGTTCCTCGAGGCGGGCCACTGCCCTCGCCGCCGACCTGACCTTTTCCAGCGGCACGATTTTCCCGTCGTCCACGGCAAGGATCGGCTTGATGGCAAACACCGTTCCCCACAGTGACGCTGCTGCCCCAATCCGGCCCCCACGGCGCAACTGCTCCAGGCTGGGAACATAGAAAAAGACTTTGGTGCGGGCCAGCCGCTCTTCGGCAAAAGCACGCACTTCCGCTGCCGGGCGGCCATCCGCGGCCGCTACCACTGCGCTTTGCACGCCCATGCCCAGTGCCATGCCCACGGTTTTCGAATCGACCACTTCCACGGGGACCCCGACGCGGGAAGCCGCCAGCCTGGCGGAATCGGCGGTGCCCGAAAGCGCTCCGGAGATATGCACGGAGACCACGGCTTCGTAGCCGCGGCGCAGCGCTGCCAGATACGCCTGCTCGAACTGGCCGGGCGATGGCCGTGACGTTTTGACCGGCGTCCCGGTGGCCAGCGCCACCGCGATCGTGTCGGTGATGTCGTCTTCGCCTTCGCCGTAGATCTCCTCGCCCACCATCACAGGCATGGGAACCACGGTCAGACGCCCGTCGGCCGTGAAGTCCCTGACCCAGTCTTCGGGAAGCGCCGCTGCCGAGTCGGTAACCACCGCAACGCGTACGACGGCGGGAGTACCCGCTGCTTCCGGTGCAGCTCCCTGTCGGGTGGCCTGTCGCAGGCGGACCAGCCGCTCCCTCAGCCACGGCCAGCCGGCCGGCTCCCGGTCGTTCACGGCGTCCCCCTGCTGTTCCGGTCAGACATCATGGCCGGCCGCCGGGAATGCCGGCGGCCGGTGCCCCGGCTAAGCCGGGACGATGTTGACCAGTTTAGGGGCACGCACGATGACAGTGCGGATACCCCGCCCGTCAAGGGCGCGCTGCACGTTCTCCGACGCCATGGCAAGTTCGCGCAGCTCGTCCTCGCCGATCTCCGGCGAGACTTCAAGGCGGTCGCGGACCTTGCCCTGGACCTGGACCACGGCGGTCACGGTCTCCTGCACCAGGAGCGCTTCGTCATGCTCGGGCCAGCCGGCGTTCGCCACCGACGCGGGATGCCCCAGCACGTTCCACATGTCCTCGGCCGTGTAGGGCGCGAAGAGGCTCAGGATGACTGCGACGGCTTCCGCTGCTTCGCGGACGGCGGGATCCGACCCGCCCGCCCCGGAGGCCGCATCGATGGTTTTGCGTGTCGCGTTGACCAGCTCCATCAGCTTGGCCACCACCACGTTGAACTTGTTGCTGTCCAGCAGCGCGGCCGCGTCCGCGATAGTGCGGTGCGTGACAGAGCGCAGGGCCCGGTCTCCCTGGGCGGCGTCCGCTCCGGGCGCACTGGTGACGTCCTGCGCCAGCCGCCAGGCACGGGCCAGGAATTTCGCGGAGCCCGACGGCGAAACATCCGCCCAGTCGACGTCGTCCTCCGGCGGGGAAGCGAAGATCATGGTCAGGCGCACGGCATCAACACCGAACTTGTCCAGCTGTTCGCCGAGGTCAACACCGTTGCCCAGCGACTTGCTCATGGCCTTGCCGCCGTTGAGGACCTGGCCCTGGTTGAGCAGGGCGCTGAACGGCTCGTCGGCGTCTATCATGCCGAGGTCGTGGATGACTTTGGTGAAGAACCGCGCGTACAGCAGGTGCAGGATGGCGTGCTCCACGCCGCCCACGTACTGCCCCACAGGCATCCAGTCGTTGATCTTCTCCGGGTCGAACGGGCCGCCGGTGTACTGCGGCGAGACGAAGCGCAGGAAATACCAGGACGAGTCAACGAAGGTGTCCATGGTATCGGTGTCGCGCTTGGCCGGGCCGTGGCAGTTGGGGCACTCGACATTGACCCACGCCTCCGCGGCGGCCAGCGGCGAGGTGCCCTTCGGGGACAGGTCTTCGCCGCGCAGGTCAGCCGGCAGGGTGACTGGCAGCTGCTCGTCCGGGACAGGAACCTCACCGCAGGCAGGGCAGTGGATGATGGGGATCGGGGTGCCCCAGAACCGCTGGCGGCTGAGCAACCAGTCGCGGAGCCGGAAGTTGACGAACTTTTCGCCCGTGCCCTGCTTCTCCAGCATGTCGATCGCGGCCGGGATGGCTTCAGCCTTGGGCAGCCCGTCGAGCACACCCGAATTGATCAGGGTGCCCTCTCCGGCCGTGGCCGTGCCGGTGACAGCGGGGTCCTCTTCTCCGGTGTCCAGCACTGCGCGGACGGGCAGGTCGAAGGTCTTGGCGAAGTCGAGGTCGCGCTGGTCGTGGGCCGGGACGGCCATGATGGCGCCCGTGCCGTAGTCCGCCAGCACGTAATCCGCGGCCCAGACCGGCAGCTTCTCGCCGTTGAGGGGGTTGACGGCGTACCGGCCGGTGAAGACGCCGGTCTTTTCACGCTCAGTGGACTGGCGTTCGATTTCCGTGAGGGCCTTGACCTGCTCGCGGTAGGCGTCCAGGGCCTGGGCGTGCTCGTCCGTGACCAGTTCGACGGCGAGCGGAGCGTCTGCGGCGACGACGAAGAACGTCGCGCCGTAGAGGGTGTCCGGGCGGGTGGTGAAGACAGTGACGTCCTTGGCGGGCTTGCCGGCGTCGGCCTCGATCACGAAGTTGACGTGGGCGCCTTCGGACCGGCCGATCCAGTTCTTCTGCATGGCCAGGACGCGCTCGGGCCAGTGCCCGCGCAGTTCGTCCATGTCATCGAGCAGCCGGTCAGCGTATTCGGTGATCTTGAAGTACCACTGGTTCAGCGACTTCTTGGTGACGGCGGTACCGCAGCGTTCACAGGCGCCGTTGACCACCTGTTCGTTGGCCAGCACCGTCTGGTCCTTGGGGCACCAGTTGACCGGGGAATCCTTGCGGTACGCGAGGCCGCGCTCGTAGAAGCGCTTGAACAGCCACTGGGTCCAGCGGTAGTACTCCGGGTCCGAGGTGTGCAGGCGCCGTGACCAGTCCGCCGAGATGGCGTAGCGCTTGAAGGACGCGGCCTGCGTGTCGATGTTGGCGTAGGTCCACTCGCTGGGGTGCGCATTGCGCTTGATCGCGGCGTTCTCCGCAGGCAGGCCAAAGGAGTCCCAGCCGATCGGGTGCAGGACGTCGTAACCCTTCTGGCGCAGGTAACGCGCCACGACGTCACCCATGGCGAACGCTTCGGCGTGGCCCATGTGCAGGTCGCCGGAGGGGTAGGGGAACATGTCGAGGACGTAGCGGCGCTCGCGCGAGCCGTCATCGACAGGGGTAAACACCTTGAGGTCTTCCCACACCTGCGGCCATTTGGCCTCCATCGCGGCGAAGCTGTAGGTGCCCTCCTCAGGGCCGTCCGTCGCGACTCTTGCTGTTCCGGTCTCTGTCTCCGGCTGAACGCTCACTGCTGCCCTCTTCTGTTCTGTACCGCTTTTCGTACGGCCCCGGCGTCCTGCCCGCCCCGGCCTCCTGATCCCCTGCTTGCGGCCGGGGAAGAACCCCAGACACACAAAAGCCCCTCGACATGGAGGGGCGGCCGCTCGGCAATCCGTATTTGGTCGGGATACCGGGCGGCTAGCTAAGCAGAAGGATCGCACGCATAGAACTACTTTAGCGCACCTCCACCTCACGCTAAACGCAAGTCGCTACGAGCGGCTGAATTCGACCGGCTCGGAAATGCCGAGCTGTTAAGGGGGCCCGGGAGCGGCATCGGGCGTCCGCGATGGGCCCACTGCTGCGAGGGCCCCGACGCGAGCTTGCGAGCGTCGGGAGCAGCAGGGGACGGGCGGGGCCCCCTTAACAGCGAAGGCATAGGCTCGCCGGGTCTACTTCACGTCCTCGTCGACCCAGTCCATGGACTTCGTGACTGCCTTCCGCCAGAGACGCATCTGGCGGTCCTGCTCCGCCTGGTCCAGCTTGGGCTCCCAGCGCTTGTCCTCGGACCAGTTGGCCGAGCACTCCCCCAGGTCCTTCCAGAACCCGACGGCCAGGCCTGCGGCGTAGGCGGCACCGAGGGCGGTTGTCTCCACCACCTTGGGCCGGATCACCGGGACGCCCAGGATGTCCGCCTGGAACTGCATCAGCGCATCGTTGGCAACCATGCCGCCGTCGACCTTCAACTCCGTGAGCGGAACACCGGAGTCCGCGTTGACGGCGTCCAGCACCTCACGGGTCTGGAACGCGGTGGCCTCCAGCGCCGCGCGGGCGATGTGGTTCTTGTTCACGAACCGGGTCAGGCCCACGATGGCGCCGCGGGCGTCGGAACGCCAATACGGTGCGAACAGTCCGGAGAACGCCGGCACGATGTAGACGCCGCCGTTGTCCTTGACCGAGGCGGCGAGCGTCTCCACCTCCGGGGCACTGCTGATCATGCCGAGGTTGTCGCGCAGCCACTGGATGAGGGATCCCGTCACGGCGATGGAGCCCTCCAGCGCATAGTGCGGCGCGGCATCCCCCAGCTTGTAGCCCACCGTGGTGAGGAGCCCGTTCTTGGAGTGGACAATTTCCTCCCCGGTGTTGAAGATCAGGAAGCAGCCCGTTCCGTACGTGTTCTTTGCCTCGCCGGCCTCAAACGCGGCCTGGCCGAACGTTGCCGCCTGCTGATCGCCGAGGATGCCGGATACCGGCACTTCGCGCAGCAGCTGGGAGGTGTGGACGTTGCCGTAGACCTCGGAGGAGGACTTGATGGCGGGCATCATGGAAGCCGGAACGCCGAAGGCGTCGAGAATCTCCTGGTCCCACGAGAGCGTTTCGAGGTCCATGAACATGGTCCGTGAGGCGTTGGTGACATCGGTGACGTGCACGCCGCCGTCGACGCCGCCGGTGAGGTTCCACAGCACCCAGCAGTCAGTGTTGCCGAACACCAGGTCGCCCGCCTCGGCCTTCTCCCGGGCGCCTTCCACGTTGTCCAGGATCCACTTGATCTTGGTGCCGGAGAAGTACGTGGCCAGCGGCAGGCCCACCTTCTGCTTGAAACGCTCCGGCCCGCCGTCCCTGGCCAGTTCATCGACGATGCCCTGGGTGCGGGTGTCCTGCCAGACGATGGCGTTGTAGATGGCCTTGCCTGTGGTCTTGTCCCACACCACGGCTGTTTCGCGCTGGTTGGTGATGCCGACGGCGGCGATGTCGTGCCGGGTCAGGTTCGCCTTGGACAGGGCCGACCCGATGACCTCGCGGGTGTTGTCCCAGATTTCGGCGGGGTCATGCTCCACCCAGCCGGCCTGCGGGAAGATCTGCTCGTGTTCCATCTGGCCGGAAGAGACAATGCTGCCGCTGTGGTCGAAGACGATGGCGCGCGTGCTGGTGGTGCCCTGGTCGATGGCGATTACGTACTGGTTCATGTTGACGTCCTTGTCTGTTGTCTGAAGGGCTTGGTCTGTGTGTGGTGGTCTGCAGGGGTGATCAGGCGGCGGCCGTGACGATGATGGGGACTATTGCCGCGACGACGCCGGCGAGGGTACCGCCGACGAGAGGTCCGACAACCGGGATCCAGGAGTAGCTCCAGTCGCTGGAACCCTTGCCCTTGATGGGGAGCAGTGCGTGCGCAACGCGGGGGCCAAGGTCACGGGCGGGGTTGATGGCGTAGCCGGTGGGCCCGCCAAGGGAGACGCCGATGCCAACAACCAGCAGGGCCACTGCGAGCGGGCCGAGGCCGGAAGGCGTCCCGCCGAACGTCAGGATGACGAAGACGAGTACGAACGTGCCGATGATCTCGGTGACCAGGTTCCAGGGGGTGGAACGGATGGCCGGCCCGGTGGAGAAGACGGCGAGCTTGCTGGCGGGTTCCGGTTCGGCGTCAAAGTGCTGCTTGTGGGCGAGCCACATGACGACTGCACCCAGGAACGCGCCCAGGAATTCACCGCCGAAGTAGGTCAGCGTGGAAGCGAAGTCGACACTGACGCCGGGAGCATACTCCGCTTTTCCGTTGATCAGCAGGCCCAGGGTAACGGCAGGGTTCAGGTGCGCGCCGGACCGTGCGGCGACATAGACGCCGGCGAAGACTGCGATGCCCCACCCCCATGTGACCATTAGGAATCCGCCGTTGTTGCCCTTGGTGCCTTTGAGCGCGACGTTTGCCACAACCCCGCAACCCAGCAGGGTCAGCATTGCGGTTCCGAATACTTCGGAAAGGAAAACAATTCCAAGAGACATCTTTGACTCCTCTATTTTCTGTTGTCAGCCCTTCGCGAGTTTGAAGGGCTGTTGGGCCGGCAATGTTGTTGCGATGCCGGCCGGCTGCTGCGCCGGCTGCTGCTCCAGCGGAACCGCGCAGCCCTTGCGCCCGGGCATTCCTGCCCGGGCACGCAAGCCTGTTAGGCGACCAGGCTGTGGACCTGGACGCGGTGGAAGCGTTCAAGCACCTCCTGGGCGTGGTCGATTTCGGCGGCCCGGGTTGCGGCGTCCCATCCCAGCGGAACCGCGAGGACCTCGGCCGCCTCGTTGAGGAGTTCGCCCGTCACCAGGCCGCGGAAGGCCAGGGAAGTGCGCCGGATCAGGACGTCCACGAGGTGTCCCACCTGTTCGTTGCGGGCCATGAATTCCAGTTCGCGGACGCTGAGTTCCCGGGTGGAGTGCAGGAGCCGGTCCGGACCGGCATCGAGGAAGTCCATGACTTCCTCGGCGCGGGTTCCGTAGCGGGTCAGCAGCCCGGAAACCCGGTCGGCGTCGCGGTCCGCGGACATGTGGGCCTTGATCCAGCGCTGGACTCCGGCCTGGCTATCCGGGAACCCGGCGCCGCCGCCGATGGCGAGTTTCGCCGTCGAAATTTTCCGTTCCAGGCCCAGTTCCCGGAGGACGTCATTCGTCAGGTGTTCGGCCAGCGCCCGGAACGTGGTCCATTTGCCGCCCACAAGGCTGAGGACGACGGCGCCGCTGCCGCCGGCGTCCGCTCCCTGCCCGCCGCCGGCTTCCGACCGGCCGGTCCGGGAGGGGCGGCGTTCGATCCGGTAGTCCCTGCTGACAAAGCCCGGCTGCGTGGCATCATGCTTGGGCAGCGGGCGGACACCGGAAAAGGTGTAGACAATCTGGTCCCTGCTGACGGCGATATCCGGGAACACATGGCCGATCAGGTCGAAGAAGTAGTCGATCTCGGCGTCGGTGCACACGGCGTCCTCGGCCATGTCGGCATCGACGTCCGTTGTTCCCACCAGGACGCGGTCGCCCATCGGGTAGATGAGGACGATCCGCCCGTCGGTGTGTTCGAAGAAGATCTCGCGGCCGTTGCAGGCTTCGAGGAGGCCGGGGTGGTCCAGCACGACGTGCGAGCCCTTGGTGCCGCCCATGAACATGGACGCGGCACCCATGGCCTCGTTGGTCAGGTCCACCCAAGCGCCCGTGGTGTTGACGATGACGTCAGCGGTGAAGTCGAAAACCTCGCCGGTGAGTTCATCACGCAGCTGGACCGTGCTGCCGCCGGTGGAGCCGGTCCGCGTCCCGGCGGCTCCGCCCATGGAGACAAGCGAAAGGTAGTTGCTGGCGCGCGCATCGCTGGGGCCGGCCGTGCCCGCCTTCTCGCCGTCCTGGAGCACATCCAGGGTGAGCCGCTCCGGGTTGTGGACCGAGGCGTCGAAGTAGGTGGCAGTGTATTTGATGCCGGGATGCAGCCGCGGCAGCTCCGCCAGGGCGCGCTTCCTGCCGCGGAACTGGTGGCGGGGAACGGTGCCGCCGTCGCGGGAGAAGAAGTCGTACATGCTCAGGCCGAGCTTGATAAGGAACGCCCCGCGTTCCTTCGGCTTGCCCTGCTGCTTGTGGGTCAGGAACCGCAGCGGCGCCGACAACACGCCGGAGAAGGTGCTGAAGATCGGGATGGTGGTCTGGAGTGGCTTGACGTAGTGGGGAGCGATGCGAAGGAGCCTGTTGCGTTCGACCACGGACTCCTGGACCAGCCGGAACTCACCGTTTTCCAAATACCGGATTCCGCCGTGGATCATGTGCGACGATGCACCGCTGGCACCCTGGCAGTAGTCGCCCCGTTCGACGAGCGCAACGTCCACTCCCTGCAGGGCCAGATCGCGGAAGGTACCTACTCCGTTGATCCCGCCGCCGATGATCAGGACTTGGGCCCGGGGGCGCCGGCGCAGGCTTTGCACCGATGCGCGCTGGCGGCTGAAGGCCGAATGGCCGGATGAATCCTTGGTTCCCAAAACTGCTCCTTTGGGGTTTGGTCCTGTGCGGCGCGCTTCAGTGCGCGGCGCCGTTCTCCACTATTGTTTGGAGTAATGGAAAATGGAGTCAAGGACTATGCACAAACGTGCAGAACGGAACCGGGATGCCGCGCTCACGCCACTCAGAAGCCCTCAGAGCTGCACAACTGTATTACCTCCAGGACCTCACGATGGACGCCATAGCCAGGGAGCTGAGGACCTCCAGATCCACGGTTTCACGGCTACTTTCCGCTGCCCGGGAGACCGGACTTGTCCAGATCCAGATCCGCAATCCGCTCGACACCGGCCCCGAACTGGAGCACATGATCCGTGCCCAATACGGGGTGGATGTCCACGTCGTTCCGGTCGTGGAGACCTTGAATGAGGCGGAGACCCTTGACAGAGTGGCCATGCAGGCTGCAAGGACCATCGGCCCGCTGGTCGACTCCAACGCCATCATTGGCGTCGCCTGGGGATCCACGCTCAGCGCCGTCAGCCGGCACCTTACGCGCAAGATCACCCATGACAGTGTGATTGTCCAGCTCAACGGTGCCGGCAACATGCAAACCACCGGCATCACGTATGCGAGTGACATCATGCGCAGGTTCGGCAGCGCGTACGGTGCGCGGGTGGAGCAGTTTCCGGTTCCGGCTTTTTTCGACCACGCCGCCACCAAGACAGCCATGTGGAATGAGCGCAGCGTCCAGCGCATCCTTGAACTCCAGTCGCGCATGAGCATCGCCATCTTCGGCGTGGGCTCCGTGGACGCCGACTACCCCAGCCACGTCTATGCCGGCGGCTACCTCGACGAGAACGACCTGAACATCCTGGCCAACTCCGACGTGGTGGGTGACGTGGCCACCGTGTTTTTCCGGGGTGACGGGTCCTCTGACGGCATCACGCTCAACGAAAGGTCCACCGGTCCGGCCCTGACACAGTTGCGGCAGGTCCGGCGCAGGATCTGCGTCGTCTCGGGCGCCTCAAAAATCAACGGCCTGCGCGGCGCACTCGCCGCCGGGCTGGCCACGGACCTGATCCTCGATGAAGCCATGGCGCGGCGGCTCGTCAGTTTTGACGGGCCGTCCTGACGTCTCCGCTGACCGCCCGACGGCCTGTCCCCGGGAGGCCGCGGCGCCGAGTCGGTAGAGTCAGTGCTATGAAAAACTCGCCCCGACTGAGCCTTAACAACGGTGTGCTGATCGACCAACTGGGCTTCGGTCTCTACAAGGTTCCTCCGGCCGACGCGGCGGGCCTCGTGACCATGGCCCTCGAAGCCGGTTACCGGCACTTCGACACCGCGTCCATGTACGGCAATGAAACCGGGGTGGGCAAGGCCATCGGAGCGCTGTCCGGTTTCGGGGGCAGCGCAGCCGGCGGAGGCTCCGGCGAGGCGTCCCCGGCACTCTCCCGCGAGGACCTGTTCGTCACCACGAAGGTGTGGAACGACGACCATGGCTACGACGCCACGATGCGCGCCTTTGACGCGTCCATGTCGAATCTGGGCATGGAGTATGTGGACCTGTACCTCATCCACTGGCCATGTGCCCGCCGCGGGCTCTTCACCGAAAGCTACCGGGCCATGGAAACCCTGTACCGCGAGGGCAGGATCCGGGCGATCGGAGTGTCCAACTTCCAGCCCGCACATCTGGAGCACCTGCTCGAGCGCGCGGAGGTGGTTCCCGCCGTGAACCAGATCGAACTTCACCCGTGGCTCCAGCAGGACGAACTCCGCCGGCTGCACGACAGGCTGGGTATCCGCACCGTGGCGTGGAGCCCGCTGGGCCGGGGCCAGGTGCTTGCGGATCCGGTGGTCCTGGAACTCGCAGCGGCGCATCGCCGGACCGCCGCCCAGATCATCCTGAGGTGGCACCTTCAGCTGGGCAACGTGGTGATCCCGAAAGCCAGCTCCTACGCCAGGATCCGCGAGAACATGGACGTCTTCGGGTTCACCCTGGACGCCGCAGGGATGGCTGCCCTGGCCGGCCTGGAACGAGGCCACCGCACAGGCTCCCACCCGGACAACGTCAACTAGGATTCAAAACCATGGAACAAGTGGACACGGGACAGGCACAGGCCCCGCCCCTCTTCAGCGGGCAACTCGACGCCAGAACCCGGGCCGCCAACGTGGACCTGCAGGGCTGCAACATCGACTACTGGGTGTACGAGCCTGTGCGCGTGACGCCGGAAACCAGGACCATCCTGGTGATCCACGGCTTCCGCGGCGACCACCACGGCCTGCTCAGGATCGCGGACCAGCTGCCCGAAATGCGCCTCATCATGCCTGACCTTCCGGGCTTTGGCAGCTCGGATGCGTTTACCGACGGCGTGCACAGCGTCAGGCGGTACGGACAGTTCATCGGTGACTTCATGGCCGCCCTGGGCCTCGGGCCGGAAACCGTGCTCCTGGGACACTCCTTCGGATCGATCATCGCCAGCCATTTCGTGGCGGCCAATCCCCATGCTGTCTTCCCGCTGATCCTCATCAACCCGATTGCGGCACCGGCCTTGGAAGGGCCCAAGGGCGTCATGACCAAACTGGCGGTCCTCTACTACGAGGCCTCCGCCAGGCTCCCCCGCGCACTGGGGCTTTACCTGCTCCGCAGCCGGCTCATCGTCAGGGTCATGAGCGTGGCCATGGCAAAGACGCGGGACAAGCAGCTCCTGAGGTTCATCCACGGGCAGCACAACGCCTATTTCTCCGCCTTCGCCAACCGGGACAGCCTGCTGGAATCCTTCAAGGCATCCGTGGGCAGCAACGTCTCCGAAGTAGCCCGGAACCTCACCCTGCCGGTACTCCTGGTTGCGGGGGAAAAGGATGAGATAGCGATGCTCCCGGACCAGCACAAACTGGCGGCGCTCCTTCCGGACGGCGCCCTCCACGTCATTCCCGGCGTCGGGCACCTGATCCACTACGAAACCCCCGAACCGGCCGCCGGCTTCATCAGACGCTTCCTGAAGGACCATCCCGCGTGAAAATCATTATCGACGCCCGCTTCACCCGGCTGGACCACCACGACGGCATCAGCAGGTATGGCGCCAGCCTGATCGCGGCCACCGCCAAAATAGCGGACGTCTCAATGCTCATCAGCGACCCCCGGCAGCTCGCGCTGCTGCCGGACGTGCCCTACACGCTGATCAACAGCCCGCTCTCCCCTGCCGAACTCTTTGTGGCTGCCAAGGTCAACAAGCTGGGTGCCGACGTGGTGGTGTGCCCGATGCAGACGATGGGGACGTTTGGCCGGAAATACGGCCTGGTGCTGACCCTGCACGACCTGATCTACTATGAACACCCTGCCCCGCCGGGGTTCCTGCCGGCGCCCGTTCGGCTGCTCTGGCGTCTGTATCACAAGGCCTATTGGCCGCAGCGACTGCTCCTGAACCGGGCCGACGTCGTGGCAACCATCAGCCACACCACCGAGGCTTTGATCGCAAAACACAGCCTCACCAAGCGGCCGGTCCGGATTGTGGGAAACGCGCCCCAGCACGGCCACACTCCGCGCGATCCCGGTGCGGGCGCGGACAAGACGCTGCTCTACATGGGTTCCTTCATGCCGTACAAGAACGTGGAGACCATGGTCCGGGGAATGGCCGGACTGCCCGACATGACCCTTCACCTCCTGAGCCGCATTACGCCGCAGCGCAAGGCGGAACTCGAGGCCCTGGTGCCGGAGGGTGCCAATGTCGTCTTCCACAACGGCGTGACGGACGCGAAGTATGAGGCGCTGCTGGCCCGGACCACAGCCCTGATCAGCCTCTCCCGGGCAGAAGGCTACGGCCTTCCCCTGGTGGAGGCGATGTCCCACGGCACACCCGTCATCGCCAGCGACATTCCCATTTTCCGCGAAGTGGGCCATAACGCCGTCAGCTATGTCCATCCGGATTCGCCGTCGGAGTTCGCCGAGGCCGTCCGGCGGCTGGAGCAGCCGGAGGTGTGGAAGGCGCAGTCACAACGTTCCGTGGAACGTGCAGCGGAATTCAGCTGGGCGCACTCCGCCCGGCAATTGGTCCGGCTGGCCGAAGAGGCGGCCCGGATCAACAGGCGCTGAGGCACAGCCCCGCAGGGGCTGGCTGGGGCATATCGGCTGATATGAGTTGAGTTAGTCCTTCACAAACACCTCCGGAGCTGTCAGTACGGGATGTATCAGATTCGTTAGAGGATCTGGCGTTGATCCGTGGGGTCCTCCCGTCGTCTTCCGGAGGTGGAGGTTATGTCAGTTGATGATGCCGTGGTCGGGATCTTGGCTGTTGTTGCTGTCGATGTTGGCAAATTGAGGGCAGAGTTGTCGGTCACCGGCGGCGACCGTAAGCGTTTGCTTGGACCAGTGGGTTTTGAAATGACCGGACCTGGACTGGAATCGGTCCTGGCGCGGGTCTGCCGGGTGCTGCCCGGAGGCGGGGCTCTGGTGAAGGTGGGAATCGAGGCTGCCGGACATTACCACCTTCCTCTGTTGGCACCGTCCGTGTGGCCTTCCGGGTGGGAAGTCCTGGAGCTTAACCCGGCGCACGTAGCCGAGCAGCGGCGCGTCCAGGGCAGGCGCAGGGTCAAGACCGATGCGATCGATCTGGAAGCAATCACTGAGTTGGTGCTCGCCGACCGCGGGACCCCGGTGCGGGCCCGGGAGTTGGTGATCGGTGACCTGGTTGCCTGGTCGGCGCACCGGACCCGCAGGGTCCAGAGCCGGACGGCGACGAAGAATCAGCTGCTGGGCCAGCTGGACCGGTGTTTCCCGGGGCTGGGCCTGGTCCTGCCCGATGTGTTGGGCACACTGGTCGGACGGCTCCTCGCCGAGCACTTCGGCGACCCCCACAGGCTCGCGGCCCTGGGCGCTGGGCGGTTCATCCGCTTCGCGGGTGTCCGGGGGCTTCAGGTGCGCCGGCCGATGGCCGAGCGGTTGGTCACCGCGGCACGGAATGCGCTGCCCATGCCCGATGCGGCCGTCGCCAGAGACGTGTTGGCCGCAGATCTGGTCCTTCTGGCGGATCTGGACGCGCAGATCGAGGCGGCCGAGGCCGAGTTCGCACGGCTACTGCCGCTGAGCCCGTTCGCGACCCTGACCAGTACACCGGGTTGGGGTGTGGTGCGCGCAGGCAATTATGGCGCTGCCGTGGGTGACCCGCATCGGTGGCCGGGGCCGTCCCAGATATACCGGGCCTCCGGACTCTCGCCGGCGCAGTACGAATCCGCAGGCAAGCGCCGTGATGGTTCCATCAGCCGCGAAGGCAGCGTCACCCTGCGCAGGGCCCTGATCGATCTGGGCGTGGGCCTGCGGCTGAGCGACGAACCCGGCCGGGCCTACGCCGCCGCACTGAAGGAGCGAGGCAAGGACGGTGGAGTCATCGCCTGTGCGATGGCCCACCGCGCCAACCGGATAGCCTACGCCCTCGTGCGTGACCAGGCAGCCTACGATCCCGCCCGCTGGGCCTGAGCAACCAGGGCTTCCGGCTACCTGCCGCCCGCGCTGCCGGCCGGGGAGCAGTCAAAGTGGAGCGCCCGCAGCGCAGCGAGGACGAACGACCTTGACAGCGAACACGCCGCAGCGCACCATCGGGCTGGCCCGGAATCCGCCCCCAAACTCGAGGAGGTGCCCTGTTATCCTCCTTCACAACAAGGCCCGGCGGTGAGACGCTGGAACCGACGAAGGGCCGGAACAGACGCCGTCTCGGCTATGGCGGACGCTTCCGCGTTACGCCGCTTCTAGCTTGGCGCCCGGCCCTTCGCCCCGGCCGCAGCCCGAACGACGCCAGATGACCCGGCAATCTGCCCCGAGGTCGCATAAGTCAGCGTGGGCGCCCCCCGGAACCACCCCGGTGCAGCCCCCGAACCGCCAGCCGCAACACAAACGCTCGACCCACGCCGGCTCACCCCGGAACGCAATCCCGCACGGTCACGCCGGCCGTTGACAGGACCTATAGCCAGCTAGAGCACGTCAACGCCGTCGAGCCGTAGCTGCACCGGATCATCGCTGCGCCTGGCCGCCGCGGCGGCCTTGACCGCCCTCATCACCCGGGTGGCCTCGGCCGCGCGGGAATAAGGGATGAACAGCAGGGTGCGCACATCCTCCCCGGCTTCCCGCTGGCCGGCGCGGGCGTCGGACAGCAGCAGCGGCGCCGGACCGGCCGTGCGCAGGGAAATGTCCTGCCGTGCCAGCTGCTTTTCAATTGCCTCAGTGAAGTGCCCGACGGCGGTGCGACCGCCGGTTACGGAGGCAATCCGGACTGCCGGAGGCAAGTGGAGCTCCTGACGCAGTGCGAGTTCGCGCCGGGCATATCCCCCGGCGTCCCAGCGCAGCAGCGCACCTACCCCGGCCGTGTCATCGGCGGTAATGACAACTAGGCCGCCCTCGCGGGCGGGCTTTACCAGCGCTGCGGCGTTGAACCAGCGCCGGACGGCGTCCTCCCCCGCGCGGAGGTTCTCGCGGCGCAGCAACGAATCCCCGTCCAGCAGCAGTGCGGCCGCATAACCGCCGGCTGCCACAGGTTCGGCCCCCACGGTGGCCACGACCAAGGCTTTTGTGTCCGGGACAGCGGGCTTGACGTGGTCCCCGGACGAGGTGATGACAGGCTTGCCGGGGAAGGCACGGCCCAGTTCCTCTGCGGTCCGCAGGACGCCCGTGGCGGAGCGGCGCAGCCTCGAGCTGGTGCAGTGGCTGCAGCGCCAGGCCGGCGCGGGAGCGGAACACCAGCGGCATTGGGGCACGGCTGAACTGCCGGCGGCGCCGGCCACTGCAAGCGGTCCGCTGCAGGCCGTGCAGCGCGCGGGTTCCCGACAGGAGTCGCAGACCAGCGACGGGGCGTAACCGGAACGGGCCACCTGGACCAGGACAGGGCCGCGCTCCAGCCCTTCCTTGGCCGCGCGCCAGGCCGCGCCGGGCAGCCGGGCGATCCGGGCAAGGGGGTCGCGTTCCTGTTCAAAGCTGTCCGCCGTGTTCAGGACACGGGGCACCGTCCGGCGGACCTCCGGCCGGTCGGCCTCAACGGCCCTGGCCCAGCCGGCGTCCACCAGCCTTTGGAGTTCAGTGCTGCGCGTATGTGCTGCCATGAGGCAGGCAGCACCCTCCTGCTCCGCCCGAAGGAGGAGGACTTCCCGGCTGTGTGCGTAGGGGGACCGCTGCTCGATGTGGAGGTCGTCGCCGTCGTCCCAGCACACCACGAGGCCCAGATTGTGCACGGGGGCATACGCTGCCGAGCGGGTGCCCACGGCAACCCCGGCGTTGCCGGCGAGGATCCGAAGGTAGCTGCGGTAGCGGGGGGTCGGGCCGTCGTCGGCGGTGAGCCGGGCAATGTCCTCGCGGGGCAGGAGGGCGGCCAGGGCCTCCTCGACCCGGTCCAGGTCGCGGTAGTCCGGCACCACCACCACAGCGCCGCGGCCCGAGGCGCGGACGGCCGCCACGGCTTCGGCAATGAGTGCTGGCCAGCCGGCCGGGCCGAAGCCCTGGAGTGCGCTGAGGACCGCACGCGGCGACTCCCCAGCCCTCAGGTGCTGAAGGAAGGCAGCACCGTTGAGGTAACGCGACCACGGCTCCGCTGTGGCGGAAACGCGGACGTCAGCCGGTTCCCGTGCCTCAGCTGCAACTTCCCCAGCGGGGCCTGCTTCGGCGACGGGCGGGCCGGCGGAGAGTGTGCCTTCCGCGGCCAGTTCCTTCTCCAGTCTGGCCACCCGCGGCGGAATGGCCACCCGCAGCACGTCGCTCAGGGTGCCGGCATAGCGGGCGGCGACTTTGCCTGCGAGTTCGGCAAGCTCAGGCGTGAGCACCTGAACGGTCGACACCACCTTGTGGAGCGGTACGAGAGTGTGCCCGGCGTCGGATTCAGCGAGCCGGTCCAGGATGAAGCCGCTGAGTTCCTGTCCGTTGAACTTGACCTTGACGCGGACGCCAGGCTGCGCGGCGCCGTCCAGCGACGCCGGCACGCTGTAATCGAACGGCCTGTCCAGGTGGGGCAGCGAGGACTCGATGAGCACCCGGGCAACGGGCAGCCGGGTTGCGAGGGCGGGTCCGCCGGGAGACTGCGGACGGCCCGCCGGGAACCCCTGGAGCAGTGACAGCTGGAGCGGTTCCTCGGCGGCGGATCCGTCGCCCGAAAAGGAAGCCACGGGACCAACCTCCATTCAGCATGCTGCCAGCACTGGGGCCGGCGGTTAGGGGCAGCAGACCTCAGCGCCGTCAGCGGGAAAGCACTGTAGCAGGGCCGCCCGGACGGGGGCCCTGCTACAGCCAAACACACGGCACCGACAATTATTCCGGGGCGTGTGCTTACGCCGCGGCTCATCACAGTTCAGTTGGTGCGCGGGCGGTGGTTCCTAGGCGTTGAAGAACGCCTTGAGCTCGTCCACCCGGTCCAGCCGCTCCCAGGTGAAGTCGGGATCATCGCGGCCGAAGTGCCCGTGAGCCGCGGTCTTGGCGTAGATAGGTCGTTTGAGGTCCAGCGCGTCGATGATGGCACGGGGACGGAGATCGAAGATCTCTGCAATCGCCTGGCTGATGCGCTCCGGATCCACGGTTTCCGTGCCGAAGGTCTCAACGTAGGTGCCCACGGGCCGTGCCTGGCCGATGGCGTAGGCGATCTGGATCTCGGCCCGCTTGGCGAGTCCCGCGGCAACCACGTTCTTCGCTACCCACCGCATCGCGTAAGCCGCTGAGCGGTCAACCTTGGACGGGTCCTTGCCGGAGAACGCACCGCCGCCGTGGCGGGCCATGCCGCCGTAGGTGTCCACGATGATCTTGCGGCCGGTCAGTCCGGCGTCGCCAACAGGGCCGCCGATCACGAATGCACCGGCAGGGTTGAGGATGTTGCGGGTCCGGGAGATGTCCAGGTTGGCTGCCGCCAGCACGGGATCGATCACGTGCGCGGCGAGGTCAGCGCGCAGCTGCTCGAGGCTGGCGCCTTCCGCGTGCTGGCTGGAGATCACGACGGTTTCAACGGAAACAGGGCGGTCGCGGTCGTAGCCGATGGTGGCCTGGGTCTTGCCGTCCGGGCGGAGGTACGGAAGCTCGCCGTTCTTGCGCACCTCGGTGAGCCGCTCCGAGAGGCGGTGCGCAATCCAGATCGGGACGGGCATGTAGGACGGCGTCTCGTCGCTGGCATAGCCGAACATGAGGCCCTGGTCGCCGGCTCCCTGGAGGTCGTAGTCGTCTTCCTGGCGGCCTTCGCGGGCCTCCAGGGAATTGAATACGCCGCCGGCGATGTCGTTGGACTGCTGGCCGATGGACACGGAAACACCGCAGCGGGCACCGTCGAAACCGTTGGCCGAGGAGTCGTAGCCGATTCCAAGGATGGTCTCGCGAACGATCTGCGGGATCTCTACGTAGGCGTCTGTAGTGACTTCGCCCGCAACGTGCACCAGCCCGGTGGTGGCCAGGGTTTCGACCGCCACGCGGGACTCGGGGTCCTTCGCCAGCAGGGCATCCAGGATCGCATCACTGATCTGGTCGCAGATCTTGTCCGGATGTCCTTCCGTCACTGACTCTGACGTGAAGAGACGCAGGGATGGCGGCGTTGCGCCGTGGGATGCGGGAATGTGCAGCGGTAAAGTCACTCAACTACCTTACTGGTTAGGATTCGGTCAGGCCTCGGCATGTGTCCCCCTGCTAAGGAGGCCTTGCACACGCCGGGCTCTCAGGCTCTTGGGATACCGCATCGCGAAAATCAGGATCGTGGAAAAACGCGGCTCAGCTCAGAACTGATGCGGTCAATCACGGCGGCCGCAACGTCATCCTTTGAACCGGCCGCCGCTTGTGGTTCGGAGCCGGAGCGGGAAAGGATGACCACGGAGTTATGGTCCTGTCCGAACACCAGGCCCTCCCCCACGTGGTTCACCACCAGCAGGTCGCAGCCCTTCCGCCGCAGCTTGGCCTCGGCATACGCGAGCACATCCCCGTGGGCGTCGCCGGTTTCGGCTGCGAAGCCCACAATCAGCTGGCCCGGCTTGTTTGCTGCCCGGACCTCCACGAGCTCCTGCAGGATATCCGGGTTGCGGAGCAGGCTGATGACCGGATCGGCGGTGTCGTCCCGCTTCTTGATCTTGGTGTCCGAAACCTCAGCGGGCCGGAAGTCCGCCACGGCGGCGGCCATCACCACGACGTCGGAGTCGGCTGCTGCGCGCAGCGCCGCCTCCCGAAGCTGCACCGCTGTCTCCACCCGCACCACCTCGACGCCGGCGGGCACCGCGACTTCCATGTGGGCGGCGATCAGCCGGACGTTGGCTCCGGCGTTGCGGGCGGCCACCGCCAGGGCAACGCCCTGTTTCCCGGAGGAGCGGTTGCCGAGGAACCGGACCGGGTCCAGCGGTTCACGCGTGCCGCCTGCGCTGATGGTGACGGTCCGGCCTGCCAGCGGCAGTTGCGCGGGAACCCCGCCGTCCTGCATCAGGGCGAGGGCGGCCTCGAAAATGGCCTCCGGCTCGGGCAGCCGGCCGGGACCTGAATCCGAACCGGTGAGCCGCCCGCTGGCGGGTTCGAGGACCGTCACGCCACGCTGCCGCAGCGTCTCCACATTGGCCTGCGTCGCAGCGTGCAGCCACATTTCGGTGTGCATGGCCGGGGCCATCAGCACGGGACCGCTAGCCATCAGGAGCGTATTCGTCAGGAGGTCGTCGGCGTGGCCGCCGGCGGCACGGGCCAGGAGATCCGCGGTGGCCGGAGCCACGACGATGAGGTCCGCCTCATGTCCCAGGCGTACATGGTTGACCGAGGGGACGTCGTCGAAGACGCTGTTGCTGACGGGGTTGCCGGACAGGGCTTCCCAGGTGGCAACCCCAACGAAGCGGTTAGCCGCCTCTGTTGGGATCACCGTGACGTTATGGCCGGCTTCAGTAAAAAGCCGGAGGAGCGATGCCACCTTGTAGGCGGCAATCCCTCCCCCGACTCCGAGGACTATGCGCACGTGACCTCCGTCAACAGGCAGTCTGTAGTCTGATGAGATCTGGGCTGAAGAGTTCTACTCTGCAGGTTCGATCGGCGTGGAAACGAGCTTGCCTTCGTTGATCTCGCGCAGGGCGATGGAAAGCGACTTCTCGTTCAGCTTGGTGTCGACCAGCGGACCCACGTATTCGAACAGGCCCTCGTGCAGCTGGGCGTAGTATGCGTTGATCTGACGTGCACGCTTGGCACCGAAGATCACCAGGCCGTACTTGGAATCAGCTGCCTTCAGCAGTTCGTCGATCGGCGGGTTGATGATGCCTTCAAGGTTCGTGGACACGAATTCTCCAAATTCTAGCGGGCCGATCCGACCCAGCTGCTAGTGCGGGTGCGGGGTCAGCCCCATGAGTGAAACAAGCTCGTCCGCTGCGCGTCGAACGTCGTCATTGATGACGGTGTGATCGAACTCCGGCTCAGCGGCAAGTTCTAGTTTAGCGGTTTCCAGTCTTTGCTGCTGTTCCTCGGCAGTTTCAGTGCCGCGGCCCACCAGGCGGCGGACCATTTCCTCCCAGCTGGGCGGGGCGAGGAAGACGAACTGCGCCTCCGGGACGGCCTGCTTGACCTGGCGTGCGCCCTGCAGATCAATCTCCAGCAGCACTGAACGGCCATCGGCAATGGCGGCATCCACGGTGCTGCGGAGCGTGCCGTAGCGGTTGCGGCCGTGGACCACCGCCCATTCCAGCAGCTCTCCGCCGGCTACGAGGGAGTCGAACTCCTCGGCTGATTTGAAGAAGTAATGAACACCGTCCTGCTCCCCCGGGCGCGGGGCACGCGTGGTGGCTGAGACGGAAAGCCAGACTTCGGGGTAGTTGTCCCGGATGTAGGTGGACACGGTGCCTTTGCCAACAGCCGTCGGGCCGGCGAGGACTGTCAGTCCCGGTTTCTTGCTCACATATTCCTTTGGGCGTTATTCGGATGGACCTGTTTCTCGTTCATAAAATCTACCAGCGCCCGGCGCTGGTGAATGCCGAGCCCCCGCAGCCTGCGGGAGGCGGCAATGCCCAGCTCATCCATAATGGCCGCCGCCCTGACACGGCCAATGCCGGGCAGGGCCTCAAGCATCTCCGAAACCTTCATCCGCGCCAGGGCGGAATCGCCGTCCTGCGAACTGATGAGATCAGCCACGGAGAGCGTTCCCGACTTCAGCTGTTCCTTGGCTTCAGCCCGGGCTGCCCGTGCCGCTGCCGCCTTGCCCAAGGCTTCCGCGCGTTCCTGCTCCGTCAAGGGCCGTAGGCTCACTTCCGTCACCCCCGAATCGTCAGTCGGATCCAAGGCGTCAGCCGTTGGAGTCCTCCTGAACCTACCCTTTGCCCGGCGCAGAAATCAATGGACGCCGACATCAGCGGATCAGCTGGTCAGCAGCGGTTCCAAGGTACGCTGCGCGGCCTCGCGGAGCGCGCCGACAGCTGGCCCCGCGGAGAGGATGTCCCTGCTGGACGTACCAAGAACCTGCGAATAGGCAGCACCGAACGTTGCCCGCAGATCCGCGGCCGTGGCGCCCTGCGCACCCAGCCCGGGTGCCAGGATGATCCCGCGCACAGCTTCCAGGTCCAACTGCAGGTCCTGCAGGGCTCCACCCACAGTGGCGCCAACCACCAGGCCGACAGAGCCGAAGGTTCCTGCGTACCGGCGGTTCTCAGCTGCCGCCGCCTCGGTAATCCGGCGTGCCACTGAATCCGAACCGCCCACGTGCTGGACGGAGGCGCCTTCCGGGTTGGACGTCAGGGCCAGGACAAAGACGCCGCGGCCGTATTCCGCCGAGAGGTCCAGTGCCGGGCGCAGGGACTCGAAGCCCAGGAACGGGCTTAAGGTCACCGAATCCGCGGCAAGGGATGAGCCGTCCCGGAGCCAGGCGTCGGCGTAGGCGGCCATGGTGGAGCCGATGTCCCCGCGCTTGGCGTCCGCGATGGTCAGCACACCGGCATCGGCCGCCGCAGCGAGGGTGCGTTCCAGCACCGCCATTCCCGCAGAGCCGTGCCGTTCGTACAGGGCCACCTGCGGCTTCACGGCGGCAGCGAGCGAACCCACTGCCTCCACAACGGTGAGCGAGAAGCGCTCGAGGCCCTCGGCGTCGTCGTTCAGTCCCCAGGCCTTCAGGAGCGCAGGGTGCGGATCGATCCCGACGCACAGCGGACCGCGGTCCGCCATGGCCTGCCCGAGCCGGGAGCCGAAGGACTCCCGGCCGGACGTAGCTGCTGCCGACTCAGGCATTCTGTGCTGCCGGGGTGTGGACTGCCGCTTCCTGGGATGCCCTGTCCTGCGAGGCCGCCAGGGCAGCGGAGTGCTCCTGCAGGCTGGTCACCGACCATTCGTACGTTCGCAAGGCCTCGATGGCCTGGACCGCGGCGTTGAACTCGGCCACGGTGGTGATGCACGGGATGCCGATGGAGGTTGCCGCGGCACGCAGTTCGTAGCCGTCGATCCGGGCTTCTCCGCCGGAGGGCGTGTTGAAGACCATGTCGATCTCGCCGGCGATGATGAGGTCGGCGATGGTTCCTTCGCCTTCGGCGCTGCTGCCCTCGGCGACCTTCCGGACCGGGGTGGCCTGGATGCCGTTGCGGCGCAGGACGTCGGCGGTGCCGCCGGTGGAGACGATCTCGAAGCCGAGGTCGGAGAGCCGCTTCACGCCCATGATCACCGAGCGCTTGTCCCGGTTGGCCACGGAGACGAAGATCTTCCCTTCGGTGGGCAGCGCGTTGTTGGCGGCCGCCTGGCTCTTGGCGAAGGCCGTGTCGAAGTGCTTGTCGATGCCCATGACCTCGCCGGTGGAGCGCATTTCCGGGCCGAGGAGGGAGTCCACAACCTTGCCCTCCGGTGTGCGGAAGCGGCTGAACGGCAGCACGGCTTCCTTGACCGAGACGGGTGCATCGAACGGCAGGGTGGAGCCGTCACCGGTTTCCGGCAGCATCTTGTAGGCGCTGCGGAGCTGGTTGATGGTCACGCCGGTGCCGATGAGGGCAGCAGCCTTGGCCATCTGGACACCCGTGGCCTTGGAAACGAAGGGCACGGTACGGGAGGCCCGCGGGTTGGCTTCGAGGACGTAGAGGACGTCGGAGGCCAGGGCGAACTGGATGTTGATGAGGCCCCGGACGCCCACGCCCTCGGCGATGGCCAGGGTGGCGGTCCGTACGCGCTCGATCACGTTGTTGCCCAAGGTGATCGGAGGCAGCACGCAGGCGGAGTCGCCGGAGTGGATGCCGGCCTCTTCGATGTGCTCCATGATGCCCCCGAGGTACATTTCGGTTCCGTCGTAGAGGGCGTCGACGTCGATTTCGACGGCGTCCTCCAGGAACCGGTCGATCAGCACCGGGTGTTCAGTGGTGATTTCCGTGGCGTTGGCGATGTAGCGGGAGAGGTTGGGCTCGTCGTAGACGATCTCCATGCCGCGTCCGCCCAGCACGTAGGACGGCCGGACCAGCACCGGGTAGCCGATTTCGTCGGCGATCTTCTTGGCGTCCTCGAAGGAGACGGCGGTGCCGTTCTTGGGCGAGATCAGCCCCGCCTCGTCCAGCACGCGGGAAAACGCGCCGCGGTGCTCGGCGAGGTCGATCGCTTCAGGTGACGTGCCCAGGATCGGCACGCCGGCGTCCGCCAGCTGCTGCGCGAGCTTGAGCGGGGTCTGGCCGCCGAGCTGGACGAACACGCCCATGACGCCGCCGGTGCGTTCCTCCGCCGCGATGACCTCAAGGACGTCCTCGAGGGTCAGCGGCTCGAAGTAGAGGCGCGTGGAAACGTCGTAGTCGGTGGAGACGGTTTCCGGGTTGCAGTTGACCATGACGGTCTCGTAGCCGGCCTTGCGGAGGGCCATCGAGGCGTGGACACAGGAGTAGTCGAACTCGATGCCCTGGCCGATGCGGTTCGGGCCGGAACCCAGGATGATGATGGACGGCTTGGCGTGCAGCGCCACCTCGTCCTCCTCGTCATAGGACGAGTAGTGGTACGGGGTGTAGGCGGCGAACTCGGCCGCGCAGGTGTCCACGGTCTTGTAGACCGGGCGGATGCCGAGGGCCTGCCGGACGCCGCGGACCACGGCTTCCTGGTTGTTGGTGAGCGCGCCGATCTGCTCGTCGGAGAAGCCGTGGCGCTTGGCGCGCTGCAGCATTTCCTGGGTCAGTGCGGTGGACTTGCGGATCTCCCGGGAGATCTCGTTGAGCAGCTGGAGCTGGTCCAGGTACCAAGGGTCGATCTTGGTGGCCTCGAAGAGCTGCTCCACCGTGGCGCCGCCGAGCAGCGCGCGCTGCACCTGGTGCAGGCGTTCGGTGGTGGGCCGCTTGGCTTTTTCGATCAGCTCGGCCACTTCGTATTCCGGGACGTGGCTGAAGTCCAGCTGCGAGCCCTTCTGCTCGAGGGAGCGCAAAGCCTTCTGCAGTGCCTCGGTGAAGTTGCGGCCCATGGCCATGGCCTCGCCCACCGACTTCATAGTGGTGGTCAGGGTGGGGTCCGCCGCGGGGAACTTCTCGAAGGCAAAGCGCGGAACCTTGACCACGACGTAGTCGAGCGTGGGCTCGAAGGACGCCGGGGTCTTCTGGGTGATGTCGTTGGGGATCTCGTCCAGGGTGTAGCCCAGCGAAAGCTTGGTGGCGATCTTGGCGATGGCGAAGCCGGTGGCCTTGGAGGCCAGCGCCGAGGACCGGGAGACGCGCGGGTTCATTTCGATGACGACGACGCGTCCGGTGTCCGGCTCGACGGCGAACTGGATGTTGCAGCCGCCGGTGTCCACGCCCACTTCGCGGATGACCGCGATGGAGATGTCGCGCAG
The DNA here is from genome assembly GCF_031454875.1 of Arthrobacter oryzae. Classification (GTDB taxonomy): domain Bacteria; phylum Actinomycetota; class Actinomycetes; order Actinomycetales; family Micrococcaceae; genus Arthrobacter; species Arthrobacter oryzae_D. The sequence goes on from NZ_JAVDRQ010000003.1 coordinate 361,901, forward strand.
GCGCTGGTATTCGCGGTCCGTCAGGGTCAGTGCGGGAGCCACCGTGATGGAGTCACCGGTGTGCACGCCTACAGGATCGAAGTTCTCGATGGAACAGACAACAACCACGTTGTCGTTCTTGTCCCGCATCATCTCGAGCTCGTACTCCTTCCAGCCGAGGATGCTCTCTTCGAGCAGCACCTCGCTGGTGGGGCTGTACTGCAGGCCCTGGCCCACGATCCGGCGCAGGTCGTCTTCCGTGTAGGCGAGGCCCGACCCGAGGCCGCCCATGGTGAAGGACGGCCGGACCACCATGGGGTAGCCGAGGTCTTCGGCGGCCTTGATGGCTTCGTCCATGCTGTGGATGATGTGGCTGCGGGCGGACTCAGCGCCGCAGCGCTCCACGACACCCTTGAACTTCTCGCGGTCTTCGCCGAGTTCGATCGCCGCGATGTTCGCGCCGATCAGTTCCACGTTGTACTTTTCCAGCACGCCGTTCTTGTCCAGCGCGATGGCGGTGTTGAGCGCGGTCTGGCCGCCCAGGGTGGGCAGGATCGCGTCGGGACGTTCCTTGGCAATGATCTTCTCCACCACCTCGGGGGTGATGGGCTCCACGTACGTGGCATCGGCGAACTCGGGGTCCGTCATGATGGTGGCCGGGTTGGAGTTGACCAGGATAACGCGCAGGCCTTCCTCCTTGAGGACGCGGAGAGCCTGGGTGCCGGAGTAATCGAACTCGGCAGCCTGGCCGATCACGATGGGGCCGGAACCGATGACCAGGACGCTCTTAAGGTCAGTTCTCTTGGGCATTACTTCTTGTCCTCAGTCTTGGAATCGGTGGAAGGCTTGTCAGCCGTAGGAGTAGCAGTGGCCTTGGAGGAACCCGCGGCTGCCTTCTTCGTGTCCGCCATCAGCTCAATGAAGCGGTCAAAAAGGTAGGCGGCGTCATGGGGTCCGGAGGCGGCTTCCGGGTGGTACTGCACCGAGAAGGCCGGGATGTCGAGGCAGGAGAGGCCTTCCACGACGTCGTCGTTCAGGCTGACGTGACTGACTTCGACGCGGCCGTAGCGCTCCTCGGGAGCTTGGGTGGCGCCGTCGAGCGGTGCGTCCACGGCGAAGCCGTGGTTCTGCGAGGTGATCTCCACCTTGCCCGTGCGGCGGTCCATCACGGGCTGGTTGATGCCGCGGTGACCGTAGCGGAGCTTGTAGGTGCCGAAGCCCAGGGCGCGGCCCAGGATCTGGTTACCGAAGCAGATGCCGAAGTACGGCAGCTTCTCGTCCAGCACGGAGCGGAGCAGCTTGACCTGGTTGTCGGCGGTGGCGGGGTCGCCCGGGCCGTTGGACATGAAGAAGCCGTCCGGATTGACTGCCTGGACGTCAGCCAGCGTAGCCGTGGCGGGCAGGACGTGGACGCGGATGCCCCGTTCGGCGAAGCGGATGGGCGTCATCCGTTTGATGCCCAGGTCGATCGCGGCGATGCTGAACAGCGGTTCGCCGTCCCAGCCCCAGTCCTTGGGCTCTACGATGTAGGACTCGTCCACGCTGACTTCCTCGGCCAGGCGGGCGCCTTCCATCGGGGCGCTGGCCAGGACCGTGTCCACCAGCTCCTTGTCGGTGGCACGGGCAGCCTCGCCCGAGAAGATACCGGCGCGCATGGTCTTGTGTTCGCGCAGGTGGCGGGTGATGGCCCGGGTGTCCACGCCCTGGATGCCGACGATGCCCTGTTCCACGAGTTCGGAGTCCAGGGACCGTTCAGAACGCCAGTTGGAAGGCCGGCGTGCCGCGTCGCGGACAATGTAGCCGGCCACCCAGATGCGGCGGGACTCGGCGTCGTCGGCGTTCACTCCGGTGTTGCCGATGTGCGGTGCCGTCTGGACCACCAGCTGCCGCGCGTAGGAGGGGTCGGTGATGGTCTCCTGGTAGCCGGTCATGCCGGTGGCGAAGACTGCCTCGCCCAGGGCTGTCCCGGTGGCGCCGTAGCTGCGGCCGCGGAAGATACGGCCGTCCTCGAGCACCAGCACTGCGGGCGAGGAGCTTTCCGTTTCAGGTGCGGTACCTGCGTTTGCTGTCACTTCTGTCTCTGTCACGTTGTTACTTTCCACTATCGGCATCTGCCTGAGGGGCTGCGGAGATCAATTCTTGAAAGGCTTCGAGGAGGACCGGCTTGTCGTCGGCGCGCCGGGACCGGAAGCCGGTGTCCAGCTCACGGCTTCCCAGCGTCCACCTGACCACCAGGAGTCCGTCCTTTTCGACGAATTTCCCGGCCATGCCGCTCTCCTGGCGGACTCCGGTGAGCCTCGCTGCCGGGATGAAAACGGGCGCTGCTCCGGAACGTTCGAACAGCACACCTTCCGGGTGGACGGTGAGCTCGGCGTTGGTGCGAATTCCAAGGCCATGGACGGCAATGCGGTCCAGCCAGTCACCGGCCGTAGTGGTGGCAACATACTGGCCCACCGCCGTGGCCAGCGGCAGGCTCAGTTCCGCGGGAACGGCCGGCAGCTGTTCGACGTCGGACTGGCGCCGCAGCCGGTTCCGCCAGCCGACGCCGATCAGGACCAGCGCGAGGGCGATAAGCGGCAGCGTGGTCACCAGCGAGAGGAGCTTGGTGTCCATCAGTACCCGCCGGCCGGGGCGGTGGCGGGCGCATCGGCCGGATACCGGTACGGGGTGTTGAGGTGTCCGTCCAGGACGGTGGGATGGCCCTTGAAGAACGTCGCCACGACCTTGCCGGGAAGTTCCCTGCCGGCGAACGGAGAGTTACGGCCCATGGTTGCCATCTTAGAAGGGTCCACGGTCCAGCGCGCAGCCGGATCCACCAGTGTGACGTTGGCGGGTTCGCCGGCCTCCAGGGGACGCCCCTGGTCCGCCACCCGGCCGATTGCGGCGGGAACAGTGGACGTGACGCGGGCGAAGTCCGCCCAGCCCATCAGTCCGGTTTCGATCATGGTGTCCTGGACGACGGACAGGGCTGTTTCGAGCCCGGTCATGCCCATGGCCGCCTGCGCCCATTCGCATTCCTTGTGTTCGCTGGGGTGCGGGGCATGGTCCGTGCCGACGACGTCGATGGTGCCGTCGGCCAGGGCGGCGCGCAGCGCCTGGACGTCGGAGTCGGTGCGCAGGGGCGGGTTGACCTTGTAGACGGGGTCGTAGCTGCGGACCAGTTCGTCGGTGAGCAGCAGGTGGTGCGGCGTCACTTCGGCGGTGACGTTGATCCCCCGGGCTTTGGCCCAGCGGATGATTTCCACTGATCCGGCCGTGGAGACGTGGCAAACGTGGAGCCTGGAGCCGACGTGCTGGGCGAGGAGGACGTCGCGGGCAATGATGCTTTCCTCTGCCACGGCGGGCCAGCCTGTCAGGCCCAGCACAGCCGAAACGTCGCCTTCGTTCATCTGGGCGCCGGCCGTGAGCCGGGGTTCCTGCGCGTGCTGGGCAACGACGCCGTCGAACGCCTTGACGTATTCGAGGGCGCGGCGCATGAGCACGGGATCGTGGACGCAGATGCCGTCATCTGAGAAGACCCGCACCTGTGCGCGTGAGTCGGCCATGGCGCCGAGCTCGGCCAGCTGCTCGCCCGCGAGGCCCACGGTCACGGCGCCGACAGGGCGGACGTCCACCCAGCCCGCGGTGCGGCCCAGGCTGTGGACCTGTTCCACGACGCCCGCGGTGTCGGCAACAGGGTTGCTGTTGGCCATGGCGTGCACGGCGGTGTAGCCGCCGAGGGCAGCGGCGCGGGTGCCGGTCTCCACCGTTTCGGCGTCTTCCCGTCCGGGTTCGCGGAGGTGCGTGTGGATGTCCACCATGCCGGGAAGCGCCACCAGGCCGGCTGCTTCAATGACGGTGGCGCCGTCCGCTGCGAGGTCCCGCCCCCGTTCGGCGATGATGCCGTCGCGGATCAGGAGGTCTTCGGCCGCGCCGCCGAGGATCGCCGCACCGCGGATAAGGTAGGCGCCGGTGTTGGCTGCATCCTGCTGTTCGTGTGCCATCAGTGGCTCTCCTTGGTGGAATAGGCAGCCATGGAATAGGCGGCGTTGGGGGTGGCGGCCGGTTCGCGGGTGTCACCGGAAAGCAGCAGGTACAGGGCGGCCATCCGGACGGACACGCCGTTCCGGACCTGTGCCAGGACTGTGGACCGGGGTGAGTCCGCGGCCGCGGCGGAAATTTCAAGTCCGCGGTTCATGGGACCGGGATGCATGATGATGGTGTCCTTCAGGCCCAGCTTGTCCAGGGCCCGGAGGCGGTTGTCGTCAAAGCCCCAGCGGCGGGAGTATTCGCGCGTCGTGGGGAAGAAGGATGCATTCATCCGTTCACCCTGGACGCGCAGCATCATCACCGCGTCGACGCCCTTCGCCAGGGTTTCGTCCATGTTGTAGCTGACGCTGCAGGGCCACTGTCCGACGCCGATGGGCAGCAGCGTGGGCGGCGCCACCAGGGTGACCTCCGCACCGAGGGTGCGGAGCAGCCAGACGTTCGAGCGGGCCACGCGGGAGTGCAGCACATCGCCGGCGATGGCGACGCGCATGCCTTTCAGGTCCGCACCGGCGGACGGCGTCCCGTTGAGCCGGGCCCAGTGGCGGCGCATGGTGAAGGCGTCCAGCAACGCCTGGGTGGGGTGTTCGTGGGTGCCGTCCCCGGCGTTGATGACGGCGGCGTCGATCCAGTCCGTGGCGGCCAGCCGGTGCGGCGCACCGGAGGCCCAGTGGCGGATGACGACGGCGTCTGCCCCCATGGCGGCCAGCGTCTGGGCCGTGTCCTTGAGGGATTCACCCTTGGAGACGGAGGATCCCTTGGCGGCGAAGTTGATGACATCAGCGGACAGCCGCTTCGCTGCCGCTTCAAAGGAGATGCGGGTGCGGGTGGAATCCTCAAAGAATAGGTTCACTACCGTGCGTCCGCGCAGCGCGGGCAGCTTTTTGACTTCCCGATCCCCCACTGCCGCCATTTCCTCGGCGGTGTCGAGGATGCGGATGGCGTTGCCCAGGCTGAGGTCTTCGGTGGAAAGCAGGTGCTTCATGCGCCTGCCTCAATGACCACTTCGTTGACCGGGGTGCCGTCAACGGAATCGGTCTCTTCCAGCCGGACCCGGACCTTTTCGGAGGAGGAGGTGGGGAGGTTCTTGCCGACGTGGTCGGCGCGGATGGGCAGCTCACGGTGGCCGCGGTCGATCATGACGGCGAGCCGGACGATGCGCGGACGGCCGAGGTCAACGATGGCATCAAGTGCCGCGCGGATGGTCCGGCCGGAGTAGAGGACGTCATCGATCAGGACCACCACCTTATTGTCGATGCCGGTGCGCGGCAGCTGCGTGGGATACGGGGGCCGCGTGGGCTGGTGGGACAGATCGTCCCGGAACATGGTGACGTCCAGCTGGCCGACAATGGCGGCGGCGTCGACGGTGGGATCGGCAGCTGCAATTTTCCTGGCCAGTCGGACGGCCAGCGGGTAGCCGCGGCGCGGAATGCCGAGCAGCACCAGGTCCTGGGAACCCTTATTGGCCTCGAGGATCTCATGGGCGATACGAGTGAGTGCACGGTCAATGTCCGCAGAGTTGAGCACAACCCTGGCCGGAACCGGTGCTTCTGTGACTGAAGTCAACGCTCGTCTCCCCTTTCCCCGCCTCACGGGACGGAATTAAAAAAGGAACATTTGCTCTTCAAAATTACCATACGGCCCCTCGCTGACCGGCCGCCCGGCGGCAGTGGGGCAGGCGTTTAACATCACACCCGGGGGCCCGGTGAGGGCCGCCGTTCCGGGAGGACGCCCACCTTGGAGACGACAGCACAGGGGACATAGGCTCAGTTCCATGACATCGAATGAGCACTGGCCGCAGCACAATCCTCCCGGCGGTCAACGCTACGGGCAGCAGCCCCCATGGCCCGGACAGCCCCTGTCCCGGCAGGCCAACCCAACCTGGATGGGCCATGTCCCGCCCGATCAGTACCGCGCGGCTCCTGCCAACACCTTTGCCCCTGCCGCCCACATGGTGATGCCGCCTGCCTTTGCAGGCAACCGCACCAGCATGGGGGTCATGGGGCTCGTGGGCGGCGGAGGCTTCCTCGCCTTCGCCAGCCTTTTCCTGGTCCTCCCCTACCTTGTGGGCAACACGGGCATTACCGGATTCGTGATCGGGTTCATCGCGTCCCTGATTCCACTCAGCGCCGTGCTGCTGGCCGTCTACGTGATCGACCGCTGGGAGCCGGAGCCCAAGCGCCTGCTCCTGTTTGCATTCCTCTGGGGCGCCGCCGTGTCAATCTCGGTCACGCTGCTGATCCAGCCGTTCTTCGCACTGGCGGCGGCACCGCCGGTGGGCATGGACTATGGGACCTTTGCCGTGACAGTGCAGGCTCCGGTGGTAGAGGAATTTGCCAAGTCGCTGGGCCTGCTGCTGCTCCTGGTTTTCGCGCGGAAGCACTTCGACGGCCCCGTGGACGGCGTGGTGTTTGCCTTCACCATTGCCGGCGGGTTCGCGTTCACGGAAAACATCCTCTATTTCGGACGGGCCATCGCCGAGTCCAGCACACCGGGCGCCGACCTCGCGGTGGTTTTCTTCCTGCGGGGGGTCATGTCCCCGTTCGCGCACGCCATTTTCACCGGAGCCACAGGGCTTATCCTGGGTCTTGCGGCGCGCCGCTGGCACACGGGAATGTCGGTGCTGGCGTTCTTCGTGGGCCTGGTTCCGGCGATGTTCCTGCACAGCATGTGGAACAGCATGGGCCAGGACTTCCTGGTCACGTACATCGTGGTTCAGGTGCCCATCTTCGTGCTGGCCGTCATCGTGATTGTGCTTTTGCGGGTGGCGGAGTCGCGGCTGACGCGGCAGCGGCTCCTGGAATATGCCGCAGCGGGGTGGTTCACGCAGCCGGAGGTGGAGATGCTGTCAACGGCCGGCGGCCGCCGGTCCGCCGTTCGCTGGGCAAAGCAACTCGGCCGGGGACCGCAGATGAAGGCTTTCCTCCGCTCGGCCACCCGGCTTGCCTTCACGAGGCAACGGATCCTCAGCGGCCGGGACGTACCCGCCCATCAGCTCGACGAGCACCGCCAGCTTGCCGAAATTGTTGCCCGGCGGGATGCCGTACTGCGCTGAGGCACGGCGCTGGTACGGCCGGTCGCCAAGCGGCGTGCCGGCATACGCCGGGCCGGCAGAAACGGGAAAGGGCTAGCGGCCGCCGTGAGGCGGGCGCCAGCCCTTTTCCGTGGTGCTGAAACTGCAGCGGCTATGCCAGCAGCGACGGCTTCAGCTGCTGGAGCCGGCCCAGCAGGCCGTTGATGAACGACGGCGACTCGTCCGTGGACAGCGTCTTGGCCAGCGCGACGGCCTCACTGACGGCTACGCCGTCGGGAACGTCGTCGTTGTAGAGCAGTTCCCACGTACCGATGCGCAGGATGATGCGGTCCACCGAAGGCATGCGTTCCAGTGTCCATCCCTGCGAGTAGGTCTCCAGGAATTCGTCGATGGCAACCTGGTGGGACACCACGCCTTCGACGATCTCGAGGGTGTAGGGGTTGACGATCTGGTCGGTTTTTTCGCGGCGGGCCCGCAGCACATCAAAGGCCGAAAGGGAGCGCTGCTCCGCCTCGAAGAGAACATCCAGGGCCCGGTTACGGGCCTTACCGCGTGCGCTCACTACTCGCTGACCCGGCCGAGGTAGCTGCCGTCGCGGGTGTCGACCTTGACCTTGGTGTTGTTCTCAACAAACAGCGGCACCTGGATTTCGTAGCCGGTTTCCAGGGTTGCCGGCTTGGTGCCGGCCGAGGAGCGGTCGCCCTGCAGGCCCGGCTCGGTGTAGGTGATTTCGAGTACAACGCTCGGGGGAAGTTCGATGTACAGCGGGGTGCCTTCGTGGATGGCAATGTTGACCATCTGGTTTTCCAGCATGAAGTTGGTGGCGTCGCCTACCGTGGCGCCGGAAACGGTGATCTGGTCGAAGTCCTGGGTATCCATGAACACGAAGTCCGCGCCGTCCTGGTACAGGTACTGGTAGTCGCGGCGGTCAACCGTGGCGGTCTCGATCTTGAGGCCGGCGTTGAAGGTCTTGTCGACCACCTTGCCGGACATGACGTTGCGCATCTTGGTGCGGACGAAAGCGCCGCCCTTGCCCGGCTTGACGTGCTGGAACTCGATGATGTTCCAGAGCTGGCCCTCAAGCTTCAGCACGGTTCCGTTCTTGATGTCGTTTGTGGTTGCCACTGATATCCTCTGGTTTCTATCTGACCGCTTCTAGCCGCCAGCCGGTTATGTCAGGCAGGCACACCAAAAGGCCGCCAGCGAGTATTTGTCAAAAATCCAAGAACTATTCTACCGGTAATGCCGGCAGGCTCGTGCGACGGCCGCTAGGACGCCATGTCGAGGACGTTCCGGGCCCGCTGCAGCGCAACGGTGGAAGAGTAGATCAGCGCGGCGTCCGCGGCCCCGGCGACCCTCAGGTCCAGGGCTTTTGCGAACTCGTCAACAGCGGCCGCGGTGTTGCCGCCGGCGTAGTATGCGCGTCCCAGGTGCTGGTGCGCCAGCGCCTCGAGCTCGGTTCCCTGGACCTCGCCCAGCAGCTGACGGAAAAGATCCACGGCACGGTCAAAGCGCTTGGAAACCCGCAGGACCTCGGCTTCGAAGGCGCGGAGCCGGAACGATTCGGGGTCGTTATAGCGCGCTTCGGCCAGGAGCTCCGCGGCGTCGGCGGCGTGGCCTTCCACCAGCAGGACCATGATGCGGTCCGCCGGATCCGAGGACGCCTCAAGGGCGGAGCTGCAGGCTTCTTCGTTAACGATTCCAGGCATCAGGGTGTCCGGGTTGATCTTGATGCCCGGGAAACCGGCATCCGGCCACTCACTCGTGCCGCCCATGGAGTCGATCATCACGTCGCTCATCATCAAGAGGCAATCTCCTGGTAGGCGGCAAACAGCAGGGACGTGTCGGGTACGTCCAGGATCCCCGGCCGGGCAATGCCGTCGAGCACTACGAAACGGAGCAGGTCGCCGCGGGACTTCTTGTCCCGGCGCATGCCGTCGAGGAGGCCCTGCCAGCGGTCCCGCCGGTAGGTGATCGGAAGTCCGAGGGTTTCGAGGATGGCGCGGTGGCGGTCGGCGTCGGCGTCGCTGAGGCGGCCCACGCTGCGGGCGAGCTCCGCGGCGAACATCATTCCCACCGACACGGCAGCGCCGTGGCGCCAGGAGTAGCGTTCCACCAGCTCGATCGCGTGCCCCAGCGTATGCCCGTAGTTGAGGATTTCGCGCCGGCCGGTTTCCTTGAGGTCCTCGGACACCACCTCCGCTTTGACCGCGATGGCGCGTTCGATCAGTTCACGCAGGGCCGCGGACTGAGGATCGGTGACTGCCGAAGGGTCCTTCTCGATGAGGTCCAGGATGGCAGGGTCGGCGATGAACCCGCATTTGATAACCTCTGCCATCCCCGAGATGAGCTCGTTCTTCGGCAGTGTGCCCAGCGTGTCCAGGTCAGCGAGCACCGCTGCCGGCGGGTGGAAAGCGCCCACGAGGTTCTTGCCTTCGGCGGTGTTGATGCCGGTCTTGCCGCCGACGGATGCGTCCACCATGCCAAGCAGGCTGGTGGGCATATGGATGACCTTGACGCCGCGGAGCCACGTCGCGGCCACGAACCCCGCGAGGTCCGTGACAGCGCCGCCGCCGACGGCCACAACGGCGTCGGACCGGGTGAAGTCGTTTTGGCCCAGGACCTGCCAGCAAAATGCTGCAACCTGGATGTGTTTGCCTTCTTCCGCGTCCGGGATTTCGGCTGTCAGCGCCGTGAACCCGGCGGAGGCCAGTTCATCGCGTACGGTGTCGCCGGTGAGCCGCAGGGCACGCGGGTGGATGACCAGGACGCGTTTGACACGCTCCCCCAGCAGCTCCGGAAGGCGTTCGAGCAGGCCGCGGCCCACAACGACGTCGTAGTTGTCAGCGGCAGACTTGCCGGTGACCTTGATGACGGTTGATTCGCTACTCACTTTTCAACTTCCTTTGTTGCGGCCACTGGCTCCGCCGCTGCGGTCTGCGCCGCCGCGTACTCACGCAGCGCCTCTTCCAGGCGATGTCCGAGATCCGCAACGGATCCGCTGCGGACATCGAAAACGAGATCTGCCAGCCGTTCGTACACGGGTTGACGGGTGGCGAACAGTGCGCGCCAGCGGCCCATGGCATCCCCGGCAAGGAGTGGACGGCCGGAATTTCGGGCGATGCGTTCGGACACCGTCTCGGCGTCGCACTCCAGGTAGACCACCGTGCAGCGGCCCAGCAGCTGCTGGGTGCCGGAGTCCAGCACCGCCCCGCCGCCCAGCGAGATGACGGTGCTGGCGTGCTGGGCGTCTTCGATCACCCGTGCCACGGTCCGGGCTTCGATCTCCCGGAACGCACTCTCGCCGCGGGCGGCGAAGATGTCCGCAATGGTGCCGTGGTTTTCCACGATCACGATGTCGGTGTCTACAAAGGCCGCGCCCAGCTGCTGGGCGAGCTGGTGTCCGATTGCCGACTTGCCCACGGCCATGGGCCCGATCAGCGCGATGGGCCGCCGCGGCGCTGCGCCGTTCCTGCTGCTGACCGGCACTACTGGCCGATCGAGTCCAGGGACGCCGGAATGTTGTCCAGGTAACCCTTGATGTTGCGTGCCGTCTCCGCGACGGAATCACCGCCGAACTTCTCTGCCACAGCCTCCGCGAGCACCAGCGCCACCATGGCCTCGGCCACCACGCCGGCCGCGGGGACGGCACAGACATCGGAGCGCTGGTGGTGGGCCTTGGCGGCTTCCCCGGTGCTCACATCGATGGTCTTCAGGGCGCGGGGAACGGTGGCAATGGGCTTCATCGCCGCACGGACGCGCAGGACATCGCCGATGCTCATGCCGCCTTCGATTCCGCCGGCCCGGTTGCTGGTGCGGATGATCCGGCCGTCAGTGTCTTTAACGATTTCGTCGTGGGCTGCTGAGCCCCGGCGGGAGGCGGTGAGGAAACCGTCGCCGACCTCCACGCCTTTGATGGCCTGGATGCCCATCAGGGCTGCGGCAAGCCGGGAGTCCAGGCGGCGGTCCCAGTGCACGTAGCTGCCGAGTCCGGGCGGAAGGCCGTAGGCCAGGACCTCCACCACGCCGCCAAGGGTTTCGCCTTCCTTGTGGGCGGCGTCAACCTCGGCCACCATGGCGTCCGAGGTTTCACGGTCGAAGCAGCGGAGGGGGTCTGCGTCAAGGGCTATCACGTTGGACGGCACCGGCAGCGGCCGCCCTTCGGGCACTGTGACGCTGGCGATGGAAACTGTGTGGCTGACAAGTTCGATGCCCAGCTGCCTGAGGTACTGCGCGGCCACGGTGCCCAGGGCGACGCGGGTGGCAGTTTCGCGGGCGCTGGCCCGCTCCAGGACCGGGCGGGCTTCGTCAAAGCCGTATTTCTGCATGCCGGTGAAGTCTGCATGGCCGGGACGGGGCCGGGTCAGCGGCGCGTTGCGCGCCTGGTCGGCGAGGATGTCGGGGTCCACGGGGTCCGCGGCCATGATCTGCTCCCACTTGGGCCACTCGGTGTTGCCCACCTGGATGGCCACCGGCCCGCCCTGGGTGATGCCGTGTCGCACGCCGCCGAGGACGGTCACAACGTCCTGCTCAAACTTCATCCGGGCACCGCGGCCGTAACCGAGGCGCCGACGGGCGAGGGCATCGGCGATCTGGCCGCTGGTGAGTTCAACACCGGCAGGCACGCCTTCAATAATTCCGACCAGTGCCGGACCATGGGATTCACCGGCAGTCAACCAACGCAACATACAATCCATCCTGCCACGTAGGGCGGCTAGTACACTCGTCGGGGTGCCCCGACTGAGTCACACATCACATCTATGACATCGGCGTTGACTTCCTCGCCAAGGCCGCTGAAAAACCGTACTTGCTCCACTGCCTGGTAAAGCAGCATCTCCAGGCCGGGGACCACGGTCCCTCCGCCGCGCTGCCACACGGCGGCAATCCGGCTGGGCCAGGGATCGTAGGCCACGTCCAGCAGGACCCCGCGGGTTGCGGCCTGCAGGCCGTCGAGCTGACCCGCCAAGGGATCGGCACCGCGGGGCGGGAGGGTGGAAATTACGACGTCGGCAGCCGCAATTGCCGCGGCCGCGCCGGTCAGCGGGAGGACCCGGATCGGCAGTCCGACGCCGTCGGACGCGGCGCGGGCTTCGGCAGCACGTCCCACGTCGCGGACGAAGACGTCAGCCGACGGCGCCCCCAGGTCCTTGAGCGCCGCGATGGCCGCGGCGGAGGTTCCGCCGCCGCCGAGGATGACGGCGGACGGGGCGGACACCACGCCGGCATGCCGCACCGCGTTGACGATGCCCGCGACGTCGGTGTTGTAGCCGATCCGGCGGACGGATGGCCCGTCGGCTTCGAACACCACCGTGTTCACGACTCCGAGGATGCCCGCAACTCCGCGCACCTCGTCAACCTCCGACACCATGGCGGTCTTGAGCGGCATGGTGACTGAAAGTCCCCGCCAGCCCGGCTCGCCGCGCACCGTCTCCATGAACGCCGGCAGGTCGGGAACGGTCACATCGATGGCGGTGTATTCCACGTCCACACCCAGGCGGGCATAGGCGGCCCGGTGGAGGGCCGGGGACTTCGAATGGCTGATCGGATGCCCCAGAACGGCGGCCTTGAAGGTCACGTGCAACGTCCGGCGTTCGCGGCGCACCAGGCGTTGTACTGCTCCACGTATACGTTGTGCTCAGCCAGCGTCTTCGAGAACTTAGTTTCCTTGGTGTCCAAGTTGATGGTCACCCAGTACATGTACTCGTTGGCCTTCGGCTTGGCAGCCGCATCGATCGCGTTCTTGCCGGGCGATCCGATGGGTCCCACCGGAAGCCCCTGGTTGGCGTACGTGTTGTACGGGTTCGACTTGTCGGCCTTCTGGTCCTCGTCGATGTGGAAGCTCTTGATTCCCAGCCCGTAGGTCACCGTGGCATCGGACTGGATCAGGCCGGCCGTCTCGGTGTTGTTCGGTTTGAGCCGGTTGTAGATTGCGCCGGCGACGTCGCCGTACTCGGCCTGCCCACCTTCGGCCTGGACGATGCTGGCGACCGTGACGACGTCGTACTGTTTCGCCGGATCGGTGACGCCCTGCGCCTTGAGCTCGTCAACGGTGGCGGTGACCAGGGTCTGGAGGATCTCCTTGGCCGGCGTTCCGAGCGGAAAGCGGTGCTCGCCGGGCGCCAGGTAGCCTTCAAGGTTCTTGGCCTTCTCCGGGAGCCCGAACTGTGCCGGGGCGTCGCTGAGCGCTTTGAGCTGGGTAACCGGTATGCCGGATCCCTCGGATATGGACTGCAGCGACTCGCCGATGCGCAGCCCGGCGCTGAGGGCAAAGTACATCACTTTGCCTTCACCCTTGCCCAGCAGGATGGCAACGGCGTCGGAATTCTTCATCTCCTGCCGGAACTGGAACTCCCCCGGCGCAACGGTTCCGCCGGATGCGGTGAGCTCGCGCAGGAACGTGTCCGGGTTGGCAATGACTTTCTGGTCAGCGAGCTTGGTGGCCACAGACCTGGTGCCTTCGCCGGGCTCCACGGAAACGTTCACTTCCCCGGTTCCGGGGCCGGGGTAATCGGCAATGGTGTCTCCACCCAGCAGCGGCTTCAGGAACTGGGCCCCCACTACCAGCGCCGTGACGAACACTGCGAGGGTCAGCAGCAGGGCCAGCCAGCGGCGGCGCCGCCGGACCTTCTTGGACTTTGCCGGAACCACTGCCACCGAGGAGGCTGTGCCCATCAGCGGGTGCCCCGGCTCGAAGTGCTGGTCGGGATGGTCGTGATGGTCCGCCGCAACGAAGACGTCGGCATCATCGTAGACATGGTGTGCCTCGTCCTCGTGGGGGTCCGCATAGTGGTGGTGCCCGGGTTCCGCGTGCAGGTCACCCGGTGCTTCGTAGGAGTGCGGGTCGTAGGCTTCGGGCGCTTCGGGGTGCGGGAGCCCGTGGTGGACGGGCACTTCGTGCTGCACCGCGTCCTCGTGGTGGACGGGCACATCGTGCTGCACCCCGTCCTCTTGGCGCACCGGCACTTCGTGCTGCACCGCATCCTCGTGGTGCACCGGCACTTCGTGGTGCTGGACAGTGGGCGGCATCTCGGGCATCTGGGCCACTGCCTCATGCACGGACGGGGGTGCGGGCGGCACGCGGGGTGCTTCCACGGGCACATCGGCGCCCTGCTGTCCGGTTGTGTCCTCATAACCGGCAGTTCCGGCCGTACCGCCGGGGAACTGCGGCGACTGGCCGGTTTCGAACGCCTGCGGTGGGACGACGTCATTGCCTTCGGTAACCAGGGACTTCTCCCTTGCCCGAATTTCCTTGCGCGTCAGCTGACGTCCGGAGTCACTGAATTCGTCACCTGAGGACTCGCCGCTGTTGACCGGGCTCACTGTAGCCTTCCATCGTCTGAAGATTGCACGTTGGTTCCGGAGACTGCCTGCTCAGCGTCTGCCGCTGCGGTGTCTCCGGAAAGCCCCGGCTGCGAAACCGCGAACACGCGGCTTCCAACATCCGTTCCCCTGGCTTTTTGCATATCGATTGCGTGCTGCAAGATTCCCGCAGCGGCAACCTGATCCACTACCTTACGGTGATTCCGGCTGCTCATGCCAGCTTCGTGCAGGTTGCGGTGGGCTGTCACGGTGCTCAGCCGTTCGTCAATCAGCTGCACCGGTATTGCCGAGCCGCGACTCTCCAGGGCCGCCGCCAGCAGGTGCGCATAGTCCGTCGCCATCCGTGCCGAGGCATGCTCTTCGCCTTTGAGCGTGCGTGGCAGTCCAACGAAGATCTGGACCGCGCCAAGCTCAGCGGCCAGGGCGGCCAGCACACGGACATCCGTGTTTTTCCTGGCATTCCGTTCCAGCGTTTTCAGGGGTGTGGCCAGGATGCCGTCGCGGTCACAGACAGCGACGCCCACGCGGACAGTGCCCACGTCCACCCCCAGTTTGATGCCCTGGGGGTAGACGTCGGGTGCAGCAGATTGATTCACAGTCCGGTTATCGCCTCGTGATGGCGTCCACGACGGCGGTAAGCGCCGCCGGTACCTTCGCGGCATCGGTGCCGCCGCCCTGGGCGACGTCGTCCTTGCCGCCGCCGCCTCCGCCGAGGATCCCGGCGGCAAGCCGGACGAGCGCACCGGCCTTGACGCCCGCTGTGCGGGCAGCCTCGTTGGTGGCGACCAGGATCACGGGACGGTCGTTGCTCACGCCGGCGACCGCAACGGCGGCAGCCTCCGAGCCGAGCCGGCTGCGCAGATCGAGGGCGAGCCCGCGGAGGTCGTCAGCGCCGCTGACCTGACCGGCGTCGTGCGCAATGACCTTGACTCCGGCAGCATCCTTGGCAGTACCGACCAGCTGCGCAGCGGCTGCGGTCAGCTGTTCCTTGCGCAGGCGCTCCAGTTCCTTTTCGACTGTCTTGAGCTTGGTGAGGGTGGTCGCGATGCGGTCTGCCAGCAGGCCGGACGGCACCTTCAGCATTTCGGTGAGCTCCGTGACCAGGGCACGCTCGGCGGCGAGGTGCCGGAAAGCCTCCATGCCGACGAAGGCCTCCACGCGGCGGTTGCCGGAACCTACGGACTGGTCACCCAGCAGGGAGAGACTGCCGATGAGCGAGGTGTTGGCCACGTGAGTGCCGCCGCAAAGCTCGCGGGACCATGCGCCGTCGATCTCCACGACCCGGACTTCATTGCCGTAGTTCTCGCCGAACAGCGCCATGGCGCCCAGTGCCTTGGCCTCGGCAAGTGCCATGACCTTGGTCTCCACCTGGAAGTTGTTCCGGATGGCGAGGTTGGAAACTTCCTCAATCTCCGAGCGCGTGGCGGCACTGAGGCCCTCGCCCCAGGCGAAGTCGAAGCGCAGGTAGCCCGCCTTGTTGTACGAGCCGCGCTGCAGGGCCTCCGGGCCGAGGATCTGGTGGAGGGCTGCGTGCACAATGTGCGTTCCGGTGTGGGCCTGTTCTGCCGAGTGGCGCCGCTCGCGGTCCACAGCGGCCTGCACGAGGGAGTCTGCACCGATTTCGCCCTCGCGGACGATTGCCTTGTGCACGCTCAGGCCCTTGACGGGCCGCTGGACGTCCAGGACCTCGACGACGAATCCGTCGCCTGTGATCAGTCCTGTGTCGGCCGCCTGGCCGCCGGCCTCGGCATAGAACGGAGTCTCCGCCAGCACGAGCTCGATCTCCTCGCCCGTGGAGGCCTGGGAGACCTTGCGGCCCCCTGCAAGGATGCCGCGGACCTTGGATTCGCCGGCAAGCTCCGTGTAGCCGGTGAAGACAGTCTCGCCTTCGGACAGCAGCTCCTGGAAGGCGCTGAGGTCCGCGTGCGAGCCCTTCTTGCCCTTGGCGTCGGCCTGGGCACGCTGGCGCTGCTCCAGCATGAGCTTGCGGAATTCGGGCTCGTCAACCCTGAGGCCGGCTTCTTCCGCCATTTCCAGCGTCAGGTCGATCGGGAACCCGTAGGTGTCGTGGAGCGCAAAAGCGTCGGCGCCGGACAACGGCCGGCCGGCGGCCTTGGAATCCTTGACGGCGTCTTCAAGACGGGCCGTGCCGGACGCGATGGTCCGCAGGAAGGCCTTCTCCTCGGCGTAGGCGATCCGGCTGATGCGGTCGAAGTCGGTCTCGACCACCGGGTAGACGCCCTTCATCGCGTCGCGGGATGCCGGCAGGAGATCGGGCAGGCAGGCCTTTTCGACGCCGAGGAGGCGCATGGAGCGCACGGCGCGGCGAATCAGGCGGCGCAGTACGTAGCCGCGGCCTTCGTTGGAGGGGGTCACGCCGTCTGCGATCAGCATCAGGGCGGACCGGATATGATCGGCCACGACTCGCATCCGGACGTCGTCCGTGTGGTGCGGATCGTCGGCGGACTCCGCGGAGGTGTACTCCCGGCCGGACAGTTCCGCGGCCTTGTCGATCACAGGGCGGACCTGGTCGGTCTCATACATGTTCTCGACGTCCTGCAGGATCATTGCGAGGCGTTCCATGCCGAGGCCGGTGTCGATGTTCTTCTTGGGCAGTTCGCCGGTGATGTCGAAGTCCACCTTGGAGCGGACGTTGTCGATCTGGTACTGCATGAACACGAGGTTCCAGATTTCAACGTAGCGGTTCTCGTCGGCGATGGGGCCGCCCTCGACGCCGTAGGACGGGCCGCGGTCGTAGTAGATCTCGGAGCAGGGGCCGGCCGGGCCGGGCTGGCCGGTGGACCAGTAGTTGTCCGCCTTGCCCATCCGCTGGATCCGTTCGGCGGGCATGCCCGTGTTCTTGAGCCAGAGCTGCTCGGCCTCGTCGTCCTCTTCATAGACGGTGACCCAAAGCTTCTCGGGCGGCAGGCCGTAGCCGCCGTCGTCAACGCCCGTGGTGAGCAGTTCCCAGGCGAACTTGATGGCGTCTTCCTTGAAGTAGTCGCCGAAGGAGAAGTTGCCGCACATCTGGAAGAAGGTGCCGTGGCGTGCTGTCTTGCCGACTTCCTCGATGTCGCCGGTGCGGATGCACTTCTGCACGCTCGTGGCGCGGTTGTAGGGCGCCTCTTCGCGGGCTGTCAGGTACGGAATGAACGGCACCATGCCGGCCACCGTGAACAGCAGGGAGGGGTCGCTGGAGACCAGGGAGGCGGAGGGCACCGCCGTGTGTCCCTTGCTGACAAAAAAGTCGATCCAGCGCTTGGTGATCTCCTGCGACTTCATAACCTGGTTACTTACCCTTCTTGGTGTACTGCATGTAGTTCTGCTGCGTATTGGTCAGATGCGTGAGTTCACGCAATTCGACGCGTGGCTGGCCTGGGCATTTTGCCGTGGCATCTGCCGGGGCCGCCTGTTTAATTCTCCCCCACGCCGGGCGGTGTAATTTCCGCACGACACCGGACCGCCGGGCGGGCCGTCCTGGCGGCAGGCGCTAGCGCCGCGCCACGTCCTGGCTGTCGATGCCCAGCGCTGTCCGCAGCTCGGTTTCCCGTTCCTGCATCCCGTCCCGAATGGCGTCCGCGAAGTCGTAGATCCCGTCAGCCAGGCGGCCGACCGCCCGGTTGAGGCCTTCGGGTCCAAGGGTGGACTGGGCCTCGCTGATTTTGCGGAACGCGATGACGCCGATTGCGACACCGATTCCCATCCAGAGAATTCTTTTCATTGGGTGCTCTCCGTCTGGATTAGCGGCTGCGGCGGCCGGTGGCGGGTTTTTTGCGGGCTGACAGGGCCGAGCGGACGCCGTAGCTGAAGGCTGCCACCTTGATCAGCGGTGATCCCACCGTTGCGGCCACGAGGGACGAGAGCGCGGAGATGTTGGCTGAAGCATCCGAAACGTTGGACGAGATGCCGTCAACTTTTTTCAGCTGCTGGTTGGTGGTGGAAACCGTGGCCGTGACTTCGTCCATGAGCGGGGTGGCGCCGTCGCTGATCGCACGGATGGACGACCGGACTTCGTCAAAAACCCGTCCGAGCTTCAGGATGGGCACGGCGAGAAGCAGCACGAGGAGCGCAAACACCCCTGCCGCGATCAGGCCGGCAATATCGCCACCAGACATAGACGTTCATCTCCTTGTGATTCCGTGGACTGCTGCAGGGTCCGCAGCGGCACGAATGCCGCTATTGCAGAACTCCCCCCAGTACCTTACATACAAAGAAGCCCGCGGCGCTTGCCACGGGCTTCTTTGTATACGCTGCTGGTATTTAGCGTGCGTAGAATTCGACGACGAGCTGCTCTTCGCAGGTTACGGGAACCTCGGAGCGCTTCGGGCGACGAACCAGGCGTGCCTGCAGGGCGTCAAGCTTGACGTCCAGGTAAGCCGGAACCTGGGGCAGGACGTCGCGGTGTGCGCCGGCCGCTGCAACCTGGAACGGAGGCATGGTTTCGCTGCGGCTGTGAACGTGGACCAGCTGGCCCTCGCCGACGCGGAAGGACGGGCGGTCAACGCGGATGCCGTCAACCAGGATGTGGCGGTGCACAACCAGCTGGCGGGCCTGGGCGATGGTGCGGGCGAAGCCGGCACGCAGCACGAGGGCGTCGAGACGCATTTCGAGCAGTTCGATCAGGTTTTCACCGGTCAGGCCCTTGGTGCGGCGTGCTTCTTCGAAGGCACGGGTCATCTGGGCTTCGCGGATGCCGTACTGGGCGCGCAGACGCTGCTTTTCGCGCAGACGTACGGCGTAGTCGGAGTCCTGCTTCTTGCGGGCACGGCCATGCTCACCGGGGCCGTACGGGCGGCGCTCCATGTACTTGGCGGCCTTGGGGGTCAGAGCAATGCCGAGTGCACGCGAGAGGCGTGCGGTACGGCGAGCACGAGTGTTGTTAGCCACTTGTGTCCTTCCAATATCTGCGGTGTGTCAGTGTTACTGGCCTCCACGATGGAGAGCATCGGCCAACCGCTGCCTTTTGCTACTGGGCACGAGGCATAACCACACCAACAGCGTGAGCTGCTCAAATACAGGGGGATTGTGCGTCCGCGCCTTGCCAGACAACGAACAATCCTACCACGGTGCCGGCCACGGCCCTGATCGTCCGCAGTCGGAACACGATGCTGTCAGCTGCTTCGGCGTCAGATCCGGGCGTGGACACCGTGGCTGGACTGCCGGCCGAAGGAAGCGGCGCCGAGGAACTCCACGGCAATGAATGGTTCGGCGCCCACTACCCACTCATCGTGGCCGGGGGGAAGCGTGTAGGTGTCGTTGGCCCGGATAATGGACCGCACGCCGTCGGCGGTTTCCACTTCCAGGACTCCGGAGACACAGAACCCGAGGTGGTTGTGCTGGCAGAAGTCTGTTTTCTCGAAGGGCTTGCTGCTCTCGGACCACCGCCAGCCCGGGTTGAGGATAAGACGTGCCACCGAGTAGTCGTTGACGGTGACAAGGTCGAACTCCGCCTTGTCCGGGCACCGCCTCTTGTCGGGGACGTCAAAGGACTTAACAGACACTGCTGTGACGAAATTTACGGACATGGGACACTACCTGGGAACTGGGATGAGACGCATGGTGATGGTGCCAGGCTGATGAAGTATTGGCAGCCGACCTGAAGCCTGGGTGTGCAAATTACCGGCATTTGTGCTGATGTCCCCCTCATGGCACGCGCACGTTCAACAGATCTGTGCTGACGTAATTCAACGTTAGCCCTCCGCGGCGGGAAGTCAACGGGTACTGCCCCTGGCCCGTCGTTGCAGTCCCGCAGGGGTCCCCGTCAGCCGCCGCGGATGATCTTCCGCAGCCGCTCCAGCCGGGTGGAAATATCGCGTTCGGCGCCGTTGGCGGTGGGCTCATAATAGTCCCGGCCCACGAGGTCGTCCGGCGGGTACTGCTGGGTGGCCACGCCATGCGGTGCGTCGTGCGCGTACTTGTAGCCTTGCCCGTGTCCGAGCTGTTTGGATCCCGGGTAGTGCGCGTCCCGGAGGTGGGCGGGGATCCCGTTGCCCAGGCCGGCCCGGACGTCGGCAGTGGCCTTGTTGATGCCCATGTATGCGGCGTTGGACTTCGGCGCCGTCGCCAGATGCACTACCGCTTCAGCCAGCACGATGCGTCCCTCGGGCATGCCGATCAGCTGCACGGCCTGGGCAGCGGCTACGGCGGTCTGCAGCGCCGTGGGGTCGGCCATGCCAACATCCTCAGCGGCCGAAATCACAATGCGGCGGGCGATGAACCGGGGGTCCTCCCCCGCTTCCAGCATGCGCGCCAGGTAGTGGAGTGCGGCGTCGACGTCGGAGCCGCGGATGGATTTGATGAAGGCGCTGGCCACGTCATAGTGCTGGTCCCCCGCACGGTCGTACCGGACGGCTGCAACATCCAGGGCGCGTTCGGTGTGGCGCAGCTCCACGGAGACGGGACCGTCGTCGGCGTCGTCGGCGTCACCGAAAGCCACGCCCGCCGCCGCCTCCAGGGCCGTCAACGCGCGGCGCGCGTCGCCGCCGGACAGCCTGACCAGGTGGGCCAGTGCCTCATCGCTGAGCTTCACCTTTCCGTTCAGTCCGCGGGCATCGGCCACGGCCCGCTGGACCAGGCCCTCGATGTCCGCATCCGTCAGCGGGCGGAGGGTTAGCAGCAACGAACGGGACAGCAGCGGGGAGACGACCGAAAAGGACGGATTTTCCGTGGTGGCGGCGACGAGCACCACCCACCGGTTTTCGACCCCGGGCAGCAGCGCGTCCTGCTGGGCCTTGTTGAACCTGTGGATCTCATCGAGGAAAAGGACAGTGGTGGTCTTGTACAGGTCCCTGGCGGTGAGGGCGTCGTCCATGACTCGCCGCACGTCCTTTACGCCCGCGGTGATGGCGGAGAGCTCCACGAACTTCCGGCCGGGACCCTTGGCGATCACATGGGCCAGCGTGGTCTTGCCGGTTCCCGGGGGTCCCCAGAGGATGAGCGACGTCGGCCCGGCCGGTCCGGCGGAGTCGGCACCGGCCCCGGCGGCCAGCTGCCGCAGCGGGGACCCCTGGCCCAGCAGGTGCTGCTGGCCCACCACATCGTCGAGCGTCCGCGGTCGCATCCGGACCGCAAGGGGGCTCCGGGGCTGCGTCCGGCCGGCGGCCGGCCCGGAAACCGTCGAACCGGACGGCGCCGCTGTCCCGCCGTCGTCGTCGTTATCCGGCCCCTGGCCAAAGAGATCATCCACATAGATAGGCTACTTCTAGTTCATGACAGCGAAGACAACGGAGACCCCAGCGATGCCCACCCCAGAGTCCCGAGTGGCGTTTGTCTCCGGCGCGCGGCTGCCGGGGTGGGTGGAGCGCTTCGCCGCGAGCCACGGCACGCTGACGGCGGAAGAGCCCGACGGCGGCCTGCAACTGTCCGCGGCTGACGGCGCCGTGGCCCTGCTGCAGCCGCCGTGGCCGCCCGCCGGGCGGCCCGGAACTGGACCCGATGCGGTGGCGCGGCTCGCGTCGCTGGCGGCGCAGTCCCGCACCCTCGGGCTGGTCCTTGTCCGCCGCGGCGGCTATTCCGTGGCGGTTGTCCGGGACGGCGCCGCCCTGGCTGCCAAGACGGGCACCCGCCACGTGCAGTCCAGGACCGCCGCCGGCGGCTGGTCGCAGCAGCGCTTCGCCCGGCGGCGGGCCAACCAGGCGGATGCCCTCGTGGAGGCGGTTGCCGGGCACGCCGCCAGGATCTTCGCGGACCACAGGATTGAGTACCTGGCGCCGGGCGGCGACCGCGCCCTTGCCGAGCAGGTCCTCGCCGAACCTGTGCTGAAACGCTACGCCGCGCTGACCCGGCTGCCGTTCCTGGACGTTCCGGATCCGCGCGCCGCCGTCCTGAAGCGGGCAGCCGCGGATCTGTGTTCGGTGCGCATCCTGGTGACGGATCCGCCGGCTTAGACCTCCCCCGCCGCTTCGACAAAGTGCCTCCCCACCACCGCTTCGACGGTTCCGTGCCGGTTCGACGGTGCGGAGCGTCGAGGGCGCAGGGAACCGTCGAAACGGACGCCGCTTTTCTTCGCGCAGCAGTACCTCCGGCCCTGCGCCCTAGCCGACTTCCACGGTGGCTGCGCGGTCCACACCCCTGGCAGCCGCCAGCATGGCGACGTCGCGGCCGGCCCGGTAACCGAACACGAGGGCCGGCCCGATGTGTGAGCCGTAGCCCGGGTAGCCGCCGCCAAAGACGCTGACCGCCGCTGCTCCGACCGCCAGGAGACCGGGGATTGCGGTTCCTTCCGCGGTGGTGGCTTCTGAGTTCTCGTTGACGCCGACGCCGGCGAAAGTGCCCAGGTCGCCCATCTGGATCTTCGCTGCGTAGTACGGGCCTTTGCCCACCGGGGCCAGGTTCGGGTTGGGCTTGTGGTCCATGTCCCCGCGGAAATTGTTGTAGAGGGTGGAGCCCCGGCCGAACGCCGGATCCTCGCCGCGTTCCGCTGAGGGGTTGAATTCAGCCACGGTCGCCGCGAGTCCGTCCGGATCGATCCCGAGCTTTCCGGCCAGGTCCGCCAGGGTGTTCGCCTTGACCAGGTACCCGGTCTTGTAGAAGTAGCCGCGCGGCATCGGCCAGGGCTTGGCATAGCCGATGCCATATTTGTGCATCGTCCTGGCGTCGCCAATGACATACCCGAACGTTTTGTCCTCGTTGCTGTTGTGACCGATCATCGCTCCGCCGAAGTCGTGGTAGCTCAGGGCTTCGTTTCCGAAGCGCTTGCCGTGACGGTCGACGGCGATCAGGCCGGGCAGGCCGATCGCCCGCAGGTGCGGAAAAAGCCGCTGCCGGCCGTTGAGGTACCTGAACACGGTCACCGGCGCCCAGGAACCTACGCTGGACACGGCATCGTCGATGTGCCCGCCGGCGGTCATCGCCAGGGTGGCGGCATCCCCGCCGTGGCCGACCGTCGGCGTGAAGT
Organism: Arthrobacter oryzae; assembly: GCF_031454875.1. Lineage (GTDB taxonomy): Bacteria > Actinomycetota > Actinomycetes > Actinomycetales > Micrococcaceae > Arthrobacter > Arthrobacter oryzae_D. The sequence continues at coordinate 385,156 of NZ_JAVDRQ010000003.1, forward strand.
GGTCGTCGCCGTCGGCGTCGTGCGGGAAGTACTGCTGCCGCAGTTCCTTGTTGCCGGAAAAACCGCCGGCGGCGAGGATCACGCCGAGCCGCGCCGTCACGGTGGCGCCGTGCTCGCCGCCGATTACGGCGCCTGTGACGGTTCCGGCGTCGTCGCGCGTCAGGGAAAGGGCCGGTGAGGAGTTCCACAGGCGCACGCCCAAGTCGTCGGCGCTCTTGACCATGCGGGTCATCAGCGCGTTGCCGTTGGAACGCAGGACGGGACGCTTGTAACGGGCGGCGTCGGCCCAGGTGCGCAGCAGCTTCCGGGCCACATAAACGAAGGATTTCACCGACTGGTTTACGTGGAAGAATTCGTTGATGTCCGGTCCCACCTGCGGCATGTACCCGAAAACAGTGTAGGAACTCAGGTACGGCTGCATGAGGAGTCGCTTGTCCCCCAGCACGCGCGCGTCAACGTCCTGCGGAAGGATGGCACGGCCGGACAGTTTCGCGCCGGGCAGGTCCATCTGGTAGTCCGGCGACTTTTCCGGGTAGGTGAACTTCACCTCGGTTTCGTTCTCGAAAAAGGAGACCGCTTCAGGGACGGTGTCCAGGAAGTCCCTGACGCCTGCTTCGTTGAAGGTCTCCGGGGCCAGGTGCTTCAGGTACGTCTCGGCTTCCTCGCGGGTATCACCCTGCGCCACGCCCTGCCTGTTGCCGGGGACCCACGCCCAGCCGGCGGAAATTGCGGTGGTTCCGCCGAAGTGCTGTTCCTTTTCCGCGACAATTACGGTCAACCCCTGTGAAGCGGCTTTCAGCGCTGCGGCCATACCGGCAACACCGGAGCCGATAACGAGGACGTCGCAGACTGTGGTTGCGGCTTTGCTCTTGCTCATGGTTCCCGCCCTGTTCATTCGTAGTGTCGGTCTCAGCCGGCTGCCCGCATCTTCGAGACAGCCGGGTGGAAGGCTAAACCCCAGTAGACGCGTCAGTACCGGCACCGGGGAGGAGAATTACCATTGAGCGGGAATCCTGAGGAGGACATGTGGCCAATTCCGCATCCGGCGAATCGATCATCGTCCGCTTTGTGAAGATCGTGAGTGCGTTCGACGATCGCCACACCGCCATGAGCGTGGCCGAATTGGGGCGCCGGACCGGGCTGCCCGTCACCACCACGTACCGCCTGGTCAACGAACTGCTGCTCGAACGGCTCCTCGAACGCGAGCCTGGCGGTGACGTCCATATCGGTACCCGGATGTGGGAGCTTGTGTCCCGGGGGTCCAAGATGCTGGGGCTGCGGGAGGCAGCCCTGCCGTTCATGGAAGACGTCCAGGCGGTGGTGCAGCACTCCACCACCTTGGGCATCCTGGATTCGGACGAGGTCCTGTACATCGAGCGGCTGGGCTCGGACAAGACCATCGTGGACATCACCAAGATAGCCGGCAGGCTGCCGGTGCATGCCACGTCCTCGGGACTGGTCCTGCTTGCCCACTCACCCGCCGCGTATCAGGACAGCTTCCTGGCCCGGCCCCTGACAAAGTTCACCGAAACCACGCTGACCGATCCGGCGTTGCTTCGCCGCCACCTGGCCGAAATCAGGCAGCGCGGCTTCGCGGCCATGCCCGGTGTGATCGTGCCCGAATCCAGCGGCATCGCCGTCCCGGTTTTCGGCCCCGACAACAACGTCCGCGCCGCGCTCAGCGTGGTGGTGCCGCGCAACGAGGAGAACGCGGCCGCCCGGGTGCCCGTCCTCATGGCCGCCGCCCGTGGCATTTCCAGGGCGCTGGGCTGGCGGGGCGAGCTGAAGGGCACTCTCCGGCAAAGCCACTGAACAGAGTCACTGAGCAGAGCCACAAAATTGGGCTCTTGCCGTTCATCGGCAATCGTGTGGTTCCGGTCACAGCTCCCCTGCCACTCTGGCTAGGAGGCAGCGATGAGGCTGCAGGAGCACGAGGAGCACCCCATGAATCCCACACTGAACCGAGTGGCCGGAAAGACCGCAATCGTCACCGGAGGCCGCGGCGACCTTGGCGGCGCCACCGCCGCTCTCCTGGCTGAACACGGCGCAGTCGTTGCCAGCCTGGACGTTGCCGGCATCCCGGTTGCGGAGGCCCGGACCAACATTCGCCAGTACGACGTCGATGTCACCAGCGAGGCCAGCGTCGCCGACGCGCTCCGCCGGGTCCGCGACGAGGTGGGCACGCCGGACATCCTGGTGAACGCCGCCGGAATTATCGGCCCCGCCGGCGCCTCGCACACGGCGTCAGTCTCGGACTTTGACACCATCTTCAACGTCAACGTCAAGGGCGTCTGGCTGATGACCAAGCACGTGGTCCCCGGCATGATCGAAAAGCGCGCCGGCAGCATCATCAACTTCTCTTCGATCCACGGCCTCACCGGCGGCAGGAATGTGCCGCTCTACCACGCCACCAAGGGCGCCGTCCGGCTCCTGAGCAAGTCGGACGCGGCCGCCTACGGAAGCTACGGGATCCGCGTGAACTCCATCCACCCCGGGTCGATGGACACCCGAATGAGCCGCCGCTCGGCCGAACAGTCCGACATCGGACCCGAGGCCTACTACAGGCAGCTGGTCGGCTCCAACCCGCTGCCGCGCCAGGGCCAGCCGGACGAGATTGCCTACGGCGTGCTGTACCTGGCCTCCGACGAATCGCGGTTCACCACGGGCTCCGAGCTCGTGATCGACGGCGGCTACACCGCCGTCTGACCGGCCCACTTTCTTCCTCCTGAAAGGCAGTACCCATGAAATTCGTCAGCGGAACCGCAGCAGAGAACTACGACGTCGTCGTCGTCGGTTCCGGCGCGGGCGCCCTCACCGCGGCGGTCACCGCCGCCCACGCCGGCAAGTCCGTCGTCGTCCTCGAAAAGAGTGAACTGCTGGGCGGCACCTCCGCCGTCTCCGGCGGCATGCTCTGGGTGGCGGACAACCACCACGCCCGTAAGGCCGGAATTGCCGACTCCAAGGAAGCGGCCGCGGAGTACGTGCGCGCCGTGGCCCGCGGACGCGGCCGCGAGGAACTCCTGGACGCTGCGCTGAATTACGGCGACCGGATGCTCCGCTTCATGGAACAGGAATGCGGCGTCCGCTTCATCTTCCTCGATAACTTTCCCGACTACCGGCAGGACCTCCCGGGCGCCATGGAGGGCGGCCGCACGGTGGAACCCGAGCTGTTCAACAGCAAGGAAGCCCTGGGCGCTCTCAAGGAACATGTGCGCAGCGACGGCCGGGCGCCTTTCACCATGCAGGAATATGAAAGCTGGGGCGCCTTCACCAGGTTCCCGTGGGACGAACTGTCCGCCCGCCAGGACGACGGGCTCGTCGCCAAAGGCCAGGCCCTCGTCTCCATGCTGCTGGCCAGCCTGGTCCGCGACGGTGCTGCGCTTGTCACCAACGCCCGGGGGCACCGGCTGATTGCCGACGGCGGCCGGGTGACTGGCGTCGAACTGGAATCCGGCGAATCCTTCCGGGCCAACGACGGCGTGGTGCTGGCCACCGGAGGCTTTGAGTGGGACAAAGCGCTGGCCGACTCCATGCTCGCCTCCCGGCTGTACACTATGTGCTCGCCGCCCTCGAACACCGGCGACGGACTGCGGATGTCGCAGCGCATTGGCGGCCAGACCCGCGGCACCCGGGAAGCCTGGTGGGCCCCGATGTCCGTCACCGGCGACACCCGCGACGGGCAACCGGCAGGCACTCTGCTCCGCTTCGAACGCCAGGGTCCGGGATCGATCATGGTGAACCGCCACGGCCGCAGGTTCGCCAACGAGTCGCAGAACTACAACGACCTCGCCCGGAGCCTGCAGTCCTGGGACTCCGCGGCGAACCGGACCCTGAACACCCCGGCCCACGTCATTGTGGACCACACCTACCTGGAGCGCTACGGCATCCTGGCGCACCGCGCCGGGCAGCCGACGCCGAATTACCTGATCGAGGCGGAAACCCTCGAGGAACTGGCAGCGAAGATCAACGTACCGGCGCAGAACCTCATTGCGACGGTGACCCGGTTCAATGGATTCGCCGTCAAGGGCGAGGATCCCGACTTCGGCCGCGGCGAGAGCGCCTACGACAAGTACTGGGGCGACGACGACAACCCGTGGCCGAACCCCTCGCTGGGCCCGCTCCAGTCCGGGCCGTTCTACGCCCTGGAAGTGGTCAACGGCGCCTTTGGCACCAACGGCGGTGTGGCAACCGACGGGCTGGCACGCGTGCTCGACGTCGACAACTGCCCCATTCCCGGCCTGTTCGCCGCCGGGAACACCACCGAAAACGCCTACGCCGCAGGCTACCCCGGTGCCGGCGCCACCCTTGGCCCGATCATGACCATGGGCTACCTCGCCGGGCGCACCCTCGCCGGCCTGTCCCCCGACTATGTTTCTGCCGCGCCGTCACAGGTGGACGAGCTTGTCGGGACCGGTGCCTGAGATGATCCGCCACACCGTGCTCTTCAAATTCAAGCCGGGCTTCCCGGCCGCCGACAAGCAGGCCTGGATTGACGGCCTCAACAACATGACCGGCAAAATCCCCGGCATGCTCAGCCTCAGCCACGGAGCGGACGTGCTCCACACCGAGCGTTCCTTCGACTACGCCATTGTGGCCGATTTCGAAACGGTCGAGGACATCGCGGTGTACAACACGCATCCGCTCCACGAGCCGCTGAAGGCGTACTCGTTCCCCAACAGCCAGCAGATCCTCTCGGTGGACTTCCACCAGGGGGACACCGTGCCGGCACCCACTGAGACAACGCAGTCTTAAGGAGTTCACATGCAGTCTTCATCCCAAACGCAGCTGGCACCGCCGCCGGCCCAGCGCAAGACCCCCGCCAAGGCCGCCCTGGCATCCTTCCTCGGCAGCACCTTGGAGTATTACGACTTCTTCATCTACGGAACCGCCGCCGCCCTGGTGTTCCCGCATTTGTTCTTCCCGTCCGCCGATCCTGCCATCGGGCTGATCGGTGCCTTCGCCACTTTCGGTGTCGCCTACGTGGCCAGGCCCGTCGGCGGCCTGGTCATGGGCCACTTCGGTGACAAGCTGGGGCGCAAGAAGATCCTGCTGCTGACGCTCGGCATCATGGGCCTGGCCTCGCTCGGCATCGGCTTCCTCCCCACCTACGAACAGCTCGGCGTCTGGGCGCCCGTCCTCCTGGTTACGGGGCGGCTGGCCCAGGGATTCTCCGCGGGCGCGGAGTCTGCAGGTGCCTCCACCCTCACGCTGGAGCATTCACCCGAGGGCAAGCGGGGCTTCTTCACCAGCTTCGTGATGACGGGCTACGCCTCCGGCATGGTGCTGGCCACCCTCGTGTTCATTCCAGTCGCCGCCATGCCGCAGGAAGCGATGATGAGCTGGGGCTGGCGGATCCCCTTCTGGCTCTCCATCGTGGTTCTGGCCATCGCCTACTGGGTCAGGACGCACCTGGACGAAACGCCGGTCTTCGAGGAGGCCCAGGAAAGCCGCCAGGTGACCCCAATGCCTGTCAAAGAGGTGCTCCGCTTCCAGGCGCCGGACGTGCTGCGCGTCGTGGGCATGTCGATCATGTCGGTGATGCAGACCATTTTCACGGTCTTCGGGCTGGCGTACGCCACCTCCACCGCGGGCTTCGACCGCGCGTCCATCCTGACCGTCAACGCCGTCGCCATTGGCCTGTCCATGTTCGCCATGCCGCTGGCGGCGAAGCTTTCGGACCGGATCGGCCGCCGGCCCCTGCTGCTCACGGCCGCCTTCGGGTGCTCAGCCACCATCTTCCTGTACTTCCTTGCGCTGTCTTCCGGGAACATCGTCCTGGTCTTCCTGGCGGCCTTCCTGAACATGACAGTGCTCTATTCGGGCTTCAACGGCATCTGGCCGGCGTTCTTCGCCGAGCAGTTTGCCGCTCCGGTCCGCTACACCGGCATGGCCCTGGGCAACCAGCTGGGATTGGTCCTTGCCGGTTTCGCGCCGATGATCGCCGGCATGCTGCTGACCCCTGGTGCCACCGGCTGGGTTCCCGTGGCGGTCTTCGGCACGGCGTGCATGCTCATCGCAGCGTTCTCGGTGTTCCGCTCCCGCGAGACGTTCAGGACGCCGATCGAGGAACTGGGTGGTCCGTATCTGGAGGGAACCGCCCGGCGCCGGGCGGCGCTCGACGCGCTCGACGGCGAGGCACTCGCGGCGCAGAAGCTGGCCCCGCAGCCTAACGTGCGGACCCGGTGAGACCGAACGGCCTCTAGCTCCGCCCGGGCACCACCAATTAGACGGTTCCCCGCCGATTCGACGCTTCGCAACGTCGTGTCTGCAGGGAACCGTCTAATTGGGTTAGCTGATCCCGCGTCCTAGCAGCCCGTCAGGTGCCGCTTGGGCCGCTCCTGCCGGTAAAAATATCGGCCGGCCTCCTGGAATCCGGCACGGGCATACAGCTCCCGTGCTCCGGTGTTGGCAGCTGTGACAAGCAGCCAGTAGCTGTCCAGCCCTCGCGACGCGCCGGCAGCCAGCAATGAATCCAGCACCCTGTTCGCGTAGCCGCGGCGCCGGGCATCGGGGCGGGTGGCCATGCAGTACAGCCCGCCGCGGTTGCCTTCCCCGATAAGGGGCAGGGCAAGGCGCCCGACGGCGGCAGGCACGCCGTCGTCGTCCCTCGCCAGGGCGTACAGCGACGGGCAGCCTTCAAGGATTCCGCGGGCGGTGGCGAGGGAGTCCTCGTCACCGCGGCCGTCAACGCTCCACCAAAGCCGCAGCCATTCAGCCGGAGGCTGGGCTGAGAGTTCGACGCCGGCGTCAGGCGCCGGAGGATCCCCGCCGGTCCCGCGTACCAGGATCAGCGTTTCGGACTGCCGGGTAAAGCCTTCCTCATCGAGGACGGCATTCAGCGCGGCACTGCCGGCATGGTCGAACACCTGGAAGATCACGGGAAGTCGGCGGCTGCGGTACCAGGCCCGGGCATCCCTGAGTAACGCCAGCCGGTGGTGCGGAGTTCCGTTCGGCTCCGAGCGCGGCCAGATGGAATTGGCACGCTGGGTCACACCGGCAGCCGCCCGAAGAACCCACCCACCGGAATCTTCCCGGTCAGGAGCAGGCCAGGCGGCATCCATCAATGCCTCCAGGCCGGGCACTGTCTGCTGTTCCATCGGAGTCCTCTTTACGGGGTGGGACAGCAAAGGCTCCCCGGTTTCCCGGAGAGCCCAGCTGACGATCAGTTCACTCTACTTGGCTGCGTCCTCGGCCTTTTGGGGCACGGGCGCGTCCTTTTTGGCCTCGGGCTTGAAGTCCACGCCGGCCTCCTTGCGCTGCTGCGCGGTGATCGGCGCGGGAGCTGCCGTGAGGGGGTCGTAGCCGCCGCCGGACTTCGGGAATGCGATGACGTCGCGGATCGACTCCACGCCGGCCAGCAGTGCTACAACGCGGTCCCAGCCGAAGGCGATGCCGCCGTGCGGCGGAGCACCGAACTTGAAGCCTTCCAGGAGGAAGCCGAACTTCGTCTCAGCGTCTGCCTTGTCCAGGCCCATGAGTTCGAAAACACGCTCCTGAACGTCACGCTCGTGGATACGGATGGAGCCGCCGCCGATTTCGTTGCCGTTGCAGACAATGTCGTAGGCGTAGGACAGGGCCGATTCCGGGTCCTGGTCGAATGAGTCCATGTATTCGGGCTTGGGCGAGGTGAAGGCGTGGTGGACGGCCGTCCACTTGCCGGCACCGACGGCCACGTCGCCTGAGGCCACTGCGGCGGCGGCCGGCTCGAACATCGGCGCATCCACCACCCAGCAGAACGCCCAGTCGGCGGGGTTGATCAGGCCGGTGCGGTGCCCGATCTCGACGCGGGCGGCACCGAGGAGCGCACGGGAGGGTGTCTTTTCGCCGGCGGCGAAGAAGATGCAGTCCCCGGGCTTGGCGCCGACGGCGTCGGCGAGGCCGGCGCGCTCGGTGTCCGTGAGGTTCTTGGCCACGGGGCCGGCCAGTTCGCCGTCTTCCTTGTACAGCACGTAGGCAAGGCCCTTGGCGCCGCGCTGCTTGGCCCATTCCTGCCAGGCATCCAGCGCACGGCGTGCCTGCGAAGCGCCGCCCGGCATGACCACGGCACCGACGTACGGCGCCTTGAACACGCCGAAGTTGGTGTCCTTGAAGAATTCCGTGAGTTCAGTCAGTTCCTGGCCGAACCGGAGGTCCGGCTTGTCCGAGCCGTAGCGGGCCATGGCGTCGGCGTAGGTGATGCGCTGGATGGGCGTCGGGATCTCGACGTCGATCAGCTGCCACAGGGCTTTGACGATGCTTTCGCCGAGCGAAATGATGTCGTCCTGCTCCACGAAGCTGGCTTCGATGTCCAGCTGGGTGAATTCCGGCTGGCGGTCCGCACGGAAGTCCTCATCGCGGTAGCAGCGCGCGATCTGGTAGTACTTCTCGAAGCCGCCCACCTGCAGGAGCTGCTTGAAAAGCTGCGGGGACTGCGGCAGGGCGTACCAGGAACCCGGCGCGAGGCGTGCGGGGACCACGAAGTCGCGGGCGCCTTCCGGCGTCGAACGCGTCAGCGTGGGGGTTTCGATCTCAACAAAGCCGTCCTGGTGGAGCAGCTCGCGTGCCACGCGGTTGGCTTCGGAGCGCAGGCGCAGGTTCCGGGCGGGGCCCGGGCGGCGCAGGTCCAGGTAGCGGTGCTTCAGGCGTGCTTCCTCGCCCACCTCCACGTGCTCGTCGATCTGGAAGGGCAGCGGATCGGAGGTGTTGAGGATGGTCACCTTCTCGGCAATGACCTCAATCTCGCCGGTAGCCAGTGCCGGGTTTTCGTTGCCCTCGGGGCGCTGGGAAACCGTACCGATGATCTGGAGCACGTACTCGTTGCGGAGTCCGTGGAAGACCTCTTCTTCGCGGACTACCACCTGGGCGACGCCTGAGGCATCGCGGAGGTCAACGAATGCCACACCACCGTGATCACGACGCCGGCCCACCCAGCCGGCCAGGGTTACGGTTTGTCCAATGTGCTCGGAGCGGAGGGATCCGAGGTCATGTGTGCGCAGCACAGCTTACCTTTCAGAAGGAAGACAGAGATGATGTTGAATGGGACCGTTGCGGGAACAGCCCCGTTCGAGTTTACCCGTTGGAGAGGCTTCCCTTCCGCCATGCAGACCCATCAACCTCTTCAGCGCCGGCTCGGTGTGTTTGATGCCACCGCCATAGGACTCGGCTCCATGCTCGGCGCCGGAGTGTTCGTCGTCTTCTCCCCTGCCACCGCCCTGGCCGGCTCGCTGATGATTGCCTCGGTCCTGATCGCCGGCGCCATTGCCTACTGCAACGCTGTGGCATCGGCTCAGCTGGCGGCCAAATACCCGGCCAGCGGCGGGACGTATGTGTACGGCCGCAAGCAGCTCGGCGAATGGCCGGGGTTCATTGCCGGGTGGGGATTCGTCACCGGAAAGTCGGCATCCTGCGCGGCCATGGCGCTGACCTTTGGCCATTACGTGGCGCCGGGCTTCGCCACACCGCTGGCTGTCGCCGCCGTCGTGGTCCTCACGGGGGTCAACCTGTTGGGCATCACGCGCACCGCCCTGTTGACCAGAATCCTGCTCGGCATAGTCCTTGGCACCCTGGTGTTTGTGGCGGCAGCGGGGCTTGCGGGGCCGCATCCGACGCCGTCCGGTCCCGTCACGGAACCCGGCAGTGCCTGGGGGATCCTCCCGGCTGCCGGCCTGATGTTCTTCGCCTTCGCCGGCTACGCCCGGATCGCCACGCTCGGCGAAGAAGTCAAGGATCCCGCCCGCACCATTCCGAGGGCCATCCTGGCCGCGCTGGCCGCAGCTTTCGTCATCTACCTGGGACTCGCCCTGCTGCTCCTCTGGCACCTGTCACCGGGGCGGCTGGCTGGATCGATGGCGCCGCTGCTCGACGCCGTCACGTCCTCCGGACTGGACGCGGGCGCCCCGCTGGTGCAGGCAGGGGCGGCCGCCGCCTGCCTCGGCGCCCTGCTGGCACTGATCACCGGGGTGGGCCGCACTGCGATGGCCATGGCAAGGGAGCGGGACCTGCCTTCTCCCCTGGCCAGGGTGGGCGGACCGCACACGGTGCCGTTCCTCGCAGAGCTGTCGGTGGCCGCCGCCGTAATTGTGCTGCTCCTGACGACGGACGTGCTGACCGTGGTGGGCTTCTCGAGCTTCGGCGTGCTGGTCTACTACGCCGTCACGAATGCCGCCGCGTTCACCCTGGCCGAGCGGCCCGGCAGTGCGCCGAGATGGCTGAACGCGGCGGGCTTCGTTGGCTGCCTGGTTCTTGCCGTGACGCTGCCGTTTGCCTCGGTGGCGGGCATGGCTGCCGTGCTGGCGGCCGGAGTTGCCGGCCGGTTCCTCATGCTGCGGCTTCGGAAGCCCGCCGCCTAGGACTTGAGGACCCTGACGTACAGGTCCTCGTCCGACGGCGTCCAGCTGGCGGGATCAGCGTCTGACTGCTGGCCCGAGCGGATGTCCTTGACCTGGTGCTTGCCGTCGTCGTCCGTGAACCAGACAAACGGGATGCCCCGGCGGTCGGCGAACTTGATCTGCTTGCCGAATTTTTCCGCTTTGGCGGCGACCTCAGTGGAGATCCCCCGGCTGCGCAGCTGTGCCGCGACGTCCTGGGCCGCGTCCCAGCTGCCGTCGTTGTTCAACGCAACGAGCACTGCCGTGGGCACCGAACGCGTGGCCTGGGCCAGCTCCTGGCTCAGGATCCTGGAGACGAGGCGGGTGACGCCGATGGACAGGCCGACGCCCGGGAACTTGCGGTTGCCCTTGCTCGCCAGCGCATCGTAGCGGCCGCCGGAGCAAATGGAGCCAAGCTGTTCGTGGCCCACCAGGACGGTTTCCACCACGGTTCCGGTGTAGTAGTCCAGGCCGCGGGCGATGCTGAGGTCCGCCACCACCTTGCCCGGGGCACGCTGCACGGCGGCCGCAATAACCTGTTCGAGCTCGTTCAGGCCTTCCTCGAGCAGCTCGTCCTTGACTCCCAGGGCCCGGACCTTTTCCACGAAGGACGTGTCCTCGGTGCGGATGCCGGCCAGGCCCAGGGCGGCCTGGGCCTGTTCCTCGGTGGCGCCCAGTTCGGTCTTCAGCAGCTCTGCCACCTTCACCGGGCCGATCTTCTCGAGCTTGTCGATGCTGCGCAGCACTCCGGCGGTGTCGGTTAGGCCGATGCCGCGGTAGAAGCCCTCGGCAAGTTTGCGGTTGTTGATGCGCAGGCGGAAGTCGGGAATCGGCAGGGCGCTTAGTGCCTCGGCGATCACCAGCGCGATTTCGACGTCGTAGCGGAACGGCAGGTCACCGTCACCCACGATGTCGATGTCCGCCTGGGTGAATTCGCGGGCGCGGCCTTCCTGCGGACGCTCACCGCGCCACACCTTCTGGATCTGGTAACGGCGGAACGGAAACGCGAGGTAGCCGGCGTTCTCCACCACGTAGCGCGCGAACGGCACCGTCAGGTCGAAGTGCAGGGCCAGGGAGTGGTGGTCGCCCTTGGCCGCCCTGGAATCCTCTTCGTCCTCCTGCAGGCGGCTGAGCCCGTACACCTCTTTGTCAATTTCACCCTTGCGGAGCAGCTGGCCCACGGTTTCCACTGCACGGGTTTCGATCGAGGAGAAGCCGTGCAGCTCGAAGACGCGCCGCAGGGTGTCCAGCACATGCAGCTCCACCAGCCGCTCCTCGGGAAGCCACTCGGGGAATCCGGACAGGGAGGCGGTGCGTGCCATGGTGGATTTTCTCCTCAGGTAACAGAAGGCTGGAGTCCGCTGTGCAATCATCCGATTCCGCCATGCGATCAAAAAGCGGCGGTAAGGGCGGGAGTCCAGCCAGTCATGCATAAACTATGTGCGGCAGTCAGTTTATGCTTTCGGCGCCAGCAACTCTAATGGAGCACAGCTCCCGCGGGGCAGGCGCCGGCATCGCCTGCCGCTTGCTGCCGGACACCGGACGTCGCCCTTGGCCCGTTCGGCGGCCGGCCCGACAACCAGGAGGACTTTTGGCGGCCAGTTCACGGAGCGCCCGCGAAGCAAAGCGGCGCATCCTGCAAATGGAAGCGAAACGCGAGCTGCGGCGGCAGCAGGAGAAACGCCGTAAGCGCGACAATCTCCTCGCTGCGGGCGCTGGTGCCGCGGCACTGGTGCTCGCCGTCGTCCTCCAACTCACCGTCTTCGCCAGCAACCCGACCGAAGAGGAGTATGCCGCGGCGCAGGCTGGGCTGACTACCCCGTCGGCATCGCCGACAACGCCGGCCACCAACGCCGCGAATATCCCGAAACCGGAGACCGCGGCAGGCAAGGTTTTCACCGGTGAGCTCAAACTGAACAGCGGTGCGCTGGGCGTCGAGCTGGACGGAACCAAGGCTCCGCAGGCCGCTGCGGTCTTCAAATCGCTTGCAGACGAGAATTACTACAACGGAATCAGCTGCCACCGGCTGACCACGGGCGAGAGCTTCGGAGTCCTCCAGTGCGGTTCCAAGACCGGCGACGGCCAGGGCGACCCTTCCTACACCTGGGGGCCGCTGGAAAACACGCCGGCGGACAATAAGTACCCGGCCGGATCCATTGCTGTGGCGCGCACCAGCGGCAATGCCTACGGGAACGGCACGCAGTTCTTCATCGTCTACAAAGACACTGTCATTCCGGCTGACGAGGCCGGCGGCTACACGATCGTGGGCAAGGTGACATCCGGGCTGGACGTCGTGACCAACATCGCCGCCGGTGGTATTAAGACGGGCGGAAGCGCAACAGACGGCGCTCCTGTGGAACCAGTCACGATAGACTCGTTCTCTCTGAAGTAACCAGCCCCGGCCTCCACGCTGCGGGTGCAGGTATTTCCCTCCAAGCGAAAGACTTTTAGCGGTGACAGACAGTCAGAAATCCGACGAAACAGTAACAGCAGCTGCCGGCGAGGCCGAAACCGAGGCTCAGGTGGTTGACGACGCGCAGGCGGCTGGCAACGATGCAGCAGCCGAGGCCACGTCCAACGCACAGCCAGCCACCCAGGAAACCTCCGAACCGGAGGCTGCCCCGGCTGAGGACGCACCCGAAGAGGCACCTGCGGCCGAAGAGGCTCCTGCGTCCGAGGAGGCCCCGGCAGCTGAAGCAGCCGCTGAGGAGGCACCTGACGCCGAGGCGCCGGAAGCCGACGATGCTTCGGCGGCCGAAGCAGCTGCCAACGCAGGCGCCGACGAGGCAGCTGCAGCGGAAGAGGCCCCTGCGGCTGCCGCAGCGCCGCGTCCTGCGCCCCGCCCGGCCCCGTCGCCAGCCGCGTTTGCTGCGCGGCCCAAGGCGGCTGCCTCCCCTGTGGCCCCGGTCCCTGCCCCTGTTTCCTCGGCTGCATCCCTGGCTGAAGCTGCCCGCTGGGGCCGGGTTGAAGGGGACGGACACGTCTTCCTGACCATCGACGGCGCCGAGGTTCCCGTTGGCCAGTACCCGGACGTCAGCGACGACGAAGCACTGGGCTACTTTGCCCGGAAGTACGACGACGTGGTGGCCCAGATTGTTCTCTTGGAACAGCGCGTGAGCTCCAAGGCCCCCACGACGGACATGCAGAAGACCGTCACGCACCTGCGCGAGCAGTTGGCCGAGCGGAACATGGTGGGCGACCTCCGCGCCGCCGAGGCCCGCCTCGACACACTGTCCACGCAGATCACTGAACTCGAAAAAGCGGAAAAGGCCGAACACGACGCCGTACGTGCCGCCGAACTGGCTGCCCGCGAAGCAATCGTTGCGGAAGCGGAAGAAATTTCCGGCCACGATCCTGCGCAGATCCAGTGGAAGACCTCCAGCGCCCGCATGAACGAGCTCTTCGAAAGCTGGAAGGCAGCGCAGAAGAACGGCGTCCGCCTGGGCCGCAGCAACGAGGATGCCCTCTGGAAGAGGTTCCGGGCAGCACGGACGGTCTTCGACCGCCACCGCCGGGCGTACTTCTCCCAGCTGGACAGCAACAATTCCGCTGCGAAGGCCGCCAAGGAAAAACTGATCGCCGAAGCCGAGGCACTGTCCACGTCCACAGACTGGGGCTTCGCTGCCGGCGAATACCGCCGCCTGATGGACGAGTGGAAGGCCTCACCGCGCGCCAGCCGCAAGGACGACGACGCACTGTGGGCCCGCTTCCGCGCCGCGCAGGATGTCTTCTTCACCTCGCGGCAGGCAGCCAACGACGAGATCGACCAGGAGTACGGCGCCAACCTGACCGTGAAGGAGGCCCTTCTGGTCGAGGCCAACGCCCTGCTGCCCATCAAGGACCTGGCCGCCGCCAAGAAGGCGCTCCAGTCCATCCGAGACCGCTGGGAAGAAGCCGGCAAGGTTCCCCGTGCGGACATGGGCCGGATCGAAGCCGGCCTCCGGAAGGTGGAGGACGCCGTCCGTCACGCCGAGGACGAAAACTGGAAGCGGTCCAACCCGGAGACCAAGGCACGGACCAACAGCGCCCTTTCGCAGCTGGAGGCCGCCATTGCGGGGCTGAAGGAAGACCTCGAGAAGGCTGAAAAGGCCGGCGACCAGCGCAAGATCAAAGCCGCCCAGGAGGCCCTCGAGGCCCGCCAGGCGTGGCTGGACCAGATCTCGCGCTCGGCCAGCGAACTCTCGTAGGCGCCTGGCCAACCAGTATCGCCTACAGGCCCCGTCCCGGTTATCCACATAACCGGAACGGGGCCTGTACGCGTTGGGGGCCGCAGGAAAAGATGGCTGAATGGCTACCGCGTCCCCCGACCCCGTAAATATCAGAAGCGCAAATATCAGAAGCACAGACACCGGGTCTGTTGAGCTCTATTCGCCCGGCGCCGTATTCTCGTGGCCGGAGCTGCAGGCCATGGCCGCCGACGGTGTCCTGAGCCAGCTCTACCAGCGCGGATACATGCTGCCCGGCACGGCAACCACGCCGCAGCTGCGGGCACGCGCGGCCTCGTTCGCTGTCCCGACGGGAATCCGTCAGCGCGTCGTGGCAGGCCGGATGACGGCGGCCTGGATCTACGGGTGCGCCGCGGAACCGGACCGGCTGGCGTTGCTGGTGGATGCCACCCGGCGCGTCTCCAGCCTGAGGTCCACCCGGGGCTGCACCCTGCACGAGGTCAGGCTCGGCCCGTTCGACGTCGTCAGCCTGGGCGGGCTGATGGTTTCCAGCCCGCTCCGCACGGCGCTGGACATCGCCCTCCACGTGGACGCGGAACGGGCGGTGCCGGCCCTACGGAAGATGCTGGCCAGCCCGGAGCTGGACGTCAGGCTGCGGCTGCTGACCCTCGCCGTCGAATCCACGCCCCGGGTTCCGTACAAGAAGGCCGCCCTGGAAGTCCTGGCGGCCCTCCAGACCCAGCCCGGCTAGGGCCCGGCAGCTAGCCGCGCCGCCGGTTCCCCGTGGTGCGGTACACGTCAAACACGCCATCGATGCGCCGCACGGCACTGAGCACATGGCTCAGATACTTGGGATCACCCATCTCGAACGCGAACTTCGAGATGGCCACGCGGTCCGTCGAGGTGTGAACACTGGCGGCCAGGATGTTGACGTGGTTTTCGGACAGGATCCGGGTGACGTCGGACAGCAGGGACTTGCGGTCCAGTGCCTCCACCTGGATCTCCACGAGGAACACGCTGGACTGGGTGGGCGCCCAGTCCACCTCCACGATGCGGTCCGGCTGGTCTTTCAGGTCCGAGACGTTCGTACAGTCCGTACGGTGCACCGACACACCGGAGCCCCGCGTGACGAAACCCAGGATGGGATCCGGGGGAACCGGGGTGCAGCAGCGCGCAAGCTTGACCCACACGTCCCCCACACCGCGGACTATCACGCCGGAGTCGGAGTACTTCGTCTTGCTGACCCGGGTGGGGATGCTGACCTCAGTGAGGTCGTCCTCCGGGGCATCGCTGCCGCCGAGGGTCTCCACAAGCCGTTCCATGACCGACTGTGCCGAGGTGTGGCCGTCACCCACGCCGGCGTACAGGCCGGAGATGTCAACGTACTTAAAATGCTCGGCCACCTCGGCGAGGGCGTCATGGGTCATGAGGCGCTGCAGGGGAAGGTTCTGCTTGCGCATCGCCTTGGTCAGGAGTTCCTTGCCGCGGTCGATGGCCTCCTCGCGGCGCTCCTTGCTGAACCACTGCCTGATCTTGTTGCGGGCGCGGGCGCTCTTGACGAAGTGCTGCCAGTCCTGGCTGGGGCCTGCTCCCTCCGCCTTGGAGGTGAAGATCTCCACCCAGTCGCCGTGGTTCAGTTCGCTGTTGAGCGGTACGAGCTTGCCGTTGACCCTGGCGCCGATGGTCCGGTGGCCCACTTCGGTGTGGACCGCGTACGCGAAGTCCACAGGGGTGGAGCCGGCCGGCAGTGCCATGACCTCGCCCTTCGGCGTGAACACGAAAACTTCCCGGGCGTTGATTTCGAACCGCAATGAGTCCAGGAACTCACCGGGGTCGGACGTTTCCTGCTGCCAGTCAACGAGGGACCTGAGCCAGCCCATGTCCCCGTCACGGGGGCTCCCGGGCCCTGCTGCCGTCCTGTTCGGCTGGTCCTTGTACTTCCAGTGCGCCGCGACACCGTACTCCGCGCGGCGGTGCATCTCGTGGGTACGGATCTGGATCTCAACGGGCTTGCCGCCGGGCCCGATGACCGTGGTGTGCAGGGACTGGTACATGTTGAACTTGGGCATCGCGATGTAGTCCTTGAAACGCCCCGGAAGCGGGTTCCAGCGCGAATGCAGCGTGCCCAGCGCCGCGTAGCAGTCACGAACGGAGTCCACCAGGACCCGGACGCCCATGAGGTCGTTGATGTCGTCGAAGTCCTTGTCGCGGACGATCATCTTCTGGTAGATCGAGTAGTAATGCTTGGGGCGGCCCGTGATGGTGGCCTTGATCTTGGCCGTCCGGAGATCATCGGTGATCTGGTTCCGGATGACGCTGAGGCTCTTTTCACGCTCCGGGGTCCGGTCCCCCACCATGCGGACGATTTCCTCGTACACCTTCGGGTACAGCGCAGCGAAGGACAGGTCCTCGAGTTCCCACTTGATGGTGTTCATGCCGAGCCGATGTGCCAGCGGCGCGAAGATCTCCAGCGTCTCCCGGGCTTTGCGTGCCGAGGACTCCGCCGAGACGAAGCGCCACGTGCGGGCATTGTGCAGCCTGTCCGCCAGCTTGATCATCAGCACGCGGATGTCCTTGGCCATCGCAACGACCATTTTGCGGACCGTTTCGGACTGTGCCGCTTCGCCGAAGCTCACCTTGTCCAGCTTGGTCACGCCATCGACCAGCATGGCCACCTCGGGACCGAAATCCCGCTTGAGGTCAGCCAGCGTGTAGGGCGTATCCTCCACGGTGTCGTGCAGCAGCGCGGCCGCAAGCGTGGTGCCGCTCAGGCCCAGTTCGGCAAGAATGGTGGCGACAGCGACAGGGTGCGTGATGTAGGGATCGCCGCTCTTGCGCTTCTGGCCCCGGTGGCTCTGTTCGGCCACGACGAAGGCACGCTGGATGAGGTCGAAATCCTCTTTCGGGTTGTTGGCCCGGACAGTGCGCAACAGCGGTTCGAGGATGGGTGAATACGTTGCCGTTCCCCGGCCTGTCAGCCGGGCGAGCCTGGACCTGGTGCGTTCGCGGCGTCCGGGAAAGGTGGGGCGGAAACCGGAACTGTCAACAGGCACGCCTGCATCCGGGCGCCCGGACGCAACCAAACCGGCCTGCGGACCCTGGCCCGGACCTTCACCACCGTCGGCCGTTGGCGCCGACGTCGAACGTTCTTCCAATGAAGCACCCCTCACGACCCGTTTAATTATCCCAGTCTATTCCCGTGGCAGGAGACTTCTGTAACCGGACCGGATATGAGAAGGGCCGGACGCCGTCACGAATGACGGCGTCCGGTCCTTCAGCGTCCGGCTCTTTAGGGAAACACAGCTCAGGCTGGTGCAGACTCCGGCGCAGCCGCAGCCTTGGCAGCTGCCTCACTCCGGCGGCGTTCAACCCGCTCGGCCTGCTTGACCAGCGGGGTTTCGCCCTGCCGCAGCCAGGCATAGAGCGGGGCCGCGATGAAGATGGTTGCCGCGGTACCGATCAGGATGCCCACGAACAGGGCCAGCGAAAGGTCCCGCAGGGTACCGGCGCCCAGGAGCCCGGCTCCGATGAACAGGATGGCGCCGACGGGGAGGATGGCCACCATCATGGTGTTGATGGAACGGACCAGCGTCTGGTTGACAGCCAGGTTGACCTCCTCCGCGAAAGTGCGGCGGGTGGAGGCATCAAGGTCTGCCGTATTTTCGCGGATCTTGTCAAAGACCACCACGGTGTCGTACAGCGAGTAGCTAAGCACCGTGAGGAAGCCAATGATGGCCGACGGCGTGACTTCGAAGTCGCTGAGGGCGTAGACGCCGGCAGTGACGAACATGGTGACCAGCATGCCCACGAGTGCCGAAAGCGACATCTTCCAGGTCCGGAAGTACAAGGCCATCAAAACTGCCGCGATGACGACGAAGATCACCAGGCCCAGCAGTGCCTGCTTGGTGACATCCGCACCCCAGGTGGGTCCGACGAACGTGGACGTCACCTCGTTGTCCGTGACTCCGTAGGCCGAGGTGAGGCCTTCCTTGATCCGGAGGGTCTCGTCGTCCGTGAGCTTGTCGGTCTGGATGCGCATCGTGGTGCCGGCGACGTTGGCTACGCGCGGAATGCTGCCCGCCACGACGTCCTGGACAGCCTTCTCGCCGAGTGCTGCGTCGGTGGTCTTCACGTTGGAAACCGTGAACTCCGACCCGCCCCGGAACTCGATGCCAAGGTTGAACCCGCCCTTCGCCACCGGCAGGAGGATGGACAGCGCCACGGCGATAGCCGCGATCACGAACCAGATCTTCTTGGAGGCGACGAAGTTGTACGAGCGCTTGCCCGTGTAAAGCTCATTGCCGAACGTGGCAAAATTCGTAGTCATTTACTTGCCCTCCTTGGACGTGCTCTTGGAGGAACCGGCAAGCTGCTCCTGCTTTTCCGCCAGTCGGCGTTCCGCAATGGTCATCCGGCGCTCAGCTTCGGCAGCTGCGCCGCTGTTCTTGGCACGCACCACGGCCGGCTTTTCCTCCGGCGTGCGGAGCCTGCCGGCGCCGCGGTACAGCGGCACCGCGCCGAGGCGCTTCGGGTCGAGGCCGGAGAACCTGTGGCCCTCGCCGAAGAACTTCGTGCGGGCCAGGAGCTGCAGCGTCGGGTGGGTGAACATGAACACCACGATGAGGTCGGCGATTGCCGTCAGGCCAAGGGTGAACGCGAAGCCCCGGACGTTACCCACGGCGACGAAGTAGAGCACCAGGGCGGCCAGCAGGTTCACTGCCTTGGAGGCCAGGACGGTGCGCTTGGCACGCTTCCAGCCGTTCTCCACCGCGGAGACGAGCCCGCGGCCTTCCCGGAGTTCATCGCGGATTCGTTCGAAGTAGACGATGAACGAGTCGGCGGTCTGGCCGATGGCGACGATAAGGCCGGCTACACCGGCGAGTGACAGGCGATAGTTTTCGGTCCAGCCCAGGATGGCAATGGCGAGGTACGTCAGCGCACCGGCCACCACGAGGGAGAAAATCGTGACAAATCCCAGCGCCCGGTATTGGAAGAGGGAGTAGACCACCACCAGGAGCAGGCCGATAACGCCCGCGAGCAGGCCCATCTTGAGCTGCTCGCCGCCCAGCGTTGCGGAAATCTGCTGTTCGCTCTGGATGTCGAAGCTGATGGGAAGGGCACCGAACCGCAGCTGGTCGGACAGGGCCTTGGCGGACGCCTCGGTGAACCCACCCGTGATCTGCGGACGGCCGTCCGTGATCACCGCGAGCGACCTCGGTGCTGAGATGACCTGGTCATCGAGGACAATGGCGAACTGTGCCTTCGGATCAGAGCCCTGCTCACCGCCGGCGGCAACGAAGAACTGGTACAGCCGCTCAGTGACTTCCTTGAACTTCGCGGTTCCCTGCTCATCGAACTGGATGTTTACTGCCCACTCGTTGGTGACAGCACCCTGTGCGCCCTGCTGCAGCTGGAACGAGGAGGACTTGATGTTCGAGCCCTTGACCTCAACCGGGCCCAGGATGTACTTGATGGCCGGGGACGTGTCCGTTGCCGGCTCACACGTCACCAGCGGCTTGGCGGGGTCGGAGCGCTCCTGCTTGTCCTGCGAGGGATTGTCGCAGTCCAGGGTCTCGAACTTCTTGTAGACCTCCGGAGTGACCCAGTTGATATCGCTGCTGTTGGCCGGCTCTGCGGTCGGCTTGGGCAGCTGGTCGTCCGGCGTGAGCGACTCGGTGGGAACCGCCGCGCCTGCCCCGGCCTGAAGCACCGGCCGGAAGTTCATGTCGGCCGAGGCCTGGATGAGGGCGCGGGTTTCCTTGGAGGGCGTACCCGGAAGGCTTACCACCACGTTGCGGCCGGACTGCGTGCTGATTTCGGCTTCCGCGACGCCTGAGCCGTCCACGCGCTGGCGAATGATCGCAACGGCCTGGTTGAGCTGGTCCTCGTTGATGTCCGAGCCGCCCTCGACCTTGGGCGCCAGGATCATCTGGGTTCCGCCTTCCAGGTCAAGCGCGAGCTTGGGTGCCCAGCTGGCCTGGCCGGCGACGGTGCCGCCCGCGAGGACGGCAGTCATGACGGCGAGGATTACGCCGAGCCAGACCAGCACCCTGAGTGCTGAGTTTTTGGGGCCAGTACGTGCCATTGTGATCTTTCTATTGATTACGGAGGAGCCGCCGGGGTGAGCTGGGCTCACACACCGGCGGCAGCCCGCGGCCGTCTTTAAATTCTACTTAGCGGGACTCGGCGGGAACGCCAGACTAGCTGTCTTTCTTGCCTTCGTCGTTCAGACGCTTCAGCGATTCTTCCGGCGTCTCGTTGACGGTTTCGGTGCGGTTAACTGCGTCGGCCGGGGTCTCGTCCTGCCCGGTCAGGGAAGAGGCGTCGTCGGGAACAACGGTGGGCTCTTCGGCGGCAACGGCCGGCTCGACGATCTTGGTGACGGCCTGGCGGTGCACTGTGGCAAGGTTGCCGGGGGAAAGTTCGAGGAGAACCTTGTTCTCGTCCTCATCGATGGAGACGATGCGGCCGTAGAGTCCGAAGCTCGTCATGACCTCCACGCCCGGTGCGAACTGGGACTGCAGCGTGGCCTGCTGCTGCTGGGTCTTCTTGTTGCGGCGGAACATCATGAAGATGAAGAGTCCGAGCATCACGAAGAGCAGGATGGTCATGATGTCGATGCCGCCGCCGGCCTGCGGCTGGGCCTGGGCAGTAATGTGTCCGAACACAGGAAGTTTCCGTTCTGTACTTACATAGCTGATTTACAGCAACGTCCGCTTCGTTTCGGCCCATCTGGCAGAAAACCCCCAGCCGACGGCGGCCGGAGCCGCCCACAGAAACAAAGACCCGAACGTGCCGAGCGTTCATCCCAGTCTAAAGGGAAAGTCAGCCGGACGCTGCTATTGGCTGTTCGGAAGCCACTCCGCCACGGGCTCGCCGCCGAGGTCTTCCGGTTCGAACAGCGCCAGCGTCTCCTGGCCGAATACGCCGTCCGGAACCGCATAACCCAGGTGTGTCCAGGCCGGAGCCATCGCGATCCGGCCCCGGGGTGTCCGCCCCAGCAGCCCCTCGCGGACAAGGTAGGGCTCGGCTACGGTCTCCACGGTTTCGGGTTCCTCGCCCACGGCAATCGCCAGTGTGGAGAGTCCCACCGGGCCACCCCCGAATTTGGTGATCAGGGCTTCGAGGACGGATCGGTCCAGCCGATCAAGGCCCCTCTTGTCCACCTCGTACATGTCCAGTGCCGCCGAAGCCGCGCGGGCATCGATCTGGTCGATGCCATGGACCAGGGCCCAGTCGCGGACACGGCGGAGCAGCCGGTTGGCAATTCGGGGCGTGCCCCTGGACCGGCCGGCGATTTCGCTGAATCCCGCCGAGTTGACTTTGAGGTCCAGAAGGCCGGCCGACCGCCTCAGGACGAGTTCCAGTTCCTCGACGGAGTAGAACTCCAGGTGGCCGGTGAAGCCGAACCTGTCCCGCAGCGGACCGGGAAGAAGCCCGGCGCGGGTGGTGGCGCCCACGAGCGTGAACGGAGGCAGTTCGAGGGGAATCGCGGTGGCACCGGCGCCTTTCCCCACGACGATGTCGACGCGGAAGTCCTCCATGGCCATGTACAGCATTTCCTCGGCAGGCCGGGACATGCGGTGGATCTCGTCCAGGAACAGGACCTCCCCTTCCGACAGGGAGGAAAGGATGGCGGCAAGGTCCCCGGCGTGCTGGATGGCCGGCCCGCTGCTGATCCGCAGCGGAGCATTCATCTCCGCCGCGATGATCATGGACAACGTGGTTTTACCGAGGCCGGGCGGGCCTGAGAGCAGGACGTGGTCAGCGCTGCGCCCGCGCATCCGCGAGGCCTCGAGCACCAGCGACAGTTGTTTGCGGACGCGATGCTGACCCACGAAGTCGTGCAGGTTTTTGGGACGGAGGGCCGCCTCGATGACGCGTTCCTCCGGCTCCTCTCCCCCGCCGACCAGGGTGGATTCAGCCACGGCTGCCTACCCTGTTGCCGGCACGGGCGCCGTCCTGGCCGAGCCAGCGCAGTGTGGCCCGGAGGATTTCGGCCACTTGGCCGTCAGCTTCCAGCTCCGGGGAATCCGAGAGGGCCTTGTCGATGCTGGACGAGGCGTCCTTTTCGGACCAGCCGAGACTGGTCATGGCCGCCACCACTTGCGGCTTCCACGGGGCCGGAGCCGAGGCTGCCGGGGCCGCCGCTGCACCGGCCCCGTGCGGCACCAGTTTCCCGGCAAGCTCCAGGACAATCCGGCCGGCCACTTTGGGACCAATGCCGGGGACCTTGGTGAAGGCCTTGCCATCGCCGGTGTGCGCGGCAACCCGGATCGCCTCGGGATCATGGACTGCCAGCACGGCCAGTGCGAGCCGCGGCCCGACGCCGCTCACGCTGAGCAGGATGTCGAAAACCTCACGTTCGTCGTCGCTGGTGAATCCGAAGAGTGTCAGCGAATCTTCCCGCACTATCAGGGAGGTGAAGAGCTTGCCCTCCTCGCCCACGCGCAGCCCGCTGAGGGTCTGGGGGGTGGCGTTCACGCTCATGCCGGCACCGTTGAGGTCGATCACGGCGGAGGACAACCCGACGTGCGCTACGGTTCCGCGGAGAAAACTGATCAAGGCCGGGCTCCTGGGTATAAAGCGAAAATACAGCTAGCGAAATACAGCCGGGACGAAACCGGCTATCCGAACATATCTACGAATACCCTAGCAAGGAGCCCGGACATTCACCGTGCACGGCGCGCCTTGGCCTCCGCTTCAGCCCAGGCCCGCTGCGCCGGCGTGAGGGAAAGGCTGCCGGGGCCCGTAGTGGCAATAGCCGCTCCGCTGCCGGCCCGCCAGGCATGAGTGATTGCCAGCGCGAGGGCGTCGGCCGCGTCCGCCGGACGCGGCGGGGCGTCGAGGCGAAGGATCTTGGTGACAAGCTTTGTGACGGCTTCCTTGTTGGAAGTTCCGCTGCCCGTGACGGCGGCCTTGACTTCCGACGGCGTGTGGAGTGCCACCGGTATCCCGCGGCGCGCGGCGGCGGCAATCACCACGCCGGACGCCTGCGCGACGCCCATCACGGTGCTGACATTCAGCTGCGAAAACACCCGCTCCACAGCAAGGACATGGGGTTCATACCGGTCCAGCCAGTCATCGATGGACGTGGCGATAAGGAGCAGGCGCTGGTCCAGGCTCTCATTCGGCGACGTGCCTACGACTCCGACGGCCACCATGGTGGCGCGCCGGTTCTTTTCCACGTCCACGACGCCGATGCCGCAACGGGTGAGGCCCGGGTCGACTCCCAATACTCGGAGGGTCAAGGCCGGGCCTCAAAATCACTGCAGGGTGGCGGGATCACTCGGCTTCCAGCGCGGCCTGCACTTCGTCGCTGAGGTCCGCGTTGCTGTAAACGTTCTGGACGTCGTCGAGGTCTTCCAGGGCGTCCACCAGCTTCATGAACTTCTTGGCAGCGTCCAGGTCGAGCGGGACTTCCATGGAGGGGACGAACTCGGCTTCGTCGGTGTCATATTCGATCCCGGCTTCCTTGAGCGCATCACGGATGGCCTGGAGATCCTTCGGATCCGAGTGGATTTCGAAGGTGTCGCCGTTGTCCTTGACTTCCTCCGCACCGGCGTCGAGCACTGCCATGAGTACGTCGTCCTCGCTCAGCCCGTTCTTGGGGAGCGTGACAACGCCCTTGCGGGAAAAGAGGTAGCTGACCGAACCGGGGTCGGCGATGGTGCCGCCGTTGCGGGAGATCGCGAGCCGGACCTCGGAAGCGGCACGGTTCTTGTTGTCCGTGAGGCACTCGATCAGCAGCGCCGAACCCTGCGGGCCACGGCATTCGTACATGATCTCCGTGTAGTCCACGACTTCACCGGTCAGGCCGGCGCCGCGCTTGATGGCACGGTCAATATTGTCGGCGGGGACCGAGGTCTTCTTCGCCTTGGTGACTGCGAGTTCCAGGCTGGGGTTGCCGGCCAGGTCCGGGCCGCCCATCCGGGCCGCGACTTCGATGTTCTTGATCAGTTTGGCGAACGACTTTGCCCGGCGGCTATCAAGGATGGCCTTCTTGTGCTTGGTCGTCGCCCATTTGGAGTGGCCTGACATGCTTTACGCTTCTCCTCTGATCATTCGAATAAACAGTTCATGCACGCGCTTCTCCCCCGTCACTTCCGGGTGGAAGGAGGTGGCCAGCAGATGGCCTGAACGCACTGCAACAATTCTAGCCGTCCCCTGCAGCACGGCGGCATGCGAGGCATGCTCCGGGTCCGCGGGTTCCGCCTGGGCCAGGACCTCCACACCCGGGCCCACACGCTCCACCCAGGGGCCGCGGATGAAGACCGCATGGACCGGGGCCACACCGGAGCCGGTGTCGCTGAAATCCAGTCCCTTGAATTCCAGATCAGTCTCGAAGGATTCCCGCTGGCGGCCGAAGGCGTTACGGCGGACGGTGATGTCCAGTCCGCCGAACGTCTGCTGCGGGTTGCCTGCAAGGTCCGTGGCCGGGTCCGCGATGTCATCGGCGAGCAGGATCATGCCTGCGCAGGAGCCGTACACCGGCAGGCCATCGGCGATGAGCTTACGCAGCGGATCCGCCACTTCGAACGCCCGGGCAAGCTTGTCGATGGTGGTGGATTCGCCGCCGGGAATGATCAGTCCGTCGATGCCGTCAAGTTCGGACGGGCGCCGGATGCCGATGCCTGTGGCGCCCATTGCTTCAGCGGCGCGCAGGTGCTCCCGGAAGTCACCCTGGAGCGCCAGGACGCCGATTCGCAGGCCCGAACCCGCGCGGGAAAAGTCCGTGGAAGGGGGGTTGGTCATCCAAACAGCATAGTGCTCCCCGCAGGCGAAGGAGTGCCGGAATGGCCCCGCCGGCCCGGTTCCATGCCTCAGCTGGGATATATTCAGAGCATGCTTTACTTCAGCGTTCCGCTCGGCAAGCTCGTCCGCCGAGTTTCCCGGCTAAGGGGCGGAGGCTCTGCCTTCCCCGGTCTTGTGGTCGAGAAAATCGACCCCGGATTCATGCAGCGGACCCTGTCCACGCTTCCCCTGGGGGTCGCCGTCGTCAGCGGGACGAACGGCAAAACCACCACAACCAAGATGGTTGTTGAACTGCTGGAGAGCCAGGGACTGAAGGTGTTCACAAACCGCACCGGCAGCAACTTCACCCGCGGCGTCGCCGCTGCGCTGCTGGGCGACGTGGACTGGCGGGGCCGCCTGGACGCGGACATTGCCGTGCTGGAACTTGATGAGGCGCACGCCGTGCACTTCGTCAACCGGGTTCCGCCGCGCTACAGCCTGCTGCTCAACGTCCTCCGTGACCAGCTGGACCGCTTCGGCGAAATCGACAAGACTGCTCAGCTGCTGCAGCACATCGCCTCCAAGACCACCGGCACCGTTGTCCTGAACCGGGAGGATCCGCGTGTTGCCCGGATCGCCGACACCCTGGACGGACCCGAGGTCCGCTACTTCGGCCTCGACGACTCGCTGCTGAGCACGTTCCCGAACGATGACGACCTCCGCGCAGGTCCCGGCAGCCCCGTGCCGGCATTGCCCGAGAAGCCGCACGCCGACGTCGTGCTGCGCCGGGTGGGGACGGACGACGCAGACTTTGAGTACGACGGCGCCACGGTCACCACCGGGATGAAGCTCCGTGGCGTCTACAACATCTTCAACGCCGCGGCTGCCCTTGTCCTGGCCCGCTGCATTGCCGGGACCGGCACGGCGCCCACTGACCACGACGGCCTCCTCAAAGCACTGTCAGAGGTGGCTCCGGCCTTCGGCCGCGGTGAAAGCCTCGTGGTTGACGGGCTGCCGCTGGACCTTGTGCTGGTCAAGAACCCCAGCGGTTTCCGGCTGGGCCTGAAATCATTTTCCGCCGGCGGCTACGCCACGATGGTCGCAATCAATGACAACTACGCCGACGGCCGGGACATGTCGTGGCTCTGGGACGTCGAGTTCGATTCGCTGCGCGAAGGCGGGGTGGACCAGCTCACCGGCTCGCGGGCTTACGACATGGCGCTGCGGCTGCAATACGACGACGTCGCCATCGGCGCCGTGAACCCGGACATCACGCCGGCCCTGGCCGCGTTCATCCAAGGCGCCAAGGGCAAGCCCAAACGCGTGTTCTGCACATACACGGCAATGCTTGCCATCCGCCGCGAACTGTCCAAAATCACCACTGTGGAGGTGGTCTCATGAGCAAGGGCAATGTCAGGGTCCTGCAGCTGTACCCCCGCGACATGAACATCTACGGGGACTGGGGCAACGCCCTGGTGCTCCAGCAGCGGCTCCGCTGGCACGGCTATGCGCCCGAGCTCCTCGAGTACAACGTGGGCGATGATTTCCCGGCCGATGTTGACCTCATCGTGGGCGGCGGCGGACAGGACAGCGGGCAGCTTGTCATCCAGGACGACCTGCTGTCCCGGGAGTCGACGTTGAAGGAGCTGGCCGAAGACGGAACTCCCATGCTGCTGATCTGCGGGATGTACCAGCTCTTCGGCCGGTTCTTCAAGACCCGGACTGGCTCCGTGATACCGGGCATCGGTGTGCTGGATGTCGAAACGCATGGAACCGACGAGCGCCTGATCGGCAATGTGACGGTGTCCTCGACCGAATTCGGGGACATCCTTGGCTACGAAAACCACAGCGGGCAGACAACGCTCGGACCCGGCGTCAGGCCGCTCGGCACCACCCCCAAAGGCATGGGCAACAACAGCAGCGACGGCAAGGAGGGGGCCCGCTATCGGAACATCGTGGCAAGCTACCTCCACGGTTCCCTGCTGCCGAAGAACCCTGCCATTGCCGACTTCCTGATCCGCACCGCCGTCGAACGCAAGTACGGCAGCTTCAGCCCCGGTGATCCGGATGACCGCTTCGCGGTGCTGGCACGCGAACACGCCGCGCGGCGACCTCGATAGCTCCCACCCGCGATAGCTCCCACCCGGGCACGCCGCGGGGACCTGGACAGGGATTTCCTGTGACAGATTGCGACGGGCCCGGAGATAGGCCGTGGCAGACTATTTCCATGGACACCGCAGCCTCCAGCCTCCCGGAATACCTCCGCCGCCCGTCAGGCCCACGCAACCCGGGAGACGCCTGGGTGGAAGGGGAGCTCGGCAAGTTCTGGGGCCGGTTCGGATCCGCGGGACTCCTGGTGCAGGACCCAGGCAAGGGCATCCTGCTGCAGCACCGTGCCGTGTGGAGTCATCACGGCGGAACCTGGGGCCTTCCGGGCGGGGCCCTTCATGAAGGAGAGGACGCCATTACGGGCGCCCTGCGCGAGGCCCATGAGGAAGCCGCCGTCCCGTCGGAGAGCGTCCGGGTCCTCTTCACATCCGTATTCGACGTCGGGTACTGGTCGTACACCACAGTGGCGGTTCGCGTGGTTGAATCCTTCGAGCCTGTCATCAACGACCCCGAGAGCATCGCACTGACATGGGTACCGGCGGACGCCGTGGAGGGCATCAACCTGCACCCGTCCTTCGCCACGGCGTGGCCCGGGCTTCGGAGCCGTCTCCTGCACCACTCCTGATTTCACTGACGGCGTAGCCCCGGCAGGACTAGCGCCGGAAGCGCTGTCGTTGACATTGGTAAGCACCATTCCAGGAGGCTCACCATGGTCAAGCTCAACGGCGGAGTCAACGAAACCAACGCGGCCGAAGATCCGCTGGATTCCTACTCGGCAACCGTCATCCGGGTGGCTGAAACCGTCACCCCGCACGTGGCCGCCATTGAAATGACCGGCAACGGACGCAACGGCAGGTTCCGCGTGGGCGCCGGGTCAGCTGTCCTGTTCACGTCGGACGGGTATCTGGTAACCAACGCCCACGTCGTGGGCGCGGCCGGAAAGGGCCATGCAGTCTTCGCCGACGGTTCGCGGACCGCAGTGGAAGTGGTGGGAGCAGACCGCCTGTCCGACCTTGCCATCGTCCATGGCAAGGCACCCACCGCCCCACCGGCCGAATTCGGTGATGCCGAACTCCTCAAAGTCGGACAACTCGTTATCGCCGTCGGCAATCCACTGGGGCTCTCTGGTTCCGTGACTGCCGGTGTGGTCAGCGGACTGGGCCGTTCCATCCCCGTCTGGGCCGGCCGCAACCGCCGCGTCATTGAGGACGTCATCCAGACCGACGCGGCGTTGAACGCCGGCAGCTCCGGAGGGGCACTTGCGGACGCCCGCGGCCGGATCGTGGGCATCAACACAGCGGTCGCCGGTGCGGGGCTGGGCCTGGCGGTTCCGATCAACTCGACCTCACGGCGGATCATCGCCTCGCTCCTCTCCGACGGGCGCGTCAGGCGCGCTTACCTTGGACTGGTCAACACTCCCATTCAGCTCCCGGTCAGTTCGGTGGTCCGCACCGGCCACCGGGACGGACTCCTGGTTGTCGAAGTCCTTCCGCGATCGCCGGCCGAACGGGCAGGCCTCCGGGCCGGTGACGTGCTCCTGAGCGTGGGACGGAAGTCTGTTTCGAATGCGGAGAGCCTCCAAAAACTGCTCTTCTCCGAGGCAATCGGAGCCCCGCTCGATATTTCGGCGTTGCGTGACGGCGCGGAGTTGCATGTGGTCGCGATCCCCGAAGAAATGACAGAAAACCAATAGCAGTCCGCTCCAAATCGGCAACAATGAATGTGTGGGCATTGATTCTCAATGTGGAATGAACGGCCGTAGGCTCGTCCTTCTCGCCGTTATGGCATCGTGTACGGTTTTCCTCCTTGCGGGACTCCCTGCGTGTTCAAGGCCAGGTCCCTTCGACGCTCCCCCGTGCTTCCCGCCTGCCTCCACGGTGACACCCGAACGTGCCCAAGTGGGCCAAAACGTGAGTGTCACGGCGCCGGACGCCGGCTGCAACCCGCGCTACGGCCAGCACGCCCGCATTCACGTGACCGTGACGGACGCGGCGGGTGTGAAGGTCGTGGACGCAACGTCCCCGATGAACGACGCCGGCGGATTCACATATTCGTTCAGTGTCCCTGCGGACTCGGCGGCCGGAGCGGCGACCGTGACCGCGATGCCCTACAACATTGACTGGTGCGACGACACTGGTAGGAACAATAGGGCCTACGGCTCCGCCGGAGCCGGGCATTTGACCCGCGCGTCCTGCGCTCAGCCGGTTCGGATCCTCACCATTGCGCCGTAACATAAGCGGCGGCTTCGGTGCCCGTGCCGCCGGAACGCGCACTCCGAGGGCGAAATTGGCACACAACCCAACGAGGCATGTCGGTGGCACGTCCCGGCAGGAGGATATCGCATTTTCCGGTGAAATAGACCGCTACTCCTTTTCTCACTGAAGTCATCGGGCTATCGTTGATAATGAACACTCCCCTTTGATCACATTGATGTGGCGGACCGGTGTGTTCCAGCACTACAGTCTGGCGGCCGGACCAATGTTCCGGGGCTTGGACTTGTGGGTATTGGGGTAGGCACGGGGGTGCCCTCATATCGTTATCCGTGTGCTCGAACGAAAGTCACGCAAAAAGGGTGCACGGAGGTTCCCAAATGCGGCAGGACTCTGCGTTGCCGCTTTGAATAAGGCCACTGCAAAAATGGGGCATTGCGCCTATTCATGGAACGTATCGCCGGACAAAATTTGGGGCCACCAACCGCAGACGAATATCCAACAGGGATCTTGATCCTGGTGCAGCCCGACGCGGGCACACCGGAAGCCACAGTGATTCACCGTGCCAGATTCCGCCTGCCCGGATTAGCCTGCGACAACCACCTGGGAATGAACAAAAGATGGGAAATGATCTCATGAAGAGGTCAATGGGTTTGCTCGCATCCACCCTGCTTGCCGCAGGACTCGGCGTCGGAGGGGCGGCCGTCGCGGCCGGACCAGCTGCAGCGGACACGGGTCTGAAGAGTGTCACGATTTCGGCCCCGAGCTACCAGAGCTACACCAATCACGATAGGGACCGTGACCGCGACCGCGACCGCCACCATAACTGGAAGAATCACAAGAAGTGGTGTGAAACCCACGGCTACTGGAAGAAAGAACGCCATGGGAACCACTACCACTGGAAGTGGGTCAGCTACTGCGACGACGACCACAGGCGGGGCCGTCACTAGGCAGCCGGTGGCAGCCTGACGGTTGCTCCGTAAGGCAACAAGGAGGGGCTCGCTTCGGGCGATGCCCCTCCTTGGGCGAACGGCGCCCTTCCCCTAATAGCGATCCGATGCCAGAGTTCACTCCATGGCTACATGGGAACCAGCGGCTGCCGGTGTCGTTCGATTTCCCTCCGGTCGCCTTATCCGCGGCCGCGCACTGCGCCGGCCCCTCCCAGCCGGTCCCAGCCCCGAATTTGCCGTCTACCTGCTCGGCACGGCTCCGCCCCGTTTTGAATGGGAGCAACGATGGGTGCGCTGGCCGGACTTCTGGCTGCCAGTCAACGAGGACGAGGCCGTGGCCGCCCTGCAGGAGGCATGGCTGCGGGCCGAACACCAGCGCGTTGAAATCGCCTGCTGGGGCGGCCGCGGCAGGACCGGCACAGCCCTTGCCTGCATTGCCGTTCTGGACGGAGTTCCGGCGCGGAAGGCGGTGCCCTTCGTTCGGGAGCAATATCACCCCCGGGCCGTCGAGACGCCGTGGCAGCGGAAGTACGTGATGCGCAAGCGCTGATAAAGGACCGCGTGAGACGGCACCGCTTCCTTGAGTATCGCAGGGATTCGCTGAGTAACGCAGGGATAGGCCGTGCAGGCTAGCGGCGTTCCTCCGCGATTTCCTTGAGCTTGGCGAGGGCAACCGGCCAGGCCTCATCAAACATGGCAGCAAAATCGTCCTCGCTGTCGAGGACAACCTCTACGGTTGTTACCCTTGCGTTTTCGCTGAATGAGTAGTTCTCGTGTGTCCCGATAAACTCTTTCGCTTCCTCGCTGGTCGTGTCATCCGCTCCGTCGACAACCTGGCCCACATAGCGAAGGGAAATGAACTCCCCGGGCCTGTTCTCCTCCACGACCGCAATCATCCCGCCTAGCGAACCCTTGTCGTCCGGGCCGAGGAAGCGGATCTCGCTGCCCTTTGTCCAGTCGCCCTCGAAATAGGAGCCCTGGTTGAAAGCACTCGTCCACTTTCGGTACGTGGAATCGGACAGCATCGTCGTCCACACATCGCCGACCGGAGCGTTGATCTTCGCTGAGTACCGTAATTTTTTCATGCCCGATCTTACTGCCGGCCACCGGGCCCGGGACAGGCGTGACGACTTTGCGTCGGGGAAGGGCCTTCTTTGTCGGCCCTGCGGAGTAGGGTACCTCCATGGACATCATCCTGGTTCCCGGATTCTGGTTGGACGCCTCATCATGGTCCGACGTCACGCCCCCGCTGGTGGCCGCTGGTCATCGCGCTGTTCCGCTCACGATGCCAGGCCTCGAAGCCCGGGACGCGCCGCGGGCCGGCATTGGCCTGCGTGACCACATCAACGCCGTCGTCGCGGCAGTCGATGGCGCCGACCAGCCGGTGGTCCTCGTGGGGCATTCGGGCGGCGGCGCCATCATCCACGGGGCCGTTGATGCGCGGCCGGACCGCGTTGCACGCGCCATCTACGTGGACAGCGGCCCGTTGGGCGAGGGCGGCGTCATCAACGATGAACTTCCGGCGGACGGCGACGACGTGCCGCTTCCGCCCTGGGAGGGCTTTGACGACGCCGATCTGACCGACCTGGATGACGGCTTGCGCGCCATGTTCAGGGCGCGCGCCGTCCCGGAACCAAAAGGCGTCGCTTACGACCCCCAGCACCTTCACGATGAGCGCCGCTACGGCGTTCCCGCCACTGTGATCGCCTGCGAGTTCCCCTCGGCAGTGGTGAAGGAATGGATCGACGCCGGGCACCCTTATGTGGCGGAGCTCGCGCGCATCCGCGACGTGGAATACGTTGACCTGCCCACGGGACACTGGCCCCAGTTCACGAGGCCGGCCGATCTCGGCGCGGCGATCCTCGCCGCCGTCGACCGTCAGTGAACGCCGGCCGTCAAAGGCCGGCCATCAAGGGGGTGCTACGCGAGCGGCGTGAGGACGGCGATCTGGTATCCGCCGGCCCTTTCGGCGAGCTGGTAGCAAAAACGCTCCCGTGGTTCGCCGCCGGCATAGCTCCAGGTGACATCTGCCCAGACAAATCCCGGCGCTTCAGCCATGATGTCGACTCTCTTCTCCACTGAGTCGATACCCTCATATTGTCCCCACGACGAAGCAAAGAACGCCTCGGTCTGGCTGGCGTCCGTGACGGGAACGGACTGGCCCGGGAACAGAATGAGGGAGGGAACGGCATACATTCCCGCGATTGCCTTCGCGTCCCGTGCCAGCAGCGCGGCGGCGTAGCGGTCGAAAAAACGGTCAACGTTCTCCGTGGCTTCTGTCATGCCTGAATTATAGGAGCCCCGGGCAACGGAGCTCAGGGCAGTCATTTCATACCCCGCCCTACCCGGCACGGTTCCCCGGACATCGCTTGACCGCAGTGCTTCGCTGACCGCCGCCTGGCCCGCTGTGACGGTCATCGTTGCGCCAATGCCCGCAAACACCTCCACACCGGACGGCACGGCGCAGCTGACGGTTCCTGTAGGCGTGCCGCCCTGCCCGGCGGCCCCGCCTCCGCCGGGGATGGCCGAGGCGAAGGGCACGGACATGCCGACGCCTCCGGATACCCCGCTGCCGCCGCCCATGTTTCCGGTAGCGTCGCCGGCAATGCTTTTGAGCACCACCGCAGGGCAGGTAAACGGAGCCGGTCCGCCCACGACGGAGATCTCTGCGGATGCCGGTTTGGACAACAGCCGATACTGTTGGGCGGCGTCGACAGAGCCGCTGATCGTGTATGTTCCCGGATTCGCGGTTCCGGTCCCCTCCCCCACTCCCACCTGCTGGTTCAACAGCACGGTGAGGGTCTCCAACACACCCGAGGCAGGGGCGAGCACGTCCGTATACGTATTAGTCATCAGGCACCTCCAGGAGGGAGGTGGGGGCGGCACGTTTGTACCGCCCCCGGCCCGCGTCAGCGTTCGTCGGAGATGAGGAGTTCCCGGGCACCGGCCTCGGCCGCGCCCATGGATTCCACGACTGTCCTGGTCCGCAGCCGCGTAGCAGCGTCGGCTTCCGCCCCGGCGCACGGACCCTGCGGCGCGTCTGCCGCCACCGAACACCAGCGGTACGGACCTCGGACGATCACTGACGGCACCCACGCCAGGTCCGAGGCGGTCCATTTGCCGGCCGTATCCTGGCTGAACTGCGCCCGTACCAGCAGTCCCTCGTTATTCACCACATACCAGGGGGACAGTTCCGTGACACCGTTGCCCAGCCCGTACACAATCCACGTCCCTTTGTAATTTTCGATGGGCAGCACGGAGTGGGTGTGATGGCCGTAGATCATGGTGAACTGGCCGCTGTCCACCAGGGCGTGGGCCGTATCCTGCTGCTGGGCGTTGGGAGCGCTGGCATACTCGTCGCCGGCGTGCATCACGCCGAGCACAATGTCCGCGCCGAGGGCCCTTGCCTTCTTCGCCTTGGCGATCATGGTCGGCGCGTCCAGCATGTCCACCTGCCAGGCGTAGTCAGGGTACTGGCCGTTCAGGCCGTAGGCAGCCTCAATCACGGCAATCCTGGCGGCCTTTGTCTGCAGGATCAGGATGCCCTGCGAGTCCGCCTCGGTCCGGTAGGACCCGGTGTGCTTCAGGCCCGCGGCGTCCAGGGCATCGAGTGTCCGGACCAGGCCATCGGTTCCGCGGTCGATGGTGTGGTTGCTGGCCGTGGTGCAGGCCTGGTAGCCAACGTTCCGGGACGCCGCAATGATCTGCGGCGGCACATTAAATGACGGGTACGCCGAGAAGGGGCCCTCCGGGCGCGCGACCGGAGTTTCCTGGTGGCAGATGGCCAGATCGCTGTTGTCGATGTACGCCCGCTGGCCCTCGAGCAGCGGGGTGAAGTCCAGCCCTGGCTTTCCGAGTGCCGCTGCGTCGGCCCGGGCCTGGTCCCACAGCTGGGCATGCACCAGCATGTCCCCGGTGACCAGGACGGAAGTGCACCGGACGGCAGCGCAGGCCGGGCCTTTGCCCGGCGTCGGTTCCGGTGAGGGGGCCGGCACCTGGGTTGCAGTGGCCGACGCCGGCGCGGAGCCCGCCGTCGTGGGCGTTGACCCGCTTGCCCGCCCATCGGTGCCCTGTTGGGCTATCACGCCACACGACGAAACAGCGACCAGCACGAAGGCCGCGGCGAATGCCACCAGGCGCCGCCTGGCGGGCGGTTTTTGTTGTCCCAAGCGTAGGTCGCCCATGCCGCCATCCTACGGCGGCCGGTCTCCGAACCCCGCGAAAATCACCATTGAGAACCGCCCGATTACATGAAAGGGTTGCTTCATGACCAACCCTCTAATGACTCCCAGCCCTTTGCCGTTCGGGCTCCCCCCGTTTGCTGACATTGACGAGGCCCACTACGCCGAAGCAGTCCGTACCGGCCTGGCGGAGCACCTTGCCGAAATCCAGGCGATCGTGGACAACTCCGAACCCGCCGGCTTCGAAAACACAGTTCTGGCCATGGAACGCGCCGGGCAGCTCCTCCAGCGCGCCGCCGCGTCGTTTTTCACCCTGGTCTCCGCCGATGCCTCGGATGGCATCCGCGCCCTCGAGACGGAGCTGTCCCCGCAGTTCTCCGCCCACCAGGATGCCATCTACATGAACCGCCGGCTGTTCGACCGGTTCGCTGCCGTGGACACCGCAAGTCTCGACGATGAATCGGCCAGGCTCGTGGAGGAGTACCTCAAGGAGTTCCGCCAGTCCGGCATCCAGCTGGACGACGCCGGACAGGAACGGCTCAGGGCAGTCAACGCGGAGCTGTCCCGGCTGGGCACGGAATTCGGCCAGCGCACCAAGGAGGCCATGAAGACCAATGCCCTGCTTCTCGACGACGCCGCCGAGCTGTCCGGGCTGCCGGCGGACGACGTCGCCAGCGCCGCCGAGGCAGCGCGCGCCGCGGGGCACGACGGAAAATACCTGCTCACGCTGATCCAGCCGAGCAATCAGCCGGCAATGGCCTCCCTGGAAAACCGCGACGTCCGCCGCCGCCTCTACCAGGCCTCCATCAGCCGAGGCAGCAGCGGCGGCACCCTCGATGTCCTGGACCTGGTGAAGTCCATGGTCGCGCTCCGGGCGGAGAAGGCCCGGCTCCTGGGCTTCGCCAACTATGCCGAGCTGACGGTGGACCGTCAGACCGCACCCGATTTCGGGGCAGTGCAAACCATGATGAACCGGCTGGCGCCTGCCGCCGTCCGCAATGCCGACGCTGAGGCTGCCGCCCTTGCTGAAGTGGCAGGCCATCCCCTCGAGGCCTGGGACTGGGCGTACTATTCCGCGAAAGTGCGGCGCGAGCGGTACAGCGTGGACGAGCAGGCATTGCGGCCCTACTTCGAACTGGACAGGGTGCTGCGCGACGGCGTCTTCTTCGCCGCCACCGCCCTGTACGGTGTCACCTTCCACGAGCGGCCCGAGCTCAAGGGCTACCACCCCGATGTTCGGGTCTGGGAGGTCCGCAACGAGGACGGTTCCGGACTGGGCCTGTTCCTTGGCGACTACTATGCCCGGGAGTCCAAACGCGGCGGGGCCTGGATGAACTCGCTGGTGGACCAGTCCGCGCTCCTGGGGACGCGGCCCGTGGTCATCAACAACCTCAACATCTCCAAGCCGCCGGCCGGCGAGCCCACGCTCCTGACCCTGGACGAGCTTCGGACGGCATTCCACGAGTTCGGGCACGCCCTCCACGGCCTCTTTTCCAACGTGACCTTCCCCAGGTTCTCCGGCACGGCCGTCCCGCGGGACTTCGTGGAATATCCCTCACAGGTCAACGAAATGTGGATCATGTGGCCGGAGGTGCTGGCCAACTACGCCTGCCACCATGTCACCGGAGAGCCACTGTCCCAAGACATCGTGGACAGGCTCAACGAGTCACAGCTGTGGGGCGAGGGCTTCGGCACCGCTGAATACCTGGGCGCCGCACTCCTGGACCTTGCCTGGCATGTCCTGGACGAATCAGGAGTACCGGAGGACGTCCTGGAGTTCGAAGCCAAGGCCCTGGCCGCCGCCGGGGTCGCCCACAATCTGATTCCGCCGCGCTACCGCACCGGATATTTCCAGCACATCTTCGCCGGCGACGGGTACGCCGCAGGTTATTACTCCTACATCTGGAGCGAGGTCCTCGACGCGGACACCGTCGAGTGGTTCAAGGAGAACGGCGGACTCAGCAGGGCCAACGGAGACTTCTTCCGGACCGAACTGCTCTCCCGCGGCAACAGCCGCGAACCGCTCGAATCGTTCCGCGCCTTCCGGGGCCGCGACGCGGAGCTGGAGCCGCTGCTGAAGCGCCGCGGCCTCGAGTAACCTTCCATCGATTGCTCCGTAGACGCCCTTTAGGAGCCTGAAAAGGGCAGTTACGGAGCAATCGACGAAGAAACGACGACGGCGGCCGGCCACCTAATAAGGTGACCGGCCGCCGTCGTCGTTCAATCACGAGCGCAAGGCGAGGGGCGGAGTTATCCGGCAGCGCGCGTAAAAGGGGTCCCGGGCCGTAAGCAGCTACCTCAGTTGCCCACAACGCGCGGGAATAGCGCGCCGAGGATGACGCCGCCTCTCGCCCCCAGAAAGCGAGTTACCAGCCGCGCTCGGCGAGGCGGTGGGGCTGCGGGATTTCGTCGACGTTGATGCCCACCATGGCTTCGCCGAGGCCGCGGGAGGCCTTGGCGATCACGTCGGGGTCATCGAAGAAGGTGGTGGCCTTCACGACGGCGGCAGCACGCTGTGCCGGGTTGCCGGACTTGAAGATACCCGAGCCGACGAACACGCCGTCGGCACCGAGCTGCATCATCATCGCGGCGTCGGCCGGGGTGGCGATGCCGCCGGCGGTGAACAGCACCACGGGGAGCTTGCCGGCGGCAGCGACTTCCTTGACCAGTTCGTACGGGGCCTGCAGTTCCTTGGCCGCGACGTAGAGCTCGTCCTCGGGCAGCGCGGCAAGCTTGGCAATCTCGGAACGGATCTGGCGCATGTGCCCGGTGGCGTTGGAAACGTCCCCGGTGCCGGCCTCGCCCTTGGACCGGATCATCGCCGCGCCCTCGTTGATGCGGCGCAGGGCCTCACCGAGGTTGGTGGCGCCACAGACGAAGGGAACCTTGAAGTTCCACTTGTCGATGTGGTTGACGTAGTCGGCCGGGGTCAGGACCTCGGACTCGTCGATGTAGTCCACGCCCAGGGACTGCAGGACCTGGGCCTCGACAAAGTGGCCGATGCGGGCCTTGGCCATGACCGGCACGGACACAGCCTCGATGATCTTGTCGATC
Organism: Arthrobacter oryzae; assembly: GCF_031454875.1. Taxonomy (GTDB): domain Bacteria; phylum Actinomycetota; class Actinomycetes; order Actinomycetales; family Micrococcaceae; genus Arthrobacter; species Arthrobacter oryzae_D. The sequence continues at coordinate 422,906 of NZ_JAVDRQ010000003.1, forward strand.
ATGTCCGGATCGGACATGCGCGACACGCCGCCCTGGGCCCGGATATCGGCCGGAACGCGTTCCAGCGCCATCACGGCAACAGCACCGGCATCTTCGGCGATGCGGGCCTGTTCGACGTTGACGACGTCCATGATGACGCCGCCCTTGAGCATCTCTGCCATGCCGCGCTTGACGCGGTTGCTGCCCGTGACGCTGTTGGCGGACGAGCCGGCTTCGCTGCTTACATCAGGTGTAGACACAAAAACCCCTATGGGTAGCTAGATGTTACGTAGATCCGGTCTCTCGGTCCCGGCGCAGGCGGCACCACAGACGGGAAAGCCACGCCGCGCGCACACCGGAGTACCGGATCCAATGACCAGGTACTGCTAATACTAGTCCCACGCCCCGATGCTGCTTAATTCGGGTTACCCCGGCTCGTCAGGCGGGCTGCTCCGAGGCGGTGCCGTTCGGCTCTTCCATTGATTGCCGGTACACGGTGGCGATCCGCTGGACAACGGTGACCAGGCTGGCGGCGGCGAGCAGGATCAGCGTCACGAGCAGAACCACGCTGGGGAGCCCGATCCCGGTGAATCCCGTTACCACCAGCACCGACACCAGCCGCTCCGCGCGCTCGGCGATGCCCACGTTGGCCTGGAACCCGAGGGCCTCGGCCTTGGCCCGCGCGTAGGAGACCACCATGCCGAGCACCAGGCACACGACGGCGGCGACGGCGATGGCGCGGTCCGCGCCTCCGGTGAAGTACCAGATGGCGAGGCCGGCAAACAGGGCGCCGTCGGCAACCCTGTCCAGGGTGGAGTCCAGGAAGTTGCCCCAGCGGCCGCCGCGTTCCTGCATGCGCGCCATGATGCCGTCCAGGACATCCGAGAAAATAAACGCCGTTATGAAAAGCGTTCCCCACCAGAGCTGGCCCAGCGGATAGAAGACCAGCGCGCCGACCACCACACCGGCCGTGCCCACGATCGTGATGGCATCCGGTGAAACTCCTATATTCAGGAGCCAGCGAGCAAGCGGCGAGAACAGCCCGGTAAAGAAGCCCCGGGCGTAACGGTTAAGCATGTTCGTCCTCTGGCCAGGCCTCGGCGACCTGCTGGCGGACCTCACCCAGAGTCTGCGTGATGGCTTTCGTCTGAGCGATGATGGGGAAAAAGTTTCCGTCCCCGCCCCAGCGCGGAACCACATGCTGGTGGAGGTGGCCGGCAATTCCGGCGCCGCCCACAACGCCCTGATTCATTCCGAGGTTGAAGCCGCCGGGATTGGCCACTTTCCGCAGGACCCGCATGGAGGTCTGCGTCAGCGCCGCAAACTCCGCTGTTTCCTCCACGGTCAGGTCCGTGTAGTCCGGCACGTGGCGGTAGGGGCAGATCAGCAGGTGGCCCGGGTTGTAGGGGAAGAGGTTCAGCACCACGTAGGCGGTTTGGCCGCGGTACACGATCAGGGAGTCGTCGTCGCTGCGTGCAGGTGCCACGCAGAAAGGACAGTCGTCCTGGTTCTTGAACTGGTGCTGGCCGCCCTTGATATAGGCCATGCGGTGAGGAGTCCACAGGCGCTGGAAGGCGTCCGGAACTCCGGCCAGACCGAAATCATCGGTCGCCTCGCCGTCGCCCGGATATGCTCCGCCAGCGCCTGTGGTCTCCTGCACGTGTTAGCCCTTCCGCTTCCGCTAGCTGGTCCGGTTGCGGACGGCTTCGACGATCCGCTGGACGGCTTCGGCCACCGGCACGCCGTTGTCCTGGCTGCCGTCGCGGAACCGGAAGGACACGGCACCGGCCTCGGCGTCCTCGCCTCCGGCGATCAGGACGAAGGGAATCTTGTCCTTGCTGGCGGTGCGGATCTTCTTCGGGAAGCGGTCCGAGGAGATGTCCACCTCGGCCCGGATGCCGGCGGCCTTGAGCTGGCCGACGACGTCGAACATGTAGTCGTTGAAAGCTTCGGCAACCGGAATGCCCACTACCTGCACGGGTGCCAGCCACGCCGGGAAGGCGCCGGCGTAGTGTTCGGTCAGCACACCCATGAACCGCTCGACGGAACCGAACAGGGCGCGGTGGATCATCACCGGGCGCTGGCGCGTGCCGTCGGCAGCCTGGAACTCGAGTTCGAAGCGCTCAGGCAGGTTGAAGTCCAGCTGGATGGTGGACATCTGCCAGGTCCGGCCGAGGGCGTCCTTTGCCTGGACCGAGATCTTGGGGCCGTAGAACGCTGCTCCGCCCGGATCCGGGATGAGCTCCAGGCCGGAAGCTTCGGCCACTTCAGCCAGGGTCCTGGTGGCTTCCTCCCAGGTGGCGTCGTCGCCCACGAACTTGTCTTCGTTCTTGGTGGAGAGCTCCAGGTAGAAGTCGTCCAGGCCGTAGTCCTTGAGGAGGCCCAGCACGAAGTTCAGCGTGGTGGTGAGTTCGTCCTTCATCTGCTCGCGGGTGCAGTAGATGTGGGCGTCGTCCTGTGTCATGCCTCGCACGCGGGTCAGTCCGTGCACCACGCCGGATTTTTCGTAGCGGTACACCGAACCGAATTCGAACAGCCGCAGGGGCAGTTCGCGGTAAGAACGTCCGCGCGAGCGGAAGATCAGGTTGTGCATCGGGCAGTTCATCGGCTTCAGGTAGTAGTCCTGGCCGGGCTTGCGCACGGTGCCGTCCTCGTTCAGTTCCGCGTCGATGTGCATCGCCGGGAACATGCCCTCCTTGTACCAGTCCAGGTGGCCCGACACCTCGTACAGGTGGCCCTTGGTGATGTGCGGGGTGTAGACGAACTCGTAGCCGGCATCCACGTGGCGCTGGCGGGAGTAGTCCTCCATGGCCTTGCGGATGATGCCGCCCTTGGGGTGGAACACCGGCAGGCCGGAACCCAGCTCGTCCGGGAAGGAGAAGAGATCCAGTTCAGCGCCGAGCTTGCGGTGGTCGCGGCGCTCGGCCTCGGCGATGCGCTCCTGGTAGGCCTTCAGGGCGTCCTTGGTGGGCCAGGCCGTGCCGTAGATGCGCTGCAGCTGCTGGTTATTCTGGTTGCCCAGCCAGTAGGCGGCCGAGGACCGGGTCAGGGCGAAGGCGTTGGAGATGAGCTTGGTGTTGGGCAGGTGCGGGCCGCGGCACAGGTCGCACCAGACGGTGTCGCCGCTCTTGCGGTCCACATTGTCGTAGATGGTGATGTCGCCGGCACCGACCTCGACGTTGACCCCTTCACCGGCGTCGGCGGCGTCGTTCTTCTTGCCCAGCAGTTCGAGCTTGTAGGGCTCGGCCTTCATGGCTTCGCGTGCCTCGTCCTCGGACACCACACGGCGGACGAACTTCTGGTTCTGGTTGATGATCTTGAGCATCATCTTTTCCAGGGTCTTCAGGTCTTCCGGGGTGAACGGCTCGGCGACGTCGAAGTCGAAGTAGAAGCCGTCAGTGATGTAGGGGCCGATGCCGAGCTTGGCGTCGGGGCGGAGCTGCTGCACTGCCTGGGCCATGACGTGGGCAGTCGAGTGCCGGAGGACATTAAGGCCGTCCGGGGAATCGATGGTGACACCTTCGATGTCCGCGCCTTCGGGGAGCGGCTGGTCCAGGTCTTTGAGTTCGCCGTTGATACGGGCTACAACGACGTCGCGGCGCTCAAAGAAGAGTTCCGCGCCGGTGGTCCCGGTAGTCACCTTGGTCTCTTCGCCGTCAACGATGAGGGTGATCTTCTGGGCATCTGACACGGGTGTCTCCTATTCAAAGTTAAGGCTTCGTAGCTTGTGGCATACGGGGACCACAGCCAGCCTCGTCCATGCTATCGGTTGGGAGATGGGCCGACCAAAGCGGCGCGTCGGGCTCGGGGCTCCGCGGTGCAGGTCAGCTGCCCAGCCCCGTGATGGCCAGGTTGCGGCTGATTCCGTCCAGCGGCCCCGCCAAGTGCGCGCCCGGATCCCAGTGGCCGGGGTTTCCGTGGCCGGCATCGCCCTGGCCGGCGGATTGCTGTTCCGGGAACGGCAGGGTCTCGGTACGGCTGAGATCCCACGCCATGGTGGCGCTGATGCTGATCCCGCGGGGTCCGGTCCGGCGGGTGTTGCCACGGATGAGGAGCAGCCGGGTGCCGAACAGCAACGGTCCGGCCAGCTCTTGGGCTTCATGGAAGAACACGGAGTCCACGCAGCCGGTGCCGTCATCGATGCTGATGAACACCACCCGCCGGCCGCCCCGCATAGGCGGAGTCTGGGTAGCGATCCGCACCCCGGCAACCAGGACTTCGGTGCCGTTTCGGAGCCCCAGGAGCTTATCCGCGGTGGTGACGCCAAGCCGGTCCAGCAGGGGCCGGTGGCTGGACATCAGGTGTTCACTGACATCGATGGCCATCAGGTCAAGCTCTGCCCTGACGTTCTCCACCATGGTGGGGGCTGGAAGTTCCGCTTTCAGGTTCCTGAGTTCAACATCACCCAGCGGCAGGGAAAGCTGGCCTTCGATGACCTCGACGCCTTTTTTGGAAGGACGGCTCTGGAGGGCCTGGAGGTGCTGGACGAGGTCAGCCCTGTTGGCCGCTCCCCCGGACTCCCGATGCAGTGTGTCGAACGCTCCCAACTGGGCTAGCCGCTTGATGCTGGGTTTGCTCAGCCGGGAGCGCACCCGAAGGTCTGCCAGCGAATCATAGGGCTGACCGGCCACAATCCTTTTCAGTTCAGCGCCGGAGAGCCCGTAAATGCCGTTCAGGCTCAGCCGGATGCCGAGCTTCCCGCGGTCCGGTCCGGAGCCGACCCGCTCCACCCGGTACTCCGCCTGGCTCCTGTTGATGTCGAGGGGAAGGATGGGGATGCCCAACCGACGCGCTTCGGCCACCAGGAGCCGCTTGGGGTACATACCCGGATCGTGTTCCCACAGCCCGGCCAGGAAAGCCTCCGGGTGGTGCGCCTTCAGCCAGGCCGACTGATAGGTGGGCACGGCAAAGGCTGCCCCGTGCGCCTTGCAGAAGCCAAAGCTGGCGAATGATTTCAAGGTCCCCCAGACCTTGTCCACGACGTCCGGTGAATATCCCCGTGCTTTTGCCTCACGTCGGAAAAACTCCTCAACCTGGATTTCCATGACCTCGTTGCTCAGCGCCCTGCGGAATTCATCGGCTTTCGCCAGCCCACAGCCAGTCATCACGTCGAAGGTCCGCAGGATCTGTTCGTGGAAGACCGTCACGCCGTGGGTTTCCTGGAGCACCGGCTTCAGGTCAGGGTGCGGATAGGTCTCCGGAGCGAAGCCATGCCTGTGCTCAAGGAACGGCCGCACCATGTCCGATTTCATGGGCCCGGGCCGGAACAGCGAAATGTCGATGATGAGGTCGTTGAATTCCCGCGGCGCCATCTTGCCGATCAGTTCCCGCTGCCCGGGTGATTCGATCTGGAAACAGCCCAGTGTGTGGGTGCTTCGGATCAGTTCATAGGTTGGTTCGTCATCCAGGGGTACGGCGTTGAGGTCGATATGCCCGTCAGCGGCGATGTAGTCCGGTCCGGTGCCTTCGGGCCCTACCGGATGGGCACCGGCAGCCACCACCTCGGCCTTCGAGGGGTGCAGTCGGATGACCTCTCGGACTGCGAAGGCCATGGCGCTCTGCATCCTGACCCCGAGGACGTCCAGCTTGAGCATGCCCATCGGATCCATGTCGTGTTTGTCGAACTGGCTCATGGGCAGCCCCAGTCCGCTGGGCTGGACGGGTGTCCGGTCCAGCAGGGTTGCGTCGCCAAGGATCACGCCACAGGGGTGCATGGAGATGTGTCTAGGCAGGCGGTCGAGCCTCTCGGTCAGGTCTACAAGCAAGTCCAGCTGCTGGTTCTCCGCGAAACCGCGCTGTTCCACCCGCCCCGCGAATTCCTTCAGCTCCGGTTTCTCCACCAGCGCTTCACGAAACTTTCGGGCCGAGAAACGCCACAGCTGCTTGGCGATTTCGCCGATGTCGCCATCGTCCATGCCCAACGCCAGCCCGGCGTCGCGGACGGCACCGCGAGCGCGGTAGCCGTTCTGCATGCTCATGAGCGTGACCCGTTCGGATCCGAAGCGGTCAAAGATGCGCCGGTACACGTTGTGCCGCTCGGCACTTTCGACGTCGATGTCGATGTCCGGGAGGGTTGCCCTGTCCCGGGAGAGGAACCGTTCGAAAATAAGATCGTGCTGCAGCGGGTTCACCTGGCTGACATCGATCAGGTAGTTGACCAGGCTGGAGGCACCCGAACCTCTTGCCGCTGCCCTGACCCCCATGTCCAGGATCATCCGGGAAACCTCAGCCACGGTGAGGAAGTAGGAGGCAAAGCCAAGGTTGGCGATAATCCGCAGTTCGTGGCTCAGCCGTTCGCGCATTTGCGCTTCAGCCTGACCGGATATTCCGGGGAACCGCCGGCCGATTCCCGCCTCGCAGCGCTGGGTCAGCTCAACCAGGGGGTCGCCGTCTATGCCGATGACGGCTGCCTCCGGGACAACAGGCTGCTTCCATCCCATGTCAGTGACGGGATCCATCCGGCAGCGGTCAGCGAGCGCCTCGGTTTGGCCGAGAAGCCGGGTGAGGTCAGTGGCACCGTAGCCTGCGGCATGGATGATCTCCTTGCCGAGCTGGAGCATTTGGTCCGCCGATTTCAGCCATCCCTGGCCGTTCGGCTGCAGCAGCGGTTCCGCGGTCAGTTCAGGTAGCGACTTCAGGGTTCGGGCTGAATCCAGGACATCCGCCGTCGCGGCCCCGTCCTCCGCGCAATACCGCACGGCGTTGCTGAGTATGGCAGGCACTCCGTGCTCGGCAGAGAGCTTGAGCATACGTACCGCGTGGGCGGTGCTCAGCGGCTCCCCCGGGGCGCTGAGGTGTGACACCACTTCTGCCGCCACTGTCCCCTTGGGCATACGGTCCAGCCACTGCTTGAACAGAGTGCGGGGACGAAGGTACCGGCGGCCGCCCATTGCCCTCCCGACGTCCGAATCCGGACCGATCAGGACGGTCAGCACCGGTTCCAGGGTTTCCGGGTGCAAAGTGCGGGAGGCCAGCTCGGCACGGGATATCGCCACCGGCACTGCTCCCCCGGCCTTGCCCGTGGTGCGGGCATGGGCATCTGAAATCAGCCGGCAAAGCGCGCGGTATCCGGCACCGTTGTTGTGTCCATGGGCCAGCACGACGACGCGGCCCGCGAGCTGGGTGCGGAGGTCGCCGTCGTCGTCGAAGACCGCAAGGTCAACCCCGACGACGGGATCCAGTCCCGACGCCATGCAGGCCTTGAGGTGCTTAACGGTGCCGTAGAGGCCGTCGCGGTCCGTGCAGGCGAGCGCCGTGGCGCCGTCTGCTGCCGCCGCCTGGATGAGCTCATCCGGCCAGGAAACACCATAGTGGGCGCTGAAGGCAGTAGAGACGTGAAGGTGGGTGAAGCTCATGCTGATCTTGGCCGGAGGGCATCGTGGATCCGCAGCAGCCTCCAGCGTCCGCTGCCGATACTCCTTGTCAGGTCAAGGGTGAGGCTGCCTTCCGGCCCCGGCACATCCTTGGCGTCGGATAGGCGGACCTGGACGCGCCAGATCTCGTGGTCCACCAGCCCCGGCCCTGTACCCAGGGGCGCGCGTGTTTCCTCCGCCCACCACTGGCGCCGTTCATACCAGCGCACCGGTTCGGCGCAGACCGTGTATTGCCGGCCTGCCCAGGCGAGTTTCACCGGCTGGCCGGCGGGGGTGCAGACAACATCGACACCCTCGCTGAACATGCCCATGGGCGCCTCCCGGAACAGCACTCCCGGCCCCGCAACGGGGGGCCGCAGCGTGTGACAGGAAGAAACTTGAAATGGTTCGTTCGAATATATCTTCGAATAAAACCAGTCTACGCCGGGGTGGTGACAAAACCTAGATCAGGGGTGGACGGACGGGAGCGCAGGGAGCAGGATGGAGCCATGAGCTCCCATAACGCACTCCTGAAGCACGTATCCATCGCCGCCAAGGACTCCACCTTGGTGGCGACATTTGCTATAGACGGCAATATTCCCGGGTCGGGCGCCTACGTGGTGGGCCTTGTGGCGGCCACACCGGATCATTCCCATCAACGAAGAATGGGAATCGAGTTCATGAACGGCGAGGCCGTGTCCTTCTACTGCTTCAGCCATGACGGCACTGAGGAGAATTTTGACCTCAGTGGCGTGGAACATTCAGGCAGCACCATTACCGGGAATTTTCCCATGAGTACCGTCCTGGGGCTGGAAAAGGGTCACCTCATGACCGCTTTCAGCGACGCCGACGGCAGGGACTACCAGGCCAACGTGCCCGTGGAGGAATCCCTCTAAAAATCGCCCCCGGGCGAACGCTGCCCGGGCGAACGCTGCAAACTGCCGGCGGCACTAGCTGTTGGCGTTGTGCACTTTCATCTCAAGCTCAGTGAACGCCGTGATCATGGCCCGGTAGGTCTTCTCCACGATGTCCGGGTCAATGTCCTTTTTCTCCGCGGCGGCACGGACATGCTCTATGACCTTCTCCACCCGGCCGGGCGCGCGGACCTCAGCATCATCGCCCTTGAGGGTGCCGGAAATCCGGATCAGGCGTTCACGGCGCGCGATCAGGGTAACGATCTGCTCATCTACTTCATCGACGGCCACGCGGACAGCTGCAAGCTGCTCCCTGTCGGCCTGGGCGTCTTTGTCGTGTCCGTGATTTGTGGGCATGTGCATGACAGTATCTAAGAATGCAGCCTCGAGTCGACTTCATTTCACTTGGCGTCCGCAGTGTTGACGCCTCACGCAGGTTCTACGTCACCGGCCTCGGCTGGCCGGTCCATCGGGAAGCCCCCGGTGAAGTGGTGTTCATCCAGGCAAACCACGGCCTCATCCTTTCCCTCTGGGATGCCGGCCAGATGCAGGCCGAGGCCTCGGTGGACAACCCGGCGGGCATTCCCTGCATCACCCTGAGCCACAACGTTGGCAGCGCCGCGGATGTTGACCGGGTCCTGGCCGAAGCAGAGGCCGCGGGAGCAGCGATAGTGGGGCCGCCGAAAACCCAGCCGTGGGGCGGCTACACCGGATACTTCGCGGATCCGGACGGCTTCCGCTGGGAGGTTGCCTTTAATCCCACGTGGACCGTTGATGCAGGCGGCAAGGTCACGGTCTGACGACCGCCCGGACCAGAAGCCCTTAGAACAGGCTTCCTACCGGCTGGATGAGTTCCGCCGAGTCGTTCCTGACGTTCCCCACGGCTGTGCCGACGGCATCGATCGTCCAGCCTTCGGCGACGTCATGGGCCCCGGCACGGACCAGGTCCACCAGGCCGGCGGCGTCGTCCGCCTGCGGGTCCAGCCATGCCTGCATGGTGGCGCGGTCCATGGGCAGCGGCACCCTGTCGTGCAGGGCGGTGAGTTCGGCCAGGATCCCGCCGGCATAGCCCGCGGGCGGCGAGTCGGTGGTCATGATGGAGGTGGACAGCATCCAGCGCTGCGGATCGCCCTCGGGCCTGGACGGATCCTTCCACCACTCGTACAAGCCGGCAAAAACGAGCGGCCGGCCGTCCTTGGGGCGGACGTAGTACGGCTGCTTGCTGCGCCCCTCCCCCTTCCATTCGTAGTAGCCATCCGCCGGCACGGCACAGCGCCTGGACCTCGCGGCCTTGCGGAAGGACGGCTTCTCCAGGACGCTCTCGCTCCGGGCGTTGATCATTTTCGAGCCGATGGACGGATTCTTGGCCCAGGAAGGGACGAGCCCCCAGCGGGCTACATGCAGTTGCCTGACCGGGCTGCCGTCCACCAGCCGCTCCAGCAGGATGGGCACGTCAGCGGTAGGGGCCACATTCCACGACGGCGGAACCACCAACTCCTCGTCCAGTTCAGCGTCAAACTCAGCCAGCAGGTCCCCGACGGCCCTGGCCATCACGTAACGTCCACACATGGCACCAGCTTGCCACCGCCCTGCAGGCAGTGTCACCCGGCGTCACCTGCCGTCACCATCGGCGGTCCGTGCAGGCCTTCCACCGCGGGAATACCGGCCGCCGGGTTACGGTTGTGGGAAAGGACATCTGCTTTGATTACGACGAGCAGCAACGAGCTTGAGGAGAACTCCGTGGATTTCACTCCCGAATCCGGCACCATCACCATGTTTTCGACCACCTGGTGCGGTTACTGCAACCGGCTGAAGAAGCAGCTGGACGCCCAGGGCATCGGTTACACCGAGATCAACATCGAAGAAGTCGAGGGCACCGCCGATCTCGTAGAGCAGCTCAACGGAGGCAACCGCACCGTCCCCACCGTTCTTTTCCCGGACGGCACCGCCGCCACCAACCCGTCAGCGGCTGAGGTGAAGAGCCGGCTCGCGGCCTAGGCTCCCGCTGGAAACGAGGACCAATCGGCGTACAGCCGATCGACGTGCAAAAGGCCGGGCACCTGGTGCCCGGCCTTTTGCATCTCCGCCAGCGCGGTGGCGATCAGCCGCGCAGGCTGGCGAAGCCCGCATAGTCCAGCTTCGCGTACCCGGCATAGGTGTCAATGACCGCCGCTTCGATGGCGGCAACGTCGAGTCCGGGGACGAGATCGTCGACGGCGCCTGCAGTGGCCGGGTCCCAGTCCAGCCCCAGGGCGGCATAGCTGGCTTCGAGCACACGGCGGATGGGCGCGGAGTTTTCCACCACAATTACGGAGCTGAACAGCCACCCGCCTGACACTACGCGCTGCGCAGTGCCGATCAGTTTGACCTTGTGCCCAGGATCCGCCGGGTCCTGGCCGTGGACGCTGAACTCCCCCGGGCAATACTCGCCCGGGATTTCGCCGACGGCGGCATGGACTCCCGCGCTGCGGAGGGCACCTGCCAGCATCTCCCCGAAGAAGGCGAAACGCCCTTTCGCACCTGCGATGGCGTCGGCATGCGGTTCCACGTGATCGACGATCAGGGTTCCCTCGTGGTACGCCGCGGCCCGGCCGCCGGCCTTCCGCACCAGCGGTTCAAACCCGAGCTCCCGGCATGCCGCAGCTGCAGCCTCAAAACCGGGAAGGTGTGCGTCGCGCTGGCCAAAGGCCACTGTGGGCGCCGGCCTGTACAGCCGGAGCGTGGGGCCGATGCTGCCGGTCTTGGCGAGGCCCAGCAGTTCAATGCCGAATTCCAGGTCCCGCGCCGCCCCCAGCGACTCCTCCTGCCGGACGATGGTCAGCGTGGCTGGTGCGCCGGCGGCGTGCTGCATCTTGCTAAGCTCCCTTATGGTCATTCTGCAATTCCTGGTCGTCGCCGCCGCGTTCGCCGTCATCGATGCCATCTGGCTCAAGACGATGAACCCGTTTTACCGCGGACAGATTGGTGAACTGCTGGCCGACCGGCCCAATCTAGGGTACGCGGTGGTGTTCTACGTGATCTACATTGCCGGCATCGTGTTCTTCGCCCTGCGCCCCGCGCTCGACGGCGGCAGCTGGCTCAGCGCGGTGGGCTACGGCGCGGCCCTGGGCGCGTTCGCCTACGCCACGTACGACCTCACCAATGCCGCGACGCTGAAGACCTGGCCGCTGCAGCTCATTGTGGTGGACATCCTCTGGGGCGCAGCATTGACTGCCCTGGCCACGCTGGCCGGCTGGCTGGTCTTCCACAGGAACTGAGCCCGCAGCACCGCCCTCCGTGGAATGCTATGTCCTGCGGATGGTCAGGATCTGCTCGGCACGGCCAAAGGGCCCGCTGAGGTCGTGGAGCACCGTTGACGTCAGGCCGATGCCGTCCGCGCCGAAGGAGACCGCGTTATCCAGGCCAAGCCAGTCGCCAGCCGGCTGCCGGTACATGTGGATCTGCAGGTCAAGGTTGGGGAAGGCATAGCTGTCCCGGCCCGGAGGGACGCGGGCCGCTATGCCGTTGGCCGTGTCCACCAGCCCCATCAGCCGGGCCATGTCCCCGCTGTCCGCCGTGTCCGTCAGCGGGTGCCCGGTTCGCAGCCAGACTTTCCCGGCGCCCGGGCGGTGCCCGTCGGCTACGCGCATCTCCAGGGAACGGATGTACCCACCCGGCCAGACGCTGGCGCCGTCGTACGGTGAACACTCGTTCGGCCCCGGAATCACGGTGTCTTCGACTGCCGCGACGGCGGCTGTGTCCGAGGTAATCATCCGCCACGCCGTGGCCCGGATCGCCACGCGTCCGCCCGCAACGAGTTCGGCCTGGAGCAGTTCGATGGTCCGTCCGGGCCGGAGCGTGGTGGTGACCACGTCGAATTCGCCGCCCGGGATCAGACCCAGGATCTCGAAGCTCAGGCGCGCCATCCGGACATCGCCCCGCGGGTCGTGCCGCTCCAGGCAATCCGCCATGATGCCGGAGGCCGGCGCCATGTGCTGTTCATGCTCGTTCCAGGCACCCTGGGCATGAAGGGTTGAACGGAAACGCCCGCCTCCCAGTGACTCGTAGTAGAAGTCGCCCTCGGCAAGTTCCGGAAGTGCTGCAGTCAACGTCGACCCTTTCGCATGGCTGGTGATGATCCCAGAACACACTATCGCCTGCTGCCACTCCGCGGGCTTCGGCCGACAGCACCGTAGTGCTGTCTTCCTGTGCTGTGCACCCTGCACTGGGTAGACTCAGGAACTGGTTCTCCTTACTACGCTCGGAAGAGGTAATCCCCTGATACGAGTCATCAGCTACAACCTTCGCAAGCACGCGGCGCGTGGCGAACTGCTCGACCTGGCCCGCGACTTCGGGGTAGATGCCTTGTGCCTGCAGGAGTGCGACACCACTGATTTGCCGGACACGCTGGGGCCCCTGCACCTGGCCGATTCGACCAAGGGCAACAGGTTGGGACTGGCCATCTACTACCGGATGGACCGCTTCACGGCCTTCGAAACCAACACCTTCGCCTTGAAAAAGTCACTTCACGACCGTGTCCTGGCGCCGGCGCATGAGCGGCTGATCGGCACCCGCGTCGTAGACAACGAAACGGACCATGAGCTGGTGATCGCCTCCTTCCACGCAGCGCCCCTTACGGCTTCGAATTCGCTGCGCCGGAAACAGATCAAGGCCGCACACGCGGAACTCCTCGGCATGGGCAGCGGACTCATGACGCTCATGGTCGGCGACTTCAACTACCCGTTCTTCACCAAGAACCTCACCGAGCATATGAAGAATTCGGGCTACGAACTCTCACTCAGTGACCGGCGGACCTATACGAGGTACAAGGTGTTCAAGGGGCATTTCGACTTTGCCACCTCGCTCGGGCTGGACATCGAAAGCGTTGAGACCCTGCCGCGCGGTGCGTCGGACCACCTTCCCATCCTCGTATCCGCCGAATACGGCCAGGATTCCGGCCCCATCCAGGGAACGCCTCAGCCCTGACGCCGACTACCAGCCCGGGAGGCCCCAGTGCGCCGCGATTGGATCCTGAAAGCCATTCCGGGCATCCAGCTGGCCCGGAGCTATCAAAGGTCCTGGCTCAAGTCTGACCTGGCAGCGGGTGCTGCATTGAGCGCCCTGCTGATTCCTGCCGGTATGGCCTACGCGGAGGCATCCGGCCTACCGGCGGTCAACGGTCTCTATGCATCCGTGGTGCCCATGCTGTTTTACGCCGTTTTCGGGCCGTCGCGCGTACTCATTGTGGGGCCGGACTCCGCCCTGGTCCCCATGATTGCGGCCGCCGTCCTACCCTTGGCGGGCCGCGAACCTTCCCGTGCGGTTGCCCTGGCCGGGGTCCTGGCCATCCTGATCGGGGTTTTCCTCATAGCGGGACGGATCTTCAGGCTGGGCTTTGTCACCGGGTTGTTGTCCAAGCCGATCCGGGTGGGATACCTCAACGGGATAGCCCTCGCCGTCATCGTCAGCCAGCTACCCAAGCTGCTCGGAATCTCGGTTCAGGGCGGTTCACTGCAGGCAAACGCCATTGCGACGGCGGAGGCGGTGTCACAGGGTGCCACGAATCCGGTGGCGCTCGTGTTCGGTGTGGCCACGGTGGCCATCATCGTTGCGGGCCGCTTCCTCCCCTGGAAAGTTCCCGGCGTGCTTCTGGCCGTGGCGGCCTCCATCGCGGCGGCCGCCGCCCTCGGCCTCAAGGATGCCATGCCGATGGTCGGAGCCCTCCCGCAGGGGCTGCCGGCGCCCGCTCTGGGTGGGGTCACCACGGATGACGTTGTGGGACTCCTCGGTCCGGCGGCAGGCATCGCGCTCATCGCCTTCGCCGATACCTCCACGCTGTCCAAGAGCCTCGCCGGCCGCGGCGGCGTGCACACGAGCGGCAACCAGGAAATGGCTGGCCTGGGGATCGCCAACGTGGCCAGCGGGCTGCTCGGCGGGTTCCCGGTGTGTGGCAGTTCGTCACGAACGCCGACCGCGCTCCAAGCCGGGGCGCGAACTCCTTTCAGCGGCATCGTCGCGGCCGCACTGGTGGTCGTCTTCATGGTGGCCGCGCCGGGGGTCACCGCCTTCCTGCCCACCGCCACGCTGGCCGCCGTCGTGATCGTGGCGGCCGCCTCCCTGGTGGACGTGAAAACCCTCCTTCGGCTGATCAGGATGAGCCGGATGGAAACGGCGCTCCTCGTGACCACGTTCCTCGGCGTCGCCTTCGTGGGCGTGCTACAGGGCATCGTCATAGCCATCGCGCTGTCCCTGATCGCGTTCATCCGGAGAGCCTGGGATCCCTACCGAACCGAACTGGCAAGCCTTGAGGACGTCCCGGGCTACCACGACATCAGCAGGCATCCGGAGGGCCTGCGCGTCCCTGGACTGGTGATCGCCCGCTTTGACGCTCCACTGTTTTTTGCCAACGGTGAGGTTTTTGCCGAGCACATCCGCGACCTCGTGGCCGACGCCCCTGGGCCGGTGAAATGCGTCATTGTGGCGTCCGAGGCCATCACGGACCTGGACACCACCGCATTGGACGACCTCGTGGAGCTCGACGACGAACTGGCAAGCCAGGGCATCAGCCTGGTCTTTGCGGAATTGAAGGGTCCGGTCAAGGACCGCCTGATCAGGTTCGGAGTGAGCAGCCGGTTCGGTCCGGACCATTTCTTCCCCACGATCAACAATGCGGTGAAAAGCTACAAGCGGACGTTCGGGCTCTAACTATGCCGAAGCCAGCGGGATCACCTCGACGCGCGATCCGGGACCCATGACCACCAGGACCCGGTCCGCGGAGACGCCATCCAGTGCGCGGGCCAGCAGATCGGCCAGCTCATCCGCTGCTCCATCCGCTGGAGCTGCTCCCTCCGTTTCATCGGGGGCACCGCCGTCGGCCTTCCTCCAGACGGTGACGCTCGCGCCCGTGGCTTCGGCCGCGGCGCGGGCCATCGCGTCCGGGTCCCCCGCGGTCACCAGGATCACTTTCCCCACAGTCCGCTTCCGTGCGGGCGCTGCGGCAGCCGTGAGGACACGGTCGTGCCGCCACACTGCGAAGTGGTAGCCGGCGGCAAGTCCGGTTGCCACGAGCAGGCCGAGGGGCGCGCGGGTCCGGTCCACCAGGCTTTCGCGTGAGGCGTCGTCGAGCATGAATTCAAAGACGCGGTATCCGATAACCAGGAGGGTGATGACGGCCACCACGGCGCTCAGGCCAAACACCGCGATGAGGTACACCCGCCGCCCCCGGCGCCCCAGCTCTGTCGGTTCAGGCGGGACCCCGGGCTTCCAGGCGAGCCACCACAGCGGACCGCCCACCGCCAAGGCGCTGATGCCGCCCAGCAGCAGCGTGCGTGTGCCGTCGCCGGCCAGCGGTGTGGCCGCGATGCTCAAGGCGGAATTGACCACAATGCCGATTCCGGTGGCAGCGGCAGCAAGGCCAACCCCGGAGGTCACCAGCTTCGCTGCCTGCCGGGTGGCTTCGGCCCGTTCCGACGGGATGGTTCGGTGGTAGGCCCAGACAAGGGAGCCCACGGCGCCCGCAGCGATGGCCGCGCCCAGCGGTTCCAGGATTTCGCTAACGGGGTCTGTGCGGTCAAAGGCAAGCCGGAGAAGGACGAACAGGACCGTGCCCGCACCGCCAAGGGCCAGGATGATCGCTCCCAGGATACCGACCACCACCAGCCCGACATCGGCAAAACCCGTTTTCAGCCGGCGTCCGCCTTCGAGGCTCCAGTGCCACCACCAGACGGCCCCGCCTCCGACGGCCCAGACCAGCGACTGCAGCACGGACCGCCACCAGGGATCCCCGACTGAGGCGGACGCGGTGAAGCCGCGGATCGCGGTGTCCAGGAGCGTTGCCATCGCCGTGACGGTGCCACCCACACCGATAATGAGCCCGAAGGCAGCCCCCACCACGGCGGGCACGTCGGACATCACCCATGGACTCCTTCGCGGATGGCGCCACATCCAGCGGTGCCACGCCAACACGCCTGCCCAGACCAGCCCGTTGGAAAGTGAAAGCTGCCAGCCCTGCCATTCGCCTCCCGTGACGGCGGCCAGGGCACCGAGCAACCATGATGCAGCCGTGATGAGTGAGACCGCGTACATGAGCGTCAGATAAAGCCCCCAGCCCACGGAGCGCCGTTCCGTGGCGTCGTCCAGACGGCGCCAGACGTACCACCAGAGGGCGGCCGCCATGGGGCCGCCGATCAGCGCGAATGCGAGGGAACGGGCCTGGCCCGCGACGTCACCCGCCACAAGCACGGTACCCGCGCCCAGCAGCCGTCCCAACAGACCGCTTAGGCCTGTTGCAGCCACCACCACCAGGGCGAACAGCAGGGTGTAGACGATGAGGCGGCGGACAGTGGGCTGGGCGGACCCGGCCGCCGGTGCCGGTACTGTCCGGGCGGCGCTCACGGTTTCGCCGCCCGGTTGGCGCAGACCCTCAGCTGCCAGGGTGAGGAGTCGATCAGCCACTTGCCGTTGGCTTTGACGAGGTCGAACACGTCCTCGGTCTGGTACTCCGAGTTGCCGAACGGGCCGCTGCCGTTCGACACCACAATCAGCACCCGCACGTCTGCGGACGTGGCCCGCTCCGTGGTGGAAACCAGCGTGACCCGCAGGTTGTCCGTGGAGGCTCTCTCAAAATCGACGCATTGGGTCCGGGCGGTCTCGGTGAGGTAGGCCATGGCAGCTGCCTCATCCCCTCCGATGACGGCTGCAGAGTAACGCTGGACCACACCCTGCGGCGTAGACTCGTCCAGCAGCCCAGGTTCGCCCCGCGAGAAAACCACTGCAAGGGATGCCACAACCAGGACTGCGATTGTTGCCACGACAATTACAAGGATCCTGTTAGGTCTACCCGCCGCTGCGTCCATGTGGTCAGTATGGCCCACTCCCCACAACGTAGCTACGGACGCATGGACGGTCCGATTGCATCAGGTTCGTTGTGAAGACCGATTCATGTCAGACCGTGCCCATCAGGCCGCGACTCACCAGGGCTGCCCGTCCGATACGGGCGGCCCTGTGCTTGGTCAACCGGGTCAGTGCGGTGGCTGGATCCTGTCGACTATGAAATCCCCGCCGGGAATGACGGTGGTTTCATGGCCGTCGTCGAAACGCACCACGTACGGCGGCGCTCCGTCAGCGCCGTGGACCTCAATGATCTGGCCGTGTCGGTCCGACGATTCGACAGTCTTGCCCCGGATCGTGATCCGGTCTCCCTGGGTTGCCTTCATGGCAATCACCTCCAAGAACCAGAGTACGAGTGTCGGGGCTCCTGCAACAGGTCCCGCATCTGGCGCATGCGGCCGCTTGGCAGGAGTATGGGGATATCACTGATCTTGACCTTGGCACGGGACCGAGGGGGAACCGTTATGGCGGACGAAAAACCCACCAGCTGGTGGGCAACTCTGCCCGGTCTGCTGACCGCCGCCGCTGCTGTGATCACCGCGGTGACCGGGCTGCTGCTGGGACTGGGGCAACTCGGGGTGTTCGACGGCGGCGGCCGTCCCGCCGCCACGCCAGGCGGCGCACCCGCTGCCGGCACTTCGCAGCCCGCCGAACCGGCAAGGCCGGGCGGAACCGCAACCGGCGCCGCTGAGAGTGCGGGATGGACCGTGGACCTGCCGGCCGGACGGACGTACCGGGCGGCCGACCTCGAATATGAGATTCTCGATGCGCGGGTACGCCCCGACGTGGCGGGGAAGGTGGCGCTGACGATTTCGGTTCGCTGCACGAACCATGGCAGGTATGACGTGAACTTCTGGGACTCGACGTTCAGGCTGAACGCCGGCGGCGTCAACCATTCCCCGGATTCCGGCCTGAATGAACTCGTAGCCGGCGATTCGAGCAAAGCGGGAGACGTCCGCTTCACCGTTCCGGCGGATACCCGCGGCGCCCTCCTGCGCATCAAGTTCACGGAGGGCGAGAGCACGGCCCAGTTCTCCATCTCGCCACCCTGAAACTGCTCGCCGCCCTGAAACGGCCCGGCCGCAAGTCTGTCGCTCATCGGAGCCACGGTTCACCAGCCGGCGCTGTCTGCGTTCCTGCTGGGCGCCGGTGCGGGGGCCGTGGCCCAGGTGGCCGTCAAGCTGCTGCCCATGCTCAAGGACCGCACGGGGAAGACATTCACTGCACTCACCAGCAGCGGTGTCATCCTGGGGATGGCGGTGATGTATGCCACCGGACTTCTCGTCCAGGCTTGAGCCGGGGCGGCAGGAAGGGCAGGCTTGACGGTGCACCTGAGGCAGGCGGGAAGCCTAGGCTCCCGCGCGGACGAAGGTCACGCCACCCGTGGCCGTCAGCCAGGACAGCGGGTGCGTGACGGTGGCGTTGGCACCGTTCATGCCGCCGCTGATCACTTGGCCGTCGCCGATGTAGATGCCCACGTGGCCGGACTGCACCACCATGTCACCGGGCTGGGGCTCCCCCACCACCTTGCCGTAATCCATGAACTGCGCCGGACCGAGGTCGCCCACTGGAATACCCGCCGAGCCAAGGGCCTTTTCCACCATGGCGGTGCAGTCCTGGGTGATGCCAAGCTGCGCGTAGGCAGCGGAAACCATGGCGGCATTGACGCCGCCGGCCGCCGGAGCAGGCGCCGGGGCGGGTGCGGCCGCCTGCACCTGGACAGAAACGGCGGGAGCAGCAGGCTGGGCAGCCTGAGCCGGAGCAGCCGACGCAGGAGCGGCGGCCTCCTCCGGTGCGGGCTCGGCCACCGGGGCGGGCGTGGAGCTCACCTCCGGGCGCTCGAAACTGATCCTGACATTGGAATCCGCGCTGAACGGTGCGCCCGCCTGGGTCTGGACGTCAAGGGCCGCTGCCGGAGCTGAATCGCGTTCCGCGGGGGCTTCGGCGGCCTGGGCGGCCATGCCGCTGGACAGGACAAGACCGGAAGCTGCGGCGATCACCGCGGCCTGGCGCCCCACCCTGCCTCTGCCTGCGTTGGACGCGGGCCTGGAACGCCCAGCGGGGGCGGTCGATCGATGATGAGCGTGGAGTTTGCGTGAAGACATGAAGCAGCCTCTCCCGATGCCTGCGAGGTTAGCTGTCGGATTCGGATGGGAGGCACCCGGCCGCACATGGCTTCCGCGTGCGGAAGGTGTGTGCGGCTTCACCCCGAGACCTGCGCCAAGAGGCAGGTCAAATGTGGTTTCCCCGTCCCTGCCGGATGGTTTTAGGTTGGATCCCGAGCCGCGGCAGGGTTAGGCAACCCACCCGGGAGTGCCCGCATGTGAGACAACAGGCACTCTTCCACCGTACGTGCGTGGCCACTGGGTGTCACATTCCGGGAGCAGCGCGGCGAGCGCCTTGGCACCTCAAATGCGAGTAGTGGGCTTACATATACTTGGATTCACCGTTTGTCAAATGGAGTGTTTTGCCTTCACGCCGTGAGGCGTAGTCTACGTGCATGTTCTTGCGGGGGGACTCACACGCTTGGAGGAATCATGCGCTGGATGACCCACCCTGCCCGCCGTCAAGGACGGCATTTGGCGGACCCCCCGGAGGCCACTTCCGCCAGGGATCGGCACGGACGCCGATGGACTGCGATCGTAGGGGTTTTGCTGCTCACAGTCAGCACTGTGGTTGGCATAGCCAGCTCTTCAAAGGCAGCGGAGCCCACAATTATCAGCCTCACTTTTGACGACGGCAACGGCAGCCAGCTCGCGGCCGCCCAGGTGCTGAAGGCGCACGGGTTGGTGGGTACCTTCTACATCACCACCTCCTTTATTGACTCAGCCGGTTTTCTCACCCGGGCAAACCTGCAGAGCATTGCCGCCGACGGAAACGAGATCGGCGGCCACAGCGTCACACATCCGGACCTGACCACCCTCAGCGCCGCAGCCGCCCGCGCGGAGGTCTGCAACAGCAAGACGACGCTTGAAAGCTGGGGGTTCACCGTCAGGAACTTCGCGTATCCCTTCGCCGCAGAGAATGCGACGGCCCAGTCGGCAGTCCGCGATTGCGGCTATGCCACTTCACGGGGCCTGGGGGACCTGCGTTCCCCGGCCAGCTGCGCCGGGTGCCCGGTCGCGGAGTCTCTGCCTCCGGGCAACCCCATGGTCACCAAGGCCCCGGACCAGGTGGCCAGCTCGTGGACCCTCGCGGATCTGCAGGCCCGCGTGACCGACGCAGAGACCACCGGCGGGTGGGTGCAACTGACCTTCCACGAGATCGCTGTGGGCACGGACCCGTCCCTGTCCATCACTCCCGCTCTGTTTGAATCCTTCGTCACCTGGCTGGCTGCGCGGACGGCAAACGGGACGACGTCGGTGCGGACAGTCGCGCAGGCATTGGGCCAGTCCTCCGCTCCCCCGACATCGCCTTCCCCATCGCCATCGCCGTCGCCGTCTCCCTCCCCCTCGCCGTCGCCGTCGCCGTCGCCGTCGCCGTCAATCTCCTTCGTTGACGTCCCGCCGGGCTCGGCGCTGTACACAGAGGTCAGCTGGATGGCGAACCAGGGAATAGCAGGCGGTTGGCATGAAACCGACGGGACCCGGACGTTCCGTCCCGGCGTTGCCGCCAGCAGGGACATGATGGCGGCCTTCTTCTACCGGCTGGCCGGGAGCCCGGCCTACACGCCGGCAGGTTCCCCGTTTGCGGATGTCACACCGGACACCCCTTTCTATAAGGAGATCCTGTGGCTCGCGTCCCAGGGAATCACCAACGGCTGGGCTGAAGCCGACGGCACCAGGACCTTCCGACCAACCGTGGCCGTCAACAGGGACCAGGTCGCCGCGTTTGTGTACCGCTTCGCCGGCAGTCCCGCTTACACACCCACGGCACCGCCCTTTGTCGATATCTCCCAGCAGAACGCCTTCTATGCAGAGATCGCGTGGATGGCGTCAAACGGAA
Organism: Arthrobacter oryzae; assembly: GCF_031454875.1. Lineage (GTDB taxonomy): Bacteria > Actinomycetota > Actinomycetes > Actinomycetales > Micrococcaceae > Arthrobacter > Arthrobacter oryzae_D. The sequence continues at coordinate 443,964 of NZ_JAVDRQ010000003.1, forward strand.
TCTCCAAGGGCTGGGCCGAAGCAAACGGCACCAGGACCTTCCGGCCGGGACTGCCCGTCAACCGGGACCAGGTGGCTGCCTTCCTCTACCGCTACAACACAGCCTTCCCGGGGTAGCAGCCGTCATGGGGCAGAATCCGTAGATGGAAAACTATTGCGTAGCCATCTGCCAGCTGAGCACTCAGCCGCAGGAGGACTTCGACGTCAACACGGAGCTCCTGATCCTTGAGGGCAAGGAACTCCATGTTGCGACGTGGGACGCCGAGCCGCGGGACGGCGGCTTTGACATCCTGGTCCTCAACGACCGCGTCAGTGCCCTCGGATTCATGGTGGTCACTGACTGGGAGTTCCTGGAAGGAAAGGCCTACGCGGTAGTGGAGCGGCGGGCCGGCGGCTGAGCGCCGTCCGCCCGTGACAGCCCGGCTGCGCGCCGCAGCCACGGATCGGAATCACCTGCCCACCGGTCCAGCACGACGTTCGCCCGCACTCTCGCCTGCCCTTCCAGTCCAGCTATCAGGGGACGGACGACGTCGGCGGCCAGCGGGTCCACCAGCTCACCCAGCTGCGCCTCCCGCACAAAGCCCTCGATCCGTGTGAGGTCTGAGTTGTTGAGCAGGGTGACGCGGGACTGCAGCAGAACCACCGCCGCCAGGCGGCGCTCGAAGACCGGGACCGACCAGAGCTCACTACTGAGGGCAGTGATGTCATCGTGCACAAGGTCACGGTGGCGGCGGAGCATGTCACGGATGGTTCCCCGCACCGCACCGACGGAGGCGCCGTAGTACTCAAGTCCGTCGCCCAGCCGGGCCTGGGCCTCTTCCGCCCGGAGCCAGGAGCTTTCCCGCTGCAGCGAGGCATCCACAAAGTCACACGCTTCGGTCACCCGACTATTCTGTCGCACGCTCTGCGAGCGCAGTGCGCGGCTCCGTGAGACACTCAGTCCCATGCGTGAACTGGTAGTCCTCGGCACCGCCTCGCAGGTTCCCACGCGGACCCGCAATCACAACGGATACCTGCTTCGCTGGGACGGCGAGGGCCTGCTTTTTGATCCCGGTGAAGGCACCCAGCGGCAGATGATCCACGCCGGTGTCTCAGCCAGCCAGGTTACGCGAATCTGCCTCACGCACGTTCACGGGGACCACTGCTACGGGCTTCCCGGTGTGCTGTCGCGCATGGTCCTCGACGGAGTGCAGCACCCGGTGCACCTGCATTTCCCGGCCGCCGGCGCGGAGGTGGTCGGCGCCCTCGTGTCCTTGGCCTCCCCCGGCCTGGACCTGCGGCTCCACCCACACTCCGGCCCGGGGCAGGTCGGACCGGGCCTGGAGGTGCGGCCGCTGCGGCATCGCATCGACACTTTCGGCTATCGGCTGGCCGAGCCGGACGGGCGCACCATCCTCCCTGATCGGCTCGCAAGGTCAGGGATCACCGGGCCGGATATCGCACGGCTGCAGCTCGAGGGAAAGATGGGCGGCGTCCGGCTGGAGGACGTCAGCGTTCCGCGGCCCGGCCAGAGCTTCGCCTTCGTCATGGATACAGCGGAGTGCGACGGCGCCGAAGAGCTGGCCGACGCGGCAGACCTCCTGGTGGCCGAGTCCACGTTCAGCAACGACGACGCCGGGCTGGCCGCGCAGTACCTGCACCTCACGGCCGGGCAGGCCGGCGCGCTGGCGTCCGGCGCCGGAGCCGGGACGCTTGTCCTCACGCATTTTTCGTCGCGTTACAGCGATGTAAACCTCCTGGCTGAGCAGGCCGGTGCCCGCGCCGGCCGGGCCGCCGTCGTGGCTGCGACGGACCTGGACAGGATCCCGATGCCCCGGCGGCAGCGCGACGCCCTGCTGGCAGGCGCCGTCCCGCCGTCGTCAATAGATGAAGATGTCGATCCAGTCGCGGTTGTGGGCGTGAAGCAGGACCAGGAACAGGACGAAGTCGAAGAGCAGGTGGACGGCCACGATGTAGGACAGTGACTTCGTCCGCGTGAAAATGAACGCCTGGAGCAGGGCGAAGGGGAAGATGAACACCGGCGCCCAGGCGTGGAACCCCAGTTCCCACAGGAACGAGGTGAACAGGACGGCCTGCAGCACGTTTGCCTGTGCCAGGGGCAGGTGCCGCCGCAGGAGCACAAAGACCGTGCAGATGAAGAACAGCTCGTCCCAGATGCCCAGCACGTTCGTGCCCAGGAAGAGGCGGAAGATCCCTTCGGGATCAGAAACCGCGGGCCAGTTCCCGTAGACCCCGGTGTTGACCATGTATGCCGGAAGCAGCGCGTAGCCCATGACGACGACGGCGGCCAGGTACCATTTTTCCGTGCGTGTCCAGGGGTGACCGGTCATCACGGGGAACCTGACCGCGTGATCCTTGAACACGAACCGCGAAACGAAATAGGGAATTCCCACCGCGAGGATCATCGCCGTCCCCATGACGGCCATGTGCTCGGTGCTGATGTCAGTGGTGATCGGAACAAGGCTGATTGCCACGAGGCCGGCAGTGATCAGGGCCAGGTCGCGCAGGAGTGCCCTGTCGATGAATCCAGCCAGTACAAGCGCCAAGGCCAGAAGGCCATACCCGGCGATCCTTTGCTCCAGGACGAAAAGGACGAAGCCGGAGGCCGACACCAGCGTCGAGGGAAGCAGCCGCAGGGAGATGCCGTTGCGGGTGCCGATTCCGGCTGCGAGCGCACCATTAGACATAGTTACCGAACCAGGCCAGGGTATCGTTCCAGGCAGCGGTGGCCTGCGTCTCGTTGTACCGGTCGCCAGTGTCGTTGTGGAAGGCATGGTTGACGCCGGGATACACCTTGAGCTCGTGGCGGACGTCAGTGCCTGCCAGGGCGTCCCGGAAAGCGGGCAACGCGCCGGTGATCCGCTCGTCGAGTTCAGCGTAAACTCCCAGGACCGCGGGCTTGATCGCGGAAAGTTTGTCCAGATCCGGGGAAGGTCCGTAAAACGCCGACGTTGCCTTCAGCCCGGTCAGCTGCGTTGCCGCCTGCCAGGTGATGCCTCCGCCGAAGCAGTAGCCCGTCATGGCAATTCGCCCGGAATCGACGAAGGACTGCGAGTTCAGGTAATCGAAGGCTGCCGAGAAGTCAGCGACGTGCCGCGATGTGCCGGCCTGCGTCAGCGCTCCGGGGACGGCGTCCCGGTCCAGGCTTTCCGTTCCTCCCTCCCTGCTCAACAGGTCGACTGCCAGGGCCGCGTAGCCGGCCTTGGCGAAGCGGCGCGCCACGTCCTGGATATGCGGAGTCAACCCGCGGTTCTCGTGGCAGATCAGCACGGCTGGACCCGCTTCGTCCCCGTCCGGCCGGGCAAGGTAGGCAGTGACGTCGGTACCGCCCGATCGGAACCGCACCGTCTCAGTCACCAGGCCGGCCGCGCCCTCGGGAACTGAAAGCGGGCTCTTGGCACCAGGCAGTGCGCCGGCGGATGCGGTGCCGGTGCCCGGCGAAGGCGACGTGGGCGTCGGCATCGGGTCGGTGCTGCGCGGCAGTTCCTGGGGCGTGCAGCCAACCAGTGCCATCGCGGCCGCGGCGGTGGCCATGCTGCCGGTAATGAACGCCACCCGGCGCGTGAACGTGTGTTGGCTCATGGCACCGGCACGGTAGTCGTCGAAGAATTCCTCGATCAGGTACTTCTCAAACTTGCCAAGCTGGGTCATGGAGGGCCTCCTACCGTTTACCAACATCCTCCCCTGCCCGTCCGGCACGCGGCAAGGGGTCCGGCGCCGGCTACTAGAACGGGTTCAGCAGCCGGTCCACGAACTGCCGCGTGCGCTCCTCCCGCGGGTCACGCAGGACGGTATCCGGATGTCCGCGTTCCACCACGACGCCGCCGTCCATGAAGATGACCTCGTCTGCGACCTGGCGGGCGAAGGCAAGCTCATGGGTGACCACCACCATGGTCCAGCCTTCGTCGGCCAGCTCCTTGATGACGGTGAGGACGTCTCCCACCAGTTCAGGGTCCAGTGCCGAGGTGGGCTCGTCAAAGAGCAGGAGCTGCGGGCGCAATGCCAGAGCGCGAACGATGCCCACGCGCTGCTGCTGCCCGCCGGAGAGCTCGAACGGGTAGCTCTTCTCCTTGGCAGCCAGCCCGACCCGGGCCAGAAGCTCCCTTGCCTCAGCGATGGCCTCGGCCTTGGGGCGCCTCTGCACCTGCACGGGGCCCTCGATGATGTTCTCCAGGACCGTTTTGTGCGGGAAGAGGTTGTAATGCTGGAAGACCATGGCGCTCCGGTCCCGCAAGGCAGCCAGCTGCTTCTTGGACACCGCGGCGGAAAAGTCGACGGCGAGCTGCCCGACAAAGTCCACAACGCCGTCGTCGGGTATTTCGAGTCCGTTGAGGCACCGCAGGACCGTCGTTTTTCCCGACCCCGACGGCCCGATCAGGGCGACGACTTCGCCGCGGCGGACGTCGATGTCGACGGATTTCAGCACTTCATGATGACCGAAGGCCTTGCGCAGCCCCCTGACGGCCAGGAGTGCGGAGCCCTGGGTCACCGACGCAATGTGTGCGGATTCAGTGGGCGACATAGCGGTCCAATCTCTTCTCGAGGGCGGATTGACCGCCGGCAAGGACCAGGCAGACCACCCAGTAGATGACGGCTGCCTCCAGGTACAGCAGCATGAACTCCTGGCTGAAGGCGGCAACCTGCTGCGCCTGGCGGAACAGCTCGGTGACCAGGATCAGCGATGCCAGCGACGTGTCTTTGACCAGGCTGATGAAGGTGTTGGAAAGGGGCGGGACCGAGACGCGGGCCGCCTGCGGCAGGATGATCCGCACCAGCGACTGGCGGCGGGACATGCCGATGGTGTGTCCGGCCTCCCACTGTCCCTTGGGAACGGACAGGATGGCCGCCCTGATGACCTCGGCCGCGTATCCGCCCACGTTGAGGGAGAAGGCGATGATCGCGCTGGGCCAGGGGCTGATGGTGACGCCGATCGATGGAAGCCCATAGAAAATAACGAACAGCTGGACAAGCAGCGGTGTGCCGCGGATGACCGAGATGTACATCCGCGCAATGGCGGAAAAAACCGGATTCCGGCTCAGCCGCATGAGCGCAATCAGCAGGGCCAGCAGCAGTCCCAGGCCGAACGACGCGAGGGCCAGCGGAATCGTGCCCGTGACAGCACCCATCAGGATGGGGCCAAGTGAGCTCCAGACGAGGTCCCAGTTGATGGTCATGCTCTGACGCTGCGTTCTCCGCGGGCCTCCATACCGCTACTTCGAAACGTCGGCGTCGAAGTATTTCTGCGAAATCTTTGTCAGTGTGCCGTCGGCCTGCAGCTCGCCGAGGGCAGTGTTCACAGCCTCTGTCAGGCTGGTTGAACCCTTGCGGAACGCGAACGCGCTGAGCGACTTGTCAGTGGTCTCGGCCGCTATTTTGATTTCGTCGTCCTTCGCGGTCTTTTGGTAGTCCAGGTAGGTCAGTTTGTCGTTGATCGTGGCGTCGACGCGGCCCTGCTTCAGCAGTGTCACGGCCTGCGCCCATCCCTCCACCGCCTCCACATTGGCGCCGCTTTCCTGGGCCAGCTTGTACCAGTTGCTCGTCAGGGATTGCGCGGTGGTCTTGCCTTTGAGGCTATCGAAGGAGCTGACGCTGCTGTCATCGGCCTTGGTGACGATGACGCCGGTGCTCACCGTGTACGGCTCCGAGAATTCGTACTTCGCCTTGCGTTCGTCCGTGATCGAGACCTGATTGGCTACGACGTCGAACCTTTTGGCCTCAAGGCCGGCAAAGATGGCGTCGAACTGTGTCTCTTGGAAGGACGGTTTTACGCCGAGCTTCTCAGCGACGGCCGTGATGATCTCGACGTCGTAGCCGGTCAGGTCGCCGCTGCCGTCGGCATGGAACGAGAAGGGCTTGTAGGTGCCTTCCGTGCCGATCTTGAGCTCGCCCGCGCTCTTGACGTCGCTCAGCGACGTGTCCGCGCCGCCCGCCGGCGAGGTGCCGGACGGGGTGGTGGAGCCGGAGCCGCAGCCGGCGAGGGCGAGTGCAGCTGCGGCAAGGAGGCCGATTGCGGAAAGACGTGTGCGCTTCATCATGAACCTTCGTCCTGTAGCCGGAAGAGGCTTGCCAGCCGTACCGCAGGCCGGCAGTCCACTACCGACGATAGCAAGATCTTCCTGCGGGGAATACAGGATGCCGGCCGCCGCGCCGGCTCGCTAGGATGCGATCATGGGAAAGCACGGAAAGCGGGCCAGCGCCTTCAAGGCCTCGTTGGCAGCGGCCGGATACGACGTTCTGGAAACGCCACGCGAGCATGGGGTGACGGCGGCCACCACGAAGCAGCTCTCCGATGAAGTCCGTGCCTCCCTCGTGGACGTCTACCGCGCACTGGGTGGTGTCAGGGACGATGCTGAGTTCACGGCCGGGGTGTGGGACTTTGCGTGTCGGGACGGGTTATTCATCGAGTTTGACGAGGCGCTTCACTTCAACCGCTACCGGCCAGTGACGCTTCAAACGGCGTGGTCATCAGAACTTCCCTGGGCGCAGGACTACGACAGCTACAGCGGGTTCATGGAAGTGATGTGTCTCAAGGACGGGAAGTCCGGCGGAAGGTGGGCAGGCCCGTCGTCGGACTCCATGTTTGGCGGCTCGGACGCTCCGGGAGTGTTCGGCGACAAGGGCTCATCGCGGTGGAAGCAGCGCGCGCTCTATGATGCCGTGCGCGATGCGTACGCCTGCTCCACCCCGGGAGTAAGCCTTGCCCGCGTCGCGATCCACGACGAGATTGGCGGCCTTAGCGTCGATTGGGCCACCAGCCACGGGCTCCCGCTGGACCCTGTGGCACTGCGGGAATTCATCGAATCGCGCACCGCCTAAGGCTCCCCTCGCGCCAGTTGCCGAATTGATCAATTCCTCAACTTACTCCCCGGTAAGGGTTATGCCTGCCGACGTCAGCGGCTAGCCTGTCATAGAGGCCGGGGGGAGGTCCCCGGCCTGACGCTACAGAGGACCAGCGCAAATGCCAAGCACAGTGACCTTTTCGGTGACAACCATGCCCAGGAGCGGCTCAGAAGGCAGCTTCCGGGAAATCGTCCGCAATCTGCGGACGGACGAACTCGAGGACTGCTTCCTGACGGTCTTCCACGTCGGGGACTCCTACGCCCTGCTCAGCGGTGAAGCCATCCACAGCGCGCACACCGCCACCAATGATGCGCTCCGCGCCTACCTCCTCCGCCGCCTCGCGGGCAACGGCCTCGGCCTCGACTTTGACGTGCGCATCGACCGGGATTCGGAAGCCGCCCGTTCCCGCTCATAACCCCGCCCGGTAGATGAGCCAGGCCGCGCGTTAAGCTCGTCGTATGTCCCCCGAACGCATGGCTCCCGAACGCTACCTCGCCGCGCTGGCCGGCTCACTCGACAGCCTCAGCGCGCTCGCCCGCCAGTCCGACGACGTGCTGTCCCGTTCGGTTCCGGCCTGCCCCGGTTGGACACTCGAGCAACTGTTCGGGCATGTCGGTTCAATTGAACGCTGGGCAGCCGCAGTGGTTCTGGGCGGGAAATACGTCGAGGAGCCGGCACCTCCCACCTCGGGTGCCGCGGAGTGGTTTCTCGAGGGCACGGCTCCCTTCTTCGAAATAATGGCGGCTCTCGATCCCGATGGGCCCTGCTGGAACTTTGGACCGCCGCCACGCACAGCCGGTTTCTGGCTTCGGCGCCAGGCACACGAACATGCCATCCACCTCGTCGACGCCAGCCAGGCGTCCGGTCAGGCGGCCCCGGACCTGGGAGCGGACTTCATGCTCGACGGCGTCGATGAGGTCCTGGCCATGTTTACTCCGCGCCAGCTGCGGCTGGAGCGGATGCAGCCGCCGGAGAAGGCCGTCTCATTCCACGTGCCCGGGGCCGGCAACTTGTCCGCCGGCAACTGGACGGTGGGCCCGGGAGATGCCGCGGCATCGGTCACCGCGACGGTGACCGACATGTACCTTGGCCTGTGGGGGCGGTCGAACCTCGAAGGCACGGCCGACATCGATGGTGACGCCGCCTTGGCCCTTCGCGTTCTCCGCGGGCCGATGACGCCGTGAGCCGGCGCGCTAGGCGAGGCTGGGGGCGGGGGGCCTGCCGAGCCAATGAAGCTTGTTCCGTGTGTCCCCTTATTGTCAGGGGTCACTGAAAGACTTTGTCTATGGACGGCAACCAGGAAGCACCGGCACGGATGGCTTTGCCAAGACGCGCAGCTGACGCGGCTGCTGGAATCCGGGATCTTATCGCCGCCCTTGAATCAATGGTTCCGGATGCCACCAGTGCCGGGATGATCGAACAGCTTCGCGGACTGGAGAACCTGAAGTCTGCCTCAGCCGGCTTTCAGGCCCGGGTTGCTGTGGCTTTTGATGGCCAAGAGCGTCGTACCCAAGCAGAGCATGGAGTGTCCGTGTCCGAGCTAGGCCAGGGCATCGCTGCTCAAATTGCCCTGGCCCGGCGTGAGTCCCCCGCCCGCGGCAGCCGGCTCCTTGGCCTGGCGAAGGCCCTGGTGACGGAGATGCCGCACACAATGGCCGCGCTCGAAACGGGACAGCTAAGCGAGTGGCGCACAACGTTGTTAGTCAAGGAAACGGCGTGCCTGAGTGCCGCGGACCGCTGCGCCGTCGACGAAGAGCTCGCCGCAGATGCCGGCACATTCACCGGCGCCGGAGACCGGAGCGTCGTCGCTGCTGCCCGGGCCGCTTGCTACCGCAGGGATCCCCGGTCCGTGACCCAGCGGGCCAGCAAAGCCGCAACCGAGCGGCACGTCAGTCTCCGCCCTGCCCCGGACACGATGGCTTATCTGACAGCCCTCCTCCCGGTAGCCGAAGGCGTGGCCGTGCACGCAGCGCTGAGTCGGCATGCCGACACAGTTCGCTCTGACGGTGACCCGCGTTCCCGCGGGCAGATCATGGCCGATGCCCTCGTTGAACGGACCACAGGTACCGCCGGCGGCGTTTCCGGTGTTGAGATCCAGCTCATCATGACCGACCGAACACTCTTTCAGGGTGACAGTGAACCGGCCCGTCTGCCCGGTTACGGCGTCGTGCCTGGCGGTTGGGCCCGGGGTATCGTCAGTCGGGTACAAGACCGCCACCCAATCGGTCGAGTTGACGTCGCCACCGAATCCGGCAGGGATCCCCGCGATATCTGGCTTCGTCGGCTGTATACGGCGCCCGGAACCGGCGACCTGGTGGCCATGGACTCGCGGGCACGGCTTTTCCCAGTAAAGCACCGCAGATTTATCCAAATCCGCGACGAAACTTGCCGTACGCCGTACTGCGACGCCCCCATCCGCCATCATGACCACATCGTCGCTTGGCATAACGGTGGAAACACGAACCTGGGGAACTCCGCCGGACTCTGCGAAGCATGCAATCAGACGAAGGAAATTTCCGGCTGGAACGCAATGCCGCGGCCGGGTCCCCGGCATCCCATAGAGTTCAGCACGCCCACCGGCCACAGCTACTACTCAACGGCTCCCCCGTTGCCAGGAACAGCGCCGCGGTCTCAAGGCCCCGGGTCCCGGCGCGCAGCATAGGTAGGTCCGCCGCAAACCCCTGTGCGCCGCAGCCCGTGCGGGACTACGATTTTGCCTGCTAACCACGCACAGTGGCCAGCACAGACGGTGCAGACGCAGAGTGAGGACAGGGCTGTGACTCAAGGGACGAGGATGAGCGGACCGCACTGGCGGCGAGTGGTGGCAGCCCTTGCCAACAACGACGCGCGGACCGCCTACGCGCAGATAGTGCTCGGCGCAAAGCTTCCCGACGTGGTTGCTGATCTGAATGACCGCCGGCGAACCCGGGCCATCGCCACCCTGCTTGAGTCCGGGCTCGTCGAACGGAATGCTTCCGACGAGCTGGCGGCTTCTGAAGCCATCTTCCGCGACCTACTCACACAACAGCCCCGTCGGCAGGCGCAGACCGGAGTGGCTCGGTTCATGCGCCTGGGCAGGATCGAAAGGTATCCGGCCAACATGGCGGAACGTCGTGAGCTCCTGGCCTGGATCGTCAGCCAAGCCATCGAGCCGGGCGAAGACCTAACGGAGAAGCAGGTCAACGAACGGCTCCTCAGTTACACCGACGATGTCGTGCTGCTGCGCCGCTACATAATCGACTTCGGGCTCCTGGAACGGACCACCTCGGGCTCCTCCTACCGGCTATCGGAAGAATCAGCCGGTTCCCCTGAATAGTTCCATGACCGCTGGTGCACCTCCGTTGCACCACCGCTGAACCAAGCCACACGAACCCATCGCGCGCCGGAAGGGCATGATAGGCGTATGACTCAAATCACCTCAGCCGAGGAATCCGCCTTGGCAAGGGCACATAGTGATCTCCAAGAGGCCGGCGTCCGTACCGTGATCGGCACGGTGGTGAATGCTTCGGGAATCACGCTGGCTAAGAGCGTCCCGTTGGCCCGGCTCGGAATCTTCAACCAATCGGGGATGGGCGCTGCCCCCGTGTGGCACGTCTTCACCATCGACGGCGGGATAGCATTCACGGACACCATCACCCCCGTAGGTGATATGCGCCTCAAAATCGACATCACAGGAGTCCGTGTTTTGCAAGGACGCCGGGCGTGGGCACCGGCCAGCCTCTTCGAACAAGACGGAGCCGCCTCTCCGGCCTGCGCCCGCGGCCTTCTCTCCGACGTCGACGGCCGTCTGGGCACGGCCGGATACAAGGCACTCGTCGGCCACGAACTTGAATTCTTCCTCACGTCCCCGGACGGTTCAGCGCTGGAAACCACGCCCTGGGTTCCCTATGGGGCAACGGGCCTTCTGGATCGATCGGATTTCCTCGATGACCTGCTTGCCGCGATGAACCAGGCCGGCATTCCTCTGGAGCAGATCCACGCCGAGTACGGCAGAAATCAGTTCGAGTTTTCCCTTCCCCCTGCCTCGCCCGTTGAAGCAGCGGACACTGCGGTCGTTGCCAGGATCATTGTTGGCATCGTCGCCAGGGCCCACGGCATGCAGGCCTCGTTTTCCCCCACGCCCTTTCCCGGCACCGTCGGAAACGGTGCCCACCAGCATCTTTCGCTGCAAAAGAACGGCCAGCCGCTTTTTTCCGCCGGCACTGGACCACACGGCATCTCCGGCGAGGGAGGAGCAGCCATCGGAGGCATAATCGCAGGACTCCCCGACATCCAGGGTTTCCTCACAGGGTCAATTTTGTCCGGAAGCCGGCTGGCACCCGGCACGTGGTCGGGCGCCTACTTATGCTGGGGTCTGGAAAACCGGGAAGCGTCAGTGCGCTTTCTGAACGAGGGCAAGAGCAATCCGCACGGAGCCAACGTCGAGGTGAAAATCATCGACCCGTCGGCAAACGTGTACTTGGCCTCCGCAGCCATCCTGGCACTCGCCCTTGACGGCATCCGCAGCGGGCGCAAGCTTCCGGCAGAGATCCCGGGTGACCCGGGACGGCTCTCCGCAGAGGAACGGCACCGGGCCGACGTCCGTCTGCTTTCCGACTCCCCCACCGCCATCATCGACACACTGGACAAGTCACGCCTGGCACGGGGGCTTCTTGGAGATGCCATCGTCGATGCCACTGTGGCCGTCCGGCGCTATGAACAGCGGGCCTTCGCGGAACTCGCGCCGGATGAGCTTGCCCAGCGCTTTCGGCTTGCCTGGTCGATCTAATGGCGGGCGGCGCCTTCCCGGACTTTGTAGAACAAGTCAGCCTGATCGATCACCACGTGCATGGTGCGTTTCACTCCGACAGTGATGAGGCTCGCTTTCAGAACGCGCTCAATGAGGGGAACAACGAACCGCTGGCCCACCCCGAGGACACCTACAACACGCAAATCGGGCTCGCCATCCGACGCTGGTGCAGCCCCATTCTTGATCTGCCACGGCACGCCTCACCGGCGGAATACTGGAGCCGGCGCTCCGAGCTCGGAGAACTTGAGGTCAGTCGGCGCATGACCCGCGCTGCCGGCGTGAGTGACTGGCTTATCGATACAGGACTCAAATCCGACGCCCACTTCGGCCCGGCCGGAATGGCCGCCGTCTCCGGTGGGCGAATCCACGAGATCGTTCGCCTGGAAGTGGTCGCAGAGTCGCTGATCCAGGAGATTGCCAATCCCGCAGATTATGTCGACGAGTTCGGTCAGCGGCTTCACGACCTCACCCGAGGCGCTGTGGGCGTCAAAACTGTCCTCGCCTACCGCGCAGGATTCGACCGGAATCTCAGCCGACCGGCCCCGGCTGCGGTCACTGAAGCCGCCCGCCGTTGGCAGGAGGACCTGCGCGCCGGCACCAATGCGAAGCTCACGGACGTGACGCTCATTGCCCACGGGATCCATACGGCGGTGTCGATGAAGCTTCCACTGCAGTTCCATGTCGGTTTCGGCGATCGCGACCTGGATCTCCACAAAACCAATCCCCTGTACCTCCTGGACTTTCTCAGGGCACCCGAAGTCCGGGACACTCCGATCATGCTGCTCCACTGCTATCCATTCGAGCGCGAGGCCGGCTATTTGGCCCATGCCTTTGAAAACGTCTATCTCGATGTGGGCCTTGCCGTGAACTTCACCGGGTCACGGAGCCCGGACCTGGTGGCCCGATCCCTCGAGCTGGCCCCCTTCACGAAAATCCTCTACTCCTCCGACGCATTCGGCCCAGCCGAACTTCACTACCTCGGAGCGAGACTATGGCGCAACGCGATCACCAAAGTAGTCGGCGGATGGATCGACGACGACTGTTCAGAGGCCGACGCCCGCAAGATTGTGCAACTGACCGCACACGACAACGCCCGCCGGGTGTACACGCTCACCTGAGCCGCCGACCGGAAGTCCCGTCCCGAGTTTCGGCGGGGGCGGGCACGCCTGCGACCATTCCTGCCCACAGCAGCTCGGTTGTCGCGAAGGTCAAGTCGTCCACGGATGCTCCATCGAGGAGGTTGCCCGCTGCCAGCAGTGCCGCTCCATGAAGACTGACGAAGCATACAAGCGCGAGACTCTCGACGTCGCCCGAGGCCAACTCCCCTGCATCCTGGGCCTCCGCGATGAGTGCCCTTGCGATCCGTATGCCGTCTTCGCCGATGTTCCGCAGTTCATCGCTGGCATCAGGATGATGCTTGGTTGAGTGCATTACGGTCAAAAGGACCGGATGGGAGACCGCGAAGTCCACGTAGGCCTGGGCGATCCGGACAAAACGTGCACGATGGTCTCCATCAGCTTCAGATGCTGCCGTTATCCGGGCGTTCATGCTACGGAAGCCGTCAAGGGCAAGGCCATCGAGAAGCGCCTGTTTGTCACGGAAGTGCTTTCCCGGCGCCGCGTGGCTAACCCCCAGGTCACGTGCGAGTTGCCGTAGCGAAAGTCCTTCCACCCCCACGCCTTCGATAATTTCCGTGGCGCGGGCGAGCAACGCCTCGCGGAGTTTGCCGTGGTGATAGGGCAGATCGGTCATGCGACCAGTATAACCAGTATGTAGTCGTTGACAACAATGGTGTCACTGCCTACTATGTTGCCATTGGCTACATAAACAGCCGCGAGGCGGAACGGATTCGATATGACCATGACCTACACCGGAACCACGGCACTGATCACAGGAGCGAGCTCCGGGCTCGGTTCCGAGTTTGCGGCACGATTTGCAGCGCGCGGGGCCAACCTTGTGCTGACCGCACGGCGGACCGAGAGGCTCGAGGAAGTCGCCCGGAAGCTGCGCGACGCCCACGGCATTTCAGTAACGACGCTCTCCAAGGACCTGAGCCGTCCGGGAGCCGGAGCCGAGATCCACGAAGAGCTCACGGACCGGGGCATCCGCATCGACACCCTCATCAACAACGCGGGTTTCGGCACTCGCAGCCCGTTGGTCGAGGAGGACCCTACGGTCATCGCCTCCGAGATTTCCCTGAACGTGGCTGCGCTCGTCGACACCACGCGGGCATTCCTCCCGGAGATGCTCTCCACGGGAAAGGGCGCACTCATCAACGTGGCCAGCACTGCAGCATTTCAGCCGGTGCCTGGAATGGCGGTCTACGGAGCAAGCAAGGCCTTCGTCCTGAGCTTCACGGAAGCGTTGGCACACGAGACGAAGGACTCGGGCCTCCGGGTGTTCGCGCTCTGCCCGGGAGCCACCCGTACTGAATTCTTCGATGTACTCGGGAGCCAGGCGGCAGCGGTCGGCCGGCTGCAGAGCGCCAGCGAGGTCATCGACACTGCCCTGCGCGCTCTTGATCGCCCCACTACACCCGTAAGCGTCGTCTCCGGCTGGGGAAACCGGGTGCTTGCCGGGATGGCCCAGCGCCTTCCCCGACACCTGTCCCTCGCCATCGCCGGACGAGCGGTACAGGACTGAAGATTGGAGGGGCGGCTCCGGTCCGGGGGCTGGATGACTTGCGCCCGGACGCCTTCGTGCCGCAATGTGTCTGATCGACCTTTTGGGTGCTAAACAGAGCTGGCCCCGCACGACGTACCGTGCAGGGCCAGCTTTGGCATGGAAGGAGACTAGAAGTCCCAGTCATCATCCTCGGTGTTGACAGCCTTGCCGATGACGTACGACGAACCCGAGCCCGAGAAGAAGTCGTGGTTCTCGTCAGCATTCGGGGACAGCGCCGACAGGATGGCCGGGTTCACGTCGGTGACGGAGGCCGGGAACATGGCTTCGTAGCCCAGGTTCATGAGCGCCTTATTGGCGTTGTAGTGCAGGAACTTCTTGACGTCCTCGGCCAGGCCAACGGAGTCGTAGAGGTCGTGCGTGTACTGGACTTCATTCTCGTAGAGCTCGAAGAGCAGTTCGAAGGTGTAGTCCTTGATCTCCTGGCGCTTCTCCTCGGAGACCTTCTCCAGTCCCTTCTGGAACTTGTAGCCGATGTAGTAGCCGTGCACAGCTTCGTCACGAATGATCAGGCGGATCAGGTCGGCCGTGTTCGTCAGCTTGGCCCGTGAGGACCAATACATCGGCAGGTAGAAGCCGGAGTAGAACAGGAAGCTCTCCAGCAGCGTGGAGGCCACCTTGCGCTTCAGGGGATCGTCGCCCTGGTAGTAGTCCATGACGATCTGGGCCTTCTTCTGAAGGTTCTCGTTCTCGGTGGACCAGCGGAATGCCTCGTCGATCTCCTTGGTGGAGGCCAGTGTGGAGAAGATCGAGGAGTAGCTCTTCGCGTGCACGGACTCCATGAAGGCGATGTTCGTGTAGACGGCCTCCTCATGCGGGGTGAGGGCGTCCGGAATCAAGGAAACTGCGCCGACCGTGCCCTGGATGGTGTCCAGGAGGGTCAGGCCCGTGAAGACGCGCATGGTGAGCTGCTGCTCGTCCGGGGTCAGCGTTGCCCACGACTGAACGTCGTTGGACAGCGGCACTTTCTCCGGCAGCCAGAAGTTGTTGACCAGGCGGTTCCAGACATCCACGTCCTTGTCGTCCTGGATGCGGTTCCAGTTGATCGCCTCGACGTGGCTAAGCAGCTTGACCTTTTCGGTCATGTCATCCCCTAAAAAGTTGGGTTCTTGTTTACGTTAAGCCTACGACGGGGAATCGCCACCCGCCGCCGTACTCATGCCTTCTGCGACTGTTTTTGGGACCGGAGCCCGAGTTCACCAATCATGCTGGCCTGCTCTAGCCCCGGTCCTCCTCTAATTCAGTGATCCTAGTGGTAAGACCGCAAGCAGGGTTCGGGCCCGCCGCAGGTCATACATCCATCGTCAGAATTCTCGTCGCCGTCCGCCTTGCGGCGTTCCGAACGAGGATCCTGACAAGAGTCGTAGCTCATCGAACCAGACTCCTTTCGGTGGAGCTAATGCCGTATCTAGTGGCGTGATCACGTCCTACGGGTCCACCCGCCATCTGGCTGATGGCGTCTCCGAAATCGTGCTACAGTCTCTGTATTCATTAGCTAGAAACTTTGCACCGGACCTTTGTCCGACTGCGGAGTCAGAATTATTTAGGGCCGGATGCTCCAACATCCGGCCCTATTTCTGTTTCCCAGCCGAAGCCATTTGGAGTGACGACGGCGGGCGGGCGCCCGCCGTCGTACTCAACCGGTGGCGGTTGCTACAGCATGCAGCTGACGCAGCCCTCAACCTCGGTCCCTTCCAGCGCGAGCTGGCGGAGACGGATGTAGTAGATGGTCTTGATGCCCTTTTTCCAGGCGTAGATCTGGGCCTTGTTGATGTCGCGCGTGGTGGCGGTGTCCTTGAAGAACAGCGTCAGGGACAGGCCCTGGTCCACGTGCTGGGTGGCTGCGGCGTAGGTGTCGATGACCTTCTCGTAGCCGATCTCGTACGCGTCCTGGTAGTACTCCAGGTTGTCGTTCGTCAGGTACGGCGCCGGGTAGTACACGCGGCCCAGCTTGCCTTCCTTGCGGATTTCGATCTTGGACGCCACCGGGTGAATCGAGGAGGTGGAGTTGTTGATGTAGCTGATCGAGCCCGTCGGCGGAACGGCCTGCAGGTTCTGGTTGTAGATGCCGTGCTCCATGACGGAAGCCTTCAGCTCGCGCCAGTCATCCTGTGTGGGGATGTGGATGTTCTTGAACAGCTCCGCTACCTTCGCGGTCTGCGGCACCCATTCCTGCTCCGTGTACTTGTCGAAGAACTCGCCCGACGCATACTTGGACTTCTCGAACCCGCCGAAGGTCTGACCCGTCTGGATAGCCAGCAGGTTGGAGGCGCGGACCGCGTGGAACACCACCGAGTAGAAGTAGATGTTGGTGAAGTCCAGGCCCTCTTCGGAACCGTAGTGGACCCGCTCGCGGGCCAGGTACCCGTGCAGGTTCATCTGGCCCAGGCCGATGGCGTGGCTCTGGTCGTTGCCCTTCGCGATGGACGGTACCGAAGTGATGTTGGACATGTCGGACACGGCCGAGAGTGAACGGATGGCCGTCTCGATGGTCAGCCCGAAGTCCGGCGAATCCATGGTCTTCGCGATGTTCAGCGAGCCCAGGTTGCAGGAGATGTCCTTTCCGGTCTCGTCGTAGGAGAGGTCATCGTGGTACGTCGTGGGCTGCGAAACCTGGAGGATCTCCGAGCACAGGTTGGACATGATGATCTTGCCGTCGATCGGGTTGGCCCGGTTCACGGTGTCCTCGAACATGATGTACGGGTAGCCGGATTCGAACTGGATCTCGGCGAGAGTCTGGAAGAACTCGCGCGCCTTGATCTTGGTCTTCTTGATCCGGGAGTCGTCCACCATCTCGTAGTACTTCTCGGTGACCGAGACGTCGGAGAACGGCATGCCGTAGACGCGTTCGACGTCGTACGGGGAGAACAGGTACATGTCCTCGTCGCGCTTGGCCAGCTCGAAGGTGATGTCCGGGATCACGACGCCGAGTGAAAGGGTCTTGATGCGGATCTTCTCGTCCGCGTTTTCCCGCTTGGTGTCCAGGAACCGGTAGATGTCCGGGTGGTGGGCGTGCAGGTACACGGCGCCGGCACCCTGGCGGGCACCGAGCTGGTTGGCGTAGGAGAAGCTGTCCTCGAGGAGCTTCATCACGGGGATGACGCCGGAGGACTGGTTTTCGATCTGCTTGATCGGGGCACCGACTTCGCGGATGTTGGTGAGCGCGAACGCCACGCCGCCGCCGCGCTTGGACAGCTGCAGGGCGGAGTTGATGGAGCGGCCGATCGACTCCATGTTGTCTTCGATGCGGAGCAGGAAGCAGGAGACCAGCTCGCCGCGCTGGCGCTTGCCGGCGTTCAGGAACGTGGGCGTGGCCGGCTGGAAGCGGCCCTCGATGATCTCGTCCACCATCTGCAGGGCGAGCTGCTCGTCGCCGCGGGCCAGGTGCAGCGCCACCATGCAGACGCGGTCCTCGTAGCGCTCCAGGAAGCGCTTGCCGTCAAACGTCTTGAGCGTGTAGGACGTGTAGAACTTGAAGGCACCCAGGAAGGTTTCGAAGCGGAACTTCTTCTTGTATGCGCGGTTGTAGAGCTCGCGGATGAAGTTCATCGTGTACTGGTCGAGGGTCTCGCGCTCGTAGTACTGGTTCTTCACGAGGTAGTCGAGCTTCTCTTCCAGGTCGTGGAAGAACACGGTGTTGTTGTTAACGTGCTGCAGGAAGTACTGGTGCGCGGCCTCGCGGTCCGCCTCGAACTGGATCTCGCCGTTCGGTCCATACAGGTTCAGCATGGCGTTCAGCTCGTGGTAACCCAGGCCCTTGTAGGCAGCAGGCAGCGGGGGCTTCTCTGCGGCGGGCATGGTTACTTCTGTGTCTGAGACAGTAGTGTCCAAAACTTGTCCAATCCTTGATTTACCAGGCGGACGTCGTCAGGCGTCCCCATGAGTTCGAAGCGGTAGAGGTGCGGTATCTGGCATTTGAAGGCGATGATGTCGCCGGCCATGCAGAAGTTGTCCCCAAAATTTGTGTTTCCTGCGCCGATCACCCCGCGGATCAGTTTTCTGTTCTGCGGGTTGTTGAGGAACCGGATCACCTGTTTCGGCACTGAGCCTTCGCCGCCGGTCCCGCCGTAGGTGGGAACCACCAGGACGAAGGGCGCAGTGGCGACAAGCTCAGTTTCACGCTGATGCAGGGGAATCCGGGCTGCGTCCCGGCCGAGCTTCTCAATGAAGCGCCGGGTGTTCTCGGATGCCGAGGAAAAATAGATGAGTTGGCTTTGGGTCGTGTTGACGGCCTGAGCTCCAAGGGGAGCATCGGCCAATGCCAGTGCTGCCACGGGAGTCACCTCGCCTGTGTTGTTGGTGGGAAGATTGCCCTACGCCACGGAGGAGGCGGCAGCCAGTGCCAGTTCCTCGATCTTGTCCGGACGGAATCCGGACCAGTGGTCCTGTTCGGTGACCACAACGGGAGCCTGCATGTAGCCCAGGGCCTTGAGGCGCTCGAGTGCATCCGCATCCTGCGAGATGTCGACGCTCTGGTAGGTGATGCCCTTCTTGTCCAGTGCACGGTAGGTTGCGTTGCACTGAACACAGGCCGGCTTCGTGTAAACCGTTACGGTCATGGTCCCTGTCCCCTTTGTTGAAGTCATTGCTCTTCGTTTTCCGCGAGCCCTGCCGAACTGGAATCCATGTCCGAATACTGGTCTCGCCGGTGGCTGCCCAGGCAGCCTATATGCATGTTGTTGTCTGACGCAGATGCCCCGGTCAATCTGTATGTCGATACTACATGTAGTGCAAGCGCCTCGAACGAACCCCAAGATGATGTATTACAAGTATGTCATTTAATGCACCGTTAATCCACAGGCCATGGGTTGAAAAATGTCCGTGTTTCTGCTGTTTTCGCGGACGAAATCCACACCCTGTGGAGTACTTAGCCACATTTAATCCCCTGCGTGTCGTGTGGTGGACGGCGTGTCGCGGCGGTGCCGAATGCGTGTCGCGGGGCACACGGAAGGGGCCCTGAACGCTTCTTCAGGGCCCCTGATGTGATGAAGGGAACTAGATTGCGCGGACCTACGGTCGCGGGCTGGCGGGGGCACAGTCGGCAGCACGCCTGGACGCTGCGTGGTCCAGGACAATCTGCTGGACGTCCAGGTATCCCGTCTCGAAGCCGGCCCGGCAATAGCACAGGTAGAAGAGCCACATCCGTTGGAAGACCGCGTCGAAGCCCATGGCCGCCACCTCCTCGGCGCGGGACATGAACCGCTCCTCCCACAGGCGCAGGGTCTGTGCGTAGTGGTCGCCCATGGCCAGGCGTTCGCGGACACGGAGCCCGGTCTGCTTCTCGGTGATCTCCTCGATGGCCCGGACGGACGGGATGACACCGCCGGGGAAGATGTACTTATGCACCCAGGTGTAGCTTGTCCGGGTGGCGATCAGCCGGTCGTGGGCGATGGTGATGGCCTGGATGGCCACCTTGCCGCCGGGGGCAAGGACGCGCTCAATCGTCTGGAAGTACGTGGCCCAGTACTCGTAGCCGACGGCCTCGATCATTTCGACCGACACGACGGCGTCGTACTCGCCTTCCACTGCCCGGTAGTCCTTGAGCTCGATGGTGACGGAGTCCGCGTAGCCGGCCTGCGCCACGCGCTGGCGGGCGAGTTCCTGCTGTTCGCTGGACAACGTGACGGAGTAGACGGTGGCGCCGCGTGCAGCCGCCCGAAGGGCGAGTTCGCCCCAGCCGGTGCCGATTTCCAGGACCCGCGTCCCTTGCCCGACGCCGGCTTTGTCCAGCAGCCGGTCGATCTTCGCCTGCTGCGCGGCGGCGAAGCCGTCCCAGGCAACCGTTCGCAGGGCGTCGCCGCTTTCCGGAAAGAGTGCGCTGGAGTACGTCATGGTGCTGTCCAGGAAAGAGGCAAACAGCTCATTGGAGAGGTCATAGTGCCGGGAGATGTTCGAGCGGGTGTTCTGTTCGGTGTTGCGTTCCCGGCGGGGCTGGCGTGGGAGGTAGAGCGCCCGCAGTTTCTGCAGCGGCTCCGGCACGAGCGTCCCGACGCGCGCTGCGAAGACCTCCATGACCGCGGTGAGGTCGTCGGCGTCCCAGTCTCCTGCCATGTAGGACTCCCCCAGACCGATCAGTCCGCCGTCGCCAAGCCGGGCAGCAAAGGCCTCCGGGCGGTTCATGGTCATGACCGGGTAGGTCTGGCCGGGCACGGCTGCCCTGCCAAGGACTGTCCCGTCCGGGTAGCGGACTTCGAGCGGAAGCCTCCGCACAGCGGCTTTGAAGATGGCATCGGCGGCCCGGCCGGCCACCAGCACCTTGAGGCTCGTGGGTACCGTGGCGATGCTCGGCCACACTTCCGCGTCGATAACGGCAGGCGGTTGGGGAACGGTATAGGGAAGAGTGCTGTCGGGGGCGAGGCCGGTCCGGGCCTTGGTGAAACCCTGGTTCGCAGGCTGTCCTGCGGCGGATCCGGTCGTTTCGGTCATGGTCACTGAACTGCCTCCTGTGAGGGGTGGTGTGGTCGTTTGATGAGGGGCAGCCGGCGCGCCCAAAGCTTGATGCCCTGCCACCGGATCTGCGCCGAGACGCGCAGCGGTGCCAGCGGAACGGCGAGCGCGGCGGCGAGGATGTTCGGAACGGAAGCCTCACGGCGTTCGCCGTCAACGGTGGCAATGAAAGGCTTGTGCCCTTCGCGCTCCAGCACGATGGAAACTGCGAGCCGTTCCCCCGGTTCCGGCAGTTTCATCCGGTACTGGCCTTCGACGTCGTTGAACGGCGACACATAGAACGCCTTCGGAACACTGGCCCGGCCGGCGTCGTCCGTTTCAAGCAGGTAGCAGTGCCGCTCACCGTAGGTGTTGTGCACTTCGGCGACGACGCAGCGCAGGTTCCCTGCAGTGTCGTGGCACCAGAACAGGCTGAGGGGGTTGAAGACGTGGCCCAACACCCGTGCACTGGCCAGCATGGTGATCCTGCCGCCGTCGGGTTCTATCCCCCGGGTTCGCAGGAACCGTTCCACGTTGCCCCGGAACGAGCCTTCCGGGTCCCCAAGGTGGTCCGAGACGCGGAAATCCGCCAGCGGCCGGAGCGGCCAGGGCACTGACGGGAGACGGTCGACGTCGACGTACCAGCTGTAGCTGCGGTACGTGAACGCATTGTGCAGTGGCGTGCGGCGGACGTGGGCGATGGAGGTGCGGTAGATGGCCGCCCGGGTAGTCATCAGGCTCCCTCCGCGGCGGCACCCTCAAGTGGTGCCGCCGCGGCCGGCTGCTCCCAGCTACGTCCGAGCCGGGCTGCAGCTTTGACTCCGGAGAGTGCGCCGTCCTCGTGGAAACCCCAGCCGTGGTAGGCGCCGGCGAAGGCCAGGCGCCCGTCCCCCAGGGCCAGGATCTGCTGCTGGGCCCGCAGCGACTCGGGCGTGTATTGCGGATGCTCGTAAACCATCCGGTCCAGGACGGTCGCGTCGGCGATGAGCTCGGACTCCCCCAGGCTCACGATGTAGCGTCCGCCGTCGGCAGGGGCGAGCCGCTGCAGGCGCGTCATGTCGTAGCTGACCAGGACCTTATCCGGCCGGGCGTCGCAGGACGGCAGCCGGTAGTTCCAGGACGCCTTGGCATTGCCGCTGGACGGCAGGACAGCCTCGTCGCGGTGGAACACAGTCTGGTTGACGGAGTAGGGCATGTTCCCCAGCGCGTCTCTCTCAGCCGCGGAGGCGTCGGCGAGCATCTGCAGCGCCTGCCCGGGATGGGTGGCGATCACGAGGGCGTCGAAGCTCTCCCGGCCGTGCGGGGTGGTCACGTCGACCCCCTCCGCATGGCGGCGAACGGAGGTGACCGGCGTGGCGAGCCGGACGTCCGGGAGCGTGGCGGCCAACTTATCCACGTAGGCACGCGACCCGCCGGTCACGGTCCGCCACTGCGGCGAGCCCGTAACACCCAGAAGGCCGTGGTGGGCGAGGAAGGTAAACAGGTAGCGTGCCGGGTAAGCCAGCGCGGTGGCGGGATCGCAGGACCACACCGCGCTGACCACGGGGGTCATGAAGTGCGAAACGAAATAGCGGCTGAATTTCTCCCGGGCCAGGAAATCTGCCAGCGTCATGCCGTCCGCACCGGCACCCGTGCTGCTGCCTGCGGCTGATTGTTCCTTGGCCAGCAGGGCGCGGGCGCGGCGATGGAACCGAGTCACTTCCAGCAGCATCAGCAGGTATCGTCCGCGCAGCAGGGTGGAGGGCCGGGGAATGATGCCCCGGCCCTTGGCACGGGCACCGGCATATTCCAGTCCGCATCCGTCGCAGCGGACGGACATGCTCATCTCGGAGTCCTGCGTCTCAACGCCCAGCTCAGCGAAGAGCCGCAGCAGAGTGGGGTAGGTGCGTTCGTTGTGCACGATGAAGCCTGTGTCCACGCTGAGGTCCGGGCCGTCCGACTGCTTCACGTCGTGGGTGTGGGCATGTCCGCCCAGCCGGGAGTCCCCCTCGAATAGAGTCACGCTGTCCCGCTGGTTCAGGACATAGGCCGCGGTCAGTCCCGCCACGCCGCTGCCAATGACGGCTACCCGCCGGCCGTCCGGAATCGTTGCTGCATGCGACACTGATCTGCTCCTGTTGGCTCGGCCTGCATCATCCTGATGGATCGTCTTATGTTCAATTCGTCACCGATGGGCTCCCGGATGAGTACTAATTCCGGCCGGGTGCTTTAACGCGGTTCTCCGCCACGGACACGGCCCCGGGACGGCGGGTTCCGGGGCCTCCGGGCGGGTATGCCACAATGAAGCGGGATTTCCGAAGGCGAAGGGCAACAATTGATCAACCCTGTTCATTTGCGGACGCTGGTGGAGGTCACCCGGCTGGGCTCATTTGCAGCGGCGGCCAGCCGGCTCGGCTACACGGCCTCCGCCGTCTCCCAGCAGATGTCAGCGCTGGAGCGCGATACCGGTGTGGATCTCTTCCAGCGCTCGGCCCGGAGCATCCACCCCACCGAAGCCGCCCTGGTGATGACCAGGCATGCCGCCAAGGTCCTGACGGACATCGAGGCCCTCATGGCGGCGGCGTCCAGGACCCACGATGCCACCAGCCAGGAGCTTAGGCTGGGCATCTTTCCCAGCCTGGCCACCTACGTCCTGCCGCTGATCCTGCGGAACCCTGCATGGAAGAAGCTCGGCATCGACCTCCGGGTCTCCGTGGCCGAGCCGGCGCAGACAATCCAGGGCCTGCGCACCGGGGGCGAGTTGGATGTTGCCCTGGTCTACCAGGTGGGCCAGTCCGGGCTCGCGTGGCCCCACACCGTGAACCGCCAGTGGATCGGCGACGACAACTTCCGCGTGGTGCTGCCCGCGGCCTGGGGTTTCCGCGCCGAGGCCAAGGTGGCGGCGGATCATCTGTCGGATATGCCGTGGATAGTCCATCACCCGGGCACCAGCGACGCGACGGTGATTGAGCGGCTGTTCGCCAGCTGCAATCTGCACCCGAGGGTCGTTGCCTACAGCGATGACTTCCATGCCAGCCTTGAAATGACCGCCGCTGGGCTCGGCGCCGCGCTGGTTCCCGAACTTGCCCTGCTGCACCGGCCTGCGGGGGTGGTGGTCCTTGACGTTCCGGAGATCAGGCTGGCCAGGAACGTCTTCGCCCTGCTGATCAATGACAAGCAGACTGCCAGGGTCCAGCTGTTCGTCGAACTCCTGGCCGATACCCTGCACAGCCTGGGCGCCAGCCGATAGGATTAGCGGCCCCGGGAGCGGACGGCTAGGGACAGGAGCGCGGTCACCAGCTTGTCCTTAGCCATGCCGTACGGCGGATAGGCCAGCCCAATGGTGTCCGGCCACATCGGTTTGTCAAGGGTGGCCCGCTCGTGGGAGAACGTCCGCACGGAATGTTCGCCGTGGTAGGCCCCCATGCCGCTTGCGCCGACCCCGCCGAACGGGAGCCCCGGGACAGCGGCGTGCGCCGCCGGCGCCCCGAAAGCCAGGGCACCGGAGGACGTCTTCTCCGTAAAGGATCCGCGGACGTTGTCATCGCCGCTGAATACATAGACGGCGAGGGGCTTGGGACCGGCATTGATCATGCTGATGGCCTCGTCCCTTCCGGTGACGGGTACCAGCGGGAGCAGCGGGCCGAAGATTTCCTCGCCGAGGACCGCATCGCCGGGCCGGGGGCGCAGCAGCGTCGGCGCAAAATACCGGCTGGCCCGGTCCCGCTGGCCGCCGTGGACCACCGTACTTCCGTCAGCCAGTTCCGCCAGCCGGTCGAAGTGCCGGTGGTCAACGATCCGGCCATAGGAGCCGCTGGCCGACGGGTCCGTCCCGAACATTGAGGTGATGGTCTGGACCAGCTGCGGTTCGAGGGCGTCCAGCACCTCGGGCGTGGCCAGCACATGGTCAGGCGCTACGCACGTCTGCCCGGCGTTCACGAACCGGCCCCAGGCGATTCGCCTGGCGGTGGTCGCCAGGTCAGTGGTGCCGTCGACATAGGCCGGGCACCGGCCTCCCAGTTCCAGGGTTACCGGCGTCAGGTGTTCGGCCGCCGCCCGCATGACCGCGCGGGCGGCGTTTTGCCCGCCGGTGAAGAAAATGTGGTCGAAACGTTCCGCGAGCAGGGCCGTGGTTTCCGGGATGCCTCCGGCCACCACCTCGGCGGCGCCACCCAGGTACTCGGGCACCCAGCGGGCCAGGGCGGCGGATGTGGCCGGGGCATGCTCGCTCGGTTTGAGGACCACGGTGTTGCCCGCGGCAAGGGCTCCCGCCAGCGGCGCGAGGGTCAGCTGGACCGGGTAGTTCCAGGGGCCGATGACCAGCACAACTCCGAGCGGAGTCAGCTCGGTCCATGCCTTGGCCGGCTGCACGGCGACCGGCACATCGACCCGGCGGGGCCGCAGCCAGGCGGCCAGGTGGCGCTCGAGGTGGGCGGCTTCGGCGGTGACGTAGCCGATTTCGGTCAGCTGCGATTCGCTCCGGTGCTTGCCCAGGTCGCTGCGCAGCGCGACGGCAAAATCCTCACCGCGGTCAGTCAGCATCCTGCGCAGATTCCGCAGCTGTTCCAGGCGCCAGGCCAGCGGACGGGTGGTCCCGCCGTCGAAAAGCTGGCGGGATCTGGCGACGGCGGCGGCAGCGGTGTGCATCCGATCAATGTACCCGCGCGGGGACCCCGCCCGGGGACTGTCCCAGATAAAAAATCCCCGATGCTGGAATGCTCCGCTTTTCGGGTCTATGTTGAAGATATGAACAAGGTACTCAGCCGGCACTTTGGAGAGATCGAGCTCAACCACGGCCGGGACCATAACATCGCCGCCAAACATGAGCTGGCCGGCCAGCCGGTTGAGCTGGACCTGAACATCAACGCGCATGACCACTTCGACGAGGCGGCGATGCACAAGGTGGACTACCGGCTGCGGTACCTGCCCGAGCTGGTGGACCAGGTGCGGGACATGATCGCCGAGGAGCTGGACCAGGAAGGCACCAGCCCGCAGGAGTACCGCCACTTCCACTGCAATGCCATCAAGGACGAGCACCTCAGGAAGGTGTTCGGCGTGGAGGACAGGAGCCAGCTGACCAACGCCGTGTTCCTGAAGGCCCTGAAACTTGGCCATGTGGGCATCTACCCCGGCCAGCCGGAACGCTACTTTGTCCTCGACTTCACGCTGGGCGAACACTTCACCGACGAAGTGCTGGTTGCGTCCGCTGACGAGGACGGCGTGGTGGACGACGAAATCGTCTGGGAGTCCTGAATCCTGAATCGATTGCTCCGTAACGGCCCTTTTGACCGCTGAAAAGGGCGCCTACGGAGCACTCGATGGAAAAGTACGACGGCGGGCGGGGGACCAAGGGTTGAGCCCCCCCCCCGGTGGGGGTGGGGTTTTGTATTTGGGGGGAGGGCCCCGCGGCGCCGGCCCCCCCGGGGGGGGCGGGCGGCGGGGGCGGGGCGGCACTAAACGC
>NZ_JAVDRQ010000004.1:0-406060 GCF_031454875.1 Arthrobacter oryzae
CAACGACCCCGGCATGGGCGTCATCCGCCACGTCGACGCCGGCTACGACCGCGCCCTCGAGGTCGCCAAAGAACGCGGCGTCCGCATCCCCATGCTCCCCACGGACTCCCTAACTTCGCAAGCTCGGCCAGGGAACCCTGTCCGCGTGGCCCCAGAGACAGCATCCGAAGCCCGCTAACCAGCCCCAAATCCACATCGATTGCTCCGTAACCGCCGTTTTGGGCCGCCAAAAGGGCGCTTGCGGAGCAATCGATCCCCAGAAGTAGGAATCATGACCATCACAGCCAATGCCCCGACGCAAGCACCGCTCACCGTCACCCTCGGTTCCAGCGGCGTCACCCCCGAGGACGTCGTCGCCGTCGCCCGCCACGACGCCAAGGTGACCATCTCCCAGGAGGCCCTGGACACCGTCGCCAAGGTCCGCGCCCACATCGACGACCTGGCCCACAGTGAAATCCCGGCCTATGGCATCTCCACCGGCTTCGGGGCACTGGCCAACCGGCACATCCCCAATGAGCTGCGCACCCAGCTGCAGAAGTCCCTGATCCGCAGCCACGCCGCCGGCATGGGCCCCGCCGTGGAACGCGAAGTGGTCCGCTGCATCATGTTCCTGCGCGCCAAGACCCTCGCCTCCGGCCGCACCGGCGTCCGCCCCGTGGTCCTGCAGACCATGGTGGATGTCCTGAACGCCGGCATCACCCCGGTGGTCCGCGAATTCGGTTCGCTCGGCTGCTCCGGCGACCTCGCCCCGCTGTCCCACTGCGCCCTGGTGCTGATGGGCGAGGGTGAAGCGGAGGGCCCCGACGGCGTGACCTACGGCGGGCGGGGCGAAGAGCCTGTGGCCGTACTGCTTGCCGAACACGGGATCGAACCCGTCACGCTCGCGGAGAAGGAAGGGCTGGCGCTCGTCAACGGCACCGAGGGCATGCTGGGCATGCTGCTGATGGCCATCGCGGACATCCGGCAGTTGCTGACGACGGCGGACATCACCGCCGCGCTCAGCGTCGAAGCGCTGCTTGGCACGGACCAGGTGTTCCTGCCCGAGCTGCACGCCGCGCTCCGCCCGCACCCGGGCCAGGCTGCCTCCGCGGACAACATGCTGCGGGTCCTGTCCAACTCGCCGATCGTGGCGTCACATCGAGTGGGCGACTCCAAGGTCCAGGACGCCTACTCCTTGCGTTGTGCACCCCAAGTGGCCGGTGCCGTCCGCGACACCGTAGACCACGCCGCGCTCGTCGCCTCGCGCGAACTTGCCGCAGCGATCGACAACCCGGTTGTCTTGCCGGACGGCAGGGTCAGCTCCAACGGCAACTTCCACGGCGCCCCGGTGGCGTATGTCCTGGACTTCCTGGCGATCACCGTGGCGGACCTGAGCTCCATCGCGGAACGCCGCACGGACCGCATGCTGGACCCGGCGCGTTCACACGGGCTGCCGGCATTTCTGGCCTCGGATCCGGGCGTCGACTCGGGCCTGATGATCGCGCAGTACACGCAGGCCGGCCTGGTCTCGGACAACAAGCGGCTCGCTGTGCCGGCATCGGTGGACTCCATTCCGAGCTCCGCGATGCAGGAGGACCACGTGTCGATGGGCTGGCACGCGGCACGCAAGCTCCGGAAAGCCGTGGAGAACCTGCGCCGCGTCCTGGCCATCGAGCTGGTCACCTCGGCGCGGGCCATCGACATGCGGACCCAGCTGTCCGGAGGGGACCTGACCCCGGGGCCGGCCGGAACCGCGGTCCTTGCTGCACTTCGCAAGGTGGTTGACGGTCCGGGAACCGACAGGTTCCTGTCGCCGGAACTGGAGGCTGCAGACCGGCTCGTGGCGTCGGGCGAGATCCGCGTGGCAGCCGAATCCGCCGTCGGAATTCTGGCCTAAAAATGAATATTGTGCATCAGCAATGACAAATTCCCGGCGCCCCCGCAACACTTAGCGACACAACGGGCGGGGGCCCGGGAATTGTAGTAGAACTAAAGATGTAGTGATGAAGTCCACACCAACGATGTTGTGGCAAACGAACATATACAAAGGGGTAGAAGTTCAATGAAAGCACGGGGGACGGTTCTGTCCAGGCGGATGGCATTTGCTGCCGCAGTTTCCGACTGGAGGAGCCTCAAAGCAGGCGAACGGGTCGAAATCCTCAAGCACGCGCATGTGGTGGCTGCAGGTGAAGTTGAGGAAGTTTCCGTGAGTGGAAACGTGCTTTGGCTGGTGCCTTCGAGCCCGTCGGAGACTCAGCTCTTTATGAAGTCGGACGGCGTCAAGGTCCGCAGGACATAAAGCCAGGACATAAAGCCAGGACAATAGTCCGGAGTTAGGCGGCGATGTCCTCGTAGGTTTCACCGAAGGGGACTGACTCGTCGAGGGCCACGGTGTAGGCGCCCGGCTCGACACGGGTGACGCGGATGCCGCAGTTGCCGTCTTCCACGGCAGCTTCGATGAGTTCCTTGACGGCGTTGTCCAGGCCGTCGTGGACCTCTTCGGCGGTGGAAAAAGTCAGGTGGATGGAGCGAACGTCGGTGGTCTGGCGTTCCATGGTTGCTGAAGTCATTGCGGGTCTTTCTCTCAATAAATGCCAATTGGCCTCAACCAAGTCTACCGGCGTTGTCAAAGAACGTAAGATGTCTGGCATTTTCCCGCAGGGTTTCGTATTCGTCGAAGCCCTGCGGGATGCCTGTTTTCAGCCTTCTCCGCCCGAAACGGGTACTCCCGGGAGGAACTCCGAGGGCAGTTCGGATACCGGAATAATCACCATGTCCTGGACCTTCCAGTCCAGGTCGATGCAGGCCTGCCGGGCGTCCTCGAGCTGCTGCATGGACGGCATGTTCCCGTCGGCCGGGACCACGAACGATTCAACATGGAACACGTGGCCCTCGTCCCGGATCCTGGACCGTGCCGTCGCTGTCCACTCCAGGCTGCAGAGGTACTCGTCGATCCGGTGGCCCAGGGGGTGGGGTTCGGCGTCGTCGAAGGTCCTGGCCCGCTTGTCCATCAGCGCGGAGATGGCTGCGCGGGTATTGCGGATGCCGTCATGGAGGATGCTGGCTGAGATGACCAAGGCGGCCACCGCATCAGCCCACCACCATCCAAGGCCGATTCCCGCCACGCCCACCGCGGCCGCCAGCGCGGTCATCCAATCGGCCTTGTTCATGTCGGCGTCTGCGTAGAGAACCTTGTCGTGCAGCTTTTCCGCAAGCTTCATCTTCACGTGGCCCAGGTAGACCGGCGGCCCTGCCGTCAGGATCATGGCAACGATCATCACCCAGCCCAGCCAGATGGTCTGGCCGAAGAACTCAAAGCCGCCAATTGTCGGGTGCTCGGCGGTCACCAGGCCGATACCTGAATCCACAATCAGGTAGGCCCCCATGACGGTCAGGGCAACCGCTGCCACCACGTGGGCGATGCCCACGGCCCGGTGGAAGCCGTAGGGGTGTTCCTCGCTCGGGCGCCTGCGGATGGCGCGGGAGGCCACCAGGAACGAGAGCGGCGGCAGGAAGGACAGCAGATCCTCCACCCAGGCGGCTTTCATTGCCTGCGAGTTGCCCAGCACCACATAGACCAGGACGGTGGAAGCGGTCAGGAAAGCCAGGGTGATCCATTCGAACTTCACGGCCCTGCGCAGGGCGGCCTGCTGTTCCTCGGGCAGCGTCGTGTGGCCGAAGCGGACCGGCTCACGGGTCACGGAGGATCTCATTTCGCCGCCCCCGAAGCCATAAGGAACCTGTCCAGCTCGAGCAGGAAGGCGTTTTCTCCCTTGGGCACCAGCATGATGTGTTTACGCACCTGGCCGCGGCTGTCCACGGACTCCGCATAAGCCCGCGTGATGCCCGCTTCTTTCTCCCACGGGGTTTTGTCGTTGAGCCCGCCGATCACCAGGTCCAGCTCACCGTGCTTGAGGTCTTCGGCCAGCACATGCTCGGTGCCCTCGGACCACTCGATTTCGGCACCAAGTTTGGCGGCGAAGGCTCGGACCAGATCCGGCTCCCTGCCTTGTGGTTCGCTGCCGCCGCGCAGGTTGACCCAGTCTTCGTTGTGGCTGGCCCCCACCCTCAGGGTGCCGCCGCTGACACGGTCGAGTGTTCCGTCCGGATCGGCGGGGAAGGAAGTTCCGCAGGCCGTGAGGGCCAGCGTCAGGGCCAGTATTGCTACTGCCGTCTTCCTGGGAATCTTCATGCTGTCCTGAACCTCCGCTAAGTAGTTGCCACTGCCATTAGACAGCCTACTTACCGTCGCCGGATAGAACGGGACGGATAGAACGGGACGGATAGAACGGGACGGATAGAACGGGACGGATAGAACGGGACGGATAGAACGGGACGGATAGAACGGGACGGGTAGGACGGGACGGGTAGGACGGGACGGACAGGAGGGCAGTGCCCACGCCTACGAAACTGTCCCCGCACCGCAGGTGCGGTGCGGGGACAGAGATGACCCGGTTCTGGTTGCGGAACCGCCTTAGCGCTTGACGGCGTCCAGCTTCAGCATCTTGGCGATGACGCCGTCCAGCTCGGAGTCGTCGAAGATCTTCTTCCAGTCATCCTTGATGATGGTGTCCTTGCCGTACTGGATGGCGATTTCGCAGGCCTCCGAGAACGGGTTGGAGCCGCGGAGGGCGTTGGTCAGGGCGATCTGCACGTGGCCGAACAGCATGGCCTTGGCTGCCTCCTCGGGGACGCCGGCGGTGTGCACGGTCTCGTGCAGCGCCTCGTTGAGCAGGGTGCCGATCATGCAGGCCACGGTTTCCACCAGGGTGGGTTCGAGGATGGCAAGCTGCTTCACGGTGACCCAGTGGACGTCGATGACGGGGGCGTAGATGGTGCGGATGACGGCCTCGGCCGAATCGCGGGTCGCTGCCGGTGCGTCCTCGTCGATGGCGGCAACCACGTTTTGCGGTGCGCCTTCGCCGCCGAAGGTGTCGGCCCATTCTTCCTTGGTGGTGCGCTCCAGGAAGACGGACGGGTGGCACGGGTGCGCAACGGCCTGGACCACGTCGTCGCGCTTTGCCAGCAGCCCGGCGTAGGCGGCGGCCGGGTCCAGCGTCAGCAGGATCGCGCCGGATTTCATCTGGGGGACCACGCCCTCGGACACAACGCCCAGGACGGTGTCCGGGACGGCGAGGATCACCACGTCGGCGCCCTTGACGGCGTCGTCGGTGGAGGTGATCTCACGGCCTTCGGTGCGGACGCGGTCCTGGCCCGCGGGGGAGTTCTCGCTGTAGAAGACGGTGTGGGCGCTCTTCTGGAGGTTCCGGGAAACGCGCATTCCCATTTTGCCACCGGCTCCGATGACGGCGACGGTCAATTGTTCTGCTGACATTTCACTTGCTCCTTAGGAAATCGATGCTTTGCTGGGTCCACTGGTTTTCGAGGCGGATGGTTTCCGCTTCAGAGTCCTGCCACGGCAGCCAGTGTTCGACGATTTGGTTGATGTTTCTTTCTTTGGGCTGAAACTTCCCGGCCATGTAGTCATAGTCGAGAAGGCCTTCGCCGAGGGGAGCGCCGGAGTAAGTGAACCCGACCCACCCCTCCTTGCGGCTGAACGCAAAGTCTTTGATATGCATGTTGAGGACGTAAGGCGCGACGGCGTCAATCACCTCACGCGGCGGCTCCAGCGCCGCGACCGTATTGGCCGGGTCGCTGCAGATGCCCAGGTACGGGTTGTTCACGCGGCGGATCACGTCCAGGATCCGGGAGGTGGGGACCTGTTCGTAGGTTTCCACGGCGATCTTCACCCCGGCTGCCTCGAATTCCGGCAGGATCTCGGTGAAAATCGCCACCGCTTCGTCCGCCGTCGGGGTGTGGCCCGGGACGTTGAACATGGTCCGCAGCAGGGGGGAGCCCAGAATCCCGGCGATGTGCAGGAACTTGCGCAGGTGCTCCGGGCGGATGCCCTTGGTGCCCAGTTCCAGCGCCACGCCAAGGCGGTCCGCGATGGCCCGGACGGCTTCCAGTTCCGTGTCCGTCATGGATTCCAGCGGGGTGTAGTCGCAGATCTGGAAGAGTTCCACGCCCAGGGCCGCGGTCCGCTCGAGTGCCTGGTGGATGCTGAGCGGTTCGGTGACCCTGTCCGAGAGCTGCCAGAAGAACGCGTAGCTGCTCAAGCCAATTCTTGAACCCGGTTCACTGCGTGAGCCCTGGCCTGCGCGGCTCATGCGGCCACCTTCTTCGCGGCCAGCCGTGCAGCGGCCTCGTCCAGGATGCTCTTGAGCGCCTTCGGATCGTGGGCGAAGCGGCCCAGGAACAGCCCGGCGACGGACATATCGAGCTGACTGATGAGCCCCGGCCCGGCGCTGCCGCCGTAAATGACCCGGCTCTCGGCCTGCCCGGGCAGGGCACGCAGGTGCGCGTCCAGCCCGGCGATGACGGCACTGATGTACTGCGGGGTGGCGGGTTGGGGTGCGCCGATGGCCCACTGCGGCTCGTAGGCCACGATGGTCCGGCCCGCGGGTCCGAGGGACTGGGCCCGAACCAGGGCCGCGTCGATCTCGGCGCTGCAGCGGGTAACGGCTTCCTCCACGGAGCCCTGCTGCAGTTCGCCGACGCACAGGACGGGGGTCAGGCCGTTGCGGTAGGCCGCAGCGGTCTTCAGGCCGATGATCCTGTCGTCCTCACCGAAGATCCGGCGGCGTTCGGCATGGCCCACTTCGGCGTACCGGCCGCCGAGTTCGGCGACGGTCTTGCCGCCGACCTCGCCGGTGTAGGCTCCTTCGTCCTCCCAGAAGATGTCCTGGGCACCCGCGGCTGCCCCGGCGGTCCCGAGGATGCGGGCCGCTTCGGGCAAAACCGGCAGGGTGGGCAGCACGAACAGTTCGATGTCGCCGTTCTGGACCGCCGGGTGCGCAAACGCGATGGTTGCCACTTCACGGCAGTATTCGAGCGTGCGTTCGTAGCCGAAGTACATCTTCAGGCTGACGCCGATCACTGCACCGGGGCGCTGAAGGCCGGAGTGCTTAGCAGGAAGTGACACCTTCATAGTCCTTAATCAGGGTGACCTTTTCGGCCGAGGCGGAGGTCTCGTCAAAGGTGTACGTCAGCCACTCGCGGGCCAGCCGGCGGGCGAGTTCCAGCCCGACGACGCGCTGGCCGAAGGTGAGGACCTGGGCGTTGTTGCTGAGCACGGAGCGTTCCACCGAGAAGCTGTCGTGGGCGGTGACGGCGCGGACTCCGGGGACCTTGTTCGCGGCGATGGCCACGCCGAGCCCGGTGCCGCAGACCAGCAGGGCACGGTCGGCCTTGCCGGCGGCGATCAGTTCGGCGGCGGCGATGGCCACTGACGGGTACGGGGTGTGGCTGGTGGCATCCACCCCGACGTCGGTGACGGATTCAACCAGGTCGGAGGCCTCCAGGTCCGCCTTCAGGGCTTCCTTGTACTCGAAACCGGCGTCGTCGGCTCCAACGATCAGGCGCAGTTTGGCGCTCATGCTTTCTCCTTAATGGTTGCTGCAGCTTTCGCCTCGGCGAAAGTGTTATGGATGGCTCGGACGATCAGTGCCATGGATACCGCGCCGGCGTCCGGGGTGCCGAGGCTCTTCTCGGCGTGCGGGCGGGCGCGGCCCATGAGGGGCAGCAGCTGGGCGGTATCCTCGGCGGCCTGCTGCGCAACGTCGGCGGCGGCGCCCCACGCGTCGGTCAGGGAGTTGCCGGCGTCCACGCCGGCGGACAGCGCGTCGCGGAACGGGACGAGGACGTCCACCAGGGTCTTGTCCCCGGGCTTGGCCTTGCCGAAGTCCATGATCGCGGCCGCTGCGCCGGCTACTCCGGCGGCGACAGCTCCGGCGTCGGGCGCTTTGGTGTCCCCAACCGCGTCACCGACCGCCCGCAGGGCCATGCCCCAGAGGGCCCCGGAGGTGCCCCCGGCTTTGTCGGCCCAGGCGTCAGCGGCGAAGTGCAGGGTGGTGGCGGCCCCGGCGCCGCGGGCGACGGCGTCACGGGCGGCGTCGACGGCAGCGCGGACGCCGCGTTCCATGCCGATGCCGTGGTCGCCGTCGCCGGCGATCGCGTCGATCCGGCCGAGTTCGTCGGCGTTTGCGTCCACCACCGCCTTGGCGGCGCCGAGCGCTGCGAGGATCCGGACGGCTCCCTCGCGGGACTCCGCTGTTGCGTCAGGGATGGAAAGTTCGACGTCGGCCAACTCACCTGCGTCCGACGCGTCCAGCGCTGCAGCGGTGACAGCGCCGCGGCGGAAGGCCGGGGCGTCGGCGGGGGCGTTCCAGAGGGTCTCGAGTTCGTCGTCGAGCCAGAAGAGGGTGAGGGAGGTGCCGGCCATGTCGAAGCTGGTCACGAGCTCGCCCACCTGCGGGTCCACGGCTTCCAGGCCGGCTTCGGCCAGGAGCTGGGCCACGCGGCGGTAGACGACAAAGAGTTCCTCGTACTTGACGCTGCCCAGGCCGTTCAGGATCGGGACCACACGGGCGCGGGCTGAACCCTCGGCAACAGAGACGCCGTCGGGGACTTCGGTGAGGAGCTTGGCGACGAGGAGCTCGGCCAGTTCGTCCGCCGTCGGAATGTCCGTCTCATCGATGCCGGGCTCGCCGTGGATGCCCATGCCCACGGCCATCCGGCCCTCGGGGACGGAGAACAGCGGGTGGTCGGCGCCCGGCAGGGTGCAGCCGGTGAAGGCGACGCCGAAGGAGCGGGTGCGGTGGTTGGCGCGTTCGGCGATCTCCACCGTGGCGTCCATGGAGTAGCCGGCTTCCGCTGCTGCGGCGGCCACCTTGAAAACGGTCAGGTCCCCGGCGATGCCGCGGCGCTTGGCGCGCTCGGCCGGCGGGGCGGAGGAGACGTCGTCGGTGACGGCGATGCTGCGGCAGTCGATGCCTTCCTTGCGGAGGCGGTCCTGGGCCTGGTTGAAGTGCAGGACGTCGCCGGCGTAGTTGCCGTAACCCAGCAGTACGCCGCCGCCGTTGTTGGCGGCTTTCGCCACGTTGTAGACCTGCTGCGCGGATGGGGAGGCGAACAGGTTGCCCATCGCGGCGCCGTGCGCCAGGCCCTGGCCCACCAGGCCGGCGAAGGCGGGGTAGTGGCCGGAGCCGCCGCCGATCACCAGCGCCACCGTATCCGGGGTGCTTTTGGTGTTCCGGACGACGCCGCCGGAGACGCGCTTCACCCAGCGGCCATGGGAGGCAACGAAGCCTTCGATCATCTCGTCAGCGAAGGCTGCTGGTTCATTGAACAGGCGGGTCATGGGGAGCTCCTGGGATTACTGCTCTGACGGTGATTGAGCTTGTCGAAATCGGTCTCGACAGGCTCGACCACCAGCTTGTTTGATTTGGTGCGGGGGCGTCCCCGATTATGGGACGCCCCCGGTCTGTTAGGGCTCGGAGTGGTGTCCGGCGCCGGCCGGGTCGAGGGCTTCGGCCGGGACGCCTTCGCTGACCTTGCCGGAGCGGCTCAGCGCCACCATGAGGATGGAGGACAGGAGCATGAAGCCACCGACGACGAACATTGGTACCGTGTAGCCGCCGGTCAGGTCCTTCAGCCAGCCGGTGACGTACCCGGCGCTGAAGCCGGCGAGGTTGCCGATTGTGTTGATCAGGGCGATGCCGGCTGCCGCTGCCGCACCCGTGAGGAACTGGGTGGGAACGGTCCAGAAGTTGGGCAGGGCCGCAAAGATGGACATCGCAGTGATGGTAATGACGGCGATGGTGGCGGCCGGGGAGCCGGCAAACAGTGCCAGCGGGATGCTCAGTCCGCCGATGAGGGCCGGAAGGGCGATGTGCCAGGTCCTGACGCCGCGCCTGGTGGCGTCCTTGGACCAGAAGTACAGGGCGAATGCCGCAGGGAGGTACGGGATCGCGGTGATCAGGCCCTTCTGCAACACATCGAACTTGGCGCCGTAGATACCTTCGAAGCCCGCGATGATGGTGGGCAGGAAGAACCCGAGGGCGTACAGGCCGTAGATGAAGCCGAAGTAGATGGCGGAGAGCATCCAGACCCGGCCGTTGCCGAACACGGTGCGGACGCTGATGTGCTTGTTGCTGGCAGCGGTTTCCTTCTTTTCCTTCTCCAGCGCGCCGGTCAGCCAGGTCTTTTCCTCCTGTGTGAGCCACTTGGCCTTGGCGGGTGAATCAGCCAGGTAGAACCAGGCGATGATGCCGACGATGATGGCGGGCACGGCGACGCCGAAGAACATGACACGCCAGCCCTCAAGTCCGAAGAGTCCGTGCTGCTGGATGAGGAGGCCGGCCAGCGGGGCGCCGATCACGGTGGTCAGCGGCTGGGCCAGGTAGAACAGGGCGAGGATCTTGCTGCGGTGCCGTGCCGGGACCCAGAGGCTCAGGAACAGGATGGCGCCGGGGAAGAAGCCTGCCTCGGCAACGCCCAGGATGAAGCGGAGGACGTAGAGCTGTTCCACGTTGCCCACCCAGGTGAACAGCAGGGAGACGATGCCCCAGCTGACCATGATGCGGGCCAGCCAGCGGCGGGCGCCGAACTTGTGCAGGGCCAGGTTGCTGGGAACCTCAAGCAGGATGTAGCCGATGAAGAAGACGCCGGATGCGAAGCCGAACTGCGCCGCAGAGAGGGCCAGGTCGGCGTTCATGCCGTTGGGGCCGGCGAACGAAATGGCCGTCCGGTCCAGGTAGTTGATGAAGAACATCAGGGCAACGAACGGCACCAGCCGGATCGCCACTTTCCTGATTGCAGATTTTTCGACCACCGATTGTGTGGTGTCCACGTTGACTCCTAGATGTTGATGTCCCGGCCGCATCCTGCGCTGGAGGCGTGGGGCTGGTTTCGAGGCTTAGCGTCGGGGGCTGATCAAGGTGGGCAGCTAGGCCTGTGACCTCCACCATAAGTCAAAAACGATAAATTGGTCAACCGGTTGACTGATTAATTTTTCGCACGGTGCGGATGCGGTTCATGGGAGCGTCCGGTTGCTACGCTGAGACTGTGTCCGCAAACTCCGCCGCCTCGACGGCCAAAATCAGTGCCGCGCTCGGTTCCATGGGGCAGGGTTCTGTCGTCTCCGAGGTGGCAGAGAGGCTGATGGCCTACTTCACCAGCGGCGACATCGCCCCCGGAACCCGGCTTCCTGCCGAACGCCAGCTTGCCGCGTCGCTCGGGGTGGGCCGTTCGGCGGTGCGGGAGGCGCTAGCCGCCCTGGAGATCCTGGGCATCGTGATCGTCCGTCCGGGTTCGGGGACGTATCTGCGGGACGGCGTCTCGGAGCTCCTGCCACGGACCCTCAGCTGGGGGCTCATGCTGGGCGAGCCGAGGACTCGGGAGCTCGTTGAGCTGCGGAGCGGCCTCGAAGTCCAGGCCGGCCAGCTCGCGGCGGCCAGGATTACCGACGAGGCACTGGAGCGCATGCGGGCCAACCTCGACTCCATGGAAAAGAACTTGGACCACCTTGCAGCATTCGTCGAAGCCGACGCGGCATTCCACAAGGAAATCGCCACCAGCTCCGGAAACCAGGTGCTGCAGGAGCTTCTGCAGAGCATCCGCTCGCTGCTGCGGATCTGGGTTGACCGTGCCCTGACTGATGAAGGGCATGCTGCCGCCGCCCTCGCCGAACACCGGGCCATTTTCGAGGCGCTCGAAGCGCACGATGCCGAAGCGGTCACGAAAGCCATGGCCTCCCACATGGGTACAGCTTCGCGTCGCCTGCTGGCCGGCTACGACGCCGCGCAGTAAGCCGCGCAGTCAGCGCTAGCGGACGGTCATTGAGCCGCCGCGCCCCATCCGATATCGTCAAAGCGACAGGACCGGCCCGGGGTCAGCTGGGCGCAGTCACCAGCCACCAGAGAGCAGCCTTCCGTGTCTACCGAGCACTCCGCAACCCTGCACTCCGCAGCAACACTGTCCGCAGCATCGCCGTCCGCCCAGGCGGGTTCCGATCCGCGCCCCGCGCTCGCGCGGCGCCTTGATCCGCAGATCCGCAAGCTCGCAGTGGGCGTCTGGACGGCGGAGCTGGTGGGGGACGAACTGGCGAACATCAGCTACGGCGGCCGGCCCGTGCTCCGTGCCATTAAGGCTGTGGTGCGGGACCACGAATGGCGCACCTTTGCGCCGTTGGTGCGTGACCTTGCGGAACTGAAGGACGACGACGGCGTCAGCCTCCGGATGCACGTCGACTATGCGGCCCCCGGCTCCGCGGACGCTGCCGGCGCCGGCGTGGATGCCGATGACGTCGCCTTCGAAGCCATGCTGATGCTCCGGATCACTCCGGCCACGGTGGAGGTGTCGTTTACGGGCCGGGCTAAGACGGCGTTCCGGCGCAACCGGATCGGGCTGGTGGTTCTCCATCCCACCAGCGAAGCCGGACGGGAGGTCAGCGTTGTGTCGCCGGACGGCAACGTAACCGCCGGAGCCTTCCCCACGGACATCAGGCCGGACCTGGTCTTCACGGAGATCTCCTCGCTGGAATGGGCCGACGCCGGGACTGCCTTCGACCTGGGTTTTTCCGGCGACATCTTCGAGACCGAGGACCAGCGGAACTGGAGCGACGGTTCCTTTAAGACCTACAGCACCCCCTCAGCGCTGCCCACCCCGGTGGATGTTGCCGCCGGGGACACCGTGACCCAGTCGGTCAGCATTGAGGCCCTCAGCATCGAGACACCGGACAACCCCCTCCCCGGCGGCTTCGACCAGGCGGTCTTTACGGTGGGAGAGGCTGTGGGTACCGTCCCGGCGCTGGCAGTCTCCGTGGACTCAACCGGCAGGGATTCAACCGGCGTGGACTCAACCGGCGGGGACGCACGCGCTGCGGCCGCCGCGAACTCCGGCGCGGGAGCGCAGCTGCCCGGCCTTGAGGCCGTCCTGGTGGAACTGTACGAACCCCGGGAAGCCTGGCCAGCCAAGCTGGCCGCCGCCGCCCGCGAGGCTGACCGGCACGGCGCCGCCCTGGACGTACGGATCGTTTCAGCTTCGGCTGACGGAGTGGCTGAAGCGCTCAGGGGAGCCCTCGGCGGGCAACTGTCGCGGATCGTCCGGCTGGGACTCTTCCACCCCGAGACGCAGTGCACCGACCCGGCGGCGTGGACGGCATTGAAACCATCGCTTGAGAAGGCCGGATTCAGCGGGCAGCTCCTGGCCGGCACCCGCTCGCATTTCACGGAACTCAACCGATGGGTTGCCGGCGGCAGCAGCAGCCCGGTCCCGCAGGACGCCGATGCCCTGGCCTTCAGCCTCACACCGCAGGTCCACAGCACGGAAATTCCCCACATCGTGGAGACGGTACCCATCCATCGGGCCACCGCAGCCAACGCCCTGCGGCTCGGCGACGGGCGTCCGGTGCATGTGGGACCCATTACCCTCAAGCCCCGGTTCCACGCGCCGGACCAGGACGCCGACGGCGATGACCTCCAGGACCACAGCTTCACCGCGGCGTGGACGCTGGCCAGCCTGCACGCCCTGACCCTGGAGGGCGTCGCCTCCGTGACGTACTTCGAGGCCGGATCTCCGCGGGGCATCGCCGCGGCAGGCGGCACCCTCAATCCCGCAGGGGAGCTGCTGCAGAAGCTCGCTGCGTGCAAGGGGGAGCCGGTACTGGCCGCCACTCAGCCGCAGGCGCAACGGGCGCCCGGGAAGAACCCCGTGACGCTGTACCCGGTGCAGTCAGCCGCCGGCCTGCAGCTGTTCCTGGGCAACCTCAGCCCGCGCGAAGCCAGCGCGGCACTGTCCCTGCCGGCCGGCGCCAGCGCGTCAGCGGCCAAGGTGACGGTGATCGGGGCTGCAACCGGCGCCAGCGCAGCTGCGGATCCCGCGGACGCATCATCACCGGCCAACGGAGTTCTGGCGGTAACGCTGGGACCGTGGTCCACTGCCGTCGTCACCTTCCGGGACTGACACTTCCTCTGTGCGCAGCGACTTCCTGGCTGCGGCGGGGCGTTAGCCCAGCAGGGTGGTGACCAGGCGGGCGGCCACTTTGGCCGTGCGCTGGTCGATGTCGAATTTCGGGTTCAGCTCGGCAACATCAAGGTGCAGCAGTTTCCCGCTGGCAGCCACCTGGCGGCACACGGCGCTGATCACCGGGAGGGGAACGCCGTACGCGGCCGGTGCGCTGACCCCCGGGGCCACCGCCGCGGGCAGCACATCCATGTCAATGGTCAGGTAGAGCACGTCCACCGTGTCCAGGAAATCCGCCACGAACTGCCGGGTGGCCTCCGCTGAGCAGTCCTCGTCGAGAAGGTACTTCACGCCCAGCCGTTCGGCGGTCTGGAACAGGATGCCGGTGTTGTTGGCCTCTGAAATCCCGACGACGGCGTAGTCCAGTGTGCGTTCGGCGGCCGCCTCCGCCCGGGCCATCTGCAGGAAGGGGGTGCCGGAAGACGGCTCGGGCGCATCACGGAGGTCAAAGTGTGCGTCCAGGTTCAGCACGCCCAGGCGCTTCCCGCTGCGGACCGCTTCCGAACCGGCCACGCCGAGGTAGCTGGCGAATGCGGTCTCGTGGCCGCCGCCCAGCAGCACGGTGAGGTTGCCGGCGTCGAGCATCTCGGAAACTGCCAGCCCGGCGCGGGCCTGGCCTGCCTCCAGCGCATCGTCCTTGACGGTCACATCCCCGGCGTCGAACACCTCGCGCGGAAGGTGGAACGCGAGCGGACCGAGCGCGGCACGGATGGCGGCAGGCGCCGCGGCCGCACCCACCCGGCCCTTGTTGCGCAGCACGCCCGCGTCGCTGCCGAAGCCGAGGATGACGGCGGGACGGCTGCCTGGTTCTGCGTGTTCCGGCAGGGCGGTGGCTGGCTCGTGGCGGTACGGCCTGACGGCCTGCCACCAGCGGCGGTGCTCGGCGCCGTCGCCGTCGAAACGGCCCCTCCAAGTGAGCGGCGGGATATCAACTGTCAGGGCTGTATGAGGCATACTCCAAGCTCACCCCAGCAGGGCCGGGAAAACCAGCCCCGGCGCCGTCGGTGTGTCCCAAATCCCGGACACCCGCAAACTGTGCCGGTCAAAAACTCTGCCGGTTAAAGGACGCCGAGCGCCTGCTCGATGGGACCGATGCCGAAGAACAGCAGGAACGCGGCGGCCACGGCCCACATGAGCGGATGCACGTCGCGGGTCCGGCCCTGGAAGGTGCGGATCAGCACATACGCGATGAACCCCGCACCCAGGCCATTAGCGATGGAGTAGGTGAACGGCATGAGGGACATGGTGAGGAACGCGGGAATCCCGATGCCCCAGTCCTGCCAGTTGATCTTGCCCACCTGGGAGACCATCATGAAGCCCACAACCACCAGCGCGGGAGCGACGGCCTCGAACGGGACCAGGTTGATCAGCGGCGTGAAGAACATGGCAACGAGGAACAGCAGGCCGGTGACGATCGATGCCAGGCCGGTCCGGGCGCCTTCGCCGATGCCTGCGCCCGACTCG
Organism: Arthrobacter oryzae; assembly: GCF_031454875.1. Taxonomy (GTDB): domain Bacteria; phylum Actinomycetota; class Actinomycetes; order Actinomycetales; family Micrococcaceae; genus Arthrobacter; species Arthrobacter oryzae_D. Next base: position 15,310 of record NZ_JAVDRQ010000004.1, read on the forward strand.
ACGAAGAGCTGGTTGGAGGAAACGGAGGCGCCGCCGCCCACGATCGCGCCGAGCGCGTCAACCTGAAGCACGCGGTCCACGTTGGGGATGTTGCCGTCCTTGTCCACGGTGCCGGCCTCGTTGGCCAGGCCCACCATGGTGCCCATGGCGTCGAAGAAGATGCTGAGCAGGATCACGAACGCCAGCAGGGTGGCTCCAATGAAGCCCAGGTGTTCGAACGCGCCGAAGGGATTGGCCCTGCCGATCAGCGACAGGTCCGGGGCAGCCCACTCGGAGAACGTCGGGGCCACCAGGGACCAGCCCTGCGGGTTGAATTTGCCGTCGCTGACGCTGGGACCGATGTGGAGGGTGAATTCGAGGATCACGGCCAGCACGGTGGAGGCCACAATGCCGATCAGGATGGCACCCTTGACCTGGCGGACCACCAGGGCGATGGTCAGGATCAGGCCGAAAACGAACACCAGGGTGGGCCAGCCCAGGAGCTTGCCGTCGAAACCGAGTCCCACCGGAACCGTGGTGTTGGCGGCGTCCGGGATGCGCCGGACAAAGCCGGCGTTGACCAGTCCGATCAGGGCAATGAACAGGCCGATGCCCACCACGATGGCCGTCTTGAGGCCGTCGGGAACGGCTTTGAATACCGCGGTCCGGAAACCGGTGAGGACCAGGATCAGCATGGTGGCGCCGGAGATCACCACCAGCCCCATCACGTCGGCCCAGGTCAGGCCGGGGTTGGTGGCCACCGTGACGGCGATGAAGGCGTTGACGCCCAGCCCCGTGGCCAGCGCGAACGGGTGCTTCGCCCAGGCGCCCATCAGGATGGTCAGGATGCCGGCCACAAAGGCGGTGACGGCCGCAACGGCCGGGAAACCCAGTGTGGTTCCGCTGGAATCGGCGCCGGAAAGGATCAGGGGATTCAGCACCACGATGTAGCTCATGGCGAAGAAGGTGGCAAAACCGCCCCGGATCTCGCGGGAAAAATTTGACCCCCGTTCGGAAATTTTGAAGTACCGGTCCAGTGCAGAGCCCTGCTTGAGCATTAGTCCTCCGGGGAAAGGTGGTGGGGATTACTTGAATCCTAGTAGGCTGCCGGGTTCCCTCCCCGCGATTTCGCCTAGGCTGTAAGGAAGCCAACACACAGGAGTAGTCCCTCGATGCGTCCCATCCGCCAGCTGCTGAGCGCCCTGTTCGGCGCCCTCTTCATCGGTGCCGCCGTACTGTTCGCCGCGGCGCCCGCCTCAGCCCACGACGCCGCCGAGTCCAGCAGTCCCGCGCAGGGAGCCACCGTGGCCACCCCGCCGGAGAAGGTAACGGTCACTTTCAACAATGACCCGCTGGCGCTGGGATCGCAGATCCAGGTGAAGGACGCGGCAGGCACCAACTGGGCAGAGGGCCCGGTGGAGATTGTGGACAACGTGGCGTCGCAGAAACTCCGGGCCGGTGCGCCGGCAGGGGAGTTCACCGTGCTCTGGCGCGTGGTCAGTTCCGATTCGCACCCGATCGAAGGCACCTTTACCTTTACGGCCACCGCCGCGGCGGCGGGCAGCGGGACGACGGGTACCGGGACGGCGGCTACCGGGACAACGGCCCCGGGCGGCTCGACGACGCCCGGCGAGGCTCCCACGGCGGGCACTGCCCAGCCCGGCACCACCACCTCGCCGGCGCCCGCGCCGGACGCTTCGGAGCCGTTCCCGTGGAGCCTTGTCCTCTTCGCCGGAACCGCCCTGGGCATCCTCATAGCGCTGGCTGTGCTGGCCAGGCGCAACCTCAAGACCCCCGATGGCGACGAGGGCGAGCAGCAGTAAGTTCCGGGCTATACCGGTGCCTGCAGGGCAGCGAAGCTTCCCGTGAGCACTGACGGAACGCTGTCCGGATAAACCTTGGCGGAAATCGCCTGGCCCACAACCTTTGCCTGGCGGAGCACTTCCTTGGGCGTGGGAGTGATGAGCTCCCCAACCCCCACCAGGTAAATGCCGATGGCACGCATGGCGGCTGCCAGGTTCTGGCCCAAGGCCAGCCCCAGCTCGGCAAGCATGCGGCGCAGCTGGCTGTGAGCCCCGCGGGTGAGGACCACGTGGTCGGCCAGCAGGACGCCGTCCGCCGTGTGGACTGCCCACTGGTGCGTGGACGGCTCGGAGAGCCCGGTGCCCAGCAGGTTCAACTGAACGGCCCGGGTGTTGTTGCGGATATCCAGGTTATGGCTGCTGGCGTAGTTCCGCAGATGCCGGAGGATTTCGTTGCGCTCCTGCATCGTGGCTGAATTCGGCGCGTCACAGCGGGGTAGGGAGACGGTACTGGCGGCTTGGATTCCGCCCAGGGTTTCAAGCGCATCCACAGTGATGGAATCCACGCCGCGCCGCCGGAGCTCACTGGCGATGGCCAGGCCCGGCAGCCCTGAGCCGATGATCACCGTGGTGGTCTGCTCGGTCCCGCCACAAATTGGCATGCTCGACACTGCTGGTTCCTCCTCGAATGGTTCACTGTGCAGATCCTTCCTGCACTCTCCGTAACCCCCAAAGTCCGGCCGCCGCGCATGAAGCTGGAATGTGTTCTGAAACACAGATCTCAGATTCGCAACGCCTCGACACTACAGAACTTTTTGACCTCTGGATAGCCTTTGCCGGACATTGGCTACCCCCACATTGTCACACCCGGAATTTCCGTCATCGGAGGTGGGATCTCAATGTTTCGGGGCTGTAAAAACTGGGAGCGAACTTGGGCCTCCATGGCCTGTTGGTGCGGCGGTTTGGCGGCGCTTGCTTACGGTTCCGCAACCGAGAATAGTTATCAGAGAGAGCTGATTTTCAGCCGACAGCAGTACCGGGCTCCCGGTTCACGCCGCGGGCGGACACTTCTGGCAGAATAGCGGCAACATCAGGCAGTATCGCGAGGAGGCGGACCCCATGGGCCGAGATCAGGTGCACCCGTCAAGGGATGACGACGGCGGTTCTGCCGCCCCCGAGGGGATCGTTGTGGGCGTGGACGGCTCCGATCATAGCCAGTGCGCACTCGTCTGGGCCGCCCGGGAAGCCCAACGGCGCCACCGCCCCCTGCATATCGTGACTGCCTATTCCGTGCCGATCTTCGCGGCGTCCGGCCTGGACGGCGGCTACGCCACCGTTGACGACTCGGTGATCCGTGAGGGTGCCGAGGCCATCCTCAAGCAGGCCATGGACAAAGTGGCCCCCTACGACATCGACGTAGACGCTTCCGTGGAGAACGGCGACGCCTCCGGTGTGCTGCTCGAGATGTCCGAAACGGCTGAACTCCTGGTGTTCGGCACCCGCGGCAGGGGCGGCTTCGTGGGCAGGCTCCTTGGCTCGGTCAGCAGCGCCCTGCCGGCGCACGCGAAGTGCCCCACTGTCACCGTGCCGCTGATCTGCGCCGACCGCCTCGGTGAAACCACCGACGACAAACACGTCAGGGCCGAGCAGGCCAAGTCCGGCCACCAGCCGGTCGAGCACGTAGTGGTAGTGGGCGTTGACGGCTCCGAACAGGCCCGCGTGGCCGTACTGGAGGCTGCCGACCAGGCAGAACGGCTCGGCGCGCCGCTACGTGTGGTCTGCGCCGTTCCGCAGTACAGCGGTTCGCTGGCCTGGGTCCCGGCGCCCATGGACAGGGAAGCACTGTTCGCGGACATCCGCGTCCAGCTCGACGCCGGTGTGGCCTGGCTCAAGAGCCACTACCCCAAATTGCCCGTGGAGACCCAGCTCGTGGACGGTTCACCTGTGGACGTCCTGGTGGACGCCAGCAGGCATGTGGAGCTGGTGGTGGTGGGAACCCGCGGCCGCGGCGGCTTCACCGGAATGCTGCTGGGGTCGACGTCGGACGGCATCCTTCACCACGCCAAGGGGCCGGTGCTGGTGGTTCCGGACAGGGACGATCCACGCCTCGCTGACCGGGCCAGCTTCGGACCCATGCTCGGCGCAGCTTAGTCCGGCTGCAGGCTAATGGTGGACCAGGCCGGTATGTCGGCAGGAGCCCAGGATGGCCTGGTGCTGGGCCTTGAGCTGATCAACGCCGGAATGCTGGCGCGGGTGGGCGGCAAGGCCGCCAACCTCGGCGAGGCCACCGGAGCCGGGCTCCCCGTTCCGCCCGGGTTCTGCCTGACCACCGATGCGTACCGAAGCGCGGTGGGGCCTGCAGGACTCGAAGAGGTGCACGGCGCACTGGCCGCCGCCGGGACGAACGACCTTGAGGCCTTGGCAGGGCTGGCGGCGCGGGCGCGTGAACGCATCCTTGCCGTGGAGGTTCCGCCGGAGATTGCCGGTGCGGTCCGGGACGCCTATGCGGCGCTGGGGACCGATGTTCCGGTGGCTGTCAGGTCTTCGGCGACGGCCGAGGACCTTCCCTTCGCGAGTTTCGCCGGGCAGCAGGACACGTACCTGAATGTGGTGGGCGCCGACGCCGTGCTGGCAGCGGTCCGGCAGTGCTGGGCCTCGCTGTGGACCGATAGGGCCGTGACCTACCGTGCCACGCAGGGCATCAGCCCCTCAACGGTGGCGCTCGCCGTGGTGGTCCAGCGCATGGTGGATGCTGCCGTCGCGGGGGTTCTGTTCACTGCGAACCCTGTAACGGGCAGGCGGCATGAGGCTGTGATCGATGCCAGCCCGGGGTTGGGCGAGTCAGTGGTCTCCGGTGCAGTGAATCCCGACCACTTCGTTGTGGACACGGCGTCGAAGGAGATCCTGGAGCGGCGGCCCGGGGACAAAGGGATCGCCATCCGGCCGGTCCCGGGAGGCGGCACCGAGCGGGTCACGCTGGCGCCGGACTCCGCCCCCTCACTGAGCGATGTCCAGATCCGGGCGCTGGCCGCCCTGGGCAGCCGCGTGGAACGGCACTACGGTGCCCCGCAGGACATCGAATGGGCCATCGACGGCGAGCACAAGCTCTGGCTGACTCAGTCCCGGCCCATCACCACGCTGTACCCGCTCCCCGATCCCCGTCCTGACCTGCCGGAGCGGGAGGGGACGCGCGTTTACCTCTGCTTCAGCCTTGCCCAGGGCCTGACCAGGCCACTGACGCCGATGGGTGTGGCTGGCCTCAGACTGATTGCGTCCTCCGTTGCACGCGCAGCCGGTTTTGACGTGCCCGTGCCCCGCAACGGGCCGTCCCCGTTCAGGCAGGCCGGACATCGCCTCTTCTTCGACCTCACCCCCGTCGTCCGCAGCAGCGTGGGCCGCGCAATCGTGCCCCGCGTCTTCGACATCATGGAAGCCCGCTCCGCCGCCGTCCTGCGCGGGCTCTTCACTGATCCACGGTTCTCCGTCACGCTCAGGACTCCATGGCGGCTCTTCCGGCACATTGGCCCGGTAGCGGCAAGGGCCAGACTTCCGGAGTCCCTGCTCCGTGCCCTGTTCCGCCCGGAGGCAGCGCTCCGGCGGGTGGACGGTTTCAGCCAGCGGCTCCGGGCTGCCCTTGTGGTTCCGGCCGAAGCCACCGCGGCGGAGCGGCTGAACCACGCCGAACGCATCCTGGGCGAGGAGCTCTTCCCGATCGTCCCGGCCGTGCTGCCGCTGCCGGCACTGGGGTTCGCGCTGCTGGGCCTCGCGGGGAAGCTGGCAGGGGGCGCGCGCTCCGGTGCCCTGCAGCCGGTGTTGCGCGGGCTGCCCAACAACGTGACCACGGAGATGGATCTTGCCCTCTGGCAGCTCGCCACGGACATCCGCCTGGCCGCCGGAGCCGCCGCAGTCTTTGAGGAGTTGTCCCCGCCGGAACTGGCCGCGAGGTACCGCGCCGGCGAACTGCCCGCCGTCGTGCAGTCCGGGCTGGCGGGCTTCCTCGCCCGGTACGGGCACCGCGCGGTCGCGGAGATCGACCTCGGGATGCCACGCTGGTCCGATGACCCGGTGCACATCCTCGGCGTCCTCGCCAACTACCTCAAACTCGACGATCCCGCGCTGGCGCCGGACCGGCAGTTCGCCAACGCTGCCCGCGAGGCGGACGCCCGCATCGAGCAGCTCGCCATGGTCGCAGGGAGCCGCGGCGGCCCGGCGGGCAGGCTCCGCGCCCGCCTGGTCCGTGGCGCACTGAAACGGACCAGGCTGTTTGCCGGGCTGCGTGAACTGCCGAAGTACTGCATTGTTGAGGGCCTGGCTTCAGTGCGCCAGCAACTCTCGACCGTCGGAGCGGAACTCGCCGCCGCCGGCCGGATTGCCGATGCCGAGGACATCTATTTCCTCGACTTCGCCGAAGCCCACCGGGCCCTGGCCGGGGCGTCCTTGCGCGAGCTCGTGGCGGAGCGCCGGGAGGCTTATGACGCCGAGCTGGGCCGCCGCCGTATCCCGCGGGTGCTGCTGTCCGACGGGACCGAACCCGAAGCGCTGCAGGCGCGCGGAAGAACGGCCTCCGGAGGAGCGGCCGCCGGTGTCCTGTCCGGCACGCCGGCCTCGGCCGGAACGGTCACCGCCAAGGCACGCGTGATCATGGATCCGCAGGGCGCCCGTCTGGAGCCGGGGGAAATCCTGGTGGCGCCGTCAACGGATCCCGGCTGGACGCCGCTGTTCCTCACCGCCGGCGGACTGGTGATGGAAATGGGCGGCCCAAACTCCCACGGGGCGGTGGTGGCCCGGGAATACGGCATTCCCGCCGTCGTGGGCGTCTCGGATGCCACGTCCGCCATCAGCACAGGCCAGGACATCACGCTCGACGGCGGGGCGGGCACCGTCACGCCGTCGGCGGGCTGAAAAGCCTGCCGAGGCGCGTACTGACAGGCCCGCTAACGGGCTCTCCCAAGGGGTGTAAGGGGCGGGTCCGAGGCGTACTCTGGAATCAATAAGCTGCGACGTCGGAGCGGAGTTGTCATGACCAGAAAGTGGCTGCGGTGGATGCCCGCCGTTGCCGTGCCTGCCGTTATTGCCGCCGCTGCGCTGGCCGGCTCGTTGCCTGCTACTGCGGGGGACCCGCTGCCCGCCAAGACGCCGGCCGAAGTCCTTGCCCTGGTGGCGCACCACGCCGCCCCGTCCCTCTCCGGGACCCTGGAGCAGTCGTCCTCGATCGGCCTTCCGGAGCTGCCCCAGGCCGGGCCGTCTTCCGGGGGCGGGGCAGCCTCTGTCCTGGAGCTGCTGAGCGGCCCGCACACGGCCCGGGTCTTCCTGGACGGACCCGGCAATGTGCGCGTCCAGGTGATGGACCGCCTGGCCGAACGCAATGCGGTGCGCAGCGGCAACGACGTGTGGCTGTACAACTCGCGGGACAACACGGCCACGCACCTGACGCTCCCGGCCCACGATGGACACCATAAAGACTTCGTGCACCAGAGGGACTTCGGCCAGTACAAGCATCCCGCGGCCGGCACGGACGGTGTGATGCCGACGCCGGAGGAACTGGCGGCGCGGCTCCTTGCGGCCGCCGATCCCACCACTGAGGTCGCCGTCCATCCCGAAGTCAACGTCGCCGGACGGGCTGCTTACAACCTGGTGATCACGCCCCGGACGGAGGCCACCCTGATCGGTTCGGTGGCCATCGCAGTTGACGGCCAGAGCGGCCTGCCGCTCAGTGTAGAACTGAAGGCCCGCGGCCAGGAGGAGCCTGCGTTCAAGCTGGCGTTCACCAGCCTGTCGCTCGAAGCGCCGGACGCCTCCCTGTTCGCCTTCAGCCCGCCTCCGGGCGCCACCGTCAAGGAAATTGACGTCCCGGCCCACGGGACAGGGCACTGGCGTGAAGGGCACTGGCCCATGCACGGTACGGAAAGCGGCGTAGTCCCTGATGCCGACGACCCGGCCGGCGCTGCTCCTGATTTCCGGGATCCCAATGGCGGGCTCCCGCGGCCAACGGTGACGGGGACCGGCTGGGAGAGCGTGGTTGAATTCCCCGCGAGCCCGGCGTCCGCGGAAGCCGGTGCGATGGTGTCCAGTGATCCGCTGCTTCAGCAGGCCGCTGTAGCAGTGCCCGGCGGACGGCTCTTCAGCACCGCCGTGGTGAATGTGCTGTTCGCCGATGATGGCCGCGTCTTCGCCGGGTCTGTTCCGGCGGAGCGCCTACTGACCGCCGCTGCCGCGAAGTGACAGCCGCTGGCCGAGGCTTAGAGCTCGCCATAGAGACGCACGGCCTCAGCAAGCGGTTCGGCCATCAATTGGCCGTGAACGGAGTTGACCTGTCGGTTCCGCGCGGGTCAGTCTTTGGGTTCCTGGGTCCGAACGGCTCAGGAAAAACCACCACCATCCGAATGCTGCTGGGCCTCGCGGGGGCCACTGAAGGCTCCGTCAGCGTGCTGGGGCTGGAGATGCCGGACCGATTCCACGAAGTCCTGCCGAGGGTGGGCGCCCTGGTGGAAGGCCCGGCGTTCTACCCGTTCCTCTCCGGGGCGGCCAATCTCCGGCGGCTGGATGCCGCGGACCCTTACGCGGAGGCCTCCACGCGGCGTGCCCGGGTGGCAGCGGCGCTGGAACGCGTGGGCCTGACGCACGCCGCGGCGAAAAAGGTCCGTGCGTACTCGTTGGGCATGAAACAACGCCTGGGCATCGCCAACGCGCTCCTTTCGCCGCGGGAACTGCTGGTGCTCGATGAGCCGACCAACGGGCTTGATCCGCAGGGAACACGCGAGGTCCGCTCGCTGGTGCGGTCGCTGGCGGCGGACGGCGCCACGGTGTTCGTCTCGAGCCATCTGCTCGCCGAGGTGGAGCAGATCTGCACCCACGCGGCCGTGATGAGCGCCGGGCGGCTGGTGGCGCAGGGAACGCTCCCGGAACTGCGCGACGCGGGCAAGGCGCGGATCCGACTGGTAACGCCCGACGCCGGCCTGGCCGAGGGCGTTTTCGCCCGGTTGGGCATGACTCCCGTGGACGGACGGAGCAACGGCGCCTTGGTGTATTCCGCCTCTGTTGGAGATGGCGGCGTGCAGGCCGGCACGGGGGCGGTGAGCGGTCCGGGCCCGGGTACTGACGGCACACCGGCACACGGTTCCGCGCCCACTGACAGTGCCGGTGCTGTGGAACCGGAGGCCGTAGTGGCCGCCATGGTGGCTGCAGGGGTGCGGGTCCGCGGGTTCGCCGTGGAGCAGGGCAGCCTGGAGGACCGCTTTGTAGCGCTGACGGGGGAGGGGTTCGACATTGCCCAGTAGGGAAGTGCCCGGTAAAGAAGTTCCGGGGAGCGAGGTGCCCGGCGGCGAGGTGCCCGGCAGGGAAGTGCCCAGGGGAGGACTGCCCGCTGGGGAAGAACCGACCGGAAACCTGATCGGTGCGGGCGGTGCCGTCGACGTTCGAGCGGCCGCACCGCCGTCGGGCAGGCCATCCTCGGGGTGGCCGTTGCTGGCCTCGGAACTGACCGTCCTGTTCCGCCGACGCCGGACCTGGGCCATGATGCTGGCGCTCGCCGCGGTGCCGGTGCTCATGGCTGTGGCCGTCCGGCTCTCCTCAACCGTACCGCCCGGCCGCGGACCTGCCTTCCTGGACAGAATCACCCAGAACGGACTGTTTGTGGGGGTGACGGCCATGCTGGTCTGCGTGCCGCTTTTCCTGCCGCTCACCGTGGGAGTGGTGGCTGGTGACACTATTGCCGGCGAGGCCGGCCTGGGGACGCTGCGGTATCTGCTGGTGGCTCCGGCAGGACGCGTGCGCCTGCTGTTGGTCAAATATGCGGGCGCCGCCGCATTCTGCGTTGTTGCCCCGCTGGTAGTCGCGCTGGCGGGCGCCGGCATTGGCGCTGCACTGTTTCCGGTGGGCCCCGTGACGCTGCTGTCCGGCGACGTGATCACTGCGGAGCAAGCGGTGGTGCGCCTGGTGCTTGTGGCTGCCTACCTGACTGTGTCACTGCTGGGACTCTCCGCCGTCGGACTGTTCCTGTCCACCCTGACGGACGTTCCGGTCGGCGCCATGGCGGCCACCACCGTGATCTCGGTAGTGTCCCAGGTATTGGGCGAGCTGCCCCAGCTGGAGTGGCTGCATCCGTGGCTGTTCAGCCACTACTGGTTCGGTTTCGCGGACCTGCTGCGCCAGCCGATTGCCTGGGATTCCTTCAGCAACAATGCGATGCTGCAAGCCGGCTACATCGCCGTCCTCGGGGCGCTCGCTTATGGCCGGTTCGTCACGAAGGACATTCTGTCCTAGCTGAATCTGGCCTCGGGGGCTCCGGATATTTGCGTGGCCGGAGAGTGCCCGTGGCCGGACGACCCGCGTACCCGGGTGCTCCTAGTATCGGGCGACAGTGGGGTGCAGCTGCATTCCGGCCATCCAGGCAAGGTCCGTCACCGTGATGCCGTCCTCGGGATTGAGGGCCTGGACCACGCGTCCGCCGCCAAGGTAAATCCCTACGTGGTAGAAATCGGGGGCCGATCCCCAGACCAGGAGGTCGCCGGGCTGCGCCTGGGAGAGCGGCACGTGGACGGGTGCCTGGGCATACTGTTGGGCTGCCGTCCGCGGGAGGTACTTTCCGGCGAAAGCGTTCTGCACCAGTCCGGAACAGTCGAAGCCCAGCGGGCCGGAACCGCCGTATTTGTAGAAGTAGGGCGAACCCACCTTGCCCAGTGCCGCTGAGATGGCGGTCTGGTTTGAGCCGCCCGGGGACGGGGCAGGAGCGGGCGCGGGCGCCGGAGCGGGAGCAGCCGGTGCCGGAGCGGCGGGTGCGGCCGGGGCGGGAGCAGCCGGTGCCGGAGCGGCGGGTGCAGCCGGAGCAGGAGCAGCAGGTGCGGCCGGAGCAGGAGCAGCAGGTGCCAGGGGGGCGGGTGCTGCCGGCACCTGCGCAGCCGGTCTGTTTTGTGGTGCGGAGGCCTGCCCTGCTGCGCCCTGGGCGGCAGCAGACTCGGCCGCGGCCTGTGAAGCGGCGGCAGCGGTGACAGCCGCCAGCCGATCCTGGGCGCGCTGGCGGTCCAAGGCGTCCACCCTGGCGGACTCGAGCGCTACGGTGGTGTTCTTGAGGCTTGCCAGCTGGTCCACCAGCACGGTCCGCTGGGACTTGGCCTCGGAAACCGCTTTTGCCCGGGCCGCGTTGGCGCGTTCCGCGTCCACCTTGCGGTCCTCTGCCGACTTCGCGGCGTCGTCGGCGGCGCGGTTGGCGTCTTCAGCGGCGGCGGTCAGCGACTTCGCGGCCGAGGCGGCGTTCTCGGCCGCTTCGAACGCCCGGCTGCGGCTGGCGGAAATGGCTTCAAGGGTGGCCGCCTGCTGCAGCGCATCGCCCTTCCCACTGACAAAAGTGCTCAACGCGGGGTTGAGCCCGCCGTTCCGGTACAGGTCACCGGCCAGCTGCCCCACCTGCTTGCGGGTCTTGGCCTGGTCGGCATCGGCGGACGCCGCTTTCGCCGAGGCGAGCGCGGCGGCCTCCCGTCGGGTCTCGAGGGTGACCAGGGCATCACCGTAGGCGTTGTTGGCCTGCATGGCTGCCGCGAAGCTGGCTTCCTGGGCGGCGGCGGCGTCCGCGAGGATGCGGTCGATCCGGGTAACCTGGTCCGCCGTCGCGCTTTCGCTTGCCTTGGCCGCCGCGATCTCTTCCGGGGACGGAATCTCCGGTGACGCGGGAACGGTCACAGCGGCCACCGCCGGGCGCTGAATCGGTGCGGCCTGGGCGGGCAGGGAGAGGGAGCCGAGGAGTACGACTACGGTGCACAGCACAGCCGCGTGGCGGCCGGATCCAGTCAAACTCATCAATATACCTCGCAGCAGTCAGGCTGGAATGAGCGAGGAGGTTGAATTTTTCACAGGTGTTAGTCACAGGTAAATGCCCCGCTGCGGAGAGCCAGCAGACACGAGGCTACGTGCCACCAGTAACTTTGGCAACACTGGTCGCATCAATAACATAAACAACAATTATGTTATTTGGTCACATTGCTGTCGGCGTGTCGCGTTATCCGGCGTCGTGAGCGATTCCCTGTTGGACCACGGGCCTGTTCGGCTATCGTGGCCCCTAACCGGCTCTCTGCTCGCAGGGTATCCGTTCTTCCTTGCGACGGGGGCGTTGTGGAAAATCGTGGGCACCACCTGTGGACCGATCGCGAGTCCTACGGTGGGCATTCCCGGAGGCGTGCCGGCCGTGGCAGGCGCCGCAGTCCCAGGGCGGCGGGCCCCTCCTTCATGATTCGCTGGGTGTTCGCGGTGTCCGCCGCGATGCTCGTTGCAGGTCTGATTGAGTACGGTGTGGCCCGGCAGCACATCATTGACCGCGGACTGGAGGATTCCCGGCGGAATTACGAGGCAGTGGCCGGAAGGCTTGAGAATATCCTCGAAGAGGAGACGGACCCGCTGCAGCGGGAGCAGTCACTTGTGGCCGAGGTCCGGCACCTGCAACACAGCCAGGGGACTGTTTATGTTGGCCTGTTCGACGCGGCAGGGACGCTGATCGTACGGGGCGCTGAAGGGGACGGCGGCGCGTCCGACCATGCTGACGCCTCCCGTTTTTCCGAGGTGCTCTCCACCGGCGAAACCACAGTCGAAACTGAAGCCGAAACCGGGGGTAAGGGCATCGCCCGGTACGAATTCCTGGTGCCGGTGTCCGCGCCGGAAGGAACCCTGATACTGGAGATTGACCAGCACGCGGACATCATCTCGGAATTGATCGGTGACCTTGGACCGCACAAGATCCTGGGTCTGTTCACTGCGATCCTGTTCGCCATCCCGTTGTCCTATGTCTTCGGAGGACGCTCGCTGCAGCGTCACCAAATGCGCATGCAGCAGGAGGCTGACGGCGACCCGCTGACCGGTCTGGCGGGGCGCCGTCCCTTCCAGCCGTCGCTTGAGGCGACGCTGACGGACACAAGGTACGAAGTCATGACCCTTGCCCTGATCGACATAGATGGCTTCAAACAGATCAACGACCGGCTGGGCCACAGCCATGGCGACCGCGTGCTGCGGGCGCTTGCCGACTCCTTCCGGGTCCTTCGCGCGGCCGACACCCCGTTCCGGCTCGGCGGCGACGAATTCGCGGTCATCCTGCCCGGCAGCGACGAAGACCGGGCGGACGAAGCGCTGAACCGGGTCCGTGTGGCCCTTGCCAAAAGGTTTCCGGGCGTTACGTTCAGCGCGGGCATCGCCTCGAGTGCCGGCGAGCCGCTGGCCTTGTCGGAACTGTGGGAGCGCAGCGATGCGGCGCTCTACGAGGCAAAGCGCCTGGGGCGGCGCCGAAGCGTCTCCTTCAAGTCCATGGCCGAGGGCCACACCGTCAGCGCCGAAAAAATCGACGAGCTCACTGCCCTGGTCTCAAGCAATGCGCCGCTCAACGTGGCGTTCCAGCCCATCTGGGACCTGCGCCGTGGTGTGGTTCTCGCCCACGAAGCCCTCTTGCGCCTGCCGGCAGGTGCAAGGATCAACGGACCACAGGAGGCGTTTGAACTTGCCGAACGCCTCGGTATTGCCGAGGAGCTGGATGCCCGCGCGCGGTCTGCTGTGCTGGCGTCCGTCGGCGGCCAGCAGTGGGAGGGGCTGCTGTTCCTGAACCTGCACCCTGACTCGTTGCCGTCCTTCGACCTCGATTACCTTGTCTCCGAGCTGGCAGCAGCGGGACTGGAGCCTGAGGACGTCGTGCTGGAGGTAACAGAGCAAGCAGGGCTGAACCATCCTGATTCGGTCCGCACGCTCAGGCATGCCCAGGATCGGGGCTTCCGGCTGGCCCTGGATGACATGGGCAAGAGTAATGCAGGCCTGCATGCCCTCAGATTGGTCCGGTTCGACATCATCAAAATCGACGGGGACGTGATCTCCCGCCTCGACAGCGATCCCTCCGCGGTGGCCACCGTGGCAGCCGGTGTGACGTATGTTCAGCAGGCCGGGGGATGGATCATCGCCGAGGGAATCGAGGAACCGGCCATGCTCACCATGCTGTTGCAGCCAGGACTGGCCCGTGCTGCGTTGGAGCAGCCCGTCATCGCCGGACAGGGCTATCTGCTGGGCCGTCCAAGCGAAGGGCCCGTGGGACTCGATACGCAGCTGGCCGTCCTCGACCAGTTCTCCTTGGGGCTGGTCCACGACCTTCGGGGCATCGACGAACAGCCGCGGATTCCCTAAAGCGGATTTCCTAAAGCGGATTCCCCAATTCGCTAGGCGTGCTGGTGCGACTCGTGCTCGGAGTGGCTTTCGGGCTCCAGCTGGAACGTGCAGTGCTCGGTGTCGAAGTGCGAGCCCAGGCAGGTGGTGAGCTTGTCCAGCACCTGGTCGGCGCCGCGGGCACTCAGCACGGCGTCCTCCACCACCACATGCGCGGAGAAGACCGGCACGCCGGAAGTGATGGTCCAGATGTGGATGTCATGCACGGACACCACACCGTGCACGGACAGAATGTGTTCGCGGATCATCTGGACTTCGACGCCTTTGGGGGTGGCCTCCAGGAGCACGTCCACCACATCGCGGAGCAGGTGCCACGCCCGGGGGAGGATCATCACGGCGATGATCATGGAGGCTATGGTGTCCGCCGTCTGGAACCCGGTAACCATGATCACCACGGCCGCGGCGATCACGGCGAACGAACCCAGCAGGTCGCCAAGCACCTCAAGGTAGGCACCGCGCACGTTCAGGCTTTCCTTCTGGGCGCTGCGGAGGATCAGCAGCGACACCAGGTTGGCGACGGCGCCGAGGACCGCGGCGTAGAGCATCACATCGGTCTGGACGTCGGGGGCTGATCCGATCCGACGGACGGCTTCGATGAAGATCACCACCGAGATCACAATCAGCACCAGCGCGTTGGCCAGTGCGGCGAGGACCTCAGCGCGCTGATACCCGTAGGTCCGCTGGTCGCTCGCGGGCCGGGTGGCAATCCAGGCGGCCAGCAACGCGATGAACACGCCGGCGGCGTCGGACAGCATGTGCCCGGCGTCGGCCAGCAGTGCAAGGGATCCGGAGATCGCGGCACCGATGACCTGGATCAGGACCACAGCCAGGGTGATGCTGAGGACGGCGATCAGGCGCTTGCGGTGCTTGCCCGTGCCTGTGGCCGTGATGCCGTGTGAGTGGCTGTGGTCGTGTCCCATGCCTACAAGGCTAGCTAGTCCCAGCCAAGTTCGTGCAGACGCTCGTCGCTAATGCCGAAGTGGTGCGCAATCTCGTGCGTCACAGTAATGGCCACCTCCTGGATGACGTCTTCCCGGGACGAACTGATGTCCAGAATGGGCTGCCGGTAGATGGTGATGCGGTCCGGGAGCGAACCCGCGCCCCACCAGGCGTCCCGTTCGGTCAGCGGGACGCCCTCGTAGAGGCCCAGCAGTACGGTGTCCGGGTCCTCACCCGGCTGTGGGACGTAGTCGTCCTCGATGAACACGGCAACATTGTCCATGGCCCGCGCCACCTCCGGCGGGATCCGCTCCAGGGCGTCGCTGACGGCCGATTCGAAATCGGCCTCAGTCATGGGGAACGGTACGTCGTCATCCGCCCCGTCC
The DNA here is from genome assembly GCF_031454875.1 of Arthrobacter oryzae. Lineage (GTDB taxonomy): Bacteria > Actinomycetota > Actinomycetes > Actinomycetales > Micrococcaceae > Arthrobacter > Arthrobacter oryzae_D. The sequence continues at coordinate 30,599 of NZ_JAVDRQ010000004.1, forward strand.
GGGACGATCGGCAGGCCGGGCGGCAGGTTGGCGGGCATACCAAGACTCTAGCGGGACTTTCTCCGCGTCAGCCCCACGCCCACCAGGCAGATCACGCCGCCCACGAGGCCCCACACCGTGGGCACTTCACCGAGCACCAGCCAGGAGATGAGGATGGTGGTGCCGGGGACCAGATATGTGGTGGCCGCCAGCTTTCCGGCGTCGATGAGGGACAGCGCATATGCCCACGTGGTGAACGCGATCGCCGTCGGGAAGATCCCCAGGTAGACCAGCCCCAGGGTTGCCGGCAGCGGGGCCTGTCGCAGTTCGCCCACCAGCTGGCCGGTGAACGGCAGGCAGCAGATCGCCCCGATCATGATGCCGAACCAGGTGGCCTGTGCTGCGGGGAACTTCCTCAACACCGGCTTCTGGACAATGACGCTGACGGCGGCAAGCACGGCTGCCAGGAGGCAGAGCAGCACGCCCAGCACATCCGCCGTCGACCGTTGGCCGGAACCCAGCGCAATCACAGCGACGCCCGCGAACGCTATCAGGCTGCCGATGATCAGCCAGCGCGGGAAGCCCTCCTTGAGGATCACCCCGGCCATGACGGCGATCAGGATGGGATTGACGTTGATCAGCAGGGCGGCTGTGCCGGCGTCGAGCATGTGCTCGGCGGCGTTGAGGGCCACGTTGTAGCCGCCGAACCACATCACAGCGTACGCGAGGATGGGCCACCACTCACGCCCCCGGGGAAGGTTGCGCAGCTTCGGCAGTACCACCAAACCGAGGACGACGGCGGCGATCGCCAGCCGTCCCAGGGTCAGGGAACCGGGGGAGAAGCTGGGGCCCACCGCGCGGATGCCCACGAAGGCCGAGGCCCACAGGACCACGGTGACCGCGACGGCAGCCACTCCAAGCTTGTTGACCGGTGCACGCCCGTTGGGGGCATCGGGGGTTGCGGGCGCGGGTTGCGGGGCGGGTGCGGGGGCAGCGTGCGGAGACCCTTCATGGGGGCCTGCGGACGGAGTGGGGCCGGGGGCGGCGGTGGTAGCCATGCTGCCAATCTAGCCCTTGCCGCATCCCTGCGGCTGGCGGAAATCGGTCACGTCTAGTCGAGATCCTGCCAAAGTCTTCGATCATGTTGAAGTATGCGTTCGGCGGCATACCTTCCTCGAGCTCACTTTCTGCTTGTCACTTTCCGCTGGTCACTGCCCGGGTGATGGCTGCCACCAGTTCGTTGCTCCCCGGCGTTTCGGCCACGTTCGTGGCGGAGTCCGTGAGGATGGAGAGGACCAGCGGTTCGCCCTGGGGATTGCGGAGGATGCCGACGTCGTTCACGGTGCCGAACAGCCCGGCGCCGGTCTTGTCGGCGGATGTCCAGCCGGCCGGCAGGCCCGCGCGGATCCGGGTTCCCGAGGTGGCGTTGGCGAGCATCCACCGTGTCAGCTGCGTCCGCGTTTCCGGGCTGAGGGCGTCGCCGAGCAGCAGTTCCCGGTACCCCTGTGCGAGCGCCCGGGGTGTGGAGGTGTCCCGTGGATCCCTGCGCTCGGCGTTGTTGAGCTCGGGCTCCCAGCGGTCAAGCCGTGTTTCGGTGTCGCCAAGGGACCGGGCGTAGGCGCCGATCGCCTCCGGTCCTCCCAGCTCCTTCAGCAGCTGGTTTCCCGCCGTGTTGTCGCTGTGTGTCAGCGCCACTTTGCAGAACCATTTCAGCGGCAGGGTGCTCCCGGCAAAGTCGGCGCATTCGGGCGAATTCACCACCACACCGGCGGGATGGATGCGGATGCCCCGATTGAGGTCCGTCAGTTCGTCCCGTGCCCGTTCAAGCACAGCTGCCGCGGCGTACACCTTGAACGTAGAGCACATGGCGAACCGTTCGTCGGCCCGGTGCCCGAACTCCGCGCCCGTGAGTGGGTCGATCGCAAACAGCCCTGCCCTCGCGGAGAACTCCCGCTCGAGCCGGTCCAGCCGCCGCGTCAGCCAGTCCCTCCTTTGAAGGAGCACGCTGGCCGCAGCCGGTCCTTGGGAACTTGCTGCAACCGGCGTGCCCATGAGGGCGATGCTTCCCGCCACCGGTGCCGTTAGGGCTCCCGAGAGCAGGGTCCGTCGCGAGAGGCTTGACGATCTTCCGGCCATGGCTGCTCCCCAGTGAGTTGGGCCCGTTCCCGCATCGCGTCCACTGTTGCCGTCTCCCGGTTACCGATGCGGCGTGCACGCGATGTCCACTCAACCGACCGCCTACTATTTTGTCAATCATTTTTACAAAGCTGTCACCTCAAGACCCGGGCAGCCTCCTGGATCGCTGCCGCAACACCGTCCAACAGGGTCGAGCCGTAGCGCCACTGCTGCCAGTGCAGCGGGACGTCGACGAAGGATTTGGCGGCCAGCGTCTGCAATGATTGCTGGTCGAGGTCATCGCCGATTTCAATCTCGGGAAGCAGGCCCCATCCCATGCCCAGCCGGATGGCCTCGCCGAACTCGTGGGCCGCCGGCACGTAGTGGCGCGGCGGCTGGAGCGTCTTGCGGCTGTACCGCCGCAGGTAGCGGTCCTGCAGGTCGTCCTTGCGGTCGAAGATGATGACCGGCGCGTTGGCCAGCGCCTCTCCCGTTGGCCCGTCGTCGAACCAGGCCTCGGCGAAAGCCGGCGTGCAGACCGGCAGGTAGCGCATCACGCCGAGCCGGCGGGAGGTGCAGCCGGGGGCCGGTTTGGCGGTGGCGGTGATGGCCGCTGCCGCTGCGCCGCTGCGAAGGAGTTCCAGCGAGTAGTCCTGGTCCTCGCGAAGGATTTCCAGCTGGACCGTCCCGGCCACGGCAGCGAGCCCGGCGAGAGCCCAGGTGTGCAGCGAGTCGCTGTTGATCACGAGGGTCAGCCGTGCGTCCTGATGGGGGCTGCCTGGCTGCAGTTCGTCGGCAAGGTCGGCGGATAGCATTTCGAGCTGCCGGGCAAAGCGCACCACGGCCTGACCGGACTCAGTGAGTTCAATCGGCCTGGTCCGTCTCAGGACAGGGCGGCCGACGGCCACCTCGAGGGCACGGATGCGCTGGCTGACGGCGGAAGCGGTAACGGACAGGTGGCTTGCCGCGGCATCGAAGCTGCCCTGCGCCACGATGGCCGCGAGCGTCCGGGCCTGATCCGGGTGGATGTCGATCATTAGGAGATCTTATCTAACCGCAGAATGTTTAACTGGTTTCATGGTTGAGATCCTCCTACCGTTGAGGAGTGATCCTTCCCGTGCTCTCAGGCCTGGCCAGTGGCCTCTCGCTCATTGTCGCCATCGGCGCCCAAAATGCCTTCGTCCTCCGCCAGGGCCTGCAGCGCTCGCATGTGGCCCTGGTCATCGCCGTCTGTGCCCTCTCGGACCTGGTGCTGATCCTGCTGGGCGTGGCCGGCATCGGCGTGGTGATTGAACGGGCTCCGGCAGTGCTCGAGGTGGTCCGCTGGGCAGGAGCTGCGTTCCTGGCGGCCTATGGTGCCTTCGCCGCCTGGCGTGCTATCCGCGGCCAGACGGCGGGTCAGTTCGGGGCAGGGCAGGCTGTCAGCTGGGTAGCCGTCCTGGGAACCGGTTTGGCCTTCACCTGGCTGAATCCGCACGTGTACCTCGATACCGTGCTGCTGCTTGGGTCCTTGGCCAGCACCCACGGCCCGGACGGCCGGTGGTGGTTTGCTGCCGGAGCAGGGCTGGCAAGCATCGGATGGTTCACAGCCTTGGGTGTCGGCGCGCGGTTCCTGGCCCCGGTTTTCCGGCGTCGGAGCGCATGGCGCATTCTCGATGCCGTGATCGCCGTCGTCATGGTGACGATGGCGATCCTGCTGGTCGCCTGAGCCCGGGCAGCCGCTCAGGCCAGTAGGCCCTTGTCCGGCCAGGACAGCGGGTTCACGATTGCGGTATGACGGCATCCCCAGCCTCGGCTCGCGAGCGAAAACGGGCAGCCATCGGCACGGCGGCCTTCGCAGTGACTCCCGCAACGGTGGTGGGGGTGGTTCCGTGGCTCCTGACCCGCTGGGAAGTGGCGGCGCCTGTCCCCGGCGGGGTTACTGCGCAGATGACTGGCGCGCTGCTGATCGGTGCAGGCGCAGCGGTGATCGCGAACTCCTTCGTGCACTTCGCCGTGGAGGGCCTCGGGACGCCGGCGCCATTTGCCCCTCCCAAGCATCTGGTCGCGGCTACTTTCCGCGTCCGGACCACTCCAGCAGCCGGTCCAGGGGCCAGGTGGTGACGATCCGCTCGGCGGGCACGCCGTTTGCGGCCGCCCGCTCTGCGCCGTACTGCAGGAAATCCAGCTGGCCCGGGGCATGGGCGTCGCTGTCGATGCTGAAGAGGCAGCCGGCATCCAGGGCGAGTTGGATCAGCTCGTCCGGCGGGTCCTGCCGCTCCGGACGGGAATTGATTTCGACGGCGACATCCTGCTCCGCGCATGCTGCGAACACCCGCTTGGCGTCGAACTCGGACTGGGGCCGGGTACCCCTCGATCCCTGCAGCAGGCGCCCGGTGCAGTGGCCCAGGACATTCATGTGCGGATCGTTGATGGCACCCAGCATCCTGTCTGTCATGGTCCGCCGGTCGGAACGGAGTTTCGAGTGGACACTTGCCACCACGATGTCCAGCCGGTCCAGCATTTCGGGCGTCTGGTCCAGGGTGCCGTCCTCCAGGATGTCCACCTCGATGCCGGCGAGCAGGCGGAAGCCGCTGCCGTCGTCGTCGTTCATCCCCGCAACGACGTCCAGCTGCTCCGTGAGGCGCTCGGCGCTCAGGCCGTTGGCGATCTTGAGGTTGGGGGAGTGGTCCGTCAGTGCGAGGTAGTCCCGGCCCAGCGTCCGGGCGGCGTCGGCCATGAGTTCGATGGGGGAGCCGCCGTCGGACCAGTCGCTGTGGCTGTGCAGGTCGCCGCGGAGGGCGGAGCGGAGTTCGGTGCCGCCTTTCGCGAGCGGCTGCTGACCGCGTTGCCGCAGGCTCTCGAGGTAGTCGGGGACCTCGCCGTCCACCGCCTGCCTGATGACTTCAAAGGTTCTGTCCCCGATGCCTTTCATGCTCTTCAGCCGTCCGTTTCGCGCTCGGGCCGCGACCTCCTCCAGGTCCAGGGTGCTGATGATTCCGGCCGCCTTTCGGAACGCCTGGATCTTGAACGTGGGGGAGAGCTCGCGTTCGAGCCAGAAGGCGATTTCATTGAGGGCATCAACGGCGTCCATCAGTCCATCTTGCACCCGCTCCGCACCGAATCATGCCCCTGTGCGGTGCCGATTTTGGATATTCCGGCAGGAGGCTCTATAGTTTTAGAGGTCCAGTTCGGAGCAACTCGAAAGGACAAAAACGAAAGGCTTCGGCCCTTTATTTTTGCCCTGAATGAGCCGGATTGAGTTCAGGCCCCCATCGTCTAGCGGCCTAGGACACCGCCCTTTCACGGCGGCGGCACGGGTTCGAATCCCGTTGGGGGTACGCAAGGAAGTGGTCAAACCGGACTGAAAAGTCTGGTAGGCTAAAGGCCTTGAAAAATTGCAGTAGCGATACTGCAGGCAGCAAGAAACAAGCAGTACAAGCAAGGCCCTGTAGCGCAGTTGGTTAGCGCGCCGCCCTGTCACGGCGGAGGTCGCGGGTTCAAGTCCCGTCAGGGTCGCTCTGATTGCCGGAAGAAATTCCGGCCGTCAAGGTGACATGTCACCTAGGCTCTGTAGCTCAGTTGGTAGAGCGTTCGACTGAAAATCGAAAGGTCACCGGATCGACGCCGGTCGGAGCCACCACTGGGAAGCATCAGTTCTTCGGAACTGGTGCTTTTCTTCTTTAACCCTCCCTGTTGGCCGCTGCCTGGTCGGTCCGCCTCGCACTCCGCACTATTCCCGGCTCATGGACAATTCCCCTCGTAAGCCGCGGGGGAAAAGCCGCGCGGAGGGGAACTGTCCGGCCGGTGCTTGTGGTCGCGTGCGCCTGAGCCCCCCTGCGGCCCGTGCACCTGGGCCGCGAAACCTAGCCTTATTCGCCGAACATTGCCATGGCGGCTCGGATCCACGGACAACCTTATGAAAGCGCCGCACCTCAACCCGCCACGGCCGCTACCGCCAAAGCCGCCGAAAATTAGTCGTTGACAGGATATGAGTAACGCGCGTAACCTAAATCACACGCCCAAAGGTAACGCGCGTTAGTAAAAAGATCTCAGCTGGCCACGGCGGCCAGTGTTGGCAAGATTCCCGGAGTATTCAATGGCGAACAGCACACCCCCTGCGGCGGAGGCAGCCCCCAAGGTCACCGCTAACCGCGGTGTCACCATGGCGGACGTGGCCAAGGCTGCCGGCGTCTCCCGCACCGCGGTGTCTTTCGTCCTCAGCAACCGCGGGAACGCCAGCATTTCGGAAGAAACCAAGCAACGCATCCTCGAAGCGGTCCAGACCCTCGGCTACCGCCCGAACGCCGGTGCACGGGCCCTCGCCTCGCAGCGCAGCGACTGGTACGGCATCGTGACCGAGATCGTCACGGCACCGTTCGCCGTCGACATCATCAAGGGCGCGCAGGACCAGGCCTGGCTGGACCGCAAATTCCTGCTCATCGCCCCGTCAGACCAGGCCGATGCTGTAGGGCCGAACCAGGGCCTGGAAGATGCCGCTGTTGAAAAGCTGCTGGAACAGCGGGTCGAAGGACTTCTGTACGCGGCCACCTTCCACCGGGCCGTGCACGTTCCGAAAAGCGTCAGTGAGGTGCCCACGGTCCTCATCAACTGCTTCGACGCTGACGGAAAGCTGCCCTCGATCGTCCCGGACGAACGCGCGGGCGGCCGAGTCGCCGTCGAGCGTTTGCTGCAGGCCGGCCACACCAGGATCGGCGTCATCAACCTGGACCCGGACATACCCGCGGCGGTGGGACGACTGGAGGGCTGCCGCGAAGCACTCGCCGAAGCAGGGCTGGAACTGGACCCGGAGCTGATTGTTTCCGGGTATGCAACGGCGGACGGCGGCTACGAGGCCGCGTGCACAATCCTCGACCAGAAGAACAGGCCCACCGCGCTGTTCTGCCTCAACGACCGGATGGCTATGGGCGCGTACGACGCCATCAAGGAGCGCGGGCTCGCCATCCCCCAAGACATCGCCGTGATCGGCTTCGACAACCAGGAACTCATTGCGGCCTACCTCAGGCCCAAACTGACAACGGTTGCGTTGCCCTTCGAGGAGATGGGTGCGCTGGGTGTCCAGACACTCGCAAGCCTTACAGCAGGACAGCCGATCACTGCACATCAGCAAATGGTCGACTGTCCGCTGCTAGAACGCTATTCAGTCTGACGGCAAATCAACTACTGAACAGCAACCCCCAACCACACCTTCACCTTCAGCGATGAAGAGAGGAAAGAGATATCCATCATGACACAAGCACGATTCCTGAGGTCTGCCCGCATCGCAGCGGCGGGCCTGGCCATGGGCGCCCTGGTGCTCACCGGCTGCTCCGCCAACGCCGGCAACACCGGCTCCGCCAAGGCTGACGCCTCGGCCCAGAGCGCCCTCCTGACCATTCCCCGCGAGGACATGGGCACGTTCGTCCGGAACTTCAACCCGTTCGCCCCCACCGTTGCTCCCATGACCCAGCAGGCCATCTACGAATCCCTGCTCATCTACAACCCGGCCAAGGGTGACACCACCCCGTGGCTGGCCAGCGAGTGGAAGGCCGCCGAAGACGGCAAGTCCATCACCTTTACCCTCCGGGACGGCGTGAAGTGGTCCGACGGCCAGCCCCTGGTCCCGGCCGACGTGGTCACAACGTTCGCCCTGCAGAAGAAGATCAAGGGCGGCTACGACTACCTGGAAACGGTCACGGCCGAGGGCACCAACCAGGTGAAGTTCAGCTTCAAGACCGCCTGGTCTCCGGCGCTGTTCGACCTGGGCCAGCTGAGCATCCTGCCGGACCACCTCTGGTCCAAGATTGCGGACCCCGAGAAGGACGCCAACGAAAAGCCCGTTGGCACCGGCCCGTACACCGAAGTGGATACCTTCCAGGCCCAGTCCTTCGTGCTGAAGAAGAACCCCAACTACTGGCAGCCGGAAAAGCAGAAGATCGCCGGCATCAAGATGCTCGCCTTCGCCGGGAACGACGGCGCCAACCTCGCCGCCGCGAATGGCGACGTGGACTGGGCCCCGCAGTACATGCCCAACATCGAGAAGACCTTCATTTCCAAGGACCCGGACCACCGCAAGTACTGGTTCCCGCCCACGGGTTCCATGATCAACTGGCAGCTCAACACCACTAAGGCCCCGTTCAACGACACCGACGTCCGCAAGGCCCTCTCCATGGCCGTGGACCGTGAGCAGGTCACCAAGATCGGCATGAGCGGCTACACCCAGCCGGCGGACTGCACCGGGCTGTCCGGGAACTACGAAACCTGGAAGAACAAAGACGTCCAGGACAACTGCGACTGGACGCAACTCAACGTCGACGAAGCCAACAAGCTCCTGGACAAGGCCGGCTACGCCAAGGGCGCTGACGGCAAGCGCACGCTGAAGGACGGCAAGCCCTTCGAATTCAAGATCTCCGTGGGCGCCGCGTCCTCCGACTGGCTCTCCGTGGCCAACGTGATCGCGCAGAACCTCGCCGAGGTGGGCGTCACTGCCAAGGTTGATTCCCCGGACTGGGCAGCCGTGGTTGCCGGCTACGAGACCGGCGACTTTGATTCCGGCATCGTCTGGAGCGCCAACGATCCCAGCCCGTACAAGTACTTCGCGGGCATGATGGGCACCGCAACGGTCAAGCCGGTGGGGGAGAAGACGTTCGAGAACTATCACCGCTTCGGTGACGCCAAGGCCGACGCCCTGCTGACCGAATTCGCTGCCGCCGCCGACGAGGACAAGCAGCACGAAATCGCGGACAAGCTCCAGGAGGAGTACAGCGCTGCCGCCCCCGCGATCCCGCTCTTTGCGGGCCCGGAATGGGGCGCCTACAACAACACACGCTTCACCGGCTGGCCCACGGAGGAGAACCCGTACGCCACCCTGTCGGTCCGGGCGCCCACCACGGTGCTGGTCCTGACGTCGCTGGAACCGGCCAAGTAGGGCCCGCCGCCACCCTGACCTTGCTTCGCTTCGGCCAGGGAACCCTGGCGGCGTGGGCCCCCCACCGCCACCCTGACCTTGCTTCGCTTCGGCCAGGGAACCCTGGCGGCGTGGGCCCCCCACCGCCACTCCTATCGGGCCTGCGCTGCTGCAGTCAACGCAGCAGCGCGGTCCCGCCCCAAACTTCCGCATTTCCCGAATGGAGGGAAACCGTGCGCTTTATCCTGCGCCGCCTGGGTTTCTACCTGATCGCCTTCTGGGTGTCTATCACTTTGAATTTCCTGCTCCCGCGCTTTATGCCGGGAGACCCCGTATCCCGCATGTTCGCCCGTACCCAGGACCGCATGCAGCCCGAACAGATCGAGGCACTGCGCAAACTGCTCGGCGTCGATGACCGGCCCATCTGGGAGCAGTACGTCGGCTACCTGCACAACATGGTCACCGGACAGATGGGCGTCTCCATCTCCCGCTTCCCCACCCCTGTCACCGAAGTGATCGCATCACAGGTGGGCTGGACCCTCCTGCTGGGCGGCACCGCGCTGGTGATTGCCGCCGTCGTGGGCAATCTGTTGGGGATCCTGGCCGCGTGGCGGCGCGGCGGCGCCATTGATTCGGCGCTGCCTCCCATCCTGATCTTCATCGGTTCCTTCCCGTACTTCTGGCTGGCGATGGGCGCCCTCTACCTGTTCGGCGTCACTTTGGGCTGGTTCCCCATCCGCCACGCGTTCAGCGACACCATCGAGCCCAGCTTCAGCTGGGAGTTCATGTCCGACGTCGGGATGCACCTGGTGCTTCCGGCCCTCACCATCGTGCTGGTTTCGGTGGGTGGCTGGATGCTCGGCATGCGCAACACGATGATCGCCACCAACGCCGAGGACTACATCACCATGGCCGAAGCCAAGGGCCTGCGCCCGGGCCGGATCATGTTCCGCTACGCCGCCCGCAACGCCATGCTTCCGTCCGTGACCAGCTTCGGCATGAGCCTGGGCTTCGTGGTGGGCGGCGCACTGCTCACCGAGGTGGTGTTCGCCTACCCCGGCGTCGGCTACCAGCTCCTCAACGCCGTACAGGGCCTCGACTACCCGCTTATGCAGGGGCTCTTCCTGACCATCACGGCCGCCGTGCTGCTGGCCAACTTCCTTGTGGACATCCTCTACGTCCGCCTCGACCCGCGCGTGCGCGCCAATTAGGAAGGACGGACCATGACCACTTCCATCGCCACCACCGCCTCCACCGTGTCGGCGGAGACCCTCGCCGGCGTGCCGGGCTCCGGCAATACTTCAGGAACGTCCGACGGCGGTGCCGGGCTCCCGCCCGGAGCCTCCGTCCGCAGGCCTAACCGCAGCCTGCTGCACGGCCTGCTGACCAACAAGAAGGCCATGACCGGCGCGGCCATCCTGTTCGTTTTCATTGCCCTGGCGCTCCTGGCCCCGGTGCTGTACCCGGACAACCCCTCCAAAATCACCGGCATGGCCTCGCAGGAGCCGGACGCCGAGTTCTGGCTGGGCACCACGGCCAAGGGCCAGGACGTCCTGGCCCTCACCATCCACGGTGCCCGCAGTTCCCTGCTGGTGGGCCTGACCGTGGGCTTTGCCTCCACCTTTATCGGCATCCTGGTGGGCTTGGCCTCCGCCTACTTCGGCAAGGTCATCGACGAGGCCCTGTCCCTCACCACCAACGTGTTCCTGCTCCTGCCCGGCCTGCCGCTCCTGGTGATCCTGGCCGCGTTCCTGCCGCCGGGACTGGGTACGGTGATCCTGGTCCTGGTGGTCACCGGCTGGGCCGGATCCGCCCGGGTGCTGCGCTCGCAGGCACTGTCCATCCGGTCCAAGGACTTTGTGGCCGCGGCCGTGGTCACGGGTGAGCGGCCGCTGCGGATCATGTTCCGGGAGATCCTGCCCAACATGGCCTCGATTGTGATGGGCACGCTCCTGGCCTGCATCATCTACGGCATCGGAGCCCAGGCGGGGCTCGAGTTCCTTGGCCTGGGCGACGTCAGCACGGTCTCCTGGGGCAACAACCTCTACTGGGCAGGCAACGAAGGCGCCCTGCTCACCGGCAGCTGGTGGGTGTTCGTGCCCTCCGGCCTGTGCATCGCGATGGTGGCGTTCTCGCTGTCGCTGATCAACTACGCGGTGGACGAGGTCACCAACCCCCGCCTGAGGAAGATCAGGAAATCAAAGCCCGCAGGCAAGCCTGCAAAACCCGGAAAGCGAGCATCGGCATGACCGTCTCCCAGACCTCCTTCGGGTCCCACCAACCTGTCCTGGAAATCAAGGACCTCATCGTGAAGTACCGCGGTGACACCCGCTCCACCACCGCCGTCGACCGCGTCTCCTTCAGTATCGGCACGGGTGAAATCTTCGGCCTGGCCGGCGAATCCGGCTGCGGCAAATCGACCATCGCCAACGCCATCATGCGGCTCCTCCGGGACCCGGCGGAGATCGCCGGCGGCAGCATCCGCTTCGGCGGCAGGGACGTCCTGGCCATGGGGCCGGAGGAGCTGCGCCGCTTCCGCTGGCAGGACGTGGCCATGGTGTTCCAGTCCGCCATGAACTCGCTGAACCCGGTGATGACCATCGGCGACCAGATCGTGGATATCTACACCACGCATGCCGGCTACACCCGGAAGGAGTCGCTGCGGCGGGCAGCCGAACTGCTGGACCTTGTCCGGATCGATCCTGCCCGGCTGAAGTCTTACCCGCACCAGCTCTCGGGCGGAATGCGGCAGCGCGCGGTGATCGCGATGGCAGTGGCCCTCAAGCCCTCGCTGCTGATCCTGGACGAGCCCACCACCGCGCTGGACGTGGTGGTGCAGCAGGAGATCATGGCCCAGATCAAGGAGCTGCAGCGTGAACTGGGCTTCTCCGTCCTGTTCATCACGCACGACATGTCCCTCATGGTGGAACTTTCGCACCGGATGGCCGTGATGTACGGTGGCCGGATCGTGGAGACGGCCAAGGCCAAGGACATCCACGCCGCCCCGCTCCACCCCTACACGCAGGCGCTCATGGGCGCGTTCCCTCCCCTCACCGGACCCCGTGTTCCCCTGACCGGCCTGGCCGACGGCGTGAAGTTCAGCAACATTGCCGACGTCCGGGAAGTCTCGCCCGCCCACTTCGTGTCCCCCCTTCCCGCTGACCAGATGGCCGCAGTCCTCCAAGGAGCATCGTCATGAGCGCGCACACAGTAGCTCCCGCACTCGAAGTGAAAGGCCTGGTCAAGGACTTCTCCAGCGGCGGCCTGTTTTCCCGCACCTCGGTGCGGGCGTTGGGAGGCGTTGACCTCGCCATCAGGAAAGGCGAGATCGTGGCACTCGTGGGGGAATCCGGCTCAGGCAAGAGCACCCTGGCGCGGTGTATCGCGCGGCTGGAGAAGCCCACGGCCGGCCGGATCCTGTTTAATGGCACGGATGTGCTAAAACGGGACCGTTTCCAGGCATCCCGGGAGTACCGGAGCCAGCTGCAGATGGTGTTCCAGGATCCTTTCGGCTCGCTCAACCCCGTCCACCGGATCGAGCACTTCCTCACGCGCTCCCTCACCCTGCACGGCAAGGCCGGGACACCGGAGCAGCTGCGCAGCCGCCTGGATGAGCTGATGACCACGGTGGGCCTCACTCCGGACATGCTCAACTCCTACCCGCACGAGCTCTCCGGCGGGCAGCGGCAGCGGGTGGCCATCGCCCGGGCACTCGCCGTGGAACCCGAGGTGATCCTCGCGGACGAGCCCACGTCGATGCTGGATGTCTCCGTGCGGATCGGCGTCCTGAACCTGATGCGGAAGCTTCGCGACGAGCAGGGCATCTCGATGCTCTATATCACCCACGACCTCGCCTCGGCGCGCTACCTGGCCGACCGGATCGCCGTGATGTTCGCCGGGGAAATCGTTGAGGAAGGCGAATCGCTGGACCTGCTGGCCAACCCGGCCCACCCCTACACCAGGCTGCTGGTCTCGGCGGTGCCCGACCCCGCCCGTACCGGGTCCTACGATCCGCATGAACGCGCCGTGCTGCGCACGGCGGTGATGGAGTCGGCGTCGTGTGCGTTCGACGGCGATGCGGAGCAGCGTTGTTCAGTTACCGAACCCGTCCGGCACCGCGTGGGCGATCCCGCCAATGAGCACTGGGTGCGCTGCCACCTTTACCGACCGCCCGCCACAGCGGGGGGTCATGCCCTTGCGGTCGAATCACTCACAGAAAACAAGGCTTCCGCATGACCGAACTGACCCACCCCCTTGCCACCGTGCCGCAGGAAGAACTCGTGGCACGCGCCGAGGCGGACCCGCACCGGCCGCGGTTCCACTTCGTCTCACCCGCAGGCTGGCTCAATGATCCCAACGGCGTGAGCCAGTGGAACGGGACCTACCACCTCTTCTACCAGTACAACCCTGAGGGCGCTTTCCACCACCGCATCCTGTGGGGCCACGCCACCAGCACGGACCTGGTCAACTGGGCCGACGAACCTGTGGCGTTGGAGCCTTCCGCCGGGCCGGACGCCGACGGCTGCTGGTCCGGTGTGCTGGTGGACGACGGCGGCACTCCCACCCTGGTGTACTCCGGCCGGCACGGCGAGCGGGAGCTGCCCTGCGTGGCGGTAGGCTCACCGGACCTCCTGACCTGGACCAAAGCACCCGAAAACCCTGTGATTCCGGCGCCGCCGGCCGGTGTGGACATCACCGCGTACCGCGACCACTGCGTCTGGCGGGAGGGCCCGATGTGGCGCCAGCTCGTGGGCTCCGGAATCCGCGGCCGCGGCGGCACGGCCTTCCTGTACGAGTCCGCCGACCTCCGCAGCTGGGAGTACATCGGCCCGCTGTTCATCGGCGACGCCTCATCCGGCGATCCTGCCGCCACGGACTGGCAGGGCACCATGTGGGAGTGCGTCGACCTGTTCCGCGCGGGCGGCGGAACCTTGGGCGGCGGGGTACTGGGCGGCGGCGGAACAAACGCCGGGGCGGGCACCGACGTGCTTGTCTTCTCGGCCTGGCACGACGGCGACACCCGCCACCCGCTCTACTGGACCGGCCGCTACGCGGGGGATTCGTACACTCCGCGGGAACTTCACCGGCTGGACTACGGCGGACGCTACTTCTACGCTCCGCAGTCCTTTGCTGACGACTCCGGGCGCCGGGTCATGTTCGGCTGGCTGCAGGAAGGACGGACGGAGTCCGCCATGGTGGAGGCCGGCTGGTCGGGTGTGATGAGCCTGCCGCGGGTGGCCACACTGGACGCTAACGGGGAGTTGGCGTTCGCTCCGGTGCCGGAGGTGGAGTCGCTGCGCCGCGACCATGTCCGGATTGGTCCCCGCACCCTGGCCGGCAGCGAGGTCCTGTCCGGGGTATCCGGAAATCAGCTGGACCTGGAACTGGACCTGGAACTGGAGCCGGGGAGCGTCTTCCGGCTGGGGATCCTCGGGACCTCCACGGACAATACGGCTGCTGGTGACGGGGTCATCCCTGCTCCGGCCGAGGAAACAGTCGTCGAGGTGGGGTACGAGGTCGGCAGCAGCGGGTTCTCGCAGTCGTATGTGCTCCTGGACCGTGCGCACAGCAGCCTGGACCGGACCGCGGATGCCGAGGAGAAATCGGGTCCGGTGCGGCTGCCCGGCGGCAGGCTGCACCTGCGCGTCCTGGTTGACCGCTCCGCGCTGGAGATCTTCGCCAACGGGAAACCCTTGACCGCCCGGGCCTACCCGACCCTCGGCGGGGAGGCCGTCCGCCTGTCGGCCGCCGGAACGGTCCGCCTGCAGCAGCTGGACGCCTGGCGGATGGACGGCATCTTCGGCGGCCCGCGCCCGCTGTTCCCGTAGCCCCACCATCGTCGATTGCTCCGTAGCGGCCCTTTTGGGGCTTCATAACGGCCGTGGGCCCACGCCGACAGGGTTCCCTGGCCGAGCTTGCGAGGGCGAGTGGGTCGGTGGGGAGCAACCGATGGCCTAAATCGACCCATCCTGAAGCATTTACCGAGGTCAAAGGCGATCTGAATGTCCAAGAGGTTAGTTGCAGGTATTACCGCGGCCGCGCTCGGCCTGGGCACCCTGGCTGCGGGGTCCGTTCTGGCCCCGGCCATGCTGGCCCCGCCCGCCCTTGCTGTTCCGGGAACAGGGCCCGTCACGCTGGGCGGCACCATCAGCCCCATGCCGGACGTGGTGCCCGTCAGCGGAAGCTGGACCCGGACGTCCGACGGCGGCCAGTCCGCCGTCGCCCCGCCGGACCGGAATGCCGCGGCCGTCAGCGAGCAGCGCATCAGCGGCACCGCGAGGTACACGGCCGAAGTCTCCGTGGACCCCGCCAGCCCCCATGCCGTGGGAGCATTGGTGTTCCGCGGCGCAGCCGATGCCAGCAGCGGCTATGCGGCCACGATCGATCCGAACCAGGACCGTGTGCGGCTTTTCGACCTTGCCACCGGCGAGGATGTGGCTCCGTCCGCGCCCGTTCCGCTGGACACCGGGCGCAGTTACTCCGTGGACGTCCACGTGGACGGATCCCGGATCTACGTGGCGGTGGACGGCGTGGCCCGCATCGACGCCTCGGACCAGCGGTACCAGGACGGCCACGTGGGACTTCACGCCTACAACGGCTCGGTGAACTTCAGCCAGCCCCAGGTCCGCACCGTCGACGCCAACGTCACGGGCTGGCTGACTGACGCTTCCGGTTGGACGGCCACGGCCACGGGTTTCCGCGGCGCGGCACCTGGCGGCGCCAACACCGGCGCCAACATCAGGGCTATCGCCACGCACCAGTCCCCGCAGGCCACGGACTTCACCGCCGACGTCCAGATCACCTCGGACCACGCCGTGGGCGCTGTCCTGTTCCGCGCCAACGCTGCCGGAACCACCGGTTACGCGGCCGAAGTGGACGCCAACGCCGGCCGGCTGCGGCTGTATCGGATCGAGGACAATGCCACCCTGGGCACGTATTCCACGGACATCACCGTCAACGCGGTGTACCGGCTGCGGGTGACGGCCGACGGCGGGCAGCTCGCCGTGCGCTGGCAGACGGACCTGCTGGACCCGGACGGCTACGCGCCGGTGATCACCGCCCTCGACACCGCGCACGGCTCCGGCCACGTGGGTGTGCTGGCCTTCAACGGATCTGCAGTGTTCCAGGGCATGACCCTCAGGGGCCTCGACACCTCCCTGCAGGGCTGGCGGACGTCCTCCGGGAGCTGGGAGCCGGACGCCCGCGGCCTTCGCGGCGCAACGGACGGCCTGCCCGCGGGCACGGAAGCAGCACGCTTCGTGCCGGCGGCAGCGTCCGAGGTCGTCGCTTCCCTCGATCTCGACGTCGCCGCACCGGCAACGGCCGCCGTCGTGGTCCGGACTGCTGCCGACGGCACGGGCGGCACCGAGCTCCGGGTAGACCCCGGGGCTGGAACGGTGCTCCTGAAGGACCGTGTCACCGGGACCGTCCTTGCCAGCGGGGCCGTGCCGCCGGACAGCTTTGCCGCCGGCCAGCTCAACCGCGTCCAGCTCACCGTCCGAGGCGCCGAAGCGACAGCCCTGATCAACGGCGTCGAGGCTGTCTCCGGACCGGCCGGAACGGCGGCGGGCAGCGGCTTCGGACTACGGGTCAGCGGCGGTGGCGCATATTTCCAAAACGTCCGGGCAGACGACGTGGCCAGCTACATGAACGGCCTCTACCAGCCCGGCTACCATTACAGCCAGAACTCCGGCAACAGTTCCGACCCCAACGGCCTGGTCTACTTTGAGGGCGAATACCACCTCTTCCACCAGGACCGAGGGCGCTGGGCGCACGCCGTCAGCACCGACCTGCTGCACTGGAAACAGCTGCCCATCGCCCTGCCGCACCTGGCGGCCGGCGAGTCGTGGTCCGGTTCCGCCGTCGTGGATGCCACTGATGCCAGCGGGCTGTTCGACGGCGGCCAGGGGCTCGTTGCGTTCTACACGAGCTTCAATCACGATGCCCCGAACGGAAACCAGTCCGTGCGCGCCGTCTACAGCAAGGACCACGGCCGCACCTGGGCACTTGTCCAGGCCGCACCCGTGGTGGAGAACCCCGGCGGTCCGGGCGGCGGGTGGGACTTCCGGGACCCCAAGGTCACCTGGGACGCGGCCGGCGGCAAGTGGATCATGGTGGTGGCCGGCGGCGACCACCTGCGCTTCCACACCTCCACGGACCTGGTCCACTGGACGTTCACCGATGCGTTCGGCTACGGCGACTGGGTCCGCGGCGGCGTCTGGGAATGTCCGGACTTCTTTGAACTGCCGGTGGAAGGACAGCCCGGCGTGAAACGCTGGGTGCTGTGGTGGAGCACGGGCGCCGTCAGGCCAACCAACGGTTCCTCGGCGCAGTACGTTACCGGGACGTGGAACGGGAACTCCTTCACTGCCGACACCGGTCCGGAGCAGGTGTTGCAAGCCGACTCCGGCCGCGACTACTACGCGGCCATGAGCTTCTTCGGGATACCGGATGGCCGCCGCATCATGCTGGGGTGGATGACCAACTGGGACTATGCCTTTAGCCCGCCCACCGGCCGGTGGAACGGACAGCTAAGCATCCCGCGCCAGCTCAGCCTGAAGGACGTTCCGAGCGAAGGACTCCGGCTTGGACAGGAACCGGTGGCCGAACTGGCAGGCCTGCGGACAGCAACCTGGCAGGCGACGGATGTTGCCGTCACGCCCACATCAGCCAACCCGCTGGCGGCCGCCTCCGGCCGCTCCTTCGAGCTGGAGGCCGAGGTGGCGATCCCGTCCTCAGGCGGTGCCTCCGCATTTACCTTCGGGCTCCGGAAAGGCACCGCAGGCGGCACCGCCCAGGAAACGCTGCTCCGCTATGGCGCCGGCGCCGGAACCATGACACTGGATCGCGGACAATCCGGCAGGGAGGACTTCACCCGTTACTTCGCAGATGCAGCGGCGGACAACTCCGGCAGCACGTGGAGTTCCGAAACCGTGGCAACCTCCGAGGGAGGCACCGAGCGGCGGGTGAAGCTGAGGGTACTGGTGGATTCCTCTTCGGTTGAAGTCTTCGGTGGCGACGGCACGGCGGCCATCACCTCCCTGGTCTTCCCGGAGCCCTCCTCCACCGGGCTTTCCTTCAGTGCCGTGGGCGGCAACGCCCGGCTGGTGTCCGCCAAAGTCCACCAGTTGGCGGACACGGCGCGCCTCACTGCAGCGCCGCCGTCGGCCGCTATGCCGGTGGCATCCGGTGCCGCGCGGCACAACCTGGGTTCCTATTCGGTGGTTCCCGGCGGGCACTGGGAAAGCTCCGGAGCGGGGCTGGCGGGTGCGTTCGACAAGGACTCCACGGCCATGAGTCTTGCCTCCTATTCGGATGTCAGCGTGGCTGCGACGGTGCGTTTCGGCGGCCCACCCTATGCGGGGGCCATGCTCCGCAGCGACCAGGTTCCCGGGCGCGGATATGGCGGCGCCGGTTCGGTGCTCCTTCGTGCCTCCGCCGACGGCTCCACGGCCTACTACGTCAACCTGGACCCGAACCTGCGGCTGGCGCGGATTTTCAAGCTGGAGGACGGCGTCTTCGATCCTGCCGGAAGCGTCCTGGCCAGTGTTCCGCTGCTGCTGGACCACGGCGTCAGCTACCGGTTGGAGGCCCAGGCTGCGGGGGAGCGGCTGACGGTGAAGCTCGACGGCGCCGAAATCCTGGCCGTGAACGACGCTTCCCTGACCTCCGGAAGGGTGGGGCTGAACGTGTTCGACGGCCGGGCGGCGTATCAGGATGTGCTGGTGACCGACGGCGGATGAGCATGCTCCAAGCGGCCGGGGGAAGGTGAAGCCTAGGTGGCCGGGGGGTGACATTTCACACTAAATCTGATTTATGATGCAACATTTGACACTCAAAATTCGCTGTGGCACGCGCGCGCAATGGGCAATGTAAGCGCTTGCGCAAACGAAGTGAAACTCGGTTTTTGGCGGCCCGAAACACGGTTTGATAAGCGGGCTCGGGCCCGCCTAGCGTGGAAACCGGCGCTGGAAGAGATCATCTTCCAGGTCGCCTCCCCGGGGCCATACCCAAGCCCCGTACCCCTCGGCACAAAGGCGTCCTCGATGACGCCTGCGCGTTGTCGGGAACGCCGGAGTTTCGGGAAAAGGGCACATGCCCGTCTTCCACGAATGGTCTTACTCCGCGAGAAGAGCAAAAAATGCACAAGCACCCCAACACACCCCGGATGCTGCGGTGGCGCCCTGCCGCCGCAGCACTGGCAGCGGCCGTGGCGGCCTCTGCCTTCCTTGCGGTTCCGTCGGCCCAGGCCAACGAACCCGCGGACCCGCCCGCCGCTGAGCAGATGCCTGCCCCCACCCCCGGCTTCCCCCTGCCCACCGAACACAGCCAGAAGGCTTACGACCCGGCCGCGGACTTCACGTCAAAGTGGACCCGTGCCGACGCCAAGCAGATCATGGCGCAGAGCGATTCCACCGTTACTCCCGGCCAGAACTCCATGAGCCCCGACGTCACCATGCCGGAAATCCCCGAGGATTTCCCCGCCATGAACGACGACGTCTGGGTCTGGGACACCTGGTCCCTGACTGACGAGAACGCCAACCAGATCAGCTACAAGGGCTACGACGTCATCTTCTCCCTGGTCGCCGACCGGCACGCCGGCTACGGTTTCGACCAGCGTCACTGGAACGCCCGGATCGGCTACTTCTTCCGCAAGACCAACGCCGACCCGGCCAAGGACAAGTGGAACTACGGCGGACACCTCTTCCTGGACAACACCTCCATCGGCAACACCGAATGGTCCGGCTCCACCCGCCTGATGCAAGGCAACCAGGTCAACGTGTTCTACACCGCCACTACGTTCTACGACGTTGCCGAGCGCAACGCCGGCGGCGGCGGCATCGCCCCTGATGCGGCCATCGCCAAGGCGCTGGGCAAGATCCACGCTGACGAGAACGGCGTGACCTTCGACGGCTTCAAGCACACCAAGCTGCTTGAGCCGGACGGCAAGATGTACCAGAACAAGGCCCAGAACCCGGGCTTCGCCTTCCGCGACCCGTACACCTTCGCCGACCCGGCCCACCCGGGCAAGACCTTCATGGTCTTCGAAGGCAACACCGGCGGTACCCGCGGCGACTACCGCTGCGAGGAGGAGGACCTCGGCTACAAGCCCGGCGACCCCAACGCCGAGACCGTCAACGAGGTCAACAGCACCGGAGCCTACTACCAGACCGCCAACGTGGGCCTGGCTGTGGCGGACAACAAGGACCTGACCAAGTGGTCCTTCCTGCCGCCGATCCTCTCCGCCAACTGCGTCAACGACCAGACCGAGCGTCCGCAGATCTTCATCCAGAACGAAGGCGGCAAGAACAAGTACTACCTGTTCACCATCAGCCACCAGTTCACTTATGCAGCCGGTATGCGCGGACCGGACGGTGTCTACGGCTTCGTCGGCGACGGTGTCCGTTCGGACTACCAGCCGATGAACAACAGCGGCCTGGCCCTGGGCTCGCCGACGGACCTCAACCTTCCGTCCGAGTCCCCGGAGGCACCGACCCCGAACCAGAACGGCCGCCAGTTCCAGGCCTACTCGCACTACGTGCAGCCGGGCGGCCTGGTGCAGTCCTTCATCGACAACGTGAACGGCGTCCGCGGCGGCTCACTCTCGCCCACCGTGAAGATCAACTTCCGTGACGGCGTGTCCCAGGTCGACCGCAGCTTCGGCCAGAACGGCCTCGGCCCGTTCGGTTACCTGCCCACCAACGTCAAAGTTGGCGGCGAAGGTCTCTACAAGTAACCGCGCCGGGTAGCTTTGCACCCGCAGCGACAGGGGCGTCCGGAACCATCCGGGCGCCCCTGTCCCTTTTTGTACTCCTTATATACGGATGGAATCCCGCACGTCATCCGGGCTAGACTCGCACGCCGGGGACAGAACGCCAATGCCGCCAGCTGCCGAAACGGAGCGGGCGGCGCAATCTCAACCAGAAATGTGACTTTTGAAAAACCTTTCACGCCCTCTGACCGCAGCCACCCTCTTCGCCGCACTGGCGCTCACCGCATGCTCCGCGCCCGGGGCCGGCAGCGCGTCGTCGTCGGCTCCTGCTGCCGCATCGTCGACGGCGACGCCCAGTCCCAGCAAGAGCTCCGGGCCATACGGGGACTTCCCGTCCGCGGCGGAGGCGTGCACTACCATCTCCGAGCAGGCCACCGGAGCCTCACTGTTCCCGCTCTCGGCCGCACAGGGCAAGACAGCGGAACTGGAACAGCTTAAAGCGGAGCTCAGCGAAACCGCCGAACGCGTTCCTGACGAACTTAAGGCCGATTTCGCCAACCTCAACGAGGTGGCCATCGCAGGGCTTAGCGACCAGTCCGTCTACTCGAGCGGAAAGTTCGATACCGCCATGACCCCGGTTACCGCCTGGCTCGCCGCCAACTGCAAGTAGCGGATCCCGGCTTAGCAATTTCCGTCGGCGTCCGGCCGCTTGCCGCGGCCAAGGGATAGTGTGGTGTTCAAGAGAAGGGGAGTGCCTGATGGAATACCAGAACCCACATCCCGCGCCGGGGGCCCATGTTGAACCAGTCAGCGCCCTGACGGTCGGCACAGGACGTACCATCATTTCCGAAACGGCCGTTGCGAAGGTAGCCGGCATCGCGGCCCGCACCGTGCCGGGAGTATATTCGCTCGGCACCGGGCCGTCCCGTGCCCTCGGCGCCATCCGTGACGCCGTAGGCAGCTCGGACCACGCTGCCGGAGTCCACGCGGAAGTCGGTGAGACGCAGGTGGCAGTCGACATCAATCTCGTCGCCGTCTACGGGACGCCGTTGCACTCCCTGGCGGACCAGGTCCGGGCCGCCGTCTACACAGCCGTGGAAGAGCTCGTGGGCCTGCAGGTCATCGAGGTCAATGTGGAGATCAACGACGTCTACGTGGCAGGTCCGGCTAAGCCCGGCCTGCCCGTGGAAGCCCGGACCGAAAGGGAGGCCATCCAGTGAACCTGACCGTGGTGGGAATTGCAGTGGGCGCCTTCGTGGCCTTTATGTCTTTCGCGTTCGGCGTCTGGGGCTTCCTGGTTTCGCTGCTGTTCATGGGGATCGGCGCCCTTTTCGGCCGTGCCGCGGAAGGGAAACTTGACCTGCGCAGCGTGTTCGATGCCATCACAGGCCGGCGCTCGTCCTCATGAGCAGCACGGCCGGAACCGTGGCCGGTGGCTCCGTGATGGCCGGACACAACCGCATCAGTACGCAGGCGCTCACCAGCCTTGCCCGTGCCGCCGCCGCTGAGGCCTTGGGGGTCCCGGCGCATGACGTCCGGGCTGACTGGTCCGACGACGACGGCCTGCTGGCTTTGTCGCTCGTCCTGCCTATCAGGATTCCGCCACTGACAACGGTCCTGCGCGATCCCGGCCGCGTCGGCGGGTTCGGCGGATCCATCTGGGAGCGCGCCGTGGCGGCAAAAGCCGTAATCCTGCAGCGTGTCGCGGAGCTCAGCGGGGCGCAGCTGAGCCGGGTCGATATCCGGATCAGCGGCGCCGCCATCAGCGAAGGGGGAAGGGTCCAGTGAACAACGCGACGGACGTCCGCTCAAAGGGCAGCCACGCAGCGGGACACGGTGCGGATGCCGCCTCCGCAGCTGCCGCTGATTCCCGCGGTGCCGGGATGCGCCGGATCCTGGACCGCGAAACACGCTCTTCCCGGGCCGGTGTGTCGGGAATAGCCGCGGTCCTGGTGGTGGTCCTGTGCGGTTACGGACTCCTCGAAGCCGCTGTGCGTGCCATCGGGCAGCCGCCGTGGCTTATCGATCCGGAGACCGCGGCGGAACGCATCATCGCACTTCCGCAGGGCATTTCCCCCCTGCTGCTCGGCGTCATCGGAGCCGTTACGGCAATGGTGGGGCTCTTCTTCTTCCTCAATGCAGTGCTTCCCGGGCGACGGGCCAGGCATTTGCTCTCGGACCCCCGTGCCGGGGTGGTGGTTGACGATGAAGTGATCGCCTCCGCGCTGGCACGCCGTGCCCGGCTGGCTGCGAACGTCACCCAGGAACAGGTGATGGTGGTGGTTTCCCAACGGCAGGTGACTGTCAACGTGCGTCCCACCTCCGGAGTGCCGGTCAGTGAAAACGCCGTCCTTGCATCGGTGCTGGAGGAACTAAGGGAGATGGCTCCCGAGCCCATGCCCGAAGTCCGCGTCAGCGTGGCCACGTCCGGGGTGATCGGGGCATGAACAACACCCCCAGAGTACTGAACCGCATCCTGATCGGAATCCTGGGCCTGAAGCTGCTGGTTATCGGACTGCTGCTGGTCCTGCTGGCTACCGTGCCGGCCGTAGGTCCGTGGTGGCAGCAGTGGTCAGCCGGTGTGTGGAGCGGAATGAGCCAGCTGTTCCAGAGCACCGGCGTCCCCGGCCGTGAAGAAAGCTGGCTGTGGGCCGTGATCGCACTGCTGCTGGTCCTGGTGATGGCGGCGATGGTCGCGTGGGTGGCGCAGCAGGGCAAAGGCCGCTCCGGCCTGATTGTCGCCGAAGATGACGCCGGCGGTTATCCCGGCAATGTGCGGATCGGCGGAGGAGTTGCCGAACAGGCGCTGCGGGCGGCGTTGACGGAACGGCAGGACCTTGCCGGCGCCACCGTAGCTGTCTACGAGATCCGCGGTGAGCCTGCCCTGAAGATCCGGCTGCAGCCGCGCCAGGGTGTGGCTCCGCACCTCCTTGCAGCGGATGTTTCCGCCCTCGTGGAGGCACTGGACGCCGTCGTCGGCAAGCGCACGCCCGTACTGATCCACATTGGCGCCGGTGCCCGTTCCCGGTTCAGCCGGGCCGAACGCGTCCGCTGACGGGCGGGCAGCAGGACCCAAGGCGACAGAACCCGAACACATCAGGGGCCGCTCCCTTCCTTCCGGAAGGCAGCGGCCCTGTCGTGTTGTGCCCTTTTGTCGGTCTAGTCGGCGAGGAGGTACACGGCGGAGTTCGGTGCCAGTTTCCGTGCGCCGCCCGGATCCGTTCCCGATTCGGCGTCGCCGCCCGTCACGGCCTCCGGCAGGCTGGCCACGGCAACCCGGTATCCGTCCGGCAGCGGGGCTGCTGCGATGCCCATGTTGGCAACCACCAGGACGTCCCCGTTGTGGAAGGCGAGCACACCGTCTGCTGGCTCGTGCGCATCCGCCCAGGCGAAACTTCCGGCTCCCAGCCGGTGTTCGCGGCGGAGGGCCAGTGCGGCACGGTACAGCTCCAGGGTGGAACCGGCGACGCCGTCCTGACGGTCCGCGGCCAACGCACCGAATGACTCGGGCTGGGGGAGCCAGGGGGCTGCCGGGGCGGAAGCGGACGCGAACCCGTAGCCCGGTTCCCCTGACTTCCACGGGAGCGGCACGCGGCAGCCGTCCCGGCCGCGCTCTATGCCGTTTGTCCGGAAGAACGTCGGGTCCTGACGGGCTTCGGGCGGGACGGCGGTGTGCTCGGGAAGGCCCAGTTCCTCGCCCTGGTACAGGTAGGCCGAGCCGGGGAGCGCGAGCAAAACCATGGTGGCAGCCCGGGCGCGGGCCAGGCCCAGGCTGTCGTCGGGCTGCTCATCCTCTGCGGCGATGCCCTTCGGGAACGTGGTGGGGTCCTTCAGGCCGAAGCGCGTGGTGTGCCGGACGGTGTCGTGGTTGCTGAGCACCCAGGTGGTGGTGGCGCCCACGGTGGCGGCAGCGCGCAGGGAATCCTCAATGGCCGCCGCCGTCCGTTCGGCGTCCCAGCCGGCCAGCAGGAAGTCGAAGTTGAACGCCTGCTGCATCTCATCCGGCCGGACGTACCGGGCCAGCCGCTCGGCCGGCTCCACCCAGGCCTCGGCCACCAGCATGCGGTCGCCGTCGTATTCGGCCAGCACCCGGTTCCAGTCACGGTAGATGTCGTGGACGCCGTCCTGGTCAAAGAACGGCGACGGGGGATAGAGCGGCGAGACCGGCTGGTGCCTTTCACTGTCGCCTGTAGTTGCGGCGGCCACGTTGCCGGTGCCGGCACCGGCAGCACTGCCGGCAGCGTGGGCGCGGTGCGGTTCCTCGGCTTCCGTGTGGCCGCCGGGAGCGTCTCCGGGCAGCTCGGTGGTCCCTTCCACCATGGCCGCGGACCCTTCCCAGTCGGGCAGACCCGCTTCCTTGACCATGCCGTGGGCCACGTCCACGCGGAAGCCGTCCACGCCGCGGTCCAGCCAGAACCGCAGCACCGAGCGCATTTCCTCCTTGACCTCGGCGTTTTCCCAGTTCAGGTCCGGCTGCTTGGTGTCGAACAGGTGCAGGTACCAGTCGCCGGGCCTGCCGTCGGCCTCCGTGACGCGAGTCCAGGCCGGACCGCCAAAGATGGACTTCCAGTTGTTCGGTGCCAGGTTGCCGTCGCCGGAACCGGGAACTGAATCCTTGCCGGGCCGGAACATGTACCGGTCCCGTTCGCGGGAACCCGGGGCTGCCGCAAGGGCCTCCTGGAACCAGGCGTGTTCGTCCGAGGTGTGGTTGGGAACCAGGTCAACGATCACCTTGAGCCCCAGGCCGTGAGCTTTCTGCAACATTTCGTCGAAGTCCGCCAAGGTGCCAAACAGCGGATCCACTTCGCGGTAGTCGGCGACGTCGTACCCGGCATCGGCCTGCGGCGACTTGTAGAAGGGGGACAGCCACACGGCATCCACTCCCAGCTTGTGCAAATGGTCCAGGTGCGCCGTTACACCGCGGAGATCGCCCATGCCGTCCCCGTTTGCGTCGGCAAACGACCGGGGATAGACCTGATAAACGACGGCGCTGGCCCACCAGGCCTGGATCGAGGGGCCGGCAGTGGGGACTGGGCTGTGTGCCACAGGTATCCTTTCCATAAACTTCGGTGTAAACGCTTGCATTTCTCACCGCAACGTTACTAGTGTGATGGGCACCACTTCAACCGCACCGCCGATTTGCTTGTCACTCAGCGAGGAGTCTCCTTTTATGAAAACCCCTAAGTTCTTACTGCCGGCCGCAGCTGCCGGTGTTCTGGCATTAGCGCTCTCTGCCTGCGGTGGCGGAGGCGGCACAACGGGCGGCGGCGGCGGCGGCGACGCCGAGCAGGGCCTCGACGGCCGCGGCCCCATCACCTACGTCCAGGGCAAGGACAACAGCAACGTCGTCCGTCCCCTGATCGAAAAGTGGAATGCCGCCCACCCGGATGAGAAGGTCACCTTCAAGGAACAGACCGACCAGGCCGACCAGCAGCACGATGACCTGGTGCAGAACTACCAGGCCAAGAACGCCAACTACGACGTCGCCAGTGTCGACGTCGTCTGGACAGCGGAATTCGCTGCCAAGGGCTGGCTCCAGCCCCTCAAGGACAAGATGGCCGTGGACACTGCGGGCATGCTGGCTCCCACCGTTGAAGCCGGTTCCTACAAGGGCACGCTGTACGCGGCACCGGTTTCCTCCGACGGCGGCATCCTGTACTACCGCAAGGACCTTGTTCCCACGGCACCCACCACCTGGGAAGAAATGATGGAGATGTGCTCCATCGCCAAGGCAAACAACATCGGCTGCTACTCGGGCCAGTACAAGCAGTACGAAGGCCTGACGGTCAACGCGTCCGAGGCCATCAACTCGTTCGGCGGCTCTGTCCTGGACAAGGACGGCAAGCCCAGCCTCAACACGCCCGAGGCCAAGGAAGGCCTTGAGAACCTGGTGAAGGCCTTCGCCGACGGCAACATCCCGAAGGAAGCCATCACCTACCAGGAAGAGGAAAGCCGCCGCGCGTTCCAGGACGGCAACCTGCTCTTCCACCGCAACTGGCCGTACGTGTACAACCTGGCCACCACTGAGGGATCCTCGAAGGTCAAGGACGTTCTTGGCATGACGGCCCTCCCGGGCAAGGACGGTCCCGGCGCCTCGTCACTGGGCGGCCACAGCGCAGCCATCAGCGTGTACTCCAAGAACAAGGCCACGGCCCATGACTTCGTGAAGTTCCTGGTCGAAGAAGAGCAGCAGAAGTTCTTCGCCACCCAGGGCTCGCTGGCACCCGTGCTCGGCGACCTCTACGAGGACCAGGAACTCGTTGCCAAGCTGCCGTACCTGCCGGTGCTGAAGACCTCCATCGAGAATGCCGTCCCGCGTCCGGTCACGCCGTTCTACCCGGCGGTCACCCAGGCCATCCAGGAAAACTCCTACGCAGCACTCAAGGGCGAAAAGTCGGTGGAACAGGCTCTGTCTGACATGCAGAAGTCCATCGAAACCGCCGGTGCGGGATCGTAGTCTAGCCATGGCAACCGAATTGGGCCCGACGCCGGTCAAGCGACCGGCGTCGGGCGGTACCCCGGTCCACCACGGCCCCAAGGGCGTGGGTGAGGACAATAAGATCCTGAGCCAGGGGAAATGGGCTTCCTGGCTCCTTGCGCCCACCATCATTGCCCTCGCAGTCGTGATCGTTTACCCGATCATCAGTGCAATCGTGATGTCCTTCCAGAAGGACGCCGGACTGGATCCGGTCACCGGGTTGTTCACGGCAGGCGGCCCCGCCGGCGTCCAGAACTACGTCAACTGGATCGCGCAGCAGTGCGCGGCTCCCGGCGGCGGAACTGTTGCCTGTCCGCCCGGAACCCTCGGTGCACAGTTCTGGTCGGCGACGGCCACCACGTTCCTCTTCACTGTCATCACGGTGACGTTCGAGACAGTCCTTGGCTTCTGGATGGCCATGATCATGGCCCGCACGTTCAAGGGCCGGAGCCTCGTCCGCGCAGCCGTCCTTGTGCCGTGGGCCATCCCCACCGCCGTCACGGCGCAGCTGTGGCTGTTCATTTTCGCCTTCGAGGGCATCGCCAACAAGATGTTCAACGCCAGCATTCTTTGGACCGGCAGCGAATGGCCGGCCAAATGGGCGGTGATCATTGCCGATACGTGGAAGACCACGCCCTTCATGGCTCTGCTGATCCTCGCGGGTCTGCAGATGATCCCGGCCGAGGTCTACGAAGCGGCCAAGGTGGACGGCGCCACTGCCTGGCAGCGGTTCCGCCTGATCACGCTTCCGCTGGTAAAGCCTGCGCTGATGGTGGCCGTCCTGTTCCGCACCCTGGACGCCCTGCGCATGTTCGACCTGCCCTACATCCTGACGGGCGGCGCCAACAACACCACCACGCTGTCCATCCTGGTGATTAACCAAATCAGGCAAGGGTTCAACGCGGCCGCGGCGCTATCCACCATCACGTTCATCATCATCTTCATCGTCGCCTTCATTTTCGTCCGCTTCCTGGGCGCCAATGTTGTGGAACAAAGCGGCGCGACGGGTAAGGGGAAGAAATGAGCACCGGGACAGCCCTCCGTGCGGAACAGGACAGGGGCCGCAAGGCCTCCCAGAACCGGGAAAAATGGGCACAGGCGCGCACTTACATCAGCGCCGCCGTGATTCTCATCTGGTGCCTGGCTCCCGCCTACTGGATGGTGGTGACGGCATTCAGGGAAGTGGGCTTTACCTACGACACCTCGCTGCTGCCGACCCACGTCACGCTGGACAACTTCATCACTGCGTTCGATACCTCGTTTGGCAACAGGTTCGGCCAGGCGCTGATCAACAGCATTTTCATCGGCATCACGGTCACGGCCATCTCGCTGCTGATCGGTGTGTTCGCCGCTTACGCCCTGGCCCGCCTGAACTTCCGGTTCAAGTACCTGGTGCTGGGCTTCATCCTGGGCGCGTCCATGTTCCCGGGCGTCGCGCTCATCACCCCGCTCTTCCAGCTCTTCACCAACATCGGCTGGATGGGCACCTACCAGGCGCTGATCATCCCGAACATCTCGTTCGTGCTGCCGCTGACTGTGTACACCATGACGTCCTTCTTCCGCGAAATGCCGTGGGAGCTGGAGGAATCTGCCCGCGTGGACGGCTGCACCCAGGGGCAGGCGTTCCGGAAGGTGATCATGCCGCTGGCGGCACCGGCCATCTTCACCACGGCCATCCTGGCGTTCATTTCCTCATGGAATGAGTTCCTGATCGCCAGCCAGCTGTCCAGCGACGCGACCCAGCCGGTGACGGTGGCCATCGCAAGCTTCGCCGGGGCACAACCGAACCAGATTCCATACACGGCCATCATGGCCGCCGGAACCATTGTCACCATTCCCTTGGTGATCCTGGTCCTGGTCTTCCAGCGCAAGATTGTTGCCGGCCTCACCGCCGGCGCCGTCAAGTGATCCGTCAAAAGTCAGGTATGGCTGTGGGCGGGGAACAGAACCACGGACGGGTCCGCAGCGAACACAGGCGGGCCCGCTCCGGGGAAGATTTCGACATCATCATCGGATTCCTGGGGTTCTGGGCCGTCGTCCTGCTGGTGGTCACCGTCTGGATGGAAGTGACCGCCCAGCCGGCCCTCGGTTGG
Source organism: Arthrobacter oryzae (assembly GCF_031454875.1). GTDB lineage: Bacteria > Actinomycetota > Actinomycetes > Actinomycetales > Micrococcaceae > Arthrobacter > Arthrobacter oryzae_D. The sequence continues at coordinate 59,863 of NZ_JAVDRQ010000004.1, forward strand.
GCGCTGGGCCTGCTGGCCACGCTGCTGGCGCTGTACGGGATGGTGAGGGTTCGACGCCGGCTGCCCGCCAGGACCGCTACGCGTAAGAAATACGGCTGACCAAGAGCTCAACGGCTGAGCGTCATAGCAAGGCCGGGAGGAATAGACTGGTTTGTTGCCGCAGAACACCAGGTAGCAAGACTCTGCGGACAGCTGACAAGGGGAAATACCGTGGCACGCACAACTGACAGGGCTCAACGTGGCGGCCATTCCGGCGTCAGCATTGAGGATGTCGCCGCCGCCGCCGGAGTTTCCACGGCCACAGTTTCACGCGCAGTCCGCGGACTGCCCAGGGTTTCACCGGCCACCCGGGAAAAAATTCTCGAGGTGGCCGGCGCCTTGGGCTATGTGGCATCCTCCTCCGCCTCGGGCCTGGCCACCGGGCGCACCAAGACCATCGGCGTGCTGGCGCCGTTCGTGAGCCGCTGGTTCTTCTCCAAGGCCATCGAGGGTGCGGACCGGGAACTGCACGCCCGCCAGTACAACCTCTCGCTGTTCAACCTGGGCGGCCACGGCAGCAATCGGGAGCGGCTCTTCAGCAAGACCATGGTCTATAAGCAGATCGATGCCCTGCTGGTCCTCTGTATGGCGCTGACTCACGACGAAATCGAGCACCTGCAAAAGATCGACATTCCCCTGGTGGTGGTTGGCGGCCACGTCGAGGAGTGCCCCTACATCGGCATCGACGACTACGCCGCGGCGTCCACCGCCGTGCGGCACCTGATCAGCCTGGGGCACAAGGAGATCGCCCTCCTGCACGGCGACGACGAAACGGACCTCAACTTCGACGTTCCCCGCGTCCGCATCAAGGCGTTCCAGGACGTTATGGCCGGATCAGGGCTGACGGTACGGCCGGAATGGGATGAGTGGGGCGACTTCACGGTCCGCAGCGGCCAGGATGCGTTCACCAGGATGTGGGCCCGTCCCGGACTGAAACCCACCGCCATCTTCTGCGCCTCGGACGAGATGGCCATGGGCGTGATCTTCGAAGCGTACAAAGTGGGCGTCCGCGTACCGGAGGACCTGTCGGTCATCGGGATCGACGACCATGATTTCTCGGACGCGATGGGGCTGACCACGGTGCGGCAGCGGCCTGACGAACAGGCCGAACTCGGCACCAAGATGCTGCTGGATGAGCTGGACGGGAACATCGGTGCGGTCCACTCAACGGTGGCCCCGCACCAGCTGATCGTCAGGAGAACGACGGCGCCGCCTCCCTCTGCGGCGAACGCCAGCTGACCGCCTAATCCCAGCTGACCGCCTAGGACGCCCGGGCGAGCTGCCTGATGGGGATCCAGCGCGAGGCCAGCCGGCGGTAGGCCGCGGCGGCCCCGGTCATGTCGCCCTCCGCCAGGCATTCGATGCCCAGGCGTACGTCCATGGGTGAATCGTCCGGGTACACCTTGTCCGCAACGGCGCCATAGTCCAGTTCCACTACCGAACCGGGGTGGAAAAGTTCCAGCCACTCGGTGAGCTGCGTCATGTCATCCAGCATGTCCAGGTCGGGGGCCGCCAGCGCCAGATTGGCCACTGCATACCGGATTCGTTCCAGGGCTTCTCCGATCCGTGCCCAGACCCGGACCGTGACGATCCGTCCGCCGGATTCCACCACGTCCTGGGGGTCGGATTCCTGGAAAAGCGAGAACCAGCTGAACGGGATGCCCCACGTGGAGGCGCGGGTGTGCACGCGGGTGGTGCCCTCGCGGGCCTTCACCAGGTCAATGCGTTCCTGGTGCTTGTCCCGCTGTTCCTCCGGAATCAGCAGTTCCGCCAGGGGGCCGTGGATGCCTTCCATGAGGGCGTTCGCGGCAAGCCCCGCCCGCAGCACCAGCTGGCTGGGGCAGTACAGCAGCGCCGGACCGCTCTCGGCGGAAGAGCCGGCAGCAGGGGCGGCGGAACCCGGCCCGCCGTCGTCGGACGTCACGGAAGCGTCCGGCGAGCCGGAAGATGTCTGCCTGCGGGGTTGTTCCGGCTCCGCGGGAGCCGGAACAACCCGCACCAGATCGGTCCGCCCGGTGGGGAAGGGATCGCCGCCGGGGCGGGTGATCCGGCCGAGGGAGGCCTGCAGTTCAGCGTTTTCCACCGCTGCACGGGACGCCGTCCTGGCGCCTGCCGCCTGGAGCGCGGCGCGCTGTTCCTCCGGGAACGCAGTAAGCGGCTCGTAGATCCGCAGCGCGGAGGAGAAGGGCAGTCCCGCCTGGCCCCGGTAGAGGTTGCCCGTCATCGCGGACCCATCAGTCGGCCAGCTCCACGATGACCGGAGCGTGGTCGGACGCGCCCTTGCCCTTGCGCTCCTCGCGGTCGATGGACGCGCCGGTGACCCTGGCCGCCAGGGCGGGGGAGCCGAGCACGAAGTCGATGCGCATTCCTTCCTTCTTGGGGAAGCGCAGCTGGGTGTAGTCCCAGTAGGTGTAGACGCCGGGACCCGGCGTGTACTCGCGCGCCAGGTCCTTGAACCCGGCCTCTTCAAAGGCGTGGAAAGCCGCACGTTCCGGCGGGCTGACGTGGGTATGGCCCTGTGACAGGAACAGGTCGATGTCCCACACGTCCTCGTCCAGGGGAGCGATGTTCCAGTCACCCATCAGCGCCACCTGAGCGTCCGGGTTTCCGGTCACCAACCCCTGGGCGTGGGTCTTCAGGCTTTCCAGCCACTTGAGCTTGTAGGGCATGTGTTCGTCGTCGAGGGACCGGCCGTTGGGGATGTAGAGGCTCCAGACGCGCACGCCGCCGCAGGTGGCGGCCATGGCACGCGCTTCCTGGACCGGGTCCTTTCCGGCCTTGCCGAACGCCGGCTGGTCCAGGAACGTCCTCTCCACGTCCTCGAGGCCCACCCTCGAGGCGATGGCCACACCATTCCATTGGTTCACGCCAAAGTGCGCCACCTCATAGCCCATGCGCTCAAAGAGCTCCCACGGGAAGTTGTCGTCCTTGCACTTGGTTTCCTGGATGGCCAGGACATCACAGTCACTGCGCTGCAGCCAGGCCTCCACGCGGTCGGCACGGGCACGGAGGGAGTTCACATTCCAGGTAGCAATCTTCACAGTTCCTAACTTACCGAACTTGGGCGTCCCGCATAGCGGCCGGGAACAGCGGCGGCGGCGGTTTGGGCCCTGTTTTTTCTCGGCGGCGCCCGGTGTTGCGTCCGACACGGGGCACTTTGGCGCGGACACGCCGGGAGATTAGGCCCGGAGGCCCGGAAATCACGTCAAAGTGCCCCGCGTCGGCCGCTCCCGACGGCGGTGCCCGGCTAGCGCCGGCACCCGCGCCAGCCCTCTGGAATTTAGTAGGAAGTCCGAGTATATTCAGCTTCGAGGATGATGTAGGTCACATGCAAAGGAGCATTCCGTCATGGTTCGTGAGCTTTCCCATTACGTAGACGGACAGCGGGTAGAAGGCACCTCCGGGCGCTTCAGCGACGTCTATGACCCGTGTACGGGCGAGGTCCAGGCCAGGCTGCCGCTGGCCAGCGCCGAAGAGGTGCGCAATATCATCGCCAGCGCAGAAAAGGCCCAAATGGCGTGGGGCGCCATGAACCCCCAGCGCCGCGGCCGGATCCTGCTGAAGTTCGTGGACCTGGTGAACGAGCACATGGACGAGCTCGCCGCCTTGCTGTCCTCCGAGCACGGCAAAACCCTGCCGGACGCGAAGGGCGACATCCAGCGCGGCATCGAGGTGGTGGAATTTTCCGCCGGCGCCCCGCACCTGCTCAAGGGCGAGTTCTCCGATGATGCCGGGTCCGGCATCGACGTTCACTCCATGCGCCAGCCCCTGGGCGTGGTGGCCGGCATTACGCCGTTCAACTTCCCCGCGATGATTCCGCTCTGGAAGTCCGGACCGGCCCTGGCCGCGGGCAACGCGTTCATCCTGAAGCCTTCGGAGCGGGACCCGTCAGTGCCGCTGCGCCTGGCCGAGCTGTTCACCGAAGCCGGCGTGCCGGACGGCGTCTTCAATGTGGTCAACGGGGACAAGGAGGCGGTGGACGCCCTGCTTGAGGATGAGCGCGTCAAGGCCATCGGCTTCGTGGGCTCCACCCCGATCGCCCAATACATCTACGCCACCGCGGCTGCCCATGGCAAGCGCGCCCAGTGCTTCGGCGGGGCCAAGAACCACATGGTGATCATGCCGGACGCGGACCTGGACATGGCCGTCGATGCGCTGATGGGCGCCGGCTACGGTTCGGCCGGCGAGCGGTGCATGGCCATTTCCGTGGCGGTCCCCGTGGGCAAGGACACCGCCGATGCCCTGGTCTCCAAGCTGGAAGAACGCGTGAAGCACCTCAAAGTGGGCCACAGCCTGGACAGGAATTCGGACTTCGGACCGGTGGTGGCGGCGTCTGCCAAGGAACGGATCGAAGGCTACATCCAGTCCGGCGTGGACCAGGGCGCCACCCTGGTGGCGGACGGCCGCGGCCTCACCGTTGACGGCTACGACGGCGGGTTCTGGGTTGGCCCCACGCTGTTCGACAACGTCACCAAGGACATGAAGATCTATAAGGAGGAGATCTTCGGCCCGGTGCTCAGTGTGCTGCGCGCCGCCGACTACGACGAAGCGCTCCGGCTCTGCAGCGAGCACGAGTTCGGCAACGGCGTGGCCATCTTCACCCGCGACGGTGATGCCGCCCGGGACTTCGCCAGCCGTGTCCAAGTGGGTATGGTGGGCATCAACGTGCCCATCCCGGTGCCGATCGCCTACTACACGTTCGGCGGCTGGAAGGCCTCCGGCTTCGGGGACCTCAACCAGCACGGCGCCGATGCGTTCCGTTTCTACACCAAGACCAAGACCGTGACCAGCCGCTGGCCCTCCGGCATCCGCCAGGGCGCAAGCTACGTGATGCCGGAAGGCAGCTGATGAGTGCAGGACCTACCGCAGGTGCGAACACAGCAAGCCCCACTGACGACGTGGTGTTTGAACGGCGCGGCCATCTTGGCGTTGTCACGCTGAACCGGCCCAAGGCCGTTAATGCCCTCACCTTCGGCATGGCTGCCGCCATGCTGGAGCGGCTCGCCGCCTGGGCGGACGACGACGGCGTGGCCACCGTCCTGGTGCACGGCGCCGGGGATCGGGGGCTGTGCGCCGGCGGCGACATCGTGGCCATCTACGAGGACATGCTGACGGGCGGTGATTCAACGGCGGACTTCTGGCGCACCGAGTACCAGCTGAATGCCCTGATCGCCGGATACCCGAAGCCGTATGTGGCTTTCATGGACGGGCTGGTGCTGGGCGGCGGTGTGGGGATCTCGGCGCACGGTTCCGTGCGCGTGGTCACCGAACGTACCCGCACCGGCATGCCGGAGACCACCATCGGTTTTGTGCCCGACGTCGGCGGCACCCTGCTGCTGTCCCGCTCGCCGGGGGAGGCGGGCACCCATGCGGCCCTCACCGGCGCCCACCTGAGCGGGGCGGACGCCCTCTTCCTGGGCCTGGCGGACCATTTCGTGCCCTCCGGGAACCTGGCCGCGCTGGCGGCCGCGCTGGAAAGCGAAACGGCGGAAGCCGCCGTCGGACGCTTCAGCGAAAAGCCGCCGGCCTCGGCGCTGGGCGGGCAGCGGCACTGGATCGACGCCTGCTACCAGGGTGACGACGCCGAGGAGATCCTCCGCCGGCTGCGCGCCTTTGACGGGGGTGCTTCCGGCGAAGCCGCAGATGCCGCGTCCACCATCGAGGCGAAGTCGCCCACCGCCGTGAAAGTGGCGCTGGAATCGCTCCGCCGCGCAAAGGACCTGACGCTGGAGGAAGCACTGGAACAGGAGTACCGCGTGGGCCTGCGGTTCCTGGCCGGACCGGACTTCCGCGAAGGCATCCGCGCGCAGGTGGTGGACAAGGACCGCAATCCCCAGTGGAAGCCCGCCACCCTGCACGAGGTCTCCGCTGCCGACGTCGGAAGGTTCTTCGAGCCGCTGGGGGAGCGGGAACTGAATCTGCAGCCAAAGGAGGCACGCAATGTCTGAAGCAATGCCTGAAACCACAGAACCCGGAGAATCCGGAGGAAAAGCGCACGTCGCGTTCCTGGGGTTGGGGCACATGGGCGGCCCCATGGCCGTGAACCTGGTCCGGGCCGGGTATACAGTGGCGGGTTTCGACGTCGTGCCCGCAGCGCTGGAAGCGGCCAAGGAGCACGGGATTCCCACCGTGGCCACGCCCGCGGAAGCGGTTGCCGGTGCCGACGTGGTGCTCACCATGTTCCCCAGCGGCCGGCACGTCCTGGACGCCTACCGCGGAACGGACGGCCAGCCCGGGCTATTGGACGCTGCCGCGCCGGACACCATGTTCCTGGACTGCTCCACCATCAACGTGGACGAGGCCCGGGAGGCGTCCGCGCTCGCCGTCGCGGCCGGTCACCGGGCAGTGGACGCTCCCGTCTCCGGAGGCGTGGTGGGGGCCGAGGCCGGAACCCTGACCTTCATGGTGGGTGCGCTTCCTGAGGACTTTGAGGCCGTGCGGCCCTTGCTGGAGGTGATGGGCAAGCGCGTGGTCCACTGCGGCGCCCACGGCGCGGGCCAGGCCGCGAAGGTCTGCAACAACCTGATCCTGGGCGTCTCAATGATCGCGGTGAGCGAGGCCTTTGTGCTCGGCGAGAAGCTGGGGCTGACGCACCAGGCCCTGTTCGACGTCGCGTCCGCGGCGTCCGGACAGTGCTGGGCGCTCACCACCAACTGCCCGGTTCCGGGGCCTGTCCCCACCAGTCCGGCCAACCGGGACTACCAGCCGGGCTTCGCCGGGGCGCTGATGGCGAAGGACCTCAAGCTGGCCCTGAACGCGCTGCAGAGCACCGGAGTGGCCGCCCGGATGGGGCCGCTGGCGTCGGAGATCTACGATACGTTTGCGGCGGAGGGCGGAGCAGGCCGTGACTTCTCCGGCATCATCACGGACATCCGGGACAAGTCGGAGCACTAGCGCCGGGAAGCCAAGCCGCGGCAGCAGTTTTCGAAGCAGAACAACGTGAGGAGTCAGGCATGACGGAACAGTACGGGAACATTCTGGTGGAGCGGCGCGGACGTGTGGGGCTGGTGACGCTGAACCGGCCCGAAGCGCTGAATGCGCTGGACAAAGCCACCATGGATGAACTCGTGGCTGCCGTCACGGCTATGGACACGGACCCCGACGTGGGCGCCGTGGTGGTCACCGGGTCCGGCAAGGCCTTTGCTGCCGGTGCGGACATCAAGGAGATGGCTGCCCAGGGCTATATGGACATGTATGCCGCGGACTGGTTCCGCGGCTGGGAGGACTTCACCAGGCTGCGCATCCCCGTGGTGGCGGCCGTCTCCGGCTTCGCCCTGGGCGGCGGCTGCGAGCTTGCCATGATGTGTGATTTCATCATCGCCGGGGATAACGCGAAGTTCGGGCAGCCGGAGATCAACCTCGGCGTGCTGCCGGGCATGGGCGGCTCACAGCGGCTGACCCGGGCCGTGGGCAAGTCCAAGGCCATGGATTTGATCCTCACCGGGCGGTTCATGGATGCCGAGGAGGCGGAACGGGCCGGCCTGGTGTCCAGGGTGGTGCCCGCGGCGGACGTTGTGGAAGAGGCCCTGAAGGCCGCCGAGGTGATTGCTTCCAAGTCCAAGCCGGTGGCGATGGTCGCCAAGGAAGCAGTCAACGCGGCGTTTGAAACCGGTCTGGCGCAAGGGGTGCTTTTCGAACGGCGGATCTTCCACTCGCTCTTCGCCACCGAGGACCAGAAGGAAGGCATGGCCGCTTTCACGGAGAAGCGCCAGCCGGAATTCAAGCACCGCTAGGGACGGTGACCTTAGGGCCGCGGCGCCCGTCGGTGGGCGCGAAGCACTGAGTCCGTGACGGTGACGGAGCCGCCGTCGGCACCTGTCACCGAGCGCCAGCGCGCTTCGCAGACGTCGATTTCCCATTCGTCCCGGTCCAGCCCGCCGGCGATTTCCTCCGGCGTGAAGAGCAGTCCCGGTTCGCTTGGCCGCGGAATGCCCGCTTCCAGGTCCGCGGGATGGTGGCCCACGATCAGGAGGGTCCCTCCGGGCGCCACGGACGCGGCGAGCCGGTGGTACAGCTCGGTCCGCTGGGTTAGGGGCAGGTGCATGAACTGGGCGGACACGAGGTCGAACGTGCCCGCAGGCGGGGGCGAGCTGGTGAGGTCGTGGTGGGCCCAGGTGATCCGCCCGGCCGCTTCTGTGTCCTCTGACGCCCTTTCGGCTGCCCGTGCCAGGGCCACCGTGGAGATGTCCACGGCCGTGACCCTCCAGCCCTGGCGTGCCAGCCAGATGGAGTCCGCTCCTTCGCCGCTGCCTACGTCCAGGGCCGAGCCCGGGCGCAGGCCTCCGGCCTCGGCTACCAGATTCGGGTTCGGGTTGCGGCTCCACACCGAACCGTGCTGGCGGTAGCGTTCATCCCAGAACGACTCGTCAAACTTCATCCGTGGTCTCCTCGCTGCCCGTGCTTCAGGTCCGGGTAGCGTGCCGTCAGGGACGGCCCACGCTATGCCGTGACTATGCCACGATACGCCGTGACGGCGTCCGTTTTTGCCGCCCCTGCTTCGGGGACCGCGGTCGCGGCGTGGGCGCGGGGTGGAGTTAGGCCGCGCTGATGCCGAACAGCCCAATGATCAGGCCCATGACCGCAAGGGTGACCAGCTCGTGTGCGCAGTTCAGGACGGTCAGGCCGGCCGGGCGGCCTTCGAAGGCGTCGTGCGTGATGAAGCGGGCTGCGGTGAACCCGGCCCAGAGGATGACGGCGGTGATCAGGGTGTTGGCCAGGAAGTTGCCGCCGTAGAAGTGCTGTGAAATGGCGGCCGAGCCGGCGAGCACCAGGGCGCTGACGAAGCTGACTACCAGGGTGATGAGGATCGGCTTGATCGCGTCCTTTGCCTCGCCGCTCGGGGATACCTTCGCGACCTTCATCCAGTAGTTGCCGAAGACTTTCGGGGTGTACCAGACCGAGCCCACTACCATGCTGGAAAGGGTGGCCAGCAGTACGGCCCAGATGTTGATTTCCGGAATCATTGCGCTCTCCTCGGGTCCAGCGCCAGGGTATGGCGTAGTCCTCCGAAGTCTAGGGCGGGCCGCCGCGTTGTTCGCGGCAACACGGTGGTCAGTCGGCGAAGTCGCCGGCGTTCCGGCGGAATTTCCCCAGGATCCGGATCAGCTGGTCCACGTCCTGGTTGGCGAAACCGGACTGGCCGAATACCTCGCTGTTGAGTGCCGCCGTCGCACTCTTGGCCAGGGTGCGTCCTTCGGCGGTGAGTTCGATCAGGGTGGTGCGGCCGTCCGTCGGATGCGGGGAACGGACCACCAGGCCGGCGTCCTGGAGGCGGTCGACGGCGTTGGTCACCGACGTGGGGTGCACTTGCAGGAGCGCACTCGCCTTGTTCATGGGCAGCGCGCCGCTGCGGGCGAAACTCAGCAGGGCCAGGAGTTCGTAGCGGGCGAAGGTCAGGCCGAAGGGCTTGAGTACGCCCTCGATCCGGGCCAGCAGGATCTGCTGCGTGCGCATGATGGCCGTGATGGCTGCCATGGGCGCGGCGACGTCACCCCAGCCGTGCTGCTCCCAATTGCGCTGGGCGTCGGCAATCGGATCGCGCGGAAGCGGGTTTCCCATGGCACCTCCTGACTCGTGGTTTGCTCCAGCCTAACTTTTCAGACCCGGGAATTCCGTGTCCGAGTACTCAATGCCCAAGCCCGCCGGTAATGGTCCGCTGCCGTGCCGGAGTTCTTCGCTGTGCCGGAGTTCCACCCGCCGGATCTTGCCTGAGATGGTCTTCGGCAAATCCGCGAACTCCAGCCGCCTTATGCGTTTGAACGGTGCCAGATGGTCGCGGCAGTACCGCAGGATCTCTTCAGCCAGTTCCGGGCCGGGCTGGTGTCCGGCGGCGAGGACCACAAACGCCTTCGGCACGGACAGCTTGAGCGGATCGGGGGAGGGGACGACGGCGGCCTCGGCCACCGCCGGGTGTTCGATCAGGACACTTTCCAGCTCAAACGGGGACAACCGGTAGTCGGAGGATTTGAACACGTCGTCGCCGCGTCCCACGTAGGTGATGATCCCGCGCTCGTCCCTGCTGGCCATGTCGCCCGTGTGGTAATAGCCGTCCCGGAAGGCGTCCGCGGTCTTCTCTGCGTCGCCGTAGTACGCCTTCATCAGCCCCACGGGGCGGGGGTCCAGGCGGAGGCAGAGCTCGCCGTCGTCGGCCTCTTCCCCTGTCGCGGGGTCAACCAGCACCACGTCGTAGCCGGGGAGCGGCTTGCCCATTGCCCCGATCTTGATCGGCTGGCCGGGGGTGTTGGCGATCTGGACCGTCGATTCGGTCTGGCCGAAGCCGTCCCGGATGGTCTGGCCCCAGGCGCGCTGCACCTGATCGATCACCTCGGCGTTGAGCGGCTCCCCGGCGGACACTACCTTGGTGGGCGGGTTCCGGAGGACGGTGAGGTCGGCCTGGATCAGCATGCGCCACACTGTGGGCGGGGCGCAGAAGCTGGTTACCTTCTCGCGGTCCATCTGTTCCATCAGGGCCTTGGCGTCGAACCGGCTGTAGTTGTAGATGAAGACGCAGGCCTCGGCGATCCAGGGCGTGAACACGTTGGACCACGCGTGCTTGGCCCAGCCGGGCGAGGCGACGTTGAGGTGCACGTCCCCGGGTTCCAGCCCGATCCAGAACATGGTGGACAGATGGCCCACGGGGTACGAGGTGTGCGTGTGCTCCACGAGTTTGGCCTTGGACGTGGTCCCGGACGTGAAGTAGAGGAGCAGGGTCTCATCCGCCTTCGTTGGGGCGTCCGGCGTGAAGCCGCCCGGCGCGCCGGCGGACTCCGTGTATTGGGCGGCCGCCGCTTCGGCCGGTGTCGGAACTGCGGCAGGGCCGGTGTCGGCGATCTCGATCAGTTTGTAGTTCCCGGGAACGTCGGCGAACTTGCCGATGTTGGAACTTCCGACGGCGGCCCAGCCCGCCTCGCCCCGCTCCACCCGGTCCGTCAGGTCGGTCGGGCCCATCAGGGTGGTGGTGGGAATCATCACGATGCCCAGCTTGATGCCGGCCAGCATCAGTTCCCACAGCTCCACCTGGTTGCCCAGCATGATGATCATGCGGTCGCCGCGGCGGACCCCCTGGCTCCGGAGCCAGTTGGCCACCTGGTTTGAGCGCTCGGACAGTTCGGCGAAGGTGCGCCGTGTGGCACTGCCGTCCTGTTCCACAATGACCAGGGCGGGCTTGCCGCCCTTGCCGGGGTCTGCGGCGATCCGGTCGAACCAGTCGAGGGCGAAGTTGAACTCGTCAAAGCGCGGCCATTGGAACTCGCTCCGCGCCTGGCCGTAGTCCTCGCGCAGGGCCAGAAGCCTGTCCCTCGCGGCCCGGAAGTCGTCGGTGACTGTCATGGGGGCCCTTTCGCCTAGTGATCCACATCACTGTGCAATATACTAGGACATCCAAGGGTTTGGAAGAGCGAAGGGATGCGTGCCGGTGCAGCCACAACGACGTGACAGCGGGGAAACCACCACAGTGCCGGAGCAGCCGCCGTTTCCGGACGCGGACCTGATGTACATAGTGGACCTGCTGCCCGCCGGCGAAAGGTCCCGCTATCTGGAGGTGCGCGACTTCCTGCAGTCCCGCATCCGCGCCGCATCCATCGAGTACTGGAACCGCGAGGAATTTCCCTTCGGCCTGCTGGCGGAAATGGGCAAATACGGGCTGGGCGGGCTGCAGACGGACGGAACGTCGGCGCTTTTCAAGGGCCTGATGTACGTGGAAGTGGCCCGCGCGGACGTTTCCCTCTCCGCCCTGGTGGGCATCCATAACGAACTGATCGTCGGGATGATCGACGAGCTCGGTTCCGAGGAACAGAAGCTGCGCTGGCTTCCCGGACTGACGGCGTTCACGCAGCTGGGAGCGTTCGCGCTGACGGAGCCGGACCACGGTTCGGACATCGCCGGCGGACTCGAAACGTCAGCCCGGCTCGAGAACGGCGAATGGGTGATCAACGGGGCGAAACGCTGGATCGGTGCCGGCACCATTGCCGATTTCGCCCTGGTCTGGGCCCGGGACGAGGCCGACCGGCAGATCAAGGGCTTCATTGTCGAGACGGACCGACCTGGCTACTCCGCCACGAAGATCTGCAACAAAATCGGCCTGCGGATCATGCAGAATGCGGACATCCGGCTGGACGACGTGCGGATTCCGGAATCCAACCTCCTTCCCGGGGCCACGGATTTTTCCAAAGCCAACGACCTGCTCCGTGACTCGCGCGCCTGGGTGGGCTGGCAAGGTGCCGGGATCCAGCTGGCCGCGTTCGACGTCGCCCGTTCTTATGCCCTGGAACGGAAGCAGTTCGGCAAGGAGTTGGCGAGATTCCAGCTGATCCAGCAGCAGCTGGCCGAAATCCTGGGCAACGCCAGCGCCTCCCTGGCGCTCATGGCGCAACTGGCCCGGATCCAGCAGGACGGGAAACTGGAGATGGCGCAGGCCGCGATGGCGAAGTCCACCACTACGCGGCTGGCGCGGGCCTCGGTAGCCATGGGCAGGTCGCTGATGGGCGGTAACGGCATCAGCAGCGACTATGAGATGGGCAAGCTGTTTGGCGACGCGGAGATTCTCTACACATACGAGGGCAGCTACGAGATCAACTCGCTGATCGTTGCCCGTGCCGTAACGGGGAAGTCGGCGTTCGTCTGAGGGCTTGAGCTTCGCTCAGTAGGGTGGCCGCATGGACCCATTGGCTGATGCGGAACCGGGTGCCTGGCTGCACGTGCTGCTCGATCCGACGGCGCGGGACATGCATTTTGCCGTGCCGCACGGTTATCCCGCCTATGCCCGCGTGTTCCATCCGGCACCCCGGGACAGGCCGGCCGGCACTTTGTCATGGCACCGGCACGACCGGTCGTTGCTCGTCGAGATGGACAGTGAACCGGCTACGTGGGCAACCGTGGCCGCCAGGTTCGGCAAAACCATGCACCCCCTGGCGCAGTTCCACCGGCTGGTCGGTCCGCAGTCCGGACCGTACGGAGAAATCCTCGACGCTGACGGGTGGCGGTACTCCGCACCCCTGGAGGGAAACCTCGACGTGGACGTTCTTGCTGCAGCTGCGGCCGTCCTGTGCCGCCACACGTCGACTCCCGACGCAGGGGTGGCGGCCGTCTGGGAGGGGTGGGGCGGCCTCACCAGCGCGGCGGGGTATGCCCGATTGACCTTCGGTGCGTCGGACGGGGAGGCGGCGGCCGGTGTGTGGAGCCGGACCGAAACTGCGGAAGCGGGACTGTTGCCGGCGAACGTGGTTGACGGTCCCCGTCTTGAGCTGCCCGGGCGGGGCCATTTCCTTTTTTCGGCAGCGCCTAGAGGGTTCACGGATCCAGCCTGGACGCGCGCAGCGCCATGGCACCACGATCCGCGCTGGCCACAGTCGCCAAGCCTGCTCTGGCCCGAGGACAGGTCCTGGGTGCTGGTCACGGAAATCGATTTTGATTCGACGGTGGTGGCGGGAAGCGCAGCCCTGATCGCCGAGCTGGTGGCGGCGCCCCGTGTGGAAGCCCTGCGGATCAGTGAAGGTGCGGATTTAACGTGGGACGCGGACGCGCTGAACCGGCCGCCCGGTGCGTAGAAGTCCCGGCGCGCGCGTCGTTGTTGCCTGCTAGTCCTGGCCGCGCTCGTAGTGGAGCAGAACCACACCGTTGCCGAAGGTCCGCGTCCCCACCAGCTTGAGGTTCATCCTGACATCCGGTGACTCAAACAGCGGACGTCCCCGGCCGAGCACCACCGGGGTGACGTAAAGCCGGAATTCGTCGATCAGGCCGTGCCGCATGAACGTGGCGGCCAGGTTAGCGCCGCCCAGGGCGAGGTCGCCGCCGGGCTGCGCCTTCAGTTCCGTGATTTGTTCAGGCACGACGTCGCGGATCACCTGTGTGTTCCATTCCGCCGTGGTGAGAGTCCGGGAAAAGACGAACTTGGGCATGTCGCGCCAGATACCGGAAAATTCGACCATGGCCGGGCTGCTCTCCGGATCCTGGTCCGCCGTCGGCCAGAACTCCGCCATCATCTCGTAGGTGACCCGGCCGTCGATGAATCCGCCCATGTTCCGCAACTCATCGTTGAAATGCGTATGCACTTCCTCGTCCACCAGATGCCAGCTGATATCCCGATCCGGCCCTTCGAAGTAACCGTCCAGCGACACTGACAACATCAGGATGATCTTTCGCATGCCGATCCCTTCGTGGCGCGGCGGGTTCCGGACAGGACCGCCGTCGTAGTTTCCAGTGAATCACTCAAGGATCCGTTGGAACAGGAGTCCTGCCACGCCCAGGGGGTCCTTTGTCCCTTCCGCCGCGGCCGGGCAAGGATCAGAGTTGGTTTAAGGGCAGCTGCTGGGGGTGACCCCCAAATGATTTGCCGCTGAAGGAGGGGTCATGAGAATCGAATCCTGGATTTTCGGAGGCCTGGCTATATTCTTCGTGCCCGTTGGCGTGGTCTACGGCCTGGTCACAAGTTGGACAGAACCGGTGGGATTCCTGGCGTTGTGGCTGGTCGGCGGCCTGGCCGGGCTGATCGGCGGCTACCTCGGTTACACGGGCAAGCGGATCGGGATGCGTCCGGAGGATCGTCACGACGCGGAGATCCACGAGGGGGCCGGTGAGCAGGGCCAATTCAGTCCGTGGAGCTGGTGGCCGATCGCAGTGGGCTTTTCCGCCGCCGGCGGGTTCCTGGGACTGGCCATCGGGTTCTGGATCCTCTACGTCAGCGCCGGGTTCGCCCTGGTTGCACTCATTGGCTGGGTTTTCGAGTACAGCCGCGGGGACCACGCGCACTAACAGGCGCGGCGCGGGCTATCGCCGTGGCGTATAGCGCCAATTGAACGGCGCGGGCGGGCCGGGCGGTCAAGAATTCCCCAAGGTGGCCATACGAATCTGTTCCTAGCTGCGGGCTCCGGTTGGATACGGAGCCGGCAAGGACACTTCTGGGGAGGGATGCCTTTTGTCCGGACTGCCTCACGACGAGGGCTCAGCCATCCAGGGCGTCGGCGGGAGCCCGGGGCTGGTGGTGCTCGTGGCAAAGTGCCGTGACCTCGACATGGAATCCGCCCGCCGGCTCCACGCCGCGGCTGCAAAGTTGCCCCGGTACATCCTCGACACCAGCGCAACCGTGGCCGGCGCCGTGGTTCTGTCCACGTGCAATCGATTCGAAGTCTTCTGCGATGTGCTGCCAGGAGGAGAAGCTGGCGCCATCATTTCTGACATCCTGGATTCCCTGACTCACTGCTCAGAAGTGCCCCGACCGCGACTCGCCTCCTGGTTCGAGTTCAAATCAGGGCCGTCTGTCGCGGAACACCTCATGGCGGTCGGCTGCGGCCTGGAGTCAGCAGTGGTGGGCGAGCGTGAAATCACCGGCCAGGTCCGCCGGGCGCTGGCCGAGGCACAGAAAGCCGGCACGGCCAGCGGCCAACTGACCCGCCTCTTCCAGGCAGCCGCCAGAACGGCAAAGGAGATCGGAGCCCGGACCACCCTTAGTGCCGCCGGCCGGTCCATCGCCTCCGTGGCCTTGGAGCTGGCCGCCAACAGGCCCGGCTGGACAGCCCTCTCTGACGCCGCCGTCGTCGTCCTCGGGACGGGGTCCTATGCGGGTTGCATCACGCGGCTGCTCAAGGACAAGCAATGTTCGAACATTTCGGTCTTCTCCCAATCCGGCCGTGCAGAGGCGTTTGCCGCCGCCCGGGGAGGAACGGCGCTCACGCCCGGGGCGCTGGCGGCGGCGGTCAGGCAGGCGGACATCCTCATCGGCTGCAGCGGCAACGGGGCCCGTATCGGCGCCTCCGCGCTGGCACATTGGAGACAGGAGGCCCGCGGTTCGCTGGCCGTCATTGACCTCGCACCCGGCCATGACTTTGAGCCCCAGGTTGCAGGCCTGGAAGGCATCGAGCTGATCACGCTGGAATCGGTGCACCTGAGTGCTCCGGGGCCGGATCTCGCGGCCCTGCACCATGCCCGTGCGCTGGTCCGGCAGGCTGCGCGCCGCTTTGAGGAGCAAGAGCGGCTCCGCAGTGCTGACCTGGGCATCGTTGCTCTTCGCCGGCACCTTCATCAGGTTCTCGACCTCGAAATGGACCGGGTCAGGAATCAGCGGGGACGCACCGCGGCGGCCGAGGACGTGAATCTCGCCCTGAGGCGGATCGTCCGTCAGTTGCTTCATACGCCAACTGTCCGCGCCAGGGAACTCGCCGCAGTGGGCCGGCAGGATGATTACCTGGCGGCATTGGAAGCCCTCTTTGGCATTAGCGCGCCCGCCGGCGGTGGGCGGGACCCCCGGGTCCCGGGACCATTCAAAGCCTTGCGGAGCTAACGTCGTTGGTCGACGGCGGCACGCGGCGTCGTACGCATTCCTCCTAAGCTGTGAGAACCACAGCTGATCAACCGCCTGATGTTAGGTGTACGGAGTACACCTATCGGGAAGAAGCGGCAAAACGGAAGGCAGCACATGACCCAGCAGGCGGAAGCCGTGCGCCGCATCCCGCTGAACCGGGACCGCGTCCTGAGCGCCGCCGTCGTGCTGGCCGATGAGGCGGGCATCGACGCCCTCAGCATGCGACGGCTCGCGCAGGAGCTCGGCGTGGTGCCGATGGCGCTCTACAAGCACGTCGCCAACAAAGAGGAACTCCTCGACGGCATGGTCGACGTGATTGTCGGCGAGATCGACCCTCCGGTCAGCGGTGCCGACTGGAGGAGTGCGGTCCGGCTGAGGATCCTCTCGGCGAGGAGGTCGCTGCTGCGGCATCCATGGGCGCGGCAGGTGCTCGAATCCCGGACCAACAGGACCCCGGCAGTTCTGGGATACATGGACTCGTTTATCGGGATGTTCCTGGCCGGCGGCTTCTCCGTGGACCTTACGCATCACGTTATGCACGCACTCGGCAGCCGCATGTGGGGTTTCACCCAGGAGCTGTTCGACGATTCGGCCAATGCGGCACCGGCCCCGACGACGGCGAAAGTCCAGGCGGTCATGTACCAGGAGATGGCAGCGCGGTATCCGAACATTCTGGCGGTCGCGACGGCAGCAAATCACGACGACGGTTCGGTGGTGGGGCAGGGCTGCGACGATCAGTTTGAGTTCGAGTTCGCCCTGGACCTCCTCTTGGACGGGTTCGGGCGTTTCCACGAGGAGGGCTGGACGTCGAACCGGGCGAAGCCTGAGCGGTAGACCGCCGACTCCGGCCGGCTCGCTGAGCGGTAAGCGCGCTCTCCCTGTCAAACCCCAACACGGGCGTGTTAGCTTTTGGGGATGGAGGTCCTGGACTGGCTGCTCGACTCTGACCCCGCCATCCGTTGGCAAGTCCTCCGGGACCTCGCGGATGCCCCGGCCCCGGACGTCCGGGCCGAGCGGGCGCGCGTCGCCACCGAAGGCTGGGGCGCCCGGCTGCTCGCGCTGCAGGATGAAAACGGCCAATGGGATGGGGGCACCTATTACCCGTCGCCGTTCGACGAGTCCGAGTGCGGCCAGCCCTGGACTGCAACCACCTACAGCCTGTTGCTGCTGCGTGACTTCGGGCTCGACCCCCGCAGTGCCGAGGCCCGCAAAGCCGTGGCCCTCGTTCGCGAAAACAGCCGCTGGGAGGAGGGCGGTCAGCCTTTCTTCGAAGGTGAGGTGGAGCCGTGCATCAACGGGATGACCGTGATGCTTGGCGCCTACTTCGGCGAGGACGTCGACGGTGTGGTGGAGCGGCTGGTTGGTGAGCAACTCGCCGACGGCGGGTGGAACTGCGAGGCGGAACGTGGCTCCGTACGGTCGTCGTTCGGGACAACCATCAACGTGCTCGAAGGCCTCCTGGAGCACGAACACGTGACCGGTGGCTCACCAGCCTCAGCCAAGGCCCGGCAGCGTGCGGAGGAGTACCTGCTCGAGCGCCGGCTCCTTCGGCGCCTGAGCACCGGCGAGCTGATCGACAGCGACTGGCTGGAGTTCTCCTACCCGACCCGCTGGTTTTACGACGTGCTGCGCGGCCTCGACTACTTCCGCGCCGCAGGCAACCGCCCGGACGAACGCATCGCCGAGGCGGTGCAGGTAGTGCGCTCGAAACGGCAACCGAACGGCACCTGGCTGCTGGAAAATTCCCATCCCGGCCGGATCCATTTCGCCATGGAGGATGGGGACGGACGCCCCAGTCGGTGGAACACCCTCCGGGCGCTGCGAGTGCTCGAGTGGTACGAACGGGCTTAGGCGTCAGCTCGGCAGCGGAACGCGTGGCGGTGCTGGACGCAACTATGTACTCAGTGTATAGATGAGGTGTGAACAACACACTTACCCTTCTCGGGCTGCTGAGCAAAGAGCCCAGTTACGGCTACGACCTCAAGCACTCCTATGACCGCTACTTCGGAACACAGAAGGCGTTGGCCTTCGGCCAGGTGTATTCCACCCTTGCCAGAATGGTCCGGGACGAACTGATCCGGGCACTGGGCGAGGAGACAGGCGGCGGTCCGGACCGCAAGAAGTACGAAGTCACCCCGTCCGGGAAAGCCAGGGTCCACCAGTGGCTGTTCACCCCGGACGTGCCGTCCGAGGCGCTGCAGAGCGAGCTGTTCGCCAAGACCGTTGTCGCGCTGCTGATCGACGACGACGCCGACCGGCTGCTGGACGTGCAGCGTTCCGAGCACATGGCCAGGATGCGTGAGCTTACGCGCCTGAAGAAGGACGCCGACCTGCTGCAGGTGCTTATGTGCGATCACGGGCTGTTCCATATCGAGGCAGACCTGCGCTGGATCGACCTCACCATGGCCCGCCTGACCCAACTCAAGAAGGAGCTCCAGAGCGCATGAGCACGATTGACACCCCGGCACCCATCCTCAGCGCACGCGAACTTCGCCACTCCTTCGGCCAGACGGAAGCCCTGCGAGGCATCGACCTCGACGTCCTCCCGGGCGAAGTGCTGGCTGTCATGGGACCGTCCGGCTCGGGCAAGTCCACCCTGCTGCACTGCCTTGCCGGAGTTCTCGTCCCGACGGGCGGCCGCGTGACCTACAGGCCCCCCGCCAGGGGAACCTCGGTCCCCGCCGGGCGAACCTCGGCTTCCGCCGGGCGGTCCCCGCTCGAGATCAGCGCCCTCGGTGAGTCGAAAAGGTCCCGGCTGCGGTTGACCGATTTCGGGTTCGTCTTCCAGTTCGGCCAGTTGCTGCCGGAGCTCTCGGCAGTGGATAACGTCTGCATCCCCATGCTCCTGGGTGGAACCCGGCGCGCTGAGGCAGTTGGCCGGGCGGCGGACATGCTTGACCGGCTGGGACTGGACGGGCTGGGTGCCAAGCTGCCCGGTGAACTGTCCGGCGGCCAGGCCCAACGCGTCGCCGTGGCCCGCGCGCTGGTGACATCCCCTGCCGTGTTGTTCGCCGACGAGCCCACCGGGTCGCTGGACTCCCTCGCATCCGAGAACGTACTGACGATCATGCTGGAGCTGGTCCGGGAGTTCGGCACGACCGTGGTGATGATCACTCACGATGCGCGCACTGCCGCTTACGCGGACAGGGAAGTAGTGGTGCGCGACGGCGGGATCGGCGCCGGCTACCGGGTGTCCGCGTGAACCGGGGGATGCTGAAGCTGGCCGTCGTCGGCAGTCGCTCCTCCTACGGCAGGCTCGCCGGAATCACTGCCGGCATCGCCGTCGGCGTCTGCCTGTTGTTGCTGCTGTGGGGCGGTGCCAACGGACTCAGCGCCCGCGACGACCGCGGTGCCTGGCTGCGGGAAACCGGCAGTTCCGCAGTGTCAGTTGCGACGGCGACCGGCGATCCGGCCGCTTCCGGGCCCGCCACACCGGTTCCGCTGACTCCCGACACAGTGCTCATGAGGTCAAATCTGGAGGTGTTCCGTGATCAGCTGATCAACCGTCGGGACTTCGCCGCGCTCAGCCCGACAACGGCCAGGATCCCCGGAATCCCCAGCCCGCCGGCTCCTGGCGAATATTATGCGTCTCCGGCACTCCAACGCCTGATCGAAACCACGCCACGGGACCAGCTGGGCGACCGTTTCGGGCGGTTCGCCGGCACTGTAGGCGATGCTGCCCTGCCGGGCCCGGATTCCTTGATTGTCGTCACCGGAGCAACGGAAGCCGAACTCCGCCAGAGCGGGAGAGCCACCCTGGTCTCGGGCTTCACCACCAACCCCTATGGAGCCAGCGCGGCCGCGTACAGCACGGTCTTGCTCATTGGTGCCATCGCGGTGTTCTTTCCCGTACTGCTGCTGATCAGTATCGTCACCGGCCTGGGTGCAGCCCAGCGCAGGGAACGCTTCGCCACCCTGCGGCTGATTGGCGCATCGCCGCAGACGGTCTCGCGCATCGCCGCCGTCGAAACCGCAGCGCCCAGTCTTATCGGCGCTGTCCTTGGCGTGGTCCTCGCCGGTCTGCTGAGGCCGGCCACCGCCCAGATCATGGTCAACGGCACCAGGATGTTCGAAGCGGACCTGGGCACGGGCTGGGAGGCTGCCACCGCCGTCGTCGGACTGGTGGTGACGGCCTCGGCCCTTGTGGCCGCCTACCGCACTTCCCGGGAAGACATTGGCCCATTGGGTATCACGCGGGCCATGCAGGAACGAGCACCCAGGGCGTGGCGGATCATGCCGTTACTGGCCGGACTGGCTGCCATGATCACGGCCGTTGTGATCATCCGTGTCCTGGAAGCACGAGTCCCTTGGCTTGAATCACCGCTGCTCATCGGCGGATTTGCGCTGATCCTCGTGGGCATCGTGGTCATCGGCCCGTGGCTGACGCGGCTCGTGAGCAGGATAGGACTTCGGCAGGCACGCAGCGCGGCAGCAGTCATCGCCTCCAGCCGGATCCAACGAACGCCCGTGGCAACATTCCGTTCCGTTTCGGGGCTGGTGATCGCGGTGTTCGTCGTCTCCGTCTTCGCCGGAGCCTCCAGCATCATTCAGGACACAGACGCGCCGGCAGCCCGCCCCGGCCTGCTCCAGCCCACCAGCCTCCACGCGACGGTGGGCGTCGGCGCCACGCCGGAGCGGGTGTCGGAGGCCGCGCATCGGGCCGGTCAACTGGAGGGAATCCGGAGCGCGGCCATCGGCTACGGCCCGGCAGCGCTCCATGAGCGCGGTGCGGGCCCGGAAATCGTGCTTCGTGCTGCGGATGCTCCCGGCTTGGGATTCGCGGCCATCCCGGAAACGGAGTTCGTCACCGTTGATTCGTCATTCCTCTACTACTGGACAACGCAGCCACTGGCACTGGCCCCGGCTCCTGACCGGAACCTGGACGGACTGGCGCCGGTAGTCATCGTGGTCGGCACCGACGGGACACCCCAGGCCATGGACCGCGCCCGGACAGCCCTGGACGGGTCCGGGGTCACAGCCATCCCCGGCACTTCTCCGCTGGACATCAAACTGCAGTCCTCCACCCGCCTGGTTCAGGGCCTGGCGGTGCTGGCCTATCTCGGCATGTTCGTGGCGATTGCCATCGCCGGTCTCTCCCTGGCCGTAGCCACCGCTTCCGCGGTGCTGGACCGGAAACGAGTCCTTGGCCTGATGCGTTTGATGGGGATGCCTGTGTCCGTCCTGCGCCGGATCATCACGCGTGAGGCAGCCGTCCCTCTCCTGACTGTGCTGGTGCTATCCATAGCACTCGGGTTCCTCGTGGCCTGGCTGATGGTCACGGGTATCAATGACACCTATCGGGTGACGTGGCCGGCGGCCGATTACTTTGTGGCCTTGGGTCTTAGCCTTTTCCTGGCGCTGGCCGCCGTCGGATCAACCTTCGGTCTCATCCGTGCAGGCACCGCAATCACGTCCACGCGGTTCGAGTGACCCCCGCAGGAGAACTATTTGCCCGGCCGGACGGGTCTAAACACCCGTTCCCTGGTGATCGTCTGGTGTGCGAGTGTGATGGCATGGACTACAGCAAAGACGCCCGCGTGGACCACTACATTGATTCGCTCCCCGAATGGCAGCAGGCAATCTGCCAGCAGGTCCGTGACCTGGTCCATGCCGCCGATCCCGAGGTCACGGAAGTCATCAAGCGCTCTGTGCAGCCCTACTTTGTCCTGGACGGTAACATCTGTGCGCTGCTTGCGGCGAAGGATCACGTCAACGTTTTCCTGTACGACGGCGGCATAGTCCCGGATCCGCAGAACATCATCACCGCCGGACACGGCAACAAAACAGCCCGCACGGTTGCCTTCCGCGAGGGCCAGGCTGTTAACGAGCAGGCACTCGGCGAAATGTTCAAGGCGATCATCGCCAACAACCGCGCCGGTGGCTGGCGGAAAATCAAGGGCAGCCATTAGGATCTCCTCGAGCAGAAGGGCACCTCAATGACAATCCGCGAAACCCGTTCCGTCGGCGTTCCCTGCAGGGTGGACACGTTCCAGCCGGATCCCCGGGCCGCGATGGACTTCTACGGCCCGCTCTTCGGCTGGAGTTTCGACGATCCCGTCCCGATGCCCGCCGGCCTTGAGGGTGAATACTACGTTGCCCGCCTCCGCGGGCAGAGGGTGGCCGGGATCGGCCAGGCTCCGGCGTCGTCGCCGGCGATGTGGAACACCCACGTGCGCGTCGACGACGTCGGGGAGACTCTCGCTCGTGCCGAGCAATCGGGAGGGACGCGCCTGGCAGGACCGTTCGGAACCCGCCCGGACGGCGTCCTGGCTGTGGTTGCTGACGCAACCGGAGTCCCGTTTTGCCTGTGGCAGGCCGGCGAGGGCGACGTCGATGAGCTGGCCAATGAGCCGAATACGTGGGCGATGAGCTCGCTGCACACCCCGGATCTCGAACGGGCGGGGGCGTTCTACGGCGAAATGTTTGACTGGGAACTCGAACAGGTGCCCAACGCGGCCTTCTCGCTGTGGCGGCGCTCTGGCCGGGTCGTGGCTGTCGTGACGGCGACGGACGGGGTCGCGGTCCCGCCCCATTGGAGCGTTAATTTGGCTGTCAGCGACGCGGACTCGATCGCCAGGCAGGCCGCTGCGCTCGGCGGCACCATCGTGATGGAACCCATGGACACTCCGGGATTCCGCAGCGCAGTGATCGGCGACCCCCAAGGCGGCTTCATAGCGGTCAGTGCCACTGCCAGCTGATCCAGGGTCTCGCAAAAGGTGCCGATTCATGCTGTGATGACTAGCAGGTAGTCCATGGGCTGATCGCTACAGGGAGTCATCGTGACGACGAAGCAAACCCTCGATACATTCGACGTTCCCCGCCCGCGGGACTTCCTTCTCCTCACGGGTGCTTTCGCCACTGGCCTTTCCTGGTGGATCGGAATGACCGCCTACGTCAACGCCGGAGGACTGGCGAGCGGCGGACCTGGATTTGTCCTGTTTCTCGGCATTCCCATGCTCGCGACTCTCGGAATTTACCGCGCGCTGCGTCGCCGGAAACTGTCCAGTGGGGCGGGCCCGGAGAGTATGCGCGTCCACGGGAGCCATCGCCGTTCTGTCTCAGGCCGCCACAGCAGACGGCTTGCCCCGGAACCGTCCGGCAGAGGTGGGCTCAACAGCGTGTGGGCGTTATATCGCCCGGCGGCTCGGGACTTTTTTGTCATCGTCGCCGGTCTGGCGACGGTCCTTTTCTGGTGGATCGGCATGACGGCATACATGAACGCCGGTGGCCTCGCCCATGCAGAAGCACTGGTGTTCCTGATTGTGCCGGTCCTGGCAACCGCTGGAACATTGCTCGCCGCGCGCCACAGCGGCGCTGGCTCGCGCGCTTAGTCAAAGGGGATGGCCTGCGCGGGGGATGGCCTGCGCGCCAATGCCCGGTGTCACCATTGTTCCGGGCACTGGCGCCGCTACCGCCGAGAGTAGTTCCAAAGGAAACGACCTCTCACTAAAACTGTAGGCCGCATGCCCGGGGCCGGCTTGAGTGGCGGCTACCTGTTTTGCTCCGCGTGTATCCCTATTGCACTATCGGACACTTGCTCTACGGGCGCGGGCCACCAAGGCGGCGATTGCTGCAGCCAGGGCTTTCTGACACAACGAAGGCCCGCCGATGGGGGACAGGCGGGCCTTCGCAACTAAACGCTACAACGCTCTTATATAACTATCGAGTGGACGAGAGCCGGTGCCGACCGCAACACGTGCCGACTCCCCCTGGCTTGCCTCGGAATGGGTGCAGGCGACCATCGCGACCCCGTTCACAGCAACCGGTAGGGTGTCGAATATGGGTACTCCGGTGAGTGTTCGCCACGCGCGGGTCGAGGACGCCGCCGAGATGGCACGCGTGAATGTGCGGTCGTGGCGTGAGACGTACCGCGGGCTGATGGCGGATCACGTCCTCGACGACCCGGACCTGCCCGCGGCCCGGGAACGCTTTTGGACTACCATGCTCAGCGACGCGCGCTACCGTGCGAACCGCGTCGCGGTGGCCGAGAACGATGACGGCGAAGTGATCGGGATTGCGATGGCGGGGCCCTCGCAGAGTTCGGGGTCGCAGTGGGTCACGCACCTCTACATGTTGTACGTCGTTGCGGCTGAGCATGGGACGGGCGCCGGGGCCGCCCTCCTGGATGCCGTCGTCGGCCCCCACGATTCAGCAGCGCTCTGGGTCGCCGATCCCAATCCTCGGGCGCAGGCTTTCTATCGGAAGCACGGTTTCGTGGCGGACGGCACCGTGAACTTTGAGGACGGGGTGCGGGAGATCCGCATGGTGCGGGTCCCTTCCGGGGGCAGTGCTCCTGCTTCGTGAGTCCGCAGGGCAGAGGGTCATCGCCCGCTCAAGCATCAGTAGGCGCTCGAGCATCATGGCCGGCCAGGTCATCGCTTCGAGTGTTCACGCACGCGCGTGAGCCATTCGGCGACCAGGGCTTGCATGAGGTGGGGCTGCTCGTGGATCAGAGCGTGGCCGGCGCGATCGAGTATGGCGAGGGTACCGCGTGGGATGTGCTCGATCAGCTCGCGCGTGTGCGTGTGCCCGGCCGTGGCATCCTGTCGCCCGGCAAGGACCAACGCTGGATGTGGATAGGCTTTCGCAGCTTCCGGCCGGTCCCGCAGCTCCCAGTGCGAAAAGATTCGCGTAAGGCTCGAATCGTCAACGAGCGGTATTGCCGGAGCCACGTACTCCCGAAACCTGCGCAGCGTTTCAGTCGTCTGCACTACGAAGTAGTCGCGGTAGGTTGCCTCGAGATCCGGCTCCAGACCACCGGTCAGATCCGCCGACGAAACAAGGACCTCGTGCTTGGGAACGTCACGCGTATGCGCACCGACAGGGCAGATGAGCGCCAGCCCGACGGCCTGGTCAGGTCTCAGATTGGCAATTCCATGGGCTAAGTAGCCACCGTAGGAGTGACCCATGACAAGAAACGGTTCGTTACCAATGGTGCTGTCGATCAGGCCGAGCAGAAGGTCCAGGACGTCATCGTTGCTGGCCAGCGTCTCGGGCGCTGGGGTGCGGCCCATCCCCGGCAGGTCCGGATACAGGCGTCGAAAGCCCGGCACGCTGGAAAGTATTGGTTCAAGAGCGCCAGCGATTTCGCGATGATCCACGCCGGCCCCGTGCAGAGCGAGAATCGGGATGCCGCTGCCGTGCTCGGCGTAATGCACTGGAACTTCGCCGACCATAGCCTCCATCCACGTAGTGTAAGGCGCGTCCGGCCTGGCTTGGCTGTCTCAATCCTTTTGAATTGGCCAGACCATTTGGGGGAAACGGGTTGGGGTTATGGCGGGCAGCCCTACGCCCACTCACGAACCATAGAACCGGACCAAGCACCGGCACGCTCAGGAAGCTACATCGAGTTTCTCACTCGATGACCTCCGTAGGGTCTCCTGAATGGTATCCAGGGAGAGGGCAAGTTCTTCGGCAAGGGCAGCCACGATCATGAAGGACGGTGTCGCAATTCGACCCGTCTCGATTTTCCTGAGTGTCTCAGGGGATATGCCTGCCCCAAGAGCTACCTGGACCAGAGTCCGTTCCCCCCGCGCATTACGGAGCATCTCTCCGAGCAGCCTGCCTGCACGGACGTCTTCTGGGCTTAGGGGGACTCTAACCATCTTCCAAGCATAGTACCGTTATAATAATAACGGTCCTATCTTGGAGGAATCATTGATTGAGCTACTCACGCTTCGAGAAGTTGACGAGGCACGTCTCTCTGGCCAGTTCGTGGCGAAGACTCTGTCGGACTTGAGGGAACGAATCGAGCCTGGGACGAATCTCCTGGAAATCAATGACTGGGCAGCTTCGATGATCCAGATGGCAGGAGCTCGCTCGTGTTATGTCGACTACGCCCCGTCGTTTGGGCGCGGCCCGTTCGGGAAAGTCATCTGTACGTCCGTCAACGACGCCGTTTTGCACGGCCTCCCTCATGACTACGTCTTGATGGACGGGGACCTTCTCACGCTTGATTTCGCAGCAAGTGTTAACGGCTGGGTCACTGATTCCGCAATTAGCTTCGTTGTGGGGAATTCTTCGGCACCGGAAGACCGGCACATGATTGAAACCACAGAGAAAGCGCTTCTGGCTGGTATCCAGGCCGCCCACGCCGGAGCGCGTATTGGAGATATCTCTCATGCAATTGGCTCAGTGCTCGAATCAGCGCACTTTAAGGTCAACACCGAATTTGGCGGACATGGGGTTGGCAGCACCATGCATCAGGATCCGCATATTCCGAACATCGGCACACCTGGGCGCGGATACGTGCTTCGGCCGGGACTGCTTTTGGCAATAGAACCATGGATCATGGACGGCACGAGCAAACTCATTACAGCTCCTGATGGGTGGACCCTTTGCAGTTCCAACGGCCGTCGGACGGCGCACTCCGAGCACACTGTTGCCGTCACGGAATCCGGACCCGTCATTCTCACCCAACTGGTCTAAAGAGCGTCTCGCGGAATAGGCGGGCGGCGGGGCGACATCGTTCAGCAGCGAGGACCGCTTAGACCGTCGGCATTCAGCTGAAGGATTGCGTCAGCGAGTAAGCGCGCAGGGTCTTCCGGGATCTTCATCAGCGAGCGTTGACTCCTACACACCTACGCAACCACAACGACGACGGAACCTCCGGGAGTCCCGGGGGTTCCGCCGTCGTTCGCGTCTGGTGAACGATCAGACCTCGACCACTGCGCGCCGGGCCCGGGCGGCTCGCACAAGCCCGCTGGACACGGCCGCTCCCACGAGGGCGAGCGCTGCGAGCACGATGAACACGATGTGGTAACCGCCGGCTCCCGGGTTCGCATCCAGGATTGCTCCGTAGACGATGAAGGCGAACATCCCTGGTGCATAGCCGACCAGGCATGCGATTCCGAAGGCGGTCCCGCTGGTTTCCTCCGGGATCCCGACCTCGTCCATCGGTGCCCAGAACACACCCCGCATGGTGAAGACGATCAACGAGAACAGCAGGGTCACAATCATCGCCGGGATCTGGCGGCTGGGATCGGCCGGGAGGAGCAGCAGCACCGCCACCACCGGGATCAGGCACAGGAACGCCAAGCGGATGTACCGGCTCGCGCCCTTGAACACCTTGTCCGCGAGGACTCCGCCGATCGGGCCACCGAGGATTTTCAGGCCGTACTGGTTGATGATGCCGTAGGCGCCGACCAGCGCAACAGGCAGTCCGTAGACGTAGGTCAGATAGGGAATGAAATAGGTCAGGCCGCAGTACACCACGTAGACCATGAACACGGTGAAGCTCACCCACCACAGCTGCGGCAGCTTCGCCGCGCGCCAGATCTCGCCGAGTCCGGCCTTCTGCTTCTTTGGCTCGGACGGCTGTGCGGACAGCCCGCTCACCTGAGCGCCCATCTGAGTGGCCGGCTCCGTGCGGAGCAGCAGGAACAGCAGCACGCCGACGGCGATGTCGATGACGGCGTAGAAGGCGATGGCTGCGCGGAACCCGCCGGTGCCCGAACCGAGGAGGACGAAGATCCCCAGCGCGGAGAACGCCACTGCAGTGTCGACGATTCCGCGGCCGCCTTCGAGCAGGCCGAAGAGCCGGCCTTGTTCCTTCGGGCCGATGCGCGGTCGAGCTCAAGCCCGGCCAGCAGGCGGCCACCAGCGCTTTTCATCCCGCGGACCACGGGGCTGATTTCACCATTCCCCTATTTTACGGGCCCTGGTTTCATCGGACCCGCGGATGTCTTGCGGCAACGTGCGGCCTTCGGGATACCGCATGGAGGGCGGGCAAGCTCGGTGACGAACCGGTGCTTGTCAGGGATGTTTAAGGCAGACTGGTGGCGTGAGCGGAATCCGGTGGGTGCTGCATGTCGATCTCGACCAGTTCATCGCGGCGGTCGAAGTCCTCCGGCGGCCGGAGCTTGCGGGCAAACCGATTATTGTTGGCGGTCGGGGCGACCCCACGGAACGGGCTGTGGTGTCGACCGCATCGTACGAGGCCAGGGCGTTCGGCGTGGGTTCCGGAATGCCCTTACGCATTGCGGCCCGGAAAGTGCCCGACGCTGTCATCCTGCCCGTCGATCAGGAGGCTTACCTCGCGGCCTCTGAAACGGTGATGGCTACCCTGCGCGCGCAGCCCGGTGCCACCGTGCAGGTGCTGGGCTGGGATGAAGCCTTTGTAGGCACCGAGACAGAGAATCCGGAAGCCTACGCCCGGCAGGTGCAGACCGCCGTCCTGGAGCGAACGCAGCTGCATTGCAGCGTGGGCATCGGCGACACCCTGGTCCGGGCCAAAGTGGCCACCGGTTTCGGCAAGCCGGCCGGAGTCTTCCGCCTCACTGCCGGGAACTGGCTCGACGTTATGGGCCCCCGGCCCACCAAGGACCTGTGGGGAGTCGGAACCAAGGTATCGGGCCGGCTGGCCAAGCTCGGCATCAGGACAGTCGC
This sequence comes from Arthrobacter oryzae, assembly GCF_031454875.1. Taxonomy (GTDB): domain Bacteria; phylum Actinomycetota; class Actinomycetes; order Actinomycetales; family Micrococcaceae; genus Arthrobacter; species Arthrobacter oryzae_D. The sequence continues at coordinate 88,583 of NZ_JAVDRQ010000004.1, forward strand.
CGAACTCGCCGCATCCGACCCCCAGGACCTGGTCCCGGAGTTCGGCCCCAGGATGGGTCCTTGGTACGCGGAGCTCGGACGCGGGGACGGCACCAGCGTTGTGGACGACACCCCGTGGGTTGCCCGCGGGCATAGCCGGGAGACCACCTTCCAGCGGGACCTGACCGAGCCGGCCCAGGTGCACGACGCCGTCAGGGAGCTGACAGCGCATGTCCTTGAGGATGTTGTGGCCGAAGGACGGCCTGTGATTGGGCTGACCCTGAAGGTTCGGTACGCGCCGTTCTTCACCAAGACCCACGCGAGGAAGATCCCCGAAACATTCGACCGTAACGAAATCCTCGCGCGGGCCTTGGACCTCGCAGCCGCAGTCGAAGCGGGCCGTCCCATCCGGCTGCTGGGCCTGCGGGCCGAAATGGCAATGCCCGACGACGCCCGAAAGGGACATACGCCGACGCGCGGCGGTTGGTGACGGCGTCGCTCCCTTACCAGCGCGGAACTGCAGACCCAGAGTCAATGGCAGTGATAGATCAGAAATATTCGTTGGGGTCGTAGCAGCCGGAACCAAGGGTTTCCTGCGTGCAGTCCATCCGGGTTGGGTAGTACCCGAGCGCGGCTCCGAAGAGACCGGCCGCAGGCAAGCAAACCAGTGCTCCCACAACTGAGAGGGCCGCCGACCACTTCTGCGCCCGCGTCAGCCGCTCTTTGGGAGCGGGGGCTGCAGCCCCCGGGCTGTTGGTCTCCGCGGCCATTACTCTGATCAATGGTGTCTCTTCACGCGTCGACGGATCTGTGCCCACAAGCTCAGTCCGGTGCCATCGTTTATTGTTCCCATGATCGAGTGGCGTTTCGAAGTGCTCCTCCGGTATACATGACCGTGAATGGTTGGATCCGTCGTCAGCAGCCAGTCCACGACGCTCCAGAACCGGGCAAGAGAATCGTGTTGCAGCGCTTCCTCACGTGACAGTTTGTGGCCCCAAACTGGCGAGTCGGGGTATGGCTGGGCTGCGTCCACCGCAGTTGCCGCAGGTTCCGCATTTCCCTCTATGGGACCTACTCTGCAGCCGAAGCTCACTCGCTGTGCGGTGGAGTCGTCTCCGAACGGGCCGAAAATGACATCGATCCACGCTTCATGGTCGCCGCCATGGTGATGAAGTGCTGACTTGGCGATGGCATGCGTATAGCCATCCTTCAGGATGAAGTGATCCACAACGACATATGTCTTCCCGCAGCAGGTGCATTCGTGCTCACGGATATCTGGCGCGCCGTCCAGGCTCAGGGTCATGCGCCGACCCTAATCGATGTTGTGCGAGTCCTCCCTGCGGCTCGCCTAATCGTGGAGCATTGGCCAAAGACTGGACCGCTCGAACTGAGCTAGCTGGCCGGGTCGTACATGAACTCGCGGAGCTCCTGCGGGCAACGGCAGGCCACCGCGATCTTCCTCGCCCACTCGACCGCGTCCTCGCGCGTCGGCAGCTCCAGCACGGTGAACCCGCCGTTGAGTTCGGAGCCCGGGTAGATCTCGGTGCTCACCGACCCGTCAGCGGAAACCAGCACGGGATCGACTTTCTCCGCAATCCCACCGCCGAACACGTACACGCCGGCAGCCTTCGCCTCCTCGATCACAGTGTGGGATTCGGCGACGACGACGGGGAACTCCTCGTCGGTAAGCACCATGGCTTCGCTCGGGAAGGAGATGAGGTATTTGGTCATGTCTCGATGGTGCCCGCGGGCGGGCCGGAAAGCAACGGTTGTGGATGGTTGGCAACCACCTTGTACGGGACAGCCCGCAGCGCCCGGGATGCGACCGCTAGCCGGGCGTCTCGCTCTGCTCACTTTGGGCGAGCCGCTGGAGCTGCCATCTGTGCACGTCGGGCAGCCAATCCAAAGGGGCCGATGGGCCGACCCGCGGGTCGCTCGGATCCTTGCCGTCTCGCAGGTCCTGCACGTACGCGCGATCCTGATTGATTCGTGCTCGTAGCTGCTCAGCTCCGCCGACCGAGCCGTGACCGGGGATGACGGCATCGACGTCGGCGGCCACGCTCTCGAACAGCCGCAAGGCGGCGAGGTAGTCCTCGACCGGATTCGCGGCCTCCAGGTCGAGGAACGGCATCAGGATGTCGGAAAGCATGTCGCCGGCGACGAGGACGCCGCGCTCCTCGATCAACAGTGCCGCATGGCCCGGGGCATGGGCCTGATGCTCGATGATCCGGACTTTGGGGCCATCCCAAGGAATCTGCGCAGCTTCGGCGGGAAGACCGGTAATGAGACCGAACAGATCCATCGGGATCTCCTCGGCGTACTCCGGCGGGAGTCCCTCGGCCACCCGGTCCTTCCAGTCCTCGCTCGACAGCACATCCCGGATAGAGGCCGCGCAGCGGGCTGTACCGTACCGGGGCGGATCGCCGAAGTATGCGTGCCAGAGCACGTGGTCCCAATCGGGATGCGTGGAGAAGCCTGCGACGACGGGCTGGCCCAGCTCGCGAAGGTCGTTCGCGAGGGCCGCCATTTCGTCGCCCGTTATGCCGGGGTCGATGAGCAACACACCGTCGCGGCCCTGCACCACAACGGAATTACTCTGGATGAACTCGCTCTCGTGAACCAGAACGCCCTCAGCGATTTGCTTCAGCATGAGATGCCTTCCCTCTGTGGTTTGCAACCGCCTGTTGTGACGGTATTACCTGGCGCTAGCAGTTGCAAGCACTATGGGCGGATCGGGTGATCCGCAGTCGGAGGACCGCGCCTGACCGGATTTTGGCACTATCTCGCCGAGGCGGGGTCTGTTTCGATGGGGATCCCTCAAGGGCGTCCTCAGGGGGCGACCGGTCGTTTCTCCAGGCAGAGAAGTCGTGGCCGATCTTCCCAGGATGGAACAGGAAGAAACCCACGTTTTACGTACAGCCGTATCGCTTCGTCTCGCCAATCCCATACCGTCAGACGGATAGGCAAATCCAGCTGGTTGAGTGCGGCATCGATCAAGGCGGAACCTACCCGATGCCCTCGCGCGCTAGGGTCAACCCAAACCCGCTTGATTTCGCGTGCCTCTGCTGTCTGCTGCACGATCACAACTCCTACCGGCGAATTGCCTAGTTCTGCAACGTACACAGTCGCGCCCTCGTAGGCACGCGCCGGGTGTTGGACTTCCTGACGATAGCGTTCGGGAAGGTCTGCATCTTTGGAGGTGTCATCCAAGTAGGTAGCTTTCTCGCGTTCGGTTTGTATCAGGTACGCCTGCACGAGACGACTTACCGATTTGGCGTCCGGGCCAGTGAGATCCACGGGGCGGACAATAGGCGAGCTAACTTGGGTATCCATCGCTTCATTGTTTCAAGGACTCTAGCCATCGCATAGAAGTGCCCGTAGGCCGGTCGATCACCGTGCCGGGGGAGCCAGCCGATCCCGATTCTAAGAATGTGGGACGGCTACCGAAAGGCATGTACTGCTGCAGCCCGCTTCACCCGGGGCGGTGTACATGGCCCGGGACGGCGACTGCCCGTCTTCGACTGGGAGGTGGCCGCGAGTTTGGAAAGCCGACCAACAAGCTGGCCGTGATTTGTGACGGTCGTCGTTGGTCTTCTCGGTCATTTTTCGTCGTTGTGGTCATTGTCGATCACCACTCGATCTTCCAGCCGTGTGGGTTCAGCCACTGGATTCGTCTGATGGGTGGCACTTTTTGGGGATCCGCGAGCGGGTTTGAAGTACCGCCAACAGACAGAGACCCAGACGGCGGCGAATATCAAGCCGACAGCTGTGTCGGTTGGATAATGAACCCCCCAGTACAGTCGGGAAAGGGCTATGCCCAGCACGATGAGCGGCGCGAGGATGAGGCCGAGGTGGCGGAGGCGGGATTGTGCCCAGGCCCGGAGCAGCAGGGCTAGCCCCCCGTATGTGACGACGGCGGCCGCTACATGCCCTGATGGGAAGGAGGAGGTGGGTGGAAGCCCTTCAGACAGGTGGTCGACATCCGGTCTGGGCCGGCGGACGATCGTTCCTGAGATCAGATACAAGGCGGTCTCACCGACCGCAGCCACGAGCAGGAACACCGCCGGAGCAGATCGCCTCGTGATCGCAACGGCAAGAGGTGCGGCCACAAGCAGAACTCCCACAATTCCGGGCGTATTGCCAAGGGATCCAGCCACAGCCGCTAGGGCGTTCCACGTCTCATCGCGGTGTTCGGCCAGCCATTGGACCGCTGCCTGGTCCAAGTGCCGAATAGATTCAATCCCGGTGACAAGGAAGCCCGCGCCGGTTACACCACTTGCAATGAGCACCCAGATGCCGGCGAGTTTAAGGGCGCTGCTTCTCCCGCCCGGTAGTGGCTGGTCCCCTACGGACGCCGGGACCAGTGTGGTCCGATCCTGTACAGGCAGTCCATACCACCAGGGTGTCCGTGGGCCGGCATGCTGCTGCCACCGGCGAAAGGCCCACGAGGTAGCGCCAAGCCAGGCGATGCCGATCAACGAGCCACCGAGTTGCGCCCCGAATGAGACGGCCCCGGCGAGCAAACGCATGATTTCGAACAGGATCACTGGCGGCACTGTTCCGACAACCGCCCACATCCTGCCTCTCGCCGGGAGGGCAGGAAGGAAGACCAGGAGCAGCACCCCCAACGAAACAGCGAGTTGTATCGACCCGCCGGAGAACACGCTCCCGCCCCGGGAACTCTCATCGGTCAACAAGGACATCAGAACGGTCCCGCCGCCGGCGAGAACAAACATCCCCACCGTAACGGCGGCCACATATACCGCAGATGCAGAAAGTCCGCGTATCTTCAGCCACAGCACCACCACCGGCAGGACCAGCCAGCCAACCTGCGCAGCGATCTCGGCCACGAAATCGGCGGCACCCCACAGTACTTCTACGAGCCCGCCACCAGACGAGACGGCAGTTAACGGCAAGGGTGTTACTAACTCGAACACAAGGCCCAGAACAGTCAGCGTGAGAAGAATCCCGGCACAACGTACGATGAATCCGCTCATTCCCCTAGCATCCTCTCAAGACACGAGGCCTGTCTGTCCCACCAAGGAAATGAGACGGCGACCTGGCACAAAGAAAGCCCGCCAGATGGGGGACCGGCGGGCTTTCCGGATTCGACAGTAGCGGCAGCGGATACGGACATCGAGTGGAGTTTCGAGGAAAAGTCCCGGCGCAGACTGTCCCAACTCCAAGCTTCCCCGGGCCGAATAGATGGGCGGCCCGGTGTATCCGACGACCAGTCAGTTCATAGCGAGAACGACGCGTTTTGGGAGATAGCCATGGGATGCGGGCGTCCAGTCCCGGTCTTCGGGATGGGCTGTTTTGGGGACCTGATTCTGGTTACGCACTGGTCATGGCAAGCGGAGATAGACCCAGTGAGGCTATGAGAGGAGCGAACGGTGCGAATACTCATTGGATCTAGCAGTGCACAAAGCATCCATGCCGTCGTCGCGTCCACGGCGGCTGAACAGGCTCCGTGGCTGACGGGGACTGCGCTGATCCCACAAGCTCCTGGCGGGATAACGTTATCGACTGATGCAGACATGTTGGGCTCGGCATCCCTGCAGCTTGAGAGTCTGAGCCTGATGGCAGTTGCAAGCGCTGCCGAAACATTGGCGGCCGTCCCGACTGGTCCCGTTGGCGAGCGGCGGCCGTTTCAGGCTCGCTTGTCGATCAGCGCATGGGACGTTGCAGGCTCGCTACACGTCGATTGGGAGTTGCCGCGCCTGGTGGCAGCGGACCAGAGCGGCGCGTCAACAGCGTGGGAGGAGGTGCCTCCAAGGGCTCACATTCTCTTGGTCGATACCCACATTATGGGCAGGGCGGAGATGGAAATAGCATACCTACGGTTTCGCTACGTCTGATTGGAACTCCTTGTCCGGAGGCTGACCGAGCCGACTTCCTCGCACTAACCCTGACCGGGCCGAAAAGATGGTCGGACCCGAGATGTCGACCGAAAAGTCAGTTCGCCGCGGAACCACGTGTCTTGGGATAAATGCATTGGAATGCGGGCGGCCAGAAGCCCGTGTCCGGATGGGCTGTTTTGGGACCTGACCCTGGTCTACGCTCCGGACTTTGTTGCCAAGGTGCCTTGACAGGGTGTCGTCGAGGGGACAGGCTGACGCCATGGCGAGATACAGCGGCGGGGTAACCGTCCATAGGGCAATGAAGGGGCCTCGAGTGACGGGATTATCCAGGTCGAGCCCCCAGAGCTGGAAGGCAGAGGTAGTCGCCACCCTGACTGCTATCCAGCAGGTCCGCCAGACGTGCGACCACACTGAACTCGTGAGCGTGAAGTATGCGCGGAAGGCGGGCCTGTCCTGGGCAGAGATCGCCAATGCTCTCGGGGTCACACGCCAAGCGGTATGGGAGAGGTGGCACGAAATCGACGAGACCCTGCCCGAGGGCGACGCGTGGGGCCCTTCCTCACTGAACGACACGGCGTCCGAGCTCAATAGCAACCCTGGGTAAAGCACCATCGCTGGCACCTCTGATTCCACGCGATTCGACCTGAACACCGGTCTAAATGTCGGTGATCATCGACCTGGCGCCGATCCCTCACAGGGCAGACGCGCTGGTCCGTATGAGCCAATCTTTCACTAGCGCGGCAGTAAGATCCCGGGCGCTCGAGATGAGCGTTATGGCCAGCGGCGTCGAGCACCGCGTAGGTGCCCCGGACATAGTGGTTGCGGAGTTTCCACCCGTCCTCGTAGCCAGTTACATGGTCCTGACGCCCGAAAAGGTGCAACGAGGGCGCCTCGAAGGGAACAGGTTACGCGACCTCCGGGAAGCAAGCGCGTTTAATCGTCAAGCTGTCGGCCTTCTTTTTAACGAGACGCTCGAAAAAGGCGTCTACAAAAGCCTTATTGTTCTGCACAACTACGAGCGAGTGAATTTGATGGATTTCCCGGAGTCTGTTCAGGGCAGGATCAGCCAAGAGGCCAAGCTAGACGCACAGATCTAGCGTTGCTCGGTCAAGATCGTTTTGCTGATCCAACTCGTGAGTTCGTTGGTGAAGGTAGAAGGCGAGGCATTCCACTCCTGGGTATGGTGGGCCTCAGGTAGCGGAATCAGGGTGACGGTGGCCGGATTCGCACGTTGGAACGCCTCCGAGATCTCCCAGGGTACCTCTTGGTCTGTGTTGGAGTGCAGGACCAGTGTCGGGACTGCCACCCGGTTAGGTACATCGACCCAGTCAAGTGCATTGAAATCGATTGGTTCCTCCAGCCCGAGCATCTTCGCGAATGGGGGAGTCTGCAGCAGGCACATGACAAGGCCGGCACCAATCGCAGGGACGCCGGCCCGCGCCGCCCCTGCAGTGATGGTCTTACGCCAGCTCGTGACGGGCCCTACCAGGACAATCCCGACGATCCGGTCCCGGTGGGCGCTGCTCTCCGCTGTGAGCAGGGCAATGGTGCCACCCATAGACCAGCCGGAGAGGATGATGCGTCTGGCTCCATGAGCTACGGCGTAGGCCACAGCGCTTTCCACATCACGCCATTCAGTTTGCCCAAGGTGGCTCGATTCGGCCTGTGGTGGGCTGACCTCCGCGTCGCTGCGAAATGTGGGAACCAGGGAGGTGAATCCCAATGAACTGAAAGCGTGGACATCTCGGAACATGATTGAGCGGTCCGTCCAGCTGCCATGGATGTGGATCACCCATACGTCAGTGTTTCCCTCGAACAGCCATGCAGGCGCCGCACCGTAGGCGGTGGGGACGTCCACCTCTTCGTAGCGTCCGCCGACAGCAGAGGGCTCGAAGAACACATCCGGGGTCCAATCGACGATCGGCCCCAGACGTCCCGGCGCGGAGCCGGCCGGATCAATCCGCCGCTCTACGTACTTTTGATCCTCATTGATCAGCGTGACCTCGCCGACTCCTGTGTATTTCTCTGTCGCAGGGTCGAACACGCCGAAGTCGCCCGGGGCTTTGGTGTAGTCATCCAAATCAATGCGGATTCGTCGTCCGTCTTCTGTCACCTCGGCCCGGCGGTAGTCCTTCAGGCCCCGCTTGACGATCTTGCGGGCCATGATGACAGCGAACCCAGATAGCCCGGCGGCCGGCACAAGGAACGCCATGCAGGCCAGGATGCGCCGTGACGTCAGCATTAGGTCTTCATCCTCCAGCGCCAATCAAGGCAGAACAACGGAACCCACACATCGTAACGTCCCTTCGGTGGCACACCGTGCAGGGCTCGGTGGCCACCGTGACCCGGCGCAACACCAAGCTCTCCCGTGCACTGTCTCTCTCGTGCCAGTTCGCGTTCCACCACATCTCCGACATTCCCGAAGACAGTCCGGCCATCGCCATGCTCAAGGAATGCGGAACCGTCCTGCTGTACAAACAGCCGAAGACCGCGGACGCCCTGCCTGTGAGCAGATGTTCAATCTGCCGCAGGGACCAGCCGAAGTCATCTCCCGGCTGGTCAAGGGCACGTGCCTGTTCAAAATCGGCAGCCACGACCCGTTCGAAGCCATCCACATCCGCAGCCCGCTCGAAATTGAACTGACCGACACCGACAGTGCCATGAAATCCGCCAGCACCATCGCCTTTAACGAAGAACTAATCGATACGGACGTACCGGCATGAGCAGCAAGACCTCAACAGAAGCCTCCATGAAAATCGGTTTGGCCGTGATCGTCGTGATGTTGGCAGCCATGGCCTGGGTATCGGCGTTCCTTGGCGAGATGCTGACGCCCACTCGGATGCCGTGGACGGACTTCGCCGCTCTCTGGGCCACGATCAAGGCCGGTGAGTTCCTCTGGCCGGGCGCGTCCACCTGGATCCTGATCGTCCTGGTCGTGCTGGCCATTGTTGGTGCCGGGATTCTCAGCGCACTGTTCGGGTCCACGAAAACCCGCGACGATGGACTGCCACCCTACAAGGACCTGGAAAAGCGGATGGGCAAGAAAGCTGCCCTGGCCAAGGCCAAGCAATCCCTGGAGCTGCCCGCAGAGGCCACCGAGGACGAAATGATTGTGGCGCTGTGCAAGCTCGACGGTCAGACCCTCTACGTTCAGCATGAGGATTCCATGTGGGTGTTCGCCCCGCAGCGCTCCGGCAGACACTGTTCCTCGCCGTGGGTATCGTCCTGGACGCACCAGGCGCTGTGATTGCCACGTCCACGAAGAATCTAGAACGAGAGCCAAACCCTGAGCGGACTTGCCTTAAAGGTGTCGCAGGTATCTTTCAGGAGAGTCCAGGAATGATCGCCAGTTGGAAACCAGATCGAGGTCCGACCATTCCTGCTGCCGAAGGCCCCATGGGCCGACTTCGAGAATCTGTGCGCCGGGAAGTGCTGCAAGAACAGGGGAGTGTGTGGACATGATGACTTGCGAGGAGCCCTCGGCGAGGAGATCTTTTAGGACCGCGAGGAGGCTGAGGCATCCCGCGAAGGACAGCGCCGATTCCGGTTCGTCGAGCACCCACAATCCGCATCCCCGGAAGCGATCCACTGCCAGTTCCAAGAACGATTCTCCGTGTGACATGTCGTGGAACGAGATGTCCGGGCCCGAGGTGCTCGGGTTCTTCTCGAGGTAGGTGAAGAAGCTGTGCATGGTTTCAGCCCGCAGGAAGTAGCCGCGTCTTGTGGCGCCGGCGTTTCGGACAAGCTGCAGGTGATCGGCGAGTATGGATTCAGTAGACCTGGTGCTGTGGCGGGCCCCTGTAGATCCGCCTTCAGGAGACAATCCGTAAGCCAGCGCGATGGCTTCCACAAGAGTGGATTTTCCCGACCCATTTTCACCGACGAATATTGTGGCTGACGTCAGATCGAGCCCCTGGTCTAGAACCTGGGCGACAGGAGGCAGGACGCCAGGCCACCGACCGCGGTCGAGAACGTGGGCCGGGTCTTCGGCCAGCCGTCTGATCGGAAAGTTATGTGCGGGCATGCCCCATTCTTACAGGCACCTCTCGCTGCCTTCCCCCAACCCAGGGGCGGAACCCTGACCGGGCCGAAAACTGGGCATTTAGGTACCTCATGCCGAAATGTGAGCCCACCGCGAACCCAAAGAGAACGCTACCCGGATCGCCGTCGGCCGGTCGCAAGGTGTGGGCCAGCGTGAATCACCTGCCGCCGAAGACAAAGTAGTAGAGAGCGAAGCCACTGCTACAGCGGGACATGGACGTGGGACACCAGCCGGTGCATGATCAGGGCCTCGTCATAGAGAAAAATGCTCCAACACGTTCGTCGCCACATCGCGGGGCCCGCATCCCGATGTTTCGATGATGGCCTCGTCCAAATCCGCCTGTGCCAATCTTGAGTTGAGGTCGCGGTAGCGATCGAGATGCCACTCGAGACTTGGCTCTTGCTCCGGCGTGTAACGGCGACGGAGCCGGCTCTCAATGTCCCACTCCTCAGCAACGAGGCGAACGGGTCGTACGCGCAATTCGAAGGCGGCTTCGTACCGCGCGTGATCCTGCGGGCTGGATATGACGCCGCTAACAACGAGCTGGCGTGGCCCTGTTCTTTTGTAGTTCCGCCAGACGATTGCCATGTTTGCGGCCTCGGTAATGACGTTTGTAGGATCATGATCGCCGGGCGGCCAAGAGCGGTGGAACCAATCGACGTCCATCAAACTGAACGGCATGCGCGCTTCAGCCATGAGATCACCAACTTGATCCAACGTGGACGTCTTGCCAACGCCGTAGGATCCGTTGAGGAAAATGACGAAATCGGTGCTGTTCAAGTCGTGCTTCTCTCCGCAGCTTAGGGCAGCTACAAACTCATCGTGTGCTGGGCGTCGGCGGCAAGGCAACTCCGATCGGGGAGCTCGAGTTTCTGTGCGTAACCATCAGGGGGCCGATTCCTCTGGCGAGCTGTCGCTGCTGAGCTCGATGCTTTGGACTGGGCCTTCCGGCGACGCGTGATCCCAGTCAATCGAAGGCGGCGGCTTCTCGAATTTCCGAGCCATGTCGGGTTCGAGACCTTTGCGGAACCATATTCGGAGGGAGTCATTCCGGTACGAAACGCTACCCGGCGCGGGTGACTGGCTCTGGATGGTCGGATTCTTGGGCCATGCGATCGAGCTAATTGGCGGCCCATCGGGGTCAGGATTAGCCAGAGTCAAGCCAGCAGCTTGCGCTATTTCCCTCGCCTGGAGGAAGTGTTCCCCAACGACCTTGGGGACAATGACGAGGTCAGCGGCTCGTTGTTCGTCTTGTGCCCTGTCCGGCATTTTTCCTCCTGTCGGTATTGTCTGCCCGATTGCTGGCGGGGGCAATGTCGCGCCGTACGAGGAGGCCGCTAGTTCAACCTCTTACGCGGCACTTTCAAACGAGAGGGACCAACACGTTGTTGCAGAGTTAATTATGCAATTGGGGATCGCTCTTCTCGTGGTTGGAACCGTCTGGCTCATTTTTAGAAAGGTGATTGCCCGACAGCAGCTCTGATTCTCCGTCCGCTCCTGCGCTAGGTCAGGAGTCACCGGAACAACGGGCCAAGGCCCTGGAGCGAGGCGGAACGATGTTCGCGGTTCTACTCGTTCTAGCAGGAGCAGCCATAGTCATCCTTTATCGGGTGACCGGGCGATGAGCATGGGGTTCCTTGCCGTGTGCGGAGTCTTCTTGCTCGTCAGCGGGCTCATTCTTTTTCTACTGCGCGGCTACATGGCTCGCTTCCCTGCCGAGACCTGGGAGTGGCTCCCGGAAAAGTCGAAGTTCAGAACGTACGAGTTTCAACGAAAGTCAGGCGTTGTGGGAGCTTCCATTGTGGCGATAGCCGAGAAAGCCAAGTGGCGAGGGCTGACACGTCACGGGGAATGCTACCTTCACCGGGCGCTCGGCAGGCTGTGAACCCAGAGCACGTGATCAGAACGCGGAGATAGATTCACGCTCTCCAAGCGTGGATCGGGGCGCCCCTCGGAGAGCCGATTTCCGCCCGGTCAGGGTTCGGCTGTTGACCGATTCGAACCAGAATTCCCAACGCTGCTATACGAAGAATGAGAGCACGAGGAGAACGACACCATACCTTGATTGCCTTGGCTGGCATTCTGGCAGTGCCGATTGCACTTGCCGCTTGCATCGTCTGGAGAAACGTCCGCCAAAACGGGAGGGCGAAAGAGAAGCCGCCCGCCGATAGGGGGACGTACATGCCTATGGAGTCACAAGCTGAGGCCGGATGAAACCAGCGTCCAGAGGGGAACAATAATTGCGGCGATACCGAGCGCGGCCATGAGGCTTCGAAGGACCAGTATCTTCCTCTGATGATGAATCGTGGCAGCCGCTGCTACTAACGCAGCGAATAGCCCAACAATGACAAGGGTTCCCCAAATTGCGGGACTGAAGCGGGCATCCGGAGCGCAGCTGGCCGGCGCAGGGTAGATTGCCGGGCAAATTGTCGGCAATTGTTGAGCGGTCCAAGTAAGCCACAGAGAGGCGCCGGACACGAATGCCGCGCCCACGAATGCCGCGCCCACGGTTCTGCGCCAGACGGGACGGGACTCAGGTACGGCCGTAGGTGACATGAATTCACAGTAGCGGCTTGAGCCGCAGGCTCGATGGCCCCCGAGATGCTCAGAGTATGCGATCGTCGCGACCAGTTCAGCGCCCATCGCGCAACCTCGATTTAAGTTCATCTGCACGGGAAGCGTCTGACGCTGGTCTCTGGTGAATCTTCTGGCCTGTAGGTCGAGGAGTGCCCGGCTGCTCACTGCTCCCACGCCCAACGGGTGACCCACTCAACTGAACGTCCTTTGCACGACCGGCAGTCGTTAGGGCATTTCCGTCCAGTTTGCGGATCCCTGAACGCAATACCAAGAATTCAAAGCACGCGGACCGAGCGAAGTGCCTGGCTCGAGGGCAGGATGGAGAACATGGAAGTCATTGGGAGCCGCATCCTGCTTCATCCGTTCGAACCTGAGCGGAGCCACCGGTTTTATCGGGACACGTTGGGCTTGGCGATCTACCGAGAGTTCGGGAGTCGTGATGCGCCGGGCCTGGTGTTCTTCCTGGGAAACGGTTTTCTCGAGGTCAGTGGACGGTCGACTGATCCGCAGGGCAGCGCCTTGGCGATCTGGATGCAGGTTCGCGACGTGCAGCTCGAGCACGATCGGCTCCTGGCAGCCGGCGTACCTGTGATCCGCAAGCCGCAGCAGGAGCCGTGGGGGTTGGTGGAGATGTGGATCGCGGACCCCGACGGAGTCCGCATCGTGATCGTTGAGGTTCCGAAGGACCACCCCCTGCGGCGCGACCAGCGGTGATCACTTCTTCTCTCGCGGCCGCCCTCCCGACGGCATCCTTTGCAGTGGAACGGAAGTGCGAAGGGCTGAGCCGTAGCATTGGGCAGATGAAGGTTGGTAAGGTCCACGGATGCTCAGAGCGGAAACTGCAATGACCGGCGGCAGGGATCGGGATGCTTCAAGGCGCCCGCGGCAGGCCCGGCCACGTGACGCTCTTGGACGGCCGCTGCCGTACGGAAGCGCTGGCGTGGAGCCGGTCTCCGAGGAGCCGCTGCCGCCGGTGGAGACGTTGGTCTCGGCCCGAAGCCTGGTGGAAGCGGGCCGGCCTTTCGCCGCGCACGAGGTACTTGAAGCCCGGTGGAAAGCTGGGCCGGCCCAAGAACGAGACCTTTGGCAAGGTCTCGCCCAGATCTGCGTCGGGCTCACCCACGCCGCCCGGGGGAACAGCGTTGGCGCGCTCCGGCTCTTCGAGCGCGGTGCGGCCCGACTCGCGGAGTACGGTTCAGGCGAAGGGCCGACCTACGGGCTCGATTTGTCCGCCGTTGTGAGTTGCGCGCGTGATCGTATGGGCACCGGCCGCTAAGCTCGCGACCAGCATCCTCGCGGCCGGCGGCGGAGGCATTATTTCCGGGAGGCTGCTGAGAGCTTGCTTCACCATCAACTTGTCCCATGAGGGAAACGCCCTGCGGGACGCTGCTGGTGCAGTAACTATTCTGTGGGTCCGGTACAACGGGTTACATCCGTGCGCCTGACTGTCCTCTTACGAGAGTATGCAGGCCACTTAACCAACGAACGTGAGGCGGTGAGACTCCGGGGTCTACTTCCAGCCCTTCTTGTTTCGCTTTCGCTAACAACCCGTGATTCCCCTTACCGGCTGGGCGGCCACAGGTTCAGAGTAACACCAGGGTTCACGTGCCCGACCTAAGTCAGCACGGGACCGAAAGGGAACCCTGATGGGACCGAAAATTGGGCCGTTTCAGACGCGGGACCAAAAGTTGCGAGAGCTGGGCAGTTCACAGGGAAAGCTACCTTTGCCGGGCACTTGTCACGGCCTGGTGAGCAAGGAACGATGACAATGCGAAGGGTCGTGCTTGCGCGTAGCCTGAGGCATATTCTCAGGCGGGAGTGGTGACCATGAAGCCGGATCCAACCAAGGGAATCGCTGGGCGTAGCACTAGACCGGGGCAAGAATCGGGGTTCGGTCCGCTGGGCCCGGAATCCCAAAACCTATCGCCCTGGATGCCCGCTGTCCAGCCATGGGCCGATATGTACGTCAATGGCCACGGCGAGCACTGGCGTGCTGCCACTGACTATCTCCTCCGAAGCCAAACAACCTGGGAACTGGCCCTCGTCTAGCAATACGCAGGGGACTCACGAAACGCGCTGAAATGCCCGCCGTCCCTAGGGACGGCGGGCATTTTCCTACGGTGCGGTGTCTGCGACTGAGGTTTCTACCGTGGTCCAGGTGGTCGCGGTTCCAGCCGGCATTGTTCCTCGGGGTTCGGTGATCACCTGGCGTTCCCCGATGGGCATCCCGTTCTTGGGGTCAATGATGATGTCATGACGGAAATGTGAGTAGTCTTCGATGCGGCCGATGGCAATGCCTTTGCGGCCGTCGAGGGTGGCCTGTTCATCGGTCACTGTTACTCCTGGTATTAGTGCCGCGGCCTTATACAACGCGGCCCGGAGTTCGCCTGGAACGACGCCAGTGCGTAGGAGGTCGGCGATGAAGACCAAGGCCTCGCCGTCAACCGACTGACCCTTTTCGTCTGTCTTTTGATAGATGTCGTCTAGGAGCAGCCGGGGTTCACGCGGCAGGGAGTCCAGGTAGCTGGGTGCAGGGAATGAGGACTCGCTCCCGGGTCCGTAGAAGGCTCCATTTGCGCCCCGCAGTACGTACGCTTCCGGACCGCTGGCTTGGGTGCGTTCTGCGTATTCCTTGGATGCCTCATCAAAGAACGTCGTCGGGATACGGCCTGAGCGCTCCCATACCCATTCCTCGGTCCGGTTGGCCGGGATGTACATTGTCATCTTTTCCGTATCCAACCACTGATACTCCTTACCGCTCTCGTCGACTGCAGTGGAGCCCCATAGGTTCGTGCTTTGAATCTTCAGGTACTGCCCTGGATTCACTATCGGGTCAGCTGTTTGGATGGTTAGTGCCGCTGCGTCGTTCAACACCTCCGCCGCTGCGGCGGTGGCCCCCGGGGCAGCAGGTCTGACAACGTCAGCTACGACGATCCCGCCGACAAGCAGGGCTGCAGCTGCCGAAACCAACAGGAGACGGCGCCGGAAGCGGATGGGGCTGACGGTGCCCGTCTCGTTCGTGGCCGGCCTTGCCGCACCAGAGCTGGTAGCCGGGTCGATCTTGGTCATGACTTTCTCGCGGCCGCGATCCAGTGTGGCCGGCGGGGCGGAGCCGATGTCGCTACGCATTCCGCGGAGCAGCTGCAAGTCGTCCATGATCCTTCTCCGTTTCATCAAGTAATTCGAGGTCGAGCTCGGTTCGCAGTGCGCGCCGGGCACGGTTCAGACGGGACCGCACGGTGCCCACCGGAACGTCCATCGCTAGCGCGATGCCTTCATAGGTCAGGTCGGCCCAGGCATAGAGCAGCAGCGTTTCGCGGTCGATGGCTGCCATGCTCTTGAGGGTGCGGGCTATGCGGCCGGTTGCCACAGCGGCGTCGACTTGAGCGGCTATCCGGTCCGAATCATCGCTCAGAGCTTCCCTTGACGCCGCTTTTGCGGCGGTTTTCAGCATCTTTGCTTCTGCCCGGTGATGACGACGGAGCAGATTGGTTGCGATGCCGAACAGCCACGGCCGGGCATCGTCTCTGTCGAGATCGTAGTTTTCCAGTTGCTCCCAAGCGACCAGAAAAGTCTCAGAGGTGACGTCATCGGCAGCGAAGTCGCCAGCCCTCCTGGCGGCGTACCTATAGATGATTGACGCGTGTCTGTCGTACAACTCCCCGAAGGCTGCGGGGCTGTCGCGGGACCGCCTGATGATGTCTCTATCTGTGCTCACACTATGTATTGCCCACTGCACGCAAAAGGGTTCACGGAGCGTCCCCTCTTCGCGTTATCCCTTCGTGCAGATTCCTCTTGCTCGTGCATACTCCTGTACCCGGAAGTCATCATTCCGTGGCGACTAGTTCGACTTCGAAACCGTAGGAGTTTGCGATGTAAGCGGCATAGTGACCCGGCCCGCCGGCGTGCGGGTACTTGTCCTGAAATAGGGCTTCCCAGCCACTGGCCACGGCTTCCTGGGCGAGGGCATCGACTTGTGCCTCTGTGCCCGCACGAAAGGCAAGGTGATTCAGGCCGGGGGAGATCCGTTCATGGACCCTGCTGGATAGGTCCGGAGATTCCTCGAGCACGATGTACGTTGGCCCCCGCCGCCAGCTGCGCCCGTTAGGCCATTCTTGGTACGTCTGGTAGCCAAGTCGCGATAGTAGCCAACCCCATTCGTTATCAGCCCTGGTGAAGTTTGGTACCCAGAGCTCAATGTGGTGCAGAGCGCCCACGCTGTTTGCAGTCATCTTCCGAGTCTTACACGCGGCAATCCCGGCTATCGAACCGTCCCGATGCCAAGGAAGTGGGACGGTTGCAGGGGTCGTCTGCACGGAATGTCAGAAGTCGTCTGCACTGGGACCGCCGGGAAAGACGCCGTCGGAAGGCGAACCTTCAGCGGTCCTTCGTCGGTGCGGGTGCGTTGAAGTCCTGCTGGTGGTCGTGAATGAAGCGCATTGCAGAGAGTATCGGCGTGGGGTCACGATGAGCAACGCATGGTCGGTCGGATCGGACGCGCGTAGGGTTCCGACATGACCCGTTACGTGATCGACGCACCTACGCTCCTGCACATCGTTGCCAATGGCATCCAGCCCAGCCCTCAACATCAGATCGTCGCCCCGAACCTCATCCGCTCGCAGGCACTTTCCCTGCTTTTTGAGGCAGTGCACAACGGTGACCTCACCGAGGATCTGGCGCTCCAGCATCACCAGCGCCTCACCGAACTCAAGATGCGGCTGCTCGGTGACCGGGTGTCACGCCGTACAGCGTGGAGGATCGCGCGCGAGCAGGGCTGGGAAACAACGTATGACGCCGAATACCTGGCCGTCACCGAGCTCCAGGCCGACGCCCTGGTCACCGTCGACCCCGCGCTGGCGATGAAGGCCAAAGGGGTCGTGCCGCTCGCGAATATCGACGCGCTCACTGCAAGCTGACGTCAATGAGCGTTCTCAAGCGGAACCTTCAACGGGACGACTGCTGAGGAATTGGGGAGGACAAGGCCAAATCTTTGTCTCTGACGACTCGGCGTGGCTTGATCGAGTGGAAGCCGGAGCCTCCGAACCCACTAGCTGAAGCTGAGCCGAGGAGGCTCGCTCTTCACTTCGGAGCTTTAGGCTAAAGGCTGATCGATGATAAACGGGGGTAATGGATTGGACAGCATAGATGCCGTGGAAGCGCACTTCCAGGAATATTTCGGCGGCGAACCGCAATACATGCGATTCGTCGACAAGCCCGGCACGATAGGCGTACTCGAATGGCCCAAAGGAACATCGCGCCTGGGTGTGCATATGTACGCGACAGTAGGGCTCCATGCGCTGATACACGGAAGGTTGAGCAAGGAACACGGATTCGAACTCTTCGCCGGGGTCTCAGCAGGAACGGACGAATTCCGAGGGGCCTTTGCCATGATGGCCAACGACCTGATTTCCGATGAAACCTTCGTGGAACATGGTCACTTAGTGACATATGCGGATGCTGGCATCATCGACGGGCTCCCGTTCAAGTCATGGCTGATGCTCGAAAGAACTGACGATTTCATCCCGACGCTGTCGTTGGAAAATGGCAATCACGTCATCTTCCTGGACGCGATCCCCGTTTTTACGGAAGAGGCCCGCCATCTTAAGGAATACGGCTTGGACGGGCTTTTGACCTGTGGGAGGAGGAAGGACCAATACTCTCTGACCTTAACCGGGGCCTTCCTCGTGCCTTTGCGTGAAGGTTGACGGCCGCAGAATAGTGCCACCTCTGGCGATACTAGACCGGCGAACCCACTCACACCTGCAACAGAGCCACTGAACATGAGCCACCTATTCAAAACCACCAGTTCATGTCCGAATGCCCTCATGCTATTGATAGCGGAAGATGAGCCAAGCGTTCCGGACATTGACGGAATAGCCAACCTTTGGCAAAGCGAAAGCATGCTGGCACTGGTCGGCTACCCGATTGATCTCAGAACGCGTCAGGGGCAAGGCCGATTCTTGGCCCGGTGAGTCGCCGCAACCGCAGCCGCAAAGGGATCCTCCAACGGGCGCGCAGGCGGTAACCAGGTCATTGGCTGGTGCCCCAAACGGCCAGCTCACCTCCAGGCATAGACACGATCAGTAGCCCGTCTGGCCCCGTGATGTTCCATGATTCGTACGCCAACTCGGGCTCGGGCACCACACTCAGGCGGCAGCCGTCCTGTATGACGACTTCAAGCCGACCGTCGTCGAACGCTCTTCCCTCAGCAACGACCTTGGAGCGCGAGAGCGGAAGAACGGGGCTGAGTTGGTCGAAATCGCCGCCGGGCTCGACTACATGTGAAGTGCCATCGGGATGTTCAAGAACGAAGCTCCCTTCGATGGTGATTCTGAAGTGTTCGAGAACCAGAGTTACTTGGAAATCCAGGACGAGTTGCAGGATGAGTTGCCCACTCAAATCGAGAAGCCAGTAACCCTCAAATCTTTGAGCTCCACTCATGGATGCCGGCACATAGACCACGACTCACTTTCCCCTGCGTTCATCTCTATCTTTGCCCCAATGGTCATGCCACCCAGAACTATCACCACAGCATTTGACGCGCGTGGGAGATCCCTCAGCGGCACCTGCCTCGATGAGGAACGAAGTTACCGGCCGAATGTGGCGGAGCCTTCGGGTCGTTCAGGAAAGTACGACGGCATAACTCCGGTACCAGATAGTAGCGGGTTGCGGAAGAGTGCGCCCGCAAGACGGTGGATCAGAGGACGCTTTTCGACCGGTCAGACCTCAACCGTGTACCCAAGAGTGAGGTCAGCTGCGTTGGCTCCTCTGATGCCCCAATTTACTTTTGGGGTCTCAGTGATAGTGATCTCAAGACTGTGCGGCGCGATTCCCGCTTCTACGTCAACGCGGTGGAATAGCTCTGCGATCAGCGTGCGTTTCGCATCGTCTGATCGACCCTCGAACATGGAGATTTCGATAATCGTATAGTCGGCGCCGCGATCTTCGGGATGGATGAAGTCCTCATCGTCAAGAGCGATAAAGCGTTGGAAGCACTTGTCCGCTGGATATTCGAGGGCGGCCATGACCGCTCCATGAATCGCTTTTTTCAGTGATGTCCGCCGCCGGCCGAGGCTCTCTCGATGCCCATAAACGATGATTTGTGCCATGGGAGCACGATACCCGAAGCGAGATCGTGGCTGCCCGTAAGACGGTCCTTTTCCGGACAAACCCTCCGCCCACCAGCACAAACGTGCCCTTGCATGCCAGCCCCACCGTAAGACCCGTCCGGTGAATTGCCCGGTGACGGTTGCACATCTGGTCCACCTAAGAGCCGCGTGGCAGACTCTTGCGCATGACCGCTTTGCTGGTCGGCTACGCGCGTGTGTCCACGGAGCAACAGGACCTCACGGCGCAGCGCGACGCACTGTCAGCCCTGGGGATCACTCCGGACAGGATCTACGTGGATCACGGCCTGACCGGCACTGACAGGAACCGCCCGGCCTTCGTGAAGCGATGGCGGCGTGCCGGGATGGCGATACGTTCGTTGTAACCAAACTGGACCGCCTGGCCAGGTCCGTGCGGGACGCCCACGAAATTGTTGACGAGCTTGCTCAGCGCAACGTGAAACTCAGCATCGGGGGCTCGGTGCACGATCCCACCGACCCCATCGGGAAACTGCTGTTCAACGTTCTGGCTATGGTGGCGGAATTCGAGAGCGACCTGATCCGGGCACGGACCCGCGAGGGCATGAAGATCGCAAAAGCCAAGGGCAGACTACGGGCAAGAAACCGAAGCTGTCTCCCACGCAGGAGGCCCACCTGGTCAAACTGCACGACGCCGGCGAGCACACCACTGGCGAACTCGCAGAACTCTTTTCCGTCGCAAGATCTACGGTATACCGGGCAGTGCAGCGCGCACGGCACAAGCCGGGCCTGCACCGTTGAGGTGTGCCGCCCATGGCCTCCCGCCGGTCGGCAACAACAACGGCCCCTCCGAACCATTCGGTTCGGAGGGGCCGTTGTCGGTACGGGGAGGACCGGCTGGGCGCCGGAACCTTACCCTAAGCCTTTAGAGAGGGCGGATGTTCTCTGCCTGCGGGCCCTTGGGGCCCTGGGTCACATCGAATTCGACCTTCTGGTTCTCATCCAGTGAGCGGTATCCGCTGCTGGCGATTGCCGAATAGTGGGCGAAAACGTCAGCGGACCCGTCGTCGGGGGCAATGAAGCCAAAACCCTTTTCGGCGTTGAACCATTTAACTGTGCCTGTTGCCATGGCTGCATTCCTTCATGTGACTCTGATTCTCTCCGCAGACACAGTGGCCCGCGGTGCGGAGAACGTCCCCCGCTGTCCCCAACGTACGGGGCCTCGGCGCTGCTTGCAAGGGTATAAGTCCTCTTAAGGCACTATAAGTCTGGCCAGGGTGCCAAGAATGTGCCCGCGTACCCCGCAAAGTAGGCGGGAAATTCGCTCACCAAGTGACGGTTCCGGCTGCCCCGTCCACCGTGACCGTCTGGCCATCGCGGAGCCGTGCCGTGGCATCGGGAACACCGACGACGGCGGGGATTCCGTATTCGCGTGCGACCACTGCTCCATGGGAAATGACTCCGCCCATCTCCATCACCAGCGCCCCGGCCGTCATGAAAAGCGGCGTCCAGCCGGGATCGGTCGACGGGGCCACCAGGATTTCCCCCGGCTCCAGGCGGGCGCCCACCGGATCCATGACCACCCTGACTTTCCCGGTCGCCGTGCCGGCGGAGGCCGGCGTCCCCGCCAGCCGGTCCGCCTCGTCTGGCGGGGCCAGCGCGGCGTTCTTCGCCAGTACGGCAGCCTCGACGTCGGTGCCGTCCGAGAGCAGCAGGCGCGGAATTCGCCGTCGCCGGAGTTCGACGTCGTACGTCCCGCGGCGTCCGGCGACGATTGCCTTCAGGTCGGCGCCCCGGAGGCCGACGCGCAGCTCATCGAAGTCCAGGAAGAACGCGTCGCCGGCTGCGGCGATGGTTCTGGTCTTTGTCAGGTCGGCGCCGACGGCCGCGAGCTGGCGGTGCATCTCCGCCAACACCATCACGATGCAGAACTTCGGAAATTCCCTCATGCCGGCCAGCTGCCGGGTCCGGCGCAGGCAGAGCTCCACCAGACGTGCCCGCAGCCGGCTTTTGGCGCGTGCACGTTCAACCAGGTCGCTGATCCTGGCCTCGGCGTCGTCGGCGGCCTTGGCAAACTGGCGGTCGGGAGCCTGCCGGGGATCCTGCACGCGGAGATAGTTCGAGATCATGCCAAAGAGGTGGTCCGGCTCCTCGGACCACCTCGGCATCCCCAAGTCGATTTCCGCGACGGCCCGGTGCCCGTACTTGGACAGGAACTTCCGCAGCCCTGCCTGGGCAACGGCCGGCAAGGTGCCCGCGTGGTAGCGTGCCGCCAGGTCCTCGGGGCGGTGTTCCGTGAACAGCCTGCGCGCCTCCGGAACCCGGCCCAGGGAAACGGCCAGGTGCCACAATTCGAGGTCCATAATTGTGGTCACGTTGTGCGGAAGACCCCGCAAAACTGCCTCCAGTTCCCGCGGCTTGGCAATGCCTCGGAGCAGCCTGCGGGCCGCGGCCAGCATCAAGTATCCGGCGGCGGGGCTTGGCAGCGTTGCCTGAATCAGCCCGCTGACAGTGGTTCCCAGGACATCCTCCGCGTGCTGGAGCCGCCTTGCCGGAGTGGCCGGGAGCGGGAGCGCCAGCCGGGCTTCGAGGCGCTTTTGATAGTGCCGTGCCCGGCGCAGTTCCGCGTCCGGCCACAGGAGGGCACGCAGCACTGCCGGGACCAGCCGTGCAGTCATGGCGAGGTTCTGGATTCCGTCCGGACCCTGTCTTCCTGTTCGGTCGGGGTCCGGAGCGCCGTCGCCGTCCCCCTGTCTGCGCCTCTCTCTCCGGGGGCGCCGCACAATGCTGAAGCGCGGGTCTTCCAGGAGCGCGGGAAAAACGGCCGCGGACCTTCCGTCCGCCAGAGTAAGCATCCGCAACAGTGTCCGGCGGCCGGATTTGCTGCGCACGAATGGTGTCAGGTCGACGTACATCCGCAGCCCGGGGTTCGTGTATTTCCACGGCCCCTTGTTGCCCCGCATAAGGGCCAGGACCGAAAGGCCCATCGGGGTGATGGGCCGGGTGAGTCCCTGGAGGAGCGTGCCGCACAGGTAAACGCGTGTGTCCGTGCCGGCCACCGCATTCGGACCGCCTGCCTCGCTCGCGGACGCTTCCTCCTCCGGCAGCGGATACAACGTGGTGACGGGCCGCGACTGTGTCAGCCAGGCCTTTCCCCGGGTGTCGATCACCCACTCCACGTCCTGGGGTGCATCAAACAGGTGCTGGGCCTCAGCGCCGAGGGATGTCAGTTCGCGAAGCTGGGCCTCGGTCAGGGTTGCCCCGCGGTCCGGCGTCGGCTGCAGGATGCTTCCGGTGGCCGTGTCCACCACAAAGTGGTCCGGATTTACGGCGCCGGACACCACTGCCTGCCCCGGCCCGCGGCTGGCATCGATCACGGTTTCCGTCCGCGTCCCCGTCACCGGGTTGGCGGTAAACAGCACGCCCGCCGTACCGGCGTCGACCATCTGTTGCACGACGACGGCGAGGCCCGCCTCACGGTGGCTGATCCCGTTCGCCGTGCGGTAGGCCACCGCCCGGTCCGTCCAGAGCGAGGCCCAGCAGCGCCGGACGGCCTGAATGACGGCGTCGGCTCCGACGATGTCCAGGAAGGAGTCCTGCTGCCCGGCGAAGCTGGCGAAGGGCAGGTCCTCGGCGGTGGCGGAGGACCGCACTGCCACTGCCACGTCGTTGCCCATGGCCCCGTATCCCCGGCGGACGGCGGCGTCGACGCCGGGCGGCACGGGTGCCGCCGCCACGGATTCCCGGGCACGCCGAGCCAGCTCGTCCCGGATATCTTCCGTGACATCGTCCAGGCCCGGTGGAGCGCCGTCCAAACGGGAGGCCACGCCTTCCAGCTCCGCCGGGACGGCCATCCGGTAGGCGGCCGTGGTCAGGCAGAAGCCGGGGGGAACCGGAAAGCCCGCAGCGGTGAGCTTTGCAAGGTTCAGCGCCTTGCCGCCCACCAGCTCCAGCGACCCGGACGCCAGTTCGCTAAGCTCCGCAACGAAGCTGTCCTGGGCCGCGCTGCCCGGCACCGGATCGGGGCTCGGGGAACCCATGCCCGCTCCTAGCCGTTGCCCGTGCCCTCGCCGGTGTCCTCCCACATGACATCCAGATTGTGGAAGGTCACGGGTCCGTCGCACAAGGCCGCCATCTTGGAAGCGAATTCCGACGTTTCCGGACGGCCCGAATTCTCCATCGCGGAGTCAAAGGAATCGAAGTCGACGATGGTGAAATAGGTCCCTGGGTGATCCCTGTCCGCCGTGGCGACGATGCGGCGGAACGTTGGCTGCGTACTTCCCTCGGTTCTCGACGGACGGCCCAGCTCTTCGATCTCCTTGATGCGGGAGGTCTTGAATTCGATGATCTGCACAAACCCGGCCATGACGGCTCCTCAACGGCGGTGGATGCTGACGCGCTTCACGCTAAACCCCGCGGCAGGGTGGCGCAAAGGGGAGAAATGCCCTACTTTGCGGACTACGGGGTGTGGATTCCGCGGACCGTGCGGTTGCGGCCCAGGGACTTGGCCTGGTACAGGGCGGCATCCGCCGTCGCGATCAGCTCATCAAGGCCGGCCGTTCCATGGCCGATGGGGGCAATGCCGTAGCTCGCGGTGGGCATGCTGGAACCGCCCGGTCCACGGACGGCCTTGAGCTGCCGATTGATCTCCGCGGTGATGGCCTCGGCCCGGTCCGGGGTGACGCCGGGCAGGAGGAAAATGAACTCCTCGCCGCCGTAACGTCCCACGAGGTCTGTTGAGCGGACCGTGGCATTGCAGGCGGCGGCGAACGACTGCAGGGCTGCGTCACCGGCGGCGTGGCCGTACGTGTCGTTGACCGCCTTGAAGTGGTCAATGTCGGCCAGGATCAGGGTGCCGCGTGCCTGCGTGCGCCGCAGCCGCTGCAGCTCATCGGAGGCCAGTTCCATGAAGGCCGAGCGGTTGAGCAGCCCGGTGAGCCCGTCCTGCGTGGCCACCGCGCGGAGGGCGCGGGTCTGCTGTTCGCTGCTGAGCGCTGCCATGCTGAAGGAGACCACCACCAGCAGCACCATGGTGACCAGCGTGGTGACCGCGGAGCCGAAGTAGGCGACAAACACGGGCCCATCCGGGCCTTCGCCGACGTACACAACCAGCCGGCAGAAGTAGTAGGCGGAGAAGAACCCGGCCGCTATGGCCAGCGGAATGCGGACCCTGGAGTAGCCCGGCTCCAGCCGCCAAAGTTCGTGGGACGCCAAGCCCAACATCAGGCTCATGAGTGCCAGGAAGACGGCGCCTCCGGACCAGATATTGACGGCAGGATCCTCCAGCGCTGATGACACTGTCACAATTGCGGGACCCGCGGCCAGCTGCCAGGAACGCGGCCTCGTGGTCCGCAGCGACCGCGCCCCTGCCCAGACGCTGGTTGCTCCGGCAACCAGCAGGCAGTTTCCCAGCGGGTTGGCCCACACCTGATGCGCTGTCCCGTTGAAGAGGTAGGAGGCGGAGCCGGCGAGGAAGAGCGTCAGGGCGACGCACCACCACGCACTGTACGGGGACCGCGTGCTCCGGTACGCCGCGAAGTAGAACAGCAGCGCCAGCGTGAACGCGACAACGGCGAAGGCAACCCTGAGGGTTAAGGTGTCGAGGTGCATTCAGTTCCCCCAGAGCGCCTCCAGGCGAAGACCCGGACCGTACGCGCACCCGATTCGTACGCAGACTTAGTATCGCACCCGAAGGAGCTCACAGGGGGTAGCCAGTGCCGTCTGTTAATTCCTGCGGCAAGCCGCCTGTGTCAGGGTGTGAGCAGTACCTTGATGGCGCGCCGTTCGTCCATCGCCTTGTAGGCCTCGGCGGCTTCCTCCAGCGGCATCACGGAGTCAAACACGCGGCCCGGGCTGATGGCTCCGGCCAGTACATCGGCCAGCAGTTCGGGGATGTACGTCCGGGCCGGAGCCATGCCGCCGGCAATGGAGACGTTGGAGTCGAACAGGTAGCGCAGCGGTACTTCGGCTCCGCCCGTGGGGACGCCCACGAAGCCAAGCGCGCCGCCCGGGCGCACGCAGTGCAGGGCCTGCTCCATGGATTCCTTGGTGCCCACGCACTCCAGCACCGAGTCGGCGAGCACGCCGCCCAGCAGCTCGCGGACCCTTGCCACGCCGTCGTCGCCCCGTTCCTCCACGATGTCCGTGGCACCGAACTCGCGGGCCAGGGCCTGCCGGTCGGCGTGGCGGGACATGGCGATGATCCGCTCTGCCCCGAGCCGCTTGGCCGCAAGGACACCGCAGAGTCCGACGGCGCCGTCGCCCACCACTACTACCGTCCGGCCTGGCGCAACTTTCGCGGACAGCGCCGCGTGGTGGCCGGTGGCCATGACATCGGACAGCGTCAGCAGGTTGGCGGTGAGTTCAGCATCCGGCTCCGTGACTCCGGGCACCTTGACCAGGGTGCTCTCGGCAAGCGGAACCCGGACGGCCTGGCCCTGGCCGCCGTCGATCCTGTGGCCGGAGCGGTCCCGGCCGCCCCAGCCGGCTAGGTAATCGCAGGCAACGGTGACGCCGTTGCGGCACTGCGGGCATTCGCCGCAGCTGAGGACAAAGGGTGCAATGACGAAGTCGCCTGCCGCCAGCGCTGTTACGTCCTCGCCGACAGTTTCCACCACGCCGACGAATTCGTGGCCGATGGCCGCCGGCTTGCGGGTGGGCTTCACGCCCCGGTATGCCCACAGGTCCGAGCCGCAGACGCAGGACGCGGTCACCTTCACCACCACGTCCGTGGGCAACTGTACGGCGGGGTAGTCGCGGTCTTCGACCCGGATGTCTCCAGGGCCGTGGATGATGGTGGCGCGCATGAGGGCTCCTCAAGTCCGGGGGCGTGGCTAGGATCGAGTCTAGACCTGCCTTCCGGCGGCTGGCCCGGCTAGCGCATCCCCTCGCGGCGGATAGCGGTGGCGATCGCAGCTGCCCGGGTTTCCACCCCGAGCTTGGCGTAAATGTGGGCCAGGTGCGTCTTGACCGTGGCCTCGGAGATGAACAGCCGCTGGCCGAGCTCCCGGTTGCTGAGGCCTTCGATCAGCAGGCTCAGCAGCTCCGCCTCGCGCGGCGTCAGGATCTCGTCCGGGTTCCGCAGCTGCTGGAAGAGCCGCGAAGCCACCGGGGCGCTCATCACGCTCTTGCCCTGGACGGCCCCACGGATCGCCGCGAAGATCTCCTCCGGCGCGGCATCCTTGAGCAGGTACCCCATGGCGCCGGCGTCGACGGCCCGGACGATGTCCGCATCCGAATCGTAGGTGGTGAACACCAGCACGGCCTGCCGGCTGTTGTGCCGGCGCAGCTGCCTGATGGCCTCGATGCCGTCCATGCCGGCCCCCATGGCCAGGTCCATCACCACCACTGCGGGGCTGAGCTGCTCTGTCTGGACCAGCGCCTCTTCGCCGGAGGCGGCCTCTCCCACGACCTCAATATCGGGCTGCGTTCCCAGCAGGGCCTTGAGCCCGCTGCGGACCACCAGGTGGTCGTCCACCAGCAGTACGGTAATCGGGTTCACTGTTCCTCCCCGGTGGGCAGTTGCGCGGCCACGATCGTCCCCTCGCCGGGGGTGCTTTCCACCGAGAATACGCCGCCCAGCTGCTCCACCCGCTGCCGCATGGCCCGGAGACCGTAGCCTCCGGCATCCGACGGCGGTGCCAGCGACAGCGGGTCGAAACCGCCGCCGTCGTCGTACACATCCAGGGTGACGGCACCGGGCAGGAACCCCAGCGTTACCGTGGCATTCTCCGCGCCGGCATGCAGCTGGGTGTTCGCGGCGGCGCTTTGGACCACCCGAAGCAGCGCATGCCGCACGTCGGCGGGAACCGGGCGCGGCTCGCCCGTGACCAGCAGCCGAACGCCCGGAACATACTGCCGCGCCGCCTGCAGCAGGGCATCCGGAAGCGGTGCCGCGTCCAGCCCGGGCGAGGCGAGCTCATGGACCAGGCTGCGGGTGTCCGCCAGGTTCCGGCGCAGCATCCCGCTGGCGTTGAGCACGTCCTCGCGCGCGGCCGGGCTGGGCCAGGACCTGTTCGCGGCCTCCAGGAGGAGGAGGCTGCTGGCCAGTCCCTGCGTCACGGTGTCGTGGATTTCCCGGGACACCCGTTCGCGCTCCTCGATGGTGCCCGCCCGGCGCTCGCTGGCCGCCAGCCGTCCCTGGGCCAGCGACACCTCCGCATGAAGCCTGCGCTGTTCTGCGGCGTCCTGCTCGATGCGGTCGTAGATCAGGGTCAGCATGACGCCCACGGCCAGCGGACCCAGGAGCATGGCGATATCGCTGCCGCCGCTGAGCCGGAACAGCCCGGCGGCGGTGGCCGCCGCCGTCGCGCCGCCCGCCAGGTACGCCACCCAGCCGCTGAACGCGGTCCGGCACAGGAAGAACAGCGCGAACGAGCACCACGCAAAACTCGGAGCCGCGATCACCAGCACAGCCCAGAGCGCCACCAGCACGAACATCCACACCGCCCACGGCCGCCTGCGCTGGGACAGCACGGCGATCACGGCATAGAGCGAACACACCGCCGCGGCGAGGGCCAGCACCCACAGGTTGTCCGCGGGGCTGTGCCGCATGACGTACCGGACCGCCGACGCTACCAGCAGAACGGCAAAACCAAGATGCACGACGGCGTCAATGCGGCCCAGCGGGCCCCTTCCGTTGGCGCCTTGGTGGAGGACAGGTTCAGTGCCCGGTGCGGGGGCCGGCGCGGGAACTGCCGCCGGCGGACGGGCTGGTGATGAGGAGGGCATGGGGTCCGGTTTCCGGTGGAGGAGTGCTACCACCATGCTAGGGCCCGCACCGTTGCTGGTCTCTCAGCCTTTTGGCTGATAGGCCCAGCCCGATGGGGGAGGCCGCGGCAGACCAATGCCCGATGCCCCGCTGCGCCTGAGCAGACAGGATGGATTCCAGGCCCGGGGCTATGAACCGGGCAAGCACCTAAAGCCCATTTGGGCCAGAAGTCCATTCCAAGGAGAACCCGTGATGATGTCCAAGAAAATCGCCGCCGCAGCTGCCGCCGGAGCGCTGCTCCTCACCGGCGGGCTGACGGCCGCTGCCAACGCCGGGACCTCAGCTGCTGCGCCAGCGCCGGCAGCGGTTCCCGGCTCCGTACCCGCCGCCGTCCCTGCAGCCGATGTCCAGCCGGTTCCGGAAACCGTGGTCGCGCAGAACCGGATCAGCGTGGGTGCCTCCGGGGACGCGGTCAAGGCAGCGCTCGCCAAATGCCAGGCGGACAAGCTGCCGTTCGTCACGGTGGCCCTGGTGGACAGGTTCGGAACCGTGCAGGCCCTGCTCCGCGGCGACAACGCTGCAGAGCACACCATTGAAGCGGCACAGCAGAAGGCCTACACGGCTGCCGCCTTCGGCACGCCGACCAGTGAGCTCGCCAAACGCATCAACGGCAACGGACCGAGCATCGCGGACCTCCCCGGTACCCTCTTCCTGGCCGGCGGCGTTCCGCTCAAGGTCAACGGAGTCTCCGTGGCAGGCATCGGCGTCGGGGGCGCCCCGGACGGTGCCCTGGACGAAGCCTGCGCAACCGCCGGCGCGGAGGCCATTGCCGCTGCGGCCTCCGGCTCCGCGAAGTAGGCTGTGGGCTGATGAGGCGGTTCAGGACATGGCGCAGGGCACGGCAGGTATCGGCGGTCTTCATCGCCGCAGCCGGTGTTGCCGCCTGCCTGGCGGCCTGCCAGGCGGGGCCCGGCGATCCCGGACGGCGGGACACACCGCCGTCGTCCGTTCCTGCTCCCGCCTCGTCTGCAACAGCGGCCGCATCGCCGTCGGAGACCACTACCGCGGCGCCGGCGCCACCTGCAGCGCCGGCCGAGACCCGTCCTGCGTTGCCTCCTGAGGCGCAGGCCGAGCTCGACCAGCGGCTGATCCGGGCCGCCAAGGCCAACGACGCCGCCATGGTGGCCGAGCTGATCCGGGCCGGAGGCAACGTCAACGCGAAAGACGCCATCGAGGACTCGGCCTTCCTTTACGCGGGGGCCGAGGGCTTCAACGAGGTCCTGCAGCTGACCCTGGCTGCCGGCGCCGACGTCCGCAGCACCAACCGCTTCGGCGGGACGGCGCTGATCCCCGCCAGCGAACACGGGCATGTGGACACCGTCCGGATCCTCATCGCTGCGGGCGTGCCCGTGGACCACGTCAACAACCTGGGCTGGACCGCCATGCAGGAGGCCATCCTGCTCAACAACGGCGGACCCAGGCAGCAGGACGTGGTGCGCCAGCTCCTGGCCGCCGGCGCCGACCCCAACATCCGCGACCCCCAGGGCCGCACCGCACTGGAGAACGCGGAACGGTTGGGGTTTGTGGAGATCGCCGCCCTGATCCGGGGCCGCTAGCCCAACTGGGTAGCAGCAGGTGTCGTTTTGAGGGCTCAAAACGACACCTGCTGCTACCTACTTGGGTGGGGCTAGACGGCCTCGAGCACGCTGACGTAGTTGGCGATGCCCACGCCGCCCATGTTCTGCACGGCCGCGCGGCGCGGGTTGGCCAGCTGCATCTCGCCTGCTGTGCCGGTGAGCTGCATGGCCGCGATGACGTGCTGCGACACGCCGGTTGCACCGACTGGATGGCCCTTGGCCTTGAGTCCGCCCGAAACGTTGACCGGCAGCTTGCCCTCCTTGAACACCCAGCCTTCTTCCAAGGCCCGGGCGCCCTGGCCGGGTTCGGTCAGGCCCATGGCCTCGTACATCAGCAGTTCGGCGATGGTGAAGCAGTCATGCACCTCGGCGAAGTCCAGGCCGTCAAGCCCGACCCCGGCCATCGCCAGTGCCCGCTGCCAGGACGCGCGAGTTGCGGCGAACGCGGTCGGATCCCGCCGCTCGGCGGGGAAGAAGCCGTTGGCCTGGCCGAAACCGGCGAGCCGCACCGGCGCGGTTGCCCCGCCGGTCGGTGAAATTGAGAGCACGACGGCGGCGGCGCCGTCGGACACGGGGGAGCAGTCGGTGCGGCGCAGCGGATCGGCAACCATCGGGTTCTTGTCCGAGACCGTGCGGCAGAAGTCCTCGCCGAGGTCCTTGCGGAGCTGGGCGTACGGATTGTCCACGCCGTTGCGGTGATTCTTCGCCGCGATGGTGCCCAGGACGTCGCCGAGGTTTGCGGCGCTGGCCCCGGTCCCGGCCCCGTAGCGCTTCTCGTAGTGCTTGGCCACTTCGGCGAACAGACCGGTGAAGCCGGTGGTGGAGGCCTTCCCGGCCATGTCGTAGTCCGCGCCCAGCAGGGCCGCGCCCACAACGTCGGCACCGGCGTGCGTCATCTTCTCGGCGCCGATGACCAGCACGGTCTTAGCGGTGCCGGCCAGCAGCGACTTGGTGCCCTGCTGGAAGGCAGCCGACCCCGAAGCGCACGCGTTCTCCACCCGGGTGGACGGCACGTTGGCCAGCTGTTCGGACACCTCCAGCGCAAGCGAGGACGGGAAGGCCAGCGGCATCATGCCGGAGTTGAACTGGCCGAGGTAGATCTCATCGATCTGGCCGGGTTCGATGCCGGCGTTGGCGATGGCTTCGGTGGCAACCTGCACAATCAGGGACTCGAGGGTCTCGTCGGTGAGCTTGCCGAAACGGCTGTGGCCCCAGCCGGTGAGCAGGACATCCTTGCCGAACTGATCCTTCAGGCTCATGCTGTGGCTCCTTCCATGGCGGGGGATGCGTCGTTTTCGAGGGCGACGACGAATGCGGCCTCGGTTTTCTCGCGGATTTCCTCCACGGTGACGCCCGGGGCGAGCCGGGTGAGCGTGAGCTGCCGGCCGCCGCCTGTTTCCTGTTCGTTCCTCACGAGGTCAAAAACGGCGAGGTCACTGATGATCCGGTCCACCACGCTCAGGCCGGTGAGCGGAAGGGTGCACTCCCGGACGATTTTGGCGGACCCGTCCTTGGCATTGTGTTCGGTGAGGACCACCACGCGCGGAGTCCCGGCGACGAGGTCCATGGCGCCGCCCATGCCTTTGACCATCTTGCCGGGGATGGTCCAGTTGGCGAGGTCGCCGCTGCCGGAGACCTGCATGGCGCCCAGGATGGCGACCTTGACGTGGCCGCCGCGAATCATGCCGAAGGACGTGGCGGAGTCGAAGATGCTGCCGCCGGGCAGGACGGTGACGGTCTGCTTGCCGGCGTTGATGAGGTCGGCGTCTTCCTCGCCCTCGTAGGGAAACGGGCCCATGCCGAGCAGGCCGTTCTCGCTCTGCAGGACCACGCGCACGCCCTCGGGGAGGTTGTTGGCCACCAGCGTGGGGATGCCGATGCCGAGGTTGACGTAGTCGCCGTCGTCGAGTTCTTCGGCCGCGATGGCAGCCATTTCATCCCTGGTCCAGGCCATGGGGTTCTCCTTGGGTTCGTGAATTCTTGTGGGGGCTTAAGTGTTCGTTCGCGCTGTGTAGTCGCGGGGGCTAGGCGGGAACGGGTTCGGTTGCGCGGGCGCGGACGGTGCGCTGTTCGATGTCCTTGACCCGGCCGCTGGCCTGCACCAGGCGCTGGACGTAGACGCCGGGGGTGACGATGTGGTTGGGGTCCAGCGCGCCCGGCTCCACAATGACTTCTGCTTCGGCGATGGTTACTGCGCCGGCTGTGGCCACCACGGGGTTGAAGTTCCGGGCGGTGAAGCGGTAGATCAGGTTGCCGTCGGTGTCGGCAGTGTGGGCGTGGACCAGGGCGACGTCGGCCCTGATGGCGCGCTCCTGGACGTACGTTTCGCCGTCGAACTCGGCGAGCGGCTTGCCCTCGGCGACGAGGGTGCCGACGCCGGTCCTGGTGTAGAACGCGGGGATGCCGGCGCCGCCGGCACGGAGGCGCTCAGCCAGTGTGCCCTGCGGGGTGAACTCCACTTCGAGCTGGCCGGCGAGGTACTGCTCGGCGAAGAGCTTGTTCTCGCCCACGTAGGAGGCGATGACCTTGCGGACTTGGCCTGCTTCGATCAGCACGCCGAGGCCCTTGCCGTCCACGCCCATGTTGTTGGACACCACCGTCAGGTCCTTGACCCCGGAATCACGGACGGCCTCGATCAGGTCCGCCGGGATGCCGCTGAGCCCGAAGCCCCCGACGGCCAGCGTCATGCCGTCCCGCAGCACGTCCTGCAGCGCGGCAGCCGCGCCGGATTTCAGCTTTGTCATTGCATCTCCTCATTGAGCGGTCAGGGCCCGGTGTTCTGGTTCCCCGTGCAGCCGGTAATCCACTTTGTGGACTGTAGGTCTGGAATTGGAGCGTACGGGGGAGCCGAAGGCTCTGTCAAGGCACCTTTCGCCGCGAAATATGGGCATTTTTACAGTGTGGACGGTAAGCTTTGAAGTATCCATAATGTGGATGCTTTGGAGGAAAAATCATGAATTCAGCACCGGTCCAGGGTGCCCAGGTGGTCAGCCGCGTCGCCAGCCTGCTGCGGATCGTGGGACGCCAGCCCGACGGCAGCCCGCTGGTTGAAGTGGTTCGGGAATCGGGCCTTACGCGGCCCACTGTCCACCGGCTGCTCTCCTCGCTGGCCTCCGAAGGCCTGCTGGACCAGGATCCGCAGAGCGGCAACTGGGTGCTGGGCCCGGAGATCCTGCTGATGGGTTCCGTGGCGTCGGCCCGCTTTCCGCTCGAGGACATTGCGCGGCCCAGCCTGCGCCGGCTCGCCGAGGAGACGGGGGAAAGCGCCTTCTTCTCCATCCGCCGGGGAGCGGAAACGGTGTGCCTGCTCCGGGAGGAAGGCAGCTTCCCGGTGCGCTCCTTTGTGCTGCACGAGGGCGTCCGGTTTCCGTTGGGAGTGGCCTCCGCCGGAACCGCGATCATGGCATTCCTGCCTGAGGCCGAACAGGAGGAGCTGCTCGCGGGCTGGGCTGCCCACGCCGGCAGTTTCGCTGCAGGGCACACCGAGGCCCTGGTCCGGGAGAACCTGGCGAAGACGCGGCAGGCCGGCTATTCGGTCAATCCCGGCCTGGTCCTCGAGGGCAGCTGGGGCATGGGCGCCGCGGTGTTCGACCAGCGCGGACGGCCCGCCTGGGCGTTGTCACTGACCGGGATCGAGCCGAGGTTCCGCGGCGAACGGCAGGAGACCCTGGGCCGCCTCCTGATGGAGGAAGCCCACCGGATCTCTACGCTGCTGACCCGCGCACCCGGCGCCTGACCCCCGCACAGGTCTCGCCGCCAAGTTCACGCGGCCGCAGGCGCTTGCAACCACACCCGATGTGCAAGATGCTGGCAGCATCGGCGGCAACTGCGACGAGCCCAAGGAGCGCGGCCTCAATGACAAGCACCAAAATGACGTTCGACCGTTTTGGCAGCCCGGACTTCGTCACCGTGGGCGAGGAGGAGCAGCCACCTCCGGCAGAGGGCGAGGTGCAGGTGGGCGTCCGCGCCGTCGCGGTCAACCCCGTGGACTGGAAGCTCGTTGCGGGCTACCTGGAACCCTACTTCCCGCTGCAGCTCCCGGGTGTTCCCGGCTGCGAAGCGTCAGGAACAGTGACCGCCGTCGGCCCCGGCGTGACCGGGTTCGGCATGGGCGACGAGGTCATCTGGAACGGCGTTGCCGGAGGCTACCGCGCCGTGGCCAACGTTCCGTCCGCGCAGCTGACGCCGAAGCCGGCCGGCATCGACTTTGAGCAGGCAGCCTGCGTGGCCATCGCTGGCGGTGCCGCGTACTCGGCCCTGGTGCAGCTGGGCATCGGTGTGGGGGACACGGTCCTCATCCACGGCGCGGCGGGCGGGGTCGGCTCGGCAACCGTCCAGCTTGCGCGGGACCTGGGCGCCCGGGTCATCGGCACCGCCTCGGAGCAGAACCATGACTATCTGCGCGGTCTCGGCGCCGAACCCGTTGCCTACCGGGAAGGGCTCGTGGAGCGAGCGCGTTCCCTGGGCAGCGTCACCGCCGTGGTGGATACCATTGGCGGGGAGGCGACGACGGCGGCAACCGTCGAACTGCTGGGCGGCCATGGCCCCGCTGTGACTACCGTGCCCGGCAAGGAGACCAACGCCGCCGGAATCGCCGCCGTGCGATTGCTGGACGGACGGGTTGCGGACGCGGCCCGGCTGGCTGCCGACGGCAAGGTCCGCTTCCACATCCAGGAGCGGCTCCCGCTCACCGAGGCGGCCAGGGCGCTGGCACTCAGCCGCGCGGGCCACGTGCGGGGCAAGCTGGTGCTGATCCCGTAATCGGCGGCGCAGCTTGATGGCGGAGTGCCTAGAGCCCGACCCGGGGCTCCTCAGGACCTTCGTGCTTCCACCAGGTGTCGAAGATGCTGACCGGGACCGTGCGCTTGTGACGGGTGCGGAGGTACTTCTGCTCGATCGATTCGGCGACGGAGTCCGGGACCTCGCGGCCTTCGAGGTAGTCGTCGATCTGGTCATAGGTGATGCCCAGCTCATCCTCGTCCGTGCGGCCGGGCTTGCCGTCGAGGAGGTCGGCGGTGGGGATCTTCTCCCAGATGCGGGCCGGGGCGCCGAGCTCGGCGAGGAGTGCCCGGTTCTGGCGCTTGTTCAGTCCGAACAGCGGCAGGATGTCCGCTCCGCCGTCGCCGTACTTGGTGAAGAAGCCCGTCACGGATTCGGCGCCGTGGTCGGTGCCGATGACCAGGTAGTTGTGCTCGCCGGCGAGGGCGTACTGCGCGATCATGCGCGTGCGGGCCTTGGTGTTGCCCTTGTGGAAGTCGGAGATCCCGTTGCCCACGGTCTTCTCGAATTCATCCTCGAAGCCATCGACTGCCGCAGAGATGTTGAAGGTCCACTCCGTCTTGGCCTGGATGAAGTCAAGGGCGGCCTGGGCGTCGTTCTCATCGTGCTGCACGCCGTAGGGAAGGCGGACCGCCACAAAGTTGGCCTCAACGCCTTCTGCCGTGAGCTCGTCGACGGCAAGCTGGGCGAGCCGGCCCGCGAGCGAGGAATCAAGGCCTCCGGAGATTCCCAGGACGAAGCCCTTGGTCTGCGTTGCCTTGAGGTATTCCTTCAGGAAAGTGACGCGTTTGCGCACCTCCCCGGCGGGGTCGATCCGGGGCTGGACGCCCATTTCTTCAATGATCCTGGCCTGGAGTTCGCGCATGTGATCCAGACTAGTCAGCAGTGTCAACCATGCTCAACTGTGTCCGCCCGGATGCCGCAAGGAATTTCCCGGATGCCGCAAGGAATTACTGCGGCGCGGGGCCGGTCGAGCCGCGGACCGTCAGATGCGTGGGCATCACGGACCGGCTGCGGATGCCTCCGCCTGCCAGCGGGTTCAGCTGGGCCAGCAGCATGGAAATGGCCACGCGGCCGGCCTGTTCGATCGGCGAGGCCATGGTGGTCAGCGGCGGGTTGCAGAAGTCGGCCCCGAAGATGTCGTCGCAGCCCACGATGCTCATGTGCTCCGGGACACGGATACCGCGTTCGCGAAGTCGCTGGAGCATGCCGATGGCGATGAGGTCGTTGAACGCGATACAGGCCGTCACCCCGCTGTGCACGGCGGCGTCCGCGGCGGCTGCACCGGACTGCGTCTTGGGCGAGAACGGCCCCAGCCGGCATACTTCCACACCGCGTTCCTCGGCTGCCTCGGACAGGGCGGTCCATCGCCGCGTGCTGGACTGGGATGTTGCCGGGCCGGCGATGTAGGCAATCCGGGTGTGCCCCAGCGAGATGAGATGGTCGAGGGCCTGGCTTGTGGCGGACGGCGTGTCAATGAGAACTGCGGGGACCCCGGGGACGTCCCGGTTGATGGTGACCATGGGCATCTTTGCCGCCGCGGCCAGCAGGGCTTCGTCGCTGAGCCGGGAGGCGGCCACCACGATTCCGTCCGCGCTCTTGCGCAGCTGTTCCAAGG
Organism: Arthrobacter oryzae; assembly: GCF_031454875.1. Lineage (GTDB taxonomy): Bacteria > Actinomycetota > Actinomycetes > Actinomycetales > Micrococcaceae > Arthrobacter > Arthrobacter oryzae_D. The sequence continues at coordinate 124,871 of NZ_JAVDRQ010000004.1, forward strand.
TACTGGCTTCCACCTCGTCCGATTCCTCGGTGTCCACCAGCAGCTGGGTGTAGCCGGCAGCCTTGAGCTGGAGCTGGGTGCCCCGGATGAGGTCGAAGTAGAAGGGGTTGGTGATGTCCGGGACCAGCACGCCCACCGCGCCTGTGCGGCCGGAACTCAGCGCCTTGGCCTGGCTGTTGGGGATGTAGTGCAGCTGGGCCGCGGCCGCCTCGATCCGCTGGCGCGTCCGGATGTTGACGCGGTCAGGGGAGGAGAGCGCACGGGAAACGGTGGAGGCCGCCACACCGCAGAGCGCGGCGATGTCATGGATGGTGGGCGGGCGGTCCGCTGCTGCGGGTTGCGTCGTAGCCACGGCGCTCCTCTCTGAACGTGGTGGCCGGGCCGTGATGGGCCGGGTCGGATGGGCGGGACTGTGAGTGCCGACACAGATCCGGTCAGCAAAGAATGCCACAGATTGTCAGATTTTGGCAATCGGTTGTCATTAAGTGGCAGGGCTGGCTAAACTGGGGCGGACACCGTTTGTGAACTGCGTCACCGCACTGGAGCCGGGAAGGCAAGCGCGGCGGCCGGAAACCCAGGAGATCCGCGTGAGCAAAACAACAACCGCAGTCTGGCCCCTTTCAGGTTTCGGCGATGAGATAGACCCGGATCCCGCTGTGCAGGCTGCCGTGCTGCTGGCACTGGGCGCGAGCCACATCGAGGTGCGCAGCGCCTGGGGCACCAACGTTTCGGAGCTGGAGCCGGAGCAGGTTGCCAAGCTCAAGGAAATCCTGGATGACAAGGGCCTCAAGGTTTCGGCAGTGGCCAGCCCCATCGGCAAGGTGGATGTGAGCCTGCCGGTGGAACACGAGCTGGAACGCCTCCGGCAGATCATCTCCGTGGCCAAGGGCCTGGATACCAAGTACATCCGCATCTTCTCGTTCTACCGGGCCGAGGACCTGAGGGCGGAAGATATCCGCGGGGATGTCCTGGCCCGCATGGGCGCGCTGGCAGCGCTCGCCGCGGAATCCGGCGTCGTGCTCCTGCATGAAAACGAAAAGGGCATCTACGGCGATACCCCACAACGGGTGCTGGACATCATGGAGTCCGTGGACTCGCCGGCGCTGCGAATCGCCTGGGACAACGCCAATTTCGTCCAGGTGGGCGTCAAGCCCTATACCGACGGCTACGCGATGCTGCGCCCCTACCTTGAGTACTTCCAGGTCAAGGACGCGCTCTCCACCACCGGCGAAGTGGTGCCCTCAGGCGAGGGCGACGGCGAGCTGGACGCCACCATCGCGGCCCTGAAGGCGGACGGCTTCACCGGCTTCGCGTCGCTGGAACCCCACTTGGCCAGCGCCCACGAGCTGGGCGGCTTCTCCGGCCCGGTGGCCTTCGGCATCGCGGCCCGCGCCTTCGCTGCGCTCGCGGCAAAAAACGGAGTTGAACTCTCTTGAGCACGACGGCGGCAGTCATCGGCTGCGGCGATGTTTCGTCAGTGCACTTTGAGGCGATAGCAAAGCTCGACGGCGCCACGCTGGTGGCGGTCTGCGATTCGGATCCGCAGCGGCTGGCTGCAGCGGTGGCCGCCTACGGCGTCCCTGGCTTCGCCGACCACCTGAGCCTGATCGAACAGGTCAGTCCGGACGTGGTGCACATCTGCACTCCGCATGACCAGCACGCGTCCGTGGCCGCGGAGTGCCTGGAGCGCGGAGTCAACGTCATTGTGGAGAAGCCGCTGGCCCACACCCTGGCAGAAGGCCGGCGGCTGGTGGAAGCAGCATCAGCAGGCCGGGCCAAAATCGCAGTGTGCTTCCAGAACCGGTACAACGCGACGGCGCAGGCCGTGCACGCGATGCTGTCGTCGGGCGATCTGGGCGATGTGGTGGGGGCCTCGGCAACAGTGATGTGGCAGCGCTCCGCCGACTACTACGAAAACCGGCCCTGGCGGGGTACCTGGGCCGGTGGCGGAGGCGGGCTGATGATGAACCAGGCCATCCACACCGTGGACCTGCTCCAGTGGCTGGTGGGCGACGTTGTCACGGTCACGGGAAACGCTTCGACACGATTCCTGGGCGGCACCATCGAGGTGGAGGACACCGCGGAATTCGTGGCGGAACATGCCAACGGTGCCCGGAGCGCGTTCTATGCCACCCTGGCCAATGCCTTCAATGCGCCGGTGACACTCGATGTGGTCACGGAGAAGGCTGTCCTGTGCCTGCGCGGCGACCTCACGGTCACCCATGCTGACGGGCGCGTGGATGTCATTCCGGAGCGCACCAGCGACTCCGGCGGCCGGTCCTACTGGGGTGTCTCGCACGAGCTGCTGATCAGCGATTTCTATAGCCGGCTGGACGAGGCGGAGCCGTTCTGGATCAGTCCCGCCGAAGCCGAGAAATCGCTGCGCATCATCAAGGATGTCTACCGGCAGAGCTACCCGGAATCGGCGGACAAGGTGTCCTGAGGCGCGGCTGCAAGGGCGCCCGAGGCCCAGTTGAAAGCAACCGGTTGCCTCCAACGCACTCGTGCCCGGGCAACCTATACCGGTACGAAAAAGAAATACTGCAACAATTTTGACAATCGGTTGCCAGGCAGGGCAACAGTGCGTACTGTGAATCCCAAGAGGCCGATGTGGCCCAGACCACACTTGCTTAATTTCGCAAGTCTCACGTTCCCCGGATCCTAGGAGCCAACAATGAAGTTAGGTCCCAAGGCGGCAGCAGCCGCCCTCGTACTCAGCGCCTCGCTGGCGCTCACCGCATGCGGCGGGGGCGCCGGAGCGGGCTCGAACGCCGGCGCTGCTCCAACATCACTCACCTTGGGCACCCTGCGCGACATCACTTCCTGGGATCCTGCCCAGGCCCACGTCGGCCATGCCCTGCAGCCGTACCAGGCAGCGTATGACACCCTGATCCTGCGGGAACCGGACGGCAAACTCAGCCCCATGCTGGCCACGGCGTGGAAGTACAACGACACCAACACCAAGCTCACCGTGGACCTCCGGACCGACGTCACCTTCAGCGACGGTGCAAAGTTCGACGCCACAGCAGCCAAGGCCAACCTGGACCACTTCAAGAAGGCAAATGGTCCCCAGATGGCCCAATTGGCTTCTGTGTCCGACATTGCCGTGGTGGACGAGGACACCATCGACATCAACCTCAGCGCAGCAGAGCCCGCACTGGAGTACTTCCTGAGTCAAGCAGCCGGCCTGATGGGAAGTCCCCAGTCCCTGGGTACTGACGCCATCAAGACCGTACCGGTGGGCTCCGGACCGTACGTGATGGACAAAGCTGCCTCAGTGAAGGACTCGCAGACGGTCTTCACAGCACGTGATGGCTACTGGAACAAGGACCTGCAGAAGTACAAGAAGCTGACCCTCAAGATCCTTACCGATCCCACGGCCCGGACAAACGCCTTGGTTTCCGGCCAGGTGGACGCCACGCTTCTGGACCCCAAGAACGGTAAGCAGGCCGAGGGCGCCAAGATGAAGCTTGAAACGAACCAGGTGGACTGGTCCGGCTTGCTCCTGCTGGACCGCGACGGCACCAAGAACCCCGCTCTGGCCAACGTCAAGGTCCGCCAGGCCATCAACCACGCATTCGACCGGAAGACCATCCTGGAACAGGTCATGCTCGGCCAGGGAACTCCCACCTCGCAGCCGTTCGGCAAGGACAGCGGCGCCTGGACCGAAGAGCTCGAAAACTACTACAGCTACGATCCCGCCAAGGCCAAGCAACTCCTGAAGGAATCCGGTTTCGAAGGTAACGTGACTATCGACGTGCCCACCCTTCCGGGAGCTGAAACGCTCATCTCGGTTCTCCAGCAGCAGCTCGCAGACGTCGGAATCACCCTGAAGCCCGGCGCCGCGATCACCAACACCTTCACCGCGGACGTTGCAGCGCAGAAGTACCACGCATTGTTCTTCAACCTCTTCCAAGGCGAGCCCACGGTAGCGATCGACCAGATCGTCTCCACCAAGGCCCTCTACAACCCGTTCAAGAACACCACCCCGGAGCTGGAGGCCAAGATCCAGGCTGTGCGTACGGGCGGCGAGGACGCCGGCAAGCTGGCCCAGGACGTCAACAAGTATGTGGTGGAGCAGGCCTGGTTCGCTCCGCTGTTCCGCGTCAACCAGATGTATTACCACAACGACAAAGTCAGCGTCACCCCGCAGGCACAGCAGGCCGTTCCGTCCATCTACAACTACTCACCCGCCAAGTAGGACGCCATGATCAGGTTCATTGCGAAAAGGCTGGGCAGCGGGTTGGTGGTGTTGTTCGTGGTTTCGGCACTCACCTTCACGTTGCTGTACACCTCCAGCGGCAGCATTGCCCGGAACATCCTGGGTGACCAGGCCACCCCGGAGCAGGTTGCCCTGAAGGAACAGGAGCTGGGACTCGACCAGCCCCTCGTGACCCGTTACTTCGCCTGGTTAGGCGACGCCCTCTCAGGAAACCTTGGAGCCTCCTGGTTCACGTCAGAGCCGGTGGCCAGTTCCCTGGCCACGCGGATCCCGGTGACCATGACGATGGTTTTCACCGCAATGATCCTGATCGCCATCTGCGCAGCACTGATCGGAGTTGCCGCAGCCGTCAAACGCGGCTGGGTGGACAGGGTGGTCCAGGTGGGCGCGATCGTTGGCGACTCCATCCCTGGGTACGTGATCGGCGTGCTCCTTGTGACCCTCCTGGCCATCCAGCTGGGCTTCTTCCCGGCCACCAGCACCATCTCTCCCGAAGTGGGTCCGGAGGCTTGGGTCTACTCGATGACCCTTCCGGTCATTGCCCTGCTGATCAACGGCGTGACCGGAGGCGCGCAGCAGATCCGCAGTGCCGTGATCAAGCAGCTCGAGCGCGACTACGTCCGGACCCTGCGCAGCCGCGGCATCGGAGAGCGGGAAATCCTCTTCAAGCATGTGCTGCGCAGCGCGGCACCGGCTGGCCTGACCGTCTTGAGCCTGCAACTGATCGGCATGCTGGGCGGCGTGGTGATCATCGAGCAGATCTTCGCCCTTCCAGGAATGGGACCGCTCGCGGTCACCGCCACCGGCCAGTCCGATCTTCCCGTGGTCATGGGCGTCGTGATGTACACCGTGGTGGTGGTCATCGTGGTGAACCTCCTGGTGGACATCCTCAATGGTTGGCTCAACCCGAAAGTGCGTGTGTCATGAGTGATTCCGTAGAAACAGCGGCGGTAACGGCCGTCCCAGCCCCCGTTCCGACGGGCCAGAGCGGCACGGTGGTCCGTTCCACCGTGATGCGCCGCCTCCTCAGGAACCCGATGGGCATCGCCTCGCTGGTGATCCTGGGATCCATCGCCTTGCTGGCCATCTTCGCCCCGGTCCTGGCCCCGTTCGAGGAGAACTTCGCGAACATCACCAAGACCCTGGCACCTGCAGACTCGGTGAACATCCTGGGCACGGACAGCGCCGGACGCGACACCTGGAGCCGCCTGCTCTTCGGTGCGCAGCTCACGCTGTTGTCCGCACTGCTGTGCGCCGGTGTTGCCATCGCCATCGGCCTCCCGGCCGGCCTGATCGCCGGCTACTACGCCGGGAAGTTCGAGGCCGTCTCCAACTGGGTGGTCAGCATCCTCATGAGCCTGCCGGGCCTGATCGTGCTGCTCACCATCCGCGCAGCATTCGGACCCTCGGTATGGATTTCGATGATCGCCTTCGGCGTCCTCATCAGCCCGTCCTACTTCCGTTTGACCCGCACCGCTGTCCAGTCGGTGCGCAACGAGCTTTACGTCGACGCAGCCCGGGTGTCCGGGCTCTCCGACTGGAGCATCATTGCCCGCCACATCTTCTCCGTGGTCCGTGCACCCATCATCATCCAGACCGCAGCCATTGCCGGCGTGGCCATCGCGATCCAGTCCGGACTTGAGTTCCTGGGACTCGGCGATCCCACCAAGGCAACCTGGGGCGTGATGCTCTCCGAAGGCTTCAAGAACGTCTACCTGACACCCACGCTGCTCTTCTGGCCGGCGCTGGCCATGGCCCTCACGATCGGCGGCCTGGTCCTGCTCGGCAACGCGATCCGCGACGCGCTGGAGGACGGCGAAAAGATCAAGCACCGCAGGAGGCCCACTGCCGGTTCCACAGGTGCAAGCACGACGGCGGCGCCCGCCGGGGCGCGTCCCTCACGTAAGTCCGTGGCCGCCGTCGACGTCGGAACCGAGCACCACCTGGTCAAGGTGACCAATCTCGGCGTCGGCTATCCGCAGGCTGACGGCTCCATCAAGAAGGTGGTGGACGATGTGTCCTTCCACGTGGACCGGGGCGAAATCCTGGGCATCGTGGGCGAATCCGGCTCGGGCAAGTCCCAGACGGCGTTCTCCATCCTGGGGCTCCTGCCGGACAATGCCCGCATCGTGGCCGGGTCCATCCAGTTCGACGGCAACTACACCGTTGCCCCGGGCGAGGGACGCGTCAACCAGGACCGGCTGTCCAAGCTGCGCGGCAGGCGGATCTCCTACATTCCGCAGGAGCCCATGAGCAACCTGGATCCGGCTTTCACCATCGGCTACCAGCTGGTCACGCCCATGGTGCGCGTCCTGGGGATCTCCAAGGAGGAAGCCCGCAAGCGGGCCCTGAAGCTGCTGACCGACGTCGGAATCGTCAACCCCGAGCGGACGTTCAGCGCCTACCCGCACGAAGTCTCCGGCGGGATGGCCCAGCGCGTGCTGATTGCCGGCGCCATCAGCTGCGAACCGGACCTGGTCATCGCCGACGAGCCCACCACCGCGCTGGACGTCACGGTGCAGGCGGATGTGCTGGACCTCCTGCGAGAGCTGCAGCAGCGCCTGAACATCGGCGTCATCCTGGTGACGCACAACTTCGGTGTGGTGGCGGACCTTTGCGACCGCGTGGCCGTGATGCAGAACGGCCGGCTCGTGGAGGAAGGATCCGTCCGCGACATCCTCCGCAACCCGAAGGAGCCGTACACCCAGACCCTGCTGGCGTCGATGCTTGAGGGCAAAACTCCCATGTCGATGCTTGTATCCACCCAGAAGGAGCCGGTCGCATGAGCGCCACGCAGAACGCCCCGCTGCTGACGGACCCACTACTGACAGCTCCACTTCTGACGGTGGACAACCTCGTGGTGGAATACCCCAGCAAGAAGTTCCGGGCCAAGCCATTCCGGGCCCTGACGGACATCAACATCACCATCGGCCAGGGGGAAACGCTCGGTCTGGTGGGGGAGTCCGGTTCCGGCAAGACCACCCTGGGCCGTGCGGTCCTGGGCCTGGCCCCGGTGACAGAGGGCAGGATCATCTTCGAAGGCACTGACATCAGCCACGCCTCCCGCAAGCAGCGGCGGACCCTGAGCCGCGATCTCCAGGTGGTCTTCCAGGATCCGTACACATCGCTCAACCCGGCCCTCGAAATCGGCGACATCCTTGCCGAGCCGCTTGGTGTGCAGGGGATGGAACCTGCTGCCGCCAAGAAGCGCGTCAGGGAACTCCTTGACCAGGTGGGCCTGCCCTCGGACGCCATCCACCGCCTGCCGCGGGAATTCAGCGGCGGCCAGCGCCAGCGCGTGGCCATAGCCCGGGCCCTGGCGCTCTCGCCGAAACTGATTGTCTGCGACGAACCCGTCAGTGCACTGGACCTGTCCACCCAGGCCCGCGTCCTTGACCTGTTCCTGCAGATCCAGAAGGACACCGGCGTTTCGTACCTGTTCGTCTCCCACGACCTGGATGTCGTTCGGCACATCAGCCACCGTGTGGCCGTGATGTACCACGGCGAAATCGTCGAACAGGGACCGGCCGAGACCGTGACCCGCGACCCCGAGCACCCGTACACGCAGCGCCTCCTGCTGGCCTCCCCGGTACCCGATCCGGACCGGCAGGAACAGCGCCGGGCGGATCGCCACCGGCTGCTGGAAAGCCAGCGGCACCAGATTGAACAGGCCGGCGCCCTCGCCTAGCACCCGGCGGCAGCCAAAGTAACAGCACCCAACCGACAGAGAGGGCCCCTGAGGGCCCGGAACACCACGGAGGAATACAGTGGCCAAAATTGGCGTACAGGCGATGATGCTAAGGGAAAGCTTCACTGAGATCGGGGCGTTCGAGACGCTCCGCAAGGTGAGCGCGATCGGGTACAACGCCGTCGAGATTTCCCAGATCCCGATGACCCCGGAGAACGTCGCGGAGCTGGACCGCTCGCGGAGTGAACTGGGCATGGACATCGCGGCGCTGTCCGTCGCGGTGGAGACCCCCAAGGGCCGTCCCGGCGATTCCCTGGCAGAGCACTTCGATAAGATCGTGGCGGACGCCAAGCGCCTGGACTCCAAGCTGTTGCGGATTGGCATGCTGCCGTTCCCGGCCATGAAGTCGATCGGGGCTGTGGTTGATTTCGCCAAGCAGGCCAACGAATACGCGGAGCGCCTGCAGGAGCATGGCCTGAGCCTGTACTACCACAACCACCACATCGAGTTCGCGAAGTTCGACGGCGACTACATGCTGGACATCATCGCCGAGAACTCCCCGGCCATGGGCATGGAGATCGACGTGCACTGGGTGCAGCGGGGCGGCCTGGACCCGGTCCGCACCCTGGAGAAATACGCCGGCCGCACCGCCATGGTCCACCTGAAGGACTACCGGATCGGCGTACTGCCGGAGTCCTCGTTCGGGCTCCTGGATTCCGGGGACATCATGGGGTTCATGGCCGAATTCAAGAACGTCGTCCAGTTCGCCGAAGTGGGCGAAGGCAACCTCGACTTCGCGTCCATCATTCCGGCCGCGCAGGCCGCCGGCGCCGAATACCTGCTGGTTGAACAGGACGAGCTGTACGGCCGCACCGTGTGGGAAGCCCTGCAGACCTCGTACGACAACCTGGTGGCGCTCGGCCACGCCGACCTCTTCTAATCCGCACCGACTATCCGCACCCACTGACTACGGAGATTCATACATGAGCAAGAAAGTACGCCTCGGCATCATCGGCCTGGGCCAGCAGGGCGGCGCCTACGCCAAGTTCATCACGGAGGGCATGGTTCCCAACATGGAGATCGGCGCCATCTGCGACATCGACCCGGCAAAGAAGGAAGTTGCCTCGGCTACGTACCCTGACGCGCCCTTCTACGACGACTACATCGCCATGCTGGACAGCGGCGACGTGGACGCCGTCGTCACCTGCGTGCCGCACTTCCTGCACCCGGAAATGGGCATCGAGACGCTCAAGCGCAACATCCACGCGCTCGTGGAAAAGCCCGCCGGCGTGTACACCAAGCAGGTCAAGGAGCTCAACGAGTTTGCCGCGAGCAAGCCCGAGCTGTCCTTCGCGATCATGTTCAACCAGCGCAACAACCCGCTGTACCGGAAGCTCAAGGAGATCGTCGAGAACGGCGAGATCGGCAGCATCCGCCGCACCAACTGGATTATCACCAACTGGTGGCGTCCGCAGGGCTATTACAACTCCAGCGAATGGCGCGCCACGTGGGGCGGCGAAGGCGGCGGTGTCCTGGTCAACCAGGCACCGCACCAGCTGGACCTGTGGCAGTGGATCTGCGGTGTACCCAAGTCCGTCTATTCCAAGGTTGCCTATGGCTTCCGCCGCGACATCGCCGTGGAGGACGAAGTCACGGCAGTAGTGGACTACGGCAACGGCGCCACCGGCGTCTTCGTCACCGCCACGCACGACCTCGTGGGAACCGACCGCTTTGAGATCCTGGGCGACCAGGGCAAGATCGTCGTCGAAAACTCCAAGACCGCCACCGTCACGCGCCTGAACAAGCCCGAGCGTGAACTCAGCGACGGCATGGGCATGGAGGATGTGCGCAAGCTCTTTATGGGCGAGCTGAATCCCGCGGAGTACTACAGCACCGAAGTCATCGAGTTCGAGTCCGTCTGGGGCGGCCAGCACGCCGGTGTCCTGGAGAATTTCGCGGCCAACATCCTTGACGGCACCCCGCTGCTGGCCCCGGGCTCGGACGGCATCAACGGCGTCCGCCTGGCCAACGCCATCCACCTCTCCAGCTGGACCGGCACGGAAGTGGGCCTGGACTTCGACGAGGACGAGTTCCTTGCCGAGCTGAACAAGCGCATCGCGGACGAAGGCAAGTTCCCCGAGCGCTCCTAGCCAACCCGGCCGCTCCTAGCCAACCCGCGCACGCCAGCCCCGTGGGTGCTGGCAACCGCTGGCCAACCGTGCCCAACTGGGTCGCAGTTAATGTCGTTATGAGCGCCCAAAACGACATTAACTGCGACCTGGTTGGGCTGTTTCCTCGTTAGGATGGGGCGGTGACTGAACCCAAGATGCCGGACGTTGCCGCAACAAGCGCGCCGGCCAAAAAGCACGCCCGGGACGGCAAGCCCAACGCCACGATCTACGACATCGCCAAGGTGGCCGGCGTCAATCCGTCCACGGTGTCCCGAGCGCTCAGCAAGCCGGGCCGGGTCAGCGCCAAGACGCAGAAGCTCATTGAGGATGCCGCCGCCGGGCTGAACTACCAGGTCAACCCTTTCGCCCGGGCGCTGCCCACCGGACGCACCAACACCTTCGGGCTGATCGTCGCGGACATCACCAACCCCACGTTCTTCGACATCGTCCGCGGAGCTGAAACCACCGCCACGCTGCGGGACTACACCCTGGTGCTGGCCGAATCCGCCGAGTCCGCCGTCACCGAGCTGACCGCCGCCCGCCGAATGATGGCCACCGTGGACGGGCTCATCCTTGCCAGCCCACGCATGGACGACGACGACATCCGCACCCTCGCCCGCGACAAGCCCATTGTGGTCATCAACCGCGAGGTCGACGGCGTGCCCTGCGTAGTCCCGGACGTGAACAAGGGCATCAGCGAGGCCGTCCGCAGCCTGGCGGCCAACGGGCACACGAAGGTTGCCTTTGTTGCCGGGCCGCCGCAGTCCTGGATGTCCGCGCGCCGCTGGGAAGGCGTGCAGGCTGCCTGCGAGTGGTCCCGGCTCGAGGCCGTGCGGCTGGAATCCACCAAACCCACGGTCGACGGCGGCAGGCAGGTGGCGCGCGACGTCCGGGCCACCGGCGCCACGGCCGTGCTGACCTACAACGACCTCCTGGCCATCGGCCTGATGCAGGAACTCCAGGCCGCGGGCATGGTGGTTCCGGACCATATCAGCATCGTGGGCTTCGATGACATCTTCGGCGCGGACTTCACCACGCCCCCGCTCACCACCGTGCGCTCACCGCTGGGGGAGTGCGGCGCGGGTGCCGCCACCTTGCTGCTGGACCTGCTTCACGGCACGGGGGAACCTGCCGGCACGCTCCGGGTCGAAACGGAGCTCGTGCTGCGGGGCTCGAGCGGGCGGCTCCTGCCCAAAGGCTAGATCCCGCGCCTGGGACACCGAATCGGTCCAGGGACACGCGAATAGGCGTGTCCCCAGGCCGAATCGGCGTCCTCAGCCCGGATCTGTGTCCGCACGCACAGCTCGCAACCCACAGCACCGCCGCAACCAGAATGGCAATATTTGGCAACCGGTTGACAAAAGCCGGTTGCAGGCCCGACCATTGAGCTATGTCACAGTCGATTGCAGCCAACCCAGACCGGCTCCTGCCCGCGGATCCCGGAACGCGCAGCATTGCGCGCGACCTCCTGCAGCGCGTCCAGGACCTCCCCATCATTTCCCCGCACGGACACGTTGACGCCGCAGTCATCGAACACAACACCCCCTTCCCGGACCCGGCGGCGCTGCTGGTCAGCCCGGACCACTACGTCACCCGCCTGATCCACGCCAGCGGTGTCCCCCTGGACCGGCTGCGCGGTTCGAATGGCTCGGACCCGGACTCCCGCACCGTGTGGCGCGAGTTCTGCAAGGCCTGGCCGCTGTTCGAGGGCACCGCCTCCGGCTACTGGCTCCGCACCCAGTTCGACAGCGTCTTCGGCCTCCGGCAGGAGATCAGCGCCGAGACGGCCGATGCCAGCTACGACGCCATTTCCGCCAAGCTGCTTGAGCCGGGATTCCGTCCCCGCCAGCTCTTCAAGGACTTCAACATCGAGGTGCTGGCCACCACGGACGATCCCCTGGACAGCCTCGCCAGCCACAAGGCGATCGCCGCCGACCCCACGTTCCACGGACGCGTCCTGCCCACCTTCCGCCCGGACGCTTACCTGAACATCGCCCACCCCGCCTGGTCCGCGAACGTGGACCGGCTCATCGCGGCAGCGGGCGACGGCGCCACCGGCTATGCCGGGTACATCGCCGCCCTGGAAAACCGGCGTCGTTATTTCGTGGAACACGGCGCTGTCTCCGCCGATCACGGTGTCCGTACTCCGGCAACGCTCAAGCTCGACGACGGCGACGCGGCGAAGCTGTTCGACCGGGCCCGCTCCGGCCAGGCCTCGGCGCAGGACCGCGACGATTTCGAAGCCCACATGATGTACCAGATGGCACGGATGTCCGTGGAAGACGGCCTGGTGATGACCATCCACCCAGGGTCCTACCGCAACCACCACGACCCCACGTTCGCGAAGTTTGGCCCGGACACCGGCCACGACATCCCGTTCTCCGTCAACTACACCGAGGCGATCCGCCCGCTGCTGCAGGACTTCGGCACTGCCAAGGACTTCCATCTGGTGCTCTTCACCCTGGATGAGACCGTGTTCTCCCGCGAACTCGCACCGCTGGCAGGGTTCTACCCCTCCGTCTACCTCGGCGCCCCGTGGTGGTTCCTGGACGCGCCAGACGCCATGCTGCGCTTCCGCTCGGCCGTCACCGAGACCGCCGGCTTCTCCCGGTCGTCCGGCTTCATCGACGACACCCGCGCCTTCTGCTCCATCCCGGCCCGCCATGACGCCTCCCGCCGGATCGAGGCCTCCTTCCTGGCCAGGCTCGTGGCCGAGCATCGCGTCAGCGAGGACCGTGCCCACGAACTGATCGTGGACCTCGTGGACGGCTCGCCCCGACGGGTCTTCAAGCTATGAGCACCGAACTGCAACAACCCGCAGCGACACAACCCATGGCGGCGCAACCCGTGGCTGAACTGCCCCGACTCAGCCGCAGGCTGCGGCCCTCCGCCAAGGCACCCGTACGCATCGTCCACCTGGGGCTGGGCGCCTTCCACCGCTCGCACCAGGCCTGGTTCACCCACCAGTCGGCCGACGCCGCGGACTGGGGCATCGCCGCCTTCACCGGCCGTCGGCCCGACGCCGCACTGGCCCTCGCTGAACAGGACGGGCTCTTCACCGTGGTGGAACGCGCCGACGGCGGGGACTCGTTCACCGTGGTCAGCAGCATCGTGGAGGCCGTGGACGGCGCGGATGTTCAGCGGCTGGCGGAGCTGGTTACCGCTCCCGCCACCGCCGTCGTCACCCTGACCATCACCGAAGCGGCCTACCGGCTTGGCGCGGACGGGCACCTCGACCGGACCGCGTCCGACGTCGTTGCCGACCTTGCACTGCTGGCAGCCGGCAGCGGAAACCCGACGACGCCGCTGGGCCGGCTGGTGCTTGCCCTCGCCGCCCGCCGGGCTGCCGGGGCGGGGCCGCTCGCCGTCGTCTGCTGTGACAATCTATCCAACAATGGCACCGTGGCCCACAACGCGGTGGCAGGCATGGCCGGGGCGTGGGACGCCGGCCTGGCCGGCTGGATCGACGCCAACATCAGCTTCGTCAGCACCTCGGTGGACCGCATCACGCCGCGCACTACGGACGAGGACATTGCCGCGGTCCAGGCCGGGTGCGGTTATCGCGACAATTCCCCCGTAGTTGCCGAGCCCTTCTCCAACTGGGTGCTCAGCGGGGAGTTCCCTGCCGGGCGGCCGCGCTGGGAAGATGCCGGCGCCGTCTTCGTGGCTGACATCGAGCCGTACGAGAACCGCAAGCTGTGGCTCCTGAACGGCGCGCACTCGCTGCTGGCCTACGCCGGCCAGCTTCGCGGCCACACCACCGTGGCCCAGGCTTTGGCGGACCCGCTGTGCCTGCAGGCGGTTGAAAAGTTCTGGGATGAGGCGGAAGCCAACCTTTCCGGGCAGGGCGGAAATGCTGCGGACCTGCAGGTCCCGGCCTACCGCGCAGCCCTGCTGGCGCGCTTCAGCAACGCCCGGATTGCCCACCACCTCGCACAGATCGCGATGGACGGCAGCACCAAGCTGCGGATGCGCGCCGTCCCGGTGCTGCAGGCCGAGCGTGCCGCGGGCAGGTCCGGCGCCGCCGCCGCACTGATGATCGCCGCCTGGATGGACTACAGCGCAGCCCCCGCCGCATTCCAGGACCCTCTCGCCGACCAGGTGGCGGCAGCCAACCGGCTGAGCGGTACGGAGCGGGTCCGTGCCCTGTTGGGCCTGGTGGATCCGCTGCTGGCCGGGGACGCCGCCGTCGTCGGGCTGATGGACGACCTGTGCGGAACGTTCGGGGAGCCGGCTGTCTCCCCGTAACGTCCTCCGCGCATGCGCTGCTGCCCGGTTGCCCGACCACGGGGGCCGGGCAGCTGTGTTTCATAAAACTTTCAACAAATATATGGCAACCGCTTGCCAAACTATTGCCAAGTGATTAGGATTACAGCAGAGCTCAAAGCGGCATCCCGGGATTCGCACCCGCCGGACGCCCCGGACATCCTGCAGCACACCCCAAGCATTTTTCGCATTTTTTCGCCGGCTCCATGGGGGCGGCACCGGGTAAAGGAGCCCAATCATGAAAAAGCTGAACAAGCTAAGCATCCTCGGCTACGGCGCCGGGGATGCAGCCAACAACCTCGCCTTCACCACCGCCACCATGTTCCTGCTGGTGTACTACACGGACGTCGCCGGAATCTCGGCCGCTGCGGCAGGTACCCTGCTGCTGGTCGTCAGGATCTTTGACGCGTTCGCCGATGTCTTCGCCGGCCGCATGGTGGACCGCACGTTCAGCAAGCGCTTCGGAAAGTTCCGTCCGTTCATCATGTTCGGCTCCATCCCGCTGCTGCTCCTGAGCGTTGCAACCTTCTCCGTCCCGCAGCTTGGTGAGTCCGGAACCCTGCTGTACGCCTACGTGACGTACGCGGCGCTTGGCCTGGCCTACAGCCTGGTCAACATCCCCTACGGCTCCCTCGCCGGTGCCATGACCCAGGACCCGGGGGAGCGAGCCAAGCTGGGATCGGCCCGCATGGTGGGCGGCCTGCTGGTGGGTTCTGCCCTCGGCATCTTTGTGGCGCCGCTGATCAGGCCCGGCGCTGACCTGCAGGCAACCTTCACCACCATCACCACGGTGTTCGTGGCGATCGGCGCCGCCCTGTACTTCTTCACAGTCCTGACCGCCAAGGAACGCGTCCACCGCGCCGTCCCGAATGTCTCGCTCAAGCAGAGCATGGACACCCTGAAGGGCAACAAGCCGCTCCTGATGCTTTGCATCAGCTCCTTCTTCTTCCTCTCCGGCTACCTGGCGCTGACGTCGGTGCAGCTGTACTACCTGCGCGATGTCCTGGGCCGCCTTGACCTGTACCCGGTGCTGTCCATCATCCAGCTGGTCTTCACCTTCGTGCTGGCCGCGTTCATGCCCAGGCTGGTCCGGTCCATCGGCAAGAAGCGCGTCTACATCTACTCGTCGCTGCTCACCGTGATCGGTGGTGCCATCATCTTCTTGACCCCGGCCAGCCAGGTCTTGATCGGTTTCTCCGGCCTCGTGATCAGCCTCGTGGGCGTCCTCGCCGTCAACATCGTGGTGTGGGCATTGGAAGCCGACACCGTGGAATACGGCGAATGGAAGACCGGCATCCGCACCGAGGGAATCACGTACGCGCTCTTCTCCTTCACACGCAAGACCGGCCAGGCCGTGGGCGGAGCGCTTGCCGCGTACGCCCTGGCACTGGGCGGCTACAAGTCCGGTGGGGTGCAGACGGCGGACGCCGTATTCGGCATCCAGCTTGCCGCCGGCGCCATCCCGGCAGTTCTCACCATCCTGGCCGTCCTGGTTATGTCCAAGTACAAGCTGACGGACGCCATGCACGCCGAGATCCTCACGGAGATCCGGGCCCGCCGCACCAGCGACGAAGGCACGGAACAGAAGGCCGCTGACGAGCACGCCACCCTCTCCACCACAAACTAAGCCCCGCCCCCAGTCCCGTTCGAAAGGAACAGCTGTGAAAATCATTGCCGCGGAAGTCTTCGTGACGAGCCCGTCCCGTAACTTCGTGACCCTCCGGATCACCACGGAGGACGGCGTAACCGGCATCGGTGACGCCACCCTGAACGGCCGCGAGCTCGCAGTTGCCGCCTACCTCAAGGAACACGTCGCGCAGCTGCTGATCGGCAAGGACCCGCACCGGATCGAGGACACCTGGCAGTTCCTTTACCGCAGCTCGTACTGGCGCCGCGGCCCGGTAACCATGGCAGCAATCGCCGCCGTGGACATGGCGCTCTGGGATATCAAGGGCAAGATGGCCGGCATGCCGGTCTACCAGCTCCTCGGCGGGGCATCCCGCAACGGCCTGCGCGCTTACGGCCACGCCTCCGGCGCGGACATCCCGTCACTGTTCGACTCGGTCCGCGAGCACCTTGAACTCGGCTATAAGTCGGTCCGGATCCAGACCGCCGTTCCGGGCATCAAGGCCGTCTACGGCGTCGCGGCCCAGGCCCAGGCCTCGGGCGAACGCTACGACTACGAGCCCGCCGGCCGGGGCGCGTTCCCGGTGGAGGAAGACTGGGACACCCGGGCGTACCTGCGCCACCTTCCCACCGTGTTCGAGGCCGTCCGGAATGAATTCGGCCCGGAGCTGCCGCTGCTGCACGACGGCCACCACCGCATGACGCCCATCCAGGCCGCCAAGCTGGGCAAGGCACTGGAACCGTATGACCTGTTCTGGCTGGAGGACTGCACCCCGGCCGAAAACCAGGAAGCACTGCGCCTGGTCCGACAGCACACCACCACTCCGCTGGCCATCGGTGAAATCTTCAACACCGTGTACGACTACCAGACCATCATCAAGGAACAGCTGATCGACTACGTCCGGGCAGCCTCCACCCACTTCGGCGGCATCTCCCCGCTGAAGAAGGTCATGGACTTTGCCGCGCAGTACCAGATCAAGTCCGGTTTCCACGGCCCCACCGACATCTCGCCGGTGGGCTTCGCCGCCCAGCTGCACGTGGGCCTGGCCATCCACAACTACGGCATCCAGGAATACATGCAGCACTCGGCCAAGACCAACGAGGTGTTCGAGCAGTCCATGACCTTCGTGGACGGCTACCTGCACCCGGGCGACAAGCCCGGCATCGGCGTCGAATTCAACGAGGAAGCCGCGGCGGCGTTCCCGTACCAGCAGGCCTACCTCCCGTACAACCGCCTCGTGGACGGCACGGTCCATGACTGGTGAGGCGCATCCTGTGAACAGAAAACTCCGCATCATCGTCATGGGCGTTTCCGGCTGCGGTAAAACCACCATCGGCGACCTGGTGGCCCGCGAACTCGGGGTGCCGTTCCTCGACGGCGACGCCCTCCACCCGGTGGAGAACGTCGCCAAAATGGCGGCCGGGACACCCCTGACGGACGAGGACCGCTGGCCGTGGCTGGCCACGGTCGGCTCCGAACTGGCGAACGCCGGAAACGGCGGCCTGGTGCTCGCATGTTCGGCCCTGCGCCGCAGCTACCGCGACGCCATCCGCGAGCAGGCTCCTGACACCGTGTTCCTGCACCTGCACGGCAGCAAAGAGGTCCTGACGGCCCGGACAGAAGGGCGCTCGGGCCACTTCATGCCGCCTGCCCTGCTGGAATCGCAGCTCGCGACTCTGGAACCGCTCGCGGCCGACGAAGCCGGCATCGTGGTGGACATCGCCGCGCCGGTGAACGAGGTGGTGGCGGGGGCGCTGGCCGGCATCACCGACGCAACCGCCGTCGGAAGTCCCGCCGTCGGAAGTCCCGCCGCCGGGACTCCCTCAGCCGGACACCTGGGTGCCCCGGGCACCCAACCCGGCCAGTTCGACGTCGACCTCCAGGCTGCGCCGTTCAATCTCGACGACGAGGCCGTTGCCTGGGTGGAATCCACGATCGCCGGCCTGAGCCTCGAGGAAAAAATCGGGCAGCTGTTCATCAACCACAACAACGACTACTCCCCGGAGTACCTCGACGGGGTGCTGGACACCTACCACGTGGGCGGCATGCGCTACCGGCCGGGCCCGTCCGCCGCGGTGCAGGAACACATCCGCTACGCGCAGTCCAGGACCCGCATTCCGCTGCTGGTGGCCTCCAACCCGGAAATGGGGGGAGCCGGAAGCTGTGACGACGGAACATTCGTGTCCACGCACCTGCAGGCCGGCTCGCACCCGGACAAGGCCATCGCCCGTCAGATGGGTCAGGTGGCCGGGGTGGAAACTGCGGCGCTGGGCTGCAACTGGGCGTTCGCGCCGATCGTGGACATCCACTACAACTGGCGGAACACGGTCATCTCCACCCGGGCCTTCGGCAACACGCCGGAGATCGTGGTGGAGCGCGCGAAGGAGTACTTCGACGGCATCAGCGAATCACCCACCGTCTGCGCCATGAAGCACTTCCCCGGCGACGGCATGGACGAACGCGACCAGCACGTGGTCACCTCCTACAACACCCTCGGCTACGAGGACTGGAACCGGAGCTACGGGCACGTGTACCGCGAGATGATCGGGCATGGCGTGCAGTCCATCATGATCGGGCACATCGGCGCGCCGGAACTCACGCGGCATTTCCGCCCCGGGACGGCGGACAAGGACATCCTGCCCGCCACCCTGTCCCCGGAGCTGCTCCAGGACCTGCTCCGCGGCGAGCTGGGCTTCAACGGGCTGATCCTCACTGACGCCTCGCAGATGATCGGCCTCACCCAGGCCATGAAACGCAAGGACCTGGTGCCGGCAACCATCGCCGCCGGCTGCGACATGTTCCTGTTCTTCCGCAATGCTGCAGAGGACTTCGGGTACATGCTGGACGGCTACAAGTCCGGCGTCATCACCGAGCAGCGCCTGCACGACGCACTGCGCCGGATCCTGGGGCTGAAGGCAAGCCTGGGGCTGCACCGCAAACCGGCCGCGGAGCTGGTTCCGCCGGTTGAAGCATTGGGCGTGATCGGCAGCGAAGCCCACCGGGCCATTGCGGCCGAAATCGCGGACAAAACCGTCACGCTGGTCAAGGACACCGCCCACAACCTGCCCATCACCCCGGCCACCCACAAACGGATCCGCCTGTACGGAATCTCCGGCGGCTCGGACTTCACCAGAGCCGATCCGCTGGCCTACCTGGACACCGTCAAGGCCGAACTGGAAAACGCCGGCTTTGAGGTGCACCTGTTCAAGACGGCGGACCAGCGCGAAGCGGCCGGGGAGACCGGCGTGAACTTCATGTCGGTCATCTCCGAGGAAGCCACCGGCGACTACGCGGCCAAGTACGATGCCGCCTTCGTATTCGCCAACGTGAAAGGCTTCGCCCAGGAGGCCGCCATCCGGATCAAGTGGTCCACCCCGATGGCCGCGGAGATCCCGTGGTACGTCACCGAGGTCCCCACCGTGTTCGTCTCGCTCAATCAGCCCAACCATCTGATTGACGTGCCGATGGTGAAGACCGCCATCAACGCCCACGCCGGAACGCCCGAGGCCATTCGGGCGACCATCGAAAAGATCATGGGCAAGTCCGAATTCCAGGGGACGTTCAACGACAACGTCTTCTGCGACTCGTTCGACACCCGGCTCTAGCAGGGAACAGCGCGAACGGACAGTTGCGGCCCTGCGATCCGGGGCTCAAGTGTCCGTTCGCGCTCTGTGCTCCCGCAGGCCCGGCGCGTAGCGTTGGTGCATGGAACGAACGGGGTGCGTTGTTGTGGGCGGGGGACCTGCGGGCATGATGCTTGGCCTGCTGCTGGCGCGGGCCGGTGTGGAGGTGGCCGTCCTCGAAAAGCATGGCGACTTCCTGCGGGACTTCCGCGGCGACACCGTGCATGCATCAACCATCCGGGTGATCGACGAACTCGGGCTGGGGGATGCATTCCGGAAACTTCCGCAGAGCAGGTTGAACGCCGCCGCAATCCCGCTTCCGGGCGGCGGCACGCTCACGCTCGGCGATTTCGCCTCCCTGAAGCCGCCCTACAACTACATCGCCATGATGCCGCAGTGGGATTTCCTGAACTTCCTGGCCGGCGAAGCCGCGCGTGAGCCGACTTTCAGGCTCCTGAAGGAGCACGAGGCAACGTCGTTAATGTCCGACGGCGGCCGCGTCACCGGCATCCGCTACCGGACACGCGACGGTTCCGAAGGTGCGATCCTGGCCGACCTCGTGGTGGCCACGGACGGGCGTCATTCCGTGCTCCGCCGTGCGGCCGGCCTGCAGTCGAAGGAATTTCCCGTCCCGTTCGACACATGGTGGTTCAAGCTGCCGCGCCATGCCTCGGAAAAGGGCGCAGTGGCGGGCATCGTGCCGGCATTCGGGGGCCGCGAAGCGATGATCGCGCTGTTCCGTGACGACTACTACCAGATGGGTTACCTGGCCCCCAAGGGCACCGATTCCCGGATCCGGAGCGAGGGGTTGGAACGGTTCCGGGAGCGGGTTGCGGCACTCCGTCCGGACCTGGCTGACCGCGTGGACTCAATCCGTTCGCTCGATGACCTTCACATGCTTGATGTGCGGCTGGACCGGCTGCGGCGCTGGTACGTGGACGGGCTGTTGTGCATCGGCGACGCAGCACATGCGATGTCCCCGGCGGGCGGCGTGGGAATCAACCTTGCCATCCAGGATGCCGTGGCTGCTGCGGCCCGGCTCGCACCGGCCCTCCTTCGGGGGCAGGTTACAGTGAAGGATCTCGCTGCCGTGGAACGGCGACGGCGGATGCCCACCGTTGTTGTCCAGACCGTCCAGCGCGTCATGCACCGGGCAGTCTTCGTTCCATTGTTCGCCGGGAGGAGGGCCGGGGTTCCGTCCGCGGTGCTGTTTCTTGCCCGGCATTTTCCGGCCGTCACCAGGGTCATGCCGCGCCTCATTGCCTTTGGGCCCCGGCCGGAGCACGCCCCCGGCTTCGCCCGCCGCGCTCAGCCGCGGGAGGCGACGTAGTCGATCAGGCCCTTCACCGTGGCTACTGCCGTGTAGTCGCGCTCCGGAATGTCGACGCCGGTGGACTCGTCGATGGACTCCACGAGACGCAAAAAGTCCAGGGAATCGAGTTCGAGGTCCTGCCGCAGCCGGGACTGTTCATCGAGTCCGTTCAGGTCCACATCCGGGGCTACCTGGCCGATGGCCGTGTGTACGGCGAGCCGGGCGTCCTGCTGGTTCATAGCTCCTCCGGTTTCTGCAGCAGTTCGTCGATGCGGCCCAGGAAGCGGCCGCCGCGGAGCCCGTCGCTGACCCGATGGTCTGCGGACAACGTTGCGGCGACGGCAGGCCGCACACCCAGCAGGCCGTCGTGTGCCCAGGGCTGCTCCACCATCCGGCCCAGGCCAACCATCGCTACCTGCGGCGGATAGATCACGCCGAAAACGGCCTCCACGCCGAGGTCCCCAAGGTTCATGACCGTGATGGTGGGATCGGCCATTTCGGCGCGCTGCAGTCGACCCGCCCGCGCCCGGCCGACGAGGTCCCGCAGCCTTTGCATCAGGACATCCAGGGGAAGGGTGTCGGCGTCGTGGATGGCAGGTGCAACCTGGCCGCCGTGCCGCAGGGCCACTGCAACGCCAAGGTGCACGGAGCTGCTTGGCCGGAAGATTCCGTCGGTGAAGAAGCCGTTGACCTCGGGAACCTCACGGGCTGCCAGTGCGGTTGCCTTCAACAGCAGAGCCGAGGGGACCAGCCGGGAAGCCACGGGCCGCTGCTGGTTGACCTGCTGCATCCACTCGAGGGCGGCGCGCAGGTCCAGTGTGGTGCTGAGGTAATAGTGCGGAATGGACTTCTTGGACCGGGACATTAGCGATCCGATCGCCCGCCGGAGGGTGGACACCCGGTCCTGCGCCTCCGACGGTACCTCGGACTGCGCCTTGGACGGCAGGTCGGACGGCGGATCGGACACGGGAGCAGGCTGGGCCGCACCGTCTTCGGTTTCCATGATCCGCACCATGGGGGTGCCAACCGGGACCGTCGTGCCGATGTCCACCAGCAGTTCGGTTACCTGGCCCTCCTGCTGGGTCTCCACATCCAAAGTGGTCATGGCGGTTTCAACCACTGCCACCGAATCTCCGGGGCTCACATGGTCGCCGGGCCCAATGAGCCACTCGACAAGCTTGCCGTGCTCCAGGTCCGCGCCCAGGGAAGGCAGCCTGAAGTCACCCATATGCCGCTGCTGGGGGCCACGCGTGGAGGCCTCGGCCGTCTTTGGAAAATGCGGGCCAGTTGGTGAGCGGTGGGGTTCCGGCCGTCATGACTCCATCCGACTCCTCCCCGGAGAAGCTGCATAGAGTAGAAAGTCCCTTGGCCGCGCCGTCACAAATCACGGACCCACTAAACTGGACCCCATGACTTCCCCGCTTGATGCAACTGCCGCCCGTGCCCGCCTGCTTGAACTCATCAAGGAACTCGCCGTGGTGCGCGGCAAGGTGATCCTGTCCAGCGGAGCCGAGGCCGACTACTACATCGACCTCCGCCGCATCACCCTGCACCACGAGGCTTCCAAGCTGGTAGGCCAGGTCATGCTCTCCCTGATCGACGACGCCGGGATCGACTTTGAGTGCGCCGGCGGCCTCACCATGGGTGCCGACCCGGTGGGCACCGCTGTGATGCACGCCGCCGTGGACGCCGGCCGCAACGTGGACGCCTTCGTTGTCCGGAAGGCGCAGAAGTCCTACGGCATGGGCCGCCAGGTGGAAGGCCCGTCGGTAGAGGGCCGCAAGGTCCTGGTGCTCGAGGACACGTCCACCACCGGAGGTTCCGCGCTGACCGCCGTCGAGGGTGTCCGCAACGCCGGCGGCAACGTCGTGGCCGTGGCCGTCATCGTGGACCGGGACACCGGGGCCAAGGAAAAGATCGAAGCCGAGACCGGTGTTCCGTACCTGTACGCGTTCGGCAAGGATGAACTCGGCCTGAGCTAGGGGAGTCCCCGCCCGCAACGTCAGGGTCCTGCGTCAGGGCCCTTGCCCGAACCAGACATCTCCACCAAGGCGGCAGCTGCCGTTGAGGGTGTCTTCCGCGAGTTGGGTCATTCCGGCCAGTATGCCGTTCGCGCCCTGCACGGCAGGGTCTTCGGGGAACGGCCGCTGCGGGTATGCCACTGCCAGGGCAAGCCGCCGGCTCCCGTCGGCACTGGCCATGGCGACGGTTCCGTATCCCGGGACATCGCCGACGTAGCCGTAGTAGAAGCCGTTTGTGCACCTGTCGTTCCACTGAAAGAGGCCGAGCCCGTATTCGGCGTGGACGGGTCCCTGCATTTCCGCCACCCGCTCCCGCCGCACCAGCCGGCCGTCCAGCAGTGCGTCGAAGAAGGCATTCAGGTCCGACACGGTCGACACGAGGCCGGTGGCGGCGGAGCCAATGTGGACGGCGGCATAGGTGGCATCAACCGCCTCGCCATCGATGCGGGCGTAGCCGTGGACCATGTCCTCAGGTACCGGTCCATCCGCCGTCATCCGGGTGCCGTCCAAGCCCAGGGGCTGGCCGACGTCGGCCCGGAGGACGTCAGCGAGCGGCCGCCCCCGGAGGCGCTCGACGATCAGGCCGAGGGCGATGTAGTTGGAGTTCGAGTAGCTGAACGTTTGGGCACGCCGCCGTTCCCACGGGAGCATGGCGGCCAACGCGAGTTTGTCAGTGGGGCTCAACCGGGTGGCGAGGGCCTGCCGGGGAGCAACGGAAGCCAGCAGGGCGGCGTAGTAGTCGGGCATGCCGGAGGTGTGGCCGAGGAGTCGCCGCACGGTGTACGGCTCGGGTTGGTGGAGCAGGCTGTCGAGTTCCGGCAGGTAGGTGCTGGCCGGTTCGTCCAGGGAGAGCCTGCCTTCTTCCGCGAGTTTCAGGACAGAGACGGCCACCAGCGGCTGCGTAATGTCGCCGACGTGCACCGGATCGGTGAGCCGGGCAGCTTCGCCCGCGGAGTTCCGGACGCCTGCTGCGTGAGTCCAGACCTCCGCGCCGACGCGGAGTTCGAGGAGGACCGCGGGGGCGCCGGCGTTGATCAGCCGTTGGCTGTACTGCTCGAGTTGTGCCTTCAGTTCGACGGCGGGGATCGGCGGCAGCCGGTCCGCGGTCGACGTCGGAATCGCCGACGGCGGTGCCGTCGCCGGTGTGGACGCCGGCGGTGTCGGGGACGTCGACCTCGGGGACGTCGACGTCGGCAAAGCCGGCTCCGAGGGGTCCGGCCCCGGAACAACGGTGCATCCGCCGAACATCATGCCGGATGCAACAGCGAGGACAGCGGCCGCAGCGCGGAACAACCATCCGCGTTCGTGAACTGCACCCATCAGAGAACCTTCCACCTGTCAGGTCACAGCGCGCCTGGAAGCAGGGCTGTCCCGACACTTTTTATGCTGTCATGCGCGCTGTCGGAGTCAATAGACGCCACTAAAGCTGCCCGGTGTCCTCGAAAACCCGCTGCCCGGAGCCAACTCCGCGTGGACGGTATTCCACCGGTGCCCTAACATTTGCCTTAAGACCCCTGCATCTGTCCCTGGAGAAAACGCGCCATGCCCCCGTCCAACCCAAGCCCCACCACTGTCGACCAGATCCAGAACCTCATCCTCGAGAGTGCGGATTTTGAGGACTTCCTCAACGAACTGGCGCGCTTTTCCGCGCACCAGATGGCGGGCGACGGCGACGACGCGCTGTGCGGCATCACCTTGCTCCGGGACCGCAAGGCGGCCACCATCGGCTGGAGCAGCGATTCCGCTCGCGAAGTGGACGAGATCCAGTACTCGCTGTCCCAGGGGCCCTGCCTGACGGCTGCCGAGGAGGAACGGGAAGTCCACGTTCCGGACCTCTTCGACGAGGACCGCTGGGGCCCGGACTACGCCGATGCCGTAGCCTCGCACGGGCTGCGGTCGGTGCTGTCGCTCCCGTTCCACCTCCAGGGCGAAGCGAAGGCAGCCCTGAACCTCTATTCGGACGTGCCGCACAAGTTCGATGAGAAGGCAGCGGCCCGCGCCAGGGGGTACACCCGCGAAATCTCGCAGGCACTGAGGCTGGCCGTCAGGTTTTCGCTGCATACGGACAGCGCCACGAACCTCCGGGCGACCCTGGAATCCCGGACCACGATCGATATCGCCGTGGGAATCGTCATGGCACAGAACCGCTGCAGCCAGGAGGCGGCCGTCCAGATTTTGATGGATGCCTCCAGCAACAGCAACGTCAAGCTGCGGGACATCGCCAAGTCACTGGTGGATTCGGTGGGAGGCAAGGAAGCACGTACCCACTTCGAGGAACCCGGGCAGGCCGCGGGCCGCGGGCAGGACCGAACCCAGGCGAGTTGAGCCCTGCGCCCGCTGGCTTGTGCTGGCGCCGCCCGGAGGATACGCTGACCAAGGTTGAGCCGTCGGCCATAGACACCCTTTTTTGGAGTACCTATGGACCGCAAACTTCATGCCCTCGCTAAGCTCGACGTCACCTCTGATGTAGTTCGGATTGACGTCCGGGGGAGCCTCAACCACCAATCCCGCCCCGCCCTCGTGCTGGTCATTCGCCGCATCCGCCGGATGGGCATCACCGCCCACATCCGGGTGGATTTCTCCCAGGCCGCTTTCGTCGAATCGGGCGCCCTGGTAGGTCTCCGCAACGACCTCAACGCGATCGACGGCGGCGCCAGCGAAGCCGGCGTGTCTACCGGAGCGGGCGTGTCCCTGGATTTCATGCCACGGCGGGACGACCTTGCTTCAGATTCCGACGCCGGTTCCAGGACCCTTGACATCAGCGGGGAATTCGCGGCGTCCATTGACCCCTCGGGCTGCGGTCCGCTGGCCCTGTACTCCGACGACGAACTGCTTGCGGCCAGCGACTCCGTGTTCGGAATGCTGGACGATCCCGCTGCCATCGCCGGGACCGAACTGCTGGCGCGCTACGATGCGATCGGCCGGGAAATTTCCCGGCGGGAGAGCGCCAAAGCCAGCCGGAAGGACGCCGCGGGCGCCTTTCCTGGCCGTCCGTCCGGGAATGCGAACTAGTACCGTTCATCGCGTTTTATATCCGGCTTCCGCTGTGGCTACGGTAGAGGTGTGCCATGTGCCCAGGAGCCAGACCTCGAGGGCGGCCCCGGATCAGCCGAGGGCCGCCTCCTCAGGCATGCCGCCGAACTCAAGCGATTCTCCCGGCGGAACTTCCTGGTCGGCGCGGGTGCGGCGTCACTGCTGGCCGCCGATATGTTCTTCACCCGGCACGTCCAAGCGGAGCGGCGCACCAACAGGATCCTGACACTGGGAGACGAAGTTGCGGAGAGCTACTACCCGCACTCCAGCTGGATCCTGTTTCCCGGCTACAAGACCAGCTGGGAGGAGGCGCAGTGGATCCTCAATTCACTGCGCGGAACCCTGCGCCAGCGCGGCCAGCTGGCCGCCGTCGGGTACTCCAACGAGGGGCTGGACATTGACCGGATCGTGATCGAGGTGATCGAGTACGTCCGGGCAAAGCAGCTGACCAGCCTGTACTTCTACGGCCACAGCTTCGGCGGTATGGTGGCAACCCAGGTCGCGGCGCGGTTGCTCGAGCTGCATGGCGTGGAAGTGGAGTTCATCCTGCTCGACTCGAGCCCGTACAGCAAGTTCGACGTCCTGGACCAGAGCTGGTTCGAAGGTGTGGTGGTCCTCTACGAAGGCGGGTTCCGGGTTCCCACTGTGCTCCGCGGAGGATATGAGCTGGGCGAACGCATCATGCACAAGGATGAACGCACCTGGCGCCAGGTGGTGGACCAGAGCCTGGAACAGCTGTCACCGATCGCCCCCTCCAGCGTGCTGATCCAGTCCGAATCGGCCTACATTTACCACTTCGACGCCAGCCGGTTCGCGGGCAAGCTGGGCGGGACCCGGATGGCCTTTATCGGCAACCCGCGCGACGGCACGGTGAACTACGAGACAGCCCGCGAATCGTGGGCGCGGACGTTTGCCGCGAACATGGTGTCCAACGACCGGCGCACCGACGACGCCCTGCCGGCGCATGCCAGCCCGCAGTGGAACCCGTTCGTTTACCGGCCCATCGTGGAAGAGCTGCAGGACGAAATCTTCCCGCTGCCCGGCGGCGGCGGAAAGATGACCGCGTTCTGACGCTGCGGCCTAGATCTGGCTCTTGAGGTCCGCCACCGAGTTCAGGACCTGGTTGGGCCGGAAAGGGTAGGCGGCAATGTCGTCCTTGTGGGTGATTCCGCTGAGGACCAGCACGGTGTGCAGTCCCGCCTCCATGCCCGCGATGATGTCGGTGTCCATCCGGTCGCCGATCATGGCGGTGGTCTCGGAGTGGGCGTCGATCTGGTTCATGGCCGAACGGAACATCATGGGGTTCGGCTTGCCTACAATGTACGGTTCGCGGCCGGTGGCCTTGGTGATCAGGGCCGCGATGGCGCCGGTGGCCGGCATGGGGCCGTCCTTGGACGGGCCGGTGGCATCCGGGTTCGTTGCGATGAAGCGGGCCCCCGCCAGGATCAGCCGGATGGCCATGGTGATTGCCTCGAAAGAGTAGGTGCGCGTTTCGCCAAGCACCACGAAGTCCGGGTTCTGGTCGGTGAGGATGAAGCCGGCCTCATGCAGCGCCGTCGTGAGTCCTGCTTCGCCGATGGTGTAGGCCCGGTTGCCGGAATCCGAACCGCGCACCTGGTCCTTCAGGAACTGTGCGGTGGCCAGGGCCGAGGTCCAGATGTTCTCTTCCGGGATCTCCAGGCCCGAGGACTTCAGGCGCGCGGCCAGGTCGCGTGGCGTGAAAATGGAGTTGTTCGTGAGCACCAGGAACCGCTTGGAGGTGTCCACCCACCGCTGAATCAGTTCCGCTGCGCCCGGGATCGGCTGGTTCTCGTGAACCAGCACACCGTCCATGTCCGTCAGCCAGCATTCGATTTCCTGGCCGCTGCGGTAAATCGCAGCGGATGAACGTACTTCGTCTGACTTTGCCATGGGGGATTCCTCCAACGCTGATGAGCCGGTTGCGGCTCCCAGTCTGTCATTTTTCCCGGACCGGAACATCCGGGGGCCCGAAGAATGACGGATGGCCCCGGCACGCCCTAATCCGTTCCTTCCACTAGGCTCGTAGCTGGCACCAGTGTGCCAGCGGCCGCGGATCGGGGGATGTCTGCGGTGGCTTGTTGTGCCGGCCCGCGCCGGCAGGTCCCCCGCCGCCGGACATCACCAGGCATCCCGGGAACCGCAGGATGCCAGCAAGCACCTGAAAGGGCCCGCAATGAGCAACAACTACGGCGCACCGCCGCCGCCACACCCCACACAGACTTACCCGGTGCAGCAGCCGCAGCCGCCGCAGCAGCCGCGCAACAACAAAAACCTGATCATTGTGCTGGGCGCCATCGCCGCTGCCGTGATTATTGCCTTGGTGGCCGTATTCGTCTGGGTCATTCCGGCATTCAGCAAACCCCGGGCGGACGACCCCGTGCCCGTGGCACCGTCTTCCGACGCCGCGTCTTCGGAAGCGGCGAAGGAGAGCGACGCCCCCGAGGCCTCCGCAACACCATCGCAGGATTCAGGCTCGGATGACATGCCGGCCGGAGCCTTCCCGCTTCCCGAGGGCTGGGACGAACTGCAGGGACCGGCCAACGTTCCGGCTGCCGACGACCCGCTGTTCAACCGCTTTGTCACCGGGGAGTCCTCCTTCTCATACCTGGCGTCGTGGAGCAGCGACGACACCTTCGGGATCACCACGGACCCTGCCACCGGCGCCCCCATGCAGCAAGTGGCCAAGGGTACCGAGGAGCGCGACGGTGACGGCATCTCCATGGCCTTCTCCTTCTTCGCCGAAGCAGAGGAGGGCAAGTACGGCAAGGAACCCGCAAAGGTCCAGGCAGCCATCAAGGACGTCGAGGCAAAACTCAAGGCCATCCCTGCCGCTGAACTGCCGCAGCACCTCGTGGGCCACAAATGCGTGAGCAATTTTGCCGCGACTGCGCCGGAAATCCGGGAATTCCGCCGCGCCGCGGCCGTGGTGGTCGGGTTCACCTGCACCACCGCCGGCGGTGACGCCATCCGGGCCGTCAACCTGTTCACGGTGACTCCGTGGGGCACGCCGCAGATGATGGGCGTCAGCGGACACGAGAGCTACTGGAGCGCCAACCCGGAGCTGCTGGAGAAGATCGGCAACTCCTACCGCGCCAACCGCTGGAAGCTGGAAGGCTAGCCTGCAGGGCACCGGGACGGGCGCAGGGTCCCGGGACGGGCGCGGCTAGAGTTGAGGGGTGACTGACCACCCCCAGACCCCAGCCGTGTCCGTTCCCCCGCCCGAGGAGGCACCGGAGCCCAAGGCGGAGGTCGGCGTCGGGCCCTGGGAAGGTGAGCTTCCCGAAGGCGAGCACTGGGACCCTGACCTCCTGGCCGACGGGGACCGCCGCAACGTGGTGGACAAGTACCGCTACTGGAAGCACGAAGCCATCGTGGCGGACCTGGATTCGAAGCGCCACGACTTCCACATCGCGATCGAGAACTGGCAGCACGACCTCAACATCGGCACCGTGGTGCGCACCGCCAACGCGTTCCTCGCCAAGGAAGTCCACATCATCGGACGACGCCGGTGGAACCGCCGGGGGGCCATGGTCACCGACCGCTACCAGCACGTCCGCCACCACCCCACCGTGGAGGATTTCGTGGCGTGGGCGCAGGGGGAGGGACTGGCGATCATCGGCATCGACATTTTCCCCGATTCCGTGCCGCTGGAGACCTACGACCTCCCAAAGAACTGCGTCCTGGTGTTCGGCCAGGAAGGTCCGGGACTCACCCCCGAAGTCCACGAGGCTGCCCTGGACACGCTCTCGATCGAACAGTTCGGCTCCACCCGCTCCATCAACGCCGCCTCCGCAGCGGCCATCGCCATGCACGCCTGGATCCGCCGGCACGTCTTCAGCCAGCACGTGTAGCTTGCGCAGCGCAAAGTATTACCCGGCCCAGTGACCCGAAACACGGCCCCCGCACAGAATTGGCTAGGATGGGGGCTAGCCGACGAGGTTCACTCCAGGGTCAGCACAACCCGTAGACGAAATTCACTTTAGGAGTCAGCATGCCCATTGCAACCCCAGAGATCTACTCCGAGATGATCGACCGCGCAAAGGCGGGCGGCTTCGCTTTTCCGGCCGTCAACGTCACGTCCTCGCAGACGCTGAACGCGGCCCTGCGCGGGTTTGCAGACGCGGAGTCCGACGGCATCATCCAGGTTTCCACAGGCGGCGCAGCCTACTGGTCCGGCGCCTCCACCAAGGACATGGTTGCCGGTTCCCTGGGCTTTGCCGCCTTCGCCCGCGAAGTGGCCAAGAACTACGGCGTGAACATCGCGCTGCACACCGACCACTGCCCCAAGGACAAGCTTGACGGCTTTGTCCTGCCGCTGCTGGCAGCCTCCGAGGCTGAGGTCAAGGCCGGACGCAACCCGCTGTTCAACTCGCACATGTGGGACGGCTCCGCCGAGACCCTGCCGGAAAACCTCCGCATCGCCCGTGAACTCCTGGAGCGCACCGCTGCTGCCAAAATGATCCTCGAGGTCGAGATTGGCACCGTCGGCGGCGAGGAAGACGGCGTCGAAAACGAGATCAACGAGAAGCTCTACACCACGGTGGAAGACGCCCTGGCCACCATCGAAGCCCTGGGTGCCGGCGAGAACGGCCGCTACATCACCGCGCTGACCTTCGGTAACGTGCACGGCGTGTACAAGCCCGGCGGCGTGAAACTGCGCCCGGAGATCCTCAAGGACATCCAGGCCCAGGTCGGTGCCAAGATCGGCAAGGAAAACCCGTTCGACCTCGTGTTCCACGGCGGCTCCGGCTCCTCCGACCAGGAAATCGCCGACGCCGTTTCCTACGGCACCATCAAGATGAACATCGACACCGACACCCAGTACGCCTACACGCGTCCCGTGGCCGACCACATGTTCAGGAACTACGACGGCGTGCTGAAGGTTGACGGCGAGGTCGGCAACAAGAAGACCTACGATCCCCGCGTCTGGGGCGCTTCAGCCGAAGCCGGCCTGGCAGCCCGCGTTGTCGAAGCCACCAAGCAGCTCGGCTCCGCCGGGAAGACCTTCTAGTATGTCCGACGAGTTCCGCAGGAACCTGATGGGTCCCGAGCCCACGCTCCTGCCTGCCGAGACCGAGGTCTACGCGCAGCTGGAAGCGGGCCAGGAAGCCCTGGACCTGGTGGAGAAGCACCCCACCTCGTCCCTGCTGTGGGCCGTGCTCGCCGAGGAAGCCTGGGCTGAAGGCCGGACCATCGAGTCCTACGCCTATGCCCGTGTGGGCTACCACCGCGGCCTGGATTCACTGCGGCGCAACGGCTGGCGCGGTGTGGGGCCCATCCCGTGGGAACACGAACCCAACCGCGGCTTCCTGCGTGCCCTGTACTCCCTGGGTCGCGCCTCATCGGCCATCGGCGAGGCAGAGGAACCGGAACGCATCGAGAAGTTCCTCAATGACTCCGATCCCTCCGCGAAAGCGGCCATCGAAGCCAACTAGCCCCCACCGCCTCCCCAACCTTGCAAGTTCGGTTGGGGCCAGTCGGCGGCGGAGGCCCCTGCATACGACGGCGGCCCCTCACCTTCCCAGGTGAGGGGCCGCCGTCGTATGTGGTTCAGGCGATCAGTTCGCCTTGGTGAGGCCGGTGCGGGCCATCGCGTCCAGGTAAGCGACGTGCATCTCGTCGAGGTACTGCTGCTGGCGGGCTTCGGTTCCGGCGAAGGCGCGGCCGCTGAGCGAGCGGACCTTGTAGGTCTTCAGGCCGCGGCGCCACAGCAGCGGCACCTCGGTTTTCAGGAGGAGCTGGGCCAGGCGGTTGGCCTCGGTACCGTGGGCCACGATCACCGATGCGCGGGGAACCAGCGCGAGGAACTTCAGCAGCGGCTTGAGGCCGGCGGAAATCTGGTCCGGCGTGAACTTGCCGTTCGGCTCGCCGGGGGTGTGCCACGGGTGGACGTTCCACGGCATAACGAATTCGGGGCGGAGGCCCAGCTTCCACTGCACGCCGAGCATGCGGGTGGCGGCTTCGCTGTCTCCGGCGGTGATGAAGCCGGATTCATCGGCGGTTCCGATGTTGGAGTACAGGCTGATGATGCGGCACTCGTCGACGTCGTGCATCGGGTCGACGTAGGGGACAACGGTGTCCGGCTTGACGCCCTGCAGGGTGTCGCACAGCTCGTTGACAGCTGCGACGTTGGGTTCGTAACGGCGGCTCAGAAGCTGCTCGCGGAAAGATTCAGTAGCCAAGGCTGTCATGTATTGCTGTGTCTCCTGCGGGATCGGTGACGCTGCCACACCAGACGCAGGCATGCCAAATACCGGGCACGCCTAGGTACGGTGTGGTTGAAAATGTGGTGAGTGGACCGATTCCTGATCGATCCTTATCAGTCTATCAAGCCCTGCGAAATGCCGGGCCGGTATCTCGCGGATCGGGTCCAGGGGACTCCCGCAGCCCCCTGGACCCTTCAGCCGGTCAGCCGGTCACTGCCGCAGTGGTGGCTTTCTCCCCGCTGTCGGACGCTGCTGCCGGGTAGATCGTCTCGGACGGCGCACGGTTGGTGGCTTTGGCCCAGGGGTAGTAGACCGCCATGGTGACGAGGATGCCCACGATCCAGGAAATGTCCGCTCCGCCGAGCCACTTGGTGACCGGGCCCGTGTAAAGCGCCTGGGCGAGGAACGGCACCTGGACCAGGACGCCAATCGCGTAGGAGGCCAGGGCAGGGACGTTCCAGCGGCCGTAGCGGCCGTCCGGGTTGTACAGGGCCGGGATGTCCAGCCGGTCGCGGGAGATCTTGTAGTAGTCCACGAGGTTGATCACGGACCAAGGCGTAAAGACCATCAGCAGCAGCAGGACGAAGTTCTTGAAGACGTTCAGGAAGTCCTTGCTGGCGAAGAGTGCTATCAGCACGCTGGCTGTGATGACGGCGATGATGAAGACGATCCGGGCTGCCCGCGACACCGAGTCCCGCCGATTGATGGCCGTGCTGATGGTCACCGAGCACATGAAGGCACCGTAGGCGTTGAGGCAGTTGACGGTGAGCTTGCCCGTGACGATCACGAGGTAGATGAAGATCGCGATCAGCCCGCCGCCGGCCAGGTCTCCCATGTAGCCCACCTGGTTCTTGAGGAAATCGCCGCCCAGGCCCGCGGCCGAAAGCCCGCCCGCGATGGCGCCCAGCGTCATGGCCCATTGCGCGCCGCCCACCGAGCCGGCGAACGTGTACCAGAAGGTTTTCCACTCAGAGGTGGCCTGGGGCAGGTAACGCGAGTAGTCGGCGACGTAGGGGCCGAAGGTGAGCTGCCATCCTGCGCCCAAAGCTATGGCGGTGAGGAAGGTCGGCCACTCGAAGCCCTTGAGGAACATGATCTGGCCCACGTCGAACCTGGTGAACACGGCAACCGTCAGGTACAGGAAGCCGGCGAGGCCCACCACGGTGGCGATGCGGCCCAGGGCATGGATGTACTTGTAGCCCAGGATTGCCAGGAACGCGGTGGCGGCGCCAAAGATCAGGATGCCCACGGCCGGGGCCTCCACACCCAGCATGAGGTTGATGGCCTGTCCGGACAGCACCGTGCCCGTCGATGCAAAGCCGATGTACATCAGGATCACCAGGACCAGCGGAATCACTGCTCCGTAGACTCCGAACTGGGCCCGGCTCGAGATCATCTGGGGAAGTCCCAATTTCGGCCCCTGGGCGGAGTGCAGCGCCATGACTGCCCCGCCGACCACGTTGCCCAGCAGGAGGCCGATGATGGCCCAGAACGCGTCCGCGCCGAACACCACCGCCAGGGCGCCGTCAACGATTGCGGTGATCTGTGCGTTCGCTCCGAACCAGAGCGTGAACTGTCCCCTAGGGTGGCCGTGCCGCTCGCGGGGCGGGATCATCTCGATTGACCGGGCCTCGACCGTAGTGCTTCCTGCTGCCATGGTTACTCCTCGTGCTGGCTGTTATGTTCTATGTCACAGGGTCGGGGACCGCAGAACAACGGCAATGTTCCGTCCTATGTCGCAAATACCAGACAGCCCGGCGTGTCGTCCGGAAGAGGCCGACGCCGTGGTCCGGGCCCATATCGGCTAAACTTGGGTGGTAAGAGCCCCGGAACTCTTGCGCTGTGACTGTCGGCCTGGTGGCCGGACGGGCGCGGCAGTGGAATTCGGGGCATTCTCATGAACGGCGCTGTCCCTTGGCGGGTCACCTTGGTGAACCGGCTGCGGTCCGGCCCGAACGAATGGGGGAGGATCCCATGCCAGCAATCGTGATCGTCGGAGCCCAGTGGGGCGACGAAGGCAAAGGTAAAGCCACTGACCTGCTTGGCGGCCGCGTCGACTACGTGGTCAAGCCGAACGGCGGCAACAACGCCGGGCATACCGTCGTCGTGGGCGGTGAGAAGTATGAGCTCAAGCTCCTTCCTGCCGGCATCCTGAGCCCGAACGCAGTTCCGATCATCGGCAACGGCTGTGTGGTGAACCTCGAGGCCCTGTTCCAGGAGATCGAAGGGCTCGAAGCCCGCGGCGCGGACACCTCCAAGCTGCGCGTCTCAGCGAACGCCCACCTCGTGGCGCCGTACCACCAGGTGCTGGACAAGGTCACCGAGCGGTTCCTGGGCAGCCGTGCCATCGGCACCACCGGACGCGGCATCGGCCCGGCCTACATGGACAAGGTGGCCCGCCTGGGCATCCGCGTCCAGGACGTCTTCGACGAGTCCATCCTGCGCCAGAAGGTGGAAGGCTCGCTGCGCCAGAAGAACGAGCTCCTGGTCAAGGTCTACAACCGCCGCGACATCGAGGTGGAGGAGATCGTCAGCTACTTCCTCTCCTTCGCGGACCGCCTGCGCCCGCTGGTCATCGACAGCACGTTCGTCCTGAACAAGGCCCTGGACGAGGGCAAGGTGGTGCTTATGGAGGGTGGCCAGGCCACGTTCCTCGATGTGGACCACGGCACGTACCCGTTCGTCACGTCCTCCAATCCGACAGCCGGCGGCGCCTCCGTGGGCTCAGGCATCGGCCCCACCCGGATCTCGCGCTCCATCGGCATCATCAAGGCGTACACCACCCGCGTGGGCGCCGGCCCGTTCCCCACGGAGCTGTTCGACGAGATGGGCATGTACCTGCAGAAGACCGGCGGCGAATTCGGTGTCAACACCGGCCGTCCGCGCCGCTGCGGCTGGTACGACGCCGTCCTGGCCCGCCACGCTTCCCGCGTCAACGGCTTCACGGACTACTTCGTCACCAAGCTTGACGTGCTCACCGGCATCGAGCAGATCCCGGTCTGCGTGGCTTACGACGTCGACGGCGTCCGGCACGACGAAATGCCGATGACGCAGACCGAGTTCCACCACGCCAAGCCCATCTTCGAGTACTTCGAGGGCTGGACCGAGGACATCACCGCCGCGCGGACCCTGGAGGACCTCCCGGAGAACGCCCGCAACTACGTGCTGGCCCTGGAGAAGCTGTCCGGCACGCGCTTCTCCGCCATCGGCGTTGGCCCGGACCGCGACCAGACCATTGTGGTCAACGACCTGATTCAGGACTGAACCTGACAGGGTCAGGCTGAAACGCAACCCACGTCCGACGGCGGCGGGTCACCTGGAGAGGTGGCCCGCCGCCGTCGTCGTAGTGTATTGCCGGCTATTCGGCCTGTTTGTCGCGCAATTGGAGCAGGTGCTGCTGCAGTTTCGCCTCGGCGTCCCGGCGTCGGCGGGCCTGCTCGCCCATGGCGCGGGTCGCTGCGGACCCGGTATTGATCAGTCGCGTCACATGTTTCGGGGCTGCTGCCGCACCAGCGGCAGAGACGGCCATCACTTCCTCGCTCATGCCCGTATCCTGACATCCGCCGCCCGGCTCTGGTAACCCTTGCGGGGAGAGCGTTACAGGATCGGAACCTGCCAAGGTGCCCGCCTCAGGCGGCGAGCCCCCGGAGTGGCGGGGTCGATGCGTAGCGGGGCAGGCAATCCGGGTGGCCCCTGCCGCCATGACGGGTACCTGTCACTCGTGACCTGCCCGTCCGCTGTTCCTATGTTGGACTCACCGGCGCTTCGCGGGGAACGGGAACCCTCGAAGGTTACTCACCGGACCGCCAAGGAAGAGGTGGACATCATGGGTCTCAGCTTGAAGTCAGACACAGCGAAAACGGGGTCAGCGCCGGAGTCGCCGGACCGGAACGCGCGGCAGGAACAGGGCCCGCGCCGTTACCGCGCACGTATCAACCGCGAACCGGTCCTTGACCGCATACGGGTGCAGGAGCTGGCCGGGGGAGTCCATTCCCAGAGCCGGCTTCTCGAATTCCTGAACCTGTTCCTGGTGTTGCTCCCGTCCAGGGTCAGTAACGTCGTGAGCGCGCTGGACAGCGGCGACCACGAGGCGGCCAGCGCCGCGGCTCAGAGCCTGGCGTCGTCCGCAGCGATGGCGGGGGCCGCCCGGCTCGAAATGGTTGCCTGGCTTGTTGACGCTGATCTCCGCGTCGGGCGGATGGACCGGGCACGGGAGACGGGCCGCCGGCTTGGCCCCGACGCTTCGGAGCTGGCATCGGCGCTGTCCCGCCTCCTGACGGGCTCCTGACTCAGCCGTCAGCGCGAGGCAGCCGCAGCCGTGAGGTCCCCCCACGGTCCGGGCAAAAACCTTTTGGAATTTTTTGGATTTCGCGTAACCCAAGGCCGTGCCGTGACGATTACCACTATGAAAGCGCCGGGTTCGAAGTTGTCCCCCATCAGGTTCGAACCCGGCGCTTGACTGCAAAAATAAGCGCCGGGCCGGAACTGTCCCCCATCAGATTTCCGGCCCGGCCCTTTTTGTCCGACGCCGGTTCAGCAGGGAGCCGGCCCGGGAGTGAGTGGTATCTGCCGGCCTTTTCTTCTGGTTACTCGGGGTAAAGTTGTTGGGCGGGATGCAACCCCGCGCCGCCACTTGATGGCCATACACCGATGTAGCCATCTCCCTTGACCGAAAGCCATACGTCCGTGACAGACGCACTGACCGACGATTCATTGCATGCCCTCAGGGGACGCGATGGTGAGTTGTTCAATCTGGTCTACCGGAGCTTTGCGTCGCAGGTACTGGGGTACCTGACCGCCCGGGGTGTCGAGGACCCGGAGGCCACCATGCAGGATGTTTTCCTGGCGGTGCTGCCCCGGATCGATACCATCAGCGGCGGTGCCAACGGGCTTCGGACGTTCCTGTTCTCAGTGGCGCATGCACGGATGGTCGACGACCACCGAAGGCAAAGCCGGACCCCCGCCAAACAACCCTTCGAACCTGAACTTGACCGGCGGGAATCCTCCTCGGCGGAAGCAGCGGCCATGCTGCTGGTGGCGCCGGGGGAAGTGCTGGCGCTGCTGGAGGTACTGGGCGAGGACCAGAGGGAAGTGCTGACCCTGCGGATCATTGCAGATCTTACCGTGGACCAAGTGGCCGAAATTATGGGGAAAAGTGCCGGAGCCGTAAAACAGCTTCAGCGACGTGCTTTGGACAGACTCCGTGAACATTCGGCCGTAAAGGACTACGTGGCGCCATGACAACCAGGGAAGAATTTTCCGGGGGAACCGTTGACCAGCTCTTGCTTGACGCTGGCCACGCGGACGTGCCCGAGCTCAGGGCCGCTCTCCTGTCGATTGCCTCGCTGGCCCAGCTGCAGCCTCCTGCGCCGGGGCCCGAGCTGGCCCTTATGCTGGCCGGTTCGCGGGATGAACTCACCCGGCAGCGCTGGCTGCGCAAACACCGTCCCGCGGTGGTGGGACTCGCGGTCCTGGCCGGCATGGGTCTTGGAGTCACCGGTGTCGCAGCTACCAGCCAGGTGTCCGGAGACGGCGCCGGGCCGTGGTCCGTCCAGCAGCTGACCACCGACTGGGCGCCCGGCTGGAGCCTTCCCCTGGCGCCGGAGGCCGCGGATCAGAACGGACGGATCAGCTGGGTTTCGCCGCTGTTCCTGCAGCTTGAACGGGCGCATGCTGGGGCCGCACCCGAACTCGGTGAGCCTGCGGCTCAAAGTGCTGATGCAGAAGCCGCGGCTGCCGAGCCGGAGGCTCCCATCACGTCCGCACGCGAGAATCCGTCCCCGACCGGCAAAGGCCGGGTTCCGGGAGCCACCCTGAACGGCAATCCCGGGCAGTCCAACCAGGGCAAGTCCGGCCCGGGCAAGGCGAACCACGGCAAGGCCGGGGTTGGGCAGGTGTTGACTGGGCGTGCCCCGGATCAGGCCGATGAAGAGGCTGCCGCTATTGCGCCTGGTGCGGCCGAAGCCGATGCAGCGGAAACCGGCGACGGAGCGGAACTCAGCGACGGAGCTCCGGAATACGAGGGGACGGACACCGCAAAATCCGGTGTAAAGCTGGGTTCGCCCGTGGAAACCGCGATCGATTCCACGGTGGATCCCGCCCTGGATGCAGTCAGCAGCTGGTTGGGAAAGTTCCGGCGATAGCCCTCGCACCCTAATTCGCGCGAACGGACACTTGAGGCCCTGGAAACCGCCCGCCGCCCCCGAAAACGCGGGCCTCAAGTGTCCGTTCGCGCTAAAACGGCTGTGGTCAGGCCAGGACCTGGCGCTTTGAGGAGATGACGCCGGTGTCGAAGCCGGCCAGGTGGAGTCCGCCATGGAACCTGGCGTGCTCGATCTTCACGCAGCGGTCCATCACCACGTTGAGCCCGGCCGTTTCAGCGTCGGCGGCCACGTCCTCGTGCCAGGAACCCAGCTGCAGCCAGAGGGTCTTGGCGCCGGCCGCGATGGCCTCGTCCAGGACGCCCGGGAGGTCGTCGTGCTTGCGGAACACATCCACGATGTCCGGGCTTTCGGGAAGGTCGGCCAATGAGGCGTAGGTCGGTTGGCCAAGGATCTCCTTCACAACGGGGTTCACGAAGTACACCTTGTACCGCGTGGAGGACTGCAGGTAGGTGGCTACAAAGTAGCTGGCCCGCGAAGGCTTGTCCGAGGCACCCACAATCGCAATGGACTTCGCCTGCCGAAGCAGGTTCAGGCGCTCCGGCGCCGAGGGGCCCTGCCAGATGCGGTTTTCCGTGCTCATGAAAGGGCTCCAATAGTGCAGGTGTCGGCCGGTTCCTCGAGGACGACGGCGTCATCCGCCGTGGCCTTCTGTGCTTCCGTCAGGGCCTGGTCGAGGTCCCAGAGAATGTCCTCGATGTCCTCGAGCCCGATCGAAATCCGGACCAGGTCTTCAGGGACGCCGGCGGCTTCCAGTTGGGCCGGGCTCAGCTGCTGGTGGGTGGTGGAGCCGGGGTGGATGACCAGCGTGCGTGAGTCGCCAACGTTCGCAAGGTGCGAGGCCAGCTGGAGCGACTCGATGAACTTCTGCCCGGCCGCGCGGCCGCCCTTCACGCCGAAGGAGAACACCGATCCGGGGCCCAGGGGCAGGTACTTCCGCGCCCGCTCAAAATGCGGATGGGACGGCAGTCCGGAGAAATTCACGTAGGCCACGCGATCGTCGGCCTCAAGCCATTCGGCCACGGCCTGGGCGTTCTTCAGGTGCTCGTCGAGCCGCTGCGGAAGCGTCTCCACGCCCTGCAGCAGCTGGAAGGCGGACTGCGGTGAGAGCGCGGGACCGATGTCGCGCAGCTGCTCGCAGCGGAGCTTGGTCAGGAAACCGTACTCGCCGAAGTTGCCCCACCAGGAGACGTTGCCGTAGGAGGCCACCGGCTCGGTCATGGTGGGGAACTTGCCGTTGCCCCAGTTGAACCGGCCGCTCTCCACGATCACGCCGCCGAGGGTGGTGCCGTGGCCGCCGAGGAACTTGGTGGCGGAGTGGATCACGATATCCGCGCCGTGCTCGATCGGCCGCACGAGGTACGGCGTGCTCAAGGTGGCATCGACCACCAGGGGGATGCCGGCGTCGTTCGCTACCTTCGCCAGGGCCGCCAGGTCCTGGACCTCCGACGACGGGTTGGCCACCACCTCGACGAAGATCGCCTTGGTGTTCTCCCGGACGGCAGCGGCGTAGTCCGCGGGGTCGGTGCCGGGAACGAACGTGGTGTCCACGCCGAAACGGCGCAGGGTGACGTCCAACTGGGTGACTGTTCCGCCGTACAGCTGGGAGGCTGCCACAATGTGGTCGCCCGCCTGGGTGAGCGCGGCGAAAGTGATGAATTCCGCGGCCATGCCCGACGACGTCGCGACCGCGCCGATGCCGCCTTCGAGGGACGCTATGCGCTCCTCGAAGGCCGCTACGGTGGGGTTGCCGATGCGCGAGTAGATGTTGCCGTACTTCTGCAGTGCGAAGAGGTTGGCGGCGTCCTGGGTGTCCTTGAACACAAAGGATGTGGTCTGGTAAATGGGTACGGCACGGGCGCCGTGCTCGGCGTCGGGGGTGCCGCCGGCGTGCAGGGCGCGGGTGCGGAAGCCGAACTTGCGGTCGGCCATTACGCGTTCACCAGCCCGGCATTGGCGGCAGCAACGGGTGTACCGGACAAGTCCAGTTCGGTGCCGTTCCTGCGGGCCAGGTCCGCTTCGAGCTCGCGGACGATCGGCAGGATGTCCTGGCCGAACGCGGCGACTTCCTCCTGGAAGTGCAGGTAGCCGGTGAGGAACAGGTTCACGCCGATCTTCTTGTACGCCACGATCCGCTCGGCGATCTGTTCCGGCGTGCCGATCAGCTGGGTCTTGAAGCCGTCGTTGTACTGGACCAGGTCCTCGAAGCTCGAATCGGCCCACATGCCCTTGCCGTCCTTGGTGGACGCGCCGGCTTCCTGGACGGCGTCGCGGAAGCCCTGGACTGCGGGCTTGTGAGCCTTCGCCACGATTTCGCGGAGGGTGTCGCGGGCTTCCTTTTCGGAGTCGCGGGCGATGACGAAGCCGTTGAGGCCGAACTTTGGCGAAGCCAGTGCACCTTCGGTTCCGCGCTGCGTCTCTCCGGCGGCCGCAACCACCCCTGCGATGTTCTCCTTGAAGCCCTCCAGGTCCTTGCCGTTGGAGAAGTACCAGTCCGCCACGCGGCCGGCGGTGGCCTGGGCTGCGGTGGAGTTGCCGCCGAAGAAGATCTCCGGGTGGGCGCGGCCCGGAACATCCACCGGGGCCGGGTTCAGGGTGAAATCGGTGATGTTGTAGTACTTGCCGGACTGGCTGTACTCCTGCTCGGTCCAGAGTCCGCGGAGGACCTTGATGAATTCCTCGGTGCGGACGTAGCGTTCATCGTGCTCCAGCCATTCGAGGCCGAAGTTGGTGAACTCGTTCTTGAGCCAGCCGGAGACGATGTTCACGGCGGCGCGGCCGTTGGAGATGTGGTCCGCGGTAATGATGTATTTGGCCAGCACGCCGGGGTGCCACATGCCGGGGTGGACGGCGGAGATGACCTTGATCCGCTCCGTGGCTGCCAGTAGCGCGAGGCTGAAGGACGTTGCCTCGTGCTGCTTGTCCGCACCGTAGGAAGCGGCGTAGCGGGTCTGGGTCAGGGCGTATTCGAAGCCGGAGTTCTCGGCGATCCGGGCCAGCTTCTTGTTGTAGTCGAAGTCCCAGCCGGTGCGCTGTTCGATGGTGGAGACCACCAGGCCGCCGGATACGTTGGGCACCCAGTAGGCGAACTTAAGCGGCTCGGAAAGACGGGCAACGTTGCTGATGTCGTTCATGATTCTTCCTTTACTTCTGTCCGTTGCGGGGAGACGCGGCGGCGTAGCCGGCCACGGCCTCCTGGATTCCGGCAATCGCCGGTTCGTTCTGGAGTGATGTTGTGTCGCCGAGGGCGGTGCCCTCGAAAAGCTGGGTGAGCAGCCGGCGCATGATCTTGCCGCTGCGCGTCTTGGGCACGTCGGGAACCACGACGACGTCGCGCGGCTTGGCAATCGGCCCGATCTCCTTCGCGACGTGGTTGCGGAGGTCGGCGGCCACATCCGTGGGTACCCCGGCCTTCAGGACAACGAAGGCGACGACGGCGTGGCCGGTCTTGGGGTCCGTCACCGGACAGACGCCGGCCTCCACCACCGACGGGTGGGAGACGAGGGCCGATTCGATTTCGATCGTGGAGAGCAGGTGGCCGGAGACGTTGAGGGTGTCATCCACCCGTCCCAGGATCCAGATGTCGCCGTCGTCGTCGTATTTGGCGCCGTCGCCGGCCAGGAACCAGCCCTGCTCGGCATACTTGCGCCAGTACGAATCGAAGTACCGCTGTGGGTTGCCCCAGACGGTGCGGGCAATCGCGGGCCCAGGGGCGTCCACCACGATGAATCCCTGAACGCCCGGCGGAACCGTATTGCCGGCGTCGTCCACGATCCGGGTGCTGACGCCGGGCAGCGGGCGCGCAGCGCAGCCGGGCTTGAAGTCCGTGTCCGTCGGGGCGGGGGAGAGGATGGTGGCGCCGGTTTCGGACTGCCACCACGTGTCCACTACGGGTGCGGTGCCGGCGCCGACGTTCTGTCGCAGCCAGCGCCAGGCTTCGGGGTTGACCGCTTCGCCCACGGTTCCGAGCATCCGGATGGAGGAGAGGTTGTAGGTGTCGGGGACGCCGTCCGGGAACCAGCCCATGAGTGAGCGGACCAGGGTGGGTGCCGTGTAGTACTGGGTGACGCCGTAGCGTTCGATGATCTCGAAGTGCCGGCCCGGGTGCGGGGTGTTCGGCGTGCCTTCGAAGATCACCTGGGTAACGCCGTTGGACAGCGGGCCGTAAAGCTCATAGGTGTGCGCCGTGACCCAGGCCAGGTCCGCTGTGCACCAGTGCACGTCCTGGTCCCGGAGTGCCGGGTCCGGGTTGCTGAACAGGTGCTCGAAGCTCCAGGACGCCTGCGTCAGGTAACCGCCGGAGGTGTGCACCAGACCTTTCGGCTTACCGGTGGTCCCGGAGGTGTACATGATGAAGAGGGGAGTCTCGGCGTCGAACGCCTCGGCCTCGTGGACCTCGGAGGCCTTCCCGACGACGTCGTGCCACCACACATCGCGGCCTTCAGTCATAGGGACATCTGCCAACTGGTCCGCGGGGGTGGTGCGGTTGACTACCAGGACGTGCTCGACGGCGTTGTCGCCGGCAACCGCCGCGTCTGCGTTGTCCTTGACCGGAACGGCCGCGCCCCGGCGGAACTGGCCGTCCGTTGTGACCAGGAGCTTGGCCCCGGTGTCCTCCACGCGGAATCTCAGGGCCTCGGCGGAGAAGCCGCCGAATACGAGGGAATGGACGGCACCGATGCGGGCCACCGCGAGGGTGATGATGACGGTTTCGGGGATCACCGGGAGGTAGATGACCACGCGGTCGCCCTTGGTGATGCCCAGCGCGAGGAGCGCGTTGGCGGCCTTGGATACTTCGCGCTGGAGTTCTGCGTACGTGATGTCGCGGCGGTCGCCGGGCTCACCCTCGAAGTGGAGCGCTACCTTGTCCCCGCGGCCGGCGGCAACGTGGCGGTCCACGCAGTTGTAGGCGACGTTGAGCTTGCCGCCCTCGAACCAGGTGATGTCGGGACCGGTGCCGGCTTCCGGATCTGCCGGGATGCGCCGGTGGGCGGTGTGCCATGGCTTGCCGTTGATGTGGCCGTTGGCCGGTC
Organism: Arthrobacter oryzae; assembly: GCF_031454875.1. GTDB lineage: Bacteria > Actinomycetota > Actinomycetes > Actinomycetales > Micrococcaceae > Arthrobacter > Arthrobacter oryzae_D. The sequence goes on from NZ_JAVDRQ010000004.1 coordinate 168,255, forward strand.
CTTCGGCGGACGCCGCCCAGTCGAGGCGGAGGGCCTGTTTTTCCCAGAAAGCTACCGTGTCGGCCACGGCCGTTGGTGCGGTGCCAGGCTGGGCGGTGGTGCCGCGGTGACGCGCCGGCCCGTCAGTGGGGACGCCGTGCACTGCGCCGTCCGTGGGCTCGGTCAGGGACCATCCCGAAGAGCCGCGAGAGGAGCCGGGCGCGTCACGCAGCCCTGCTTCGTTCGCCGTCGCGTCCGAAGTGGTTTGTGGGGTTGTGGCCTCGGACGGAATCCGGGCAAAGGTGGGCACGGCAGAAGTAGTCTCAGGGGTCATTACAGCACTCCATCGGTCCTGGCAGTAGCACCCGTAGTTCCTCGTGGTCCAATCGAAAGCCCAATCGGAAGCTCAGTCGAAAGCGGAGGAACAGTCACGTGGGAATGGTCGTCTCACGTCACCGGGGGTTGCTGCGGCTTCATCGATCCAGGTCTCTCGGCCGCTCGGGATGGTCACTACCAACTAGAACGGAGATGCACGATTTCACAAAATCCGGCCGTTCCGCGCTGTAATATTCGTTCATCGCCGGAGGCGGCCGGGGAGCTCATTCATTTATTCGACAATTGGCCTCAAAGGCCGCAGGAGTAAGGTTGATGTATGGCCCACGTTAACGATCCGGCAGTCATTGACCGCCTCATGCGAACCAAAGGCACGTGGGCAATCGTGGGCCTCACCACCAACGAGTGGCGCTCGGCGTACGACGTCTCGCTGTTTGTCCGTGACCGGATGGGGATGGAAATCATTCCGGTCAACCTGCCGGGTGACGACGTCCACGGGGAGAAGGGCTACCGCTCCCTGCCGGACATCCCCGCCGAAAAGCACCCGATCGACGTCGTGGACTGCTTTGTGAACTCCCACAGGGTGGGGGCTGTCATCGACCAGGCGATTGCCGTGGGCGCCAGGGCGGTGTGGCTGCAGCTCGGCGTCTTCGACGACGCCGCCGTGGACCGTGCCAAGGCCGCCGGACTGGATGTGGTGGTCAACTCATGCCCCGCCCGCGAAGGGTGGCGGGTGGGCATCTAGCGGCGCCACCCAGCGGCACCCACCCGGAAGAACTGCACAGCACCGGTGCTGCCCGCACCGCCGGATAGGCTCGTGTCATGGACGTTGCCACCCTCCGCGAGATCTGCCTGAGCTTCCCCGGTGCCTTTGAGGACTTTCCGTTCGGCCCGGAGACGTCCGTTTTCAAGGTGCGGGCGGCCGTGGCGGGTGGTGCGCGGCAGGACGCGAAGATGTTCGCGTTATCCGCCATGGACCCGGCGGACTGGTCCGTGAGCCTCAAATGCGAGCCGGCCCTGGCGGAACAGCTGCGGGCGATCCATCCCGAGATCACCGGCGCCTGGCATATGAACAAAACGCACTGGAACGGCGTCCGGCTGGACGGGGCGCTGCCGGATGACATGATCCGGGACATGGTGGAGGACTCTTACGATCTGGTGGTGGCCTCACTCAGCCGAAAGCAGCGGGAGCAGCTGGGCTGGGCGGGCCTGGCCCGGGGTGATGGCGCATGAGCGGTCCCGGCGCCGGACGCATAGTCCGCGGCGAACTGAACTATCCGGGCATTGGCTCCACCGAGCACGGACAGCCCCCGGAGGGCTACCCCTGCGTGGTGACCCGGGCCTACCTCGGCGAAGGCCTGGCACTGTACCGCAGGGTGGCCCAGGGAATCCTGACCTGGCAGCTGCAGAAGCGGTCCGGGCTGCGCGTCCGTACCGACTCCGACGTCGTGGTGCCCGGCGCCCGCGTGGTGAGCGGATTCGGCGTCGGGCCTTTCCGGATTAACGCCCCCTGCGAGGTGGTGTGGGTGCACCGGCCGGTGCCCGGGGATGGTCCGCAAAGCGCTGGTTTCGGGTACGGAAGCCTGCCCGGGCACCCGGTGCGCGGGGAGGAATCGTTCGAAGTCGAAGTTGACGGACAGGAGCGGGTGTTCCTGAAAATTACCGCCTTCAGCAGGCCGTCCAACTGGTTCTACGCTGCCGGCAGCGCGGTCGCGGGACGCGCACAAAGACATGTCACTTCCCGATACATTGGGAGTGCACACGAACTGGCCGCAGGTGAAAGCTGATCAGGAGCAGGTGGATGCTGGAACAGAAAACCCTTGACCAATTGTGGAACTTCGACGATCCCGCCGGATCGGAAGCCCGTTTCCGGGCGGCTGCTGAAGACGGAAAATACGACGCCGACGAACAGGCCGAGCTCGCAACCCAGCTTGGGCGGGCCATCGGACTGCAGGGCCGCTACGAGGAAGCCGACGCCCTGCTGGATTCGATTGATGCCGACGAACCCACTGTGGGTGTCAGGGTGCTGCTGGAACGCGGCCGGCTGCTGAACTCCAGTGGCCATGCGGCGATGGCCGTGCCGCTCTTTGAACAGGCGGCGGAACTCGCGGACCACCTCAGCGAGGAGTTCCTCGCGGTTGATGCGCTGCACATGCTGGCGATCGCGGACTCCGCGCATGCCGAATCCTGGACCCGCAGCGCCCTCGAGTACGCCTCCACGGTGCACGATCCGCGGACCAGGCGCTGGATGGTCTCATTGCACAACAACCTCGGCTGGACCATGCACCAGGCCGGGCGTTTCACCGAGGCCCTGGTCGAGTTCCAGCTGGCGGAGCAGTGGGCGGAACGGGTGGGCACGCCCCAGCAGCAGGAATGGGCCCGGGAGGCCATCGACGAGTGCGAGCATTCCCTCGCCGCCGGGCTCACCGGACAAACACAACGAAAGGCATAGCCCCGCATGATCTTCATTGTCGTCAAATTCAAGGTCAAGCCTGACTGGTCCGGAAAGTGGCTCGGCCTGGTGGAGGACTTCACTAGGGCCACGAGGCAGGAGCCGGGCAACCTGTGGTTCGACTGGTCCCGCAGCGTCGAGGACCCCAACGAATTCGTCCTCGTGGAGGCCTTCAAGGACGACGCCGCCGGTGACCATGTCAATAGCGCACATTTCCGGAAGGCCATGGCGGACATGCCGCAGGCCCTGGCCGAGACGCCGCAGATCATCAGCCGCCAGCTCGACGGCGACGGCTGGGACCGCATGGGCGAACTCACCATCTGACCCGGTCCTGACCGCGTCGATACGATTAGTCCATGTGGATCGGATGGATTGAGTTCGACATCCTGCTGGGCGACGTGCACAGCCTCAAGGAGAAGCGGTCCGTGGTGCGGCCGCTGCTCGCGGAGCTGAAGCGCCGCTTTGAGGTCTCAGTGGCCGAGGTGGGGGACCACGAGCAATACCGGCGGACGCAGCTGGGCGCCGGCCTGGTGGGAGCCGACCGGGCGCACGTCGTGGAGGTGCTCACCGCCGTCGAACGCTTTGTCGCCTACCGCCCCGAACTCGAACTCCTCAGCGCCCGCCAACGCGAGCTCCGCAGCGACGACTGACCCGATCGATTGCTCCACAGGCGCCCTTTTGAACGCTCATAACGGCAGTTACGGAGCAGTCGATGGAGTTTGTGGATAACTTCTGCGGGCTCAGGCGGCATTCTGCTCTCATGAACCCATGAAGACTGCACGTCCGCTGCCGGATGATTTTCAGGACCGACCCTTCACTGTGGTGGATGCGGCTCGCGCCGGGGTGTCGCACAAGCGGCTGCGGCACCGCAGCCTGTATCGCCTGGGCAAGGGGATCCGATCGGCAAGCCCGACGGCGGAGCTCCCCTTGAGCATCAGGGTGCGGCCTTTCATTGAGGTCAATGAGCGATGTGCCGCATCGCACCTCACCGCGGCGGAACTCCTCGTGCTGCCGCGACGTCAGCAGAAGGGATCACCGGATATGTTTCATGTCATCAGGCCTGAGGGCGAGGCCCATCTGAATCGGCCGCATGTCATCGTGCACCGGATGAAGCTGTTCAGCGACGAGGTCACCGTAGTCGACGGGATCTCGGTGACAACACCGGAGCGGACCTGGCTGGACATGGCGGAAATGCTGTCAGTCGACGAGCTTGTGGCCATGGGGGACAGCTGCGTCCGGGTTCCCCGGCCGCATCTGGAAGATCGCGACATGCCGCTGTGCACATTGGCGGACCTGCAGCGGATGATCGACAGGCATAAGGGGAAGCGGGGCCTGCGGAAGGCCAAGGAAGCGATCAAACTTATCCGCGTGGGCTCCGACTCGCCGCAGGAGACCCTCCTTCGCCTTGCGATGATCCGGGCCGGACTGCCTGAACCGGAACTCAACGTCCCGATCATTTCAGAGGATGGGGCCAGGCATCACGAGCCCGACCTTTCCTACCGGAAGTACAAAGTCGGGATCGAGTACGAAGGCGAGCACCACGGGGATGAAGGCCAGGTTGTCCGGGACATCGCCCGTTCTGAGAGGTACGAAGCCCTGGGCTGGACAGAAGTCCGCATCTCCAAGCGCCACATGTTCAACGACGCGAAGCCTGCGGTCGCCAAGATCCGCACGGCGTTGGTCCAGGCGGGGTGGCGGCCTCGAGTTTAACGAACGATTGCTCCGTAACTGCCGTTCCGAGGGTTCAAAAGGGCGGTTACGGAGCAACCGATGGGGTTGGCCTTAGCCGAAGTACTTCGGCAGGGTGGCCTCGTGGGCTTCGCGCAGTGCGTCAAGCGACAGGGCGTCCACGCCGTTGATCTCCAGCTTGCCGCTGGCAGCGTCCACCACGCCGATGCGCGTGTGGGCAAAACCGCGGGCGGTGCACATGTCCGTGAAGCGGACCTCCTCGGAGCGGGGCACGCCAACCACGGCGCGGCCCTGTGACTCGGAGAACAGCGCCGTGAACAGGTCCACGCCGTCGCGGTCCAGAACGTCCTGCAGGGCGATCCGGGCACCCACGCCGTAGCGCAGCGAGGACTCCACGAGGGCCGCCGCGAGGCCGCCTTCGGAGAGGTCGTGAGCCGAATCCACCATGCCGTCGCGGGACGCGTTGATCAGGATTTCACCCAGGGCGCGTTCGGCGGCGAGGTCAACCTTCGGCGGCAAACCGCCGAGGTGTCCGCGCATGTTGGACCATTCCGAACCGTCCAGCTCTGCTGCGGTGGTGCCCAGCAGGTAGATGGCCTGGCCGTCTTCGCGCCAGCCCGACGGCGTGCGGCGGGCGACGTCGTCGAGCTTGCCCAGCACCGCCACTACGGGGGAGGGGTGGATCGGGGTGGTGCCGGTCTGGTTGTACAGCGAGACGTTGCCGCCGGTAACCGGGATACCCAGCTCCATGCAGGCGTCCGACAGGCCGCGGATGGCCTCGGCCAGCTGCCACATCACGTCCGGGTCCTCGGGGGAACCGAAGTTCAGGCAGTCACTGACGGCCATCGGAACGGCGCCGGAGGTGGCCACGTTGCGGTACGCCTCGGCCAGTGCCAGCTGCGCGCCGTGGTACGGGTCGAGGTAGGTGTAGCGGCCGTTGGCGTCGGTGGCCAGGGCAACGCCAAGACCGGTTTCCTCGTCAACGCGGACCACGCCGGCATCGTCCGGGAACGCCAGGGCGGTGTTGCCGCCGACGTAGCGGTCGTACTGGTTGGTGATCCAGTCCTTGCTGCACATGTTCGGCGAGGCGACGAGCTCGGTGACGGCAGCGGCCAGCTCCGCGGGGCCGGAGGGACGGCCGGCGTCCTGAACCGATCCGGTGAAGGAATCAGCCTGGACGGCGTCCTGCCATTCGGGGCGGGCGTACGGACGGTCGTAGACCGGACCGTCGTGGGCCACGGTGCGCGGGTCGACGTCGACGATGACTTCGCCTTCCCACGTGATGATCAGGCGGCCGGTGTCGGTCACCTCGCCCAGCCAGGAGTACTCCACGGCCCACTTGTCCATGACCGCTTCGAACGCGGCGATGTTCTCGGGGGTGACCACGGCCATCATGCGTTCCTGCGACTCGGACATCAGGATTTCGCCCGGGGTCAGGGTGGGGTCGCGGAGCAGGACGGAGGTCAGTTCAACTTCCATGCCGCCGTCGCCGTTGGAGGCGAGCTCGGACGTGGCGCAGGAGATGCCTGCGGCGCCCAGGTCCTGGATGCCCTCAACGAGGGAGCCCTTGAACAGCTCGAGGCAGCACTCGATGAGGACCTTCTCGGCGAAGGGGTCGCCCACCTGGACGGCGGGGCGCTTGGACGGCTTGGTGTCGTCGAAGGACTCGGAGGCCAGCACGGAGGCGCCGCCGATGCCGTCGCCGCCGGTGCGGGCACCGAACAGGACCACCTTGTTGCCCTTGCCCGAAGCGTTGGCGAGGCGGATGTCCTCGTGGCGCATGACGCCGACTGCCAGCGCGTTGACCAGCGGGTTGCCCTGGTACACGGAGTCGAACACCATTTCGCCGCCGATGTTCGGCAGGCCCAGGGAGTTGCCGTAGCCGCCGATGCCGGCAACGGCGCCGTGCATCACGCGGGCGGTGTCCGGGTGGTCGATGGCGCCGAAACGGAGCGGGTCCATGACGGCCACCGGGCGGGCGCCCATGGAGATGATGTCGCGGACGATGCCGCCGATGCCGGTTGCGGCGCCCTGGTAGGGCTCCACGAACGACGGCGAGTTGTGGGACTCGATCTTGAACGTCACGGCCCAGCCGTCACCCAGGTTGGTGACGCCGGCGTTTTCGCCGATGCCCACCAGCATGTCTTTCTTCATCTCGTCCGTCACCTTGTCGCCGAACTGGCGCAGGTGGTTCTTCGAGGACTTGTAGGAGCAGTGCTCGCTCCACATCACGGAGTACATGGCGAGTTCGGCGCCGGTCGGGCGGCGGCCCAGGACCTTGACGACCTCGTCGAACTCGTTTTGCTTCAGGCCCAGCTCGGCCCAGGGGAGTTCGGTGTCAGGAGTCTTGGCTGCGTTCTCCACCGTGTCGATGTTGAACTTCCTGCTGACGGTTTCAGCTGAGGTACTCATTTTGCGCCTCCTACAATCTTGTTCAGGACGGAGGTAAAGAAACCGAGGCCATCGGTGTCTGAGCCGCCGAAACCGTCAAGGGATGCCGGGCCGAACCCGGGTTCCACGGCGTGCTCGGGGTGCGGCATGAGGCCTACGACGTTGCCGGCTGCGTTGGAGATGCCGGCGATGTCGCGGCGGGAGCCGTTCGGGTTGAAGCCCACGTAGCGGAACACCACGCGGCCTTCCGCTTCGAGGGCATCCAGGGTCTTCTCGTCAGCGATGTACTGGCCGTCCTGGTTCTTCAGCGGCACAGTGATTTCCTGGCCCGCAGCGTAGTCGCCGGTCCAGGCAGTGCTGTTGTTTTCCACGCGCAGGACCTGGTCACGGCACATGAACTTCAGGTGGTCGTTCTTGATCATCGAGCCGGGCAGCAGGTGCGACTCGGTGAGGATCTGGAAGCCGTTGCAGATACCCAGGACGGGCAGCTTGGCGTCCGAATTGGCCGCTTCGATGATCCTGGACATCAGCGGCGCGAACCGGGCGATGGCGCCGGCACGGAGGTAGTCCCCGTAGGAGAATCCGCCCGGAATCACGACGGCGTCGACGTCGCTGAGCGTGGTGTCCGCGTGCCAGAGTGCCACGGGAGTGGCGCCGGCCAGGCTGACGGCGCGGGCGGCGTCGCGGTCATCAAGGGTTCCGGGGAAGGTGACGACGCCGATCTTGGCGCCGGCGAGGCGCGGGTTGGCCGCGACAGCGACCGCCTCGCCAATCAAGGGAAGTTCAGTCATCTCAGGCCTCGACGACCTCGACGTTGACGACGTCCTCGATCACCGGGTTGGACAGCAGGGTTTCGGCTGCTTCACGGGCCTGGGCCAGGATTGCATCGGTCACCTCGCCGTCAACGGTCAGTTCAAATCGCTTGCCCTGGCGGACAGAGCTGAAGCTGGTGAAGCCCAGACGGGGAAGTGCACCCACGATGGCCTTCCCCTGCGGGTCCAGAATCTCGGGCTTGGGCATGACGTCGACAACGATCCGGGGCATCCGGTAACTCCTGTGCGTGAGCGTTGGGTAAGGGCGCAGCGGAGTGGTGCCGTCTCACGCTGGTCTGCTGCTGTATTTACAGCCCTGCGGACTCCAAACAAAAGACAGCGGAAAGAGCGCTCCGCGAGCTTGCATGCCCATTCTACCGGCCGCAGTGCGTCAAGCCGCATTCGCCGGTTGACTGTGAATTGGGGCACTCGCCGCGGCGGCCGAGCACGACGCCGGCTCTGGTGGCGCGCTGGTCCGCTGAGTAGGATTGCGGCATGGCTCAGAAACCGAAGTCCGTGCTTCTTCCGGTCATGGCCGCCGCAGTTTTCGCGGGCCTGGGCCGAATGGTGATCCAGAAAATCAAAGCCGATCGGGCGGCCCGGGCAACCAACGTGGCCGGCCCCATCGATGAGAAGACCCGCGCGTGGATCAGTGAGGTGGTCCGAACGCCGCGCCAGTAACCTACGCGAGTAACCTGGCTTGGACAAGGGGCGGTTTCCAGTAGGAAACCGCCCCTTGTCGTGCCCCGATTAAGCCTCCTAATGACAAAAGGAAAATGATGTTTGTGTCCTATGTCATATTCCCCTATCACTCTGTACTGTTTGACTCGGCTGGTCTCGCCGGATGACAGGATCTGTTATTCCGGCTGCCATTTCCCAGCTGACCGAGACCGGCCGCACCGCCGGACCCGTACCTCATGAAAGGTTTCAGTCACTCGTGAAATCAAAAGGAAAAAGCCTTGTCCGGGGCGGGGGACTCCGGAAGGCGGCAGCGTTGGCTGTAGGCCTTCCGCTGCTTCTCTCCTCCGTTGCAGCAGGTCCCGCTACCGCGGCGGCGGCTGAACCCACCACGGCAGTACAGGCAAAAAACGTCAACCCGTCGGACTACAAGGACGGCCGCTACATCGTGGTCCTGGCTGAGGAAGCCGCTGCCACATATGAGGGCGGAACGGGGGGACTCGCCGCCACCAAACCGCAGCAGGGCCGAAAGCTTGACGCCCGGAGCCCCGCATTCAAAGCCTACGACGCCCACCTGCGCCAGTCGCAGCGAGACGTCGCGGCAAAGCACTCGGCAAAGCCCGCGAAACAGTACACCGCGGCGCTCAACGGCTTCGTGGCCCAACTCACCGCACGCCAGGCCGCCGAGCTGGCCAAGGACAGCAAAGTCCTCCTGGTCGCACCCGACGTGGAAAATGCACCGGACTACACCACCACCGACTTCCTGAAACTCACGGGCCAGGACGGGGCCTGGGCGAAACAGTTCGGCGGCGAAGCCAATGCGGGCAAGGGGGTGGTGGTCGGGGTGATCGACTCGGGCTATGCCCCGGACAACCCGTTCCTCAAAGGCGAAGCTGTGGCTGCGCCCAGCTCCAGCGGCAAGGGCGGCAGCAAGGGCAAAGCGGAGATGGGCGTTCCGTACCGCACCAATGACGGCACCATCGCCATGCTCAAGTCGGACGGCACCACCTTCGAAGGCGAGTGCCAGAAGGGCGTCGAATCCGGCGCCACCTTTGACGGCAGCGACTGCAACTCGAAGGTGATCAGCGCCCGGTACTTCGCCGATTCCTTCCTCCAGTACGTGGCCCCGGAAAACCGCGCCCCCGAGGAACTGATTTCACCGGTGGATGTGGGAAGCCACGGCACCCACACCGCCACAACCGCCGCCGGCAACGCCAACGTGGAGCAGGTCATCGACGGCGCCAGCTTCGGCAGGAGCTCCGGGGTCGCACCGGCCGCCAAGGTTGCGGTTTACAAAGTGTGCTGGGAGGATAACGATCCCAATACCGGCGGCTGCTACTCCTCAGCCTCAGTGGAAGCCATCGATGCCGCCCTCAAAGACGGTGTGGACGTCCTGAACTACTCCATCTCCGGCAACACCAACAGCACCACCGACCCGGTGGCGCTGGCGTTCCTGAACGCCGCGGCGGCAGGCGTCTTTGTCTCTGCCTCTGCCGGCAACTCCGGGCCCGGGGTTTCCACGGTGAACCACGCGTCGCCGTGGCTGACCACAGTGGCAGCTTCCACGTTCCCCAGTGATCTGCTGGGCACAGTAAAAGTTTCCGACGGCACCATGTACCGCGGAGCCTCCATCATGAAAACCGAGGTCAAGGATGCTCCGGTCGTGGTCGCAGCAGACGCGGCGGCAGCAGGCGCTCCCACGGCCCCGAACCTCTGCGGCCCGGGAACACTGGACCCCGCCAAAGTCACCGGCAAGGTTGTGGTGTGCGATCGCGGCGTCGTGGACCGTACCGCGAAGAGCCTCGAGGTCCAGTCAAAGGGCGGACTGGGAATGATCCTGGTCAATCTCACCTCCAGCTCCGAAGACGCTGACAACCACGTGGTGCCCACCATCCACGTCAACGCCCCCAAGAGCCTGGAACTCAAATCCAAGCTGGCCGCCAACCCGGCCCTCACGGTCAGCCTCGTCAAGGGCGACCTCACCGGCGAGCCCCTCGCGCCGGCACCCCAGGTTGCCGGCTTCTCTTCCCGCGGCCCGAGCCTGGCTTCCGGAGGCGACCTCCTGAAACCGGACATCTCCGCTCCCGGCGTCAACGTCCTGGCGGGCGTTTCCACCATCGGGAACAACGGCGCGCAGTTCGGCTTTATGTCCGGCACGTCCATGGCCGCACCGCATATCGCCGGATTCGGTGCACTGGTGCTCAGCAAACAGCCCAAGTGGTCACCCGCCATGGTCAAGTCAGCCATGATGACAACCGCCTATCCGCTGGTCAATGCCGACGGAACACCCAACCTGAACCCGTTCGAAGGCGGCGCCGGCCACATTGACTCCGCCCGCGTGCTGGATCCGGGGCTGGTGTACAACTCGGACATCAAACAGTGGAACGCCTTCCTCAGCGGGCAAGGCGTTGACGTCGGTGGACGCGAGCCGGGAATCCTGGCCGCACGCGACCTCAACGTGCCCTCCATTGCGCTCGGCAGCCTCGTTGGCGAGATCAAGGTCAAACGCACGCTCACGGCTTTGGTCCCCGGGACGTACAAGGCCGAGGTCAACCTGCCGGGCTTCGATGTCCGCATTGAACCGGCCGTCCTCGACTTCAGGAAGGCCGGTCAGAGCCTCGACACCACCATTACGGTGAAGAGTGCCGGAGCCCCGACGGGCAAGTTCACCACCGGTACCCTGACGTGGAAGGGCCCGCGTACCGTTAGCTCTCCGATCGCTGTGCGTCCGGTTGATGCCCGGATTGCGCCGTCGTTCTCCTTCAGCTCTGCCACGGGCACCGGCAGCGGGACCATGGACCTGGTGTCCGGTTCGGATTCGCCCATAGCCGTGGGCGTCGAAGGGCTCGCGCCCCTGTCCGAAACAGCTGTGACCAAGACGCCTGGAGCTTTTGCGGCCAAGAATGACGAACACAACGCCGTCGTGGAGGTGACGGTGCCCGCCGGCGCCACGTTTGCCCGGCTTGGTATCCAGGCAGAAACAGAAGACGTCGACTGGGACATGGTGGTCTACGCGCCGGACGGCAGCGGAAAGCTCGTGGCCACGCAGGTGGCGACGTCGTCGGCCAGTGAATTCCTGGACCTGGAATCCCCGAGGGCCGGAACGTATTACATCGTGGCCAATCTGTACTCCACCCCTGACAACGGAGCCGCCTCTGCCCGCATCCAGGCTGTCTCGTTCACCGGGGATGGAGAGAACATGACGGTCAACCCGAATCCCATTGTTGCTCCGAACGGAACGGCCGCCACGGCAACAGCCAACTGGTCCGGTCTTGCCGAGGGCTCCTACCTTGGCCGGCTGAGCCTGGGCGGAAACGGTGTCAAGACGTGGGTCAACGTCAAGGTGGGCGCGGACGCGGGGCCGGCAGGCGCTCCGGCAGGCGCTCCGGCGGTCGCACCGGTCGACGCGGTTCCGGGAAGCTAGGAAACCGAGCGGCGGGAAACGTGCCAAACATCAACTGAACACGGAACGCCTCAACAGGAACGTCCCGGTGGCCGAGCGGCTCCCGGGACGTTCCTGTCGACTCGGGACGTGTCTGTTGAGGTGGGTGAGCGTTGGGCCCGGCCCGCTCAGGTCTGTCCGGTGGATCCCGCCGTGCCGCCGAGGAGCGGGGCCAGGGAACGCCACCGCGCAATCTCGCAGCCGTCGGTCAGGCTGAAGCGGCTGTGCACGGGACGGCCGTGGAACGTCCCCGTCACAACTGCTACCTGCGGGCCGCCGTATTGCTGGGTGCACATCATGTCCGCCCGCCGCGGCAGGAAGAAGGCTTCCTCGCCGAAGCGTTCGACGGCGGTTAAGGCAGCGCCGGGGTCCGGCAGCGTTGACCCCTCGAGGGCGGCGGTCTGCCCCCTTGCTCCGCCGCGGAAGACCAGGCGGAACACGTACTCGGGTGCGCCGGGCGCCTCCGTCAGCCGGACGGTCAGATCCATGTCTCCGGCCATCAGTCCGTCCTGATCCCGTCGAGCAGGGGGGCCAGTGCGTCAAGCAGCCGCTTCCGCAGCTCCTGCGCCTCGGCGGAGAAGACGCGCTGATGTTCGACATACTCCGCCTTGCCGGCAGCTGTTTCGATCCGGATGGGAGGGTAGCCCCATTCCTCAAGGTCGTATGGCGACGCCTGCATGTCCATGGCACGGACCCGCCAGGACAGTTCAAAGCAATCCATGACCAGCTCGCTGGGCAAGGCGGGCGATAGCTTGTAAGCCCACTTGTAGAGGTCCATGTTGGCGTGCAGGCAGCCCGGCTGCTCCATGGACCGCTGGTTGTCCCGGGTAGGAGTGAGCTCGTTGAGCGGCGTGGCGTCCGGTGTGTAGAAGCGGAAAGCGTCAAAGTGCGAGCATCGGATCCTGTTGTCCTCCACAACGCGGTCAGTGCCCGCAGCTCCGAGGCGCAGCTGCAGGTATTCGTGGCGCAGCTCAAATTTGTCCTGGCGGTACACCATGGCCCACTCGTGCAGCCCGAAGCAACCGAACTGGGCAGGGCGCAACGCCGTGCCCCGCAGGATTATCCCGGCAAACTGCAGTGCCTCCCTGCGTTCGGCCAGGAACGAATCACGGTCAAAGGCTGCTGCCGTGGTCCCAGGCGGCAGCCCCGCCGCGGCGAGCTCGCCGTCGTCGAGCATCCGGTAGTACTTCCAGGCGGAGCGGGCCGCGGTGTCCGGCCCGGTAAGGACGGCGCCGGCGCCGGGGTGCCAGCGCAGAAGCTGGCCGGGTTTCTGGGTGTAGTACGTGAAGAGGAAATCCTCAACGGGGTGCTTTTTGCCGGCCGAGCGTCGGGCAAGATAGGGGTCGGCGTAGCGCCGGACCCGGGCCTGGTGGGCTGCTTCGCGGTGCTGCCAGGCCTCCGCTGGCAGCACGTTTTGCTGGCCGGGTTTTACAGTATGCATTCGGTTAGGAAGCCCCGCCCGCGGACCCCAGGATGTCCTTGGCCGCATTCCAGAGGCCGATTTCGCAGCCGTCCCTGCGCGCGAAGGAGGTATCCACCGGCGAATCATCGACCACGCCGGTGACCGTGGCCTCCTGCGGGCCGCCGTACTGCTGCGTGCAGGCCTGGTCCGTTCTGCGGGGTGCAGGGCTCAGCACCGCGGGGTTGTCCTTCAGCGCCGCGCAGGCGGCAACGGCTGACGGATGGCTGCTTTCAGCGGTCGGGGCGCCGTCCTTGCAGACCAGGGTGTAGTTCTGGGCGGGTTCCGATTCGGCAGGTTTGACCATGATGGCGAGTTCGGCGTTTCCCTTGCCCGGGCCGGCGGTGGCGGGCACCGTGGATGGGGGAGGGGACGGTGCAGGCACAGTGGTTTCGGTGTCCGGCGACGGCGTGGCCGTGGACGGGCTGGTGGCCGTAGTCGTGACCGAGGGCGAAGGGCTTGGGCCGCCGCCAGGCGAGCAGGCGGAGAGACCGACAACGGATACCAGAACGAGTGCGTGCATCCAGGCCTTACGCATTACCGGTCCTCCTCATTTGGTCCATTCTATCGCCGGAGTCCAGCGATGGACCCTGCCGTTCGGCCTGGTCGCACGCCGGGCAGGGGCAGGCCCGTAATCCGGCAGGGTCGGCGTAGGAGCCGGGCGCCCCTGGCTCCGCGGTGACTTTCCGTCCGCCAGCGGTTCGGCGATTAAATCTGTCCGGAACATCTCGATTCCGCAGCCGCTCTCCGGTATGTTTCTCCCATCACTGGATGTATGGCCTCACGCCCATGTTGCGCAAACGTGGACGGATACTTCCAGTCCGTGGGACCGGTCACGCCACCGGTCCGACAACCTAGGAGGCAGTACGTCATGACTTACCCGCATGTGGGCCCCCGCACTCAAAGCAGAAATCCGGCCACACGCCTTGCCGCCGCCGTTGCTTTGGGAGTCTCCCTGTTGATCGGGCAGGGGCTGGCGGCGCCGGCCTGGGCGGCCGCCGACCCCGTGGCTCCCGCATCGCCGGCGGATCCACCTGGGCTTGAAGGCAGCGCATCGGGTGAGGATGAACCCACCCTGGACGGCGGCCGCTACATAGTGATGCTGAAGGACAAGCCCCTCGCCGCGTACACAGGCGGCGTCGAGGGGATCCCTGGGACAGCGGTGACCAACGGGAGAAAGCTCGACGCCGGAAGCACTGAGTCCCAGCGCTACTCGGCACACCTGGAGGAGCAGCAGAACAGGCTGGCTGCGGAAAAAGGCGTGGCCATCGGCGACAGTTACACCCTGGCCGTGAACGGCTTCAGTGCGGAGTTGTCCGCGGAGCAGGCAAATGCGTTGAGCAAGGACGGTAACGTCCTTGCTGTCGTTAAGGACACCCTCTACAAAATCGACTATTCCAGCACCGAATTCCTCGGCCTGCCCGGTCCCACGGGAGTCTGGGCCGAACAGTTCGGCGGCGAAGCCAACGCCGGCAAAGGAACTGTGGTGGGTGTGCTGGACACGGGCTACACCCCGGGCAATCCGTTCTTTGCCGGGGCCCAGGTGGCGCCGCTGTCCGGAGGCCCCCAAGTGGGCGAACCCTACCTGTCGCCCGGCAACCAGATCACCATGCTGAAAGCGGACGGCACCAGCTTCGCAGGCGTATGCGAAGCTGGTGACCAGTTCGCCGGAACCGAATGCAACAGCAAAGTCATCGGCGCCCGCTACTACGACGAAGCCTTCAAAGCAACCGTTCCCCCCGACCTGCGCTCGCCGAAGGAATCGTACTCGCCCCTCGACATCAACAACCACGGCTCGCACACAGCCAGCACCGCGGCGGGCAACTACGATGTCAGCCAGGCTGTTGGCGGCCGCGACTTCGGCAAGGGCTCCGGGGTTGCCCCCGCCGCAAAGCTCGCCATCTACAAGATCTGCTGGGAGGGAATCAGCCCCGCAACCACCGGCTGCTTCGCCTCCAGCAGCGTGGAGGCCATCGAGGATGCCATCAGGGACGGCGTCGATGTCCTGAGCTTTTCCATCTCCGGCACAAACAACTCTGCCGCTGACCCGGTATCCATTGCCTTCCTGAACGCCGCGGCCGCCGGCATATTCGTGGCCGCCTCGGCCGGGAACTCGGGACCGGCGGTGAGTACCGTGAACCACGCCGCACCATGGATGACCAGCGTGGCCGCATCAACCCACAGCAGTAGCCTCCGCGGCACCGTGGAGTTGTCCAGCGGCGAGAAGTTCGCCGGAGCCAGCATCATGGCGACTGAGGTTACGGACGCACCCCTTGCGCTCGCCGTCAGTGTGAAGGCGGCCGACGCGCCCGACGCCAATGCAGCCCTCTGCGCTCCGGGCACCCTGGACCCCGCCAAAACCGCCGGAAAGATCGTGATCTGCGACCGCGGCGTGGTGGACCGTACGGCCAAGAGTGTCACCGTGGCGCAGGCCGGCGGCGTTGGAATGGTCCTGGTCAACCTGACGCCCAACTCGCTGGACGTGGATCTGCACAGTGTTCCGACCGTCCACCTCGAGGACGCCGCCATCAAGGCTGTGGTGACGGCTGACGCCGCGTTGACGGCGAGCCTGGTGTCCACCGATACGACGGGCCTGGAGCCGCCACCGGTGCCGCAGATCGCAGGCTTCTCCTCACGCGGGCCCACACTGGCAGCAAACAGCGACCTCCTGAAACCGGACATCGCGGCTCCCGGAGTCGGTGTGCTGGCCGCTGTCTCACCCATCGGCTCCAACGGCCAGAATTTCGGCTTCCTGTCCGGAACATCCATGGCAGCCCCGCAGGTATCAGGGCTGGCGGCGTTGCTGCTGGGCAAGAATCCGTTGTGGTCCCCGGCCTCGGTGAAGTCAGCGATGATGACCACCGCCTATGACCTGGTGGACGCTGAAGGATCTCCGGTGCACGACGTCTTTGCCCAGGGCGCGGGACAGGTCGATCCGGCCCGGATGGCAGCACCCGGGCTGGTCTACGACGCCGGTCCCACCGACTGGCTCGGCTTCCTGCAGGGACAGGGCTACCAGTTGGGTGTTGCTCCGGTTGCCGCCAAGGACGTCAATCTCCCGTCCATCGCCATCGGCGGGCTCACAGGTACCCAGACGGTGACGCGGACGGTCACTGCGCTTACGGCGGGGACCTACAGTGCCGACGTCGACGTTCCGGGAGTCACTGCCGAAGTGACTCCGGACGTGGTGACCCTTGGAGAAGGCGAGAAGGCCACCTTCACGGTTCAGTTCACCAACTCCGGTGCCACGTTGGACGCGTTCGTCGGTGGATCACTTACTTGGACTTCGGATGAGGTGACGGTACGCTCGCCGGTGGCCATCCGGTCGGTAACCGCCGTTGCACCGGCTGTTGTCAACGCCACCTCCGCCGGCGGAAGCGGCAGCGCCGTCATTCCGGTGACGTCCGGCAGCCCCGAGCCGATCGAGTTGACGGTGAAGGGGCTTGCCAAGGCGAACTCCACGGCGGTCAGTTTGGTCCCGGGTCCATACACCGGGGTCAAGGACGGTGCCAATGACGTTCAGATAGTGAACGTCCCGGCAGGTTCGTCACTCGCCAGGTTCGAGGTCATCTCGGCCAACCCCGCGGCGGACTTCGACCTGTACGTGGTCTCGCCGGCTGGGGTGCTGTATCCCGGTGCCACCGCTGCAGCCAGCGAGGCGGTCTCGGTGACTGACCCGGTTCCGGGCGACTGGAAGGTGACCACCAACCTGTTTGCCAGCCCCGGCAACGCGGCGACGGCGGCTTCGGTTGAAGTGATGGTCCTTGCCGGCGACGCGGGAAACCTTACTCTCAGTCCCAACCCGCTCACGCTTGAGAACGGCACCTCGGGCGAGCTCACCGCCACCTGGACCGGGCTTGAGGTGGGCAAGTGGGTGGGGCTGATCCGCTTCGGCACTGGGCCGTCAACCCAGCTCAATGTCGCCGTGACGGCGCCGTGAGCGGCGAATTCACCAGCGACTTGGCTGATCGGAGTACGGGCTAGGTACCTGCGGCGTCTCGGGCATCGGCGTCACGTTCCGCTGCGGCTTTGGTGGCGGCAATCAGGTCCATCATTGCCTGGTGCAGCTGGCCTACCTGATCCCGGGTCAGGCCAAGCCGCTCCATCATGGTTCCGGGAACCGCGGTGGCCTGTTGCCGGAGAGCCGCGCCGCTCGGCGTGAGCCCCACGGCCAGTGCGCGCTCGTTGCCGGCGGCACGGGCGCGCGTGATGTAGCCGGCCGTTTCAAGGCGGCGCAACAACGGTGAGATCGTGGCCGGCTCCTGGGCCAGGGCGTCGCTGATGTCGCGGACGGAGCGCGGGCTGGACTCCCACAGGCACAGCATCACGAGGTATTGCGGGTGGGTCAGCCCCAGTTTGTCCAGAACCGGCTTGTAGGCGCCCACGACGCTTCGAGACGCAACAGTCAGTGCAAAGCAAAGCTGATGCTCCAGCAGGAGGTCTTCGTCGGACGCTTCGATGGCGGCTGCTGCCAGGCGCTGGTTCATCAGCGTTCCCCTCAATCGTTAGTGTGCTAATGATTAGCGTACACTGGATTGGACTTCACTGTTCTGAAAGGGAATCCGCAATGGCCAACAAGGAAAACGCCGCCCAGAGGTTCATGCGCGCCACAGGCAGGCTGCGGGCCATTTTTGGGCCTGCCAACCGCAGCGCGCTGGGCCATGAGATGACCGAAGAGAACAAGGCGCTCCTTGCCCGCCGTGAAGCGGAGACACAGCAGTGGGAAACCGTGCGCAGGCCTGACGGCAGCACGTATGTGGTGCCGCGAAACCCCGACGACAAGTCCCTCCGCTAGGCCGATTTCCGGGCCCGGTACCCGGGGCCTTTTTGCGTCCCCGGGCGTAAAATATGGGCACATGGACCAACCGGCCAATGCATCACTGCTTGACCCGACCAAGGGAAGGGGGTGGGAATTGTGGCAAAGGCCATACAGCGCTTCATGAGCAAGACCGACAGGCTCCGGTTCTTCTTCGGACCCGCCACGCGGGGTGATCCCGCTGCACCCGTTGTTCACAAGCACGACGACTTTGAGGCAGCTTCAGAAGAGGATCTGTCCCATTTCGAAGTGGAGACAGATTCCGAAGGCCATCACTACGCGGTTCGCAAGGAAGACATCACGTAGCGCGCAAAACCGCCGCGCGCAAAGCTGCCGCAAAGCTGCGCAGCCCGGCGCCCAAAACTGCACAAAAAAAACGGCACAGCGGTCCTGCCGCTGTGCCGTTCTTTGTACCCTGAGCTAATTTGCCGGGAGCCGGGAGCCGGGAGCCGGGAAGCCTTAGCGGCCGGTGCCGCCGTAGACCGTTGCTTCGTCTTCGCTGTCCAGGTCGAATGCCTTGTGGATGGCCCGGACTGCATCGTCCAGCAGGTCCGCGTGGGTCACCACGGAGATGCGGATTTCCGACGTCGAGATCATGTTGATGTTGATGCCGGCATCGGACAGGGCTTTGAAGAAGGTGGCCGAAACGCCGGGGTGGGAACGCATGCCGGCGCCGATCAGTGAGAGCTTGCCGATCTGCTCGTTGTATTCGATGCTTTCAAAGCCGATTTCCGGCTGGGCGGCGCGGAGGGCGGCGAGGGCGTCCGCGCCTTCCACGATGGGCAGCGTGAAGGAAATATCCGTCCTGCCGGTGCCGTGCGTGGAAACGTTCTGGACGATCATGTCGATGTTGGAGTGCGCGTCGGCGATCACCTGGAAAATCGCGGCGGCCTTGCCCGGGATATCGGGAACACCCACCACTGTGACCTTGGCTTCGGAACGGTCGTGTGCAACGCCGGAGATGATTGGCTGCTCCAAGGCAACTCCCTCTTGAGTCTTGATCTTGTCGTCGGCGCCGGGCATAACCCAGGTGCCTTCGTTCTGGCTGAATGAAGAACGCACGTGCAGCGGCACGCCGAAGCGCCTCGCGTATTCCACGCAGCGCAGGTGCAGGATCTTGGCGCCGGAAGCGGCCAGTTCCAGCATTTCTTCACTGGAGATGCGGTCGATCTTCTGGGCGGAGGGCACAACCCGGGGATCCGCCGTGTAGATGCCGTCCACGTCCGTGTAGATTTCGCAGACATCGGCATCCAGCGCTGCGGCCAGGGCCACCGCGGTTGTGTCCGAGCCGCCGCGCCCCAGCGTGGTGATCTCATTGGTGGTGCGGCTCATCCCTTGGAAGCCGGCCACGATGGCGATGTGTCCCTTGTCCAGGGCGGTACGGATCCGGTGCGGGTCGACGTCGATGATGCGCGCCTTGCCGTGGATGCCGTCGGTGATCATGCCTGCCTGCGAGCCGGTGAAGGACTGGGCCGAGGCGCCGAGCTTGTTGATGGCCATGGCCACGAGGGCCATGGAGATGCGCTCGCCGGCAGAGAGGAGCATATCCATTTCGCGGGCGGGGGCCGAGTCGGTGACCTGCGCCGCAAGGTCCAGGAGCTCATCGGTGGTGTCGCCCATGGCGGAGACCACAACAACTACTTCGTTGCCGGCCGTCTGCGCGTCAACCACGCGCTTCGCCACCCGTTTGATGCCGTCCGCGTCAGAAACCGAGGAGCCGCCGAACTTCTGCACAATGAGCTGCTTGGTCCGGGCAGTAGCGACGGGCAGCACGTGCGGCTGATTTTCGGTCTTCACTTCGGTAGTGGGCATACTCATGCGCGCACCCTCACTGGATCAAATCGGGGTTCCGGTGCCAAGCAACCAAACGGCGCGACGGCGTAACTGATGTGCCCAGTTTATCGCCGGGAGCCGTGCGGCGTGGAATTGTGACCGTATGGTGGCCGCCCGCTCCACGCTGCCCTGTCCAGCCGGTAGCGCCAGGAGGCCAGCCCCTTGCCGTGGCTGTCCTGGTTGGCCGTGAAGTAATGGTCCCGGACGAAGCCGAGGCCTTCGAGGAGGCGCCGTGAAGCCGTGTTGGCTTCGTAGACGCCGGCATAGATGGTGCAGATGCCGCGTTCGGTGAAGAGCCAGCGGACCAGCGCCGCAGCGGTTTCGCTGCCGTAGCCTTTGCCATGGTGGTCCGGGTGCAGCAGGTAGCCGAGGCTGGCATGGCGGTCCGGAAAGGTTCCGGGCAGGGGAGGTTCGGCCGTGTTCCATGTGCGGCCGTCGCCGATCACAGCACCCGATGATCGGACCACCACGGCCCAGCCGACGTGGAACCAATCGGATGTGGAACGTTCCGCGCGTGTCAGCAGATCGGTGAGGAGCCGGTCGCTTTGCCCGGCGCTCAGCGGCTGGTGCGACAGATAGCGGACCGCAGCGGGATTGCCCCGGAATCCGCGCAGGGCGGCGGCGTCGGAAGCAGCCAGTGGCCGCAGTTCCAGGCGTTCCGTGAGGATGGGTTCCGTGACGATGGAGGGGAGCGGTTGCATGGGTTGCCGTCGGTCGGATCAGCTCAGCGCGTTGCGGCGGCCCTCGAACGCCCGCCCCAGGGTGACCTCGTCGGCGTACTCCAGGTCGCCGCCCACCGGCAGGCCCGAGGCAAGCCGGGTGACCGCGATGCCGATCGATTTGAGCATCCTGGCCAGGTAGGTGGCTGTTGCCTCGCCCTCGAGATTGGGGTCGGTGGCGATAATGATCTCCTGGATGGCGCCGTCATTGAGGCGGGTCAGGAGCTCCCTGATACGCAGCTGTTCCGGCCCGACGCCCGCGATGGGGTTAATGGCCCCGCCCAGTACGTGGTAGCGGCCACGGAAGGAACGGGTGCGCTCAACGGCCAGTACGTCCTTGGATTCCTCCACAACGCAGATGACCGACGGGTCGCGGCGCGGGTCGCGGCAGATGTTGCAGAGTTCCTGCTCCGTGACATTGCCGCAGACCGTACAGAATTTCACGCGTTCCTTGACCGTGGTGATGGCCTCGACAAGCCGCTTCATGTCCTGCGGGTCCGCTTCGAGGATGTGGAACGCCAGCCGCTGGGCGGACTTGGGTCCCACGCCTGGAAGGCGGCCAAGTTCGTCGATCAGCTCTTGAACTGCACCTTCGTACACAATGTCCTCGTTCGTTTGACTCGTTCGTTGGAATCGTAAGCGGTCGGGCGCGGGGTCACCGGTGTCCGTTCGCTGCAGGGGAAGCTTGCCGCCTCAACCACTCGGGCGGTCCGGCCGAGCAGACGAGCCCGATCGGCGGGCTAGAAACGCGGCGGCAGCGGGCTGCCGTCCAGCGACCGTTCCTCCACCAGCTTTCCGCCCAGAATACGCTCGACGGCGGCGCGTCCAAAGACGCCCGATTCCTCGATCGTTTCGTCGTCCGCACTGGGGATGTCCTGGACGTAGGTCTTGCTGGCCTCCGTCTGGCGTGCAGGAGCCTTAGCCCGGCCGGCTTCCGCCTCAGGGCTGTTGGAGAGCCGCTGGTACAGGCTTTGCTTCACGGTTTCAGCCGCTCCCGCGGCTGCCGGAGCGGGGGCGGCCTGCGGCGCGGCGTATGCCGCGGGTGCCGTTGCAACACTTCGGACATCGGGTGCAGGCATCGTGGGGGACGGGTCCGCCGCGGCGGCGGGACCATATTGCGCGGACGGTGCCCAGCCGGCAGCGGAACTGCCCGCTCCGGAGAGCGCACCTACCGGCTCCCGGGCCTCGACCGGGCGCGGTGCTTCCGCAGCCTGGGGGAGCTGGGCTGTAGCTGGCTCGTAGTGGGGCGTCCGGGGCTCCGGCTCAACCGGCTGCGCCGCCATGTCCGGGGCCTCCACGGACTTGCCCACGTTCGACTCAGCACCGACGGTCCACACACCGGGCGTTTCTTCCATGGCGCGGGACCATGGATCATCGCTTGACGGGCCGCTGGCCGGGCCCGCCGAAGGCCCGCCTGCGGATGACTTCCCGGCCGGCTGCCGGATTGGCTCCGGGCCTTCCGGTGCCGGACGGGCCGTCGTGCCGACTGACGCAGGGGCGGGCTGGAGCGAACGTGACTGCACGGGGGCGGACGGCGTCCAGTCCATGGGCGGCTCCTCCTCCATCGGAGGGGCATCTTCGTCAAGGGGCGGACCCCAGTCGTCGTCGGGGTAGCTGTAGGAACCGGAAGCGTCTTGCGATTGCGATACGGGCGCAGCCTGCATGGCTTGATCGGGACCGGGGGCGGTTGACGCGGATCCGGCCGGGGCGGGGCTGTCCAAAGCGGGGCCGTCGGGAGTGGCGCCGGCATGCACGGGTTCAGACGGCGTGCGGGGCGTTCCCGGGGCAGGCCGAAGGTCCGGGCTTGCTCCGCCGGCAGGGGCGGCCGGGCCGGCAGCGACGGCAGGACCAGCATCACTGGCGGCGCGGGCAGGCGCTTGGCCCGTGCCCGGTTGCCGGTCAGGAGTATTGGCGGAGGGCACGGCTACCGGCGCCCCGGCGGGTGCGGCGTCCGCTCCCGCCGCCGCAGCCGCTCCCGCGGGGGCGAGACCCCAGGCAATGTCAGCGGACGTCGCCGGAGTTTCCCGGCTAACGGGTGCTTTTGGGGTCGCCGGAGTTTCCCGGCTAACGGGTGCTTTTGGGTTTGGCTCAGAGCTCGCTGAGCTGCTGGCGCCGCCGGACACTGCGTTGATCTGGCAGTCGATGCCAATGGTTTTGTGAATGGCCTGGCGAAGATTTTCCGAGTGGTCTGCCCGTCCGAAGGCCCCGGCGAGTCCGGAGGTCGTGAAGGCAAGGGTGAGCACCTGACCGTCGAACTGGCCAACCTGCGCGTTGGGTTCCACCAGGGCCCAGGTGCTGCGTTTGATCTTGGTCAGGGTCTGCAGGATGTCAGGCCAGGCCCGGCGAAGGACCTCGACGTCGCCGCCGGGACCGGAGGCCGGAACCTGGCTTTCCGCCGCCGGCTGCCTTGCTTCGGTTCTCGCAGGGACCGGTTCGGCAGCCTGCGGCTGGACCGGCGTCCGCTCAGTGGGAACCGGCGCCACAGTGGACTCCGCCGGTGCCGGCGGGCCGGCCGGACGGGCGGCGGCCTGGCCGGAGCTGCCGCGATTTGCTGTCGCCGGCTCGTCAACGGGCCAGTCGGCCGTGGAGACGCGCGGCGGGGCGAGGGATTCCCGTGAAGGCGCTTGGCTGCGCTCTTCTGCACGGTGGACCTCGCCCACAGGAGCCGGGGCCGGTGCTGCGGCGGGCCGGGCAGAGGGAGTAACCGGTGCGGCGGCAGGCGCGGTCACGGGGGTGGAAGCCGCGGGTGCCTCGGGGGCGGCAGGGGAAATGGAAGAAGCGGCCGGAACAGCAGCCGGAGTCCCGACGTCGTTGCCGCCGTAGTTCAGGCGGCGCTCCACGCGGTCTATCCGGGCGGCAATGCCGCGTTCCGTCTGCTCGGAGCTGGGGAGCAGGATGCGGGCGCACAGCAGCTCAAGGTGCAGCCGCGGCGACGTTGCCCCCGTCATCTCGGTGAGGGCGGTGTTGGTGACGTCCGCGGCCCGGGAAAGCTCGGCCGCGCCAAGGTTATGCGCCTGGTTCTGCAGGCGGGCTATCTGGTCCGCCGGCATGCCGCGGAGGATGGACTGGGCGCTTTCAGGCATGGCCTGAACGATGATGAGGTCGCGGAAGCGCTCCAGGAGATCCTCCACGAATCGGCGGGGATCGTGGCCGGTCTGGATGACGCGGTCCACTGCCCGGAACACGGTAGCGGCGTCGGACGCGGCCACGGCTTCCACGACGTCATCCAGCAGGGATGCGTGGGTGTAGCCCAGGAGTGCCACGGCAAGTTCGTAGTCCAGCCCGTTGGGACCGGCGCCCGCCATCAGCTGGTCCAGGACGGAGAGCGAATCGCGGACCGAACCACCGCCTGCCCGGATGACCAGGGACAGCACTCCGGGCGCCACGGGAACGTTCTCCTGGTTGCAGAGCAGCTCAAGGTAGGCCATAAGGGGCTCGGGCGGTACCAGCCGGAACGGATAATGGTGAGTCCGCGAGCGGATGGTGCCGATCACCTTGTCCGGCTCCGTGGTGGCGAAGATGAACTTGATGTGTTCGGGTGGCTCTTCCACGATCTTTAGCAGGGCGTTGAAGCCTGCGGATGTGACCATGTGGGCTTCGTCGATGATGAAGATTTTGTAGCGGTCCCGGACCGGGGCATACGTGGCGCGTTCGCGAAGGTCGCGGGCGTCGTCCACACCACCGTGGCTGGCGGCATCGATCTCGATGACGTCAAGGGAACCCGAACCGCCGCGTGCCAGTTCAACGCAGCTGGGGCACTTGCCGCAGGGAGTGTCTGTGGGGCCCTCGGCGCAATTAAGGCAGCGGGCCAGGATGCGGGCCGAAGTGGTCTTTCCGCAGCCGCGCGGACCGGAAAACAGGTAGGCGTGATTGACGCGGTTCTTTCGCAGCGCCGTCATCAGCGGCTCCGTGACATGTTCCTGCCCGATAACGTCAGCAAAGGAGTCTGGACGGTATCTGCGATAAAGGGCGGTTGTAACACTCACAGAGAAAACCCTACCAATCCGGGCTGACAGTTTGCCGCCCTGTGGGGGAATAGTAAAGACCCCCCATGCACCCGCCAGAGCCCATTTACCCTTGCTACCTTCCGGTCCTGGGGGAGTTCAACAGGATGACGCCACATGAGGGGCCGTCAATGAGTTTACCCGATGATTTGGTGTGCCCCGAATCGTCCGCGGGGGTGGTGCGTTTGGCTCAGGAGCGGTGCCCGTTCACTTCCCAGCTCATCAATGCCGGTTCCTCGTAAGGGTGGGCGGAGCGCACGGAAGAAACCACTGCGTCGAGCAGCTCAGCGTCCACCACGCATTCGATCCTTATCTCCGCCACCTGTTCGCCTTGGCCCTCCGTGCCAATGAAAGGCCGGGATCCGGTGAGGGGCGTGAACCGGCCCGTGCCCGGTGACGTGAACGCGCAGTGCGAATAGTTGCCGATGCGGCCCGCGCCGGACTCGCCCATGGCAGTGAGAACCGCCTCTGCGTACTCTGCGGGAACGTAGGTCACCAAGGCGTGGAGCTGCGTCATGCGCCCATCTTCTCAGCAACTCCAGGCCAGTACGGACAAGCACGGATAGCAGCACAAGTAGGTAACGGTCCGCTGATATTCAACTGGCAACCCTTGCTTATCCTCGACGCAGAGCGGACCATGGGTATGTACACCGATTGGGGCAATCAACTTGAGCTCAAGGTTGTGAGCTGCAGGGCCTGGCGCGAAGGGCCGGACCCGGCAGCTCAACGGTGTTCCGTAAGAGTGGGCGCATTGGGGGCGTCCATTTTGACGTTAAGGACGCTTTTCATATGCAGGCTCCAGGGCCGTGCCAGCCCGCCATAACGTGCTCCCGAGGCGGCCCTGAAGGCGATGACGTAACGCTCAATTCGGCCCAATTGGGCGATGCCGAAAAGTTCAGGTATTCTAGTATCTGCTTTTGATTCAGAAGCTACTGGAGAATTCGCCTAGCGGCCTATGGCGCACGCCTGGAACGCGTGTTGGGTTAACGCCCTCGGGGGTTCAAATCCCCCATTCTCCGCGTTTGGCCCCGGTCCTCTGACCGGGGCCTTTTTGCATTCCGGGCCCGGTTTTGCAGGTCCGGCTGCGTTGCAGGCTAAGCCGCAAACCCCAGACGGCGGAGGCGCTGCCGCGCAGCCTGCTCGCTCGGCCCAACCCTGCCCAGAGCCAAATGGACGACGCCGAGGGTCACCTTGGTGCCAAGCCTCACCGGAAGCGGAAAGGGCCCCAGCCGCGGCGGCTGAAGTCCCAGCATGTCCCGGTATTTCGGTTCGAGGCTGGAAACAGCGGCGGCAAACAGCATCCGGTAACCGCGGCGCAGCGAAGGATGCAGCGGCGGATTGCGGATGAACGCCACCATCTCGGCGACTCTTTCATCCGAGCGAAGGTCGCCGTCGTCGTACCAGCGGTCCAACTGTTGCCGCATCTCCGCTTCGCTGAGCGGCGGCGAATCCACTCCCATCAGCCGGCCCGCCTGCGCCCACTCGCGCACATAGGCATCCGGGCCGCCGGGGATGGGCCCGCCCCAGATTTTGTGCGCTGCGAGGAACGCGTCCGTGAACGCGATGTGCACCCACCGGAGCAGTTCGGGGTCGTTGGCCGAGTAGCTCCGGACGACGCCGTGGCCGTCCACATATTTGCCGCGCACCGACTCGTGCAGCCGCAGTACCCACGCGGACGCCTCACGAGCCGCGGCCGTGGAGCCGTAGGACACGGTAAAAATCCACCGAATGGTTCCGGCAAGCCGGCCCAGGGGATCTTCGCGGAACCGCGAATGGTCATAGACGCCGGCAAGTGCACCCGGGTGGAGGGCCTGCATCAGGAGCGCGCGGATGCCCGCCACGATGGTGGTCATGGACCCGTGGACGGCCCAGACAGCGGAGCCCGGAAGGTGATACCCGGTGTCGTCGCCCTCTTCGAGCCGGCCAACCCAATCCGGCACCGCGTCCCGAGTCCCGGTGAAAGTCTGCTTGAGCTCCGCCCGCCATTCCCTGAGGACATTGCGCATTCTCTATTCTTGCGCACCCTGCCGGGAACAGTGCGGGCGGATTCTCACCGCCCCGGGGAGCTGTGAGCCAGCTGGGAATTCCGGCCGGAAAGGCCGGAATTACGCGGGAGCACTCCCACGGGATCGGGCTTGGGGGTTCACAGGGGCAATGGGCTGTGGTCCCATAGGAGACGTAAGTCCGTCGAGATTGGGGTCTGGCGGGCCTATCGCAGGAGTCAGAACGTGGGAAATCACTGGGGATATGGACACGAGGAACATCCCGCCAGGCCTTGCCTAGCCGCCGTACGGCTGCTCGGCGTCTGCGCCGTCTCGACGATTGGCGTGATCGCTTTCGGATTGCAGGGACCTGCTCCCGCGCCGCCGGCTGCGGTCGCTTCAGCCACTGAGCACGCCGCGATGGGCGGTCCGGGAATAGCGCCCTTGTGGCCCAGCGCGTTCATGAAACCCCTGGGTATTGCGCCGGAAAGCATTTCTGCGAATGCCAATGCCCTGCTCTCTTTCAGCCGCAGCGACATCCGGACCACCTCCAAGAGCGGCAAGCACGAACTGAACGTTGCCTCCGACGAACTGAGGCGGCCGCCGGCCGGCTCGCTGATGGCGCCCCTCGAAATGTTGAACGAAACCTCCGGGTTCGGCCTCCGCGTAAGCCCGCTGACCGGCACTCCGGGTGAGTTCCACTGGGGCCAGGACTTCGCAGCCGCCTGCGGTACCCGGGTTTATGCGGCCGACGCCGGCGTGGTCAGGGCCGTTGGCTGGCACCCCTGGGGCGGCGGCAACCGTGTGGAGATCGATCACGGCAACGGCCTGATCACCACCTACAACCATCTGGAAGGGATCGCTGTCAAGAAAGGGGACTCCGTCCAGGTGGGCGAAGTCATCGCCAAGGT
Source organism: Arthrobacter oryzae (assembly GCF_031454875.1). Lineage (GTDB taxonomy): Bacteria > Actinomycetota > Actinomycetes > Actinomycetales > Micrococcaceae > Arthrobacter > Arthrobacter oryzae_D. The sequence continues at coordinate 195,755 of NZ_JAVDRQ010000004.1, forward strand.
TGGCACCACCGGTTCGTCCACGGGGTGCCATCTGCATTTCGAAACCATCCTCAACGGTGCCCATGCCAACCCGTTCGAGTGGAAGCTCCTGCCCATCAAACAGCTGGACGAACTCGGGAACATCGACATGATCAGCTACGCCCCCGGCACCAATGCTCCGGCGGGCGACCCGACGTGGGCGATCCCGGTTTCGACGGACAACTCTCATACGGTAACGGGAGGGGAGACGGAAGGCCCCGTGACGGGAACGCCGTCCACGCCGGCGACGGGAACCCCGTCCGCGACGGTGACGCAGACGCCGTCGTCCACCGCGACTGCGACGCCAACCACTTCCGCTTCCCCAACAGCACCGGGAAGCCCGACGTCGGGCGCGACGCCGTCCGGCTCCGCAACGCCGTCGGATTCGGCTACGCCGACCGGCTCCGCAACGCCGACCGGCTCCGCAACGCCGTCGGATTCGGCTACGCCGTCTGCGACGCAAACATCCACAACGCCGGACACCGGCGCTGCGGGTAGCGCAACCGAGCAGCCGACGGCGACCGAGCAGCCAACCGAAACCCCCGCTCCCACGTTCGCACCGACGTTTACCTCCGCTCCGGAGCCAATGGAGGAGCCGACTCAGGAACCGACGCAGCAGCCCACCGACGATCCCGAGCCGGAGCCCACCGCCACGATGACTACCGAAGCCGCCGTGGTTCCTGAACCCGCCGACAGCCAGCCGGCTCCGACGACGACGGCCCCGGCCGCCCCCGCTCCGTAACCTGACGTCCGGCACGGTTCGCGAGGGCACGAACCCGCACACTTGGCCGTTGTCCATAAATGACAGCCGTGACCCATTTGTTAGGACGCCCTCCGTGAATTCCCTTTACTCCATTCCGCTGACGCTCAACGACGGAACGGACACCGACTTTGGCCGTTTCAGGGGAAAAGCGGTGATGGTGGTCAATGTGGCCTCCCAGTGCGGCTTCACGCCGCAGTACGCCGGCCTCGAACTGCTCTACGGGAAGTTCCGGGACCAGGGTTTTGAGGTCCTGGGTGTGCCCTGTAACCAGTTCGCCGGGCAGGAACCGGGAAACGACGCCGAGATCGCCGAATTCTGCCAACGCAATTTCGGCGTGACGTTCCCGCTGACCGCCAAGGCGGATGTTCGCGGCAGGAACCAGCATCCGCTCTATGCCGAGCTCACCCGCTTCAAAAACGGCCCGCTGCCGGGCCTGGTCAAGTGGAATTTCGAGAAGTTCCTGGTGAACCGCGACGGCGCGGTGGTGGCCCGCTTCGCCCCCACGGTGGAGCCCGACTCACCTGAGGTCCTGGCTGCCATTGAGGACGCCCTCGCCTAGGGGCAAAACTCCTTATGCGGGACCTTGGCCCCTGTTACGCCACCACCCCCCCGGCCTAGACTGGCCAAATCCTTCGAGCTAACCCCGCACGGCCGCGGCATATCGGCGCGCCGCGCTGCAGGATGGTACGGCCGTCTTATCCGGCCGGGGAGGGTGCATCAGTACTTCGTGAATCACAGCAGGGCACCCGTTTGGGCGCCCGTGAAACCAGGAGGAAAGAGATGACAGGGAACAAAGCCGTTGCCTATAAGGGACCGGGCAAAGTCGAACTGATCGACATTGACTATCCAAGCTTCGAACTCAAGGACGGCCCGGGGGTCAATCCGGCCAACGTTGGCCGTTCTGTACGCCATGGCGTCATCCTCAAGACGGTCGCCACGAACATCTGCGGCTCGGACCAGCACATGGTGCGCGGACGCACTACAGCGCCCTCGGACCTGGTGCTCGGCCACGAAATCACCGGTGAAGTGGTTGAAGTTGGTCCGGATGTCGAATTCATCAAGGTGGGGGACATCTGTTCCGTCCCCTTCAACATCGCCTGCGGCCGCTGCCGGAACTGCAAGGAACGCAAGACCGGAATCTGCCTCAACGTTAATCCGGACCGGCCGGGAAGCGCCTATGGCTACGTCGACATGGGCGGCTGGGTGGGCGGCCAGGCCAACTATGTCCTGGTGCCGTATGCGGACTGGAACCTGCTGAAGTTCCCGGACAAGGACCAGGCCCTGGAAAAGATCCTCGACCTTGCCATGCTTTCCGACATCTTCCCCACCGGGTTCCACGGCGCCGTCACGGCCGGGGTTGGCGTAGGGTCCACGGTCTACATTGCGGGGGCGGGCCCCGTCGGCCTTGCTGCTGCAACCAGCGCACACCTGCTCGGCGCCGCGGCAGTGATCGTTGGTGACCTGAATGAGCAGCGGCTGGCACAGGCCCGCAGCTTCGGCTGCGAGACCGTTGACCTCACCAAAGGCGGTCCCGCCGACCAGATCGAGCAGATCCTGGGCGTGCCGGAAGTTGACTGCGGCGTTGACGCGGTGGGTTTCGAGGCGCGGGGCCACGGCTCCGGAGCGCAGGAGGCTCCGGCCACGGTACTCAACTCGCTGATGGAGATCACGGCTGCCGGCGGCGCTCTTGGCATTCCGGGCCTGTACGTCACGGGAGACCCGGGCGGCGTGGATGAGGCAGCCAAGAAGGGCTCGCTTTCGATCAGCCTGGGAACCGGCTGGGCCAAATCGCTGAGCTTCACCACCGGCCAGTGTCCGGTCATGAAGTACAACCGCCAGCTGATGATGGCGATCCTGCATGACAAGGTGCACATCGCCAAGAACGTCAACGCCAAGGCGATCAGCCTTGAGGACGCTCCCAAGGGCTATGCCGAATTCGACGCCGGTGCCGCCACGAAGTATGTTCTCAATCCGAACGGCTACCTGAGCTAGCCGCCACCTACCCGAGTAACCTCGTGCCGGCGGACACATACCGAGGCGGGTATGCGTCCGCCGGACTACCCGTTATCGAGGATTTTTCAAACATGCGTACTGGAGTTTGCACATTGTTGGCCGAATGTCTGATTGGATAGATATTACTGAGAGGGACACTGGAAGCGCCGCTTCCAACCAACCACGAAGGCAGTAATGGAGCTCATCGAGGCCGAACACCCCCGGCCACGTCATTTTCTACTCCACCTGAGCGACCCCCATCTGTTGGGAGGTCCAGATCATCTGTATGGCGCTGTAGACAGCGAAGCCCGCCTGAAACAACTGTTTGAGGAAGTCAGAGCCTCGGGGGCGCGCCCGGAGGCCGTGATATTCACCGGCGACCTGGCGGACAGGGGTGAACCCGAGGCGTACGCGAAGCTTCGGGCCATTGTTGAACCCGCCTGCAAAGCGATGAACGCCCAGGTCATCTGGGCCATGGGCAACCACGACGACCGGGAGAACTTCCGAACCGGGCTGCTGGACCAGACCGGAAACGACTCGCCGGTGGACCACAGCTACTTCATCAACGGGCTGCGCGTGATCACGCTGGACACCTCGGTCCCGGGATTCCACCACGGTGAGCTCAGCGAGGCGCAGCTGGCATGGCTCGCCGCGGAACTGGAGACGCCCGCGCCGGATGGCACCATCCTGGCGCTGCACCATCCTCCGGTGCCCTCCGTGCTGGACCTGGCCGTCCTCGTGGAGCTACGCGGCCAGCCCGCACTGGCTTCGGTCCTTCGCAACTCGGATGTCCGCACCATCCTGGCCGGCCACCTGCATTACTCCACCACGGCCAGCTTCGCCGGCATCCCCGTTTCGGTAGCCTCCGCCACCTGCTACACCCAGGACCTCAATGTACCCGTGGGCGGTACCCGGCCCCGCGACGGAGGCCAGGCCTTCAACCTCGTGCATGTTTACGAGCACACCATCGTGCACTCCGTCGTTCCCATCGGCAGCGCGGCGGCAGTGGGCGAGGTAGTGACAGCGGCCGAAACCCAGCGGCGTCTCGCCGCCGCCGGCGTCCGTATTCCGCAGAAGGCAAAAACGCACGGACACCCGCCAACGCAGAGCATCCCGATGGTCCGCGTGGGCCGCGGAGGCTGAGCCCTACTTTTCCCAGGGCGCCTTGATGGGGTAGTACTTCTCGAGGAATTCCGTGACCAGCCTGGCGCGTTCCTCGGCTTCCACCTCGGGGAAGCTGCCGTCGTTAAGGCAGAAGAAGTCCATGTTGCGCTTGGACAGGAGCTTGGGCAGGTAGTTCAGGCCGGAACGCATGGTGGTGTCCACGTACCTCACCTTGGCGGCCGTCTGGGTCACCGCCCGTCCGGTCAGCAGGGCGTAGTAGTGGTAGAAGGAATTCGTCACGGAGATGTTGTCCGCAGCCCGGAACCTGCTGGCGGCCGTCTTGGCGAATTCCTGCGGGAATTCCTCCTCCATGGTGGCCGCGACGCTGCGCCGCATGGGGGCCGCGGTGTGCTCGAGGTGGCGCGTGGTGATCCGGCCGAACCGGTTCCACAGCAGCTTCCGGTTCACCCGGGCTGCGTTCTCGAATCCGCTGCGTTCCGCGTCGTTGTCGCCCAGGCCGATGCGGGTTTCGGCCTCAATGAACTTGGTGACACCGCCCGGGGTGAAGAACATGTCCGGTCCCACCGCGCGGCCGAAGAACATGTCGTCGTTAGAGTACAGGAAGTGCTCAGAGAGTCCTTCAATGTGGTGCAGCTGGCATTCCACGGCCTGGGAATTGTGCGTGGGGAGCACTGACGGGTCCGCGAAGAACTCCTCACTGCGCACGATGGTCACGGTGGGATGGTCGGCCAGCCAGGCCGGGGCCGGGGAGTCCGTGGCGATGAAGATGCGCCGCACCCAGGGAGCGAACATGTATACCGATCGCAGGGCGTACTTGAGTTCGTCGATCTGGCGGAAGCGGGCTTCATGGTCATCGCCCTCGCCCACCACCACGCCCGCCATCCGGGCGCGCCGCGCCGCGATGTACTCCGGTGAGCTGCCATCCACCCAGGAAAAGACCATGTCGATGTCGAAGCTGATGTCGCTGGCATGGTCCGCGAACATGTTCTCGATGGTGGGCCAGGTGTGGCCGTAGCGTTCCACGGTGCCGCGCACGGCGTCGCTGCTGAGCATGGTCCGGCGGGTCAGCGAGTTTTCGATCGGCAGGATCAGCTGGTTGCCCTCGAAGCTCCACAGCTCGATCTGCACGCCTGCGGACGAGCCAAAGTCGAAGCCGCCGTCGGGCTCCACGCGGGGACGGTAGAGCCGGAAGATCCGGGCGTTGCGATTGAGGGAGAGCTCACCGTCGGCGACCAGGACTGAGGACTTCTTCTTGGCGTCCACTGTCATGGAGTAAACGGGTTCGTTGCGGCAGGCCTCGACCAGCGCAGCCCTGAGCTTCTTCCGGTCCTTCCAGTCCAGCGCAATAACGGGCCGGTGGTTGTTGCCGCGGACCAGGAGGTAGTCCAGTCCCGCGTTGGCCAGGACATTGCGAATGAACAACAGGTCCTCCACCATGGCCTGGTACGGCGTGCGGGTGGAATTGATCAGCGCATAACGGCCGCGGTGGCGCACCACGTCGGGCCGGTGTTTCAGGCGTGCAACAGCAGCCGGCGACGTTACCTCGGCGTGGCTCCTGCCGTCGTCGGAAGCCTGACCGCCGTAATAGATCTCATCCTGAACCAGTGCGTCTGTAATGGTGTTTCTCCGAGCTGTTGTCAATAGAGGTCCTACCTGCATAATAACCTGCGTAAAAAAACAGGACTAATCACCGGACGGGCGCCGGACATGGACGCCGGACGGGCGCCGTACGCGGCGCCGGACATGCACCGTACGCGGCGCCGCTACCGCCGGCGCATGTCAGTACGGCGCGGCTAGCCGGTCAGGGCGTCCCGCCAGCTGCGCAGGAACGCCCCGCCGGCGTCGTCATGGATCACGTCTTCCGCCAGCCCCAGATCGGCCGCCGTCAGGACCTCATACGGCTTGACGGGCACGCCGTCCGCAGGGCGGACGTCCACATGCTTCACCTCGTGGTCGTTGTGGTGCAGCCAGTCAGCCATGGCGTAGTCGGTGCGCGAATCGCCCACCGTCCGCCAGGCAAGCGGCCGGATGCCCTGCGCCGCGAGCAGCTCCACGGCGCGGCTGGCGCCGAGGTCCTTGCCGAGGCGCACGGACTCGATGTCCGTGGAAATGATGGTGGGATCCACCCGGTAGTCGATCTGGTCGTCGGAATCGGGAGCGTGGTGGTCCAGCCGGACCACACCCAGGCCGTGGCGGGCCATCAGCTCCATGGCGTCGGTGTCGAACAGTTTCTGTTCGTCCAGGTAGTCCTGGCTGGGCACGTCGATGTGCTGCTCCACCGACACCATGGCCCGCTTGGTTTCGTCGTAGAACATGTGTTGTGCGTAGTCCTCGGAGACCAGGCGGCGGACGTCGTCGCCGTAGGCGCGGGGGACGGCCAGTTCGTGGTCAACGTGCATGGGGCCGGGCCCGGCAGCCGTGTAGCTGAACCAGACAGCGCCCTTCTCGCAGATGGCGTGGATGATTGTTCCGGCGGGCATGCCCGCGGCGATCATCGGCTCCATGACCTGTTGGCGGATGAACGCGTCCGAGCGGCCCGTGTTGAAGATGACGGGAATCCCGGCCGTGGCCAGTGCCACCATATCCGCGATGATCTCCGGCCTGACGTCACGGGTGACGGGACTCGCCACCGGGCCATCGACGTCGAGCAGGAGGGCAAGGGGAGGAGCCGACGGCGATGCGGCAGCTGGGTTCTCGGGTGCAGTCATGCCTCCATTCTGGCAGTCCGGGGCGGCACGGCGCTGAATGTTGCCTTGCTGCGACGCCGGCCGTCAATGGTCACCGTTTGGCCACAACCTTGGAACAGCGCTGGGTCATTCGTTCCCTTGGGCGGGCAACTTCCATAGGCTTGCAGGGTGATATTCAAAGCTGTGGGCGAGGGACGCCCTTACCCCGACCATGGTTACAACACCCCCAAGGAGTGGGCCGCGCTTCCGCCGCGTCCTGTCCGGCTCGATGAGCTGGTGACCACCAAGCGCACCCTCGACCTCGAGGCCCTCCTCGCCGAGGATTCCACGTTCTTCGGCGATCTTTTTCCCCACGTTGTGCAATACCGGGGAACGCTGTACCTCGAGGATGGGCTGCACCGTGCCGTCCGGACCGCACTGCACCAGCGCACCGCCATCCACGCCCGCGTGCTGGTGATAAATGGCTAAGGAACCCAGGGATTTTACGGTCCTGCACGGGCACCGCGTGGTTTCCGGAAGGGAGCTCAGGGCCACGTTCGTTGAGCATGACGAAACCGAGGACAACCCCGTCCGGCTGCGCCGCCGAATCCTCCACGGCGTGGTGCTGGTGTTGCTGGTGGGCCTGATTATCGCTGCCATCATCGTTGCGCTGGCCATCATGAACGGACAGATCAGGATCCCCACTGCGGAGCGGAGCCGGTCCTCGGTGTCGGCGTGCCCCACGGCCACTTTTGACTACACCCCGAACGATAAAATCAGCCTGAACGTCTACAACGGCACCAACCGGCCGGGCCTGGCCCGGTCCGTTGCCGATGAGTTCCTGGCCAGGAAATTCGCCGTGGCCGATGTGGGCAACACGCAGTCCGGTTACCGGGGCGTGGCTGCGGTGGTTTCCGGCGCTGCCGGGCAGTCTGCCGCGTTCAGTGTCCAGCGCAACCTGCCGGAATCGGATTACTTCCAGGACGGCCGGTCCGACGGCAGCGTGGACGTGATCCTGACGGGAGAATTCAAGGAGCTGACCGGGCCCGAACTGGTGGACCAGACGCCCGGCAAGCTCAGCTGCCCGCGGGAGAGCCGCCGGATCGTGGACGGCGCCAAGTGGCCGGTGATCCCCAAAGCCGGGTAAGGAACTAAGGCTGGGTGAACCGCACGGGACGGCCCCCGTCGTCGAACCGGGCCCCTGCCCCCAGCTGGATGAACCGGACGGTGCGGAGCACCGCTTCCGGGCTGCCGTCACCGCGCGCCGCGCTGGACGACAGGGTGCCATGGATGAGCTGAGACAGTTGCACGATGTCCGCCGCGGGAAGGTAGCCCTGGGCCATTGCGTCGCGCAGGATGTCCTGCAGAAGCAGGCTGAGCTCCCCCACGTGGTCCGCGAGCTTAGAGAAGGACGCCGGCGAGAGTACAGCGGCCATGGCAGGGCCGGGCGGCAGGTGGCGGCGGCTCAGGTCCTCCACCTGGGCGCGGACGTACAGCGCCAGGCGTTCCACCGGGTTCGCCAGGGACTGCAGCGACTCCCGAAGGCCGTCAAGGAACCGCTCGGTTTCATCCAGTGCGTACGCGATCAGCAGCTCTTCGATGTCCGCGTAGTAGTTGTACACGGCGGTGCGGCCGATGCCTGCATGGCGGGCGACGTCAGTCATGGTCAGCCCGGGCAGGCCGTGGGTGAACAGGAGCTCGCCGAAGCCGGTCAGGATGCGGCGTTGGGTGTCGGCTCGTTGGGCAGCGTTCGTGGCGGCCGAAATCCTAGGCATACAGACACTTTACAGTGATCTGTCAGCAAACCCCGGCTGCGCGGCGCCGGAGTCAGATGGCGCAGCCGTCGGGGCCGCACGCTTCGGCCGCGCCTTCGCTGCCGGGGGCTCCGGTGCCGGCCATCACCAGGGGCTGCTTCTCCTGCCAGGCCTGATTGAGCGCCTGGCTGAACATCGCCGACGGCTGGGCGCCGGACAGTCCGAACTTGCGGTCAATCACGAAGAACGGCACGCCGCTGATGCCCAGGGCGCGGCCCTCTTCGAAGTCGAACCGGACGTCATCGGCGTACTTGTCCGTGGTGAACAGTTCATCCAGCTCCGCGGCGCCGATCCCCAGGTCCAGGCCCAGGGCGGTGAGGTACTCCCGGCTGCCGATGTCACGGCCGTGCTTGAAGTGGTCGCTCAGCAGGCGCTCCTTGGCGGCGTCCTGCTTGCCGTGGGTTGCGGCCAGGTGGATCAGCCGGTGGGCGGTGAAGCTGTTGGCAACCACAACGGCGTCGAAACGGTAGTTGAGGCCCTCACCCTTGGCCTGTTCAGCCACGTGCTCGAACATCTGCGAGACCTGAGCCGGCGCCATGCCCTTGCGGGTGCTGAGGTACTCCAGCTCGGTGCCGTCATAGTGCTCGGGCAGGGTGGGGTCCAGCTGGTAGCTGCGCCACTGCACCTCCACGGAGTCGCGGTGCGGGAATTCGGCCAGGGCTGCTTCGAAACGGCGCTTGCCGATGTAGCACCAGGGGCAGGCGACGTCGGACCAGATCTCAATCTTCATGCTGGCGACAACCGGGTGCCGGCGGCATCCATTCCCCTTTGGGCGTGTCGGATTCGTCACTCGCTGGAGCACTGCCAGCAGCGCGAACGGGCAGATAAGGCCCTCAAAGCTTGGATCTGAGGGCCTCAAGTGTCCGTTCGCGCTTGGGGGTGGGGCCTCAAGTGTCCGTTCGCGCTTGGGGGTGGGGCCTCAAGTGTCCGTTCGCGCTTGGGGGTGGGGGAGCGCCCGTTCCATCACGAAGTCGTGCTCAACGGTGGTTCCCAGCGTGAACGACTTGGTGCCCACTTTACGGAAGCCCGACTTTTCGTAGAAACGGATGGCCTTGGCGTTCTGGCTGTTGACTCCCAGCCACATTCCGCGGGCACCGGCGGCTGCTGCCTCGACCATGCTGGCGTGCATCAGCTCCGCCGCGGCACCCAGCCCGTGGTTGTCGGGGTGGACGTAGCATTTGCTGAGCTCGGTGGCCGGAAGTGCAGTCAGGCTGGCGGCAACGTCGGGGTCAGCCGCCGGACGGTCCACGAGCATGCTGTAGCCCCGGAGGTCGCCGTCGGAGTCGATCACCAGCACGGTGATGTCCGGGTCCGCCAGGTAACTTCGGAATTTTTCTTCGCTGAGCGTTGCCGCCAGGTGCGCCGCGATATCGGCGGGGGAGGACTCCGGCGGGCAGGCGAGCGGAAAGGTGACCGCGGCAAGCCCGGCCAGCCGGCCGGCGTCGTCCGCGGTTGCTTTCCGGATGGTGTGCGTCATGCCAAAACTTTAGTGTGACTTCCCTGTGGTTCGTTACGGTCTCGCGCCGCAGTAGGGTCACATGCCGCGCAGGAATTCAAGGCCTCTGACAGCCAACTCGTCCTGGCTGGGGGCAAGCGGCCGCCAGATGGAGGCCGCAACGGCAATGGCGGCATTGTCCGCAGTGAAACTTTCAATGTTCAACGGTCCGCTGTAGCCCACCTCGTCCAGGGCCCGCAGGAAGCCTTCCCAGTCGGTCTGGTCCCCGCCGGGGGCGCCGCGGTCGTTGCCGCAGACCTGCACGTGAACCACGTGTTCACCGGCCGCCCGAACCGCGGCAGCCAGCGAACGCTCCTCGATGTGAAGGTGGTAGCTGTCCAGGGCAAGGCCGACGCCGTTGCCAAGCAACGGCTCCAGCGCCTCGAGTGCCTGGTCCACCGTGTTGATCAGCGATGTTTCGTACCGGTTCAGCGGTTCGATGCCCAGGACCACGCCAGCTTCTCGGGCCCGGGCCGCCACCGGCTGCAGATTGTGGCGCAGCTCCGCATAGGCCTCGCGCCGCTGCCCGGGCGACATCCGCCAGACCCGGCCGGTCTGGGCGTAGAAAGGACCGCAAACAGTGGGCGAACCGATGCTGCCGGCCATGCTGACGCAGGCCATGAGGTAGGACTGGGTCCTTTCCACGGCGGCCGGAGACGCGGCCACGAGGTCCCGGCCCGGCGCCATGGCACCGACGAGAAACGGTGTAAGCCCCGTGGACTCCAGGGATCCGCGCACCGCAGCGGGCGTGAAGTCGCCGGCGTTTTCCAGCGGGAGTTCGACGGCGTCAAACCCCATCGCGGCGATCCTCGCCAGGTGTCCGCCCAGGTTGGAGTCGGTCAGCGGAGACTCCCAGACCCACGTGCTGATCCCGATGAGACGCTTCACGCTGGTTCCTTCAACGCCGGTTCCTTCAACGCCGGTTCCTTCCACGCTGTGCGAGGGCCGTGTCAGGGCATTTGCCGCTTCTGCCAGACCTCCGGGTAGCCGGGGAGGTCTTCTCCGCCGAACTTGGCGTAGTGCCCGCCGGGCATCCCCTGATTGCGCTGCAGCCAGGAGTCCAGCTCGTCCGCGAGGATGGGCTTCTGCGGAAGAACCCATTCGGCCGGGATCTGCTCACCCTTGAAGATCTTTTCCAGGGCCAGCAGCGGGGTCCGCCACTGGAAGTTGGAGTAGACGGGGGCCATGGCATCGATTCCGGTTTCCTTCCACTTGGTCAGGAAGCTCATCTCATCCTCGCCGGTCATCACCGGAAGGTCCTTGCCTGCATCCTCGAATGCCTCGAGGGCAGCCACCGCACCGTCTCCGGCGTCCATCCAGACGCCCCGGACGTCGCCGGTGGCCAGTTCATCGGAGATGATTTTCTTGATCTCGGTGGGGTCGGCCCCGGTGAAGTAGTCCTTGGCCTGGATTCCCTTCTCCTCAAAGATCTTCTTTGCCGCCGCCCAGCGGTGTTCCAGAACATCCACGCCGGGAAGGATGCGGAGGGCCACCACCTTGTCGCCGGACTTCAGCCTGTCGGTCAGGAACGTGGCGGTGTCTATGCCCCAGGCAAAGCCGCCGATCGGGTGGATGAACGTGGTGGCGCAGTCGGTTTCGACGCCGCGGTCAAACACCACCACAGGCTTGCCGGTCTGGCAGGCACGTTCCACGGCCTGGGTCAGGGCAGCTGTGGAGTTGGGCGAGATGACAAACGCATCGCAGTTTCCCTCGTCGATGAAGTAGTCAATGTCCGCAATCTGCGTGTTGTCGTTGTCCTTGGCATCCCGGGTCTCCATCTGGGAAATGACCCCCGAGTCCTGCAGGACCTTGAGCTGCTGGTTCATGGTTATCCAGCCGGTCTGGCGCCACGGGTTGGAGATGGAGGCATTGGCGAAGCAGACCTTGTGCGCCCCGGATGAGGCGAACTTGGCGGTGTCCGTCATGTCGCCGGCAATGTACTGCAGGTAGGGCTGGTCGGCATTACCTTCAAAGGTTGCCGAGCGTTGCTTGAACTGCCCGTCGTAAAGCGCCTGGTCAAACCATTCCTGGCTGGCCGGAGTGGTTTCTGCCGGTGAGCCGGTACCCGTTGCCGTCGTTTCGGTAACGGACGGGTCGGTGGTGGTACAGGCGGTCAGCACCACCAGCGGCAATGCTGCCCCAAGTGCGATCGCGCGAATAGAGTGTTTGCGCATCAGACTCGATTTCCTCCTTGTTCGGTGCCCTTGTGGGGCATGGGTGCTGCGCTTAGCCGGTGCCTTTCGTCATGGGCAGCGGAAGTGGCTCCCTTGCGCTTGCGCTGCCATGACTTGGACGCTGCTGCCACAGCGATGATGATGATTACCCCCTGGACCGTGTCCCGCCAGGTGGCCTGGACGCCCATGAAGTTCAGGAGGGTGAACAGCGCCTCGAGGGCGAACGCTCCGGCCGCCGCGGACAGGACCCAGCCGCGTCCGCCACCCAGCACTACGCCACCGAGGACGACGGCGGTGATCGCCGTGAACTCGTAACCCCGCCCCACCGACGGATGAACTCCGGCGTAGCCCACGAGCAGGATCCCGGCCACGGTGGCCGATAGCGATGAGATGATGAACGCCCGCGTCCGCACCCACCAGACACGGGAGCCGGCAAGCTCGGCCGCCCTTGGGTTGTCACCGACAGCGATGAGCATGCGGCCGAAGGGGCGGCGCATCAGGACGAACGCCAGGATGGCCACCGCCGTCAGAATGATGACAGGGTAGGGAATGATGTCCAGGACCGGGACGTCCTGGATCCCGCCGCGCCCGATCTGGCGGAAGCTGTCCGCCGGGTTTCCCTGGGCCGCGCCGCCGGTCCAGTAGAGGACCAGTCCGAGCAACGCCAGCATCATGCCCAGCGTCACAATGAAGCTGGGCACCTTCAGCAGCGTTGTGATCAGTCCGTTCACGAGTCCGATGAAGGCGCCGAGCACAAACATCAGGATCAGGACCGGAATCACCCTGGAATCGTCCTGCCGGATGAGGTTCCCGGCAACGATGACCTGCATGGTCACCACTGATCCCATGGACAGGTCGAATTCGCCGCTGACAATGACGAAGTACTGGCCGATGGCGGCAATGGCGATCGGAGCCGTCCTGCCGATGAACCGGATGAAGGAGCCCGGCTCCCCGAAGGAGGGGTTCAGTACGATGATGGCCGCCAGGAGTCCGATCAACAGAATGAAGACGGCCCCGCCGGGGGTGCGCACAGCTCGCAGGAGCCGCTGGGAACGGCTGGCGCGGTTCTGCCGGAGGACTGCGCTGCGCCCGGAGGGCAGTGCCGTACTCATGGCCCCTCCGCGGGTGCAGCTTTGGCGGCCGGCGCTTCCGCGGAACCCCTCGAGCTGAACCGCTCCGGTCTGTTGACGATCCTGCGGCGGGCATACACGGCGACGGCGACGACAATCACCACGCCCCTGACCACGTCCTTGAGGAAGGGGTTGATCTGCATGACGGACATGATGTTGTCCAGCATGGCGAAGATGAGGACGCCGCCAAGGGTGCCGGTGATGGTCCCTTTGCCGCCGGCCAGGAGAGTGCCGCCGAGGACGACGGCGGCGATGGAGAGCAGATCGTAGCCGCCCTGGGAGCCCACCGTCGGGCTGCCCACGCCCAGCCGGCTGGCGAGGAGAAGCCCCGCCATTCCCGCCAGCAGCGAACAGATCACATGAGCCGTGATGACCGGCAAATCGATGCGGATTCCGGACGTCCGGGCCACGGAAATGTCACCGCCGACGGCGTAGAGGTGGTGGCCCACGCGGGTGCGGTGCAGCAACAGCATGGCCAGGCCCGCGCAGGCCAGCATGATGATGGTCGAGATGGGGACGGGCCCCAGGCCCGTCGCCCCGATCAGCCGGAACGAGAGCGGGGTCTGGCCGAAGCTGCCCTTGAAATTGGTGGCAAGGTAGCCGCTGATGATCAGGCCCATGCCCAGCGTGGCGATGAACCCGTGCACATTCAGCCGGGCCACGATCAGCCCGTTCGCCAGGCCGATGACCGCCGCCGCACCCAACGTCAGCAGGACACCGGGCAGGACGTTGCCCGGGTTGTTGGCCATCACGCCGGCGGCAATAAGGCTGGCCAGGCTGGCGACATAGGGAACCGAGAGATCCAGGCTGCCGGCCAGGATCACCAGCGTCTGGCCGATCGCGATGAAACCCAGGACGCTTGTTCCGGTCAGGATGCTGGAGATATTGCCCTGGCTGAAGAAATTCCGCCCAATCGTGTTGACGAGCACCGCACCAACAATCAGCGTCAGCAGCGCCACCAGGTAAACGATCTGCGTGGAGGACAGGCGATCGATGGAACTGCCGCGCTGTTTCACGTCCCACCTCCGGATGCGGTCCTGGCGCCCGTTCCCAGCTGCAGGACGGCTTCCTCGGACGTTCCCGCCGGAAGCTCGCCGGCGAGACGCCCGTCGCGCATTACCAGGATCCGATCGGACATGCCGATGACCTCCGGCAATTCGCTGGAAACCATCAGGATGGCTTTGCCTTCGGCTGCCAGTTTGCGCATTAGCCGGTACACCGCTACTTTGGCGCCCACGTCTATTCCGCGGGTGGGTTCATCCAGCAGGACCAGGCGGGGGCGGATGGCCAGCCACTTGGCAAGGACCACTTTCTGCTGGTTCCCGCCCGAGAGGTACTGCACCTCCTGGTCCAGGTCCCGGGCCACGACCTCCAGGGAGGAGAAGACACCGGGGATCTCGGTTCTGACCGCTCTTGTGCGGCGGGGGAAGACTGATCTGATGACGGTCAGTGCGTTATTTAGGATGGACTGGTTCAGGCTCAGTCCCTCAGCCTTGCGGTCTTCGGTGATGAGGGCCATGCGCGCCCGGACCCCCTCACGCGGCGACTTGGGCAGAAGCTCCCGGCCCTCCACTTTCATGGTGCCGCGGGTAAAAGGGGCGGCGCCGAATATGGCGTGAAGCACTTCTGACCGGCCGGAGCCCTGGAGACCGGCCAGCCCGACAATCTCTCCCGGCCGAACGCTGAAGCTGATCCCGTCCAGTTGGCCGTTTCCGGCACCGTGCAGTTCGAGGATCGGCTTTGCGGGAACATCAGCGCCTTCGGCGCCGGGCCCCTCAGCGTCGCTGTCTGCCAAGGGCAGCTTGTCCGGGAAGAAGGCCGAAATAGGCCTGCCCACCATCAGCCGGACCAGCCGTGCGTCGTCGAGTTCTGAGGCGGGGCCGGTGCTGACCACGCGGCCATCCTTCAGGACGGTGATGACGTCGCACAGGTCGAAGAGCTCCCGCAGCCGGTGGGAGACGTAGAGGATGGCTGTGCCGCGTTCCCGAAGGCGGGACACGATCTGGTAGAGGAGCTCAACTTCGGCGCCGGCCAGCGCGGCGGTGGGCTCGTCCATGGAGATGATCCGGGCGTCATAGCTGACCGCCTTGGCAATCTCCACTACCTGCTGCTCGGCCACGGTCAGGCTCCGCACCTGGGCGGTGGGCCGGATGGCGGTGATCCCGAGCGATTCCAGCAGCTCCGCCGTTTTCGCGTTCATCAGGGCCTTGTTCACCAGGACTCCGCGGCGGGGTTCCCGGCCCAGGTAGATGTTCTCGGCCACCGTCCGGTCGGGAAGGAGATTGAACTCCTGGAATACCGAGGACAGTCCGGCTTCGTGGGCCTTCGTGGGGTGGCTGAAGTTGACTTCCTGGCCGTCCAAAAGCACCGTTCCCGCGTCCGGCTGGTAGACCCCCGCAAGCACTTTCATCAGGGTGGACTTCCCGGCGCCGTTTTCGCCCACAAGCCCGTGAACCTGGCTCCGGTGAAGGGTAAGGTGGGCGTCTTCCAGTACAGGAATGCCGAAGAAACTTTTGGTCAGTCCGCGGACTTCCAGGAGTGGCGGCGGGGCCGTGGAAACCTGAGGGAGCCCACCGGGGATTGACGCCGCGCCAGTCCGTTCGTGGTTCTCCATCGATGCGCCCACGCCTAACTGTTACAGGGCGGCTTCTGTTCCGTCAAGGGATAAACGATTGCGTACTATTAGGGGCTGCTTGGCCGGGTTTTGCGGCTGTTGGCGGCGCTGTGTGTCGCGGCCAGGAACTCCTATTCCGCGACTTCCTTGTCGGCCGCGTAGCTGAGGCCGATCTGGCGGCGGATCTCGTCCATGGCGGCCATGACGGCCACGCTCTCACTCGGCGGAAGGATGGCGCCCGCCGTGGCACCTTCCTTGACCAGGCGCTCCAACTCCGCAGCCTGGAATTGCATCCCCCTGCTCTTCACGGGCCGGTCGAAGCGCTCCAGGACGTTGCCAAGGGAATCGAACACAGTAAACGGGGTGGGGTTGTACCAAGTGGGTTCGATGTCGATCCACCCTTCGGTCCCGATCACCACCGCCCGGTTGGGGCCGGCCGCATCCAGCTCACAGTCCAGGACGGCCTGCTGCCCGTCTGCGTATTCGAAGATGGCGGCGGTCTGGCGGTCCACGCCGGTCGCGGTCATGGAGGCGCTGGCGCGGATGGTTTCCGGCGTGCCCAAAACGTCAAACGCGAACGAGACCGGGTAGACGCCGAGGTCCAGCAATGCGCCGCCGCCCAAGGCAGGATCGTTCAGCCGGTGGGCAGGATCCTTGGGAAGGTTTTGGTTGTGGCTGGCCACAATCTTCCGGACCTCGCCGATGGTGCCTTCCCCGATGATTTCGCGCAGGCGGATCATGTGCGGGAGGAAACGGCTCCACATGGCCTCCAGTGCTACCAAGCCCCTGGACTCGGCCAGCTCAGCAATCTCCTGGGCTTCACGGGCATTCATGGTGAACGCCTTCTCCACCAGCACGTGCTTCCCGGCGTTCAGGGCCAGCAGCGCGTTCGCATGATGGAACGGGTGCGGGGTGGCAATGTAGATGACGTCCACATCCGGATCAGAAGCCAGCGCTTCGTAGCTTTCGTGGGCGGCGGGGATGCTGAACTTGCTGCCGAACGCCTTGCTCGATTCCAGGGTGCGGGAACCGACGGCCTGCACTGTGAAGCCGTTCTCGATCAGGTCCTGCGTTTGCAGCTCCGCGATGAAGCCGGTGCCGAGGATTCCCCAGCGGATTTGTCCGTCGGAAGTGCCGTTGGCGTGGTGGGTCACGTTAGTCCTTTGTAGTTTCGGAATCGCTGAACGGATACGCGACGTACGCGAACCGGGTGGAATCGGGGGACCAGCTGTTGACGTTGAGGGTACCCTGACCGCCGAAGAGGGACCACGTATCCACCGGTGTGGTCCAGTCGCCGGTAGAGACGAGTACGACGTCGACAGGCAGGTCCGCGGGATGGCCCACCGTGCCGCCGGGGAAGCGGATGTAGCTGGCCAACTGTCCGTCGGGGGAGAGATGGGGGAACCAGTCAACGGTATCGGAGCCGAGGAGCCTCTGGAATCCGGTCCCGTCAACCTGCACACGGGCGAGCTGGGCGTGGCCGGGAAGAGCGGTGAAGGACTCCGTGTTCAGGTAGAGCCATTGTCCGTCCGGCGAATATTCCGGCCCGTCGCAATGGCCGTCACCGACGTCGACGCCGGTGGCCTTACCGCCGCTGGCCGGAATCGTCAGGAGGCGTCCCGGCTGTGTGAAGTCTCCGGCTTCGATGCCCACGTAGGCGAGCTCAGCGCCGTCGGGACGCACACCATGCAGGAAATGGAAGGAGCCGTCGTCGGCCGTGATCCTCTCCGCTGCACCGCCCTCGAGTGCGGCACGGTAGATGTGGCCATCGTTCGCGGAGAGGTAGATGTGCTTGCCGTCGGGCGCAAGGACATGGTCATTGTTGAGGTCCGGGATGCCGTTGAGCGGGACCTCGCTGATGGTCCGGCCGCCAACATCAAAGCTCCACAGCCTGCCGGCCCCGTTAAGGATCAGCGAACCGCCGTCGAGGGTCCAGTTCGGCGCCTCCAGCAGCAGGTCCTCCGTGGAGAGGACCAACTCGGCCGCACCGCCGACGGATGCAGTCCATACTTCGCAGCGCTGGCCGGGCTGGAGGGTCCGTATCACTTGGCTTCCTTTCCCTGGGGTTAGCCGGGGGAGCAGGGGTGGGTTAGTCCTTGCTGCTGAAGGCGGCGTCGAAGCTTGTCTGCGATGCCGGGAAGTCGAACTTTTTCAGGGCAGCGAGGGCTTCGGGGGCGCCGTGGAGGCGGTCCATGCCGGCGTCTTCCCATTCGACGGAGATCGGGCCGTTGTAGCCGATCGCGGTGAGGGCGCGGAAGGACGATTCCCAGGGGACGTCGCCGCGTCCGGCGGAGACGAAGTCCCAGCCGCGGCGGGGGTCGCCCCAGGGCAGGTGGGAGCCCATCACGGTGTTCCGGCCGGTGGGGCGCAGCTTGGTGTCCTTGCAGTCCACGTGGTAGATCCGGTCCTTGAAGTCCCAGATGAAGGAGACGGGGTCGATGCCCTGCCACATGAAGTGCGACGGGTCCCAGTTCAGGCCGAACGCTTCACGGTGTCCGATCGCTTCGAGGGTGCGGACGGTGGTCCAGTAGTCGTAGGCGATCTCGGAGGGGTGGACTTCGTGGGCGAAGCGGACGCCGCATTCGTCGAAGACGTCCAGGATGGGGTTCCAGCGGTCTGCGAAGTCCTGGTAGCCGGCCTCGATGACCTTTTCCGGGACGGGCGGGAACATGGCCACGTACTGCCAGATGGAGGAGCCGGTGAATCCGACGACGGTGTCCACGCCGAGGGCTTTGGCGAGCCGGGCGGTGTGTTTCATTTCCTCGGCGGCGCGGGTGCGGACGCCTTCGGGGTTTCCGTCGCCCCAGACTTTGGATCCGACGATGGCTTCGTGGCGGAAGTCGATGGGGTCATCGCACACGGCCTGGCCCTTGAGGTGGTTGGAGATGGCCCAGACCTTCAGGTTGTACTTCTCCAGGACAGCGAGCTTGGCTTCGACGTAGCCGGGTTCGTCCCAGCGCCAGGCGTCCAGATGGTCTCCGGAGACGGCGATTTCCAGGCCGTCGTAGCCCCAGCCGGAGGCGAGGCGCGCGACTTCCTCGAAGGGCAGGTCGGCCCACTGGCCGGTGAACAGGGTGTACGGGCGGGGCATGTCAGGCTCCTTCGGTAGGTGCGGATGGGTGGAATGACGTGAGCTGGATGATGGCGGACTTGGCATTGGCGGACTCTTCGACGGCGGCAAGCACCCGCTGCACGGCCAGACCTTCCTCGAACGACGGCGACGGCGGGGTCCCGCCGTGGATCGCCGCCAGGAAATCCCGAATTTCGTGCGTGAACGTGTGCTCCCAGCCGATCACATGACCCTGCGGCCACCAGGCAGCCATGTACGGGTGCTCGGGCTCGTTGACCAGGATGCGCCGGAAGCCCTGTTCCCGGACCGGGACGGTGGCGTCCAGGAACCCGAGTTCGTTGATGGCTTCGAGGTCGAACAGCAGGGAGCCCTTGTCCCCGTAGATCTCGAGCTTGAGCGAGTTCTTCTGCCCGGTGGCCATCCGGGAGACCTCCACGGAGGCGATGCTCCCGGTGTCGAGGGTCAGCGTGGCCCAGGCGGCGTCGTCGACCGTTACCTCTTCCGGTCCTGCCGCCCCGGGGCGGCTGGTGACGAAGGTGTGCAGCCGGCCGGAGACTTCAGTGACCGAACCGCCCAACAGGAACAGGACCTGGTCGATTGCGTGCGAGGCGATGTCGCCCAGGGCGCCCGACCCGGCCGTTTCCTTGTTCAGCCGCCAGGTCATGGGGGAGTCCGGGTCCACCAGCCAGTCCTGCAAGTACGCGGCCCGGACGTGCCGGACCGTCCCGAGCCGGCCTTCGGCGATGAGCTCCTTTGCGAGGGCAAGTGCCGGGACACGGCGGTAATTGAACCCGATCATGGACTGAACACCGCGCTCCCGGGCGGACAGCGCAGCCTCCGTCATCGCTTCGGCCTCGGCGAGCGTGTTCGCGAGGGGCTTTTCGACCAGGACGTGCTTGCCGGCACCAAGAGCCGCGATGGCTATTTCGGCGTGCATCCAGCCCGGGGCGCAGATGTCCACGATGTGAATGTCATCCCGCTCAATCACCGAACGCCAGTCGGTGGCGGATTCCGACCAGCCGTACTTCTGTGCGGCCGCGGCGACCTGTCCGGCGTCCCGGCCCACGAGCACCTTCTGCTCGAAGGCCGGGACGTCGAAGTACGATGCCACGTTCCGCCACGCATTCGAGTGGGCCTTGCCCATAAACGCGTAGCCGATCATCGCCACGCCCAGGGGCGGGCCTGCCTCCGCTGAGGTGTTGAAGGGGGTGCTGTTCGCCGACAGCGGTGGCGTGTGCGCCGTGTTCATGATGATGCTCCTCATAACTAAGGTGGCTGGCCGCGAACGGCGCTTGCTCGGCTGGCCCGGGTAAGGGTGCTGCTGCTGCCTACTTCATTGTGCCTATTTGACGGCACCTGCGGACAGGCCTGCGACCAGATGCTTCTGGACCAGGATGAAGCCGATCAGGACGGGCAGGCTGACCACTACGGAAGCGGCCATGAGCTGGTTCCAGAACACATCGGATTCGCTGGCGTAGGCCTTAAGTCCCAGGGACAGGGTCTTGGTGGCCTCGTTGGTCAGGACAGAGGCGAACAACACCTCTCCCCAGGCCGAGATGAAGGAGTACACCGCCACGGCAATGATGCCCGGCTTGGCAACCGGCAGGATGACCCGGAAGAGGGCGCCCATCCGGCCGGTGCCATCGATCATGGAAGCTTCTTCCAGCTCTTTCGGGATGGAAGCGAAGTACCCGCTCAGCATCCAGATTGCGAAGGGCAAAGTGAACGTCATGTAGGTGATGATGAGCCCGAGGTAGGACCCCTGCAGCTGCAGCCCGGTCATGTTCCGGATCTGCGTGAAGATCAGGTAGAGCGGCAGGAGGAACAGGATACCGGGGAACATCTGCGTGGACAGGACCGTCAGGCTGAAGGCCCGCTTTCCCTTGAACTGCAGCCGGGCGATGGCGTAGGCGGCCAGTACGGCAACCGTGACGGAACAGGCCGTGGCACAGATGGTGATGATGAGGCTGTTCTGGAAGTACTTGGCCAGTGGCACGGTGGTCCAGATGTCCAGGTACGGGGAGGCGGTGATCTCACGCGGGATCCACTGGAACAGCCCGGAGACGTCCTTGAGCGGTTTCAGCGACGTGGACACCACCACATAGAGGGGGATGGCGACCCAGAGGGACAGAATGGTCAGGACCACGTTCCTCAGGATTCGGAAGTTGCGGGTCTCAATCATTGTCGGCTCCCTTGGGCAGCACCATGCGGATGTAGAAAACGGAAGCGATGAACAGTGCGATGAGCAGCAGGACACTCATGGCGCCGCCCAGGCCGAAGTTCCAGCTGCCGAATGAGTTCTGGTAGATCAGCGGCGAAATCAGCGTGGCTTCCTTCGGAGAGGAGGCTCCGAACAGGACAAAGGGAATGTTGAACTGGTTGAAGGTCCAGAGCGACATCACCATGAGGAGCACACCGTTGGCCGGGCGGACCATGGGCAGCGTGATGGTGCGGAACTGCTGCCACAGTGAAGCGCCGTCGATGGCAGCAGCTTCGTAGACGTCCGTGGGGACGTTTTGGAGGGCCGCCATCAGCATGAGGAACGCGAAGGGCCACAGCTGCCAGACGTTCACCACGATCATGGCGCCAAAGGAGTTCTCGCCCAACAACCAGAAGGGCCGCTCGTCACCGAAAAGGTGGAAGGTGTCCACCAGGATTTGGTTCACGGCGCCGTCTCGCTGGTTGAACATGAAGGCCCAGGCGATGGTTCCGACGTAGGCCGGCAGTGCATAGGGGACAAGGAAGAACGTGCGCAGGACCGCACGGCCTTTGAAGTTGGAGGAAAGGAACACGGCGCCTGCCATGCCCAGCACCCACGAGAAGCCAACCACCAGGACGGTGTAGCCAAGGGTGCGGCCGACTGTGCTGAAGAAGGCCTGTCCGATAGTGCTATCGGGGTTGAGGCCGTTGACGAAGTTTTGCAGGCCCACGAAGGGGGCGTTAAGCCAGTTGGTGAGATTGAGCTGGGTCAGGGAGATAAATGCGATCCAGATGCCCAGGAGCATGGGGCCGATGTGGATCAGGAGTTCGAGGATCGCGGCCGGGAGGATCAGGCCGTAGGGGAGGAATGAGCGGCGCCGCTTGCGTACTGGCGGTGCGGTGGCGGCCTTCGGTTGGCCGGGCTCAGGATCAAGCGCAGGTGTGCTGCCTGCAGCGGCGGGGCCGCTGTCCAGTGCTGAATGGGACATGGAAACTCCTTTGCCGGAGTGGAGGCACCGCCATTCAGCGGCACCCCCACTCGCCGGGCCTGGTTACTGGGCCGCGGCCATCTGGTTGTTGGCGTCCTTGAGGGCCGCCCGGATGTCATCGTCGGAAACAGTTCCGGTGGCTGCCTTGGCAAAGAGGTTCTTGATTGCCGTGCCGGTGAGGGTCTCCATCTGGCCCTCTTTGGCGATCAGCGGCATGGGCAGCGAGTGGTTGGCCAGGGCGTCGTTCTTCGCCTTGACTTCCTCGGTCTGGAAGGCAGCGTCGCTCGATGCGGCGGTCACTACCGGCAGCGAGGAGTACGCCTTGTTAAGGGCAATCTGCTCCTCGTCACTGGTCAGGAAAGCGGCCAGCTTGATGGCGTTCGCTTTGTTGTCGCTGTTCTTGAAGACGCTCAGGTTAATCCCGGCGACGTGGCTCTGGGTGCCGGCATTACCGGTTGCACCGGCGGTCATCATGGGGATCGGGGCTACGCCCCAGTCCTTGAAGTCGCGGGCGGCGAAGTTCTTCAACGGGCTCTGGTCAAACATCATGGCAGCCTTGCCGTTGATGACGTTGTCCACTTTCTGGCTTCCCTGGCTGATCTCGGCGTCCGACGGCGACATCACCTTGTGCGTGGCCATCAGGTCCACGAACTGCTTGACACCCTCCACCTGGGGATCGCTGTCAAAGGTCGGCTTTCCTTCCGCGTCGAAGAGAGACCCGCCGTTCTGGAGGCCCCTGACGAAGGCCTGGTGCGAGTTGGCGGACACGGATGCTCCTGCGGCCGTGAAGCCCCACTGATCGGGCTTGCCATCTCCGTTGGTGTCCTTGGTGAGCTTCTTGGCATCGGCCACAAACTCATCCCAGGTGGTAGGCGCCTTCTCGATGCCGGCCTCCTTGAACATCTTGGTGTTGTAGTACATGTTGTATGCCAGGCCGTAGAGCGGTACCGAGGTGGGGGTCTTTCCTTCTGCGCCGCCGGTAGACCAGCTGGTCTGCAGGAAGCGGTCCTTGCCGCCAACCGCTTCCAGCAGTTCGCCTTCGACGGGCTCGAAAGCACCCGTCTCCTGGAGCGTCACTGCCCAGGTGTTGCCGATGTTCAGGACATCGGGGCCGTCGCCGCTGGTGACTGCCGTAAGGATACGGTTGTAGAGGTCAGTCCAGCTGATGACTTCCAGCTGGACCTTGACGCCGGTCTTCTCGGTGAAGCGGTCCAGGGAAGGCTTCAGCTTGGCTGCCGTGTCATCCAGGCTGTTGCCCTGGTCAGAGGCCCAGTACGTGATGGTGTCGCTGGAGGCCTGGCTGCTGCCGCCGCCGCAGGCGCTCAGGCTGAGCGCCATCGCCGCCGTGGCCGCTAATGCCGAGATGACTTTCAGGGGATTTTTCATGGTTGCTCCGGTTTTTCTCGTCGTCGAGCTGGTGCTTGGGTGAAATGAAGCGGTGCTGTACTGGGGCTCCGACGGCCCGATGCCGCACGCCCGTAAAAAGGCGCGCCGGCAGTGGCGCGCGCAGCGAATTGCGCGCGCCACTAATGCGTCACTGCTGCGTGATTATGCGGACAACGTGGCTGCGGTGGGATCCCAGTCCTCGGGCAACGCCGGTACGGATGCAGCCGAGCTCTCGACGTCGACGAAGGCCCGGGTATTAATGGATTCGGCGATCGAGGCCATGGTGTCCAGCACGTGGAAAGCGAGCTCGCCCTGGGCACGATGCGGGCGGCCGGCGCGGATGGCACGTGCCATTTCGAGAACACCTGTGCCACGGCTTGCCGTGGAGCCGATGGACGGGACGGTGGTCCAGTCGTCCGATCCTGCGGCGCAGATCCTGACTTCGCCGTCGAACCTGTTGGGATCCGGAAAAGCGATGGTGGCGTCAGTGCCGGTGATTTCCACGAACCCGGCGCGCTTGAGCGGTGAATCGAAGCTGAAGATGCTCTGGGCGGATTCTCCGCCTTCAAACTCCAGAATCGAACTCACATGGGTGGGTACAGTGACGGCGAATTCTTCGCCTGCCTTCGGGCCCGACCCGATTACGCGGGTTTCCCTGGACTTGGAACCGAAGGCCGCCACCCGGCGGATGCTGCCGAAGGTCTGCACCAAAGTGGTCAGGTAATAGGGGCCGATATCGAAGAGCGGACCTGCGCCATCCTGGAACAGGAAAGCAGGATTGGGGTGCCACGACTCCGGCCCGGGGGACTGCATCAGCGTCAGCGCCGTGAGGGGCACGCCAATGTCGCCGCGTTCGATCATTCGGCGGGCAGTCTGCAAACCTGCACCCAGGAACGTGTCTGGCGCACAGCCCAGGCGCATCCCTGCAGCATCTGCGGCCTTCAGCAGGCCCAGGCCCCTTTCGCGGTCCAAGGAGAAAGGCTTTTCGCTCCATACATGCTTGCCGGCGTTGACGGCCCGCGTTGCCACCTCGACGTGGGCTGCCGGGATGGTGAGGTTGATGACGATCTCAACGTCGGGGTCACCCAACACTGCGTCCACACCGCCATGAACCGGTACGCCGTACTCTGCCGCCCTTGCGGCAGCAGTCTCCTCGAAGAGATCACCGATAGCCACTACTTTGACGTCGGGGAAGCTCGTGAGGTTGTCGAGGTATTCCTTGCTGATGACGCCGGCTCCGATGATGCCGACTCCCACCGGCCCTGCTTTCAGTGCATCGTGGCTCATGCGGAAACCTTTCCGGCGCTGAGGTAGTTGTAGCTGTCCCGTACGGCGTCGAACATGTCGCCCTGGAAATCGTCGAGTTCCACCACGGCTGCCTCGAGGGACTTTGCGGCGCCCAGCACGTCCCAGATCGGCATCTTGCCGTCGCCGACGGCGAGTTGGCCGGACGGATCGGAAGTGACGGGACCGTCCTTGATATGAATGAACTTGACCCGGTCGCCGAGCCGGGCGAGTAGCTCGGCGGGGTTCTGGCCGCCCACGGCTGCCCAGTAGGTGTCGAGTTCCAGAACAACCTCGGGGGCCAGGTTGTCGGCAAGATGTTCGATCGCGGTCTTGCCGTCGATCACGGACTCCACTTCCCACCAGTGGTTGTGGTACCCGACGCTGACACCGTAGCCGGCGCCCTTGGCGGCGGCAGCATTGAGCTGTTCGGCGGTTTCCTTAATATCCTCGAGCGTGTTCCAGCGCTCGATCGGAACGTGGGGGTCTATGACGGTGCCGATCCCCAGCTGCTGCGCGGCAGTGAAGATCGCGTCCTGGTCATCGCTGAGCAACGGAGCGTGGCCCGACGGAGCGGTGAGGTTGTTATCTGCCAGGGCCTGCTTGAGTTCAGTTGCCTTGGCGACGAATCGGTACGGCTCAACCATGGTGAAGCCGATTTCAGCCAGGCGCTGGATGGTTCCAGCGAGATCCTCTTCAAGGGCCTTGCGGACCGTGTAGAGCTGGATCGAGTATGACACTGTCTCTCCTCGTCGTTGGGGTTAGAGGCGGCCGTCCCGTCCCGCGTCGTACTCGGGTTCAGGTGACACCGCTCACAGATCAACCTAGGACCACTTATGTCGATCGTCAAGCAAAAGTTGAAAAGTCATCGGCAGTCTTTCGGTGGCGTGACATGCATAAGCCCTTCGTGCTATCACTGACTCATGAGTCCCACGTCTGGAAAAGAGCCCGGCACCGATCCCGGAACCGACCCCGCTGCCGATGGCGCGGGAAGTCTTTCCCGAGCCGGCGATCTCTTCCAGCTGCTCCGCGACGGCAAGGCCCGTACCCGGGCCGAACTGGCGCTGACCACCGGCTTGGCCCGGTCAACGGTGGCCGCACGCATAGATGCCCTGATCTCCTCAGGGCTGGTGGGACCTGCCGGTGAGGCAAGCTCCAGCGGCGGCCGGCCGCCGTCGCGGTTTGCCTTCAACCCCGCCGCCCGCTCGGTGCTGGCAGTGGACGTCGGCGCAACGCACGTGATCATCGCCGTCACCGACCTCGGCGGCAACGTACTCTCCGAACGGCGCCTCGCCCAGGACGTCGCCGACGGTCCGGAGACGGTCCTGAGGCGCGTGGTCGAGGAAGGTAAAACACTCCTCAGCGAGGCCGGCCGGACTCCCGCGGACCTCGCCGGCATCGGGATCGGACTGCCCGGTCCCGTGGAGCACGCCACCGGGATGCCGGTGAAGCCGCCCATCATGCCCGGCTGGGACGGCTTCGACGTGGTCCGCTACGTCCAGCGCTCGCTGCCCGTACCGGTGCTGGTGGACAACGACGTCAACATCATGGCCCTCGGCGAGCGAACGGCATATTGGCCCGAACACCACAATTTCCTCTTCATCAAAGTGGCCACTGGCATCGGTGCGGGCATTATCAGCAGCGGGGAACTGCAGCGCGGCGCCAACGGAACCGCGGGCGACCTCGGACATGTGCGGGTCCCGCGCGGCGATGAAGTCCTCTGCCGCTGCGGCAACTACGGCTGCCTCGAAGCACTGGCGTCCGGTCCCGCCGTGGCGCGGGAACTGGCCCGTCAGGGGCTGGCTGCAGAGAAGGGCGGGGACGTCCTGCGGCTTGTGGGCGAGGGCAACCTGCAGGCAATCCAGGCGCTGCGCCAGGCCGGCCGGGATGTGGGGGACGTGCTCGCAACAGTGGTCAACCTGCTGAACCCGTCCGTGATTGTGATCGGTGGCAGCCTTGGCCAGGCGGGCGAGCACCTGATGGCCGGCGTGCGCGAAGTGGTGTACCGCCGGTCCCTGCCGCTGGCCACATCACACTTGCGGATAGCGCTCTCGATGGCCGGGGACCAGGCCGCCATCCTTGGTGCCAGCCAGATGGTGACGCAGCATGTGCTGTCGCCTGCCGTGATCGAAGCCACCCTCCAGGCAACGGGATAACGCCCGTCAGGGGGTTGCGGGCATGATAGCAATGAACTGATGAATCCCTCTTCCCGCCCCCGCACCAAGCCGCAGCCCGCCCTATGACAGCGAATATCCTCGCCAGGGTTCCGCGCGGCTGGATCCTGCTGGCCTGCATCGGGCTCATCGCGCTGAACATGCGCGGCCCGTTCGTTGCGGTGGCCCCCGTGGTGGGGCCGATGCAGCAGGACCTCGGGTTCTCGGCGGTTGAACTGGGGCTGCTCACCGGCATTCCGGTGCTGTGCTTCTCGCTGGCGGCGCCGCTTGCCTCGCTCGCGGGCCGAAAATTCGGCGCGGAATTCGCCATCATGCTCACGCTGCTGGGTGTGCTGGCCGGTGTCGTTGTCCGCTCGGTAGGGAACGGCGCGCTGGTGCTGTCCGGAACCGCCATCATCGGCCTCGCCATCACCATCGGGAACATCGCCGTCCCGCTGATCATCCGCCGTGACTTTTCACCGCGGCGCCAGGGGACGGCCATGGGCATCTATACGGCTGCCCTGAACATCGGATCGTTCCTCACCTCGGTGGTCACCGCGCCGCTGGCTGAGCTTGCGGGCTGGCGTCTTTCCCTGGCGGCAAGCGGGCTCTTCGCCGTGGCCGCCATCGTTTTCTGGGTGCTGGCCGTGGGCCGAAGCGCCTTTGTGCCGGCGGCCGCCGAAGGGTCCGGGCCCCGCCCGGCAGGCGGCAAGCCGGCGTCCCGCTGGATCACCGCCGGCCTCACTGCGGGCTTCGCAGGGCAGGCGTTCTCCTACTACGGCGTGACGGCCTGGCTGCCGACGTTCCTCATCGACGAACTGGGCATGGCGCCCTCCGCCGCCGGCGCCGGGTCCTCCCTTTTCCAGATCCTCGCTATTGTGGGCGGCCTCGGCGTGCCGATGGTGGCCAGGTTTGCCAGCACGACGGCGGTGGCGGTCGCCTTGGGCCTGATGTGGCTGACGGTGCCCCTTGGCCTGCTGCTGGTCCCGGAGCTGTGGTGGCTTTGGTCCTCCATTGGCGGCGCAGCGCAGGGCGGCGGCATCACTCTCATCTTCATCGCCATCATCAAGCTGGCCCGCGACCAGGCGTCTGCCGGCCGGATGTCAGCCATTGTCCAGGGCGTGGGCTACTCGGTGGGCGCTGCCGCCCCGACCCTCCTCGGGTACGTCCATGGGCTGTCCGGATCCTGGACCAACCCGATGCTGCTGATCCTCGGCTCGGTGGCGGCGTTCTTCCTCGGCACGACGCTCTCTGTGCGGAAGGTGCCGAAGACCCGCTGACGAGTCCCGCCGTCGTACTTCCGTCAGTTAAACCTGGAGCTAAACCTGGAGCGCGAACGGACAGTTGCGGCCCAGACCAAAAGCGCGAACGGACAGTTGAGGCCCTTGAACAAGGGCCTCAACTGTCCGTTCGCGCTTAATGGTGGTTCCGTTGCCGGGCGGTCGCCCCGGATTTCGGGGTGCCTGTTGCGGAGGGCGTGGCCGCCCGGCAAACGGAAATCTCGGCAGGCTCTCTTACCGCGGATTACGCGGCGACGAGATCTGCGTCCTCGACCGGTTCCTCGGAACGGTCGCGGGATTCGTGCAGGAACCGGGCATAGGCGGGGAGGGTCAGGAACGTGGGGAACGCATCCGCCAGGGTGACTTCCTCGAAGATGTCCCGGGCGTCGGCGAAGCGGTCGCCTTCGAAGCGTTCCAGCCGGGTGAACTCCTGGTCCAGCAGGTCCTCCACCCATTCACGGGTGATGATCTCGCCATGATCGGTGATGGCGTGGGAGTAGATCCACTGCCAGATCTGCGAGCGGGAGATCTCCGCGGTGGCGGCGTCCTCCATGAGGTTGTGGATGGCCACCGCACCGTTGCCGCGCAGCCAGGACTCGATGTAGCGGATACCCACCTCGATGTTGTTCCGGATGCCCTGTTCGGTGATGGTGCCGGTGGTGGCGGCGATGTCCAGCAGCGCACGGTCATCCGGCGTGACGTCCTCGCGGAGGCGGTCCAGCTGGTTGGGCCGGTCGCCGAGCACCCCGTCGAACACTTCGCGGCACACCGGCACCAGGTCCGGGTGCGCCACCCAGGAGCCGTCGAAGCCGTCGCCGGCCTCGCGGGTCTTGTCCGCACGGACCTTTTCGAAGGCGATGGCGTTGGCTGCCTCGTCCTTGCGGTTGGGGACAGCTGCTGCCATGCCGCCGATGGCCATGGCGCCGCGCTTGTGGCAGGCCCGGACCAGCTGCTCGGTGTAGGCGCGCATGAAGGGCTGGGTCATGGTCACCTGGACGCGGTCCGGGAGGACGAAGCGGGGGCCGCGGGTGCGGAAGTTCTTGATCATCGAGAAGATGTAGTCCCAGCGGCCGGCGTTCAGGCCGGCGGCGTGGTCGCGCAGTTCGTAGAGGATCTCTTCCATTTCGAAGGAGGCCGTGATGGTCTCGATCAGCACGGTGGCGCGGATGGTGCCCTGCGGGATGCCGAGCAGGTCCTGGGCCAGGATGAAGATGTCGTTCCACAGGCGGGCTTCGAGGTGGTTCTCGATCTTGGGCAGGTAGAAGTAGGGGCCCTTGCCCTGAGCCAGCAGGCGGTGGGCGTTGTGGAAGAAGTACAGGCCGAAGTCCACGATGCCGCCGGCGATCGGTTCGCCGTCAACGAGCATGTGCTTTTCGGGCAGGTGCCAGCCGCGGGGGCGGACCACGATGGTGGGCAGTTCGCTGGCCGGGCGGAGCTTGTACTCCTTGCCCTCGGGGGAGGTGAAGTCGATCCGGCGTTCCAGCGCGTCCGTCAGGTTCAGCTGGCCCTTGATGACGTTCCGCCACGACGGCGTGGAGGAATCCTCCATGTCTGCCAGCCACACCTTGGCACCGGAGTTCAGCGCGTTGATGGTCATCTTCTTGTCCACCGGGCCGGTGATCTCCACGCGGCGGTCCTCCAGGCCCGGGGCCGGGGGAGCGACCCGCCAGTTCGGATCGTTGCGGACGGACTCGGTCTCGCGGAGGAACCGCGGATCCTGTCCCTTGGCGATCAGGGCCCGCCGGTCACGGCGCCCCTGCAGGAGCTCCTGCCGCCGCGCCGTGGTGGCCCGGTGCAGCTTGGCAACGAACGCCAAAGCATCCGGAGTAAGAACCTCGCCCTGCCGGCAAATCGGCTGCGCAGTCAGAGTGATCCCGTTGATAGTGAAGTTGTCAGTGAAGCTGTTCATTTCGGTCTCCTGGTGCAGGGCCCAACTGGGTAGCAGTAAGTGTCGTTTTGAGCCTCCAAAACGACACTTACCGCTACTTACTTGGGGAAAATTAGTGGAATTGGCCCTCTTCGGTCGATCCGACCAGGGCGAGGGTGGATGCGTTCGGGTTGAGCGCAGTGGCGATGTCGTCGAAGTAGCCGGTGCCGACTTCGCGCTGGTGCTTGGTCGCGGTGTAGCCGCGGGACTCGGAGGCGAATTCCTTTTCCTGGAGCTCGACGTAGGCGCTCATGCCTTCTCGGGCGTAGCCGTGGGCGAGGTCGAACATCGAGTAGTTCAGGGCGTGGAAGCCGGCCAGGGTGATGAACTGGAACGTGAAGCCCATGGCGCCGAGTTCACGCTGGAACTTGGCGATGGTGGCGTCGTCCAGGTGCTTGCGCCAGTTGAAGGACGGCGAGCAGTTGTAGGAGAGCATCTGGTCCGGGAACTCGGACTTGACGGCCTCGGCGAACTTGCGGGCCAGCTCCAGGTCCGGGGTGCCCGTCTCCATCCAGATGAGGTCGGAGTACGGGGCGTAGGCCTTGGCGCGGGCGATGCAGGGTTCGATGCCGTTGCGGACCTTGTAGAAGCCCTCCGCGGTGCGGACCGGCTGGCCCCCTTCGCGGAGGATGAATTCCTGGTCGCGATCGTCGACGTCGGAGGTGATCAGGGTGGCCGCCTCGGCGTCGGTGCGTGCGATGACCACCGACGGGGTGCCGGCGACGTCGGCTGCCAGGCGGGCCGCGTTCAGGGTCCGGACGTGCTGCTGGGTGGGGATGAGCACCTTGCCGCCGAGGTGGCCGCACTTCTTCTCCGAAGCGAGCTGGTCCTCCCAGTGAACGCCCGAGGCGCCGGCCTGGATCATGGACTTCATCAGCTCGTAGGCGTTCAGCGGTCCGCCGAAGCCTGCCTCAGCGTCGGCCACGATCGGCACCATCCAGTCCTCAACGGTCTGGATGCCCTCGGAGAACTCAATCTGGTCGGCGCGGAGCAGGGCGTTGTTGATGCGGCGGACCACCGTGGGAACCGAGTTGGCCGGGTACAGCGACTGGTCCGGGTAGGTGTGACCGGAGTTGTTGGCGTCGGCAGCGACCTGCCAGCCGGACAGGTAGATGGCGCGGAGGCCGGCCTTGACCTGCTGCACGGCCTGGTTGCCGGTCAGGGCGCCCAGGGCGTTGGTGTAGCCGCCGGTCTTGTGCTCTTCGGTGAGCTGCTTCCACAGCTTCTCGGAACCGCGGCGGGCCAAGGTGTGTTCTTCGGAGACGCGGCCGCGGAGGCGGACGACGTCCGTTGCCTTGTAGTCACGGGTCACACCTTCCCAGCGGGGGTTGGCGGCCCACTCGAGCTCCAGTGCGGCGGCCTGCTCTTCGGGCGTCTGCTGGGTGGGCTCAAATGCTGCAGTCATCTTTGTCTCCTTGTTTGTGCTCCGGGTTGTCCAGGCCGGCCCCCGTCCTGCGCCGTTGCAGTGGGGGACCGGCCGGACCGGTGCGGTGTTTCTTTCCGTGAGATCTACTTTTCTGCACTTTCAAGAGGGTTACTAGATGAAAACCATGGAAAGAAATGCACTTCTTCGCGTATGCTCAATAAATGTCGCCTACGAGCTGGAACCGCAAAGCCGCCACCCCGCCGTCGTCCCCTGGCACCCCTGAACTGGACGTCATCAGCCTGGGCCGGCGCGTCCGCCACCTGCGCAAAGCGGCGGCAATGACCCTCGATGACCTGAGCGCTGCCGTCGGGACCGCGCCGAGCCAGCTGAGCCTGATCGAGAACGGCAAACGCGAACCCAAACTGGGACTGCTGCAACAGCTGGCCGCCGCGCTGAATGTCAGCATCGACCAGCTGCTCGGGGCGGAGCCGCCGAACCGGCGGGCGGCGCTGGAGATCGAGTTGGAACGGTACCAGCGCAGCCCGCTTTACGGGTCCCTGAACCTGCCCAAAATCCGCATCAGCTCGCGGCTGCCGATGGATGTGCTGGAGTCCATGGTGGGCCTGCAGCATGAGCTGGAGCGCCGGCTCAATGAGCAGGCAGCGACGCCGGAAGAAGCCCGCCGCGCCAACGGTGCGCTGCGTGCCATGATGCGTGAGCGGAACAACTATTTCCCGGAGTACGAGGCAGAAGCCCAGAAGGTCCTGGCATCGGTCGGCCACACCAGCGGTCCGCTGTCCCACCACGTCATCGCGGACATTGCCGGACACCTCGGTTTCAGCCTCCATCACGTGGGCGATCTGCCGCATTCCACCCGTTCCGTGACGGATCTTAAGAACCGCAGAATTTATCTCACGCAGAACCAGCGCACCGATCACGACCCCCGTTCAGTGCTCCTGCAGGCTCTCGGCCACTACGTTCTGGGCCACCAGACGCCGTCGAACTACGGGGACTTCCTGATGCAGCGCGTGGCCACAAACTACTTTGCCGCGGCCCTGATGCTGCCGGAACAGGCCACTGTGGACTTCTTGCAGCGGGCCAAGCAGGCCAAGGAAATCGCCGTGGAGGACATCCGGGATGCGTTCGCCGTGTCCTATGAAACTGCGGCGCACCGGTTCACGAACCTTGCAACCCAGCACCTGGACATCCGCACGCACTTCCAGAAAACGCACAAGAGCGGCATCATCTACAAAGCCTACGAGAACGACGGCGTGACGTTCCCGCAGGATCACACCGGCGCCATTGAGGGCCAGCCGTCGTGCAGGAACTGGACCTCGCGGGTGGTGTTCGACGTGCCGGATAAGTTCAGTGCGTACAGCCAGTACACGGACACCCCGTCCGGCACCTACTGGTGCACGGCCCGGACGGAACGGTCGGCGACCGGCGAGTTTTCGCTCTCTGTCGGAGTTCCGTACGCGCAGGTGAAGTGGTTCCGCGGCCGGGAAACCACCGAGCGGTCCAAGTCCACCTGCCCGGACGAGAACTGCTGCCGCCGTCCGCCGGCGTCGCTGACGTCGGAGTGGGCGGGGAATGCATGGCCCTCAGCGCGGGCACACTCCCACCTGCTCGCGGCCATGCCCCCAGGAGCCTTCCCGGGCGTGGATGAAACCGAGGTTTACAGCTTCCTGGAGGCGCACTCCAAGGCTTAGTAGCCCGCTCCGGGAGCTGAACGCTCTCTCACCTTCTGCGGTTTTTCCCAGGACGCTCTCTCACTCTCTTGAGAAAAGTGAGAGAACGTTTCGGTTTTGAGCGCAGAAAGTGAGAGAGCGTTTCGGTTACCCGTGGAGTTCCCGGTAGGCGTCAGCGGCTGCCGGGTGCAACGGCAACCCGGCAGTGTTGATCAGCGACTCCGGACTCAGGAACTGGACCCCCCGACTGGAGCGGGGGATCAGTTCCTCGGCGTGCCCCACCAGCAGTTCGACGGTCCGCTTCACGGTCCGCCCGTCCAGGTCGTTCCGGCACAGGAGGAGATTCGCCACGCCCACCGTCCAGACAGCAGGAATGCCCTCGTAGCTGCCCTCGGGGATCAGCACGCGGTCGTAGTAGGGGCCGTAACGGGCCCGTATGGACGGAATCAACGCCGAGAGGTCCAGGAATCCCAGGGCAGCCTCCTTGTTGCTGTCAGCGATTGCGGCCGTAGGCACGCCACCGGACCAGAACAGGGCGTCTACTGACCCGCCCTGCAGGGCTGCCAGACCATCGTTGAGCCCGAGGTTCAGTACAGAAACTGTCTGTTCGGTGGCTGCAGCGGAGGGGGTACCGGCAGCAGCGGAGCCCAGCCCGGCAGCCTCGATCAGGCGTGGAGTGGTCAGTGAGGTCCCCGAACCGGGCTCGCCGACAGCAACCGTCCGCCCGGCCAGTCCGGCGAGGTCGCCGATGCCGCCGTCTTTCCGCACGACGCAATGCACGTAATTTTCGTACACCCGTCCGAGGGCAGAGATGCCGGCACCCGGCGTACCGCCTCCCGTAACCTGCCGGGCTGCCGCATCGGACAGCGCGACGGCGAATGTGGCCTGCCCCGTCAGCAGCTGCCCCAGGTTGTCCAGGCTGCCTCCGGTGGTCAGTGCCACGGCATGGTCCGCCACGCCGTGACGCTGGAGGGACTCCGCCAGCAGCGTGGCGAACTCCAGATAGAACCCTCCCGGCTCACCCCCGGCCACGGTCACCGTGCCCGGACGGTCCTCGGGAGTGCACGCGCTGAGAGCCGGTAAAAGCAGTCCCGCCAGCCCGGCAGCCAGCCCGGCCTTGAGGGCGGTCCGTCGCGGGGGAAGGCCTTCGGACATGCCGGTCAGGCCCGACGCTCCGGTCATGCAGTGCCCTCCTTGCCCTGCTGCGCGAACTTACCCGGGTGCGCAAAGGCATGCGGAAACTCGATGCGGGCGTTCAGGCCGTGCGGCGACGCTTCCGCCAGCAGGAGGCGGCCTCCGTTGGCCCCCGCCAGTTTGTCCACAATCGTCATGCCCAGGCCGTTGCCGCGGATCTCGCGGTGCTGGGGGGAGCGCCAGAACCTGCTGGTGGCAGCAGCCCGTTCCTCCGCGGAAAGCCCGGGGCCGTCGTCGGAGATTTCGACGGCGACCGCGTCCGGGCGTACCCGTACTGCCACTGAGATGCGGGCACCGGGCGCGTATTTGATGGCGTTGTTGATCAGTTCCCCCACCATCTGGGCCAGTTCGGCGGCGTTGCAGGCGATGTTCACCGCCGGGTCCGGCGGATCGTCCAGCAGTATGTGGGAGCCGCTGCGCCGTGCAGCCGGGCCGGCCCGTTCGGTTTCTTCCTGCAGGACCGGGTAGGGGTCAATGACGGCTGGGAGCCCGTGCGAAGGAGTCCCCAGCGGACCTCCGGCAGAGTCTTCGAAGGCCCTGTGTTCGGCGGCGGCCAGCTTCAGCACGCCGTCGAGGATCTCTTCCACACGTTCGAGTTCGGCGAGAACCCCGGCCGCCGCCTTCTGTTCCCTTGCTGTCTTCAGTTCCAGCTGCAGCAAGTCGATCCTTAACCGCAGGGCACCCACGGGATTGCGCAGCTGATGGGAGGTGTCGGCAATCAGCTGGCGCTGGGAGTCGATGCTCTCGCTGACTGTCCCGGCCATCCTGGTGAAGGAACGGCTCAGTTCCCGCAGTTCCGGTGGCCCGGCCTCGGGAAGGTTGCCGGTCCGGCCTATTGCCTCAAGCTCCTTGACGGCCGAATTCAGGCGGTGCACAGGACGCAGCACCCATCCGGTCACGCGGGCCGCACCGAGGAGGAGCACGGCAGCGAGGGCGGCCGCGGCCACGCCGACCAAAAGCCATCGTTCCCGGAGTTTCTGCCGGGCCGCATCCAGGTTGACCTCCAGGACCGCCTCGCCCAGAACCTGGCTTGCGCTGCCGAAGGAGCGGGAAATCACCTCGGAACCGGTTCCGAAAGGCTGCAGCGGAGCGAGGGTGGTGTCGTTGAGGTTCAGGTTCGCCCTGGCCAGGGCGTCGCGGACCTCCGCCCTGTCCTCGCTCAGGCCGCCGGACCGCAGCGCACCCTGCTGGAGGCGGATCAGGACGCCTTCTCCGTACAGTTCCGAGTATCGGTCCATCTCGGCCTGCAGCTGGGTGGAATCCCCGTCCGTCGCGGCGTCGAACGCCACCTGCGCGAGGCGGTTGAGGGCGGCGGCCCGGTTGATCTGCAGTTCCTGGGTAAGCTCCCGGCTGGCGGATGTCAGGATGGCCGTGGAGGCGAAGATGACGATGAGGACGGACAGGACGCTCAGGACGCCGAGGACGCGCAGCTTCACGCAGGACCCGCCTCGACCCGGTAGCCCACGCCGCGGACGTTGATGATGAAGCCCGGCATCTGGAGTTTCGCCCGCAGGCCTGTCAGGTGCACGTCAAGGGATCGCGAGGAGGCAAGGAACGCATCCCCCCACAGCGCATCCAGGATCTGTTCCCGGGTGACCACCGAACCTGCATGGCTTGCCAGGAGCGCGAGCAGGTCGAATTCGGTGGCGGTCAGGGGCAGGACCCTGGGACCGATCGCTGCCACCCGCCGTTCGAGGTCCACCTCGAGTTCGCCCAGCACGATGGTGCGCTGCCTGGTGTCCTTTGCGCGGCCTGCCCGCCGGGTGACGGCTTCGATGCGGGCGAGGAGCTCAACCAGTTTCACCGGCTTGACGAGGTAGTCATCGGCTCCGGACCGCAGGCCCAGCACCACGCTGCGCTCGTCATCGCGGGCTGTGAGGATAAGGATCGGGACGGGTGTGACCTGGCGAAGCTTGCGCAGGACGTCGAGGCCGTCCATATCGGGAAGGCCCAGATCGAGCAGGATGACCTCGAAGCGCCGGTGTTCCAGGAGTGCGTCAGCTCCGCGGGCAACCCGGGAAGCCGTGTGTCCGGCGGAAACCACGGCTGCGTCGAGGGCGGACGCCATGGCGTCGTCGTCCTCGACGATGAGCACATCCATGGCCTGTTTCCTGTTCCGTATGCGCGGTGTTTCTTCCCCGGCCCGCCTTTGGAGATTACCCCGTCCGCCGATTTTCCGCCCTGAGCGGGAGCAAAACCTAAGGAAGTGTTAGGACTTCCGCTCCGGCGTTGGCTGTGCGGTGGATCACGAATAGCTTGGATGGGGTCCTCGGCTTTCTGGGGACCATCGATGTCGAGGAGGAACCATGAGCAATGTTGCCGTGGACAGCATAAAGGTACGCCGGGAGCCGCTGAAGGCACCGGCCAGGAAGGTTCAGCGATGAGCACCCAGCAGGCGGGGATCCAGAGTGAGTCAGCCCAGACCCGCAGGGCCGTGAGCAACATCCTCAAAGGTTCGGCCGGCAACCTCGTGGAATGGTACGACCTCTACGTCTACACAGTCTTTGCCGCCTACTTCCAGTCCCACTTCTTCAACTCCAAGGACGAGCTGCAGGCTGGCCTTGAGGCGATGGCAGTGTTCTCGACGTCGTTCCTGATGCGCCCCATCGGTGCCTGGTTCTTCGGCCGCTACGCGGACCGTAAGGGCCGCAAGGCCGCGCTGACGCTCAGCGTGACGATGATGTCCGCGGGATCCTTCGCCATCGCAATCCTGCCCACCACCCAGCAGATCGGTGTCTGGGCGCTGTTGCTGCTGATCCTGGTGCGCCTGGTCCAGGGCTTCTCAGTGGGCGGCGAATACGGCACCAGCGCCACCTACATGTCCGAGGCGGCCACCTCCAAACGCCGCGGCTTCTTCTCCAGCTTCCAGTACGTCACCCTGATCGGCGGGCAGATGATGGCCCTGCTGGTCCTGGTCATCCTGCAGAACTTCATGCCCAAGGGCGATCTGACCGAGTGGGGCTGGCGTATCCCGTTCGCCATCGGCGGCGTGGCTGCGCTGGTTGTCCTGTGGCTGCGGCGCTCCATGGAGGAAACCGTCTCCGAAGAGCAGGTTGCGGCGGCCAAGACGCCCGTTACGGCGGGCGAAGCCCAGCCGGGCACCATGAGGCTGCTGTTCACCCAGTACTGGAAGCCGCTGCTGATCTGCATCGGCGTCACCCTCGGCGGCACGGTGGCGTTCTACACGTACACCAACTTCATCCTGAAGTTCATGAACGATACGTCAGGCATCGCCAAGACCGACACCTCGGTGATCAACTTCTGGGCACTCTTCATCTTCATGCTGCTTCAGCCCGTCTATGGCCTGATCTCGGACAAGGTGGGCCGCAAGCCGCTGCTGCTGTGGTTCGGCATCACCGGCGTCCTCTTCACCTGGCCGCTGCTCTCCACACTGTCCAACACCAAGGACCCGTTCACCGCGTTCCTGCTCATGATGGGCGGCCTGCTGATCGTGGGCGGCTACACCTCCATCAACGCCCTGGTGAAGGCTGAGCTGTTCCCCGCCTCCATCCGCGCCCTCGGCGTGGGGCTGGGTTATGCGATTGCCAACTCACTCTTCGGCGGTACGGTGCCGCTGCTCGGCGCGGCCTTCCAGAAGGCCGAGCGGGTGGACCTGTTCTTCACCTACGTAACCGTCGCCATCGCCATCTCCCTGGTGGTCTACGTCTTCGCCCTGCGGAACAAGAAGGCCACGCATTTGGACCGCGAACAGGGTGATGCCTGGTCACAGTCCAGCAAGGATGACGACAAGGACAAGGACCTCGTGGACGCCTAGCGTCCAGGGGCAGAGGCTCCCAGGAGAGTACGACGGCGCGTGGCCGGCCGCCGTCGTACCGTCACCCACCAGGACGCTCTCGCAGATCCTGCAACGAAAACCCGGGACGCTCTCTCACTTTCCAGAAGAAAGTGAGAGAGCGTCCCGGGTATTCCTGCGTTAAGTGAGAGAGCGTTCCGATGTGGGTGCGGACTATATTGGCCCTGTCAGCCCATCAACCTGATCGCGGGAGTGTGCACTCATGGCTAAGGAACTTGCAACCCAGCTCATTGAACAGCTCCAGGCTGCCGGCGTGCAGCGAATTTACGGCATCGTGGGGGATAGCCTCAACCCGATCGTCGACGCAGTCCGCAAAACCGGCGGCTCCGAGCACGGCGGAATCGACTGGATACACGTCCGGCATGAAGAGGCCGCCGCGTTCGCCGCCGCGGCTGAAGCCCAGCTGACCGGCCGGCTCGCAGTCTGCGCCGGGTCCTGCGGCCCGGGCAACTTGCACCTGATCAACGGCCTGTACGACGCGAACCGCTCAGGAGCGCCTGTCCTGGCCATCGCCTCGCACATTCCGAGCAAGCAGATCGGCAGCGGCTTCTTCCAGGAAACCCATCCGGACCGTCTTTTCAACGAATGCTCGGTGTACTCGGAGCTGGTCAGCACTGCCGAGCAGGCGCCCCGGGTCATGCACAGCGCGATCCAGCACGCCCTCGGGCTCGGGGGAGTCGCCGTCGTCACCCTTCCCGGCGACATAGCCGGGCTGGAAGCGACTGGTGAGACGCCGCTGCCCGCGACGTTCCGACGCGCCACCCTGGTCCCCGATGCGGCGAGCGTCCGGGAACTCGCCGATGCCATTAACGCGGCCGGCAAAGTTGCCATCTTTGCCGGGGCAGGAACGCAGGGCGCCCACGACGAAGTCGTGGCCCTCGCGGAGGTAATCGGCGCCCCGATCGGGCACTCGCTGCGGGGCAAGGACTTCATGCAATACGACAACCCGTATGACATCGGCATGACCGGCCTGCTCGGCTACGGCGCGGCCGCCGAGGGGATCGAGGATGCGGACCTGCTGATTCTGCTCGGCACGGACTTCCCTTACGACCAGTTCCTGCCCGGCACCCGTACCGCCCAAGTGGACCGGGCCGCCCACAAACTTGGGCGGCGGACCGACGTCGACATCGCCGTCCATGGCGACGTGCTGCCCACGCTCGCCGCGCTGAAGCCACTGCTCACCCCGAAGAAGAGCCGGCGCTTCCTCAACCAGATGCTCAAGAAGCACGACAAGCTTATGAATAAGGCCGTGGGCGCGTACACGCGAAAGGTGGAAAAGAAGCAGCCGATCCACCCGGAATACGCGGCATCGCTGCTGGATCAGGTGGCCGCGGAGAACGCGATCTTCACGGCGGACACCGGCATGTGCAACGTC
Organism: Arthrobacter oryzae; assembly: GCF_031454875.1. Classification (GTDB taxonomy): domain Bacteria; phylum Actinomycetota; class Actinomycetes; order Actinomycetales; family Micrococcaceae; genus Arthrobacter; species Arthrobacter oryzae_D. Next base: position 235,271 of record NZ_JAVDRQ010000004.1, read on the forward strand.
TGGACCGCGCGCTACATCAACCCGCTGGGCACCCGCCGGCTGATCGGCTCGTACCTGCACGGCTCCATGGCCAACGCCCTGCCGCACGCGATCGGTGCGCAGCTCGCCTACCCCGGCCGCCAGGTCATCTCGGTATCGGGCGACGGCGGGCTGTCCATGCTGCTTGGTGAGCTCATCACCGTTGCCGCGCACCGTTTGCCGGTGAACGTTGTGGTCTTCAACAACTCCACCCTGGGCATGGTCAAGCTGGAGATGCTCGTGGATGGGCTGCCTGATTTCGGCGTCGATGTGCCGGACGCCAACTATGCTGCGGTCGCCCGTGCCCTCGGCTTCCACTCGGTCCGGGTCACCGATCCGGCCCGGATTGAGGAGGCCTACCGGGAGGCCTTCGCCCACCCCGGACCGTCGCTGGTGGAACTCATCACGGATCCCAAAGCGCTGTCCCTTCCGCCGAAGATCACCGGCTCGCAGGTCCTCGGCTTTGCGACCGCGATGTCAAAGGTGGTCCTGAACCGCGGCGCCGGCGAGGCCGTGAGCATGGCCCGGAGCAACCTGCGGAACATCCCGCGGGGATAGGTTACCGGCGGCCGGGGGACGGGGGCCGGGGACCGGGGGTCGGAGGACGACGACGGCGCTGCCGCCCGCCGTCGTCGGACGCCTCCGGCGCCTGCCGGCCCTATTGCCCGCGGCGCTCTGCCGCAAGCAGTGCCGCCGTCTTTTCGATGAGCTCGTAAGGTACCGGTTTGCCCAAGGGGAACTTCAACGTTCCCTTGGCCGACCGGTACGGTGCGATCGCCGTCTGGAAATCGTCGTTGCCGGCCGGCACTGGATACACGGAAATATGATGCGCCCAGCCCGCGAAATACACCACGTATTTGCCGTGCAGGGTGACCGTCGGGATGCCGTAGCTGATCATCTCGCCGGACTCCGGGACGGCGGCATGGCACCTGCGCCGGACTTCCCGGAGGATGCCCTGCACCTCGGCGGGAAAGGACGCGATGTACTCGTCAACGGTGTTGAAATGCTGTGCCACTTAGCGCTCCTCCGACATGTCACGAGGATACGCCGGCGCAGGAAATGCGGGAGCGTTGGCGGAAACGTTGCGAAAGCTGCGAGAGCGTCGGTGGGGTGAAACCAAAACGACGGCAAACCGTGACCCTACGGGCATCGTCCTGCGGCGGGCCGGCTGGTTGACTGAAGGGAGAAGGGCGGATTCGCGCCGGTGCCGGCAGGGCAGGTCCAAGGGGGAAGAAAAATGAAGACGTTCCGTGTGGCCAGGATCGCGACCGCGGGTGCCCTTGTGGCGCTGACCGCCTGTTCGGCGTCGTCTCCGGAGCTTTTGAAGGCCGACGGCGTGGAGCGGGTTTCGGTGGACCGCGCGGCTTATGCCGCTGAACTGCGCTCCTTCCGGGCCTCCGCCCTGGGCCTCGGCGAGGCCCTGCTGGCCGACGGCGGCGACGGCTCCAACGGGAACGTGGTGTCCTCGCCCGGCAGCCTGCTGATTGCCCTCGCGATGCTTCGCGCCGGCGCGACGGGCGAGACCGCGGCGGAACTGGACAGCGTCCTGCAGCTCCCCGCTGAGAATCGCGACGAGGCCATGAACGCGGTGCTCAGCTCGCTGGAGAAGTTCGACGGCGACCCCGGCGCAGTGGATGAGGACAACCCGCCGCGGAAGCCGGTCATGCACGCGGCCAACGGGCTGTTCGTGGACAAGGGCATGCCTACCGGTCAGTCCTTCCTGGACACTCTGGCCCGGCACTACGGAACCGGCGTGTATCCCGTGGACTTCAGCGACGAGGGTGCAACGAAGCCCGCCATCGACGCCTGGGTCAACAGGAACACCGGGGGCCGGATCAAGGAAGCGCCTGCCAAATACGATCCGGACAATACGTTCAGCCTGCTCAATTCCCTGTACTTCGCGTCCGCGTGGAGCGCGCCGTTTGACCCGAATGACACCTCGGACCTGCCCTTCACCACAGCCGCCGGCGAGGAAATCGAGGCGCCTGCAATGCATAACGAGCTGAAAATGAAGTATGCGGAAGGGGCTGGCTGGCGGGGTGTGGATCTTCCCTACGCCGATGGTTTCGTGATGCGGCTGGTCCTGCCGGTTGCAGGTGCCGGAGTCGACGCCGGGTCCGCCCCGGCCTCCACGGCTTTTGACGCAGCCCAGCTCACGGAGATCGCGGACACCTTCGACACGGCAGCGCTCGAAACAGTGCAGATCCAACTGCCCCGCTGGGATCACAAGTGCAGTTTTGACCTGCGGAAGGTGTTTGAGTCGCTCGGCCTGCGGAAGACCCTCAGCACCACCGAGGACTTCAACAACATCCAACCCCGGATGATGATCACCCAGGCCGCGCAGGCTGCCAACATCACAGTTGCTGAAAAGGGCACCATCGCCGCCGCGGTCACGCAGATCAATGGCATGGCCACCAGCGCTCCGCCGCAGCCCGAGCGGACCATCGCCTTCGACCGGCCGTTCCATTACCAGATCGTTCACGTCGAAACCGGCCTGCCGCTGTTCATGGGAACGGTGGCCGACCCGCGCTCCTGACCGGGACACGCCGAGCAGCTTGGCGTTGCCGGAACTTACCGGCCGAGGCGCACCGGCCTGAACCTACCGGCCGGTGCTTAGCTCTTGGTCTTGAGGGAATTGCGGCGGCGCAGCACGGCGCCGTAGCCCGCGAACAGCCGCGGCAGCACGATGTACACGGCCGCCGGAACCACCACGAGCGTGAGGACCAGTGCGCGGAGCACCGGGTGCCAGCCCTCGGTCAGGGGTGCCACCACCATCATGCCCACTGCAACCAGCGGGAAGATGGCAAGCCACGTGATGACGGCTCGGACATGGATGGACGGTGCGGGCGGCGCCGACGGCTGAACCGGAACCGGCAACTCGAGCGGGGCCCCTGACGCAGGAGGTGTTGTCGTGGACGTGAGGGCGCTGTTCATAGCTAACTCCAACTAGATAGTTGCTTTTGATAGAGATGAGACTAACGCCGGCTTGGCAAAAGTGCAACTAGTTAGTTGGAAACGGGTAGAATCAGCACATGGCCTGGAATACTGACCGCACCAAAGCGCTGCTGCTGACTGCCGCCACGGAGGAGTTCAGTGAGAAGGGCCTCGCCGGCGCCCGGGTGGACCGCATCGCAGCCGCTGCCGGCGTCAACAAGGAGCGTATTTACCAGTACTTCGGCAAGAAGGACGACCTGTTCGACGCCGTACTCGCCGCGGAACTGGTGCGGGTGATGTCCGAGGTCCCCATCGAGGGTCATGGCGCCGCAGCCGTCGGAGAGTACGCCGGAAGGCTTTTTGACCGGCACACGACCGATGGCGCCTTGGCCCGCCTGCTGTTCTGGGAAGGCCTGGAGCGCGGCAGGAACACCGTGGACCGGGCCACGCGCGCGGACCACTGCGCCGCAAAAGTGAACCAGATGCTGAGAGTGCTGCCCGGAATCGACCGTGAGGATGCAGCGGACCTGGTCATTACCATTGTGACCCTCTGCGACGGCTGGACGGTGCTGCCCCAGATCGATGCGCTGCTGGCGGGCACCGCTCCGGACCGCCTGGTCCGCCGTCGGGCCTTTATCGTGCGGACGGCCACAATGGTGGCCGAAGCCCTGCTGCAGGACCCGGGGCTGGAAGACGGCGCGCTGGAAGACGCGCAACTCGAAGAGCTAAGGATCTCCGGGCGTTAGCGCGGGCCGCCCTGCCAGAGGGCGTCGAACGGGGCGCCGGAGGCCACACGGTTGCGGATACCGGCGGTCACGAACGCTTTCGCCGTGCGGGCAGCCTCGAGCGGAGTCGCGCCCTTGGCGAGCTCCGCTGTCACGGCGGCCGCCAGGGAGCAGCCTGCTCCGGAGACTGCCACTTCGCCCACCTTCGGGGCGGAGAGGACCTCCAAGGTGTCGCCGTCGTAATAGACGTCGACGGCGTCGGGACCGGCCAGGCGCACGCCGCCCTTGGCCAGCACCACGGCGCCGCTCAGCTCATGGATGCGGATGGCCGCGGCCTTCAGGGACTCGAGGTCCGTGATCGCCAGGCCGGACAGCGACTCCGCCTCGAAGTGGTTTGGCGTGACGAACGTGGCCAGCGGCAGGATCTGCGCTTGGAGTGCCTGGTCCGTGTCCAGTGCATGGCCCGGTTCCTGGCCCTTGCAGATCAGCACCGGATCCAGCACCACGTTGGTGAACCCGCCGGAAGCCAGCGCGGCGGCAACCGTCGAAATGGTGGCCGGGCTGCCCAGCATGCCGATCTTCACCGTATCCAGCACGGACGGCGCGCCTGAAGCGGCGCCGTAGGCCGCCGTCGTCGCCTCCAGCTGGTCCGCGATGACCTGCTGGTCCACCGGGACGAAACGGTGGTTCCAGTTGTCATTCGGGTTGAAGGACACGATGCAGGTCAGGTTGGCGATGCCGAAGACGCCCAGTTCCTGGAAGGTCTTCAGGTCGGCCTGTGCTCCGGCACCGCCGGTCGCCTCGGACCCGGCAATGGTGAGGGCGACGGCAGGCAGGGTCTCAACAGCGGCAGAAGTCATTTACCCATCCTGCCATCGGGCCCAATCAAGCTGCATTGTGCGGATGACCAACATGAACAAAACCCCGGTGGTGCCCGTCATAGCGCATGGTGCAGCGGCCCGCCGTCGTCGTATTTCCTGGCAAGTTTCCAGACCGCGAGGCGTCCCAACGCAGCCGCGGTCCCCATGGCGGCAGCAGCAACGTAGTCGGGAGGATCCGCGAAGGCGCCAAAGGGTGCTCCCAGCGCGATGCCCAGCACTCCAAACGCCGCCACATGGAGCCACTGGCCGCGTACTGGCCGCAGCAGCAGACCCAGCGGCATGGCCAGGGTCCAGCCGATGACCACCGCGGGAATGGCCCCATATATGAGGGCCGCCACGATGAACCAGGTGCCGGACGTCGAACCACTATTCAACACTTGGACCCTGGCGCCGAGCAGCAGGCAGAACGTCACATGAGTCACGAGGATGCCGAGCCACACGGCGCCTGCTCCGAGCACCACGCGGTGCGGGCGGCTCATGCCGTTCGCCTCATGATGTCCTGCAGCGTGCTTCCGAGCTCGGCATGCCTGAAGATGAAGCCGGCATCCAGCAGTTTCCGCGGCTGTACCCAGCGGCTCTTGAGGACCAGCTCGGTCTCGGTGCGGATCAGGACGGCACCGAGCTCCAGCAGCCACACCGGGGTGGGCGCGCCAAACCGCGCGCCACAGGCCCGCCGGACCAGCCGCATCAGCTCCCGGTTGTCCACAACGTCGGGAGAGGCGACGTTCACCGGCCCGGTGATATCCGTCCGCTGGTGTACGAACAGCACGCTGCGGTACAGGTCCTCCACATGGACCCAGCTGAACTTCTGGCTGCCGCTGCCCATGGGCCCGCCCAGCCCCAGCCTGGCGAGATTGCCCAAGGGCCGCATCACGCCGCCGCCCGGACCAAGCACGATGGAGATCCGCAGCGGAATCCTGCGGGTCAGCGGTGTTTCCGAACCGGCCAGGGCGGACTCCCAGGCCTTGGCGACATCCACCGAGAAGCCTTCACCCAGTTCTCCCTCCTGCTCCGACTGAGGCGCATCTTCTGCATGACGGTAGATGGTTCCGGTGCTGGCGTTGAGCCAGGTCGCCGGGGGAGCGGAGCAGCGCCCAACCGCTCGGCCCAGTTCCGCCGTCGTGGCTACGCGCGAACCCAGGATCTGCACCCTGTTGCCTGCGTTGTAGCGGCAGTTCACGGAACGTCCGGCCAGGTTCACCAAGAGGTCTGCGCCGTTAAGCGCCCGGGTGAGTCCGTCGTCGTCACCCCAGCGGGCTGTGGGCGACCGGGTGTCAGGGCCGGTGCCGGTCCCGGTGCGGTCGGTGCGGCCGATGGTGCGGACCTGCCAGCCGTCCCGCTCGAAGCGCGTCCGGAAATACCGGCCGATGAAGCCAGATGCCCCGGCCAGGACCACGGTCTTGCTGTTGTTCACAATTCCCCCATTGGTTGCTGCTGCTTGAAGTTAAGGCCGCCTGTGGTGCGGGAATCCGGCTATTCGCGGACGCTGCGGCTCAGGCTGAGGACGTCGTCCAGGACCTTGCTGACGCCGGGAATCCTTGCGAGGGACAGCCCGCGGGCGATCAGGGGCGCCATGCCGTCGATCAGTTTCCGGGTGCGGCGCCTGTCCTCCGACGTGTCGTAGACCCAGAAGAGCGCCACTCCCATGTAGCCGAGCCACAGCAGCTCAGGCAGGTCGGTCCGGAGCTTTTTGGGTGCCGCCGGGCTGGCGCCCTCCACGACGTTCCGGAAGATGGCCAAGGAGGCCTCCCGCGCGGCTGTGGATTCGCCGGAGAACGGGTTGACGGCCGACGTCGGCCGGATGGCGGTGGCGATGAACTCGGCACCGAAGCGGTGATACGGCTCCATGACGTCCAGGCCGGCGTGAAGCGTCGCCCTGAGCCTGCCGCTGAGGTCTTTTACGCCCTCGACGGCCTGAGCTGCCTTGGCGGCATGCTCCGCCTGCACTTGGACATAGAGCTCCTGGACCAGCTCGTCCTTCGACGCGAAGTAGTAGTAGGCGTTGCCCACCGACACTCCGGCCTCGCTCGCGATGGCCCGCATGGTGGTCTTTTCGAAGCCGATGTCACGGAACATCCGCAGGGCGACGTCGGCCACAAGTCGGCGCGTCTGCTCGCTCTTGCTTGCCATGGGCATCTCCGTCGTCGGGTTTTGAACGTGTTCAAGAAGTTTCCCACAGGAACTGAACGTGTTCAAATAAGCGAAATGGTGCGGCGACCGGGTGCCCGCGCAGCGCCGGGTGGTGCGAGAATAGAACCCGGCTCCGGCGGAAGTATTCGCTGGAGCCCACCCAGTGCTAATACAGCCGGCCGCTGCAGCGATCTCCTCCGTGACATTCCGGGCAGCCGAGCGAACCACTCTGAATGGACACCCATGACTTCCGCCAAGACTTTCCCCGCCCCCGCGGCGCCGAAATTCGCCTCGATCGGTTCCCCCTACTTCGGCATCATGCTGGCCATCATGGCCGTGGTGCTGATCCTGTCCAACATCGGGGCATCCAAGGGCGTTGCGATCGGTCCGATCATCACGGACGGCGGCTTCTTCCTCTTCCCGCTGGCTTACATCCTGGGCGACGTCATCAGCGAGGTCTACGGGTTCAAGGTGGCACGCAAGGCCATCATCACCACGTTTGCCCTGTCCGTGTTCGCGTCCATCTGCTACTGGGTGATCATCGCGCTCCCCGGCTTCGACGACGAGTTCGGTACTTCGAAGCAGGCCGCGCTCGAGGGTGCGCTGGGCCCGGTCCCGCAGATTGTGCTGGCCTCGCTGCTGGCGTTCCTGGCCGGGCAGACCATCAACTCCTGGATCCTGGTGAAGATGAAGACGCGCACGGGCGAGAAGTCGCTGTGGGCCCGGATCATGAGCTCCTCGGTTGCCGGTGAATTCGTTGACACGTTGATCTTCTGCAGCATTGCGGCGTCGGTCATCGGCATTACGGATCTCGGCACCTTCGTGAACTACGTGCTGGTGGGCTTCCTTTACAAGACCCTGGTGGAGTTCCTCTTCGTGCCCGTGACCGCCCTGGCCATCGGCTGGATCAAGAAGCGCGAACCGAGCTACGGGGCGGTGACCGGCGCAGCGTAGCCGGCCACCCGCCGTCGTACTTTGGCCGCCGTTTAGACGGTTCCTGCCCCACTCGATGCTGCGTGACGTCGAGCCTGCAGGGAACCGTCGAAACGGCGCTCAGGGCTGTCCCGCCGTACCGCGGGCAAGCGCCCGGAGCACCCTGTACTTGAATTCCGCCTCGTTGAACAGGTCCTTCCATTCGATCCGGAGGAAGATCCAGCCCTGCTCCATGAGCGCCTTTTCGCGCCGACGCTCCGCAAAGAGGACCTCGTCGGTGGGCTGGTAGTCGAAGTACTTGGTCCTGCCGTCGAATTCGAGCGCTACTTTCCTTTTGCGCCAGGCGAAGTCCAGCCGGTGCTGGCCCAGTGGCGTGTTCACGACGTACTGGGGTTCCGGCGGTTCGATCCTGAGCCTGTGGAGCAGTTCCCTCGTCAGGGTTTCGCCGGGTGATTCGGAGCGCGGATCCGCGAGTTCGATGGCCCTGCGCAGTGCGACGACTCCGTTTCGCCCGGCCAGCCCGGTGCAGCGGGAACGCAGGGCCTCAAGGTCCGCCCCCATCCGGCAGGCATGGTCCACGAGGATGAGGGACTGCCGCAGATTGAACATCAGGCAGCAATCCACCACGGTCCGCTCAAGTGAGGTGCAGGGGAGCCCATCCACGAAGCTGATGTCATCCGGACCCAGTGCCCGCGTATGGGCAACGACGTCGCTGCCATGCGAAATCCGGGACGGGCAGGTCTGCTGGGTCAGGTGGATCCGGCCGTCGGCCTTCCACAGGTGAAGCCGGCGCAGGCGGGCACCCGAGGTGTGGCTGTAAACAAAGCCGCCGGCCGACGTCGTAAGCGTCCCGTGTGCGTGGGTATGGATGAGATAGCGGCTGCGGATGCCCGGCTTCAGGCCGTTCCACCAGCTGCCGCGGACATAGCAGCCACGCCGTGCACGCACCAGGTCTCCGCTGCGCGTCAGCCGGGCCACGGCGCGTGCATGGAAGCCGGCGCTGAGCAGTTCCTGGGTGCGCCATATGTTGCCGGTGGGAAGCTGCGGCTGGGTCATGGTTCCAGACTCAGCTTCGCGGCGACGTGTTTCCAGACTGAACCCTGGCTATGTGGACATCCGGTTCGACGGTTCCCTGCCGGCTAGACGCGGCCTTACGTCGAGCGCGCAGGGAACCGTCGAAACGGCGGGTCTAGGCGTAGTAGCGGCCCAGGGTCTCGACCTTGAACTCGAAGAAGTTGCCGGCTTCGATGGCCAGCCGGGCGTCGTCCACCATTTTCACTACGAAGCGCTCGTTGTGAATGGAGATCAGCGTGGCCGAGACCATCTCCTTGGCCTTGAACAGGTGGTGGATGTAGGCCCGCGAGTAGTTCAGGCAGGCGTAGCAGTCGCAACCTTCCTGCAGCGGGCCGAAGTCCCGCTTGTACTTGGCACCGGAAAGGTTGAACCGCCCGTCCGGCGTGTAGAACGCCGAGTTGCGGGCCACCCGGGTGGGGGAGACGCAGTCGAAGGTGTCCGCGCCGTTTTCGATGGCGGTGAAGATGTCGTCCGGTTCGGAGATGCCCAGCAGGTGCCGCGGCTTGTTCTCGGGCAGCTCCTCGTTGCACCAGCGCACAATGGTGCCCAGGTTTTCCTTCTCCAGCGCCCCGCCGATGCCGAAGCCGTCGAAATTCATGGCACCGAGGTCGCGGCAGGCCTTGCGGCGGAGGTCCTCGTACTGCGCGCCCTGGATCACGCCGAACAGCGCCTGATACGGCTTCCCCACCCGCTCGGAGGTCAGCCGGAAGTGCTCGTCCAGGCAGCGCAAAGCCCACAGCCGGGTGCGTTCGAGTGACTCTTCCTGGTAGCCGCGGGAGTTCTGCAGCGTGGTCAGCTCATCGAAGGCGAACATGATGTCCGCACCGATCTGGTGCTGGACCTGCATGGAGATCTCGGGGGAGAAGCGGTGGCGGTCGCCGTTCAGGTGCGATTTGAACCAGACGCCGTCGTCGTCGATGTGGGCCAGCCGTTCCTTGCCGGGGGCCACGGCGTCGTCCGGGACAGCCGCGTCCGCGGAAGACACAGTCTTCATGTCGATGACCTTCTTGAATCCGGAGCCCAGGCTCATCACCTGGAAGCCGCCGGAGTCCGTGAAGGTGGGCCCGGACCAGTTCATGAAGGCTCCGAGCCCGCCCGCTTCATCCAGGATGTCCGCGCCGGGCTGGAGGTAGAGGTGATAGGCGTTGGCCAGCACCGCCTGAGCGCCGAGTTCGGCAATGGACTCGGGCAGCACCGATTTTACCGTGGCCTTGGTGCCGACGGCGATGAAGGCCGGCGTCTTGATCTCGCCGTGCGGGGTGCTGATGGTGCCCGTCCGGCCTAGGAATTCCCCGCCGTTGGCCGCTACCTGCTGCGGCGTCGGCGAGCACGTCTCACTCAGGCGCTTGCCCACGGCGAAGGAAAACTCGGACTGCAGGGCTGCGGCGCCCGCGCCCGTGGCGCCCGGGTCAAGCGGCTCGAGTGAGAGCGAAGGTTCAGTATTGGCTGGCACGGTTCAAGTGTGCCAGCTTACGGTGGCGAAACTTAGCCGGGCACTAGTGCACGGGGTCCGATGTGGGGTAGTTCTCAGCCCGCCAACTGTCCCAGCTGCTGCGGATTTCCTCCAGCCGGTGGGCCCCCAGATCGTACGTGGACACGATCACCATGGACCCGCCGTCGGGCCTGACTTCGGCGATGGGCGGCTGGTCGGCCACGATCAGCAGGCCGTCGCCGTGCTCGGCGTAGCTGTGCACGGTGAGGCCCACCTGGTGGTTGGTGCGGTACCAGACCTTGCCCGAGATCTTTTCGCCGGTGGCGAGGCTCAGCGAGTAGGGCTCGCCGGGTGCCGGGATGTCCCGCAGGCCCAGCTTGTCGATGGCGGAGCCGTCACCGCCGGGAACAGAAAAGAAGGCCGTGCGGCGCTTGCCGTGCGGGTGGTGCTCCAGGGCGAAGCGGAGCTGCTGGAGGAACGTCAGCCAACTTTGGGTGATGTCCTCGTCCCACGCGGCCCACTCGGAATTGTGGTCCAGGGCTGCCCGCGTAACACTGACCTGTGTGCCGGTGGGGACGGGCTTCAGGGCGAACTCATCCCCGCCGTCCACGGTGAGGCTGGTGTGGTCAGAGCCTTCAACCACGGTGTCCTTGAAATAGATTTCGTTGATTTCGGCGGCCAGGTCGTCGGCCTCCCAGCCGTGCCACTGGGCAACCTTGGCCGGTTCACGCAGCATTGTCCAAACCTGCTGCGCATCGGAGTTGATCACAACGCTCAGTTTGTTCGTCATGGGGTGAATCTACAACTCCCGGCGCCCCCGGGGTAGGGCCAAAGGGGTTGGACCCCAATGGGCAGGGGACCGCGTCAGGCGCGAACAGATTCCAGTTCGTTGCCGATCCGGCGCTCCAGCTCCTTCAGTCCGATGGTCTCCGAGCCGCCGTGCGCCCGCAGGAACATCAGGGCCTCAAGCCGCAGCAGCCGCCATTCGCGTTCGGCGTCCGGGTTCGAGTTGTCGATTGCCCGGAAGATTTCCTTGTCGTACAGGTTCGGTTCGTTCAGCGAGCGCTGCCGGACCTTGGCGTTGATGCGGGACTTGAACGGATCCGTTTCCATGGCGTCGGGGGCACGGAGGAGCTTTTCGTACACCTCTGCACGGTCCTCCTGCCCGGTCTGCCGGCAGATGTAGCTGGACAGCGCCAGCGCCGCCTCGACGGACGTCCACCGGCCCGGGTTCCCGTCGAACGGCAGCACGTTGAGGAGATCCGCCACGGCCAGGGCGCCGTCCGCATCCTTAAGGATGACGAACAGTTCGTGGGCCAGGTCGCTGAGGTCCTTGAGGCAGCTTCCGGACTTGGTGTTGATGCCCTTGGCCAACCGGTCGCTCAGCAGCATCACGCCCAGCGCGTCCGGGTGCGCTGCGGCGGCCGTCGCCACCACGGACTCTGGAGTCCCTAAGGGCGCCGGGATCAGCGCCAGTTCTTCATCGCTGGGTCCGGCCGCCGCTGCCGGCGTGGTGGCCGGACGGGGAGGTACGACGACGGCGGGAGCCGCCGGGGCGGGCTCCGCCCCGGCCGAGTCTGCCCGAGCGGCGTCGGACTCTTCGGAACCGGTGTCCGCAGCGGAACGGGAGTCACCGGCGACGTCGCCGGCGGTGGGGGCGCCCGTCCCTGCCACCATGACTGTGGAGCTCGCCGCGATGCGCAGAATCCCGCCGCCGGTGAGGGTTGCCAGGACCACGGCCGGTGTGCCGAAATCGTCGTTCTCCACGAGTACGCTCTGGACTTCGGCGGACCGTTCACCGTCGGGGAGGAGCAGGAGGTGGCCGGTTTGCAGAGAGCCAGCCTGGAGCTCACTGTATTGCTGGGCGGCTGGGGGGTGGGTCATCGGGAGTCCTTAAGTTCTCTTGCGGTCCGCCCTACAGTCTACAAAGGAGCCCGCCCGAAGTCGGGGACGCCCGGGTTCCTTCGAGCGTCCCCGCAGCCGCCACGCCAGCGAATACGCAGCACTGAACCGCAGCGCTGCAGCCGACCCCCGGCCCCACGCCCGCGAATGGTGATGCGGCGGGCTTAGCTGCCCACGCCGGCGAATGCGAGTGCCTGCCGGACGAGGGCGCCGCGGCCGCCGCTGAATTCCAGCTGGACGTCGGGGCTCAGGACCTCCTCGGGAGTCATCCAGGTGAGCTCGAGTGCGTCCTGGCGGGGTTCGCATTCGCCCGTGACCGGGATGATGTACGCCAGCGAGACAGCATGCTGGCGGTCATCGGTGAACCCGGTGTGGGACGGCGCCGGGAAGTATTCAGCCACAGTGAACGGCACCGGGCTGATGGGCAGCTGCGGGAACGCCAGCGGGCCCAGGTCCTTCTCCATGTGGCGGAGCAGGGCCGCCCGGATGGTCTCGCGGTAAAGGACGCGGCCGGACACGAGGGAGCGGACCATGGTGCCGTCCTCATCGGCCTGCAGCAGGGTGCCCACTTCGTTCACGAACCCCAGGGGATCAAGGCGGACGGGTACGGCTTCCACGTAAACCATGGGAAGCCGGCCCCGGGCTTCGAATAGGTCCTCATCGGACAGCCAGCCGGGATTCGGGTCAGGAGTGCGCACGTTCATGCTTAAGTTCTACCGCATCCCTGCCCGAACCCCGTGCCGGACCCTTCACACGGCAAGGATGGTTTCGAGCGGTTCCCCTGCCGCGATCCGTGCCAGGAGGGCAGGCTCGGCGGCGTCAGAGGCAAGCGCCCGGTCCAGTACTCCCTCCAGCGCGGCCGGGGAAAGCACGATGACGCCGTTATCGTCACCCAGCACCCAGTCGCCCGGATGGACCTCGACGCCGCCGCACATCACCGGGATGTTGACGTCGGACAGGGCGTGGTGAATCCGCTTGGTGGTGAGGCACGAGGTGCCGCGGGCAAACACCGGAAGGCCGGTGGCCCGGAGCTCCAGGATGTCAGTGGCGACGCCGTCGACCACCACCGCTGCGGCGCCCCGCGACGTGGCAGCGGCCGCCGTGACCGCGCCGACCGGGGCGTGCCGGTGGTCACCGGACATGTCCACTACCAGCACCGCGCCGGGGTACAGCGACAGCAGGGCACGGTTCATGGCGAACGCGTCGTTCCCTGCGATCCGGACCGTCACCGCCGGACCGGCCACCTTGACGCCGTCGAACAGGGACCGGATGCCCGGGTCCAGGAAACCGTCCTCCAGGAAGTGGCCGATCGTGGGATAGCTGACGGCCGCAAGCCCTGCAGGGGCGCCGTGGACGCGGGTGCCGCTCACGGGGTCACCTCCGCCGCGGCGTCGCCCGAGAGCACCGCCACGCACTCGATTTCAAGTGCAACGCCCCACAGGCTGACGCAGACCGACGTCCTTGCAGGTTTGGCGGTGCCGAAGAACTCGGTGTACACGCGGTTGTACTCTTCGAGCTGGCCGGGGTCGGTGAGGTACGTGTTCACTTTGACCACATGTTCCAGGCCCGACCCGGCGGCCTTCAGCACGGACTCAAGGTTTCGGATGGTCTGGCGAACCTGGTCCGCGAATGATTCCGGCTGATCGTCCAGCCCGGTGATGGCGGGGATCTGGCCGGCCGTGAACACGAATCCGTTGGCCACCACCGCTTGGGAGAAGGGCCCGACGGCGGTCGCTCCGCCGGGGATTTCGGCGATCCGCCGCACGGTGCCGCCAGCAGCTGTCGCTGCGCTGCCGACGTCGGCTGGTGATGTCAGGGGTGCGGCGGTCACTTGGCAGCCACCGCCTGGCCGGAATCCTCTGCGGGTGCAGTTTCCGCCGGGGCCGTGTCCATGGCGTCGATGTTGCCGTGCCGGGTTTCCGTCAGGATGAACAGCGCCCCGAGGGATATCAGGGCGGCCGCCATGATGTACCAGGCGATGGAGGAGCTCTGGTGCGTCACGCCGAGCAGCCAGGTGGTGATGAAGGGGGTTGCGGCACTGCCGAGGAGGCCGGAAAGCATGTAAGCGACCGACAGGCCCGAGTAGCGGACCTTGGAACCGAACAGCTCGGCGAGGAATGTGGCGATGGGCCCGTAGTTTGCGGCGAAGGCGGTCATCATGGCGAGGTAGGCGATGAACAGCAGGGGCACCGATTTGGTGTCCATGAGCCAGAACATGGGGAACGCCAGGGCTGCCTCGGCGGCCACACCGGCGTAGATGATCGGCTTGCGGCCGTACTTGTCGGAGAGCTGGCCGAAGAAGGGGATCAGGATAAAGCACAGGGCGCAGGCGGCCAGCACAACCCACAGCATGAGGGCCTCGGAGTGGCCCAGTTCCTTCTTGCCGTAGGAGACGCCGGAGGCAACGAGCAGGGTGAAGGTGCTGCCGGTGGACAGGGTGGCCACGCCGCCGAGGATGACCTGCTTCCAGTACTTCGCCATCAGGGCTGCGAAAGGCAGCTTGACTTTGGCGCCGGCATCCTTGACAGCCTGGAATGACGGGGTTTCTTCGATGTGGAGCCGGATGTAGATGCCCACGGCCACGAGCAGCGCGGACGCGAGGAACGGAATCCGCCAGCCCCAGCTGAGGAGGGCTTCGGTGCTGACGCTCGAGGCCACAATCAGGAAGGCCACGTTGGCTATGAGGGTTCCGGCGGGTACGCCCACCTGGACCAGGGAACCGTAGAAGCCGCGCCGGTGGGACGGGGCGTGTTCCACCGTCATCAGCACGGCACCGCCCCATTCGCCGCCGAGGGCCAGGCCCTGGATGACGCGGAGGAAGAGCAGCAGCAGGGGCGCCATGATGCCGATGCTGTTGTAGTCCGGCAGGAGGCCGATGGCGAAGGTGGCCGCGCCCATGGTCAGCAGCGAGATGAGGAGCATGGATTTGCGGCCCAGCCGGTCGCCGAAGTGGCCGAAGATAATCGCACCCACCATGCGGGCGATGTAGGCCGAAGCGAAGGTGCCGAACGCGAGCATGGTGCCCACGATGGGGTCGAAGCTCGGGAAGAAGATCTTGTTGAAAACGAGGGCTGACGCTGTTCCGAAAACGAAGAGGTCGTACCACTCCACGGTGGTGCCGATAACACTGGCGAGGGCAATCTTGCGCATTTTGGCGAGGTCGAGCCGGGCTGTTGCGGCGGTGGTTGTATCTACCATTTGAGCCATCAGTATCTCCAGATGGGGTGCGGGGACGAGCGTCCGATGCAAGGTAGATACAACTCTTGTGTGCAGCGGATCACACCTCAATGGCAGAAATGCCATCAAAAAATCATCAGGAATGTGGGAACACACAACGGCTCCGCGGGAAGGCCAGCACGCCCGCCGGGCCGCGGCCGCCACCACCAGCCGGGCCGCCGCCACCACGCCCCCGCCGGGCCGCGGCCGCCGCTAGGCCCAGGCCACCACCAGCCGGGCCGCCTTGGACGGAACGGTGAGATCGATGCCGGTCAGTTCCTGGAAGCGGTTGAGCCGGTTCAGGATGGTGTTCCGGTGGCAGAAGAGCTGCTCGGCGGTGGCGGTGATGTTTCCGGTGGACAGGAAATGCTGGACGGTTTCCATGAGCCGCTCGCGTTCCCCGCCGCGGCATTCCTCCAGCGCCTCCTCCACCTGGGCGGCAAGGTCCAGGCCGGCGTCCTGGAGGTTCTGGTTCGCCAGCCGGGCCCAGGCGGCATCCGCGGACAGCGGGCCTGCGTCGTTCGGGCGGAGCAGGGCTGCAAGGCTCTCCGCCGTGCGGGCCGCGGCGGGAAGGGCGCGCAGCCCGTGCACTTCCGGAACGAAGCCGCAGGGAATGTCCGCCAGCGCGGGCGGCAGCGGCTGGTCCGGCGCGGCGGCTGCCCGCGGAACTGTCCGCGGTGCCGGGAGGGGCCAGAACAGGTAGGTGGTTCCTCCCGACTCGTGCAGGAAGAGCCGGTGGCGGAGCTGCAGTCCGGACCCGAACTGCGCCGACGCAGCACGGAGCCGGGTTCCCGCCTCGCCGCTGGCGGCCACCAGTCCGCACCAGGAGTCGGGGCTGATGCCCAGGGCCGAGCCCACCTGGGCGGATGTTTCGGCGGACAGGGTGCTCTGGTTGAACAGCCTGGCGATGAATTCGCGCTGGATGCTGGACTCTTCCTGGGCCATTCGGACGCGCTCGGTGAGGTAGCTCATGTGCGTTCTGGTGGCGAATCCGTCCACCACCCGCCACACCTGGTCCACCCGGGAAGCGAGCAGTCCGGCGTCGTCCGGGGCCGCGATCTCCAGGAGTTCCGCCCACAGGATGCTGAAGTCCAGCCGGACCGCGGAGGTCAGGGATTCAGGCGGAATCCCGGCACGGGCTCGCTTGGAGCCAAGGTCCGAGGCAAAGGCAAGCAGCCCGTCCCGGCCGTTGTCGGCCCGGCCGCCGCGAAGCCCGTGGATGAGCCGGCGGAAGGTCTCCCGCGCGGTGTCCCGGATTTCCAGTACGGTGACCTGGCTTTCGCCGTATTCCGGGATTTGCCGGACCTGGGCCGTGAAGGTCTGGGCCAGCTTGTCCAGCCTGTCTTCGAGCTGGTCCACCAGCTCAACCCAGCGGACGGCATCTCCAGAAGACTCAAAATTGTGCATTTTCACATTCTAGGGGCTTGTTTACGTGGTGCAATGCTAGTTTTTTTGGCGAAACCTACTGACAGAATGGAATGAAGCACACCGGTGAGCCCAGTCACAGGCCCGCAGAACTTTCCGGCAACAGGGCCCGGGCAACACCAGTCACTTTTCCGTCCAGTCACATTCCCTTGGAGTAATCATGGCAAGCAGCGCAAGCAACGCCACCACCACAGCGGGTCCGCAGACGCCACGCGTTATCGACGAGCGGGTTACCAAGAAGGTTGCCCTGGCAGCCCTCGTGGGCACGGCGCTGGAGTGGTACGACTTCTTCCTGTTCACTACCGCCGCGGCGCTGGTCTTCAACGCCCAGTACTTCGTGTCAGCTGATCCGTTCGTCGCCGCCATGAGCTCCTTCGCCACCCTGGCTGTGGGCTTCGTGGCCCGCCCCATCGGCGGGTTCATCTTCGGGGCCCTCGGCGACAAGGTGGGACGCAAGAAGATCCTCATGGTCACCATTGTGGGAATCGGCGTCGTGACCGGCCTGATCGGGCTCCTGCCGAACTACATGACCATCGGGGTTGCGGCCCCCATCATCCTGGTGGCACTGCGGATCCTGCAGGGCCTGGCAGTGGGCGGCGAGTGGAGCGGCGCGGTGATCATCGCCGTCGAAAACGCCCCGGTGGCCAAGCGTGCACGCTACGCGGCGCTGCCGCAGATCGGTTCCCCGATTGGCACCATCCTGTCCTCCGGCGGCTTCTTCGGGATGCTGTACCTGGTGGGCCAGACCAACTTCGACGCCTGGGGCTGGCGCATCCCGTTCGTGGCGGCCATCCCGCTGCTGGCGATCTCCATGTGGATCCGCAGCAAGCTCAGCGAATCGCCCGAGTTCGAGGCCCTGATGGAGTCCGGCGAGACCGAACACGCACCCATCCGCGGCGTCCTGACCAAGAGCTGGCGCCAGATCCTGGTGGGCGGATGCTCTGCATTGCTGGGCATCGGTGGCTTCTACCTCATCACCAGCTTTGTGGTTTTTTACGGCACCAAAGTGCTCAAGATGCCGTACGAAACCCTCCTGCTCGGCTCGCTCCTCGCCGCCGTGTTCGAGATCTTCGTCCTCATCTGGGCCGGACGGATGGGCGAGAAGTACGGCGCCAGCAAGGTGATCCTCTGGGGCGGCGTGGCCTCCGCGCTCGTGGCCGTCCCGGTCTTCCTGGCCATCGACACCGCCAACCCTGCGCTGGTCATCATCGCCATGATCGTCGGCGTGTGCACCCTGTCCGTTCCGTACGCAGTGTCCGGAACGGCACTCACCGCCCTGTTCGCCACCAAGGTCCGGTACACCGGCGTGGCCATCACCTCCAACGGAGCCGGCGTCATCTCGGGCTTCGTGCCCCTGATCGCCACGGCACTGGTGGCGGCGAACGGCAACTCGTTCTGGCCCGGCGCCATCATCCTGCTGGTGGTGTCCGTCATGACGGCCCTGTCCGGTATTTTCCTGCCCGCACTCAGCATCGAAGAAGAGGGAATGAAGCATTGAGCACCGCAACCACCGCCGGGCACCTCATTGTTGCCCAGCTTGAACGGGCCGGCATCACGCGGGTCTACGGAGTCCCGGGCGAAAGTTTCCTGGAGGTGCTGGACGGCCTCCACGGCTCCTCCATTGAAATCGTGGTGACCCGGCACGAAGGCGGCGCCGGCTTTATGGCCCTCGCCGAAGGCCGCCTCACCGAACTCCCCGGCGTGGCCATGGTGACCCGCGGCCCCGGTGCGGCCAACGCCTTCATCGCTATCCACACCGCACACCAGGACGCCACCCCCATGATCCTTTTCGTGGGGCTCATCCCGGTGGCGGACCGCGGCCGCGAATCCTTCCAGGAATTCGACATCAACGCCTGGTTCGGCAGCACTGCCAAGAAAGTGGTGACGCTCGACGACGCTGCGTCCGCCGCGCGCGTGGTGGACGACGCGATCTTCACGGCCCTCAGCGGCCGGCCCGGTCCCGTGGTCATCGGACTTCCTGAGGACGTTCTGGTCCACGCCATCGACTCAGGCACAGTGGAGCCCCGGTCCGTTGCACGGACCGAACCGGCAGCCCCGGACATGGCCGCCCTGGAGCAGCGCCTGGCAGCAGCACGCAAGCCGCTGATTGTGGTGGGCGGCGAAGGCTGGAACCAGGAAAGCTCCGAGGCGCTGGCCGGCTGGGCCTCCCGCCACGGAGTGCCCGTCCTGGCCGACTTCCGCGCCTACGACGCCGTTCCCCACAACAGCGACGCCTACGCCGGCTACCTCGGCTACGCCCGCAGCGACGACAACGCCCGCCGCCTCGACGAGGCCGACCTCCTGGTCTTCGTGGGCTGCGTCCGCGCCGATGTCCTCTCGGACGGCTACAGACGGGGCCTGGATGCCGTCACAGTTGTGGTCAACCTGGATGTGGACCTGCTGGGCCACTTCGGCCGCTTGGATCAGCACATCCCCGCTCACGTCACGTCCTTCGCAACGGCGCTCGCCGCCACGGCTTCCGCGGTGCAGCCCGCCGCCGGCTGGCTGGCCGAGGCACGCGCCGACTACGAAAAATTCTCGTCCGCGCAGCCGGACGGAGGCACGGGGGTGGACCTCGCCGTCGTGATGGAAATCCTCAAGCAGGAAATGGACGACGACGCCGTCATCACCTACGGGGCCGGGAACCATACGCTGTGGCCGGCCCGCTACCTGAAGCACAACTCGGCAAACTCCCTGGCTGCGCCGCGCAACGGCGCGATGGGCATGGGGATCCCGGCGGCCGTGGCTGCCTCGCTGGCCTATCCGGGCCGGCAGGTCATCTCCGTGGCCGGCGACGGCTGCTTCCTGATGAACGGCCAGGAACTGGCAACGGCCATGGGGCACGGGGGCAGGTTCATCGTCCTGGTAGTGGACAACGGCATTTTCGCCACCATCCGCGAACACCAGGAAGGCCACTACCCGGGCCGCCCGTCCGGCACACACATGACCAACCCCGACTTCGCCGCCCTGGCCCGTTCCTACGGCGGCTACGGGGAACGCGTGGACAAGGCCGAGGACTTCGCGGCTGCCTTCCGCCGCGCCGCCGACTCCGGGCTCCCCGCCGTCCTGCACCTGCCGCAGGACCCCGCCACCCGTTCACCCAAGACCGCCAGCAACTGACCGGAGTATTCCATGATCACGCTGAACAACATCATCAACGGCCAGGCTGTCGACGCGCCGGCCAGCCTGCCGTTCTTCGACCCCGCCACCGGCCAGCAGCTCGGCACCGCCCCGGACAGCGATGCCGCCGCGGTTGACCGCGCCTTCCAGGCCGCCCACACTGCCTTCAAAAGCTACAAGCGGACCACCCCGGCCGAGCGCCAGGCAATGATGCTCAAGCTCGCCGACCTCATTGAGGCGAACGTGGACCGGCTGCTCGAGGCGGAAGTGGCCTGCACCGGAAAGCCGAAGGCTGTTACGCGTGAGATCGAGATCCTGCGGGGAGCGGACCAGCTGCGTTTCTTCGCCGGCGCCTGCCGGGTGGTTTCCGGCACGGCCCAGACCGAATACGTCACGGGGTTCTCCTCGACCGTCCGCCGGGAGCCGCTCGGGGTGGTCGCCCAGATCACCCCGTGGAACTACCCGTTCATGATGGCCATCTGGAAGATCGGTCCGGCACTGGCCGCCGGGAACACCCTGGTCCTCAAGCCGGCCGACACCACCCCCTGGTCCACCGTGATCCTGGGCGAGCTGGCCCAGCAGGCCTATCCTGCCGGCGTCGTCAACATCATCTGCGGCGGGCGCGGCACCGGCGCCGCGATGGTGGACCACGAGATTCCCGAAATGGTCTCCATCACCGGGTCCACCCGGGCCGGCGCCCAGGTCATGTCCGCGGCCTCGACCACTCTCAAGGACGTCCACCTGGAACTTGGCGGCAAGGCGCCGGCCATCGTTTTTGCCGACGTCGATATAGAACTGACCGCCAAGGAGATCGCGCTGGGCGCCTTCTTCAACGCCGGGCAGGACTGCACCGCCGTGACCCGGGTCCTGGTGGACGAATCCATCCACACAGAATTCGGCGCGGCGCTCGCCGCTGCCGCCTCAGCCCTCACCGTGGGCGGCGACGCGGCCGACCTCGGGCCGCTGAACAGCGCCGCCCAGCTGGACCGGGTGGAAGGCTTTATGTCCAGGCTCCCGGCGAACGCCAAGGTCCTCGCCGGCGGCAAGCGGACGGGCGCGGGCTTCCACTTCGAACCCACCGTGATCGACGGCGTTTTCCAGAGCGACGAGGTGGTGTGCGACGAGATCTTCGGTCCCGTAGTCACAGTGCAGCCCTTCCGCTCCGAGGAAGAAGCCCTGGAGCTGGCCAACGGCACCAAGTACGCCCTCGCCTCCAGCGTCTGGTCCAACAACCACGGCGTGGTCACGAGGGTTTCCAACGAACTGGACTTCGGCGCCGTCTGGATCAACTGCCACCAGGTGATCCCGGCCGAGGCCCCGCACGGCGGGTTCAAGCACTCCGGAACAGGCAAGGACCTGTCCGTTTTCGGGCTCGAGGACTACACCCGCATCAAGTCCGTCACCACCTCCCACCGCTAGCCAGCCCCTTCCAAACACCAGGGACCTCATGAAACTCGATCTTCTGCTGCGCAACGCGGACATCATCACCATGGATGACCGCCGCCCCCACGCCACGTTGCTGGGAATCTGGCAGGGCCGCATCGTCGGCCTCGATGACGAGCTGGACGGACTGGACGCTGCCGAGGTCCTGGACCTTGACGGTGCCACGGTGACGCCCGGGTTCATCGACGCCCACTGCCACACCACGTGGTTCGGGCTGGGCCTGGGCGAAGTGGACGTCTCCGGCGCCCGCGGCCTCGACCAGCTGTATGCGCTGCTGGAGGCGGACATGGCCGTCGGCAGCACATCCGCCGGCACTGTGCAGGGCCGGGAAGCCGGCTGGCTCATGGCCACCGGCTTCAGCCAGACCCAGCACGGCGGCGAGTTCCCGGACGTTTCGGTGCTGGACCGGATTACCGGTGACCGGCCGCTGTTCATCCGGCACAACAGCGGCCACCTGGCCGTGGTCAACACCGCCGCACTGCGGCTGGCAGGCGCCGAGTCGGCGTCGTTCCCCGATCCCGACGGCGGCGTGATTGTCCGCGACGCCGGCGGCCGGCCCACCGGGCTGCTTCAGGAGACGGCGCAGCAGCTGATCCAGGACCTGATCCTGCCGTACTCCCTCGATGCGATCGAAGCCGCGCTGGACCGGGCAACCCGGCACTACGCGTCGGAAGGCATCACCAGTTTCACGGAGGCCGGGATCGGCGGCGGCTGGATCGGCCACAGTCCCGTTGAACTGGCCGCATACCAGCGAGCCGCAGCCAACGGCCGCCTGCACGCCCGGGCCCAGCTAATGCCCGTCCTGGATGCGCTCCACCCCCTGGACGGACATGGTGATCCGGACGCGGTTGGCCTGGATTTGGGCATAGCCGGCGGCTTCGGGAATGACTACCTGTCCCTCGGCCCGGCCAAGGTGTTTCTGGACGGCTCGCTGCTCGGCGAAACTGCGGCCGTGAGCGAGGAGTACTGCAGCCATGGCCACACGGACAACACGGGCAACACGGGGTATTTCCAGGCCGATCCTGAGGCGCTGCGGAACCGGATCGAGGCCGCCTACGCGGCCGGCTGGTCCATCGCCGCGCACGCCATCGGCGACCGCGCCGTTGACCTGGCCATCGACATCATCACTGACTGCGCGGACAGATACGGGCCGCGAACCCTGCCGAACCGGATCGAGCACGCCTCCATCACCAGGCCTGACCAGGTGCAGCGGCTGGCGGACGCCGGTATCGCCGTCACCCCGCAGGCCAGCTTCTTTGCCGACGGCGGGGACGGCATGACCGCCTCACTGGGACCGGAGCGTCTGGGCTGGGCCTACCGCGCCGCGACGTTTATTGCTGCCGGAGTGACCCTCGCCGGCAGCTCCGACCGGCCCGTGGCGGACGGCAACGTCCTCCGCGGCATGCAGGCTTTCGTGGACCGGCGTACCTCTTCCGGCGCTGTATTCGGCAACCCGGACGAGCGGCTGAGCCCCCGCCAGGCGCTGGCTGCCTATACCGCACGGGCGGCAGCTGCCACCGGCACTGCGCATGCCAAAGGAACACTGACGCAGGGCAAGCTGGCGGACTTCACCGTCCTGTCCGGCTCGCCCCTGGCGGCACCGGACATTGCTGCCCTCCGAGTCCTCGCCACCGCCGTTGGCGGCGTGTTCACGTACAGGGACGCCTCCTTCAGGAGCCCAGTCCGCGTCGGGCAGGCAGTCGGGCAGGCAGCCGGCAGCCCGGCCTCCGGCACACCATTCATCAGCTCAGCCACCAACCGTTCATAGGGGAGCACCGTGACCACAACAACCACCCTCAGCGCCCGCGACGCCGCCTTCGTCCGCGACTTCCACACGATGAGCGAATTCGGAGCCACCCCAAACGGCGGCGTCGAGCGGCAGGCCGCCTCCATCCCGGACGGCCAGCAGCGCCGGTGGCTCACCGGGCAGCTGGAGGCCAAGGGCTTCACCGTGAAATTCGACCGCGCCGGCAACCAGTGGGGACTCTTCGAAGCAGTGCCGGGCGCAGCCTACGTGGTGGTGGGCTCACATATGGACTCGCAGCCCACCGCCGGCCGGTACGACGGCGCCTACGGTGTGCTGGCCGCAGCCCACGCGGCCTTCCGCCTGGTGGAGCGGTGGAACGCCGCGGGTCCGGACGGCCAGCCCCGGTTCAACATCGCCGTGGTGAACTGGTTCAATGAGGAAGGCTCGCGCTTCAAGCCCTCCATGATGGGTTCCTCGGTGTACACGGGGAAGCTGGACCTGGACGCGGCGCTTGCAACGACAGATGCCGCCGGCGTCACCGTTCGCGATGCGCTGGACGCCATCGGCTGCCGGGGGGACTACGAAGGACCCGACGCCGCCTACTGCGCCGAAATCCACATCGAGCAGGGCCGGAGCATGGAGCGGGAAGGCGTCACGATAGGCCTGGTCCATTCCAACTGGGCGGCCAATAAGTACGAATTCGTGGTCAACGGCGAGCAGGCCCACACCGGCTCCACTGTGATCGCCGACCGCAAGGACGCCCTGCTGGGTGCCTCCATGATGGTGGTGGCCGCCCGTGAGCTGGCCGACCGGTTCCCGGGCGTGCTGCACACCTCGGTGGGGCAGCTGACCGTCTACCCCAACTCGCCGGTGGTGGTGCCCTCCCGCGTGAACCTGCTGCTGGACCTGCGCAGCGCCGACGAAGCCGTCCTGGCTGAAGCCGACGCCCTGCTGCACCAGCGGATCACCGAGATCGAGCGGCTCGCCAACGTCACTGTGGAACGCAATCATTCGCACTCCTGGCCGGTCACGCCCTACCAGCCCGAAGGCGTGGAACTGGCCGCGAAGGTGGCAGCCGACCTTGGCCTGGCAAACAAACCGGTGATGACCCTGGCCGGACACGACTCCACCAACATGAAGGACATCGTGCCCACCGTCATGCTGTTCGTTCCCAGCGTGGACGGCATTTCGCACAACGAACACGAATACACCACCGACGAGGACATCGTGGCCGGCCTCACCATGCTCACCGAGGTGGTCGGCCGGCTCTGCGACGGCGCCCTGGCGGAGTGAGCCCGCGGGGGGCCGACTTGGCGCCGCGCCGCCAGGCCCCTCAGTGCCGGGCTGAAACCCAGAGGGCCGGGGCGTCCGCGCCCGCTGCGTCGGGGTTGGCCACGTGCAGGGTCCGCCCGAACGCCTCTTCCGTCATGCTGACCTGGTGGCCCGCGGCGGCCAGCCGGTCCCGCAGGGCGGACAGGTCGCCCGTGTACTCAAAGCCCAAACCGGACCGGGCATTCCCGTCTCCGGGGCGCACCATCAGCACACCGCCGTTCTTCGCAGTGAAATCCGCGGTTTCGTCGTCATCCGGGACCGGCCGGAGCCGGGCGCCCATGTTGCGCAGGGTCTGCGCGGCGGCGGCAGCATCCGGGGTGAACCAGACTTCGACGACGGCGAGCGCCGGGTCGCCGTCCGCGCTCTGGTCGTTTTGGGCAGCCTTGTCCGCGAAAAAACTGAAACCGTCCCCGCCCGTGATCCGGCAGGTGTCGCCGTGGTCCGCCGTGGTCAGCTCGGCCGGCGAGGTCCCGTCTTCCGCCCCTGCCTCGTTGGTGCGCCGGGCGAACTCGGCGAGGTCGCCCACTTCGACGCCGAACGCCGTCGTCCCGTCCTCGGCGGCGCCGGACTCGGCGGCGTGCAGCGCAAGCCGGCCGGACCCGGCGTCGTACTCCTTCCAGGGTCCGTCATCGACGGTCCGGATCATTCCCAGATCGGTGAGGAGCCGCTCCCACTGGTCCAGGCGCGAAGTGAAATGGATGGGGCGGACACGCAGCATTGGATCTCCCGGGGTGACGTCTGACGAAGAATTGTTGGTGACATGGCCATGATGCCACGCCTTGAATAAGGAGTCCCGTGGAGCAGAATGGTGCCATGGCCATTGAACTCGAGGAACTTCTGGTGCAGGATGCCGCCGAATGGCGGACCTGGCTGGAACAGCACCATGCCAGCAGCCCTGGAGTGTGGCTGGTGCTGCACAAGAAGGGCGGCAACACCACTGAACTGGACTACGAAGCGGCAGTGCAGGAGGCGCTGTGCTTCGGCTGGATCGATGGCCAGGCGAGGAAGCGCAACGACGAGAGTTCCTTCCAGCGGATGACCCGCCGGGGACCGAAAAGTGCCTGGTCGGTGAAGAACGTGGGACGCGTAGGGGAGCTCGAAGCGGCGGGGCGGATGACCGCCGCCGGGCGCGCCGCCGTCGATGCCGCCAAAGCCGACGGCCGCTGGGAAGCCGCGTACCACGGACCGGCATCCGCGGAAGTTCCGGCCGATCTGGCCGCCGCCATTGCTGCCGAGCCGCGCGCCCAGGCCATGTTCGACGTGCTGACCTCCACGAACCGCTTCGCGCTGATCTACCGCACGAATTCGGTCAAACAGGCCGCGACGCGGGAGCGGAAGATCAAAGGATTTGTGGAGATGCTGGCACGCGGCGAAGCCCCGTACCCGCAGAAAAAGCGCCCCGCGGACTAGAGCCGCGGACCCGAGGGCCTAGGCCTGCCCGTTCCCGTCCACCGGGAACGCCACGGCCTCGCCCACCACGCGCAGGCACAGCTCCATGCCCGGCCGCGCGATGGACGCATTCCAGTGCCGGATGGTGATCACTTCGCCGCCGCCGGGGAACCGGTGGTCCGGGACTGCGCCGGCTGTCAGCTCGGGCGGAACGGCGAGTTTGAGGCGCACGGTGGTTTCGGGGCCGAAATAGTCCGTGTCCACCACCACGCCGCGGATGGGGCCGTCCTCGGCGATCCGGATCTGCTCGGGCCGCAGCATGAGCTGCACACGGCCCTGCGCCGGAGGCCTGCGCACCGGAATCCCGCCCAGCGAACACGTGGCCAGCGAGCCCTCCATCCAGGCATCAAGGATGACGGCGTCGCCCAGGAATTCCGCCGTGGCGCGGTCTGCCGGGCGGGTGTAGACCACAAAGGGGTTGCCGATCTGGGCCAGCCTGCCGCCGCGCATCACGGCCACCTGGTCCGCGAAGGAGAGCGCCTCGGCCTGGTCGTGCGTGACCAGGATGGTGGTCACTCCGGCCTCGCTGAGGACCCTGGCCACTGCGCGGCGGGTTGCCACGCGCAGGCCGGCATCAAGGGCGGAGAACGGCTCGTCGAGCAGCATCAGTTCCGGCTCGCGGGCCAGGGCGCGGGCCAAGGCCACACGCTGCTGCTGCCCGCCGGAGAGCTGGTGCGGCCGGCGCTTGGCCATGGACGGATCCAGCGACACCATCTCCAGGAGCTCGCCGACGCGAGCCGCTACCTCGCGCCGCCCGCCGGCGAGGCGGCTGGCGCTGAGGCCGAAGGAGACGTTCTGGCCGACGGTGAGGTGCGGGAACAGGGCGCCGTCCTGGGCTACGTAGCCAACGTGGCGTTGGTGCGCAGGCACCCAGGAGCCGTCGCCGGCCACCGTGGCCCCGCTAAGTGAAATGCTGCCGGCACCGGGATGCTCGAAACCGGCGATCAGGCGCAGCAGGGTGGTTTTGCCCGAACCGGAGGGTCCCACGATCGCGGTGGTCCCGCCCTTCGCCACGGACAGCGTGACGCCCCTGAGGACTTCCTGCGTACCGAAGTTCTTGGTGACGGCCTCAATCTCGAGATGGCTGTTGGTGCTGGGCACAACGGACGGGGCGATCCGCGGTACCGGAAGCCTTGACGGGGCATCGCTGGAGGTCTGGGAATCGGTCACTGTCCGGCCACTTTCTTGGACTGCTGGAAGAGAAGGTAGGTCATGGGGGCGGAGATCAGGATCATCAGCAGTGCATACGGGGCCGCCCCGGCGTAGTCGATTTCGCTGCTTTTGCTCCAGAACTCAGTGGCCAGCGTGCGCGTGCCGTTGGGGGAGAGCAGCAGGGTGGCCGTCAGTTCGTTAACGATGGCCAGGAACACGAGTGCCGCTCCGCCGGCTGCCGCCGGTGCGGTGAGCCGCAGTGTTACCCGGACGAAGGACACGAGTGGCGGTTTGCCCAGTGCCTGCGCAGCTTCATCGAGTTCCTTGGGCGCCTGGGCCAGCCCGGCGCGGATGTTCACCAGGGCGCGGGGCAGGAACAGCAGCACGTAGGCCGCGATAAGCAGTGCGGTTGTCTGATAGAACTCCGGCGCCACCCGGATGCTGACGGTGACGAAGGCCAGCCCCACCACGATGCCCGGCATGGAGCTGGTGACGTAGTTGGACAGTTCCAGCGCCTTGCTGAACCAGCTGGGGTGCCGTACGGCCAGGTAGGCCATGGGAAACGCCACCACAGTGGTGGCCAGGGCGCCCGCCAGGCCGTAGCCCAGGGTCTGCAGCAGCGCAGGCAGGAACTCGTCTGTGGCCCAGATGTCGGCTCCACCCGCGAATATCCAGCGGAGCACAAACGTCAGCGGAAGTCCGAAGGCCAAGGCGGTGAGACCGGCGAGGAAGAGCTGGGCCGGGACCTGGTACGCATGCAGGGGCAGCCGCAGCGCCCTGCCTTGGGCGCCCGATCCAACCCGGGCATACCGGGCCGTGCCGCGGCTGCGCACCTCCGCCACAAGCAGGATCAGGCAGAAGAATACGAGCACGCTGGCCAGCATGTTCCCGGCCGCGCCATTGAACGTGGACTGGTACTGCACCATGATCGCGGTGGTGAACGTGTCGAAGCGGATCATGGCAAAAGCGCCGTATTCGGCCAGCAGGTGCAGGGCGACCAGGAGTGCACCGCCGGTCATGGCGATGCGCAGCTGCGGGAGCACCACCCGGAAGAAGGTGCGCCACGCGCCCAGCCCCAGGGAGGCGGCGGACTGCTCGATTGCCGGGTCCAGGCGGCCAAGCGTGGCCGCGGCCGGGATGTACACCAGCGGGAAATAGGACAGCGTGGCGATCAGGACGCCGGACCAGAGCCCGCCCATGGACGGTACGGCGGAGACCCAGGCGTAGCTGTTCACGAACGCCGGGATGGCCAGCGGGGCGGCCAGCAGGACGGCCCACCACTTGTGCCCGCGGAGCGTGGTCCGTTCCACCAGCCAGGCCCCGCCCACGCCGAGGACCACGCAGAGCGGGACGCTGAACGCCATCAGCAGCAGCGTGTTGAGGAGGAGCTCCCCGACACGCTCGCGGAAGATGAGCCCGACCGCGGTTTCCCACCCCGTGACGGCCGTCATCACCATGACGTATCCCAGCGGGATCAGGGAGAACAGGGCGATGAGGACGGCAATGACTGACACCGCGGAAACGCCGAAAGGCGGGCGGGGGTGCTTGCCCCTGCCCGCCGTCGTCGTGCTTCCGGAAGATTCCGGTGCCGCTAGGTCAATTGGCACAGTTTCCATTCAGCACAGTGTGTCCATTTGGCACCGGGTTAGAGGAGTCCCGCCTTGGTCATCAGTTCGGTGACCTTCTCGGAATTGAGCTTGGCGGGGTCAACCGTGGGCGCCTGCAGTTCCGTCAGCGGAACCAGCTTCTCGTTGGCCGGAACGTCGGACGCAATGGCGTACTCGAAGGAAGTGCCCTTCTGCAGGACTTCCTGGCCCTTCTTGCCGGTGACGAACTTCAGGAAGGCCTGGGCAGCCCCGGCGTTCTTGGAGGAGTTCAGCACGCCGCCGCCGGAGACGGACACGAACGCGCCCGGGTCCTGGTTCTTGAAGTAGTACGGCGTGACGTTCTTGGAGTTCTCGCCGGTCTTGGCCTGATCGCCGTAGTAGTAATAGTGGTAGATCAGGGCGGCGTCCACTTCGCCGGCGTTGACGGCCTTCATGGCCGTGCTGTTGCCCTTGTAGGCGGTGAAGTTCTCCTTCATGCCCTTGAGCCATTCCTCGGCGGCCGCTTCGCCCTTGAGCTCAAGCAGTGCGGAGACGATCGCCTGGAAGTCGGCGCCTGACGGTGAGGCGGCCCACTTGCCCTTCCACTCCGGCTTGGCCAGGTCCAGCATGGACTTCGGCAGCTGGTCTTCGCTCAGCTTGGCCTTGTCGTAAACCAGGACGGTGGAGCGGGCGGCAATGCCGGTCCACTTGCCGGTGGAGGGGCGGAACTCGGCGGGCACCTGATCGATGGTGGCCTTGTCCACGTCCGCGAACAGTCCGGCGTTCTCTACCTGCGCCATTGCGGGTGAGTTTTCCGTGAGGAACACGTCGGCGGGGGAGGCTGCGCCTTCCTGGATGATCTGGTTGGACATCTCGGTATCCGAACCCTGACGCAGGGTTACCTTGACGCCGGTCTCTGCGGTGAAAGCGTCAATCCATTCCTTGGTGAGGCTCTCGTGCTGAGCGTTGTAAACCGTGATCTCGCCGGACGGTTTGGCGTCGGCGGTGGCCGAAGCGGAGCCGGTTGCAGCGGGGGTGGTGTTTCCGGAGCCACAGGCGGCCAGGCCGAGGGCTGCGGTAGCGGCGAGTGCGATACCGGCCAGCGCGTTGATGCGGATCTTCATTAGGGGCCTCTTTCTGAGGTGAAACCTTGTGGACCGGGGTCCGCGGCGAGGGGGATTCGGGGGAAGCTCGCTTGCCAAAACTGTAGGTTAGGCATACCTAAGAAGCCAAGATGATTTGGAATTAAGTGACGAGTATCACATGAATTACGTAACTTTTACGTTCCCTAATTCGTGCGGAGCCCTTTGGTAGCGGAACCTTTGACCGCGGCGGCGGCCTCCAGCACCATCCAGGCCTGCAGCTGGGTGGAAAGTTCGATGGCGGCACCCGTCGGATACGCCTGGCCCGCCGGCGTTTCGGGGAACACCGAAAACACCCACTGCGCGCCGTGGCGGGCCAGTGCTTCGGCCGGATCCACGGCGCGGCGGCCCTCCCAGAGCGCCTGCGCCGTTTCGATGACCAGGGCTGCCGCCGTTGCCCGCGTCCTCTCGGGCAGCCGCCTGTCCGCTGCGGCCAGCGCGAGGTACCGGGCCAGGATTCCGGTGAACAGGCCGCCGTCGCCCGTTCCGTCGCAGCGGAGCACCGCGGCGGTCCGGCCCGGTGCCACGGCGGCGGGGCGCGTGAGGTGGCGGGCCACGGCGTCCACCAGCCCGGCGGCCCGGTCAAGGTTCGCCTGGCCGCCGAGCTCCAGGAGTGCGCCAAGGACCGGGCCCTGGTTGTAGGTATAGATGGCGGCTTCCAGCACCACCTCGCCGTTGCTGCCGATCCGCAGCCCGTCCTGGTACATGCCGTGCGCGGGGTCGAACAGCTTGGCATGGAGCCAGTCCACCAGCGACTGGGCCTTGGCCGTGTTCCCGGTCCGGGCATAGTAGAGCGCCACCGGTGCCGTAGCCGGCGTGTTCTTGAAGTCCCGCTTCGTGCTCCAGAAGGTGCCGCCGCCCAGATCATCCGTGGAGGCCGAGTCGAACTGCAGAGTCAGGCTTTTCCGGATCCGGGCATGGCGGCGGCCCGCAGTGTGGCGCGTGGCCTCGGCAAGCTTTTCCAGGCGGAGCGTGGACAGGGCGAGCCAGGCCATGTCGTCGTAGTAGTTGTTGACGACGGTGAGGAAATTGCGCAGCCGGATGCCCGTGACCAGCCGCGACGCCAGATGCCCGGCGCTGGGGCGGCTGCCGCCGTCGAACCTGGCTCCCCGGGTGAGCTCGCGGCGGCCGGCGTCCACCAGGCAGTCCACGTAATGGGCCTGCCACCAGTAGTGCCACGGGCGGACCAGGTTCTTCAGCCGGCCGGACGGCCGTTCGATGGCCGCGATGTGCGTTCCCGGCAGGAAGAACAGCCGCTGCCCGAACATCCGGGTCACGGACAGGGCGGCCTCGTCGGCGCGGGCGGACCAGTCTGCGGATGCGGCGGCCTCTGGTGAGCTCATGATGCCAGCCTAGCCGGGTGCCCTGCCGGGGATCGCGGGCGCCGTCCGAACGTGCGGTTTGGTCCCATTCCAGTTAACATTCATTAACTAGCGTTACGCCGGGGTCGGTTCCACATCAAGGAGGATGGATGGACATCAAGGGTACTGTCGCGTTGATTACGGGCGGAGCCTCCGGGCTGGGCGCCGCGACGGCCGGGCGCCTGTTCGACGCCGGTGCCTCGGTGGTTCTGGTGGACCTGCCGTCGTCCCGGGGTGAGGCGTATGCAGCCGAGCTGAACGCGCGGACCGGCGCGTCCGCAGGGTCTGCCGCGTCTGCAGGGCACGCAGGGTCCGGCTCGCCTGCCGCGTCCGGCGGCAGCGGGAACCGGGCAGTATTCGTCCCCGCGGACGTAACCAGCGAGGACCAGGTGCAGGCCGCCGTCGACGCCGCCGTTGCCCTTGGGCCGCTGCGCATCGTGGTGAACTGCGCCGGTATCGCCACCCCGGGAAAGGTCCTGGGCCGCGAGGGCGTGCTGCCGCTGGACACCTTCAACCGCGTCATCCAGATCAACCTCGTGGGCACGTTCAACGTGATCCGCCTCGCCGCTGCTGCAATGGCCGCCACGGAGCCCGCCGTGACCGAACTGGGGGGTCCGGAGCGCGGCGTCATTATCAACACCGCCTCCGTCGCGGCGTTCGACGGCCAGATCGGCCAGCCTGCCTACGCCGCGTCCAAAGGGGCCGTGGCGGCCATGACCCTGCCGATCGCCCGCGAACTGGCCCGCTCCCTGATCCGTGTGGTTACCATCGCTCCGGGAATCTTCGAAACGCCCATGATGGCCGGGCTGCCGCAGGAAGCCCAGGATTCGCTGGGACGCCAGGTCCCGCATCCTTCCCGGCTTGGCCGGCCGGCGGAGTACGCCAGCCTCGCCGCCCATATTGTGGAGAACGCCATGCTCAATGGGGAGACCATCCGTCTCGATGGCGCCATCCGGATGGGCCCGAAGTGATGCCCGCCCCGGGTCAGCAGGCCCCGGCTCCGAGTTCAGTGGATTCATTGCCCACGGCCGATTTCTTCGGGTTCGAGTCGCTGCTCAGCGAACGGGAACAGCGGAAGCTGGAGGAGCTGCGGGAATTCCTGGCTGCCGAAATCGCTCCGTTCGCCACCGAGTGGTGGAACAACGCCGAGTTTCCCGCCCACATCCTGCCGAGGCTCGCGGCCCTTGAACTCAGCGCCCCCGCCCAGCGCGGATACAGCCACTTGTTCGCGGGCCTGGTGATCGCCGAGATGACACGCGTGGACACATCAATTGCCACGTTTTTCCTGGTGCATCATGACCTGTTTGTGGAGTCGCTGTACGGGTTCGGCTCCGAGGAGCAGAAGGCCCGGCTGCTCGACGACGCCGCAAGCCTCCGCACCACGGGCGCCTTCGCCCTGACTGAACCCGAACACGGCTCGGATGTGGCCGGCGGGATGGAGACACGGGCCCGCCGGGTTTCGGGAGGAGCGGAAACTCCCGACGACGGCGGCGACTACTGGGTCCTCAACGGCGCCAAACGCTGGATCGGCAACGGGACGTTCTGCGACTACATGCTCGTCTGGGCCCGGGATGAAGCCGATGGCGCCATCAGGGGGTTCATCGTGGACGCGAACCTGCCCGGTGTCAGCCGGAGCCGGATCGAACACAAGATTGCCCTGCGCACAGTGCAGAACGCGGACATCGTTTTCCGGGATGTGCGCGTGGCCGAGGCCGACCGCTTCGCCGGCATCGGGAGCTTCGAGGACACCAACGAACTGCTCCGCGGGTCCCGGATCATGGTGGCCTGGCAGGCGGTGGGCCAGCAGCTGGCGGCGTTCGACGTTGCCCGGCAGCACGCCGTCGAGCGCCAGCAGTTCGGACGCCCGCTGGCCAAATTCCAGCTCATCCAGCAGCAGCTGGTCACCATGCTCGGCAACGCTGTGGCGAGCATGGGCATGATGGTGCGGATCGCCCAGCTGCAGCAGGAAGGGGCGGCCGGCATGGCGCAGGTGGCGCTGGCGAAGTCGTACACGAGTGCCCGGATGCGCGAGACGGTGGCCATGGGACGGTCCATGCTGGGCGGCAACGGGATCGTCACGGATTACCGGATGGCGAAGATCTTCGCCGACGCCGAGGCCATCTACACCTACGAAGGCTCGTTCGAGATCAACACCCTGATCGTCGGCCGTGCCGTCACCGGGGTATCCGCGATCGTCTAGCGCGGTCGCCTAAGTGATCAGCGCGAACGGACACTTGAGGCCCTGAGGGGCTT
Organism: Arthrobacter oryzae; assembly: GCF_031454875.1. GTDB lineage: Bacteria > Actinomycetota > Actinomycetes > Actinomycetales > Micrococcaceae > Arthrobacter > Arthrobacter oryzae_D. The sequence continues at coordinate 268,526 of NZ_JAVDRQ010000004.1, forward strand.
AAGTGTCCGTTCGCGCTCGAGGTGGTCGCGCTCAGTCGGCGATCATCGGGTCCTTCTCGCCGGCCTCGATCCGGTAGTCCAGGCTGTTGTTCTTCACTGGCATCGGGCAGGTCCCGTAGGGCGTGAAGGCGCTCGGGTAGTTGATGGCGCGGTTGAAGTCCAGGATTACTGACCCGTCATGCCGCGGCCGGGCCGTGGACACTTTGCGCCATTCATCCGTTGAGTCACCATTGGTCTCGTCGTGGAACGTCACCGTCAGCGCACCGAGTTTCTCCTCCTCGGCCTGCAGGTGGAACTCATGCTCCTTGCCCGGCAGCCGGAACACGAGCTCGCCGACGGAGCGGTGCACGCCGTCCACCAGCGGGTTCGCGGTGCCGATGGGAACGTCCACCGGCTCCGGGTAGGGCCGGAAACTGGCCTCTACCACCAGGTCGGGCCGGTACTCAAAGGTGGGCACGCCGTCGAACTCCGTGAACACCGGCGACTGCGAATCCCGGGTGCGGATGGCGTACTTGTCGGCCCGCATGGCCAGTTCCACCACCACTCGCTTGCCGTCCTCGCCGCCGAACCGCACCCACATCAGCGACTCCTCGTTCGCCAGCGCGGCCGAGATGGTGCCGTCCACGGCTTCGCCGGTGTCCACCAGCGTCAGCCCGTCCGCCACCCCGGCGGTGAGGAACGCCGTCGTGCCGTCCGTTGACCAGAGCCCCGGAACGAGGTCGACGGCGGAGGGCTGGCTTTCCAGCCACTGAAACGACGTCAGCGTCAGCCAGCCGTGATCGCCGGCCAGTGCCTTGTTGCGGTTGGCGCGGAAGCGGTTCCAGCGGTCCAGCTGGGCATCAGGGGCAGTGTTCATGGGTCCTCCAGGGCAATGGCTTACGGCCCACGGTACAACCGCGCCGGGTCCCGCAGCATTCCGCCCGGTTCCGGATGGGCTCCGCGCACTCCGGGGTCCATTGCCGCCCTTTAGCCCAACTGGTAGCGTCAAAGCACGTTCCAGGCGAACGCGCGAGACAGGTTTGTCTACCACGGACTACGGATGTGACCGCCATGAAAATTGCTGTCCTTGGCACCGGATTTGCCGGCCGAACGGTTGCGGCGGCCCTGGCAAAACTGGGGCATGAAGTGGTGATCGGGACCCGGGACCCCCAGGCCACACTTGCCCGGCAGGAGCCTGACGCCATGGGAACTCCGCCGTTCGCCCGGTGGCGCACCCAGCACGTCGACGTCGCACTCGCAGCCTACGCCGAAGCCGCCGCGGCAGCCGAACTGGTGGTCAACGCGACCAACGGCGTAGGTTCCCTCGATGCGCTCGCGGCGGCCGGCACGCGAAACCTGTCAGGCAAGATCCTGATGGACATCGCCAATCCGCTCGACCCGTCGCAGGGCTTCCCTCCGTCCCTGAACCCGGTCAATACGGACAGCCTCGGCGAGGAGATCCAGCGGGCTTTTCCGGAGGCCAAGGTGGTCAAGACGCTCAACACCATGAATGCGGGGCTGATGGTCAATCCCGGCCGTCTGGCCGGGGGAGAGCATTCCGTGTTCGTCTCGGGCAATGACCCCGACGCCAAAAACGCCGTGACGTCCCTGCTGCGGAGCCTCGGCCATCAGGACATCATTGACCTCGGCGACATCACCACGGCCCGGGGACCGGAAATGATGCTGCCGGTCTGGATCCGGCTATGGAGCGCACTGGGCACGCCGGACTTCAATTTCAAGATCGTCCGTTGAGCGGGGCGGGACGGACATGGACGCAGTCCTCACCGTGATGGCCTGCATTGCTGTCATTGCCGGGTTCACCCTGGCGGGGATGTCCGTGCTGAAGCGCGGCGTCAACACGCGCGGCGCCACGGGAACCCTCGGGAGTGCGCTGAGCATGATCGACCCCGCCACCGGCGCCCCCACCCGCGAGGAGGCGGCCGCTGCCCGGGAAGAGCTGAAGCAGCGGCGGCACGAGTCCACCCAGTCCGGCAAAGGTCCCGACCATAACGAGGCGTACACCGGAAAGATCACCATCCGGAAGGCCCGCCGAACAGCCGCAGGGCCCGGAATTCCGCCCGCGGCGCCTACCGAAACAGGGGCCGCGGCGGACGTCAAGGGCACGGACACTATCTGAGACGGATTCCCCCGCCGCAATAGGGGCGGGTAATATCCCATAGGAACAAGTAACCCGGCTCACAGTATCCAGCGCAGTGTACGAGCCAAGTCCGAACCCTCGAAAGATAGTTTCCATGGCTGACACTGCAGTAAATCCAGGCACCCATCTCGCAGGCGGAGACCTCGCCAGCACCGACCTTGCGTCCGAACTCCGGGCTGATGTCCGGCGTGTTTCCACCCTGCTGGGCGAATCGCTGGTCCGCCAGCACGGCCCCGAGCTCCTGGACCTCGTGGAGCAGGTCCGCCTGCTGACCAAGGAATCCAAGGAAGCCGCCCGCGGCGGCGCGCATGCCACGGGCCCCTGGAGCTCGCACGACGTCGTTGCCCAGGTCCGCGAACTGCTCGGCTCCCTGCCCATTGATCAGGCCACCGACCTGGTCCGTGCCTTCGCGTTCTACTTCCACCTGGCCAACGCCGCCGAGCAGGTCCACCGGGTCCGCGGGCTCCGCACCCGGCAGGAAAAGGACGGCTGGCTGGCCAAGGCAGTTGAGGAGATTTCCGGCCAGGCCGGACCCGCCGTGCTGCAGCAGGTGGTCAACGAGCTGGACGTCCGCCCCATTTTCACGGCCCACCCCACGGAGGCCTCGCGCCGCTCGGTGCTGGACAAGATCCGCCGGCTGTCTGATGTGCTGGCGGTTTCCACCGAGGAAGGTACCTCGGCGCGCCGTCGCCAGGACCGCCAGCTCGCCGAGGTTATCGACCAGATGTGGCAGACCGACGAGCTCCGCCAGGTCCGCCCCACCCCGGTGGACGAGGCCCGCAACGCCATCTACTACCTCAACAGCATCCTCACCGATGCCATGCCCGAAATGCTGTCCGACCTGTCCGAGCTGCTGGGCGAACACGGCGTCACCCTGCCGTCGCAGAAGGCCCCCATCCGCTTCGGTTCCTGGATCGGCGGTGACCGCGACGGCAACCCGAACGTCACCGCAGGCGTCACCCGCGAGATCCTGATGATCCAGAACCAGCACGCCGTCCGCATCAGCATCGCGATGATCGACGAACTGATCTCCATCCTGTCCAACTCCACGGCGCTGGCCGGGGCGGACCAGGAACTGCTGGACTCGATCGACGCGGACCTCAAGAACCTGCCGGGCCTGGACCGCCGGGTGCTGGAACTCAACGCCCAGGAGCCCTACCGGCTCAAGCTCACCTGCATCAAGGCCAAGCTCCTCAACACGGCCAAGCGCGTGGGAGCGGGTTCGTCCCACGAGCCGGGCCGCGACTACACGTCCACGGCCGGGCTCCTCGCCGAGCTAGGCCTGCTGGAGACATCCCTCCGTAATCACCATGCCGGGCTTGCAGCCGACGGCGCCCTGGCCCGCGTGCGCCGTGCCATCGCCTCCTTCGGCCTGCACCTCGCCACCCTGGACATCCGCGAACACGCCGACCACCACCACGACGCCGTCGGCCAGCTCATGGACCGCCTCGGCGGCCCGGGCGTGCAGTATTCCGAACTCAGCCGCGCTGAGCGCCTTGAAGTGCTGGGCGCTGAGCTGGGCTCCCGCCGACCGCTGTCCGGCCACCCGATCAAGCTCGACGGCGTCGCTGACGGCACGTACGACGTCTTCCGTGAGATCCGCCGCGCCCTGAAGACCTATGGCCCGGACGTCATCGAGACCTACATCATCTCGATGACCCGCGGTGCAGACGACGTCCTGGCCGCCGCGGTGCTGGCCCGCGAGGCTGGCCTCATCAGCCTCTTCGGCGAAGCGCCGTATGCCAAGATCGGCTTCGCGCCGCTACTGGAAACGGTGGAGGAGCTGCGGGCATCCGCCGAGATCGTGGACCAACTGCTGTCCGATCCGTCCTACCGGGAGCTGGTCCGGCTGCGCGGTGACGTCCAGGAAATCATGCTCGGCTACTCGGACTCCAACAAGGAGTCCGGCGTGATGACCAGCCAGTGGGAAATCCACAAGACTCAGCGGAAGCTGCGGGACATCGCGGCCAAGCACGGGGTCCGCGTACGCCTCTTCCACGGCCGCGGCGGATCCGTGGGCCGCGGCGGCGGACCCACCTACGATGCCATCATGGCCCAGCCCAACGGCGTCCTCGAAGGTGAAATCAAGTTCACCGAACAGGGCGAAGTCATCTCGGACAAGTATTCGCTGCCGGAGCTGGCACGCGAAAACCTCGAGCTTTCGCTGGCGGCCGTGATGCAGGGTTCGGCCCTGCACCGCACCCCGCGCACATCCGAGGACGAGCGCGAGCGCTACGGCCACGTCATGGAGACCATCTCCGACGCCGCCTTCGCCCGCTATCGCTCGCTGATCGATGATCCGGACCTGCCGGCCTACTTCCTGGCGTCCACACCGGTAGAACAGCTTGGATCCCTCAACATCGGCTCGCGTCCATCCAAGCGCCCGGACTCCGGCGCAGGGCTCGGCGGCCTGCGCGCCATCCCCTGGGTCTTCGGCTGGACCCAGTCGCGGCAGATCGTGCCGGGCTGGTTCGGCGTTGGCTCGGGCCTGAAGGCTGCGCGGGAAGCCGGCAACACGGCTCAGCTCGTGGAAATGATGGACCGCTGGCACTTCTTCCGCTCCGTGGTGTCCAACGTGGAAATGACGCTGGCCAAGACGGATATGGACATTGCCGGCTATTACGTCTCCACCCTTGTTCCCGAGGAGCTGCACCACCTGTTCCGGGCCATTCGGGACGAATACGACCTCACCGTCGCTGAGATCCAGAACCTCACCGGCGAGCACGTGCTCCTCGATGCGCAGCCCACGCTGAAGCGGTCCCTGGAGATCCGTGACCAGTACCTGGACCCCATCAGCTACCTGCAGGTGGAACTCATGCGCCGCATCCGCGCCGAGGGCGAAGGCGTTTCCAACTCGGAGATCAGCGAGCGCCTCCAGCGGGCCATGCTCATCACGGTCAACGGCGTAGCCGCCGGCCTCCGCAACACCGGATAGCCCGCACGCCTGGATACCCCGCTAGCCGGATGGCGGCCCCGGGCCCCCTCCGACCACCGACGCTCTCTCACTTCCTGCGGTCTTTCTTCGAACGCTCTCTCACCTCCTGCGGTCTTTCCTCAAACGCTCTCTCACCTATGAAACTGGTCCCCTGAAGTTGGACTGACAAATTCAGTTCTGACTTCCGGGGAGAAATTCAAAAGTGAGAGAGCACCGGGGTTTTAGCGGCGGGAAGTGAGAGAGCGCCGGGGTTTGAGCGGCGGGAAGTGAGAGAGCGTCCGGGAATTTCCCGTAAAAAGTGAGAGAGCGTCCGGGGGCCGAGGGGCGGGCGGTCAGGCGTTGTCCTTTCCGCCGCCTCCTCCGTAAGGCACCACGACGGCGCGGCGGGGAGTGCCGCCGTCGGAATACGGGAGCGTCCGCACCGTAACCCCGTAGAGCGCTGACAGTGCGGCGTCGGTGAGCAGGTCCGCGGCCTGGCCGGTCCGTGCTCCGTCGCGGCCCAGGAGGACTGCCCTGTCCGCCAGGTACAGGGCGTGGTCGGGATGGTGCGTGCTGAGCAGGAGGGCCATGCCGCCGGACATCAGTTCGCGCAGCAGGGACAGGACACGGACCTGGTTCTTGAGATCGAGGCCGGTGGCGGGCTCGTCCAGCACCAGCACGGGGCACCCGGCGGCAATGGCCCGGGCTATCAGGACCAGTTGCTGCTCGCCGCCGCTCAGGGTAGGAAAGCGACGTGCCCTGAGCCCGGCTACTCCCACTTTCTCCATCGCCTCCGAAGCAGCGGCCCGGTCCGCCGCTCCCGGTGTCCGGAAGATCCCCACCTGCCGGGCTCGGCCCATCAGGACCATGTCCAGCGCGCTGTAGCCAAAAGCGCTGCTGTGCGCCTGCGGAACGTACCCCGCGCCGTCGGCCCGGCGGACCGTTCCTTCCGCCGGCTCCAGCAGCCCGGCCGCGCAACGGACCAGCGTGGTCTTGCCGCTGCCGTTGGGCCCCAGCACCGCCGTGGCGGTGCCCGGCAGGACGTCGAAACTGACGTCCCGGAAAACCCAGTCCTGCCGGCCGTAGCCGAACCCCACGCCGTCGAACTCAAGCACTTTCCCAGATCCTCTCCCGGTTCCGGCGCAGCAGCAGGAAGAACACAGGGGCGCCGATCAGGGCGGTGAGGACACCGAGCGGGATCTCCCCGGCGGTCGCGGTGCGGGCCACCGTATCCACCAGGACAATGTAGGCCCCGCCCAAGAGGAAGGACACCGGCAGCAGCACCCGGTGGTCCGGGCCCACCCACATCCGCGCCAGATGCGGAATGACCAGGCCCACCCAGCTGACTGCCCCGCTCACTGCAACCGCCCCGGCCACAATGAGTGCCACCGCCACCAGCACCACCCAGCGCAGCGGACGCGGCTTGACGCCCAGCGCCGCCGCGTCCTCGTCGCCAAGGGACAGTACGTTGATCCGCCAGCGCAGCAGCAGAAGCACGACGGCGCCGCCCACCACCGGGATCAGCGCCACCCCGACTTTCGCGAAGGTGGCCGTAGCCACGCTGCCGAGGAGCCAAAAGACGATCGCCGGCAATGTGGTGTTGGGGTCCGCGATGTAAGTCACCAGCGCCACCAGGGCCGAGAAGAACGAACCCGTGACCACGCCGCCGAGCACGATCATCAGCATGGGCGTTCCGCCGCGGCCCGAGGTAATGAGGAACAGCAGTCCAAGCGCCACGAGGCCGAAGAGAAACGAACCCGTGACCAGCAGGAAGGATCCCAGCCCGAGCAGCAGGGCCAGGGCACCGCCGAAGGACGCCCCCGCGGAGACTCCGATGATCTCCGGGCTGACCAGCGGGTTACGGAAAATGGCCTGCAGGGCGGCACCGCCGATCGCCAGCCCGCCGCCGACCAGCAGGGCGAGCAGGATCCGCGGCAGCCGGACCAGCAGGACCACGTTTTGCTCGGTCTGGCTCGCCTCGAGGGGGACCGGCACCAGCTGTGCGGTGAGGATCTGGACCACGTGCCAGAGCGGAACGTTGAAGCGTCCCACTGCCAGGGCTGCGAGTCCGACGGCGGTGAGGAGTACGGCCGCGACAGCGATCGGCCCTATCACCGCTGATTTTCCGTCACCCTCAACTGAGCCGTGACCCTCACCGGGGCTGTGCCCTTGGCTGGTGCTGTGCCTTTCACCGGGGCGGAGCTGCCTCGCGGCGCGGGCGGCCCGCGGACCGCGGCGGTTCAGTCGCGCTGAGCCGGCTTCATCCAGCATTGAATTGTTGGTAGTTGGCGGAGTCGCTGTTCTCAGCCGTCCAGAGAATCCTGTCCAGCTCCCCGTCGGTGGGGGCGTGGTTGTAGAGGAACCGAAAGTACTCGGTGACCTTGCCTCGCAGTGCGGACTTCTCGCGGGGGAAGGCGATGTCTGAGAGCCAGTGCCACATGAGGGGTGATTCCTGGCCCGGCGGATCCCAGCGGTACCCTCCGAGCGGTACCTTGTAGACCCGCCGCGAACGGACAGCGGAGATGTCCTGCCACACCGGATCCGAGTAGATGTCCTGCGGCATGGCCTGGTCGAAGTTGCCCAGGAGGATAACGTCGGGGTCCCAGCTGAGGACCTGCTCCACGTCCAGGCCCACCATCCCGGTGCCGGGCAGCGGGTCGGGTCCGGTGGCAGGGTTGGTTCCGCCCACCAGCTTGATGTAGAAGTCGTTGTAGGTGTTCGCGGCGGCCGCTTTCAGTCCGCCGGTAAACCGGTTGAAGTAGAGGATGCCGGGTCCCGCGGAACCGCGCCCCGCCGCCGCTTTCTTGATCTCGGCGAGCTCCTTGTCGCTGTGTTCCTTGATCTCGGTGGCCCGCTCCGGCTTGCCCAGCATCGCGGCGAACATGCCAATCCAGGCGTCCACGTCCTCCTGCTTGCCCGTGTTCTTGAGGCCGAGCACGGTCAGGCCGGCATTTTCCAGGGGCTCCACCAGCTGGGAGTCCGACCACTGGACCACAACGTCGGGGTCCAGTGCCCGCACGCTCTCCACATTGGGAGTGAAGTCCTGCGTCGCGATGTCGTGCGGCAGCTCCAGTGCACGCGGAAACATGGTTCCCATAACGCCGTCACGCATCGCCACCCACGATGCGTTGTGCATGGCACTCAGGTGCTCGGCGCTGCGGTCCACGGCCACCAGCAGCGAGGCCGCCGGCATGGGGATGGTCACCACGCTCGTCACCGGTTTGGCGAATGTGAGGGTCTTGCCCCGCTGGTCCGTGATGCTGATGCTCCCCGGACTCGCGGATCCCGGGGACCCGTTGCCGGACGATGCGGGGGAGCCGGCGGGCGGAGCGCCCGGGGACCCGCATCCGGCGAGGAAGGCTGCCGAGCCGCCCGCCACAAGAACCTGGAGCACGGTGCGGCGGTTGAGATCGTCGGCTCGCATGGACAGACCCCCTGTGCGTAGGTTCTTCACAGGATCCGCCCGATGGCCAAGGCTGTCAACGGCAACCGAATCCCCGGCCCCTTGTCGGCGCCGGGGGCCGGTGCTACGTTCAAAGAACCTTTGCAGAAGGTGGCCAGAAGATGGTTGTCGACGGTGCCCAGTTGTTTGTGCGCTATGCCTATCCGCCTAATTCCCGGGGCAGCTGCGGGCCCCCGGACAGTGAAGCGCTGCTGCATTACGGCCAGTCCGGGGTAACGGACCAGGGACTCCGCGAGCTGGCCAAGGGCTTCGCCGGCGCGTGGCCCTACCTGGAGCTGATCGCCGGCTCCAACGGCATCACCGACCCCCTCGACGCCCGCGTGGTGGAAGCGTACTGGGTGGGCAACAGCCTCCTGGATTCGGTGGGCATCACCAACATCGGCAACTCCATGGAGGACCGGTTCCGGGCCCGCACCGGACGCCAGTTCCCTCATTTGGCCGAGGGGGTCCTGGCGGGCGGAGTTCCGCACCACAGCTTCCATGTCTTTGAGATCTACCCGTGGCTGGGGCTGCTCCACGACGACCGCCGCCATGCCACGGCACTGAACGTGCTGGACCGGTGCCGGATCCGGTGGGGCGAGGTGCTGGCGGTCACCGGCGACGACGCGGTGGTGCGGTCCCGGCCGCTGGTCTGGGACGGCGCAGGGCTGGCGGTGGGCGAGCCGGTGGTGGAGACGGCCAAACACGCCGTGAACGGGACCGGCTTTGTGGCCGGACTCGCAGCCGGTGACGTGGTGTCGCTGCACTGGGACTGGGTGTGCGACCGGCTCTCCCAGCATCAGCTCCAGCGGCTGCAGCACTACACGGCCCGCCATCTCCGGATCGCCAACAACGGCGTCGAACACCGCGGGGCAGCTATCGCCCTTGAGCGCCACGGCTGACGCGTCATCACCTGCTACGGCGACTGCGGCGCGGCCGTGTCCGGGTCCTCCGGGGGATTGACTCCGGTGGAGTCTCGTGGCGAGGATTCGCCGACTGGGCGCCCGGCCGGTGTGGCCTCCGTTCCGGTCTCTTCGCGGCCGGCTTCCGACCCCTCCTCTTTGACCACGTCCTCGCCCCGGCGCGTTGTACTCTCTCCGACGCCTTCCGGTGCCATCGCCGCGTCATCGGGGGTTTCGTCCGGCCCGGGCTGGGCGGGTTCCTTCAGCGGCGGCTCGCTGCCGAAAGCGCGGGCAGTGCCCGGGGCAGTACCTTCCGCGGCATCACTGTCGTTGGACGGATTCGTCGGTGACATCTTGTCCTCCTCATTCTGGTTGTGGTGGCTCGGCGCCCGGTCCGGCATCCTGTTCAGTCAGCCGGCATCTCCGTCAGGGTCCCTGGGCCGGCCCATCAGTTCCAGGCCGTCCATGGCGCGGTCCGCGCCTGCGGAGTCGACGCGTTCCAGGGCGAATCCCATATGGATAAGCACCCAGGTCCCGGGCTCCAGCGGGCCCTCATCCAGCAGGCCAATGTTGATTTTCCGCTGCACGCCGGCCACGTCCACCAGCGCGAGCTGGTTCCCGTAGCCATCGAGCAGTTCGATGACCCGGCCAGGTATTCCCAGGCACATGGTGCTCACTCCCGCTTGCGTTCCGGTACACGGTTGAGGTCCGACATGAGGCCGCGATCCAGCATGGGGATACGCTCCGACATGAGGTCGACGACGGCGGCAATCGCCTGCGGTACCGCGGCCGCCACGGCGGCGCTCAGGCCGATCCCCTCGGAAACGTCGGCGGGCACGCAGCCCACCACATAGGTTTCAGGCAGCTCGCCGCCGAGTGAGCGGAGGCGTCCCAGCACCGCCACGGGGTCCATGCCGTGCGGATCCAGGGCGGCTGTGCCGTCCAGGTCCTCCCGGCGCACCCGCAGCACTCTGATGCTGCCCGGCGCGGTTGCGCCCGAGCTGTCCGGCGGGACCGTGTCCACCAGCACCAGCAGGTCCACGCCGTTGAGCAGGTCGTAGGCGAGGTGCATGCCGCGGATTCCGTAGTCCACGGCCCGCATGCCCGGAACCGGCTGGCTGACGTCGTCGGCCAGCCGGCGGGCCACTTCCGGGCCGAAGCCGTCGTCGTGCAGGAAAATGTTGCCCACCCCTGCCAAAAGGACAGTCACATCCGCCGCGCTTTCAGGTAACGCCGGATGTCAGGGACCGAACGTATCCCCACATACACGGCGCCGAGCGCCAGCGCCACCAGCAGCCCCACCGTGGCCATGCCTACAGTCCTCATAACGGGTTTCCCTTTCCATCCTCGAGCGGTTCAAGTTCCTCTGGCGCGTAGTAGAAGGAGCGCCCGTAGCCTTCGTGGAGGTCCGCCGCCGGGTCCTGTTCGAGCACCAGGCCAACATGCGTGCTGCCGTCAACGTCGAAATGGACGCTCGTGACCCGCCCGGTCTGCCCGGCGAAGAAGAGATCCTGGGCGTCGGCCCGGCGGCTCGGGTTGACCCTGACCCGGCTGCCGCGGGCAACCGGAACGCCATTAATCAGGACGGTATCCATGTGCGGCTGGACCAGGGCTTCCGCTTCCGGCGTCCACCAGGCGGGAGGTTCCGGCTCGCCGCCGGTGCCGCCGCCGGTGCTTGTGAAAATGTCGGTAAAAGTGTCCGGGTAGTCCGCAGCGTGCGGGTTGCGCAGGATCCCGTGCAGCTGCTGGAGTTCCTCCGGCGACATGGCTTCGCACTGGTCGATGATGGCCGCCGCACGCGGATCCGTTGCCCGGGCCTCGGCCTTTTCCTCATCCGTCAGCGTCAGCACCCGCAGTGTCAGGATCTCGTCAATTTCCGTCGAATCGAACAGGGCCACCGAGCTCTCGGGTGCCACAGCGGGGTGGTCGTACAGAATGATCGGCGACACCAGCAGCACGTCCGTCTGCCCTTCGGGACCCGCAAGGACAGGCCAGCAGCGGTGCTGGGAGCATGCCGCAGCGGCATCGCGTGCCCACTCCGGCGGGTCCAGCAGCGACAGGAAGTCCGCCCCGCGCAGGTCCAGGAGCACATGGGCGCCGATGAACGACGTGGCGATCGACTCCTGCCGGTTCGGAGGTTCCGCCGCGCGTCCTGCCGTGTTGGCCACCGCAACGCGCAGCCGCACCAGCGAGCGGCCGGCGGCAGTTGAATCCGTACCGGTGGCGCTGAGCGTCACTTCCCCGTGCAGTGCCCGACGGCGGCGCACCAGCCGCCCGGCCGGGCGGCCGGCGTCGTCATTGAGTTCCTCCACGTCCTCACCGGCGGGGATGTCCACGGGCAGCACGAGCGGCGCGTCTCCGTCGAGCAGCCGGGCCACCGGGAACGGCCCCAAGGTGATTTCCTGCTCCACCGCCTCGTCCCAGCTCAGCCAGCGGGCGGAGCCGACGGCGAGCTCGTCCACCGGACGGAAGCCGCCGCCGTCGTCCGCTGTTTCTGCGGTGCGCGCCTGAAGCTGCAGGAAGCGGAGGTGGAGCTCCAGCTCCGCATCCGGTCCCGGATCCAGCAGACAATCGGCAAACATTTCCGGATCTTCCCCCGAGCCGGCCCCGGCGGCGCCGGGCGGGCCCAGGATGCCGAACTGCCAGCGGGACTGGTTCTTCTGTGAGGAGGCCCGGTAAGGGTAGAGAAGATAGCCCTCGTAGAGCACGGCATCGGCCACCGCACGGGCGAGGCTCAGGCTCATGTTCATGGCCGCTCTCCGCCCACGCCGGATGCTGCGGCTGCCAGCAGGGATTCGACGGCGGCCTCCCAGGACGTCAGGCCGCGCGCGGACTTGTACTGTGACAGGGCCGCCAGGACGTCGCGGTCCAGCCGGATCCAGCCCGCGTTAGGGAAATACACATCCATCAGCCGCTGCCAGGCGGACACGGGGAGCCGGTACGAAGCCTCCAGATCCCAGGGAACCTGCTCCACACCGAACCCGGTCTGGCCCTTGGTGAAGACCGTGCCGGAGAACAGGAACTCCAGCGGGATCTCGCCGTCCCGCAGGGCGTTGAGGTACTTAGCGGCGGCGACGTCGAAGTCGAACGTACAGGGCAGCGGGAGGTCCACCTCGGTGCTGCCGGAGAAGCCCTGCACCATGGTGCTGCACTGCATCCAGAGGAAGGACTTCAACGTACTGGGCCAGCGGCCGCGCTCGCCGAAAAGGTCCAGCAGCCCCGCTTCTTCCTCCTCGGCGTAGCCGCGGCGCTGCGGCAGGATCCGCACCTGGCAGCGCAGGGCGATGGCGTGGATGGCCGTGCCGGTAGCCTCGGTCAGATGCAGCCGGGCGGTCAGCTGCGGGGCCGCGGCGTACGGCTCCGGCTGGATGTCGACGACGGCGAACGCCAGCCCGGTCATTGCGGGCCTCCCGGCACGGACTCGCGGGACTCCTCATGCACGGCCTTGCTGCGCCGGCTGACATTTTCGAAGAAGGCGGCGAGCTGGTCGCGGGCCTCCTGCCCGCCGTCGAATCCCCGCCAGCGGCGGCGGAGCTGCCCCACCAGTTCGTAGCAGGCGTCCACCGGTACGAGGTGGCAGTCGGCTTGCGGCCGGTCGGGGCCGGGACCGCGGATCAGCAGCGCCTCGGTGTCCGGCGCCGCCATCGCCACCGCAGGGTTGCGGGCCAGCACGGCGTCCCAGGCGTCGAGCGGAAGCTCAGATTCCGTGGCGCCCGCGGGCCCCGGGTAGAAGGCGACGGTCCGGTCGAGCTTGGAGCTGCGGAAGAAGAAGGCGAGGCCCACGGGTATTTCCAGTTCGTCCCACTGGCCCGGGCCCAGCTCGAAGTCGGGAAACGAGAAGTATCGGTCCGGAACCGAACGGTAGCGGAGGTGGGCGGTGCTGTCGGTGAAGAGCAGGTAGCAGGGCCGGCACGTGCACATCATGGCGTGGCTCTCGACGTCCACCACGTGCTGGTGGGCCTCCGGGATGGGTTCGCCGCACATTTCGCAGCGCTCGCCGGCCGGCGCCGCGGGCGGCTGCGCGGCAATCCGGCGGAGCAGGGCGACGGGCAGGCCGCTGCCTGGTGTCCGGCCGGGTCCAGGTGGGGGCAGTTCGGGGGCAGTCATTTCAGGCGTCCTGGCTGGAGACGAGCGGGACGGCTACGGACATCACGCCGGCCCGGACCAGGAGCGGCAGGGGATCCAGGTGCAGGGACCTGTCTTCAAGACAGGACCCAGCCTGCCGGACATCGAAATGCGCGCGGCACGCCGGGCAGCGCAGCAGACCGCCGCCCACAGCACCGGCGAGGGCGCGCTGCAGCGATGCCCCCGCCATGGAGCCGGTGCAGCGCGGGCAGTAGTCGCGGTATGCGTACAGATCCTGCCCGGTCCGGCAGGCAAGTACCGGGTAGCCACCCACCATAAAGCCGGCTACCTCGCCCTGCTCCAGACCGGCGATTTCCGGGACCGCCTCCCAGGAACCGGGGGCGTGCTCCTGCCAATGACCGGGGGAGCCGGGGGAAGGTACGGTGCCTGCGCCGCCCGGCGTGCCGCCGTCGGCCGTTCCTGTGCCGCCCTGCGTGCCGGCGTCCGCCGGGTGGTTCAGCCGGACCAGCAACGCGTCCACGGGGATTACGGCGGGCGTGGCAGCGCGAGCTTCCTCCTCCACCACCTGGATGTCGGTCACCTCGGGTGCCGCCGACTCGATGGCCTCTTCGACGGCGAACTTGAGCGTGACGGACGACGACGGGCAGCCCTGGCAGGTGCCCAGCAGCCTGAGCCGCACCACCCCTTCGGGGCTGACGTCCAGAAGCTCCACGTTGCCGCCGTGCGATCCCAGGTAAGGCCTGACGCTGTCCAGTGCTGCAGTCACGCGTGTCTCCAGGTCCTGGGGGTGCAGTCCGTGGATCACCAGCAGGCTCGACACCAGTTCGTCCGCCGTCAGTGCGTCCAGTGTCGCGTCGTCCAGCTTGCCGCGGTCGTCGAGGATTTCCAGGATCCGGGCCAACCCGGAGCCGTACAGATCCGTCACCTGGCGCACCAGCTCCTCGGCGCGGCCGCGGGCCACCGCCCCGCCTGCTCCGAGGGCGTCGAGGAGACTTTCAATCCGGTCGCCGGCCTGCCGTGGCCGGTCGTCGCCAGGCATTGTTCCTACTCGCCGGTGAGGGTCTGCGTGGGGGAGTGCAGCTTCTCGAGCGTCTGGCCGTTGCCCAGGTACATATGGACGCCGCAGGGCAGGCAGGGGTCAAAGCTGCGGACGGTCCGCATGATGTCGATGCCCTTGAAATGCTCGCGGTCGTTCTCCTCGAAGATCGGCTGGCCCTGCACGGCGTCCTCATACGGTCCGGCCACGCCGTTGGAATCGGTGGGGCTGGCGTTCCAGGGGGTGGGCGGGTAGGGGTGGTAGTTGGCGATCTTGCCGTCCCGGATCACCATGTGATGGGACAGGACGCCGCGCACGGCTTCCGTGAAGCCGCAGCCGATGGCCTCATCCGGAACCGTAAAGGTCTCCCACGTCTTGGTGCGCCCGGCCCGGATTTCCTCGAGGGCCTTTTCCGCGAAGTGCAGCGCGGCCGCCGCGGCATAGGCCTGGAAGTAGGTGCGGGCACGGTTGCGTTCGAGGGTGTTGCTCCATTGCGGGATGTTCCATTCGAAGGATACGGGACCCTTCAGCGCGGTCTTGGGGAGGTTGATCTGGACGCTCCGGCCGGTGGACCTGATGTAGCCGATGTCCACCAGCCCGGCCAGGGCCGTTGCCCACAGGCGGGCCAGCGGGCCGCCGCCGGTGTCCAGCGCCAGGTTGTTCTCGCCGTCGTTCCAGCGCGGCGACATGACCCAGCTGTACTTCTCCTGCAGGTCCCGTTTCTGCGGCCGCGGATTTGTGTGCTGGTTCCAGGGGTGGCGCCGGTCCACCGGATTGCCCAGGGGATCGCGGGTCACGAACATCTCCTGGTTTTCCCAGTCCTCGTAGTAGGAGGAGCCGAGCATGATCCGGATGCCGAGGTTGATCCGCACCAGGTCCGTGGTGACGAGTTTCCCGTCCACCACCACGCCGGGGGTCACGAACATCTTCCGGCCCCACTCGGTCATGTCCTTGTACTCGAAGTTGCAGTAGTCGGGGTCCTGCAGGGAGCCCCAGCAGCCCAGCAGCGTGCGGCGCAGACCCACCTGTTCGTAGCCGGGCAGGGCCTCGTAGAAGAAGTCGAAGAGGTCGTCGTGCATGGGTACGACCTTCTTCATGAACTCTACGTACCGCATCAGCCGGGTGATGTAGTCCGTCATCAGCTGGATGGTGGCAACAGTTCCCACGCCGCCGGGGTAGAGCGTGGACGGGTGCACGTGCCGGCCCTCCATGAGGCAGAACATCTCGCGGGTGGCGCGGCTGACCTGCAGTGCTTCGCGGTAGAACTCTCCGGTGAAGGGGTTCAGCGAACGCATGATGTCAGCGATGGTGCGGTAGCCGTGCTCGCCTGCGTGCGGTGCCTGGGTGTTTTCGGCCTTGGCCAGGACGCCGGGGTTGGTCTCGGACACCATCTTTTCGCAGTAGTCCACGCCGACGAGGTTTTCCTGGAAGATGTTGTGGTCAAACATGTACTCGGCGGCTTCGCCCAGGTTGACGATCCACTCACCCAGGTTCGGCGGCTTCACGCCGTACGCCATGTTCTGCGCGTAGCAGGAACACGTCGCATGGTTGTCGCCGCAGATTCCGCAGATGCGGCTGGTGATGAAGTGCGCGTCCCGCGGATCCTTGCCCTTCATGAAGATGGAGTAGCCGCGGAAGATCGAGGAGGTGCTCTTGCACTCCACCACCTGGTTGTTCGCGAAATCGATCTTGGTGTAGATGCCGAGGCTGCCGACGATCCTGGTGATGGGGTCCCACGCCATCTCCACCAGGTTGTTGTTGCCCGTTCCGCTTCCGGAAGGCATAGGAATCGTTGAGGTCATGTTCTTCACCTGTCTGGAAGTGGGTGGCTACCAGGTGCGTTTGGCACCGGTAAGGAGCTCAGACCCGGTCCGGCGCCACTTGGGCTCCTGGTCCAGCGTGTGCGTGGTGATGCCGCGCAGTGCCCGGATGGCCGAACCGTAGGGGCGGATGGTGCCCGTTGAGAGCTTGCCTCCGGGCGGCTCATCCATGAAGGGCATGAACTTGTCCGGGAAGCCCGGCATGGTGCAGCCGATGCAGATGCCGCCCACGTTCGGGCAGCCGCCGATGCCGTTCATCCAGCCGCGCTTGGGGACGTTGCACTTGACCACGGGGCCCCAGCAGCCCAGCTTGACGATGCACTTGGGGGAGCCGTATTCCGTGGCAAAGTCGCCCTGTTCGTAGTATCCGGCCCGGTCACAGCCCTCATGGACGGTCTTGCCGAACAGCCACGTGGGCCGCAGGTTGTCATCCAGCGGAATCATGGGGGCCTGGCCCGTGGCCTGGTAGAGCAGGTACGTCATGGTTTCGGAGAGGTTGTCCGGCTGGATGGGGCACCCCGGGACGCACACAATGGGGATGCCGGCCTTGGACTTCCAGTCGTAGCCGAGGTAGTCCGGCACTCCCATGGCTCCGGTGGGGTTTCCCGCCATCGCATGGATGCCGCCGTACGTGGCACAGGTGCCCGCCGCGATGATGGCCGTTGCTTTGGGTGCCAGGCGGTCCAGCCACTCACTGGTGGTGATGGGCTGACCGGTCTCGAGGTCGTTCCCGAAGCCGCACCAGTACCCGCCGGGGTCGTGGAGTTTCTCGTTGGGGATGGAGCCCTCCACCACCAGGACAAACGGCTCCAGTTCACCGCGGTCCGCCTTGCGGAACCATTCCAGGAAGTCGTCGGCCCCTTCCTGCGGGCCGCACTCGAAGTCGATCAGGGGCCAATGCATCGCGATCCGCGGCAGGCCCGGCAATGCGCCGAGGGCGATCTCCTCGACGCTGGGCTGGGTGGCCGCGGTCAGGGCCACGGAGTCGCCGTCGCAGCTGAGCCCTGCGTTGATCCATAGCACGTGAATGAGGGCTTCTTCGGCCTTGAGTGAAGTTTCGGTAGGCATCGTTGCCTCTTTCGAAGGCCCTTACGGGCTCAGTGTGTCTGTCAGGGATTCAGTCAAGGTGGATGACCGGGAACTGGTGCCGCCAAGCCAGTCATACCAGCCGGCAAGGCCATCGCCAGTGGTGGCCGAAAGGACCAGGAATTCGGTACGCGGGTTGATCTGCCGGGTGCGGCGCCGGAAACCGTCGACGTCGAAATCAACGTAGGGGAGCAGGTCCGATTTGTTGACGATCACCAGGTCAGCTGCCATGAACATGTGCGGGTATTTGTGCGGTTTGTCATCACCTTCCGTTACGGAAACGACCACTACTTTGGCTGCTTCACCAAGGTCAAACAGCGCCGGGCAGACGAGGTTGCCCACGTTTTCAATGAACACCGTTGACCCGGTCTCCGGGTCCAGGGCATCCAGCCCGCGCCGGAGCATGTCGGCGTCCAGGTGGCAGCCGGCTCCGGTGTTGATCTGGACGACGGGCCGGCCCACGGCTCGGATGCGGTCCGCGTCGAGGGAGGTCTCCTGGTCCCCTTCGATGACTCCGGCCCGCAGCCGGTCCCCGAGGTCGGTGAGGGTGCGCACCAGCAGGGTGGTCTTGCCTGCCCCGGGTGAGCTCATCACGTTGAATGCCCGGATTCCGCGGCCTTCCAGCCAGCCCCGGTTCCTTGCCGCCAGCAGGTCGTTCTTGGCCAGCAGGTTCTGCTCCAGGGGGATGGTTTCGGGATGGCTGTGCTCGTGTTCGTGCGTATGCCCGTGGCTGTGCGGATGCTCGTGTGGATGCCCGTCCCCGTGCTCATGGCTGTGCGGATGCTCGTGCCGGTGCACGGACGCCGCAGGTTCCTGAGGCAGAGACACCGCCGGTTCCTGAAGTGCGGAAACCCTGATGTTGCTTTCGTCGCCGCATCCGCACGTTGTACACATTTGCTATGCCACCTCCACCGACATCAGCATGAGTTCGCGGCCGCGGAGGACTTCCACATCCGCGCTTCCGCAGTGGCAAAGCAGGATCAGGTCAGCCAGTTCGAATTCGTCGTCGCAGCTCCGGCAACGGGCCAGGCCCTGCGGTTCGTCGATCATGAGCCTCGCGCCCTCAAGGGGAGTGCCGGCGGAAGCAATGTCGAAACAGAAGCGCATGGCGTCCGGCAGGACACCGGACAACGGCCCCACCCGGAGGTTGACCGCGGTGACTGTCCGTTCTCCGGTTCGGTCGAGAACGGCGTCGATCAGGCTCTGCGTGATAGAGAGTTCGTGCATGATCGGCACTCCTTCCTGCCAAGATAGGCTCGCCCCGGATAAAACGCAACCACCCGGATTGACGCCGGCGTATACTTCCGCTAAAGCGGCGAAGTCACCATGGCAGTTCACTCTCAGATGGAACCCGAGGCTGGACCATGAAGCAACCCGAGGCGGCGCGTCCGGGTCGAATCCGCGGCGCAACCCGTACCCTGTCGGGCCGGGAGTGGGCCTCGATCGGCGGCATGGCCGCGTTTGTTGCGGTCCTTCACGTCCTCGGCTGGGGAGTGCTGGCGGGTGTCGTCGCCCCGGGGAACCTCCCGGCCGCATCAACGGGCGCTTTTGGCGTTGGCCTCGGCGTGGCGGCCTACACGCTTGGCCTGCGGCACGCCTTCGATGCCGACCACATCGCCGCGATCGACAACATCACCCGCAAGCTCCGCGGCGAAGGCAAACGCAGTATGTCCGTGGGTTTCTGGTTTTCGCTGGGCCACTCCAGTGTTGTGTTCGGCCTGTGCGCCCTGTTGGCGGCGGGGATCCGGAGCCTCGCTGACCGGACAGCGGACGGGACGGCTGACTTGCATGCTTTCCTGGGACTCGTGGGGACCGCCGTCTCGGGACTGTTCCTCCTGTGCATCGGTGTCCTGAACCTTGCCGTGCTGCGCGGCATCATCAGGTCGGTCCTGCGAATGCGGACGGACGGCGGCGTGGCCGACCTTGCCGGTCAGTCGGCGGCGCCCGGGCTGTTGTACCGGGTGTTCGGGCGGGCCACGCGGCTGATCACGCGCCCGTGGCAGGTGTATGGGGTGGGGCTGCTGTTCGGGCTGGGGTTCGACACCGCCACGGAGGTCAGCCTGCTGATCCTCGCCGGTGGTGCGGCCGCTTCGGCGTTGCCGTGGTACGCGATCCTGACGCTCCCCATCCTGTTCGCCGCGGGGATGAGCCTGCTGGACTCGCTGGATGGCTGCCTCATGAACTTCGCTTACGGGTGGGCGCTGTCCCGGCCGGTCCGCCGTGTCTACTACAACATCGTCATCACGGCACTGTCCGTGGCCGTCGCCCTGGGGATCGGGTCGATCGAACTGATCTCCATCCTCGTGGAACGGGCCGGGATCAGCACCGGTCCGCTGGCCGCCATCGGCGGAATCGACCTGGATTCGGTGGGGTACACCGTCGTCGCACTCTTCGTCTGTACGTGGATTCTGGCGCTGGGAGTGTGGCGGTTCGGGCACATCGAGGAACGCTGGGCTGCACCGGTCCGCGACGCGGATACTTCCCCGCGAGGTTAGCGCGAACCGGCAGCCGATGCCCCGTGGAAGCGGATTTGAGGTTGTTACCTGCCGGTTCGCGCTGACGCTAGGGTTGTTTTCATGCCTTCGTTCCAGACCAGACTCAAGATCACCGGGCTGAAGCCTGGAAACGCTCCCGAGGCCGTGATGGCTGCCGCCGTGGAAGCCCTTGGAACCCGGCACCACGTGGAATCGAACCAGCTGCAGATCGCGGGCGGCGTGCCGGAACTGAACCTCCGCTTCCTGGTGGAGGCAACGGAGTTTGTCGGCGAGAACAACCAGGCGCGTGAATCTGCCGCAATGATGCGCGACGCCGTCGAGCGTGTTGCGGTGACGGGCGCACTATTGGTGCTCCGGCGCAGCCGCGGCCGCTGGGCTCCCGTCTAGCTCGAACGTGCCGGGTCAGGTCGGTGCGGTATCAGGGCGCGGATCGTCGGTTGCCTCATCCACCGGCGAGCGGTTGCCCCGCCGGCGGGTGACAATCATGCCCACCACCCCGCCGATCACCAGGCCGACGGCGACGCCGATCAGCGAGCTGGCCCAGAACGGCAGCTTGGTCGCGGAACCCGTGAAGTAGCCGAGGCCTACGAGATAGGTGGCCCAGAGGACGGCGCCCAGGGCGGCGCAGAAGCTGAACGCGCGGGTGGTGACGTCCGCGATGCCTGCAGCGGCCGACGTCGCGAGCCGGCCCCCCGGAATGAACCGGACACCGATGATGGCGCCGTACGTGGTGGAACGGCCCGCCTTGGCGATGGCCGAGTGGATTCCGCTGTGGAATTTGCGGCCCCACCGCCACCGGTCCAGGACATGGCTGAGGCGGCGCTTGAACAGCTGGAACACCACAACGTCGCCGATCCACGAGGCGAGGGCGGACAGCAGGCCCACCAGCAGGAAGTTGGCGCGGCCTTCCGCAGAGAGTGCGCCGCCGGTGATCACCACCATTTCGGACGGGATGGGCGGGAAAATGGCATCGCCAAGGACGATGGGGATGATCCAGAAATAGATCGCGGCTCCCCAGGTGTCAGCGTTGCCCAGGTCCATGGGCACAAGGTACCTCATTTTCGGGCCAAGGGACGGCCCGCCCTAGGCAGGGGCTTCGCTGAGCTGAAGCCGGCTGCGGTACTCCACCGGTTCCTTGGTGATGGGATCCACAAAGCGGATGCCGCGAGCCAGGAGCTGGAGCGGCCTGGTGTAGTCGTCCGGGGCCTTGTCCAGCAGGTCGGGGTAGAACGCGTCGTTCACGATCCCCAGCCCCAGCGAGGCCATGTGGACCCTCAGTTGGTGGGTCTTTCCCGAGTGCGGCTCAAGGCGGTACAGGCCCCGCCGCGCCGGTCCACTCGCGGAAGTGCCGGCGTCGTACGTCTTCAGCAGTTCAATGCGGGTTTCCGCATTGGGTTCGCCGTCGATGACCTCGGCGAGGAGGTAGCTGCGGGATTTGGTCATGCGGTTCCGCACCACTACGGGGAAGTCGACGGCAGGATATCCCGCTGCCGGTTCCGCCGCGGACACGCACTCGTACTCCTTCTGGACCTGACGCTTCTCGAAAAGAACCTGGTACTTGCCGCGGGTCTCGGGGTTGGTGGAGAGCAGGAGCAGGCCGGCTGTCATCCGGTCCAGGCGGTGCATGGGGATCAGGTCCGGAAGGTTCAGCTGGTTCCGGAGCCGCACCAGGGCCGACTCCTGGATGTAGGTGCCGCCGGGGGTAGTGGGCAGGAAATGGGGCTTGTCCACCACGAGGATGTGGTTGTCCTGGTGCAGGATGCTGAGCTCAACGGGCAGCCGCGTCTCCGGCGGGAGCGTGCGGTAGTACCAGATGAAGGTGTGGTCCTCGAGCCTGGTGGCCCGGTCCAGGGGAATGCCGCCCTCGCCCACGATCTCGCCGGCGTCGAAGCGGTCCTCGATGCCCTGCGGATCGATGTGCCCCCAGCGGTGCATCATGTAGTCCATCGCGGTATCCCAGGGTCCCTCGTCCGGGAGGCGCAGGCGGGTCGCGTTCACGCCGTCGCGCACGGGCAGGGGGGATTGCATCACCGGTCCATTCTACTTTGCGCCTGCGTTCGCCGTTTCGACGGTTCCCCGCGTGCTCGACGCTGCCGAACACCTAGCGCGCAGGGAACCATCGAAACGGCACCGACGGTAAAAAAGTTCTTGACAAATAAAATTGTCGGTGATGATACTTAAGCCATGTTGGACATCGAAGTGATCGAGGACCCGGCGGCGGCCGAAGCCTCGCTGGACCCCATCCGCACCCGCATCCTCCGGGAGCTTGCGGAACCCGGCTCGGCCACCCAGCTCGCCGCGAAGGTGGGGCTGCCGCGGCAGAAGGTGAACTACCACCTCAAGGCGCTGGAGCGGCACGGACTGGTGGAGCTTGTCGAGGAGCGCCGGAAGGGCAACGTCACGGAGCGCGTGCTGCAGGCCACCGCGGCGTCCTACCTCATTTCGCCCGTGGCGCTGGCCTCCGTGGCGCCCGATCCGCACCGGTTTGCCGACCGGTTTTCCGCCTTCTGGCTGCTGGCGCTCGCCGGGCGCATGGTCCAGGAGGTGGGGAAGCTCATCGCCGGGGCTGCCGCCGCGCGGCAGAAGCTCGCAACGTTCGCGATCGACGGCGAGATCACCTTCCGCACGGCCGCTGACCGTGCCGCCTTCGCCGAGGAGCTCGGCGTTGCGGTCACCCGGCTGGTGGACAAGTACCACGACGGCGGCGCGGGCGGGCGGAAGCACCGGCTCGTCGTCGCGCTTCATCCGGCACTCAAACAACCAGCTAAAACCAACCCGTCTGGGGAGAAGGAACAGGAGCAGGACAATGATTGACAACCGGAAATTCGAGATTGTTTACGACACCGAGCTGCCCGGCACGCCGGAGCGTGTCTGGGAAGCCGTCACCAAGGGCACGCCCGGCTGGATGTTCCCGACGGACCAGTGGCCGGACGTGAAGACCGTCGAGGAGTACCCGCAGCACCTGGTGTCGCGCATGGACGGGCCGGACGGCTGGTTCAACCAGCTGGAGCATGTGTTGGAACCGCTCGACGGCGGCCGCGCTCGGCTCCACTACGTTCACAGCGGCATCTTCGCGGACAGCTGGGACCAGCAGTACGACGGCGCGAGCAAGCACACGGAGTTCTACCTCCACACCCTGGGGCAGTACCTGAAGTACTTCGACGGCCAGGCCGTGGTGTTTACAGACATCCAGGGGCCCGCAGCCTCGCAGACGCCGGAAGGCTTTGTGCAGCTGAAGAAGGCGCTGGGCGTGGATGCGGCGTCGCAGGGGGACACGTTTGACGTGGAGGTCGACGGCGTCGGGCGGCTCAGGGGGCAGGTGGACTTCGCCAACGAAAACTTCCTGGGCCTGCGGACCGCGGACACCATGTACCGGTTCTTTGGCCGCAACGTCTTCGGTGCACCGGTGGGCATGACGGTTCACGATTTCAGCGGCAGCGGGGATTCGGAGGCCACAGCCAAGGCCTGGGCCGACTACCTCGGGAAGGTTTACGCGTAGCACCCGCGCGTCAGGCGATGGCGACGGCGGGCGTGTGCCGGAGGCTGCGCCGCAGCTGGGGCGAGGCGTCGAGCTTTTCCTGGGCGGAGCGGAGTGCCAGCACGGCGGTCTCCAACTGAGCGGGCGGAAGCGTGAAGGGGACGCGGAGGTAATGTTCGAAGGCTCCGCCCACGCCGAACCTGGGCCCGGCCGCCAGCCTGACCCCAACGTCGGGGCCGATGACCGTCAGCGCAGTACTGATCGGTGCAGGGAGCCGGCACCACACGCTCAGGCCGCCGTCGGGCTGTTCAGGCCGCCAGCCGGGAAGGATTCCCCCGATCAGCTCAAGCAGTGCGGCCCGGTTCTCGCGGAGGGCCGCCAGCCGGGCCGGAAGCGGCTCCGCGAGCGACCGGACCAGATGCGCGGCAGCCAGCTGTTCCACCACAGGTCCGCCCAGGTCCATGATGGTCCGGGCGGCGGCGAAGCGCTGGATCAGTGACCCGCTGGCCCGGATCCAGCCGGTGCGCAGCCCCGCCCAGTGCGACTTGCTCAGGGAGCCGATGGTCACCACCCCCGGGCTGAACGCCGCCAGCGGGGCCGTCTCCACACCGTCGAGGTTCAGCTCGCGCAAGGTCTCGTCCACCACCAGCACCGTTCCAGCCGCGGCGGCGGCCCGGACAAGCCTGCGGCGCTGGGCATCGGACATCATCCGGCCTGTGGGGTTGTGGAAATCCGGTACCACGTAGGCCATCTTGGGGCGCTGCTGCACCATGGCGGCTTCCATGCCGTCCACGTCCCAGCCGTGTCCGTGGGGGAGGGCAACCGGGACGGTCCGGCAGCCGCTGGCGCGGATGGCATCCAGGGCGTGCGGGTAGGTGGGATGGTCCACCAGCACCTTGTCCTGCCGGCCGGCCAGAGTGCGGAGCACGATGTTCAGGGCATGCTGTGCGCCTGACGTCACCAGGATCTGGTCCGCCGTGGTGGGGGCACCGGCGTCGGAATACCGTGCAGCGATCGCCTCACGGAGCGGGGCAATGCCAATGGCGTCGTAGCCAAAGCCCGGCAGTAGCGCCGGGAGCTCCGTCAGCGCGGCCGCGAAGGCGCGGTGCACCACTTCGCCGCTGGCCGGCAGGGACGCGTAGGCGAGGTCGAGCAGGCCGGGCGGTGGTGCAAGCCCCGGCGCGCCGGCCAGTGCGGTTGGGCTGATCAGGTCCGTGGCGCCGCCGGGGCCGTTGGCGCCTGGCGGCATCCGACGGGGAATGCAGGTCCGGCCTCGGCTGCCCTGCCGGCTGGTGAGGAATCCCTGTTCACGCAGGCTCGCATAGGCGGCGGTTACGGTGGTTCGGCTGACCCCCAGTGTTTCAGCGACTGCCCGTTCGCTGGGCAGCGCCATGTCCAGCGGGACGCGGCCGTCCAGGACCAAAAGGCGTACGACGTCGGCCAGCTCGCGGTAGGCGGGGCCCGCGCCGCGGTTCCACCCGCCGAGGAGCCGTGCCAGTGCAGTGGGGTTCAGGGAGCCGGACATGTAGCCAGTATCTCAAACTGGATATGGATTACAAGGCCAGTTCTAACGGAGGATGGATTTCATGATGCCCCGCAGACTCCTTCAACTGTTCACCGGCCTGGCCATGTACGGCATTTCGCTGGCCATGTTCATTCGCGCCGGTCTCGGCCTCGACCCCTGGGATGTATTCCATCAGGGTGTTGCCGGCAAGACCGGTCTCTCCATCGGAGCGGTGGTTGTCATCGTCAGCTTCCTCGTCCTGCTCCTGTGGATCCCGCTGCGGCAGTGGCCCGGATTCGGAACCTTGTGCAACGCCGTCCTGGTGGGTGTCTTCGCCGATGTGGGGCTGGCGCTTATCCCCGAGTTCTCGCACCTTGGCGGCCAGATCGGCATGCTGGCCGGGGCCGTGCTGCTGAACGGAATCGCGTCAGCCTGCTACATCGGCGCCCGGTTCGGCCCCGGTGCCCGCGACGGACTGATGACCGGGCTCGCGCGGCGGACCGGCTGGTCGGTCCGAACCTCGCGCACAGGCATCGAAATTGTAGTCCTGGGCACGGGCTGGCTACTGGGCGGATCCGTGGGCGTGGGCACGGTGGTCTACGCCCTGGCCATCGGCCCGCTGGTGCAGCTGCTGCTGCCGCGGTTCACGGTGCCTGAGGCCCGGAATCGCAAGGCGGGCAAGGGGCCCGGCAAGGGTGCCAACAAGGGTGCCAACGAAGCCGGCGCGCCGGGTGCGGGGGATTCGTCCGAGACGGCGGTGACGGCCGCCTGAGCCAGGCGGCCGGTCCCCGCCGAGGTCAGGCGTTTGTTCCCGGCGTCGGCTGGCATGTCGGACAGAAGTAGATGTCCCGTTCTTCCGTGCCGGTGTCTTTTCCCAGCACGCCGCGGCGGATGGGCGTGCCGCATTTCAGGCACGGCTGGTGCTCGCGACGGTATACCCAGTATCCAGGCCTTCCGGATTGCCGGCCCACGGGCGTTCCGCGGGCGTTGAGCACGGTGGTCCGCCGGCCCGGTCCCAGATTGGCCTCCAGCAACTGCTTGGCATCGGCCATGATGGCGGGCAGGTCCGAGACGGCGGAGACGGGTGCGGCGGGATGGATCCGGGAAAGGAAGCAGGCCTCGCAGCGGTAGATATTGCCGATGCCCGCCAGGTTGCGCTGGTCCAGGAGGGCCACGCCGATGGGAACGTCGGGCGCAGCGAGCAGCCGCCGTTCCGCCTCCGCCATGTCCCAGTCCGGGCCGAGGAGGTCCGGCCCGAGGTGGCCCACGACCGAGTCCTCGTCAGCAGTGCGGACCACTTCCAGGACGCCGAGGGAAAATCCCACGGCGTCCGCGGTGGCGGTGCGCAGCACGCACCGCGCGGTGAACCCCGGTTTCCGCCAGCGGCCGCCCGGCGGGTAGACCTGCCAGGTGCCCTCCATCTTCAGGTGGGAGTGGATGGTCAGCTTTTCCTCCGCCGGGCCCTGAAGCCGCATCAGCAGGTGCTTTCCGCGGGGAACCACCTCGATCACGGTCCAGCCGGCCAGCTTGAGCGTGGCGAATCTGGGCACGCGGAAGTCGGAGGCTGTGAGCTGCTGTCCTGCCAGGGCGGCATGAAGCTGCGCCGCCGCCCGCCAGACGGAATCCCCCTCAGGCACGGATCCTCAGTCCCTTCGGCGTGGAGTAGGCGCCGGCTTGGGTCAGTGCGGCGGCCGCAGGCGTATCCAGGATGCCGTGGCCGTTGACCTTCTCCATGATGAGCTTGTCCACCGCGCCGCGTTTCACCACCCCGACCAGGGCGGCCGCGGCGGCGGCCATCACCTCAGGGTCTTCGTCGAAGGCGAGCAGCGTCTTGCCGCCGCGTTCCACGTAAAGCGCCAGCGCGCCGTTGACCATCACCACCAGGGCTCCCGCCTTCCGCCCCGGACGGTGGCCGCTGCCGGCCTCGACGTTCAGGCCGGGCCACGGCAATGCAGCGCCGTAGGGGTTGGCGGGGTCCGTCGCGGCGAGAGCCAGGGCAACGGGCTCCGGCTTCGCCAGCTGCGTGTCCTCCGTGTAGGACCGCAGCCGGTCCACCGTTGCCGGCACCGCAAACTGCGCGGCGCCGAGATGCTCGATGAAATATCCCCGGCGGCAGCGTCCGGCTTCCTCCAGCCTGGCGAGGACCTTGTACATCAGCCCGAACCCGCCCAGGATGTTCTCCGCCATGACTGACCCGCGGGTGACGACGCCGTACCTGTCCAGCAGCAGCTCCGCCGTGGCGCGGGCATGGATGGTGGGGTCCAGTTCCGGCGACGGCAGGGCGGACCACCGGCCGGCCGCCAGCAGCGGGGTGGGAGGGGCTCCGGCGGCCGAGCCGTAGCGCCCTCCGGTCAGCCCGGGTGATCCGAGCAGGCCGGTGCCGTGGGCGCGTCCCAGCCGGCTCATCCGGGGTGCGCGCGCCCGCGGCGCCCGGGCAACCTGCCGGTGGGCTGTGTGGCCGCCGGCGATCATGGCCCGGACGGGCGCGAACGTGTCACCGGTGATGCGCCCCGCCCACGCAAGGTCCCAGAGGGCTGCCACAACGTCCTGGTCACTCAGCACGGAGTCCATGCCGCCGGCAATGTCTGTCAGCTGGCGGAAGAAGTAGCCGCCGCCATTATTCTGCAAATGGTCCAGCAGCCGCTGCTGGGCGTCCCCGGGTTCGAAGTCGATCGCCGGGTTTAAGGTGAGTTCCGCCGAGTCGGCGAGGTGCAGGCTCACCCAGCCGTCGTTGCCGGGGAGCGCGCCGGCGCCGGACCAGAGGACCTCGCCGGCAGCCATCAGCTCATCCAGCATGGCGGGCTGGTAGTCGGCCACGCGGCTGGCGAGGACGAGCGGTTCCCATGCAGAAGCCGGAACCGGCACACCGGAGAGCTGATCGACAGCCGTGATGATGCCGTCCAGCCCGCGCAGGGCTGACTGGCCCCGGCCGCGGCCGGGGATCCGGACGTTCTGCCAGGCCGGAAGGAAGCGGCCGTAGGCGGCGGTGTCCACCGGTTCCACTTCAGCGCGAAGTGCCGCCAGGGACCGGCGACGCAGTTTTCGCAGCACCTCGGCGTCGCACCATTCACTGGTGCCGGCCAAGGGCATGACGGTGGCTGCCGGCTGCGCCTGGGCATCGGCGTCTCCCGGTTCCGGGGGTTTGACGGGGGCCGTGTGTTCGGGCGGCGCGGCATGCGGGCGGAACTCGCCTTCCACCACCCGGCCGTCGGCGGCGAGCCTCTTGAGCGCGGTACCGACGACGGCGACGCCCAGCCCCAGCCTCGCTGCGGCTTCCGCTGCCGTGAAGGGGCCGTGGGTGCGGGCGTAGCGGGAGACGAGGTCGCCGAGCGGGTCGGCGACAGGCTCGATGAACGCCAGCGGCACTCCCATCGGCAGCGGAACACCGATGGCGTCCCGCAGGCGGGCCGCATCTTCCACCGCGGCAAAGCGCTCGGCACCGCCGATGTTCACCCGGAGCGCGCGGTTGGCCCGCTGCAGGGCGCTGAGGTGGGTAACGGCGTCGGCGACCGGGGCAGGCTCAACCACCGGGTTTTCGACAGGCTCGGACACCGGGGTCTCTGCAGGCTCGGACACCGGGGTTTCGGCAGGCTCAACCGCCTCGACGGCGGGTTCCAGCCGTGCGGCCACTTCTTCCGGGGTCAGCGGACCGAGCAGCCTCAGCAGGTCCGCGACGCCCTCCATGCCGCGCACCCGACGGTCCGGGGCGAGGCGCTGCAGCTCCCGTTCCGTGGCCTCGATGACCTTGGCGTCGAGCAGTTCGCGCAGCTCCACCCGGCCCAGGAGCTCGTTCAGCAGGGTTGAATCCAGCGCCAGCGCGGCAGCCCGGCGCTCCGCAAGGGGAGAGTCGCCCTCGTAGAGGAACTGCGCGACGTAGCCGAACAGCAGGGACTTCGCGAACGGGGAGGGCTGCTGGGTGGTGGTCTGCAGGATCCGCAGTTCGCGCCGCTCAATGGAGGCTGCGATGTCCTTCAGCGCCGGGAGGTCGTAGACGTCCTGCAGGCATTCGCGCACCGTTTCCAGCACGATGGGGAACGTCGGATACTTCCGGGCTACATCCAGCAGTTGCGCGGAGCGTTGGCGCTGCTGCCACAGGGGCTGCCGTTTTCCCGGGTTCTGCCGGGGCAGCAGGAGCGCCCGGGCGGCGCATTCGCGGAACCGCGAGGCAAAGAGGGCGCTGCCGCCCACCTCGGCCGTGACGATCTGTTCCAGTTCCTCGGGTTCGAAGAGGAACAGCTCGGCACCCGGCGGTTCGTCCTCCATCATGGGCACCCGGAGCACAATGCCGTCATCCGCGGCCATCGCGGAGCCGTCCATGCCGTAGCGCTGGTGCAGGCGCTGGCCAACCGCGAGGGCCCAGGGGGCGTGCACGGGCATGCCAAAGGGGCTGTGCAGGACCACGCGCCAATCGCCCAGTTCGTCGTGGAACCGCTCCACCACCAAAGTGGTGTCGCTGGGGACCACTTCGGTGGCCAGCTTCTGCTCGGCCAGGTACTGGACGAGGTTGTTCGCGGCGAAATCATCGAGCCCGCTCGCCTTGCACCGCTCGGTGGCGGGGCCGACGTCGGACGCGGACAGTTCGCGCACAAAGGCGCCCAGGGCGCGGCCCAGGTCCACCGGCCGGCCGAGCGAATCGCCCTTCCAGAAGGGGAGCTTGCCCGGCTGTCCGAAGGCCGGAGACACCAGGACGCGGTCGTGCGTGATGTCCTCGATCTTCCAGCTGGTGGCGCCGAGGGCGAAGATGTCACCCACCCGGGACTCGTAGACCATCTCCTCATCGAGTTCGCCCACGCGCCGCCCGCCCTTGGCCGCGGACGCTCCGGGACTGGCAGCCCTGCCCTCAGCCGAAGGCGACGCCGAGCCTTCCACCTCGGTGCCGATGATGTAGACGCCAAAGAGCCCACGGTCCGGAATAGTGCCGCCGGAGGTCACGGCCAGCCGCTGCGCTCCGGGGCGGCCCTCGATGGTGCCGGCGTTCCGGTCCCAGATGATCCTGGGCCGGAGCTCGGCGAATTCGTCGGACGGGTAGCGGCCGGCCAGAAGGTCCAGCGTGGCCTCGAACGCGGACCGCGGCAGGGACGCGAACGGGGCGGACCGGCGGACCGTGGAGAACCATTCCTCCACGTCGATGGAGCCCAGGGCTGTGGCCGCCACGGTCTGCTGCGCCAGAATGTCCAACGGGTTGGCGGGAACACTGAGCCGCTCGATCTTGCCGCCCAGCATCCGTTCCACAGTGATGGCGGTGTGCACGAGGTCGGCCCGGTGCTTGGGAAACAGGACACCCTGGGACACTTCACCCACCTGGTGCCCGGCGCGGCCCACCCGCTGCAGGCCGCTGGCCACGGACGGCGGCGACTCCACCTGCACCACCAGGTCCACCGCGCCCATGTCGATTCCGAGCTCGAGCGAGGACGTGGCCACAACACAGCGCAGCCGGCCCGACTTCAGGTCGTCCTCGATCAGCGCGCGCTGATCCTTCGATACCGAACCGTGGTGCGCCCGGGCCAGCACCGGATCCGCGCCGGCGGTGCTCCCCGCCTGCGCCATCATGTGCGCCGGGGTTGCGGTCGACGCCGGTAGGCCGGCACCTATGGCCGGCAGTGCAGGCGGCATTGCCGAAGGCGCCGACTCGACGTCCGGCGCCCCTGCACCGAACTCGCCCCAGCCGCCGCCGGCTGCCACCAGCTCGCGTTCGGCATGGATCTCGTTAAGCCGGGCCGTCAGGCGTTCGGCGAGACGGCGCGAATTGGCAAACACAATGGTGGACTGGTTGGCCATCACCAGGTCCACGATCTTCTCCTCCACATGCGGCCAGATGGACGCCTGCGGCTGCAGTCCTGAGGCAGGGCCGGAGTCGAACGCGCCGGCTGCCCCCTGCAGATCGGACATGTCCTCCACGGGCACCGAAACAGTCAGGTCCCAGTTCTTCTTTGACGGCGGCGCCACGATTTCCACCGGAGCGGACCCGGCCAGGAACTGGGCCACGAGTTCGCGCGGCTCCACGGTGGCTGAGAGGCCGATCCGCTGCGCGGGTTTGGGCAGGAGCGCATCCAGCCGCTCCAGCGACACTGCCAGGTGCGCGCCGCGCTTGGTACCGGCGACGGCGTGGACCTCGTCCACGATGATGGTGTCCACCTCGGCCAGGGTTTCCCGGGCCCGGGACGTGAGCATCAGGAAGAGGGACTCCGGAGTGGTGATGAGGATATCCGGCGGGTTGGTGAGCAGCGCGCGGCGGTCCGACGTCGTCGTATCCCCCGAACGGACGCCGACGGTGATCAGCGGGGCCGGCAGGCCCAGCCGTTTGGCTGTCTGGGTGATGCCGATCAGCGGCGCACGGAGGTTGCGTTCAACGTCGACGCCGAGCGCCTTGAGCGGGGATATATACAGGACGCGGGTTTTCCGCTTGGGTGCCTTCGGCTTCCGGCCCTTGGCGGCCGGGTCCAGGCCGGGCAGCGCCTCCGGCTCGGTGGGCGCGGACGCCTGAAGCCGGTCGAGCGCCCAGAGGAAGGCTGCGAGGGTTTTGCCGGAGCCCGTCGGGGCGACCACCAGCGCATGTGCGCCGGACGAGATGGCGTTCCAGGCCCCGTTTTGCGCGGGCGTGGGCGCGGAAAATGCACCGAGGAACCATTCCCTGGTGGACTGGCTGAACCTGTCCATGCTCCGCCCGGAAGAAGCCCCGCCGGCTGGCGTTCCTGATGGTTTGTCGCCTGACGGTTTTTTCCCTGACGGCCCGTCGGCGACGTCCTTCCCCTGCATTCCTCCATCATGCCTTACGCCACTGACACTATTGGCGGCCCTCCCGGCGGGGTCCGCCCCGGCCCCCGCCCCGGCCCCCGCCGGGTCAATCAATCTGCCGCAGATCGCGGGTGGCAGGTCCTTCCAGCACTGTCCCGTTGCTGCTGAAGCGCGAGCCGTGAAGCGGGCAGTCCCAGGATTTTTCGCTGTCGTTCCAGCGCACTATCCCGCCCAGATGCGTGCACACGGCTGACAGTTCGCAACGCGTGCCGTCAACGGTGGACACGGCTACGGGTTTCCGGCCGCGACGGGTCACCAGCCCTGCCCCTTCCGGCGGCTGCTCCCGGGACTCGTCCATACGCTTGAGCCCCACCTGGGCCCAGTCCCTGGCCAGCGTGGCGGCAACTGCGGCATTGAGGGTTGCCGCCGAGGCGGCACCGGAAGGGGAGGTGACCCGGTGATGGATCACGTTGGCCCAGGGCAGCCGGGTGCCGAGGATGTCGGCGGTGATGTCCAGGGCGGCGGCCACGGAATTGGTCATGCCCCATTTGTTGTAGCCCGTGGCGAAATAGACCCGGCCCAGCCCCCGGGGCAGTTTGCCGAAGAAAGGCATCAGGTTGGTGGCCTGGTAGTCCTGGGCGGACCAGGAGTGGGTGAGGCTGGCGCCCGGGAACTTCGCTGTGGTCCAATCGATCAGCGTGTCCAGGTAGGCCTGGGCTGACCTGGCGCGGCCCACGGGATGCCCATTGCCTCCCACCAGGAGGAGCCGCCGGCCGTCGGCGGGAAAATCGCGCAGGGACCGGACCGGCTGCTCGACGGACAGGAACATGCCGTCCGGGACGGCAGTTGTTCCGGGCAGTTCGAAGGCCGCCGCGTAGGACCGCAGCGGTTTGAGCTTGGCGAAGTAGAGCCCCCGGTCGAGGACCGGCGTCCCCGTAGCCAGCACCACGTCCCGGGCGTGCACGGGCCCGTGATCTGTCTGAACCTCCACTTCGGCGCGCCGCCCGTCCAGTCCCCGGAGACCGCCAAACCGCTGCAGCCCGTTCAGGCGCACGCCGGAGACGATCTGCCCGCCGTGCGAGCGGACGTCATCCACCAGCGCGTCGATGACTTCCATAGGATGGATCTGGGCCTGCTGGCCCAGGCGGAGCGCACCCTTGACCGCAAAAGGGAGCCCGGGTTCGCGGAGGTACTCCACAGTAAGTCCGGCGGCCCGCGCCGCTGCCAGTTCCTTGCGGAGGACTTCGGCGCCGTCTTCGGAGGTGGCGTAAGTGTAGGCATCCCGGCGCTGGAAGGCCACGCCCCGGCTCTCGAGGTACCGCAGCAGCCAGGCCTGCCCCTCGCGGTTCATCTCGACGTAGGCATCCACCACCTTCTGCGGATACTGGTTCCTCAGTGCCGACAGCACAGTGCCCTGCAGCAGGGAGACCTTCGCGGTGGTGTTGCCGGTGGTCACGGCGCCCGGGCTCCTGGCCTCGACAACCAGCACTTTCTTGCCTGACCGGGCGAGGAGCAGGGCTGTCACGAGCCCGGTCAGCCCGGCCCCGGCCACGACGGTGTCATACGTGCCGCGTGGATGGAACTGGTCGCTGCGGAACGTGTGGGTGCGGTCCAACCATAACGAGGTCATCGGCCGGCCTGCCTTTCCTCAGTCCCATGACGCCAGCGTCGGGACTCCGAAGGAGTTCATAAGTCGACTTATCATGTCATGGGCCGCGTGGCCGGGGAACAGTGCCGGCACGGCGAAAACACCCGCACGTTTCCCGCACGCGGTAGAGGCTTACTTATCGGGTGTGGAACGCCCCGATTGTCAGCAGCTCGATCTCGTCATTGGCGCAGGCGCTCCGGGGCTTGGCCAGGAACAGCGAGGCCGTGTCTTCGGGCGGATAAATCCGGTAGCCGGCAGCCTCCGTCACGGTGCAGTCCGGGTAGTTGCCCGCCTGCGTGTAGCGCATCTCCGCTCCGCCGGCCTGGCCGGGGGCCAGCAGCACGTCCGCGACAGGCGAAGCCCCGTCCTGCCGGGCGGGAGCCCCGATGGGGGCTCCATTGGCATCCGCCGTGAGGGAGACCCCCGGGAAGCCCCTCAGGAGGCAGGATTCGGATCCGGTGTTGGTGAGGATGAGCTGGGAATAGACGCTGCCGGCAGCGCCCCCGCCGGTGGAATCCTCCGTCACCGTCAGGTTCGCTGCCTTGCACAGGCCGGGTCCCGCGGGCGCGGGTGCGGACGACGGCGGCGTTGCAGTGGGCGCCTGGCTTGCGGCCGGTTCGGACGAACCGGACGGAGTGCTGGAAGTGGAGGCCGGCTCCGGAGTCCCCTGGGACTGAGGCTGGCTGGGCCCGCATGCTGTGAGCAGGAGGGCGGCGGCCGCGACCGCCGTCGTGATGACAAGACCTTTTTTAGTTGGCTGAGACCTCATGGCTCAACCTTGATGCTCGCGGTTGCCCTAGTCAACGATGCCACGACCGCTGCCGCGGATTGATGCCCGGATTGTGATTTCCGGGCATCAGTCCGCGTGCTACCTGAGCTACTTTCCGGTTTCGGAAGCGGCTTTACCGTTCCTGCTGCGCAGCAGCGCCACGCCGCCCAGGGCGAGGCCGCCGAGGCCGGTCACAAGGCCGGCCCAGCTGCGCGCCTGCGAGCCGTCGTCCGTACCGGCGTCCGAGACGGAGGAGGCGTGGGCCGCGGCCGCCGGTGTTGCAGCGCCGTGGCTGTCTTCAGCGGCAGCAGTGACGGTGAGCGACGGCGCCGGTGCCTCGAGGGAGTGCGGGTCCTGGCCGTCCTTGGGGATCTCGGACCAGTCCGTCTGACCCTGCTCACAGTTCTGGAGGGTGGGGAAATGGAGCGTCTTGCCGGCGGCGTCGGGGAGCTTGACGGAGAGCACCAGCGCGTCCCGGAGCTCGGCGTCCAGCGGAGTCTTGGCGGTGTAAACGATCTGGCTGGTCCGTTTGGTGATGGTTGCGCCGTCCGCCAGCTTCTTCGGCTCCGGCAGCTGCTCCACGACCTTTTCCACGGTCCAGTTCGGGTTGACCGTGGGCTGGGCGTCGTTGAGTTCCTCGGGCAGCGTGATGGTCACCTTGGTGGTGCCTGAGTCATCGCAGCCATGCGGAATGCCGAAGGTGAGCAGGGCATAGGAATTGGCGCCGGTCTTGTCCGGGGTGACTCCGACGTGCGCGGAAGCCGCCGTGACTCCGGCCAGCATGAGTGCTGCGGTTCCGCCGGCCACGGCCGTTGCGGAGAGGGTACGGCGGAAGGACTTGGGGAATGACATTTTCAAGGGGGCCTTTCAAGGGTGCACGAAGCGCCAGTGGCGGTGCACAAAACTATGGAGCGGCGTCCGGTGCCGGAGCTCGGGGCACAGAGTCCCCAAGGGACCGCCGGAACGGCGGTTGTGCGGGCAGGCCGGAGCCAGGAAATAAGGTGTCAGGAGAGTACGACGGCGGCAGGCGGCCCCCGCCTGCAGTCAGGCCTGAGGTTGCGCCAGGGGAGGGGCGCGGAATCCGCCGGCCACCCGGCGGCGGCAGGCGCCGCGACGGCGTCGGGCATTGCCGCTTCGGGAAGTTGAACGAGCGGCCGCAGCCACGCCGCGAGTGACCAGAGCGCGGCCTCGCCCTTGGCGAGCAGGAGGGCGCACGCGAGGGTGGCCAGGGCATGCCCGCCGAACATAAGCGAGGCAGCCCAGGAGGAATCGAACTGGTGCAGGTGGGCGGCGCCGGCGGTTTCCAGCGGGAATCCGGCCAGGGACGCCGTCGCGGGGTGATGCCCCGGCACGCCGGCCCGTATCGGCGCGGCAGGGGAGCTGAAGGCGCTGAAGGCCTCGTGCAAAACCAGCTGCCCGGCTCCCAGGAGCGCAGCCATGGCGGGGTAATTCAGTCTGAGCCTGGTGGCCGCGGTGGCCGCCATGCCGGTGAGCGCCAGGACAGCCAGCATGATGCCCGGCACCGGCAGTTCGCCGCCGCCGGCCATGTGGGCGGCCGCGGCGAGAGTCACGATCATGGCGGAAACCATGGCCGCGCGAAGGGAATGGAAAGGAGTCCGGGCGTGGTGAGTGCGCACGGAGTCCTCCCTCAGGCTGGTTTGTTGCCGGCTGCGATCCGTGCCCCGCAACACCGGCGGAGGTGCAGCACCGGCGTTGGTGCAGCACGGCATAGGTACAGGTGGAGCTGGCGGATCCCTGTAATTCTAGCGTGGGAAAACCATGCCTCTACGGCTAGTCCGTTTCCGGCCCCGAACAGTAGTGGCAGTCATCTTCGCAGGGAGCGTCATCACCTGCCGCGTTCACTGGGCGCCCCCGGTGAGCTGGAAGCCGTCCTCGACATGGAAGAGCCGCCTGCGGCCCAGGCTCGATTTGATCCAGACGACATCGCCGTCCGCGGTGCGGTCATCCACCTGCCCGGTGAACTCGATGCGCCCGTTCCGGCTCAGCTGCACACTCTCGCCAACCTGCACGTCGTCCCAGCCCGGCGCGTTGCCAACCGTATTCGTCTGTGAAGTCACAATGTTCCTCGATGCCCGTTCCTGGAAGCCTGCCTGATTCGCTGCGGCAACTGGTGTCAGCGCCGACGGGATCCATCTAAACCGCTGGCCGGGACGGCTTTCAATGGATGAAGTGATGATGGCGCCGGAAAGAATTGTGCAGCCGTCCAGCGGGGTCTATGCGGCATCCGTGCCCCGCCCTAGACTGCTGGCGTAAGCTGCCATCCACCTTTAGGAGAAGACCATGGACTACTCAGGGACCGGCAACGAAAAAGCGGTAGCTGCGGGCGAGCTCAACCGGACACACATCGGGCACACCGTCAGCTTCCAGTCGGACGAGTTCACGCTGGTGTTCGGCCGGATCGGTGCCATTGCACGCAAGGAGGGCGGGGTGACCATCGCACTGGACGGTGTCGACGGCACCGGAGGCCTGCCGTCGCACTACAGCCTGCCCCCGACGCAGAATGTCTACGTCCAGCCGGACATGCTCACCAACACGGAATCCACCATCAAGGATCTCTTCGGCAAGGTCCAGGACAACCTGCGCGGCCACAGGCCGGACCAGCGGCCGGACCAGGGAACGGACGTTCCGTAACGCGGACGCTCGGTAATCCGGACGTATAGCAAACGGGTTGCAACAGACCAAGAGCCGGGCCACGGTTCCCTTCGGGGGAATCCGGGGCCCGGCTCTTGGGCGGTCAGGCCGAAGCGGTCAGGCGACGGCCCGG
Source organism: Arthrobacter oryzae (assembly GCF_031454875.1). Taxonomy (GTDB): domain Bacteria; phylum Actinomycetota; class Actinomycetes; order Actinomycetales; family Micrococcaceae; genus Arthrobacter; species Arthrobacter oryzae_D. The sequence continues at coordinate 305,363 of NZ_JAVDRQ010000004.1, forward strand.
TCGGCGATTGCCAGGACGTCGTCGAGGATCGCCAGGCCAGCCTCGGTGTCCTGCACGCTGGTGTTGCAGGGCGGGACCACATGGATCCGGTTGAAGTTGGCGAACGGCAGCAGGCCCCTGGCTTTGCAGGCGGCCACGAGCTCGTTCATCACGGGGCTTGAGCCGCCGTAGGGCGCCAGCGGCTCCCGTGTGGCCCGGTCCCTGACGAGTTCGATGGCCCAGAACACTCCGGTGCCGCGGACCTCGCCCACTGAGGGGTGCCGTTCGGCAAAGCCCCGGAGGGCAGGGCCGATAACAGTTTCGCCGAGGAACGCGGCGTGCTCCACAATGCCTTCGCGTTCCATGGCGTTGATTGTGGCGACGGCGGCTGCCGTTGCCAGCGGATGTCCGGAGTACGTCAGGCCGCCGGGGTAGGCCCGCGTGCCGAAGGTGGCAGCGATTTCGGGGCTGATGGCTACCCCGCCGAGCGGGACGTAGCCGGAGTTGACGCCTTTCGCGAAGGTCAGAAGGTCCGGGACGACGTCGAAATGGTCGACGGCGAACCACTTGCCGGTGCGCCCGAAGCCGGCCATGACCTCGTCCGCAATGAAAACGATGCCGTACTTGGTGCACAGTTCCCGGACGCCCTGCAGGTAGCCCGGTGGCGGCATGTAGATGCCCGCGGTGCCGGGCACGGATTCCAGGATCAGCGCCGCGATGGTGGCGGGGCCTTCGAAGCTGATCAGCTGCTCGAGGTGCTCCAGCGCGCGCTGGCTCTCCTCCGCTTCCGTAGTGGAGTGGAACGCGGTGCGGTAGAGGTAGGGCGGGAAGAAGTGGATGGTGCCCGTGCTGGCCGTGTCGCTGGACCAGCGGCGGGGGTCGCCTGTCAGGTTGATCGCCAGCTGGGTGCCGCCGTGGTAGGAGCGGTAGGCGGAGAGAACTTTCTGGCGGCCCGTGTGCAGCCGGGCCATGCGGACCGCGTGTTCGTTGGCGTCCGCGCCGCCGTTGGTGAAGAAGACCCGGTCCAGCTCTCCCGGCGTGCGTTCGGCGATCAGGCGCGCCGCTTCGGACCGGGCGTCGTTGGCATAGCTCGGGGCGATGGTGCACAGCTTCGCAGCCTGGGCCGCGATGGCGGCGACGACGGCGGGGTGCTGGTGACCGATGTTGGTGTTGACCAGCTGGGAGGAGAAGTCGAGGTACTTCTTGCCTTCGCCGTCCCACACATACGAGCCCTCGGCAGCCGTGATGACCATCGGATCGAGGGTGTCCTGGGCGGACCAGGAGTGGAAGACGTGCTTGCGGTCCAGCTCGTAGGCGCGGCGGGCCGCCTCTGCGTCCTCTGACAGGGGCAGGACAACGCTTTCAACCGTGGAAGTCATGAGTGTTCCTTTCGAAGGGGCGCCGGTCAGGCATTCTGCGGGAAGCCGAGGTTGATGCCGCCGTGGCTGGGATCAAGCCAGCGCGAGGTAACGGCCTTGCCGCGGGTGAAGAAGCCCACGCCCTCGGTGCCGTGGGCATGGGTGTCGCCGAACAGAGAGTTCTTCCAGCCGCCGAAGGAGTAGTAGGCCATCGGAACCGGGACGGGAACGTTGATGCCCACCATGCCCACCTCCACCTCGTTCTCGAAGCGGCGGGCCGCGCCGCCGTCGTTCGTGAAGATCGTGGTGCCGTTGCCGTAGGGGTTGTTGTTGATCAGCTCGAGGGCCTGGTCATAGGTGTCCACCCGAAGCACGGAGAGGACGGGGCCGAAGATCTCGTCCTGGTAGATGGACATGTCGGTGGTGACGTTGTCGAAGAGGGTGGGGCCCACGAAGAAGCCCTCGCCTTCGGCGTCGGGGGAGATGGTGCGGCCGTCGACGACGACAGTTGCGCCGGCCGCTTCGCCTGCGTCCACGTAGCCGGCCACCTTGTCCCGGTGCTGGGCTGTGACGAGCGGACCCATGTCGCAGCCGCGCAGGCCGTCGCCGGTGCGCAGGGAGTTGGCGCGCTGGGCAATCTTGGCCACGAGTTCGTCGGCGATGTCGCCCACGGCCAGCAGGGCCGAGATCGCCATGCAGCGCTCACCGGCGGAGCCGAAGCCGGCGTTGACCGCAGCGTCCGCCGCGAGGTCCAGGTCGGCGTCGGGCAGCACAATCATGTGGTTCTTGGCGCCGCCGAGGGCCTGAACGCGCTTACCGTGGGCCGTGGCGGTCTGGTAGACGTACTTGGCGATCGGTGTGGAGCCGACGAAGGACACGGCCTTGACATCGGGGTGGGTGAGGAGGGCGTCCACGGCAACCTTGTCGCCGTGCAGGACGTTGAAGACGCCGTCCGGCAGCCCGGCTTCCTTCCACAGCTCGGCCATCCAGTTGACAGCCGTGGGATCCTTCTCGCTCGGCTTGATGATCACGGTGTTGCCCGCGGCGATGGCGAGCGGGAAGAACCACATGGGGACCATGGCCGGGAAGTTGAACGGGCTGATGATTGCCACCGGGCCGAGGGCCTGTCGGACGGAGTGGACGTCCACCTTCGTGGACGCATTTTCGGTGTAGCTGCCCTTGAGTAGGTGCGGGATGCCGCAGGCGAACTCGACCACTTCCTGGCCGCGGGTCACCTCGCCCAGGGCATCGTCCAGGACCTTGCCGTGCTCCGAGGTGATGATGGCGGCCAGCTCGTCCTTGCGGGAGTTGAGCAGCTCGCGGAAAGCGAAGAGGACCTGGGTGCGGCGGGCCAGGGACGTGTCACGCCAGGCAGGGAAGGCGGCCTTCGCGGCGGCAATGGCGGCGTTGCTGTCCTCGGTGCTGGCCAGTGCCACCTGGGCGGTGACTTTCCCAGTGGCGGGGTTGGTGACGGGCGCGGTGCGCTCGCCGACCGGGACATAGCTGCCGTTGATCCAGTGCTCGACGATGTTCAAGGAATCTCCTCAGGTGGTGGCTTGTGGTCGCTTGATGCGTTGCCTCCAGTCTGTCGTCGGAGCATACCCGCCATAAGGGGCGATGTGTAAAGGAAAACGTGACGGCCGTTACACTGTGTAAATGCTGCCAACCCTCCGCGCCATCCTGGGCCTCCCCGTGCTTCGTGCTGCCTCGCCGCAGGTTCTCGGCGGCGGCGGCACCGCCGCCGGCAGTGCTGCCGCTTCCGCAGCGGCCGCGGACGGCGGCGCCGTTCCCGCAGCAGCCGGCCTCGATGCGCCGGTGCGTTGGGTCCATGTCAGCGAGCTGCTGGACATTTCCAGCCTTCTCTCCGGGGGTGAGCTGGTGCTCACCACCGGACTGGAGCTGGAGAAGGAGCCGGAAGCCACGGCGTCGTTCATCAGGTCCCTGGAGGAGTCCTCGGCGGCGGGGCTGATCGTGGAACTGGTGGGCGAACGGGCCCGCAGCCTGGCCGCGCTGCAGGCCGCGGCGAAGTCATGCACGCTGCCGGTGATCGTGGTGCAGCGGCGGGTGCGCTTCGTAGAGGTCACCGAGGTGGTGCACCGGATGATCGTGGCGGAGCAGCTCGAACGCGTGGAACGCGCCCGCGACGTACACGAGGCCTTCACCGTCCTCAGCCTGGAAAGCGCCGGCACCGAGCGGGTCGTGGAGCAGGCTGCCGGAATGATCGGCGCGCCGGTGGTGCTGGAGGACCTGTCCCACCTGGTCCTTGCCTACTCGGCGCAGGGGCTTGCCACCACGGAGCTCCTGCATGACTGGGAACGCCGGTCGCGGACCACGCCCTCGGCCGCGCGAACGGTGCGCACCGGACCGGAGAACTGGCTGCAGGTTCCGGTGGGTGTCCGGGAGCAGCTGTGGGGGCGGCTGGTCCTTCCGGTAGCCCCGGACCACCCCCTGGCCCCGGACGACGAGGAAACCGCGGCCATGGTCCTTGAGCGTGCGGCACAGACCCTGGCGATCAACCGCCTCGCCGAGCGGGACCGGCGCGAACTCAGCCAGCAGGCCCAGGCCGGGCTGCTGAACGCCCTGCGCCACCCGCGGGGACTTGGTGAGGCGGAGGCGCTGGCGCGCGCCGGCGCCCTGGGCCTGAAGCGTTCGCCGCTGTATGTGCCGATCGTGTACCGAAGCGGTGCGTCCGTGCAGGCTGCGGCAACGTCCGACGGCGCCCAGTCCCGTGACCCGCTCGCCGGCCAGCAGGAGGAACGCGCCCTCCTGGAACTGCTGGCCAAAGTGGTCAGGTCCACGGCCGGCAGCGCGCTGACCGCCAGTATCCAGTCCGGGTCGGTGGGCATGATCCTCGCGCTCCCGGCGAAGCAGCTCGAGGAGGCCACGCTGCAGCGGCTGGCGGACGCCCTGGCGGTGCAAGGCGGCGACAGCGGAACGCAAGCAGCGGACGACGGCGCCATCCGCCTTCGCGGGGCAGCGGCACCCAACTGGACCATCGGCGTCGGACGTCCCCGGGGTTCCCTGCTCGAGGCAGCAGCGGGTATTGATGAGGCTGCGCATGTCGCCGAAACAGCGGCGACGCTGAGGGGGACCAGGAAGCCGTTGTACCGGGCCACAGACGTCCGGCTCAGGGGGTTGCTGGCGCTGCTGCGCAACGATCCGCGCGTCCAGCAGTTTGTGGAGTCCGAACTGGAAATGCTGCTGCAGGCCGAGGCCCGGGGGAACGGCGGGCACCTGGAGCTGCTCGGCCAATACCTCGAGTCCGGCGGAAACAAGGCGGCACTGGCGCGCAGCGGCTATCTGAGCCGGCCAACGCTTTACGCCCGGCTGGCCCGGCTGGAGGAACTCCTGGCGGTGGACCTTGACGACGCCGAATCCCGGACCTCGCTGCACGTCGCCCTCCTGCTGCACCGGCTCCGCGCACTGTGACCCCACCCCCCGACCCAACCAGACCACCCCACAACTCCCCGACCGCGGCCGATGCCGCAGAATGCGAACCTTGACGGATGGCTAAGCCCTTCACCCTGACCCAGCTGCGGTATTTCGCGGTGGTAGCGGAGCTTGAGAACATGACCGCGGCCGCGGACCGGCTGCTCGTTACACAGTCCACCCTGTCCACCGCGATGGCCCAGCTTGAAGCCAGCCTGTCCACCCAGCTGTTCGTGCGGCTCAGGACCCGCGGCCTGCGCCTGACGCCGTCCGGCCGGCAGCTTGCGCAGGACATCAAGGTGCTGCTGGAGCACGCTGACTCGCTCTACGAATCCGCCCGCGGCCTGGCCGCCAGCCTGGTGGGGGAGCTCAAAGTGGGGGTGTTTGCTCCGCTGGCGCCCTTCAGGCTTCCGGCGATCCTGCAGACGTTCGAGGTGCAGCACCCCGGCGTTGAGGTTTCCTTCCTGGAAGCCGACCTGGCCAGCCTCCAAACGGCCCTGCTGGAAGGCCAGTGCGACGTCGCCCTGACGTACGGCCTCGGCCTGGGCCGCGGCTTTACGCACCAGGTGCTGGAACGCGTCCCGCCGCACGTGCTGGTGCATGCCGAGCATCCCGCCGCGGCGCGCCCCGAGAAGACCATTTCACTCCGGGAGCTCGACGGCGAACCCTCCGTGGTGCTGGACCTGCCACACAGCCGGGAGTACTTCGAGCAGCTCTATGTCATGGCCGGTGTGGCGCCCAACGTCCGCCACCGTTTCGCCGGGTATGAGACGGTCCGGTCGTTTGTGGCGAAGGGCCACGGATACGCACTGCTGAACCAGCGGCTCCACAGCGACATGACGTACTCCGGCGGCAAGGTGGTGGCACTGACCCTGACGGACAATTTCCCGCCGATCGAAGTGATGCTGGTCCGCCCCGAGGGTGTGCAGCCGACGCGGCGTGCCCTGGCCTTTGAAGAGACCTGCCTCCGCCTTTACGGGGCATCACGCAACTGACCGGAACGGCCGGGCCCGCCCCAAACCGGTCAATTAGGCATTGACAAAATCGATCGCTTGCTCAAAAACAATCAATTGGACAGATGTGAACGGGATCACACACAGTTGATGCAACCCGGTGGATCTGGGAATCCTCCAGCGGTGAGAACCCCGCAAACACGGCTTTGGCCGAAACCCCCAAGCGAACTGACCATGTTGATCAAAGGAGATTCAATGGTTCCGAATCACACACAATGTGTCCGAAGCATGTCCGGACAGGTGGGTCGCAGCAACAGCGCGGCAACGTCCGCGGAAATTTCTTCAAACGCCCGTAACGCGGCATCGGCTACCGGAAACACGGCAAACCTAGCGTGGCTCTCATGACCATCAACGACATCACAAACCAGCCACAGCCGGCCGCTGAGCCGGGCACCAAGTCTGCCGGTCCCGGCACCGCGACCCTCGGGAAGGACACCGCCCGCCCCGGAAGCGCCGGCACCACCAGGATGCAGAAGCGGGTCCTGGCCGGCGGAAGCATCGGCCAGTTCATCGAGTTCTACGACTTCACCCTCTACGGCCTCACCGCCGTGATCTTCTCGCAGCTGTTCTTCCCCGGCAGCAACCCGGTCGCCGCCATGCTGGCCACCTTCGCCACGTTCGGCGTCGCGTTCGTGGTCCGCCCCATCGGCGGCCTGTTCTTCGGCGCGCTCGGCGACAGGATCGGCCGCCGCCGCGTCCTGACCATCACCCTGGTTGCCATCGGCGGTGCGACCGCGCTGATGGGGCTCCTGCCCACCTACGGCCAGATCGGCGCCTGGGCCCCTGCACTCCTGGTGCTCTGCCGCCTGATCCAGGGCTTCTCAGCCGGCGGTGAATCCGTGGGTGCGCCGTCCTTCGTCTTCGAGCACGCCCCGGTCAACAAGCGCGGCTTCTGGCTCAACATCACCATCGCCGCCACCGCCCTGCCCTCGGTGGTTGCCGGCACCATGATCCTGATCCTCAGCCAGTCGATGCCCAACGAAGACTTTATGGCCTGGGGTTGGCGCCTGCCGTTCCTGCTCGCACTGCCGCTGGCGCTCTTCGGAGTCTGGATCCGCAGCCGAACCGTGGAAAGCGACGCGTTCAACGAAGCCAAGGCCGCACGGACCAAGGAATTCAGCCCCGTCCGCGAGGCTTTCCGTGAGAACCGCCTCCGCATGGTGCAGGTCATCTTCGTGATGGGCCTGACGGCCATGGGCTTCTACTTCCTCTCGGCCTACTTTGTCTCCTACGTGCAGACCACCGGCCACCTCAGCCGCGAACAGTCGCTCATGGTGAACGCCGCAGCACTGGCCCTCTACGCCATCCTCCTGCCGATCGGCGGCCGCCTCGGGGACCGCTTCGGCCGCAAGCCGATGCTCATCGCCGGTTCCCTCGCCCTCGCCGTGCTGTCCGTGCCGAGCTTCATGCTGGTCACCAGCGGCAGCCTGCCCCTGGCCCTGCTGGGACAGTCCCTGTTCGTAGTCGCGCTCTGCATCTACGGCGGCGGCTGCTACACCTTCTTCGTCGAGATCTTCACCACCCGCACCCGCTTCACGTCGGCGGCCATCAGCTACAACGGCGCCTACGCCCTCTTCGGCGGCACCGCACCGTTCATCGGCACCGCCCTCGTGGGAGGAACCGGCGTACCGCACGCGCCGGGCTTCTACATGGCGGCCGCTGCCGCCGTCGTACTCCTCCTGGTGCTGTTCACCAAGGTGCCCGAGACCCGCGGACGCATGGGCTAAGCCCGCCGCCCGCCCTCTTCACAGCAATACACAAAGGACTTTCCATGACTTCAGCAGCTTTCCTTTCCGACTTCCACCACGTGGCCACCATCGGGGCCACCCCCAACAACGGTGTTGACCGCCAGGCGGCCACGGCCGAGGACGCGCAGACGCGCGACTGGTTTGCGGCCTGTGTGCACGACGCCGGCTGGGAACTCCGGGTGGACGGCATCGGCAACATGTTCGGGCTGCTGGAGTGGACGCCCGGCGCGCCGTACGTGCTGATCGGATCACACCTGGACAGCCAGCCGCTGGGCGGCCGTTTCGACGGCGCGTACGGCGTGATCGCCGCACTGCACGCGGCGCGCCGGGTGGATGCCGAGGTTGCGGAGGGCGGTGAAGCGCCCCGTTTCAACCTGGCGGTGGTGAACTGGTTCAACGAGGAAGGCGGACGGTTCGCGCCGAGCATCATGGGAAGTTCGGTCTTCGCCGGCCTGCTGGAGCGGGAACGGATGCTCGACGTCCGGGACCTGCAGGGGGTCACCGTCCGCGAAGCCCTGGACGGCATCGGATACCTGGGTGCCGCCGAGGGCCCGGAGGTGGCGAGCTACGCGGAGATCCACATCGAACAGGGCCGGATCCTGGAGCGGGAAGGCATCAACATTGGCCTGGTGGACAGCAGCTGGTACACGCAGAAGCTGGACATCGAGGTACTGGGGGAGCAGTCCCACACGGGCGCCACCGCCATGGCGGACAGGCACGACGCCCTGGTGGCGGCGTCGAAGATCATCCTGATGGTGCACGACGTCACCGGCGACTTCGAGGACGAGGCACTGGTGTCCTCCGTGGGCCAGCTGACCCTGGAACCGAATTCCCCGATCGTGGTGGCGCGCAGGGTGCACCTCGTGGCGGACCTGCGCTCCGGCGATCCGGAAATCGTTAAGGCAGCCCGGGCCACGCTCCTGGCGAAGATCGACGTGCTGGCCCGCGAGCACGACATCAAGGTCAACGTGAAGGACTTCGACATCCGGCCCATTCGCCGCTTCCCCGAGGCCGGGCTGGATCTGGCCGACAAAGTCGCCGCCAACCTTGGGCTCTCCGCCCGGCGGATCCAGACCATGGCCGGCCATGACTCGGTCGCGATGAACACCGTGGCACCGTCGGTGATGCTGTTCATTCCCAGCGTGGACGGTGTCTCGCACTGCGAACGCGAATTCACCACCGATGCCGACATGGTGGCGGGTGTGGACATGCTGACCGGCGTGGCCCGCGAGCTCGTCGGCGGAGCCCTGGCATGACGGAATTGCACTACCTCGATGCCGCCACGGCGCTGCGGCTGTTCCGCACCCGGGAGCTCTCCCCGGTGGAGCTGACGGAAGCCGTGATTGCGCGGACGGAGGCCGTCAACGGCGAAATCAACGCCCTGACGGAAACGCTCTTCGAGGAAGCGCTGCCCGCAGCCCGGCTGGCCGCCGCCAAATACGCCCGCGGCAGGGACCTCACCCCGCTGCTCGGCCTGCCGGTGGCCGCCAAGGAAAAGCATGGGCTCAAAGGCCGGACGCTCTCGCAGGGACTCGTGGCCAGGAAGGACGAGCTGGCAGCGGAAGACCATCCGGTCATCGACCGGATCCGGCGTGCGGGCGGCATCATCCACGCCCGCACCACCACGCCCGAATACAGCTGCGCGACTGTCACCCACAGTCCGCTGTGGGGAGTCACCCGGAACCCCTGGAACCTGCAGTTCTCGCCCGGCGGCTCCTCCGGCGGCTCCGGGGCCGCTCTGGCGGCCGGGCTGGCTCCGCTGGCTACGGCCTCGGACATTGCCGGCTCAACCCGCCTGCCGGCGTCGTTCACGGGGACGGTGGGCTATAAGGCGCCGTACGGGCGGATCCCCGGCCTGGCGCCGCTCTCCGCCGACCACTACCGCGGCGACGGGCCCATGGCCCGGACCGTCGCGGACACCGCCCTGCTGGCCAACGTCATGGCGGGCCGGCACCCGGGGGACCACACCTCGCTCGCTGACTCGCCCGGGCTTGCGGTCGCGGGACTGGAAACGCACGACGGCGGCGCCTCCGTCGCCGCGGCTTCGGTCGCCGGGATGAGGATCGCCCTGTGCATCAGGCTGGGGAACTACCCGGTGGCGCCCGACGTCGAGGCCAACACCCGCGCCGTCGCTGCGGCCTTGCGGGACGCCGGCGCCGTTGTGGAGGAGATCGAACTCCCGTGGACCACGGAGTCCATCAGCCGCACGATGTTTACGCACTTCGGCTACCTGCTGGGCCCGGCCATGGAGGATGAAACAGAAGGCTCAACCGATCTCCTTGCCCCCTACACCCGCCGCTTTATGGCGGACGCCCGCCGGGCCGCCGACGGGAACCGCTTTGTGGACGGCATCCGCGCGGAGACCCGACTGCAGGCGGAACTGGCCGCCGCCATGACCGGTTTTGACGCCCTGATCTGCCCCGCCTCCGCCGTCGCCGGACTGGATGCGGACGGCATGTACCTGGACGGGATCGACGCCGGCGGCCGGCAGCTCGAGCATTACTGGGAGGCGCACATGACGGCGCCGTTCAACATCGCCAACCGCTGCCCGGTGCTGGCTGTGCCCAGCGGCATGGCGGACTGCGGCATCCCCGCGGGCGTACAGATCGTGGGGCACCCCTACGACGACGCCACGGTGTTTACCGTCGGTGCGGCCGTGGAAGCGTTGCGGCCGTGGGCTGCGAGGCGGCCGGACATTCTTGCGATGGCTTAGCGGCTTAGTCGGGTACAGCCGAAGGGAATGACTCCCGGAGTGCTGCGAGGAGCCGGTCGAAGACCTCGTCCTCGTTGCCCATGCCGTCAACGCTCAGGAGGATTCCGCGCTGCGAGTACGCCGAAGCCACGGGCTCAGTCTCGCGGTAGTAGAGCTCCAGGCGGTGCCGGATCACGTCTTCGGTATCATCGCTGCGTCCGGTCAGGGTGGCGCGGTGGAGCACCCGGCGGACCAGCTCGGCGTCGTCGGCCGTCAGCTGGAGCGCAACATCCAAGGCCTGCCCGTTGGCGGCAAGGATGATGTCGAGCTCAGCCAGCTGCGCCGTATTGCGGGGGTATCCGTCCAGAAGGAAGCCGTCGCGGACGTCATCCTCGTTCAGGCGGTCTCGCACCATGCGGTTCGTGAGGCTGTCGGGGACGAAATCGCCCGCGTCCAGATGCGCCATGACGTCACGGCCCAGCGGCGTCAGGTTCTTCACGTGCGCGCGGAAGACGTCCCCCGTGGATACGCCGTGTATGCGGAGGCGCCGGGACAGGCGTTCAGCCTGGGTGCCCTTGCCGCACCCCGGAGGGCCCAAGATCAGCATTCGCATCAGTGAGACCACTCCTTGGGCGCCATTGAAAGGTGTCCCTCCATGGTGTCCGCCGGGACGTGCTCAGCACAAGGGGCGGGGTGCCTCGCCCGTTCCGTGTCCCAATCGTGAGCAAATCTTTCGGCGATCCTGCGCGGCGGCAGGGTTTGCGTGGGTACCTTCGGTACACCACTAGATGGAAGGTGTACCGAAATGACGATCACTGACTACTTCTCAGGCGTAGCCATCATGCTTGGATCCCTGATAGCCGCGGCAGGGCTATCTGCCGGGATCATCCGCGCCAGGTCCCATCACCACTAGAAGTGCCACCCTGTCAGCTTCTTCGTCGGTTACTCGAACATGGGTGAGAGGAACCTTCGCTCGTACCGTCGGATGCAGTTCGTTTCCGTCGCGAATCGGTAGGCCTCGATGCACTCGGGATCCACGGCCGCAGCCGATCGGTACTTCTCGTAATCGGCGAGTGACGGGAAGGTGAACAGGGCGAAGGCCTCGTCGCTGTCACCTTCGCTCGGAAGGAAATAGCCGTGATGCGATCCGCCCAGCCTGTTGACGAGGCGGATCCACCGCCGTCCATATTCTTCAAAGTCAGCGAGCTTGCTTGCATCAATCTCATATCGAAGGTGCACTGTGATCACGGATGGTCCTCTTTCGTTAGGGGGCGTGCCGGGACGTTCACCCCGGCCGCTTCGGTCTGTTGCTGCCGCAGCCAGCGCCGCCGCTTTACGGCGATTCTGAATGCCTGCACCGACATCGCCAGCCCGCCGATGCCGACAGCGAACGCAAACAGGATGAGCTTCAGTTCCCCGCCCGACCCGATAACCATGAGGCTCACACTGAGCAGGCCGACGGAGACGAGCGACGTGAAGACTCCGAGTGCGATGATCAGTCCCGGGCTCTGCACAGGCGTGATGGCATCCATGGCGTATCCCTCCGGCACGCCACCGGGACCGTACTGCTCCTCGTACTGGCGCACGTTGAAGCTGCTCGGGTCGTACAGGGTGCCGTCAGGCCTGCGGAACTGCTTATCCTGGTTGAACATCGGAACGAATCCTATCGGGACATGTCGGGTCGGTCGGGACTTTTCTGCCCCAACTCAAGGAGATCAGTGTCGACGCTGCCGGTGCCGGGTTTTGGGGACCCATGGCGCTTGCGGAGCTGGGTCGCCCGGTATTCGTCACGGGCCAGAATGAACGCATAGGGAGTGAAGAACCCTGAGAGCCCAATGGGCCACAACGCACCCCACTCGGGTGCTTCACCTGCCCACAGGGGGCGCTGGAACAGCCAACACATGGTGATGAATCCGATCCCCGAGATGACCGCGAGTATCCCCATGCCCCACCAGCTGCTGACTTGGGCCTGGCCGCGGCCGGGGGTGAAGCCGATCTCGTCACCCGGGTAACTGTGCAGGTCGCCGGTGCTGGTCCTCCGGAGAACACGCTTCTCACCGGCCGCTACAGCCCTCTTGTGTTCGGCGTACACGGCATCGTTGCGCCGCTCACGCTCACGGTCAAAAAGCATGGCCGGTCCTCTTGGGTTCGACATATCCCGGCTCCCCGGGAAAGGGGCGGGTGCTATCAGGGAAGTTCTCCCGGGTGATCTCCAGGGTTCCGGGGTGCTCCTCGAACCATCTGCGTGCCTTATCGTCGGTGACCGCGTACGCCGGTTTGGGCAGCCCCTTGGGCTTGCGGAGCTTGCGGGCACGGAGTTCAGCGCGAAGGGCCGTAACACTGGCGAACCAGCCGCCAGTGAACAGGACGGTGCATACCGCGGAGCCCAGCATGATGATCAAGCCCATACCCATGTCCCCCGGATCCGGGAAGGACATGATCAGGGCAAGGATCCCGAAGAGTATTCCGAGAGGGGCCAGGATAGCGGGGACCGTCATCAGCAGGGCAACGATGCTCTGGCCAACAAAGCTGTTGGCCGTGTTGGCGGATTCGGTGGCACTGTGGCCTCCCAAGCCCCACTCCTCATGACTGTAGGCGTGGATGACAACCTCTTTGCTCCACCCTCCGTAGCCGTACCAGTACTTGCGCAGTCCTGGATGCTGTTGGGGTTCAGTGCCGGGCATTTGTCCGCAATGTCCGTTCTCGTAAGAGGATGTCCGAAGACGCGCGAAGGCGGCGCGCCCCCACACGATGCGACCACAGGAGACGGCGAATCACCGGCCGCCTGCCGTACACACATCCCTCAGCCTAACGAAGATGCGGCAGGCCATGTCTATCAGGGGAGGGAAGACCTGAGTTTGGGCTAGGCGTAGGGTGGAATTTAGACGATAGGAGCACTTCATGAAGAAAATCCTCATGGTACTGACCAGCGTTTCCGAGATCGGCGATACCGGAGAGAAGACCGGCTACAACGTGGCCGAGGCGGCTCACCCCTGGAAGGTCTTCAAGGATTCCGGGCATTTCGTCGACTTCGCGTCCATCCAGGGCGGCCAGCCCCCGCGCGACGAGGTGGATTCAGGCGATCCCATCCAGGTTGCCTTTACGGAGGACGAGACCACGCGCGCCGGTCTCTACAACACGGCCCGCGTCGACGTCGTTGATCCCGAACAGTACGACGCCGTCTATCTCGTGGGAGGCCACGGCACCATGTGGGACTTCCCGGACAGCGAAGGCTTGCAGAACCTCTTAGCCAGCGTCTATAACGCAGGCGGCGTGGTGGGCGCTGTCTGCCATGGGCCGGCCGGTCTGCTGAACGTCGAACTGGACAACGGCTTTCGGCTGGTCGAGGGCAGGAAGGTCGCCGCCTTCACCAACGACGAGGAGGTTGCCGCAGGGAAGGACAAGGTCATCCCGTTCTTTTTGGCCGACCGGCTTGAGGAACAGGGCGCGACCCACGTGTCCGCTGGTGTCTTTGAAGAGAAGGTTGTGGTGGACGACCGGCTGGTGACCGGCCAGAATCCGGCGTCAGCCGCCGGCGTCGCCAAGGAGATGGAGAAGCTCCTGGCAGAGGTCATCCACAAGGAAAAAGCCGAGGAACAGCACGATGCGGAGGCGCTGCGCGCCGAGAAGGACGCCGAGAAAAACGCCAAGAAGGCGGCCGCGGAAGCGGAGCACTAACGCCCGCAGCGGGGCAAATTTCAGGCAAAGCAAAGGCCCCGGGTTCCCTTTCAAACGAAAGAAAACCCGGGGCCTCGCTACGTGGCGGTGACGGTGGGATTTGAACCCACGTTGGCTTTGACACCAAACAACATTTCGAGTGTTGCACCTTCGGCCGCTCGGACACGTCACCAACCTGAATAGGTTACCGGAGCATGGCTCGCTTCCCCAAAACGACGGCGCGCCGGGGGCCGGATGTCTTCCCCGCGCACCCGACGGGGACTAGATTCGTAAGCAAGATGATCAATTCCCAGCACCATTCCCAAGCCAGGGCCTATTGGACCGTCGGCCACGAAAAAGGCGAGCTCCGGAGCGAGGACCTGCCCGCGCCGGGCCCGGGTGAAGCGCTGGTCCGTGCCCTCTATTCGGGCATCAGCAAGGGCACCGAAACTGTGGTCCACTGCGGCAATGTGCCGCCACGGGTTGCCGAACAGATGCGGGCGCCCCTTCAGGAGGGGTCCTTTCCATCACCGGTGAAGTACGGCTACCTCTCGGTGGGAACCGTGGAGGCAGGCCCGGAGGAATGGGTGGGCCGCACGGTGTTCTGCCTGCACCCGCACCAGGACCGCTACATTGTGCCGGTTGAATCCCTGACCGTGGTCCCGGACAACGTCCCGGCTCGGAGGGCGGTTCTCACCGGAACGGTGGAAACCGCCGTCAACGCACTATGGGAAGCCGGGCCACGGCTGGGCGACCGCGTGGCCGTCGTCGGCGCCGGCCTGGTCGGCGGCATGGTGGCCACCCTCCTGCGCACTTTTCCGCTGCAGCGTCTCCAGCTGATCGACATCGACCCGGCGAAGCGCGCCTTCGCCGACACCCTCGGCGTCGACTTCGCCCACCCCGACGACGCCCTGGCCGACTGTGACATCGTGATCCACTGTTCGGCCTCCCAGGAAGGCCTCGAACGGAGCCTGCAGCTGGTGGGCGACGAGGGGGACGTCATCGAGATGTCCTGGTACGCGGACAAGCAGGTCACCATCCCGCTGGGGGAGGACTTCCACGCCCGCCGGCTCTCCATCCGGGCCAGCCAGGTGGGGGTCGTGGCCCGTTCACGCCGCCACCGCCGGACCAACGCCGACCGCCTGGCGCTGGCCGTGTCCCTGCTCAGCGATCCCGTTTACGACACCTTCATCACCGGGTCGTCCCCCTTTGCGGAACTTCCTGCCGTCGTCCATAAACTGGCCGACGGCAACCTGGATGCGCTCTGCCACGTCATTGAATACCCCGACACTGAATACCCCGCCGAAGACAAGAGGTAACCTTTGTTCAGCCTGACCGTCCGCCGCCACTTCATGATTGCCCACAGCCTGCCGCGCGAGGCGTTCGGCCCCGCCCAGGGCCTGCACGGGGCCACCTTCGTGGCGGAGGTGACCTTCCGCCGTCGGTCGCTGAACGACGACGCCATCGTCCTGGACATCGGTGCCGCCGGCGGGCTCATTGAGGAAGTGCTGGCCGGCCTGAACTACAAAAACCTGGACGAGCACCCTGACTTTGCCGGGAAGCTGACTACAACCGAAGCGCTGGCTCAGTACATCGCCGAGACCGTCGCAGCCAAGGTCCGGGTCGGGGAGGACGGCCGGGCATTGTCGGGACTGGACGTCACCCTCCGTGAGAACCCCGACGCCTGGGCGTCGTTCGCGCTCGACTTCGACGCCGAGCAAAGAGCCGAGTAAAAATGACCGGGACCCGCACGGCCAGGCTGGCGGTCCGGCTGATCGTGCCGGGCAACGTGCTGCACCACTCAGGCGGCAACGCCTACAACGCCGCGCTGGTCCGCGGGCTCACCGCCCTCGGCGCGGAGGTGGAAGTCTGGCCCGTTGACGGCCACTGGCCGGTGGGCCTCGAGGAAGAACGACGGCGGCTGGCCGGGCTGCTGCGCGAAGCCGGCGCCGAGGGGGCGGCCGGTACGCCGGTGACCATCGTGGACGGTCTGGTGGCGCTGGGCGCGCCGCTGCAGATGGAAGAGGCAGCCGCCGCGGGAAAACCCGCGTGGATCCTGCTGCACATGCCGCTGGCAACGCACCCGGACCTGGAGCAACGCGCACTGGCGGCCTCCGCAGGCGTGATCTGCACCAGTTCGACGACGGCCGCGGCAGCCCGGGACAAACGCTGCCCTGCCCCGATCCACGTGGCGCTGCCAGGCACTGATGCCGCCAGGCCTGCGGCCGGTTCGAACCCGCCGCACCTGGTGGCGGTGGCCGCGCTGCTGCCGAACAAGGACCAGCTCCTGCTGCTTGAGGCGCTCGCCGGACTAACGGACCTGCCCTGGACCGCGGCACTGGTGGGCTCCGATTCCGCTGACGCCGACTATGCCCGCGCGGTCAGCAGCGCGGTAACCCGGCTCGGGCTGGCCGAACGGGTGACAGTCCGCGGCGAGCTCAGCGGGGAGGCACTGGACGGGGCATGGCACCGTGCCGATCTCAGCCTGCTCGTTTCGCGGGCAGAGGCCTACGGGATGGTGGTCACGGAGTCCCTCGCCCGTGGAATCCCGGTGGTGGTGCGGGCCGGCACCGGCGCCGTCGAAGCACTCGCGGCGGGGTCACCGGATACGGCGGGCTCGCCGGGGGCAGCAGCTCCCGACGGCGGCGGGGGACCCGAGCTGCCGGGCGCCGCCGTCGTACTGGATACGGACCCTGCCCCGCTGACACGGGTTCTCCGCGGCTGGCTCACGGATCCCGACGTTCGCACGCGGTGGCGCGACGCCGCGCATGCTGCGCGCACCAGGCTGCCTGGCTGGGACGCAACAGCCAGGACCGTGCTGGACAGCATTGCAGCGGAACGGCCGGGACAGAACGCGCCGCGCAACCGGACTGCGCCGGGTCATTCCGTTGCCGTACCGGCTGATGGACAATGACCCCTATGGCAACCGAGCCCCTCACTGCTGAGACTCCAGCGGCTAGTCCCGCAGACGTCCGCCCGCCGCCCGCACACACGCTCACGTCGGAACGCCTGCGCGCTTGGGCCTGGCACAAACAGGGCCTCGACGGCAGCCTCGCCGGCCATAGCGCAGCCGAAGTCCTGGCCAGGGCCGGCTGGGCACGTTCCCTGGGCGGTGCCAACCCCTACCTCACGCTGTTCGCCCGTGCCGGGATCCGGCGCGAACAGGTTGATGCCGACGTCCTGGCGCTGCGGATCTACGAACTCCCCAGCGCCCGCGGCTGCACCTACATCCTGGGTGCGGACGACTTCGCGTGGGCGCTGCAGCTGGGCAAGGACTCCGCCGAAGTCTTCAGGGTGCTCGGACGGCTGGGAGTGGACCGGGGAGAACTCACGCTGCTTGAGGAGCAGGTGCTGCATGCCCTGGCGGAAGCCGGCCGGCCGTTGGATCCTAAGCAGCTCAAGGATGCACTGGGCGATTCCGTTCGGAGCCTTGGCGAGGAGGGCAAAAGGCAGGGCGTATCCACCACCCTTCCCACTGCCCTCGGGCTGCTGCAGCGCGACGGCCGGATCCGCCGCGTCCCCGCCAACGGTCGTCTGGACCAGCAGCGCTACGCCTACACCCTGTGGGATCTGCCGCCGAGCATGGTGGACGTTGACGGCGCCCGCACTGAGCTGATGAGCAGGTATCTGGGTTGGACCGGCGGTGCCACGCTCAAGCAATCCCAGTGGTTCTCCGGGTTCACAGTCGCCCAGAGCAGGGCGGCCCTGGCCGCGGTCGGTGCCGTTGAGGTGCCCACCGCCCATCCTGCCGCCAAGGGCGAAGCGCTGTGGATGCTGCCCGACGACGTCGACCGCCTCGCGGCTTTCGACGTGCCCGCCGAAGAACAGATCCAGCTCCTTGCCGGGACGGATTCGCTCGTTATACAGCGGCGGAACGCCGCGGACCTTTTCGCGGACGGCGACGGTGGTGCGACACTGCTCCGGGCCGCCCTGGCGGAGCAGCCGGACCTGCCGGACCACCCCATCCTGGACAGGGGCCGGATCATCGGACTCTGGCAGTACGATCCCGCAGGGCAGAGGATCGCCCACTGGCTGTTCGGCGGATCTTCGCCGCGCATCGGGCACCGGATCGCCGAGGTGGAAGCGTGGATTCGGGAGGACCTGGGTGACTTCCGTTCCTTCAGCCTGGATTCGCCCGCGTCGCGGCGGGAGCGTATTGATGCCCTGGATGCGGCGAATGCCGGTTAGCTGACCTGCCGGTGGCCGGCGAAGAAATCCCGCAGCAGCGCGGCACACTCCTGCTCCCGCACGCCCGCGTAGACCTCCACCCAGTGGTTGAGCCGGCGCTCGCGGAGGATGTCGAACACCGAACCGGCGGCCCCCGCCTTCTCATCCCACGCGCCGAACACCACGCGCGGGATCCTCGCCAGCACAATGGCACCGGCGCACATGGCACAGGGTTCCAGGGTCACCACGAGGGTGCAGTCCGCCAGCCGCCAGCCGTCGCTTCCGCCGGTCTGGGCTCCCGACACCTGCAGCCGGGCGGCCGCCTCACGGATCGCCACCATCTCGGCGTGCGCCGTGGGATCCCCGTGCGCTTCCCGTTCGTTCCTTCCGGTACCCAGCACGGCGCCGTCAGGACCGATCACGACGGCGCCGATCGGCACATCCTCGGTGGCCAGGGCGCGCCGTGCCTCGGTCAGGGCAATGCCCATCCACTCGGCATGGCGGGGCTCCGGGGAAGTCATGGCTCAATGATAGTTTCGAAGGTACGGCAGGCGCAGACGACGGATGAGCCCGGGAGACGACGTGAAGATCTTGACTGACCATATTTCGGACCGCTGGGGGCGGTGGGTTGTTCCCTACGCTGCCCTCTGGATCACCATGCTGATTGGCGGCGCCATTGTTATCACATTGGCTTTTATGGGTGCCGAAGTCTACGAGGACGTGGTGGACGAGGCGGGCCTCGCCAACCTGGATAAACCGGCGCTCGCACTGTCGGAGGACCTGCGCAGCCCCGAGCTCAATTCCGCTGTCACTGCCTTCACCAACATTGGCGGCGGCATCGGAATGCCCATCCTGGCCAGTGTCCTGACGGCCTGGCTGACGTTCGCAGGGCGCACCTGGCGCCCCCTGATTCTGGTAGGAGGCGCGGCGGCTGTCTCCACCCTTGCCACCACGTTTGGCAAAAAACTGTTCGGCCGCACTCGGCCGGACCATGCCGATGCCGTTCCCCCGTATGAAACTTCCCCGTCCTTCCCCAGCGGGCACACACTCAACACCACCGTAGTGATCGGTTTGATCGTGTACCTGGCGTGCATCCAACTGGAACGGACAGCGATTCGCGTGTCCCTCATCACGGTCGGTGCGGCCTTCATCATCGCCATGGGCCTGAGCCGGGTCTTCCTGGGCCATCACTGGCTCACCGACGTTATTGCCGGATGGCTCCTTGGCTTCGCGTGGGTCGGCATCGTGATCCTGGCGCACAGGCTGTTCCACATAATCCGGCACCGCGAACATGCCGGACCGGCGCCAACGTTCGACCATCCGTTGCTCCGGGAAGAGCCCGGTGCGCACCACGGACGGGAAGGCGACAGCGGGGCCGACGGCGGTGGCGAACCCCACCGCGCCCGGGGCGGGGACGCCAGCGCCGGGTGATAGTTTTGACCCATGCGCACACTCGTCGTGGACCACCCGCTGGTCGCTCACAAGCTCACCGTTCTGCGGGACAAAAACACCCCCTCCCCGGTCTTCCGGCAACTCACCGAGGAACTTGTCACGCTCCTCGCGTATGAGGCCACCCGGGACGTCCGCACCGAGCCGGTCACCATCGAAACGCCGGTGAGCACCACGATCGGCACCGCGTTCACCAAGCCCACTCCGCTGGTGGTTCCCATCCTCCGCGCCGGCCTGGGCATGCTCGAGGGCATGACCAAACTCGTGCCCACGGCCGAGGTCGGGTTCCTGGGAATGGCCCGTGATGAGGAGACGCTGGACATCATCACCTACGCGGAGCGCCTCCCCGAGAACCTGACGGACCGGCAGATCTTCGTGCTGGACCCCATGCTGGCAACGGGCGGCACGCTGCGCGAAGCCATCAAGTTCCTGTTCAAGCGCGGCGCGTCGGACGTGACGTGCATCTGCCTGCTGGCCGCGCCCGAGGGGCTGGCCAAGCTGGAGGAAGAACTCTCGGACGCCAACGTGACCATCGTCCTGGCCTCCATTGACGAGAAGCTCAACGAGAAGTCCTACATCGTGCCCGGACTCGGTGACGCAGGGGACCGCCTCTACGGCATCGCCGGCTAACACGGGCCCTGCTGGCCGTCGGCTGGCAGGGCGTGCCGCTTTCCCGGCGCAGGTTGAGGGGACGAGGTACAACCGGCGAAGCGATTGCCCCCTTCCGGTTTCCGACGGCCCCGGTTAGCCTGTGCCCCATGGACTGGAAACTTGAACTCGTGTTTGTCCCTGTGTCCGACGTGGACCGCGCCAAGGATTTTTATGTCAACAAAGTGGGCTTCAACGCCGACTACGACGAGCGGCCCATGGACGGCATCCGCTTCGTCCAACTGACCCCGCCGGGCTCGGCCTGTTCGATCGCCATAGGCGAAGGCCTGAACGATGCCCCTCCCGGGACCGCCCCGAGCCTGCAGGTCGTGGTCAGCGACATCCAGGCCGCGCACAAGCAGCTCAAGGACAACGGCGTGGACGTCAGCGAGATCGACGTCCAGGACTGGGGCCACTTCGTCTACTTCGCAGATCCCGACGGCAACAAATGGGCCGTGCAGTACCTGCCCCAAAGGCCGAACGGCTGAGTCACAAAATCCTGCCACGCCCCCGTGTGGGGCAGGATGGAAGCATGAGCTTTCCTGCTGACGCCGCTAGCCCCCTCACCGCCATACCGTCTGGAACAACCCTTGCCGCCCGCGCCGTGCTGTTCGACATGGACGGCACCCTGGTTGATTCCACGGCCATTGTGGAGCAGGTGTGGGGCGAACTTGCTGCCCGCTACGGGCTGGACCTCGCCGAGATCCTCCGGACCTCGCACGGTGTGCAGGCCGGGGACACGGTGAGGCGGTTTGCGCCGGCCGGTACCGACGTCGTTGCGCTCACCGCGGAGCTCGGCGCCATGGAACGGGTCAGGACCGAAGGCATTGTCGCGTTGCCCGGCGCCGCTGAACTGTTGCGCAGCCTGCCGGCAGACGCCGTCGCCCTGGTGACGTCCGCCGACCGGATCCTGGCCGATATCCGGATGGGCGCCGCGGGACTGGCCATGCCCGTCACCGCCGTCACGGCTGAGCTCGTCACCCGAGGCAAGCCCCACCCGGAAGGCTACCTCAGGGCGGCCGAACTGCTCGGTGTGGACCCGGCCGACGCGTTGGTCTTTGAGGACGCCCCCGCAGGCATTGCGGCCGGACTTGCTGCCGGCATCAGGACCGTTGCCATCGGGCCCAACACCGGTGAACTGCCGGACGGCGTTCTGCACATAGACGACTATTCCGCCGTGTCCGTGACCACGGAAGTGGACGGCGACGGCGTGAGGACGATTTTCTTCCGGTTCTGACGTTTCAATCGGCCTTCTGTCCGCTAGGGTCAGTGAAGACGCTGACGCTATCTGGGGGGATAGGATGACCGAGGTTTCGATTGACGGTGCCAGAGGGACTGTCGTCCTACGCAAGGGTGTCCTTCATGTGCAGTGGGTTCAAGGCCTGGCCATATCCGAGGATGCCGCGACAGCCGTCATGGCGGCCGTGAAGAAGCTGAGCGGCGGGCGCCCCTATCCGATGCTGGTGGACATGGCCGCAGCAACGTCCATGAGCCGCGGTGCACGGCGGGTCTTCGCCCGTCCCAGCACAGTGGAACGGGTGGCGCTCCTCGGATCGTCACCGGTGGACCGGGCCATGGCCAATTTCTTTCTCAGCATGCATTCGCCGGCTGCTCCGACACGCTATTTCACCTGCGCGGATGAAGCGATGACGTGGCTTAGGGGCGAGTAGCCGCGGCGATTGAAGGTGGTTCAGCCGGAGCTGCGGGCGCGGAATTGCTGTCCAGGGCTGAGCGAAGTTCGGGAACCGGTATGCGGCCGGTCGCCAGGTCGCGGCCAAGGCGGCCCATGCCGCGCAGATCGGCGAGTGCGTTCCGGACAAGATCCACGCCGGCGTCGGCGTCGTTTACCCAGTCCACCGGCACCTCGTGCACACCCGGAGCCGACGGCGGCCCGCAGTTGCGTCTGCGGCAGGATCCCCGGGGCCTGGTCTGTGAGCGTCATGGTTCCACTATGCGGCCGGTGCACATGAAGGATTTAGGCCGCAGCTGTGGACCTGCTGTGGAACTCGTCGACTCGATGAACGGGAACTGAGACGAGGCGGCGGCGGGGCGCCCACCCTCGTTGGTGGGCGCACCGCCGCCGCGGTTTGGTTGTTTAGGACAGAACATCGCAGACGTCGATGACCCGCCCCGGTCCAGAGAACGGAATCTGCTCAGACCCGTCTGGGTTGTTCGTGAAACTCACGTTTCCGGACGTTATGTACAGTCCGCCGATATTGGGCCTGCTTATGAGATTTCGGCCGGTGGCTACCACTTCTGTGCGATCCGTGAATGTGGTGACGCGTGTGACACCGGTGATGACGTAACTTACGGTGTTTCCATTTTCTGCCGTCAGCGTCACTTTAAGCGCGGGGGACGGCGAAAGGATCGTCCCGCTTGGTAGCGTGATGTCCTTGAAACTGCCGGACAGAACCCCAGTTACGAGGAAGCCGCCAGACCCTTGGACGCCGCACTGTCGTGTAATTTCGACGCCCTCCAGCGATATCGGCGGGCCCGAGGGTGCGGCAGCGGCCGGAGCGGCGGCAGCGAAGATTGAGGCCAGGACGGCCGTTGGAACTAACCATCTTTTCATTGTTGTGCTCCCTAGATCGTGACGACGGCGGGTGGCCGGCTGCCGCTTGGAAGACGATTGAAAGCGGCGGCGACCAAGAGTCACCCCGCAACCTTGTGAAAACCTTGTGATCCCGGAAGGCGCGCGCAACGGCATGCCGAACCCGCAGGAGGGACATGTCCACCAGACGGCCGAAGGCCCCGAATCACGTGGATTCGGAGCCTTCGGCTGATGCGGACCTGGTCCGGCGGAGATGGGCCGGTTTAGTACCAGTTGTTGGCGTAGTGGAAATTCAGGGCGTCACAGGGGGAGCCGTAACGCTCCTTGACGTAGTTCAGGCCCCAGTTGATCTGGGTGCGGAAGTTGGTCAGGTAGTCCCCGCCGGCGCTGGCCATCTTTTCGGCCGGCAACGACTGGACAATGCCGTACGCGCCACTGCTGGGGTTCATGGCAGTGGTCTTCCAATCGGATTCCTTCGTCCACAGCGTGACCAGGCACTGCATCTGGTCGGCGGCCCAGCCGTAGTTGCCGAGCTGCGAGGCTGCATAGGCCTGTGCAGCTGCGGGGTCGTCCACGGCAACAGGCGGGGCGGGAGCCGGTGCGGGTTCCGGAGCCGCTGCAGGTGCCGGGGCGGGGGCCGGGGCTTCCGCAACCGGCTCCTCGGATGCCGCCTCCTCGGACGGCTTCTCCTCAGACGACTGCGGGGATACGCTCACGGACGCCGGTGCCGGCATGGCCGAAACGAGGATCTTTTCGAACGCAAGCTTCGACTCGGTGTCAGCGGTGGTTCCGGCGCTTTCAGCACCAGTCGCCGAGGTTGCCGGTGCGGTGGGCTCGGAAGCCTGGCCGGCGGCACCGACGCCGATCAGCACGGCGCATGCCGTGGCTATCACTGCAGCGCGGCGGCCGGAGCCCTGCACGCTGGCGGCGAAGCGGGACAGCGGGGACGTTGTCTTGACTGATTCAGCGCGGTGGCGGGAGCGTTCCGCGGGCGTCGCGGCCTTGTTGGAAGGGCGCGCTGGACGTACTTCTGGCGTGGATTTAGTCATGGTTGCCTCTCGATGCCGGCGGAGTTAGCTGTCGGGTTCGGATGAGGTCATCCGGCCGCACGGAACTTCACGTGTCGGCTTCACCCCGAGGGCGACTGATGCAGAATGCCCGGAGACCTGGGTCCCCCGCCTCTGCCTAATCATGAGGAAATCCGGGTAGCGGCAGAGTTTGGCGTCCATCCGGATATGCGGCCGGAACGGTGGCCGCACTCTAAAAACCGTACAGGAGATCGAACCTTAAGTCACATTTCGGTAACGAGGATCACGATGACGGCGCGTTGACTTGCGCCCGCCCCGCCCCGCATTCGCTCCCTCACGAAAAAGGCCCGGCCGGCCAGAACGGGCCACGACCGGCCGTGATTCCGGGGTCCGGAATAGTGCGTTGCGAGCTAGGCTGCCGGCGGTTCGCAGGGGAGGCGCAGCGCGAACTCGGTGCGTCCCGGACGGGAGGTGACCTCGACCGTTCCGCCGTGCGCTTCAACGATCGAGTGCACGATCGAGAGGCCTAGCCCGCTGGTGCCCTCGGCGGCCGCCGCGCCCGCGGCCCCTAAACCGGATGCGGAACCTGCCCTGCTGGTCCGGGCGGCGTCTGCCCGGGCAAAGCGGGCGAAGACCCGTTCCACAAATTCCGGCGGGATCCCGGCACCGTTGTCCGTCACGGTTACCACGGCACTGCCGTCAGCGGAACGCATCACACCGGTAACAACTGTGGTTCCGGGGTCCGTGTGCTTGCGGGCATTGGAGAGCAGGTTGGCCAGCACCTGGTGCAGCTGTTCCGCGTCCCCGCGGACCACTACCGGTTCGTCGGGCAATTCGAGCTGCCAGATGCGGTCCGGTGCCATCACCTTCTCGTCGCTGACGGTCTCCACCACCAGCTGCGTCAGGTCCACGTCGCTGATTTTGAGCGGCTGTCCTTCATCCAGCCGGGCCAGCAGCAGGAGATCCTCCACCAGGGTGGTCATCCGTTCGGACTGGCTTTGCACCCTGGCCAGGGACTTCTTGCCGTCCGGCGTGAAGTCCTCGGTCATCCGCATGAGTTCTGTGTAGCCGCGGATGGCCGTGAGCGGCGTGCGCAGCTCGTGCGAGGCATCGGCCACGAACTGGCGCACCTTGGTCTCGCTCTGCTGCCTGGCTTCAAGCGCCCGGGAGACGTTGTCCAGCATGAGGTTGAGGGCGTGGCCCACGCTACCCACTTCAGTTCCAGGGTGCGCGTTCGACGGCGGCACGCGCACCGCGAGGGCAACCTCGCCGGCGTCGAGTGGGAGCTGCGAAACCTGCGTTGCCACTTCGGACAGCTGCTCGAGCGGCTTCATGGTCCGGCGGATCAGGACCGTTCCGGCAAGGCCGATCAGTACCAGGCCTCCCATCGAGACGATCCCCATTGTCCACACTAAAGAGCTGAGCGTGTTCTGCTTTGGGCCGAGGGGAAGTCCGGTAACGATTACGTCTCCGTACGGCGCCTCCACGGCCACCAGCCGGAAGGTGCCGGCGGAGAGGGTCCGGTCAACCGGCGTTCCGTCGTGTCGGAGGGCCAACAGGACCTGGTCATCCTCGGGGGACAGCGAAGCCCTGGTGGCATCACTTGCGAGGAAACCGGCGCTGCTGACATCTCCGTTGTCGATGCGCGCGATGAGCGTCCCGACGCCTTGGCCCGGGCCGTCCAGAGGGTCGGGCCTGCCGGCCGGGTTGCCGAGCCGTGGCCGGCCCGCCTCATTCGACAGCCTCGATGCCTGGCCAAGGCGATCGTCGAGCTGCCTGGTCAGGAATGAATCCATGGAGACGTAACTGAACAGGCCGATCGCCCCGCAGATGGCCACCAGCAACGCCATGGCCACGAGCACCAGTCGGGTGCGCAGGTGCCAGGTTGAGGGATCGAGCCAGCGGCGGCCTTCCTGGCCTACGACCCCGGAAAGTGTGGGCACCGCTTAATCCGCCGGTTTGATGACGTAGCCTGCGCCGCGGACCGTGTGGATCATGGGCGGGTGCGTTGCATCCACCTTTTTGCGCAGGTACGAAATGTAGAGTTCCACGATGTTGGCCTGGCCGCCGAAGTCGTAGTCCCACACACGGTCCAGGATCTGGGCCTTGCTGCCTTGCTGACCACCCGCTTGGGTTCTCCATGAGGTAGCGGAGGAGTTCGAACTGGGTGGCCGTCAGCTGCAGTTCCCCGCCGGCCCGGGTCACCTCGCGTGTATCGATGTTGAGGACGAGGTCGCCCACCACCAGTTCCGCCGTGTCCATGGCGGCAACACCGGAGCGCTGGACCAGCCGGTGCAGGCGGAGGAGCACTTCTTCCATGCTGAAGGGCTTGGTGACGTAATCGTCGCCGCCGGCAGCCAGGCCGAGGATGCGGTCCTGGACGGCGTCTTTCGCCGTCAGGAACAGCGCGGGTACCTCCGGCGCGAAGGCGCGGATCCTCGTGAGCAGCTCAACGCCGTCGAACCCGGGGAGCATTACGTCCAGCACCAGGACATCCGGGCGGAACTCCTTGGCGAGCTTCACGGCCTCGGGGCCGTCGCCTGCGACGGCAACGGACCACCCTGCCATCCGCAGGCCCATGCTCATGAGCTCGGAGAGGCTGGGTTCGTCGTCAACCACCAGGGCGCGGATGGGGGAGCCGTCGGAATGGGTGAGCTGGGGAAGGTTGTTGGTCATGGAGTGCGAAGTGGCCATGGGGCAACTCTCCGATCTCCGGGTTAGCCGGCGCTATGGGGATCCTGTGGGCCAGCTGTGAATCCCAGCGTAGCGAGCTGAATGCACCGGGGGATGGGGCGTCGCGGCAGCACGTGGCCACTACGCTCACAGGGCAGTCAAACTGATCTGGAGGGGCTATGCGGGGTTCCTTGGGCAAGTTTTTTCCGTGAAGCCAGGGCGGGGGCTGGACATCCGTACTCAGCGGACCTCGTATTTCAGCAATTCAAGGCTGGCTGAATTTTTGGCCTCCCTGGGCCCCTTCTAGCAAATAAAATTCGGCAATCCGCAAAATCCGATCGATCGTTCTGTAAAACACCTGTTATTTTATTGGCATTCCAGAATCGTGATTTGGGCCACAATGCCGAATTCTGTCTCACGATGCGGACGATCTGGTCCATTGTTACTTGCAAGTTTTCATTGTTACGTTGCACACTTCAATTGTGAACAAGAACTCAACAGCACCTGCAGCCGCAGAATCCTGGACCAGCCCACCTGCTGGCGAAGACATGCGCTGTTGTCGAATGCACGCCTAACTTTCCCACCCAAGAAGTTTTTAGGCATTCGCCCAAGCCCAGCGTAGGGCGCCACTCCCCAGATCTCATTGCGGGGAAAGCCAGCATTCGAGCCGCGATGACGGCCATTCACATTGAGGTAAGCATTCCATGTCAGTTGCATCTGGTTACGTCCACATCTCCGTCCGAAACGCCAACAAGGGTGGCCAGCCATCCGGCCTCCGCCAGGGTTTCGGTGCCCGCCCGGCGTTCGCCCCGGCCGCCCCCGGCAACAGCTTCCCGGCCCCCGGCTATGCGCCGCAGGGCTACAACCCGAACTCGTACGGCCAGCTTCGAGCGGTTCCCGCCGCCGAGTCCGCCCCGCAGACGGCGCCCACCCCCGTGATCGCACCGGCCAACGGCAGCGCCGTCCGCCCCGTTGCCAACGAAAACGTTGCCCGTGGGTTTGTCCTTTACATGGGCATTGATGAGGAAACCGCGGCAGCAGCCGGCACTTCCATTGCAAAGCTTGCCCAGG
Source organism: Arthrobacter oryzae (assembly GCF_031454875.1). Taxonomy (GTDB): domain Bacteria; phylum Actinomycetota; class Actinomycetes; order Actinomycetales; family Micrococcaceae; genus Arthrobacter; species Arthrobacter oryzae_D. The sequence continues at coordinate 332,826 of NZ_JAVDRQ010000004.1, forward strand.
AAATCCGGGCCTACGCACAGTCCCTCGTCTCCGGTGCGGAAAGCTACGCCGCGGTGGCGGTTGCCCCCGCCAGCGCCCCCGGTTCCGCGCTCGACGTCGTACGGTCCACCTTCGGTGACCCCACCGTCAACTCCCGCCAGCGGACGGAAGCCGCCCGGCTGCCCCAGCCGCAGGATCCCCGGCCTTCCGGCGTCCTCATCGACCTGGCCCGCCGCGAGGTCCACCTCGACGGCGAATCCCTGAACCTGACCTTCAAGGAGTTCGAGCTCCTCAACTACCTCGTCGAGAACGGTACCCGCACCGTGGGTCGCGACGAGCTGCTCGAGGGCCTGTGGCGCAACGCCGAAGAGGTCCCCAACGAGCGCACCATCGACGTCCACATCCGCCGCCTCCGCTCCAAGCTGGGCCGCCTCGCCAACACCGTGCGCACGGTCCGTGGCCAGGGCTACCGGTTCTACGAGCACCCGGAGGTCGTTGTCTGGGCCGCTCCGGAATACTCCATCTAGCCTTAAACAACGCGCAAAAGCGTCCGTTCCTTCTGGGAGCGGGCGCTTTCGCTTTCGCGGCACGATCCCTCGGCGCCTGCGCTCTTGCCTCCCACCGTCTCCCTAGCCTCGCAAGCTCGGCCAGGGAACCCTGACGGCGGGGGCCCGCGCAACAACGGCGCTTTCGGGATGCGCCGCTGCGCTACAGCGCCCTCACCTGACCGCAATTCCGTTTTCGCGCGGGGTGGGCTCTTGAAGTATGTGCCTCCGCGGCTGTTTGGGGGGGCGTTGGCGGGGTTGGGGTGTGGCCTTTTGACCCTGTTGGGCTTGGGTGGGGCGGCGTAGGCTCTGATCGTCCATCCGACCATCAGGAGGAGCCATGTCAGTTGCACGCATTACAACCCTGAGCGCGAACTCGAAAACCTCGTTTGATGATGCCATCAAGGAAGGCATCGACCGGGCCAACAAGACGCTGCGGGGTGTCAGCGGCGCGTGGGTGAAGGAACAGAAAGTGGAGATCGCCAACGGCGCCGTCGTCGCCTGGCACGTCGTGCTCGAAGTGACCTTCGTTCTGGAGGACTAAACCTTCGCGGGGCGGCCGTGACCTGAGGGGCAAGGCCGCCGCACTAGGATTGGTGCATGAGCGAGCATCACATCAGGCGGCTGGTCCTCATGCGGCACTCCAAGGCCGACTGGCCCGGAGGCGTGCCGGACCATGAGCGGCCGCTGGAAGAGCGCGGACACCGCGAGGCCCCGCTGGCCGGCAAGTGGCTGCGCAAGCACGGAGTCGTTCCCGATTTCATCCTGTGCTCCAGTGCGCTTCGGACCCGGCAGACGTGCACGTGGGTGTGCGCGGAACTGGGGGACAAGGCCCCAACCCCGAAACTCGAAGACGGCCTCTACGGCGCTTCGGCGCTGCGGATGCTTACGGTCATCAACCATGTGCCGGATACCGTGACCACACTGATGGTGATCTCCCATATGCCCGGCGTGCAGGACCTGGCTATGCACCTGGCTTCGCGCGACTCCAACCACGATGCGTACATGGACGCTGCCACCCGGTTTCCCACCAGCGGGCTGACCGTGCTGGAAACTGAAAAGACCTGGGCTGAGCTGGATGGCCAGGACGCCAGGCTCACACACTTCAAGGTGCCCCGGGCTCACAAGTAGGCCTCTGCAATTAGCCGCCGCGGTTCATGGTCAGCAGTGGGTTTGTGATGTTTACTGGAGATATTCATCGGCGGCCCAGGTTAGAGGAGATCATCATGGACTCAGGACAGCTAGTGGGCATCATCATCGGCGTTGTGGTGGTGGTGGCGATTATTGCGGCGCTGCTGTTCTTCAACCGCAAGCGCAAGGTGGAGGCGGACCGGAACCGGGCCGCCGAGATGCGCGAAAAAGCCAAGGCCGATGAGCTCGGAGCGCGGGACCGTGAAGCCAAGGCCGCGCGTGCCGAAGCCGATGCCAAACAGGCCGAGGTGGAGGCCGAACGGCTGCGCCGGGATGCCCGCGAAAAGCAGCAGGAAGCCGAACGCGTGCGCGTCGCTTCGCAGGAGCAGCTCCGCAAAGCCGATGAGGTCGATCCGGACGTCGTGACCGCCGACCGGCGCGACACCGACAAACACGACGTTGACCGGCGCGACACTGACCGGCATGACGACACCCTTGGCCAGCCTCAGACACGGGCAGAAGCGGGAACCCGCGGGAGCGGGGACAACCTTCCGGCGGGTGCAGGACCAGCCGCTGCCGAACCCCGCACGACAGAACCCCGCACCGCGGTGCCCGCAACCGAACGCCCTGCAACCGAAGGCACCACCACTGAACGGGATGCCACAGGCCCCGCTGCACCGCGGCGGACCGGCGCCGTCCCCGGCGCCGACCGGCGCGACGGCGAAGCCGACGGTACTCCCGGAGAACGCCCGCGAAACCTGTGACTCTGCAACCTGTGACTCCGCGTGCTGTCACCCTGAGTGCTGTGACCCCGCGTGCTGTGACGCGGAAGCACTGAACCCGGCAGCCCGGTGACCTTCCGCCATTCCGCCCTTGCAGTCCTCGTGGCCGTCCTGTGGGGCGCGAACTTCGTCGCGATCGACCTTGGCCTGCACGCCAACGGCACGGAAGTGCCGCCGCTGCTTTTTGTGGCCATGCGCTTCGTGCTGGTCGTCTTTCCGTGGATTTTCTTCATCCGTAAGCCGGACGTCAGCTGGCGGGCCATCCTTGGCGTCGGCCTGTTCATGAGTGCCGGACAGTTCGGCCTTCTCTACCTGGCCATGGCCCTGGGCATGCCTGCCGGGCTGGCCTCCCTGGTCCTGCAGGCCCAAGTGCTGCTCACGGTGCTGCTGGCTGCCGGGATCCTGGGTGAACACCCCAGCGCCAGGCAGTTCACCGGCGTCGTCCTCGGCGTGGCGGGACTTGCTGTAGTGGCAGTCGGCCGCAGCATGGTGGCCCCCGTCCTTCCACTCATCATCGTCCTGGCGGCCGCATTGTCCTGGGCAGCCGGCAACATCATCGCCCGCCGTGCCAAGGCCTCCTCCGGTCTTGGCCTCGTGGTGTGGTCGGGCGCTGTGGTTCCGCTGCCGCTGATCGGGTTGTCCTTGTGGATCGATGGGCCGGCCGCCGTGGGAGGCACCCTCGCCGGCATGCAGCTGGTTACCATCCTGAGCGCCATTTACACGGCCGTCTTCGGGTCCCTGGTGGGCTACGGCATCTGGAACTGGCTCCTGGGCCTTTATCCGTCATCAGCAGTCGTCCCCTTTACGCTGCTGGTCCCGGTGGTAGGAATGACGACGGCGTGGCTGGTCCTGGGCGAGGTTCCCTCACTTGCGGAGGTGGCCGGCGGGCTCCTGCTGCTGGGTGGGGTGGCCATCGCCGTGCTCCGGCCGGACCGGCTGGGAGCCACGCCGGGCCAGCGCCGGTGGCATGCTCAACGCCGTGACGTGGCCTTCGCCGGTGACTTGGGCGATGGCTTGGGTGCCGGTTTAGGCACGGATTTGGGCACGGCGGACTTGGGCGCCGGGCCGGGCACGCGCGTCACAGGAGCCTTGGCGGATGACGACGCAGGCCGCTTCGCCGCCGGCGCGCGGGTGGCGCCCGACCTCGATGCCGGAACACGTCCGTAGCCCGTGCCTGCAGCCGCGCGTGCGGCAGGCTTGACCACCGGTCGCCTGGCATTCACCGCAGGTCCGCGCCGTCCGGTCTGACGCTGTCCGGTCTGACGACGGTCGGACTGATTTCGGCCGGACGGAAGCCGCTTGCCGGCGGGCCACACCGCGCCGGCGAACAGAACCAGCAGTGTTCCGGCGCCGGAAACCGCGGCGAGGTAGAAGTAGATGTCCGAGTCCTGGGTGGTCACAGCCGCGCCCAGCGGATCCGGCTCCGCGGTGAAGGCCAGCCCCCACATGCGCAGGAACGCGATGGCGAAACCGATGAACAGGCTCGTACCCACGCCTCCCGCCAGCAGTGCCACATTGCGTCTCCGTGCCACCACCTGGATGACACAGGCAAGGTAACCAACGCCCACGGCTCCGAGGAATCCGTACAGCGCCGCCTCTTCGAGAGTGACCGCAGTGAGCACTAGAAGGCCCGAGGCGGCGATGGCCGCACTGACCGCTAGTTTTCCGCTGTAACCCATGTGGCGCATGTGACTAATCTTCCCCGATGGGTGCTACTTCCTGACGTAGCCACGCATGATTGCCATGATGGCTGCGACGCTCTGTTCGCGGGTGCGCTCGGGATTGTAGGTCTGGCGGTCCAGGCCCACCACGAAGCATGCTCCGAAGATGGCGGTTTCCAGGCTCCCCCGGGAGATGGATTCATCCACGTCGTACTGTTCGGCCACGCCTCCTATCGCCGCGCCGATCACTTCCAGCAGGTGGCCGCGGAGCTCGGCGAAGGTGTCCTGCCATTCGCTGGGTGTCCGCCAGTTTTCGCTGACCCATAGCCTGGCGAAGGACGGGTACTCGGCCATGAAGTCCATCGCCTGGCCGATCATCTCGTCCATGGCCGTCAGCGGGTCAGCGGAGGAGTCCTTTACGCTCAGCAGCCTGGCCAGCAGGATGTCCACACCGTGGCGCAGCAGTTGGGCGATCAGGACGGACTTGCTGCCGAAGTTGTAGTAGACGGTTCCCTTGGAAACGCCTGCCGCCGCAGCGATCTCGTCCACGGTGACGCCGGCCGCACCGCGTTCGCCGATCAGTTCCATGGAGGCTTCGAACAGCTTCTGCTTCGTCGCGTTGGTGCGGGCGGGGCGGAGCTTCTTGTCGCCGGCTTCCTGCATGCTCATACGGCGATCTCCGGTTTCAGGGATTTCAGGGTCCAGAACTTGTGCTTGTGGACGGCCAGCGTTGACAGCGCGGCCCCCAGCACAGTGTAGCCAAGCAGGCCCGCCACGGTTGGCAGGATCATCGATAGGTCTGCGCCGTAGATCAGGTGCCGCATCCCGGTGACCACGTAGCCCATGGGCAGGATCTCATGCACTACGTGCAGCGGCTGCGGAGTGGTCTGCCACGGGAAGGTGCCTCCCGAGGACACCAACTGAAGCACCAGCAGGATCAGGACCACCAGCTTCCCGGGCGAACCAAGCAAGGCCACTATGCCCTGGATGAGGGCGCTGAACGCCATGGCGGCTGCAAGCATGAACAGCCACATCAGCACCGGGTGCGCAGGGTTGAGGCCCAGCGCCAGGTCCACCACCAGAGTGAGCAGGCTCGCCTGGACAACGGATACAGCCAGGAAGGGAAGCCAGCCGCCCAGTGCGATCTTCCATGACGCTGCGTTGGACGCCAGCGCGCGCTGCGTGACGGGGCGCATGGCCTGGATGAGCATGAAGATGCCGATCCACAGTGCCAAGGTAAGGAAGAACGGTGCCAGGCCGGCCCCATAGGACCCGGCCTTGGCCTGCGAGACGTTGCTGACAGCCACTGGATCGGCCATGACCTTGGCGAGGCTGTCCTTTTGGGCATCGTCGGGATTGGGAACCTGCCCGGCACCCTTGGCCAGCTCCGACGCCAGGGTGCCGGCTCCGCTGGCGGCCGTAGCGGCGCCGTCCTCAAGCTGCGCCGCGCCGGCGTCGAGCGTCCTGGCCCCCTCGGCGAGCTTCGCGGCGCCGTCAACCGCGCTCTGCTGTCCGGTTGCCAGGGCGGAGGACCCGGTGTGGAGCTGGTCGGCGCCCGCGGACGCCTGGGAGATGGCGCCCGTCAGGGTTGGCGTGGCTGCGGCCAGTTTGTCGGCGCCGGCGCTCACTGCGGCCGAACCGTCGGCGAGCTGTTGGATCTGCCCGGCATCGGCCTGGATCTTCGCCTTGGCATCGGCAACCGGGCCGGAGGCCGCCGCCTGATCAAAATCCGCCAGGATGCTGTCCGCCTGGGCCTGGGTGATGACCCCGGCGGCCATCAGCCTGCCGTTGGACTCCACTACCCGGCTCCGTAGACCTGCGTCCGCCGCGTTCAACTGCCCGACGACGTCCTGCACCTTCGTGTTCAGGGTGGCGTTCCCGGCCGCAACCTGCGCGGCGCCGTCAGCCAGCTTTTGCGAATCGGCCGGCAGGGAGGCCGTCTTGTCCTTGAGCTGGCCGAGTCCATCGCTGAGCTGTGCTGTGCCCTCGTTCAGCTGGTTGGCTCCGTCACGCAGTTTGAGCTGGCCGTTGTAGAGTTCGCCTGCGCCGCTGCTGAGCTGCCCTGTGCCGTCATGGAGGGTCACGGTGCCGTCGTGGAGCTTACCCACGCCGGCGGAAAGCTGGCCGGCACCGTCAGCTGCTTTGACCATCTGGGTGTGGATGGTGCCGAAGCCGGTGAGTAGCTGGTTGGCCGTTTCCTCGCCCACTTCCTTGGCCACGCTCGAGTGGACGGCCGTTGTCAGCTTGTCCACGATGGTGCTCAGGAGGTAGTTGTTGGCGTCATTCGTGGTCACGTTCAGCATGGCCTGGCTGGCGGCGTCGAAGCTGCCGGGAGAAGAGAGGTTGGCGGAGAAGTCCGCGGGAATCTTGAGCGCGAAGGCGTATCTGCCGCTGCTGACCCCCTGGTCGGCCTCTTCGGCGGAGCCCACGGACTGCCAGTTGAACACGTGCCCGTCGATGAGGTTTTCGGCCACCTCCTGGCCGGCGCGCAGCTGGGTTCCGTCGTCGGACGTGGCACCGGTGTCTTCCACCACCAGTGCGGCATCGATCTGGTCGAGGTTGCTGTAAGGATCCCAGTTGGCATACAGGTACACCGCCCCGTAAAGCAGCGGCACCATGGTCAGGGCAATGATCGTCAGCTTGGGCAGCAGCCCGCCGGTCATGCGCTTGAGTTCGGAGCGGGCCAGCCGCAGCACAGTCACTTTGCGTCCTCTGTTTCAGTTTCGGGCATGGAGGTTTTGTCCGGATCCGGGGACTTTGGGGTTGTTTGGCTCGCGTTATCTGGGCCAAAACTCTCGCTGGCCGGAGGGAGAGCCGCTGCATTTCCGATCACCGCGGCGGGGCCGGTCCAGTTGTCCGGGAGGGCAGCGACGGTGGCGACCACGGCGAGGGGACGGCCGCCGTCGTACGCCAGCTCCCGGAGCCGCGGCAGCCAGTCGGCCGGGTCGGCACTGTGGCGGTCGGGGGAGTCGACCACCAGAAGGTCGGTGTGCGGGTTCGCGAGTGCCAGGGCGGTCAGCAGCTCGATGCGCCTGGCCGGGGCCAGCTGCTCGGTCCACAGGCCGGCGATGTCCTCAAAGCGGTTGACTTTCAGCCACGGCTTGCTGAGCAGGGCGCCCCGGTAGCGCCGCGGGATCAGCGCGAGGTCCTCCGTGACCAGATCGCGCACGCTCAGGTGCTGCTCGGGTTCATTGACACCGGGAGCGTCCACCAAGGAACTGGCCAGCCGAAGGTGCTTGGTCTTCGCCGCGCCGTCCCAGAGGAGTTCCCCGGACGACGGTTTCATGCGTCCGCTCAGCGTGAGAGCCAGCGCGGTTCTCTGGTCCTGGCCGGCGCCGGCCACAAGAACCAGCTCGCCGCGCCGGGCCTGGAGTGAGGTCGGCGGGAGGAGGTCATCCCGCCGGCCTTTCACGTGAAGCTGTCGAACCGAGAGCATTGGAGCCTTTCGCAGAGGGGGTCTGCTTCAAGGCTAACTAAACTGACCAGTCAGTTCAAATAGAATGCCTGCGTTGTGACCAAGCAGTCAGCGCGAACGGACAGTTGGGGCCAAACCGAAGGGCCGCAACTGTCCGTTCGCGCGAGTCGAAGGGCCGTAACTGTCCGTTCGCGCGGTGCCGGAGTAGGGATGGGGCGGGCGTCAGAGGCCGTACTCCTCGAGCAGCCGCAGCCACACCTCGCTGATGGTGGGATACGACGGAACGGCATGCCACAGGCGGTCCAGGGGAACTTGGCCCACCACGGCGATGGTGGCTGCGTGCAGGAGCTCGGCCACATCCGGGCCCGCAAACGTGGCGCCGAGCAACACTTTCCTGTCCTCGTCCACCACCAGCTGCGCCCAGCCCTCGTAGTGCTCGGCATGCAGCGAGGAGCCGGCCACGCTGATGGGAAGTTCCACCGAGGAGACGTTGTAGCCGTCCTTCTCCGCCTGGTCGACGGACCTGCCCACACTGGCGAGCTCGGGATCCGTGAACACCACGTTGGGGACTGCGTGGTCATTGGCTGTCTGCGCGTAACGGCTCCACGGCGATGGCGTTCCCTCCAGCTCACCCTTGGCCCGCGCGGCGATGGCGTCGCCAGTAGCACGTGCCGAATACTTGCCCTGGTGCGTCAGCATGACCTTGCCGGCGGCGTCCCCCACCGCGTAGAGCCAGTGTTCGGTACTGTCGCCCGTACCGTTGCCGTTGCGGTCGCCCGCATCGGCGCCCTCCACCAGTCCCGTGGTATCCGTGCGAAGCGGCGGCACCTTGCCTCCGTCGGAACCAAGGCCCACGGCTTCCAGGCCCAACCCTTCCAGGGCGGCATGGCGGCCGGTGGCCACCAGCAGCTTCTCAGCGCTGACGGAGATGCCGTCCGCCAGATCCACGGTGACAGAGCCGTCGTCGTTCTTGCCGACCCGCTCGGTGGAGGTGTTGAGGCGTACGTCCACGCCATCCGCCCGAAGCCCGGCCAACACCAGTTTTGCGGCGTCCTGCGGGTACATGCTGAGCAGGTCGCCGCGCGCCACGAGAGTCACCGCGGAACCCAGCCGGGCGAATGCCTGTGCCAGCTCGGTGCCGGCCACCCCGCCGCCGAGGACTACCAGGCTGCCGGGAACGCTCGGTGCGGAGGTAGCCTCGCGGGTGGTCCAGTAGTCCACCTCCGCCAGGCCTGCTATCGGTGGGGCCGTTGGGGCGGACCCGGTGGACAGCACGACGGCGTGCCGCGCCGAGAGAAGGTAGCTCTTACCGTCCACTCCCGTCACTTCGACCGCACGGGGGCCGGTGATGCGGCCACGGCCGCGGATCAGCTCAATCCCGGTGTCCTCCACCCACTTGACCTGGCTGTCGTCCTGCCAGTTGGACGTGAAGTAATCCCGGCGCTTGAGGACGGCGGACGCGTCCAAGGTCCGGGTGACTGCTTCCCCTGCCCCGGGGACTGTTTGCGCGCCGTGGAGGGCGGTGCCCGGGCGCAGCAGTGCCTTGGAAGGCATGCAGGCCCAGTAGGAGCATTCGCCGCCCACCAGTGACGCTTCGACGAGGACCGCCGTCAGACCGCCCTGGACCACGCGGTCCGCGACGTTTTCTCCTACGGCGCCGGCGCCGATCACAATTACATCGAATTCGCGTTCAATTGTCGCCGTCATGGCAACAGACTACGCCCGGCATCCACCGCCTGCCGCGGGATGGAGGGCGTGGGATTGGCGCAGTGAAAGAGGCTCGGGGAGGGCGCGGGAGCTTAACAGTAGGTGGGACATCCAATATTGTTTGGTGTGACCCACTCTGTACGGCGGGTCAGGACTCTCGGTTAGGGGAACCCATGACTACATCAGGCGTCGCTTCACAGGCGCGGTTCAGCGCCCAGGCGCGGCTCCGCGCGCTTCAGGCGGACATCATGGACCTCATTCTGGAGCGCGAACTCGAAGCCGGTGATCCGCTCCCCACCGAAAACGAGCTCGCGCTGGCGCTGGGCGTCGGCCGGAATACGCTCCGGGAATCGCTCAAAGTCCTGCAGGCGCTGGGCGTGGTGGAAATCCGCCACGGGTTCGGCATGTTTGTGGCGCCCAGCAATTTTGATGCCTTGGCGGACGGGCTCACCTTCCGCGGGAGGCTGTCGCTGCGCCACAAGGGCGGCGAGGCACTGGAGCTGGTGGACGTCAGGCAGGCCCTTGAATCGGGTCTGATCGGCAGCGCCATGGATGCCATGACCGCCAGGCAGCTGGCAGCCGTTGAGGAGTCCGTGGTCCGGATGGAGGAGCTGGCCGCCGCAGGAGAGGCGTTTGTGGAGGTGGATGCGGAGTTCCACCGGCGGTTGTTTGAGCCGCTTAACAACGCACTGCTCATTAACCTGCTCGCCGTTTTCTGGAAGGTGTACCGCCAGATCCACCTCGAGGTCGGCCCCGGTGCCGAGGACCTGACGGAGACGGCAGCGATGCACCGTCGGATTTATGAGGCCGTGGCGGACGGGGACAAGGTATTGGCGGCAGAGCGGCTTAACCGTCACTTCGACGGCATCCGTCACCGTATTTCCGACGCAATAGGGAATCCGACTCAATAGGGAGGTGGGCCCGGAGGCTTCTGCCCCCCGGGCCCAAGTATTACTGAAGGCCAAGCCGCCGAAGGCCCGAAACATACCGAAACAAAAGATCCGCACCGGCGTACCGGTGCGGATCTTTTCTTATTGTGCGCCCAAAGGGATTCGAACCCCTGACCTTCTGTTCCGTAGACAGACGCTCTATCCAGCTGAGCTATGGGCGCATTCTCGGCTCCGGGAGTTTTTCGCTCACCCCCGAACCTCGAATTACTTTACGCGAGTTGCCCCGGAGTTCCAAATCGAAACATGTGTAATCTACGCGACTAGACCGGTCTATGTGACCTTACTCACAAAATGGTAGGAGTATTGGGGTCCTGTTCCTTGATTTTCCGCGGTTTTTGCTTTTTTGCCCTGCGGACATCCTATCTCCAGCTCAAAAATCCCGGTGGTCTAGAGCCCTAGCATTTAGGACACACCACTGAACCCGAGGAAGGGAACCGCAATGGGCGATCTCGCACGACTGCCGCTGCTTGAGAAAGCACCCACTACGCATGCTGGCCTGCTGGCATGGGTCGAAGAGGTTGCAGAACTTACTCAGCCGGACCGGATCCACTGGGTTGACGGTACGGAAGAGGAAAACACCAGGCTCACCGACGAACTCGTCGCAGCAGGAACGCTGACGCGCCTGAACCAGGAACTCTTCCCCAATTCTTTCGCTGCATTCTCTGATCCCGCGGACGTAGCCCGCGTGGAAGAGCAGACGTTCATCTGCTCCGAGAAGGAGCACGACGCCGGCTTCACGAACAACTGGATGGCTCCGGCCGAGATGAAGCAGAAGCTGCGCGGACTGTTCGCCGGCTCCATGCGAGGCCGCACCATGTACGTCATCCCGTTCGTTATGGGCCACCTCGATGCCGAAGATCCCAAGTTCGGCGTCGAAATCACCGACAGCGCCTACGTTGTTGCCTCGATGCGCATCATGGCCCGCATCGGCACCGACGTACTGAATCGCATCACCGAGACCAATGCGTTCTTCGTGCCGGCCCTGCACTCCCTGGGCGCGCCGCTCGAAGCCGGCCAGGCGGACGTGCCGTGGCCGTGCAACCCGGACAAGTGGATCGTGCACTTCCCCGAAGAGCGCTCCATCTGGTCCTTCGGCTCCGGCTACGGCGGAAACGCCCTGCTGGGCAAGAAGTGCTACGCCCTCCGCATCGCCTCCGTGATGGCCCGCGACGAAGGCTGGCTGGCTGAGCACATGCTCATCCTGAAGCTGACCTCCCCGGAGCAGAAGACGTACTACGTCTCGGCTGCCTTCCCGTCCGCCTGCGGCAAGACCAACCTTGCGCTGCTCGATCCCACCATCGAGGGCTGGAAGGTGGAGACGCTGGGTGATGACATCACCTGGATGCGCTTCGGCAAGGAGGGCGAGCTCCGCGCCGTCAACCCCGAGGCCGGCCTCTTCGGCGTGGCTCCGGGCACGGGCTGGGGCACCAACCCCAACGCGATGCGAGCCATCGCCAAGGGCAACAGCATCTTCACCAACGTCGCGCTGACCGACGACGGCGGCGTGTGGTGGGAGGGTATGACCGAGGAAGTTCCTGAGCACCTCACCGACTGGCAGGGCAACTCCTGGACCTCGGACTCGGACAAGCCCGCTGCCCACCCGAACTCCCGCTTCTGCACGCCGATCGACCAGATCGACATGCTGGCCGAGGAGTACAACAACCCGGACGGTGTCGAGCTGTCCGCGATCCTGTTCGGCGGCCGCCGCAAGACCACCATCCCCCTGGTGACTGAGGCGCGCAGCTGGTCCAACGGCATCTTCATGGGCTCCACGCTGTCTTCCGAGACAACTGCAGCTGCAGCCGGCGCCGTTGGCGTTGTCCGCCGCGATCCGATGGCTATGCTGCCCTTCATTGGCTACGACGCAGGCGACTACCTGAACCACTGGGTCAACCTGTCCGCCAAGGCCAACCCGGAGCGACTGCCCAAGATCTTCCTGGTCAACTGGTTCCGCCGCAACTCCGAGGGCGGCTTCGCCTGGCCCGGATTCGGCGACAACGCCCGTGTCCTGAAGTGGGCCATCGAGCGCCTCGAAGGCAAGGCTGACGCCGTGGAGACCCCCATCGGGTTCGTTCCCACCGGTGATGCGATCGACCTCAAGGGCCTGGACATGACCCCGGCCCAGGTTGAAGAGGCCGTCCGTGTCGACCCGGCTGAGTGGGCCACCGAGCTCGCTTCGATCGAGGAATGGTTCGCCAACTTCGGCGGTTCGCTGCCCGAGGCGCTGCAGTCCGAGCTGGCGGGCCTGAAGGCCCGCCTGGGCCAGGCCTCTTAGCAGTTGGCACCTTAGGACAATGGCGTCCTAGAACGACGGCGGCGCCGTACCTTTCCCCTGAAAGGTACGGCGCCGCCGTCGTTCCCCACCGGCCCCCTAGCCTCGCAAGCTCGGCCAGGGAACCCTGCCGGCGTGGGCCCACCCATGGATCAGTTGGCCAGCCAGATGTCCGGACCGAAGACTTCATAGTGGATCTTCGTTGCGGGGATGCCGGCGTTGATGGCTTCGTTGCGGATGTGCTTCATGAACGGCAGCGGGCCGCAGAGGTACAGTGACGCGTCGGCGGGCAGGTCCACTTCACGCAGCGACATGAAGCCGGCGTTGGAACCGCCCTGCGGTTCTTCCAGCCAGAGCTGGAGGTCGGCACCCTCGAGGCGTTCGACGTCGTCAGTCATCTGGCCGCGCAGGGCCCAGCTGTCCAGGGTGCTTTCCGCATGCAGCACCAGCACCCGGCGGCCGGATCCGGCCTCTGCCAGGGAGCGGAGGATGGAGGCCGTGGGGGTGCAGCCGATGCCGGCGGAGGCCAGGACCACCGGCCCGTTTCCCTCCTTCAGGGTGATCTCACCGTAGGGGTTGGAAATTTCCAGGATGTCGCCGACCTCGACGTCGTTGTGCAGCACCGGGGACACCTCGCCGCCGTCGTCCAGCTTGGTGGTGAAGGTGCGGCTGGTGCCGGCGTCGTCGGAGAGTGAGTATTGGCGGACCTGGCGCAGGTCGTCCGGGAGCTGGACCTTGACGCTGACGTACTGCCCGGGAAGGGCTGCCGTGACGGGAGTGTCGTCGGCCGGCTCCAGGACGAAGGTCATGGCGCCCGTGCCGGCCGGAGTCTTGGCGGCAACGCGCCAGGGGGTCCACATCCTGTCGTTGGCCTGGCTGGCGTAGAGGCCGTTTTCGATTTTGATCAAGGCATCGGCCATGAGCCAGTAAACCTCTGTCCATGCCTCCGCGATTTCGGGCGTGATGACCTCTGCGAGGTCGTCGGCTATGGCGGCAAAGAGGTGCTCGTAGACAACCTGGTACTGCGGCTCGGTGATGCCAAGGGAAGCGTGCTTGTGGGCGATCCGGGAAAGCACGGTTTCCGGAAGTGTCCCCGGGTTGTTCACGAGGTGCGTGGCGAAAGCCGCGATGCTTCCGGCCAGGGCCTGCTGCTGGTTGCCCGACCGCTGGTTGGAGCGGCTGAACAGGCCGTCCAGCAGTTCCGGGTGGGCGCCGAAGAGCCGGGCATAAAACTTGGGGGTGATGTCGCCGATCCGGGATCCGACCAGCGGCAGGGTGGCCTCGATGACAGGGCGGGATTTGTCCGAGAGCATGTGTACTCCTGAGGTAAGGGCCCGGGATCCGGACCGCGATCAATACACGTATTTGAAATACAAGTATTTACACCTAAGTTCTACACGGCGTAGAAGAGATATCCAAATCGGGAGGGAGGTCGCTCTGGTCGCTCTGGAATAGCTTGAAATCCGGGGAGGAGCCGGACGTCAGAGTCCGGGGCGGAGTCCGATGGCCTGGAAGACGGGTGCCATCTGCCGCGTTCCGGGAAGGGTGGATACGACGATGTCGTCGAGCTCCCGGTAGAAGGCCTCCCGTGCGCGGGAGAGGGCCCCGCGAAGCCGGCACTCGTTGATGAGCGGGCACTCGCCGTTCAGTGAATGGCAGTCGGCCGGATCCAGCCGGGTGTTCAGGAGCCGGAGCAGCTGGCCCACAGTGGCCTTGCGTCCGGCGTCGTTGAGCCGAGAGCCGCCATTCCGGCCCCGTTCGACGTCGATCACGCCAAGTTCACGGAGTTTGGCCATGGCCTTGCTGACGTGGTTGTAAGGGGTGCCCACGGCGTCAGCAATGCTCTGCGTGGTCAGCAGGTTGCCGTCCGGGGCAGCCGCCAGCACCATCATGGCCCGCAGGCTCACATCCGCGAAGGCATTGATCTTCATGTCATCAACCTAGTGGAGGTCTAGTCCACCCAGATGGCGGGCTCGTTGGAATCAGCGGAAAGCTGCCCGAACTCCCATTCGCGTGACTCGGTGTTGGGTTCGTAGGGCAGGACTGCGGCGAAAACGGAACCATCCCGGTGCTCGGCCGCGACGTGGATGGCGTCAGTGTCCTCTTCCAGTAAAGTGATGTCGCAGACCACGGCAGCGGCACGGAAGTCGTCCCGGTTCTGCCGGAGCAGTTCGGTGAGGTCGCTGATCATTGTATCTGCATCGAATTCACCCTCCGAGCCGTCCTCGGCGTCCGCGGGAGTGACGGCGACGAGGCGCACCTCGCCGTTGTTCTCCACCACCAGCGCGAAGGGCAGGAACCCGCCATTGCGCCCGAGCTGCTCCTGTGCCGCGCCGACGCCGGTGCCCAGCAGGTTTTCCAGGTCGGTGGCCGTCGCCTCGGGGACAGAATCCCGCCAGGGTGTTCCGGGAAGTTCGGTCATGCGGGCGGCCTAGCCGTTGACCAGGGCAAGCACGCGGTCGCGGATGCGTTCCATCGTGACCCTGTCCGTGGCCTCGGCGTTGAGGCGAAGGAACGGTTCGGTGTTGGACGGGCGCAGGTTGAACCACCAGCTGCCATCGCGTGCGGTGAACGTGCTGCCGTCCATCAGGTCGATCTCGACGTCCTCGCCGGCAAAGTCGGCACGGACGCGCTCTACGGCGCCGGCCTTGTCTTCAATTTCGGAGTTGATTTCCCCCGAGGACACATAGGGTTCGTACTCGTGGCCGAGTTCGGACAGCGGGCGGTCCTGCTCGCCGAGGGCGGCGAGGACGTGCATGGCGGCCAGCATGCCCGTGTCTGCGTTCCAGAAATCGCGGAAGTAGAAGTGGGCGGAGTGCTCCCCGCCGAAGACGGCGCCTTCCTCGGCCATGACGGCCTTAATGAAGGAATGTCCGACCCGTGTGCGGACCGCGCGGCCGCCGTCGTGGGCCACCAGTTCGGGGACGGCCTTGGAGGTCAGCAGGTTGTGGATGATGGTGGGGGTTTCCTCGCCCTGCGCCTTGGCGCGGGCAATCTCGCGGCGGGCCACCATTCCGGTAATGGCCGACGGCGAGACGGGGTTGCCCTTCTCGTCGATGACGAAGCAGCGGTCAGCGTCGCCGTCGAACGCCAGCCCGATGTCGGCACCGTGCTCGATGACGGCAGCCTGCAGGTCCAGCAGGTTCTCCGGCTCGAGCGGGTTGGCCGGGTGGTTCGGGAAGGAACCGTCCAGTTCGAAGTAGAGGGGAATGATGTCGAAAGGCAGCTTCGGCAGCAGGGCATCGCCGAGCACGGCCGGGGTGGTCAGGCCGGCCATGCCGTTGCCGGCGTCGACAACCACCTTCAGCGGGCGGGAACCCCTGAGGTCCACGAGTGTGCGCAGGTATTCGGAGTAGTCCTTCAGGACATCGTGGACTCCGATGAGGCCGCGCGTGCCGGCGGCCGGGATGGACCCGGCATGGAGGTACTCCTCCGCGCGGGCCTGGATTTCCTTCAGGCCGGACTCCGAGGAAATGGGCTGGGCTCCGGCCTTGGACATCTTGATGCCGTTGTATTCGGCGGGGTTGTGGCTGGCGGTGAACGTGGCGCCGGCCGCGTTCAGGGCACCGCAGGCGTAGTAGAGCTCATCGGTGGAGATCAGGTCCAGCAGCTGGACGTTCGCTCCGCGGGTGGCGGCGCCGTTGGCGAAGGCCTTGCTGAATTCGGGGGAGGAGGGGCGCATGTCGCCGCCCACCAGGACCGTCTGGCCCTCGAGCTTCAGGACATCCACAAACGCGGCGCCTACGGCTTCGACGATTTCGGCGGTGATGGATTCGCCCACAATGCCGCGGACATCGTAGGCCTTGAACGATGCCGAAAGGTCAAAAGTCTTTGTCTGGTCGCTAGTCACGCGTTCCATCTTACGTTGAACCGCTACAGGGCTGTGGAGGAGTAGTTGCGTTACGCAAACGCGCCGGGCAGCGTCCGGCATAACGTGCCGCTGTCCACATGGCCGGGGCTGAACTTTCCGCCTGTCAGAGGGGGCTGGGATACTGAACCAATGGCCAATAACCAGAATGCTGCTGTCCTTTCCGCTTCCGCCGATCTCGCTGCAGGTGAAACGGGGACCCGGGACCAGGCCCTGGAAGTCTTGCGGGGCCTGGTGGGGCATCCGGATGCCAGCTTCCATGACGGCCAGTTCGAGGCCATTGAGGCCCTGGTCGACGGCGGCCGCCGGGCACTGGTGGTCCAGCGCACCGGCTGGGGAAAGTCAGCCGTCTATTTCGTGGCCTCGCTGCTGCTCAGGCGCCGCGGCGCAGGCCCCACACTGATCGTCTCGCCACTGCTGGCACTGATGCGGGACCAGGTGGCGGCAGCTGCCCGGGCAGGCGTCCGCGCCGTAGCCATCAACTCCGCCAACCAGCTGGAGTGGGATGCTGTCCGCGGGCAGCTGGCCGCGGACGAGGTGGACGTGCTGCTGGTTTCGCCGGAGCGGCTCACCAATCCCTCCTTCCGCGAGAACCAGCTTCCGGAACTGATCCGCCGCACCGGGCTCCTGGTGATTGACGAGGCACACTGCATCTCGGACTGGGGCCATGACTTCCGCCCTGACTACCGGCGCATCGCCGACCTCATCACCCAGCTTCCGGCCACCGTGCCCGTCCTTGCCACCACCGCCACGGCCAACTCCCGCGTGGTCCATGACATCGAGGAACAGCTGGGCGACGGCGTGCTGACCATCCGCGGCGCCCTGGGCCGCGAATCGCTCCGCCTCGGCGTCCTGAACCTTCCGGACTCCCGCGACCGGCTGGGCTGGCTGCTGACCCACCTGGCAGACCTGCCGGGCAGCGGCATCATCTACACGCTCACCGTCTCCGCTGCCGAGGACACCGCGCGCCTGCTCGCCGAGGCCGGCCATGAAGTGCTCGCCTACACCGGGCGCACCGACCCCGCGGACCGTGAACGGGCCGAGCAGCTCCTCAAGGACAACGAGGTCAAGGCGCTGGTGGCCACCTCGGCCCTGGGCATGGGCTTCGACAAACCCGACCTGGGTTTTGTGGTGCACCTGGGCGCACCGTCCTCACCGGTCGCCTACTACCAGCAGGTGGGCCGTGCAGGGCGTGGCGCGGCGAACGCCGATGTCCTGTTGCTGCCCGGTTCGGAGGACCGCGACATCTGGCAGTACTTCGCCACTGCGTCCATGCCGTCGGAGGAGAAGGCGGCGGCCGTCCTTACCGCGCTGGCCGAGGCCGGCGCCGCTGTGTCCACCGTGGCCCTCGAAGCGCGCGTGGACCTGCGGCGTACGCCGTTGGAACTGCTGCTCAAGGTCCTGTCCGTGGACGGAGCGGTGGAGCGCGTGGGCGGCGGCTGGCGTTCCACCGGCCAGCCCTGGACCTATGATGCCGAACGGTACACCCGCATCGCCGAGGCCCGGGTGGATGAGCAGGACTCCATGGTGATCTACCAGGACACTGCCGGCTGCCGGATGGAGTACATCACCTCGGTCCTGGACGATGAAACTGCCCACGCCTGCGGCCGCTGCGACAACTGCGCCGGCCGCTGGTTCCCGGCGGACATTGCGTCAGCGGCGACGGAAGCGGCGGGACAGACGCTCAGCCGCGCCGGCGTGGCGCTGGAACCGCGCCTGCAGTGGCCCAGCGGTATGGACAGGCTCGGTGTGGCCGTCAAGGGCAAGATCAAGCCGGACGAGAACCTGGCCGAAGGGCGGGTGCTGGCCCGCCTGACGGACCTCGGCTGGGGCGGCGCGCTGCGGGAGATTTTCGCATCCGGAGCTGCCGACCGCGAGGTGGATCCCGCGATGCTTCAGGCCTGTGTGCAGGTCCTCCGCGAGTGGGGCGCCGGAAACGGACGCACCCCCGGCTGGAGCGGCGCCGGACGTCCCGCAGCCATTGTGAGCATCCCTTCGCGCAGCAAGCCGGCTCTGGTGGGCTCCCTGGCAAGGGGCATCTCGGAGATCGGCCGCATACCGTACCTGGGCGAGCTGCAGCTGGAGCACGGCGGACCCACCGGCGGTCGCGGGGGCAACAGCGCCTACCGGCTGGCAGGAGTCTGGGAACGGCTCACTGTGGGTCCGGAGCTGGAGACGGCCATGGCCGGCATCCAGGGGCAAAGCGTCATGCTGGTGGACGACCTCACGGACAGCCGCTGGACGGTCACCGTTGCCGGCCGCGCCTTGCGTCGGGCCGGGGCCGGGGCTGTGCTTCCCCTCGTGCTGGGACAGGCAGGCTAGGGAAGGACACATTCTGGCACCGTGCCAGGTACGCCTATAGGATCGGCGAATGAGTCCAGGCCAGGAGCCATGAGCGAACCACAGAGCCGCGCCGCCTCGGCTGGCCGGCAGGAGTGGCAGCCCCGGCTGGCCCTGCTGGTTGCTGCGACCTTCTTTATGGAGTTCCTGGACGGGACGGTGCTGACCACAGCCATCCCCAGCATCGCGGCGGACTTTGCCGTGGCGCCGGCGGACGTCAACATCACCATGACGGCCTACCTCATGACGGTGGCCATGGGCATTCCGGTCAGCGGATGGCTGGCCGAGCGCGTGGGCGCCCGTCGTGTTTTTTGCGCCGCCATCGCCGTGTTTACTATTGCCTCGCTGCTGTGCGCGCTGAGCCTGGACCTCACCGTGCTCACCCTCAGCCGCGTCCTGCAGGGCGCGGGCGGCGCCATGATGGTGCCGGTCGGGACGCTTGTGGTGCTGCGCCGGACACCCAAGGAAGACCTGCTCCGCGCCACGGCGTATCTGGTGTGGCCGGGGCTGCTGGCGCCGGTCTTGGCGCCGCTGGTGGGCGGGGCGCTGACCACGTTCCTGTCATGGCACTGGATCTTCCTGATCAACATTCCGTTGGGGCTGGCCGCGTTCATTGCGGCCCTACGCCTGGTTCCGCAGGGAGCGGGCGACCAGTCCCGGCGCCTGGACTGGGTGGGGCTGCTGCTGACAACGCTGGGCGTAGGCGCCCTGGTGGTGGGGCTCGAACTCGCCACCGCCCATCCTGCGGAGCCGTTCGGGGCGGTCTGCGTGGCCGCGGGCTTCATGGCGATCGCGGGGGCGGTGCTGTGGCTGCGGCGCACGAGCAATCCGCTGTTCCAGCTGGACGTGTTTGCCACCCGGACGTTCCGTGCAACGTCCACCGGCGGGTTCGTCTACCGCCTGACCATCAGTGCGGTCCCGTTCCTCCTGCCGCTCATGTTTCAGGACGGGTTCGGCTGGGACCCGCTGCACGCCGGCGTCATGGTCGCAGCGGTCTTCGTGGGCAATATCGGCATCAAACCGGCCACAACGCCGCTCATCCGCAGGTTCGGCTTCAAACCCGTCCTCGTTTTCGCATCGCTCGCCTCGGCCGCGACCTTCGCCCTGTGCGCCCTGCTGGACGCCGGAACGCCGGAACCACTCATCTTCGCCTTGCTGGTCTGCAGCGGCGCGTTCCGCTCCATCGGCTTCTCGGCATACGCCTCCATCCAGTACGCCGACATCGTCCCGGGGCAGCTGCCGTCCGCCAACGCAATTTCGGCCACCCTGGTCCAGCTGGCGGCCGGTGCGGGCATCGCCGTCGGCGCCCTGTTCCTCCGGCTCTTCGCCGCCCCCGGCGCCTTCGGGGCAGACCCCGTGGCGCCCTACCGGGGCGCGTTCCTGGCCATCGCGGTGCTGATGCTGCTCAGTACCGCAGACAGCCTGGCGCTGCACCGGCAGGCCGGAGCCGAGGTCAGCCGGGGCCGGTCCGCTGCACCGAAGGCCACGAACCCCTAAACGAAGACCCTAGGCAAGGGGAGCAGGACCGCGAACGCCGAACAGCTGCGGATCAGACTCCAGCACCGCCATGGCGGCGTTATGGCCGCCCAGGGCGCTCACTGCGCCACCACGGCGTGCTCCGGAGCCGCACAGCAGGATCCGGTAATCATCCGTGGCCACGCCCCAGCGCCGCGCGGGGGTGTCCAGCGGGGCGTCGTCCTCGGCGAACGGCCAGTCGAGCCCGCCATGGAAGATGTTGCCGCGGGGCATGCCCACCGCACGCTGGATATCCAGCGTGGTTTTGGTTTCGATGCACGGGGTTCCGTCGTCGCCGGTCAGCAGCAGCTCCTCGATCGGTTCCGCCAGCACCGAGTTGAGGGACTTTACGACGGCGGCCTGCAGCGCCGCCCGCATCTGCTCATTGTTCTCCGCCGTGATGAGCCTGTCCGGAACGTGCAGTCCGAAGACCGTCAGTGTGTGGGCGCCCGATGCCTGCAGCTCCGGCGAGAGGATGCTGGGATCGGTCAGCGAATGGCAGTAGATCTCACACGGCAGCGGATCCGGGACTGTCCCCTGTTCCGCGCTCAGGTAGGCGTCGTCCAGCTGGGTCCAGGTTTCGTTGATGTGGAACGTGCCGCCGAAGGCCGCCTCGGGGCTGACGCCGCTGTCCGGCAGCCGCGGCAGCCGCTTGAGCAGCAGGTTCACCTTGACCTGCGACCCCTCGCGCCGGTGGTTCGGATTCGGGGGCTCGCCGGTACTGCCGCCCCTCAGCCCGTCAAGGACCGCGGGTGCGACGTTGGACAGGACCCAGGCCGCGGAGACCGAACGTTCCTCACCGCCGTGGCGGTAGTCCACGGAGCCGCCGGACCGGACGGCGGTGACCTCGGCCGATGTCAGGACAGTGGCGCCGGCATCGCGTGCGGCCCGCTCGAGCTCGCCCGAAACCGCCCCCATGCCGCCAATGGGCACATCCCAGTCGCCGGTCCCGCCGCCCAGGACGTGGTACAGGAAGCAGATGTTCTGCTGGAGGTCGGCGCTGTCCGCCCTGGCGAAGGTCCCGATCAGCGCATCAGTCAGGACAACACCGCGTACCAGGTCGCTGTGCAGCCTGCTGGTGATGGCCGTGCCGATCGGCCGCTCGATCAGCGACTCCCACACGTCCCCGGCCCCGGCTGCCATGGCCAGGCGCTTCGCCTCTGACCGGGTGGGCAGCGGGGACGTCATGGTGGGCCACAGCGCCCCGGTGAGCTTCCGGCACTCCGCGTAAAAGTGTTCAAAGGCCGCCGCCTCGGTGGCCGGCGCCCCCACCGCAGCGAAGGACGCGGCGGTGGCCCCGGCGTCACCGCTGTCGACCAGGAGCCCTCGGCCGGGTCTGCCCGGGTCCGGGGTATAGGAAGAGTAGCGGCGCCGTGCCAGCCGGATCCGCAGTCCAAGGTCGTCAATGATTTCCTGCGGCAGCAGGCTCACCAGGTAGGAATACCGCGAAAGCCGCGCGTCGACGCCGTCGAACGCCCGGGCGGACACGGCCGCGCCGCCGGCGTGGTCCAGTTTTTCCAGCAGGAGAACGTCCCGCCCGGCCTTGGCCAGGTAGGCCGCGGCCGCGAGGCCGTTGTGCCCGCCGCCGACAATAACCACGTCAGGATTGCTGCTGGTCGCCATCTGGCCATCCTGCCATCCCGTCACCTACGCGGGGAACGCAAAAGGCCCCGGTCCAAGGACCGGGGCCAAACGCGGAGACGGGGGGATTTGAACCCCCGGTGGAGTTGTGCCCCACACTTCATTAGCAGTGAAGCCCATTCGGCCGCTCTGGCACGTCTCCAATTGCTATTCCTAGCCCACCAAGGATACGCAGAACGGGGCATCCAGTGCAAAACGGCACCAAAACGTGCCAAACGGGACGTGCGGCGGCCGCCGCGGGAGCTAGCTGTCGGAGCGTCCGGCCAGGGAACGCCACAGGAAATGCTGGCTGCGGCTCTGCAGGGCGGCTGCCTGCCGGTTGTCGGAGGCGCCCGAGTGCCCGCCCTCCAGCGCCTCGTGGAACCAGACGTTGGGAATACCCATGGCCTGCATCCGGGCCGCCATCTTGCGCGCCTGCACCGGACCCACCCGGTCATCGGAGGTTGCGGTCCAGATGAAGGTCTCCGGGTAGTCCACGCCGTCGTGAAGGAGGTGGTACGGCGAGAACGTCCGGATGAACTCCCACTCCTCAGGCACATCCGGATCCCCGTATTCGGCGATCCACGAGTAGCCGGCGGACAGCTTGGTGTAGCGGCGCATGTCCAGCAGCGGCACCCCGCAGGACACGGCGCCGAACAGTTCCGGGTACCGCGTCAGCATGTTGCCCACCAGCAGCCCGCCATTGGAGCCGCCCACGCAGCCGAGCCGTTCCTTGGATGTGACTCGGCGCGAGATCAGGTCCCGGGCCACGGCCGCGAAGTCCTCGAACGCGCGGTGGCGCTTCTCCTGCAGCGCGGCGCGGTGCCACGACGGCCCGTACTCGCCGCCGCCGCGGATGTTCGCCACAACGTAGACGCCGCCACGGGTGTGCGGCGGGGCGCCTTCGCCTGTCCCATCGGCCCCGCCCGGTGCTTCCGTCCGCCGTTCCAGCCACGCCCGGCCGACTGCGCCGCTGTACGCAGGCGTCCGCGACACTTCGAATCCGCCGTACCCGGACAGCTGCGTGGGGTTCTGGCCGTCAAGGACCAGGTCCTTGGAGGCCACCTGGAAGTAGGGGACCCGGGTGCAGTCATCGGACACCGCGAAGTGCTGCTGGACCTCGTAGGCGGAGTCATCAAAGTAGGACGGCGAGGTGCGGATTACCGCGTGCTCGCTCACCACACCGCCGTCCCCGCTGCGGCGCAGCGTCCCCCTGGTCAGGGTGCTGGGCGTCGTGAAGCCGGTGGCCACGAGCCAGAAGTCGTCCCCCGCACCTGGAGCTTCGCCTTCCGGAACGGTCACATCGCCGCCGGTACCGTCGTCGTCGTGCTCCTCGTCGAGGTCGACACTGTCGTCCTCGTCATCAACGGCGAAAGCGTTGACGTCATGCAGCGGCGGGCAGGCGTCCAGCAGCGTGGAGGCCCAGGCGGACTCACTTCCGTTCACGCTGCCAGGCCGTTGCGGGTCCAGGACGCGGATCTCGGACGAGACATCCCGCAGGAGGTTGAGGAGAAGGAAGTTCCTGGTCCAGCTCCAGGACTGCAGCGATGTGTGCGCGTCAGGGGTGAACAGGACCTGGAGGTCGCGGCTGCCCGCGAGGTAACCTTCGAAGTTCGCTGCGAGCAGCGAACCGGCGGGGTAGGTGGTTCCGTTGACGTCCCAGTCGCCCTGTGGCCGGAACAGCAGCCACTCGCGGTGCACGCTCAGGTTTACGTCGGTCGGGGCGTCGATGGCAACCCACTCCCCGTTCCGCAGCACAGACGTATTTTTGTTGAAGAAGCTGATCCAGTCCATGGCGAAGGTTCGCTCGTACCCCGGCGTGGAATCGTGGGCAACCAGCGCCATCATGTGGTCTTCGGGGATTTCAAAGACCCGTTCGGCTGACGCGAGCGACCCGCCGCGGGGGAGCTTGACGGCCGTGCGCGCGTAGGACGAGGACGTCTTGGGCATGCCTTCGGCGGTGCTCGCCACGAGCAGGGTGTCCCCGTCCAGCCAGGAGGCGTTGCCCTTGGCCGTCGGCAGGTCGAACCCGCCGGTCGCAGGGTCCACGAAAGTGCGGGTTTCGACGTCGAACTCACGGTAGCGGTTGGCGTCTCCGCCGTCGGGGGAGAGGGCCAGCAACGCCAGCCGGTGCGGTTCGGCGGCGGCCGGGCGGAGGAAATTGGCGCCGTGGAAAACCCACTCCTCGCCTTCGGCAGCGGCAAGGGCATCGACGTCCAGCAGCACATCCCATTCGGGCGACCCGCTCCGGTAGCTCTCCCAGGACGTCCGGCGCCACAGTCCCTTGGGGTTCTGCCCGTCGCGCCAGAAGTTGTAATACCAGTCGCCGTGCTTGCCCACCATGGCGATCTTGTCCGTGGAGTCCAGCACCTCCAGGATGCGGCTTTCGAGCTTTGCATAATCGGCATCCTCGAGCAGGTCCTCGGTGCGGGCGTTTTGTTCCCGGACCCAGGCCAGCGGTTCCTCGCCGTAGATCTCCTCAAGCCAGATATTCTCGTCGGTCGGTTCGGGCGCCTTCCCGGCAGAGGAAGGGGTGCCGGCCGCGGGCGGGTGATCAGCTGCTGTGGTGGTCATGGCCCTACGAAACAACATCGGCGCGCAGCTAGCAAGTCACATGCAGATACTCTGGAGGGTGTGGGCACATCGCAAAGCATCCGGACGGCACTAATTGGGGCCGGACCCCGCGGCACCAGTGTCCTGGAACGCCTCCTCGCCAACTGGCGGCTCAGGAACCCCTCTTCACCCGGTCCCGATGGCGTTGCGGACCTCCAGATTGACGTGGTGGACCCTTACCCGGCCGGGCCGGGCCATGTGTGGCAGCCGGGCCAGTCCCGGCTGTACCTCATGAACACACAGTCGTTCTATCCCACGGTCATTCCCGAAGACCCTGAACTGGCGGCACCGGTGGCGGGCGCCACCTTCGATCAGTGGCGGGCGGCGCAGCAGGACCGCCCGCTCGCCTCGCTCACCGAGGACGACCATGCCGAACTGTCCGGCCTGGGAGCGCAGGATTTTCCGAGCCGCGCCCTCTACGGCCGCTATCTGAGTTCCACGCTGGACGAGCTGCTGGCACATCTTCCGGACGGTGTGACCGTCCGGTTCCACCGCACCACGGCAACCGCTGTCCGGCCGGCCGGAAACGGTATGTTCGACGTCGAACTCGAGGACGGTGCGCAGTTCACCGTCGGTTCCGTCGTGCTGGCTTTGGGGCACCTCGAATCCAGGCTCAACGCCGAGCAGCGCGAGCTTCAGGCAGGTGCCGGCCAGATGGGGCTCCTGTACCTGCCGCCGGCGGCACCGGCCGACGTCGACTGGTCCGTGGTGCCCGCAGGCGAGCCCGTGCTGGTCCGCGGCATGGGGCTGAACTTCTTCGACGTGATGGGGCAGCTCACCGAAGGCCGAGGGGGGAAGTTCGTGGCGGCTGAAGCCCACCACAATTCGGAAGAGGTTCCCGGGCAGGGGCGGACCGAACTGGAGTACATCCCATCCGGCGACGAACCGCGGATCATCGCCGCGTCCCGACGCGGGACGCCGTACCGGGCCAAAGCGAACCTTGCGGGATACTACCCGGCGGGTGTGGCGCTCCGGTACTGCACTGAGGGTGCCGTCGGCCGGTTCGCGGCGGCGGGAATCACTCCGGGTTTCGATCACGACCTCTGGCCCCTCCTGCAGCGCGATGCCTTCTGGGCTTATTACTCCACCCTGGTCCGCACCAGCCCGCACGCCGTCACCGAGCCCGAGGAGTTCCTGGCCCTGCTCCAGGAGGTGATGCGGCCCCACGCCCACAGCGTCTCCCACTGGGAAGCCGAAGCCGACGTCCTGATAGCCAAGCATGTGGAGCCGGACCAGCGCCTGAACCTCCCGGGCCTCGCCGCCCCCTTGGCTGGACGGTCCTTCGCGTCGCGGGCGGACGTGGATTCGGCGGTCGTGGAGTACCTGCTCGATGACGCCCGCCGCTCGGCCCTGGGCGAGGACGACCCGGTAAAGATGGCCATCGGCGCGCTGCACCACGGCAGGGCGGTGCTTAAAACGGCGGTGGCCGACGGCGGCATCACCGATGAGTCCTGGGTCGCCGGCCTTCGGGGCTGGTTTGAGTCATTCGTCGAAGGACTCGCAAGCGGGCCGCCGGCCATCCGGGCGGAGCAGCTCGCCGCGCTCGCCCGGGCGGGAGTGGTGAGTTTCGTGGGCCCGGACCCGAAATTCGCGCTCGACCGCAATGCCGGCACGTTCTCGGCAGTGTCGCCGTGGGTCAGGGACCGGGCCGTCCACGCCCGCACCCTGATCGAGGCCCTCGCCCCGGCCAACAGGGTTGCCGTCAATGTGTCCCCGGTGCTGGAGCAGCTCCTGGCCGACGGCCTGGTGCGGCCGCGCCTGATGATGACGGCGGAGGGGACCCCGGTGGAGACCTCCGGCCTGGACGTCAGTCCGCACCCGTACCGGCCGGTGGGCGCCAACGGATCCGTCACCGAGGGTCTGTACGTGCTGGGCCTGCAGCTTTCCGCAGCGCAGTGGGGTACGGCCATCGCCGCCGAATCCCGTCCGCAGAGCGGACCCGTGTACCGCAGCGGTCAGCGGACCCTCCGCGACGCGGACGAGATCGCCCGCCACATCCTCGACCGCTGACCCCGTCCGGACCCAACACCGCCGACGCTCTCTCACTTTCTGCGCCCTTTTTGCCGACGCTCTCTCACTTTTGGGGTCTTTTGGGCGCAACGCTCTCTCACTTTCTTCGAGGTAGTGAGAGAGCGTCGCCGGAAGACCTGCAGGTAGTGAGAGAGCATCGCCGGAAGACATGCAGGTAGTGAGAGAGCGTCGCAGGAAGACCGGCGGAGGCGCTCGCACTTCCGGAGGTCAAAAACATGCCCCGCCTCCGGGGCCGGGAGTCTCCCGGCCCCGGAGCGGGGCATATTCAGTGGCTGTCAGGCGGAGAGGCTAGCCCCGCAGGCATTTCTGGTACTGGAGCCAGGCCAGGCCATATTTGATCCAGCCCGCGAAGTCGTACCACTTGGCGGGCGGTACAGGCGCCGTACAGGCAGGGTCCGGGTTGCTGGCAGCAACCTGAACAGCAGCCTTGACCACGGTTCCGGACTCTGCCGCGGTCAGCACCAGGGTTCCGGTGCCCGACGCGGCACCTGCCGGAACCTTGACGTCCACGGCAGCCGCGCCGCCCGAGACCGGGACGGTGCCGAGCTGCGTAACGGTGCCCGCAGAGTCCGTGAAGGAAGCGGCCAGTGACGTGTTGACCGGGCTGCCCAGTGAGGTGAGGTCAAGCTTGGAGACCGCCAGCGTAATGGAGTCCCCGGCCTTGACCTCCGCTGCCGTGGTGTTGACAACAGCAACCGTGCGGCGGGCAAAGTCCGGCGAGACCGGATTGTGGTCCTGCAGGTACTTGATCCAGGCATCGCGGTCGACGAGGCCGGAGTCCTCGGTGTTGGCGCCTTCCTTGAAAATCCGGAAGTTGTCGCCGCCGGTTGCCAGGAAGCTGAAGGTGCCAACGCGGTAGGACTTGGCCGGATCGATGAGGGCACCGTTGACCCGGATCGACGTGATGCGGTCACCTGTGGCGCGGGCGGCGTCGTAGGTGTAGTTGACGTTCTTGGACAATCCCAGCTGCTGGTAAGCGCGGCTGGGAACCGTGCCGTCCGGGTTGGTCTGCCACTGCTGTTCCAGGAGGGTCTTGAACTGTGCCCCGGTCAGGGAGGTGGTCCAGAGGTTGTTTACGAACGGAAGTACGGCATTCGCCTCCGCGTACGTGATGGTTCCGTCCGGAGCGAAGTACAGCTCGTTGCGCAGACCGCCGGGGTTCACGACGCCGATTTCCGCGGCGCCGAGGTCCGGCGCCTTGAGCGCGTCCACCAGGGAATCCGCCACGAGGTTGCCCAGGGTGGATTCGTTCGCGCGGTCGTCACGGGACGCCGGGGTGGTTGCCGTGGCAGGCGTGAAGGCTGTGGTGATATCGGCGGTGACCTTGCCCACCGGCTGGTTGCCGATCACGGCGGCGTCCGCCAGGGCCTTGTCGACGATCGTCTTGACGGCTGCCACGCGCGGGTATTTCGCCACGAGGTCCGCGGCCGTTTCGGCCTCGGTGGGAACGGTCCGCTTGACGTTGCCGGCTTTGTAACCGGTCACCTGCATGGTCGATGTATCAACCGTCAGCTGGATCTGGCCGATGAACTCGCCGTAGCTGCCGGTCTGCACGATGGGGCGCGTCCTGCCGGTGGTCTGGCCGTTGGCATCCAGGACCGGGGCATCCCAGGAGTACTGCTTGTGGGTGTGGCCGGTGAAAATGGCGTCCACCTCGGGCGAGGTTTCGTTGACCAGCTTGGCGAAGGGGCCGCCCGCGGCCACCTCCTGCTCCAGGGTGGAACCGTCGGGCGTACCGGACCCGGCGCCGTCGTGGTTTTCGACAATGATGACGTCGGCGAGCTTTTCGCCGGTGATTTTGGCAGCAACGCGGTTGATGGCCTCAACCGGGTCACCGAACTCAAGCTCGGTGATGCCCGCCGGGGTGACCAGCGACGGCACTTCCTGGGTGACGGTGCCAATGACGGCCACCTTGATGCCGTTCATCTGCAGCACCGTGTACTCCGGGAGGGCCGGTTCGGTGGTGCCTTTCCTGTAGACGTTGGCGCCGAGGTATGGGAACTTGGCGTTCGATCCGCCCGCCACAACGCGGTCGCGCAGGTCCGCCCAGCCGCCGTCGAACTCGTGGTTTCCTACCGAGGAGGCTCGCAGTTCGAGGGTGTTCAACACATCGAGGGTGGGCTGGTCCTTGGCCACCGCCGAAGCGAACAGCGAGGCCCCGATGTTGTCGCCCGCGGACAGGAACGCCGTGGCGCCCGGGGCTGCGGCCTCCCGGAGCTTTTCGATGGTGGCCGCGAACAGGATGGTGTTGGCGTCGATGCGTCCGTGGAAATCGTTGATGCCAAGGAAGTTCAGGTCGACGCTCGCCGGAGTGACCGGTGCGGCCGGCAGGTCAAGGCCCACCACCACGGGATCGTGGTCGCTTGCCCTGAACTGGTCCGGCGCATAGTAGTTGGTCACATTGTTGTTATACCGGCTGTACTCCAGCGCCACGGACTCTACGGAGTTAATGTTCCAGATGTCCGCGCCGGTGACCACCGCGTTTGCTGCCGGCGAGGCGAGGATGTGGTCCAGGGAACCCACCAGGCCGCCGAAGAGGTATGAGTGCTTGGCAGTCCCGTCGGCGTGCCTGGCTTTCTCATCCTGGTTGGCGTACCCGGCGGCTGTGAGGACGTTGATGGGGTCCTCCTTGGCATAGGCGTTGAAGTCGCCCATCAGGAAGACCTTGTCGGTGCCCTTCGACGCCTGCAGGTCATTTGAAAACGCGAGGAGGGATTTGGCCTGCTCGGTGCGGGCAAGGTTGGAGGCGCCCTGGCCCTTGTCGGTATCCTCCGGGGTGGCAGCCGAGCCTTTCGATTTGAAGTGGTTGGCAATGGCGATGAACTTCTTGTCCTCGGCGGCGCCCACCGGTTTGAACACCTGCGCCAGCGGTTTGCGGGCACTCGCGAAAGCAGTGGTGTCATTGTGGATGACGGATTCGCCCACCGGTTCTGCAACGGCCTTCTTATAGATGAACGCGGTGCGGATCATGTCCTCGTCAGCCAGCGGGGGAGCGTTGGCAGGTGTGCGGACGTAGTCCCAGATGCCGGGCGTGGCAATGTTCAGGGCGTCCACGAGTTTGGCGAGCGCGTCGTCGCGGTCCTTTCCGAACTGCGCCGAGTTCTCGACCTCCATGAGGGATACGACGTCGGCGCCGGACTTACCGATGGCCGCCACGATCTTGTCCTGCTGCCGCTTCAGGTTTTCGGCGTTGGCGGCACCGCGGGCGTCACAGCCACCCTGGACAGTGATCGGGTTGCCGTCGCGGTCCCTGTAGAACGTGCAGCCCGCGAGCAGGTCGCCGGTGGTGGGGAAGTAGTTCAGCACGTTGAAGGAGGCAATTTTCAGGTTGCCTCCGACGGCGGCCGGGGCCTCCGCGCGGGTGGCGCCGAAGCTCGCAGGCTGGACGACGCCGGCGTTTTCCGGCGTGAGGTGGGTCAGCGGCTGGAACTTCCAGGCGTTGTTGGCGTAGCTGAGCACCACGTCGGTCTGGAACGTCACCGGGGAACCCACCCGCACGGGATCCGCGGTGGTCAGGTACGGGAGTACCTGCGCTTTCGTGGTGGCGTCCTTGAGGAAGTTGGTGGTGGCGCCGTCGTCGAGCTTGATGCCGCGCGCGGCGTTGGCCGCCACGGTGGACGTGTAGTCAGCCGAGCCGTAAGGGGCAACGGCGGTGGGCTGTTCCAGCGGAGAGTTTCCACCTGCCAGGCCAATTTCGCCGTACTGGTTCAGGGAGTAGTTATCGGTGACGGTCACCGGGCCCTGCGGAGCGAGCAGCATGCCTTCGAGGGATTCACGGAAGGCTTCGTCAGCCGGAAGGGCGAATCCGGTGGACTTCACTTCCGCTGCAGCCTCCGCAAGCGTCTTCAGGCCGGCGGCGTCGGACACGCTCATCTGTGTCATGCCAAAGAACTCGCTGACGGCGCCGGTGATTTCGACGTAGTCGCCGATAGTGACCGAGCCAACCGTTGCGGGCGAGTAGATGAAAACAGCGTCCGACGCCGTGTGGTTGGCTGGCGTCAGATCGCCGCCGGTTCCCGGGGTCTGGACGTAGAAGCCGGCGAAGCCGCCGGTGGGAAATGCCGCGGTCACCTTGCCCCTGGTGGTGACGGTGGCTCCGACGAACGGGCTGGCCGCGCCGGAGCCCTGGATTTCAGCGATGGTCCTGGTTGTAGGGGCAGGCAGCGGATCAACGGGACCCGGATCAACGGGACCGGGATCCACCGTGCCGCCGGCAGCAGTCGGCGTGATGGTGGCGCTGAGCGCGAAGTCGGCGGCGTTGTTGTTGCCGTCCGCGCCGTTGGAGCGGTTCAGGCTCTTGACGTCGGTGTTGCCCGCGGGGGCGGCTGCTGCCTGCGTCTCGAAGGTGTTGGACGTTCCGTAGCCGAGCAGGTCAGCAACGTTGGCGGGCTCGACCACCGAGCCGGTGGCCAGCGGGCTGACCGCGGCGGCCTGCCGGGCGAGGATCAGCGTTCCCGCGGTTCCGGACGGGTTCAATCCGGTGGCCACGGCGTCGGGCGTGGGCAGTTCGGCGGCCGTGGACGTGGCGCTGTTTGTGGCGCCCTGAACCAGGTAGTGCCCCTGCGCCGGGATGCTGCCGCTGAGGGCGGTGACTCCTGTGGGCGCCGATGTGCCCCCTGCCGCCCGGTACTGGAGGGACCACCCGTCCAGTGACACCGGCGCATCAGAGGTGTTGTACAGCTCCACGAACTTGTGTTTGTAGGCTGCCCCGGCGCTGCCTCCGCTGAGGTATGCCTCGTTGATGATGACGGGCGAGGTGCCTGCGGCAGCAGGTGGGACCTCCACTGCAAACGCCGGGGCGGCCGCCAACGGAGCAGCGATGAGCCCCGCCGACAACGCCGTGCCCAGCGCAAATTTCCAAGGTGTGCGTTTCATCCGCTCTAACTCTCATTAGGGTGCCCCGGGTAAGGGGCTCAGTGGAATGTGTCCGGCTTTGTGGGACGGACAAAGGATCCGGACTTTACTCCTGGTCAAGTAGTTTCCGGCACAGCAAAACAGTGTTGAATGAACGTGCGATTGATTTAGCATGCATTCTGCGAGACGTCCCCCAGCGAAACGTTCACCGCCGGGACATGAGCGGCATCGGCCGCCCAGGCACCGGTGTTTTTGGATTTATGCGCTTTCCGGATCACCCCATGTGCCGGCCATGGCAAAAGAATACCGGCCAGTAGCTCCCGTGGAGGCTGCTGGTCGGTATTTCTTTTCGCCAATTTCGTGAGGTGAACGCCTTGGGGGTCCCTAGGCCCCGGCAGTTTCACCTGCTCCGGCCGGCTCGCCGGCTCCCTGTCCCGTGTCTGCCACGATCTTGAACATGGCGCCGGTGGGGTCTGCAAGGGTGGCCAGCCGGCCGAACGGGGTGTTGTCCGGCCCGTCAATCACCTTTCCGCCGAGGCTGACCGCTTTCCCGATGGCGGCGTCAGCGTCCTCGACGGCGAAATAGACCTGCCAGTTGGACGGAACCTCGGCCGGCAAATAGCCGGAAGCGTCCATGATGCCGGCCTTCGCGGCTTCCCCGGCGCCCAGTGTGGTGTAGCGGAATTCAGGGGTGTCGCTCATGACGTCGGTGTCCCAGCCGAAGACGTCCTGGTAGAACTTCACTGCGGTGGCGTAGTCCTTGGTGTGGAGTTCGTGCCAGGCTGCTGCGCCGGGCTCTGCCACGAGCTCGAATCCGGTCATTTCACGTGGCTGCCAGATGCCGATTGCGGCGCCGGTGGAGTCTCCGAACATAGCCATGTGCCCCTGCTCCGGGACATCCATGGGCTCCATAAAGACCTGGCCGCCG
The DNA here is from genome assembly GCF_031454875.1 of Arthrobacter oryzae. Lineage (GTDB taxonomy): Bacteria > Actinomycetota > Actinomycetes > Actinomycetales > Micrococcaceae > Arthrobacter > Arthrobacter oryzae_D. Next base: position 365,037 of record NZ_JAVDRQ010000004.1, read on the forward strand.
TGCTCTTTCACTGCCTCGGCGGTGGCAGCGGCGTCATCGGAGCGCAGGTAGGTGCTCCAGGCGTCCGGCATCCCGGCCATGGTTTCATCCTTCTGCATGAGTCCGGCCACGGACTTCCCGTTTTTCCAGGCCGTAATGTAGCCGCCGTATTTCTCCTCGTCGCCTGTCTGGAAGTCCCACCCGAACAGTTCTCCGTAGAACTGCTTGGCGGTCGCGGCGTCGGATGTCATGAGGTCGATCCAGCACGGTGCGCCGGGAGTGATGTCAGGGCTGGGCATAATGGCTCCTGTCGGTGTCCGCGGCAGCATGCCCGCGGTGAATGGATGGTCGGTGAAGACAAACCAGACACTATTGCGGAGCACCGACACTTTCAATGGTCCCGGTCCGAACTTTCCCTTAACGGCAGATGCCCCGGGTCCTGATGATTCAGGACCCGGGGCATCGTTCGCGGAAGGTAAGAGATTCGAACTCTTGGTACGGGGTTACCGCACACTGGTTTTCAAGACCAGCTCCTTCGGCCGCTCGGACAACCTTCCTTACCGAGTAGTGTTTCATAGGCAGTTGGCTGCGACAAAAACCGTCCGGAGTGTTTGCGGGCCGGCGCAGCCGCTGCACACTAATTTTTGTGGCAGGAAGCAGCTAGGAATCGGGAGTTCTCCATGAAGGCCGTCTACGTTAGCAAGGCCGGCGGGCCCGAGGTGCTCGAAGTGCGCGAGGTCCCGGCACCGGTTCCCGGCCCCGGCGAGGTGCTGATCGACGTCGTCGCTGCGGGCCTCAACCGCGCCGACGTCCAGCAGCGCCGGGGCTTCTACCCGCCGCCGCCCGGCGCCTCGGAGATCCTCGGCCTGGAAGTGTCCGGCAGGATAGCCGGCTTCGGGCCGGACGTGTCCAAGCCGTTCTCGGTGGGGGAGAAAGTCGTGGCACTGCTCGCAGGCGGGGGCTACGCCCAGCAGGTGGCGGTGCCGGCCGAACAGGTGCTGAGGATCCCCGACGGCGTGGATCTGGTCACCGCCGCGTCCCTTCCCGAAGTGGCGGCCACCGTCTACTCGAACCTGATCATGACGGCGCAGCTCCACCCGGGCGAAACCGTGCTGATCCACGGCGCCACCGGCGGCATCGGCACTATGGCCATCCAGCTTGCCAAGGCTTTCGGCGCCAAGGTTGCCACCACCGCCGGCACCGCCGAGAAGGTGGGTACCGCCAAGGCCTTCCTGGGCGCAGATATCGCCATCAACTACACCGAAGAGGATTTTCCCGACTCCCTTCGTGCACAAAACGGCGGCAGGGGAGCCGACGTCATACTGGACGTCGTCGGCGCCAAGTACCTGCAGCAAAACGTTGACGCACTGGCGGACTACGGCCGGCTCATCGTGATCGGGCTGCAGGGCGGCACCAAAGCGGAACTGGACCTCGGGAAGCTCCTCAGCAAGCGGGCAGCGATCATCGGCACCGCCCTCCGACCGCGCCCAGCGGCCGAGAAGGGCGTGATCATGAATGCGGTGCGGGAATCCGTATGGCCGCTCCTGACCGACGGGCGGATCCGGCCGCTGGTTGCCCGGTCCTTCCCCCTCGACCAGGTAAGGGCGGCCCACGAGTACTTCGACTCCGGCGACCACGTGGGGAAGGTCCTGCTGGTCATGTAGCCGGACCAGCCGGATGAATACCCAGTATTGCCCCAGGAGCGGAATCACGCTACTGTAATTCCATACGCGGTATGCACGCGTCTTGGGGGCGCGTGTATGCCGTCGTCTTTGCGACATCAGGGGGCAGCATGTCCATTCGTCACAGTCTCCTCGCCCTGCTCCAGGACAAATCCCGTTACGGGTACCAGTTGCGGGTCGAGTTCGAGGACCGCACCGGTTCAGCCTGGCCGCTGAATATCGGACAGGTGTACACCACCCTGGACCGGCTGGAGCGGGACGGACTGGTCAGGAACGACGGCGGCGACGGCGAAGGCCACGTCATCTACAGCATCACGGACGCGGGCCGGAGCGAAGTCACGGGATGGTTCCAGGCTCCGGTGGGCCGCGGCAACCCTCCCCGGAACGAATTGGCCATCAAACTCGCCCTCGCCGTGACGATTCCCGGGGTTGATGTGGCCGCCGTCATCCAGGCCCAGCGTGTCGCTTCCGTGAAGGCGCTGCAGGATTACACCAAGTCCCGCCGCGATGCCTCCGCCAACCAGCGGAGGGCGGACACGGCATGGCTGCTGGTGCTCGATTCGCTGATTTTCCAGACCGAAGCAGAGGTCCGCTGGCTGGACCTCTGCGAGGCGCGGATGGCCCAGCTGAACAGCCCTGCCACCTAGGCCTCCAGCTTTCGGCGAAAGCCAGCGGGGCCAAATCCTGCCGCTCAGCGCTGTCCTCCGACCGTTCGGCGAGGCGCGCGCGACCCCGCCCTCAAACCAAAATTCGCGCCACTTACGCCTTGCTATGGTGCCATGAGGAAGATCACTCTTAAGTTGGAATTCTCAAGGAGGAGACATGGGCAAAATGCCGGATGGCAAGGCACGGACAGCATTGGCGGACGATGCGCTGGTGCCGGATCCAAATCTTCCGCCAACAGCGGTGGATGAGGCGACGCGGGAAGCCGAAGAGCGAAAATGGACCCCCACGAAAATCGCAATCTGGGCGGCCATCGCCCTGCTTGGCGGCGTCGCCTGGTTCATGCTGGCGATCGTTCGTGGAGAAACGGTCAACGCGATCTGGTTCGTGTTCGCCTCCGTCTGCACATACCTGATCGGATACCGCTTTTACTCGAAGGTGATCGAACGGTACATCACCAGGCCCAATGACCGGCGCGCCACCCCGGCCGAATATAAGGCGGACGGGAAAGACTACGTGCGGACGGACCGCAACGTCCTGTTCGGCCACCACTTCGCCGCCATTGCCGGGGCGGGACCGCTTGTGGGCCCGGTCATCGCGGCCCAGATGGGCTACCTGCCCGGCACTATCTGGATCATCATCGGCGTCGTCCTGGCCGGAGCGGTGCAGGACTACCTGGTCCTGTTCTTCTCGATGCGCCGCGGCGGCCGCTCGCTGGGTCAGATGGCCCGCGAGGAGCTGGGCGTCATCGGCGGCACCGCCGCCCTGATCGCCACCCTGCTCATCATGGTGATCATTGTGGCCATCCTCGCCCTCGTCGTCGTTAATGCACTGGGCGAAAGCCCGTGGGGCGTCTTTTCCGTGGGCATGACCATTCCGATCGCGCTCTTCATGGGCGTTTACCTGCGCTTCATCCGGCCCGGTAAGGTCCTGGAAGTTTCCCTGATCGGCTTCGTCCTGCTCATGGCTGCGATCATCGGCGGCGGCGTCGTTGCGGAAACCGAGTGGGGTGCCGCGTTCTTCCACCTGGACAAAGTCACCATCGCCTGGGGCCTCATCATCTACGGTTTCATCGCCGCCATCCTTCCGGTCTGGCTCCTGCTGGCGCCCCGTGACTACCTCTCCACATTCATGAAGATCGGCGTGATCGTCATGCTCGCGCTGGCCATCATCGTGGTCCGCCCCGAAATCACCGTTCCGGCCTTCAGCGAGTTCGCCAGCAGGGAGAACGGACCGGTGTTCCCCGGAGCGCTGTTCCCGTTCCTCTTCGTCACGATTGCCTGCGGCGCCCTGTCCGGCTTCCACGCCCTGATCTCCTCCGGTACTACACCGAAGCTGATCGAAAAGGAACGCCAGACCCGCCTGATCGGCTACGGCGGCATGCTGATGGAATCATTCGTGGCCATCATGGCCCTCGTGGCGGCCATTTCCATCGACCGCGGTCTGTACTTCGCCATGAACTCGCCGGCGGCACTGACCGGCGGCACGGTGGAAACTGCCGCCACCTGGGTTAACAGCCTGGGGCTTGCCGGTGTGAACCTCACCCCGGATCTACTGGCCGAGACCGCCAGGAACGTCGGCGAGGAAAGCATTGTGTCCCGCACCGGCGGTGCCCCCACACTGGCTGTGGGGCTCGCCCACATCATGCAGCAGTTCATCGGCGGCACGGCCATGATGGCGTTCTGGTACCACTTCGCCATCATGTTCGAAGCGCTCTTCATCCTGACCGCCGTGGACGCCGGCACCCGTGTGGCCCGCTTTATGCTGCAGGACTCCATCGGCAACTTCATCCCCAAGTTCAAGGAACACTCGTGGCGGCCGGGAGCCTGGCTCTGCACGGCCGTCATGGTGGGTGCGTGGGGCGCGGTGCTGCTGATGGGCGTTACCGACCCGCTGGGCGGCATCAACACGCTCTTCCCGCTGTTCGGCATCGCCAACCAGCTGCTCGCGGCCATCGCCCTGTCCGTCTGCCTGGCCATCGCGGCCAAGCGGGGCTCATTCAAGTACCTCTGGATTGTGGCCCTGCCGCTGGCATTCGCGGCCGTCGTGACCATCACCGCCAGCTTCCAGAAGATCTTCTCGCCCGTCCCGGCCGTGGGCTACTTCGCCAACAATGCGGCCTTCTCCAAGGCCCTGGCGGACGGCAAGACGGAATTTGGCACCGCGAAGACCGTGGCTGCCATGGAGGCAGTGGTCCGCAATACCATGATCCAGGGCTGGCTGTCGGTGATCTTCGTGGTGCTAAGCATCATCGTCATCATCACGGGAATCATCGCCACGGTGAACGCCTTCCGCAACGAGGCCGCCGGCGTTGCCCATGATGACCACGAGGACCCGGCCGTGCCGTCCAGGGGCTACGCTCCTGCGGGGCTTATTCCCACCGCGGCGGAGCGGGAGCTCATGGCCGAATGGAACAAACTCCCTGCCGAGCTGCGGCTCGAAAAGCCCGGGCACCACTGATGCGGCCCCGGAAATGAACGCGATCCTCGAAGGGTTCCGTGGCTTTGCCCGCTACTTCGGCAGCGTGATGGGCGCGGACGCTTATGCGAAGTACTTGGAGCATCACGCCGCCTCAGGGCACAAGGACCCGCCCATGAGTGAGCGCGCATTTTGGCGGGACCACACGGACCGCCAGGACAGCAACCCCCAAGGCCGCTGTTGCTGAGCGGCCGCTGCCGCTGAAGACAACGTCGCCATACGAAGGCGCCGCCGGATCCTTAGGGTCCGACGGCGCCTTCGGCCTTTCCGGTGTTCCACACGTTCCGTCCGGTTCAATCGGGTTCATTGACTGGCGTCCGGGCTCGCGGCTCGTGAGAGTATGAAGCCATGAGCGACCCGAACGACACTCAGCCCGCGGTTGACGCCCCTGTAGAGGGCACCACTGTCGACGACGCGGTTCCTTCCGGCCCGGCGGCGTCGAACCCTGAAGCGGCGACGCGGCCCAAGGGGGCCAGCGTCCAGGACCTGGTGGACGAGCCCGCCAAAGTGATGCGGATCGGCACCATGATCAAGCAGTTGCTGGATGAAGTGAAGGCGGCACCGCTGGACGACGCCGCGCGCGGGCGCCTGGCGGCAATCCACGAACGCTCCATCAGGGAACTCGAAGACGGGCTGGCCCCGGAACTCATTGAGGAGCTGGAACGGATCAGCCTGCCGTTCCCGGAGAAGGCCACGCCGTCCGACGCGGAACTCCGGATTGCCCAGGCCCAGCTGGTCGGCTGGCTCGAGGGGCTGTTCCACGGGATCCAGGCCGCCATCGCCGCTCAGCACGCCGCCCGCGAACACGCCATGGCGCAGCGTCAGCTGCGCCAGTTGCCCCCGGCACCGTGATCGCACCCGGCGTCGTCATCGGCGCGGACGGAACACCCGAACGTGCCCGGGCCGCGAGCCCCGGCGCCGAGAAGGCCGGCACGCCCGAAGATCCGGACCATGGTCCCGGCCAGTACCTTTAGGGTTCCCGTGGCTTTCTTCGCAGCCGCCCGTCAGGGGCGGAAGGACGACGCCGAGCTGGGCAAGGGGCTCTGGCGCCGCGCCCACGACCGTTTCCACCGCGGCCTCGACCGGTTCCACCAGGTCCTGGAGGGCGTGGAGGATGACCAGTTGTATGCCGAGCTAGTCGAAATCGCCAACGACCTCGCTGACCTTTCCGTCCGGGTCCGGCAGGTTTGCGTCGAGGCGCAACGCCGCTCACCCAGCGACGGACTGGACATACCGGGAACACTGGCCGGGGTGCACCGGTCGCTGTCCAAGGCCGGCAACTCCCTCGCCACCACGGCGGAGGCGGCAGCGATGCTGCGCCTCGCCGTCGGGCCCATACCGGTAGGGGCTGCCTCGGTGCGCCGCCGTGCGGAATCGGTCTTTGAACAGATCGCCGACGCCGAACGCCGCCTTTCGGAGCAGCCGCAGGATTCATAGCGGGCTGCTGCCTGACAGGGCTGACGGCGCCGCTATTCCCGGTTACGCGCGTAGCTTAGCCTGCCGGTTTCACTGGGCGGACGCCGCCGCCCCTTGGCACGATGAACAAATGACTCTTTCTCCCGAACTGACTTTCAACGACGGCAACACCATTCCCCAGCTTGGCTACGGGGTGTGGCAGGTTGAGGACGACGTTGCGGAAAAGGTAGTGGTCCAGGCCTTCGAGGCCGGATTCCGCCACATCGACACCGCCAGGATCTACGGCAACGAGGAAGGCGTGGGCCGGGCCATTGAACGCGCGGGGCTGCCGCGCGAAGACATCTTCATCACCACCAAGCTGTGGAACGCGGACCAAGGGTATGAGACCACCCTGGCCGCCTTCGAGGCATCCATGGAGCGCCTGGGCCTGGAGACGCTGGACCTGTACCTGATCCACTGGCAGCAGCCGAAGCAGGACAAGTATGTGGATACCTGGAAAGCGCTGATCGAGCTGCAGAAGCGCGGCCGGGTCAAGTCCATCGGTGTCTCAAACTTCACCACCGAGGGCCTGCAGCGGATCATCGACGAGACGGGCGTTGTCCCGGTCATCAACCAGATGGAGCTGCACCCGTTCTTCAACCAGGCGAAACTGCGCGAATTCAACGCGTCCAAGGGCATCCTCACGCAGGCATGGTCACCGCTGGGCCAGGGCGGCGAGCTCCTGGAGCACCCGGTCATTGCCGAAATTGCGGCCAAGCACAATGCCACGCCGGCACAGGTGGTCATAGCCTGGCACCTGGCAATCGGCAACGTGGTGATTCCGAAGTCCGTCACGGAGTCCCGGATCCGCGAAAACCATGCGGCCCTCGACGTCACGCTTGACGGCGCCGACCTCGAGGCCATCAACGGGCTGGACCGGACGGCAGAGGGTGCCGGCCGCATCGGGCCGGACCCGGCCGTCTCCGACTTCGCCTAGGGGCCATCCGCCTCTAAGGTCATCCGCCTCCAGGGGGCGTGAGGCCCCGCACTGATGCAGTGCGGGGCCTCCGCCTTACCTCAAGCTGCCAGGCGGTCCTGCTGAGCGGGCACGGCGTCGACGACGGCCCAGCCCTGCTCGTCGGAAACATTCCGGCTGGCGAAACGCTCAGCCTCGGCCAGGTTGTCGAACACCTCTGACCGGACCAGCCCGCAGTCGGCATCGAAGTAGGTGACGTGGAATTCCCGGTGCCCGGTGGCGTCTGCGCCGTGGTGAGCCCGGGTGGTGGCGCTGTTGCTGCTGACGTTCGTATCCATGAATCCAGTGTGCAACCGGCCTCTGACAGTAAAGGCCAGTCAGTCCGGCGTGTTGCGAAGCCGGAGCACCCTTTCCCGGGCGAGCATCGCCGCCCGTTGGCCTTTTTCCGCGGCACGCGAGGCGAGTTGCCTCTGGGCGGCGGCAGCATCCCGCTGCTTCCTGGCCTGCTCGAACTCGGCGTCGACAGCTTTGAGCCGCTCGCGGAGGCGGCGTGCCTCGTCCCCGAGCCGTGCCAAGTCCGCCTCTACTTCTTCAAATTCCGCCGTACGGAGGCTGGCTTCCTCCGCTGCCGCGCGTGCGGCCTCTTCCGCTTCTGCCAGCCGGGCCTCGGCCCGCTCCACAGCCGACGGCGTTGGGGCCGGCCGTTCCGTTCGGACAGCCTTCAGGCGCGGTTTGTCAGCGGAAGCTGAGGCGGGCGCGCCGGTCGCCCCGGTCGCCCCGGACGAGGCGGGCGGCCCGGTCGCCCCGGTCGACGGTATGCCGACCTTCGTGGCTCGGCCCTTGGGCTTCGCGGGCGCCGGTGGGGCCTCTGCTGATTCCGATGCCGTTCCTGTCTCCGGCGCCGGAACAGCCGGGAGGGTCAGTACGGAAGGGACTGCCACAGCGTCGCGGAGATCCACCCTGTCCACGCCGTCCGCCGAAAGCACCCTGAGTAGCCGGCCGCTCCGCACGGCGGCGGCCGCACCCTCGTCAACGGTTGCGGCGCGCAACGTTTGTTCCACTTCGGTGGCCACCGCGCCGCTCAGTTTGCGGCCGTGCTCTTCCGTCACCGTACGTGCGGTGTCCATGACCCTGTTCAGCAACTGCCGCCGCTCCTGGGCGAGCGAGCGGAGGGCGCCGGCGTCGAGCTCCTCCTGCGCGCTGCGCATGAGCGTTCCGAGTTCTGCAAGCTCCCTGAGCGGGCCAGGGCGGTGTACCGCCAGCATGTTGACGGCCCACGCCGCCACGGAGGGCTTGGGCAGGGCCCGCACGTCGTCGGCCGGGCCGCGACCGGTCTCCGCCGCGGCAGCCTTGGCGGCTGCTGTCCGCGCGGTCACGAACTCCTCCAGCGGGAGCCTGTAGAGCGCGTCGGCGATATCCGCCAGTTGTTGCTCGTCCATGCGAGCATCATATGGTCCGGGGCCGCTTCCGCGCCCTGAAGTGAGCCCCGCTGACTGTGGCGGTCCCCTGCAGCAACCAGTGGATAAGATCGCAGAGTGACGAACTCACCGAGTGATGAACGCTACGTCGTCCGCCCGTGGTGGAGGGGCCGGGCGCTGCATTGGGCCTTGCTGGTCGGCGCGTCCATCGTCCTGACGGGCATTTCGCTGGAGCGGACAATGCTGTTCGTCTACGAGCCTGTGCCGGAGTTTGTGGAGCGGTTGCGCATCGGCCGGCTGTTCATGCTCGCCGGGTCGGCTGCCTCTATCGCAGCGGCCGTCTGGTCACAGATCCGGCAGTATCCGCTCTGGGTTACGATCTGCGTTGCCGCGCCGGTTGCGTTGGTGGGGATGGCCACGATGGTCACAACGCCACCGTCCCTGATGCCGCAGGTCTTCGGGTTGGTCGCCTTGCCGGCGGCTTTCGCAGGGCTCATCGGCGGGGTCACCTTCAAGCGCGCGTGACCGGCAACCCAATCGCACCCGAGACGAGCGAGCGCGTCGGGGGGAGGGTAGTCGGAGCCGGGTTGCAACCGGTCACGGGCACCCGCATCAAGCCAGTAAAAAACCCCGCATCATCGCCGAACCAGCGACAACACGGGGTTCTTCCCGAGCTTCCTATCAGAATCGAACTGATGACCTTTTCATTACGAGTGAAACGCTCTACCGACTGAGCTAAGGAAGCACCGCATGACATGACCCGGAAGAACCGGGCGGATCATGCAAGAGACAACTGTAATAGAGTCCCCTGCCCGGGTCAAAATGAGCGATTCATTCATTCGCAAGATTGCCGGCCCGGCAGGGCAGGCGGTGTCCCGGAAGTGCCGGGGCGGACGTTGTCTGGATGTTCACCCTGCGGTCGAAGCGGGTTCAGCCGGGGGTTTCGGCGGGCTCCCACTGTGGAAGGATCAACCGCGGCCGCGTCTACGGCTGCCAGTCAGCGAAGGGGCTTGGCCATGACTCCGGACACAGCAGACGTATCCGTAACAGCAACCGCAGCAACACTGCACGGGACGCTGCCGGGCGGCGCCGCCCATGACGTCCGGCTCGCCGTGCTGGCGATGGTGGGAACAACCGTGTTCGACGGCGGCCTCATGGAGGGTGCCATGAGCCGCACCCTGGCGGACCAGGGCGTAGGGGAGGGCTCTGCGGAGTTCGAGCGCATGCTCCGGTACGCCAGAGACACGTCCGGGATGTCGAAGCTCGCCGTCTTCAGCCACCTGTTTGAGGACCGGGCGCGTGCCGCAGCAGCGAACGCGTTCTTCGAGCGCAGCTGCGATGAGCTGATAGCCGACGGCGTCATCCGGGCCGTTCCCGGCGCCGAGGACGCGATTGGCTGGCTCCGTGAAGCCGGCATCATGGTCTGCCTTGCCACGGGCTTCGGACGCCACACGCAGAACATGGTCCTGGAAAGCCTTGGCTGGATGGGGCTGGCGGACCTCAGCCTCTGTCCCGCCGATGCGGGCCGGGGCCGGCCCTATCCGGACATGATCCTGACGGCCGTCCTCGCCCTGGACCTGGACGACGTCCGTGAGGTCGCCGTGGTGGGGGACAGCTGCGCAGACATCCAATCGGGACTGCGGGCCGGAGCCACCACTGTCGCCGGCGTCCTCACCGGCGCCCACGGGGAGCCAGCGCTCCGCGCGGCCGGCGCCACCGCCGTCGTGCATTCCATCCGCGACCTGCCGGTGCTGCTTGAGCCGCGGTCCGCCTAGGCTGCTACGTCCTCACTGACGCGCTACGTCAGCCCGCCGCTAGCATTCCGTGTTGTCCGCAGGTGGCTCCCCTGTCAGGAGGTAACCGTCCACGGCCTCCGTGACGCAGCTGTTGGAACGGCCGTAGGCGGTGTGGCCTTCGCCAGTCCACGTCACCAGGGAGGCGTTGCCGAGCTGCTTGCGCAGGGCGCCGGCCCACTCCACGGGGGTCGCGGGGTCACCGGTGGTTCCGACCACCACGATGGGCGCCGAGCCGGAGTACTCCACGGGTGCGGGTGTGCGGATGCTCTTGTAGGGCCAGTCCTGGCAGTTGGTGCCGCCGTAGGCGAAGAAGTAGCCCAGGGTGGGGGATTCCTGCCGCAGCTTCTGCTCTTCGGCACGCATGGCGGCGGGGTCCGTGACCATGGGGTAATCCAGGCAGTTGATGGCGTTGAAGGCGAAGGCGCTGTTGGACGTGTACTTGCCGCTCGGATCCCGGTCGGCGCCGAAATCGGCCAGCCGCAGCATCGGTGAGGGGTCGCCCTTGAGGGCAGCGTCCAGTGCCTGGGTCAGCAGCGGCCAGTTGTCGTCGTTGTACAGGGGCAGGATGAGGCCGCTGACGAATGCCGACCCGGTCACCAGCCTGCCGTCCTGTGCGCGCTGCGGATTGGCATCCACGGCAGCCACTACGTCACGGATCTGCTGGACCCCGCTGTCCACTGTTCCGCTCAGCGGGCAGCCGCCGTCCCCGAGGCATTTCTCCACGTAGGCGCGGACGGCTTTCTCAAACGCGCGCGCCTGGCCGCTGGTGAGTTCCTCGTTGCTGAGGGAAGGGTCCAGCGCACCGTCCAGCACCATGCGGCCTACATTGTCCGGGAAGAGCGAGGCGTACGTGGATCCCAGGAACGTGCCGTAGGAATAGCCCAGATAGTTCAGTTTGGCGTCGTTGACCACGGCGCGCAGGATATCCAGGTCCTTGGCTGCGCTGACGGTGTCCACATGTGCAAGCAGCGGCCCCGTCTTTTCGGCGCACTTTGCCGCCGTTGCCTTGTTGTCCGCAATGGCGGCCGCTAGGCCGGCGTCGGTGCTGAAGTCGTAGTTCTTGGCGCGGGACTGGTCCCGTTCCTGGTCGGTGAGGCACGTTACGGGGGACGACCTCTTCACTCCCCGGGGGTCGAACCCGACGAGGTCGTAGCTGGAACGGACTTCACTGGAAATATTCGTGGCGCCGGCGTCCTTGACGAAGTCGTAGCCCGAGCCGCCCGGACCGCCGGGGTTGACCAGCAGGCTGCCGGTCTTGTTTCCCGTTGCCGGCATCCTGAGCGCCGCGATCTCGATGCTGTCACCGTCAGGCTTGCTGTAGTCCACCGGCACCTTGATTTTGGCGCACTGGAGTTTGTCCTCGCAGGCGGTCCAGGCGACCTCCTGCGAGTAGAAGCTCCGGAGTTCCTCGGGAGCCGCCTCGGCGATTGAAGGATCAGCCTTACCGGTGCTTGCGCCGTTGGAACCGCCGTTGGACGTGCCGAACAGCGTGCAGCCTGTGAGCGCGAGCAGCACGGCGAGGGAGCCGGCAGCTGCCTTGACCGCGGCCGCTCCGGACCGTGACCGTAGGGGCAGACGTCGGGCAGGCTTCATGCAGGGCTCCTTGGGGGACTTGGCGTGGGCTCGGGCGGGAAACGCGCGGCGGGACGGGCTGGACGGGACGGCATTAGATCAGGCTCGCGGCCATGGATTCGATGGCAAGCAGCGGTGCAACGTTGGTGGTGGTGATTCTCTGGCGGGCTTTGTTGATCGCGTCCATCCTGGCGAGCGTTGCCTCTGCACCGGAACGGGCGGCAAACTCCGTCAGTTCGCTCCTGAGTTCAACGTTCACCAGTTCCACAGCGTTCCCCATCTGGATGATCAGCACGTCCCGGTAGAACGAGAGCAGGTCCGTGAGCGTCCGGTCAAGGGAGTCGGTGATGGAGCGTTTGGCGCGCCGCTTCTGGTCATCCTCGAGCTGTTTGACCTGGCTTCGCATGGCGGGCGGCAGTGTGCCGCTTTCGGGGGCGCCGAGTGTAGCCAGGAGCGCAGCCTTCTCCTCGGCATCGCGGACTTCATTGGAGCTGTTGGCTTCCTCCGTGGCGATCTTCACAAGTTTTTCGGCCATCAGGACAGCCGCGGTGATGCCCCGCAATCCCAGCGGGAACCGTACCGTTTCCAGACGGCGTTCGCGGGCATCGGCATCCCGGGCGAGCCGGCGTGCAATGCCCACGTGGCTTTGCGCTGCGCGGGCGGCACGTTCGGCGAGGGCAGGGTCCACGCCGTCGCGCCGCACCAGCAGGGCCGCAACATCAGCGGCGGGAGGGAGCCGCAGCGCCACGGCGCGGCAACGGGAGCGGATAGTGACCAGGACGTCCGCCGGGGAAGGGGCGCAGAGCATCCACACGGTGCGGGGAGTGGGTTCTTCGATGGCTTTGAGCAGTACGTTCGTGGTCCGTTCGGCCATACGGTCGGCATCTTCCACCACAATGATCCGCCACCGTCCGGACGAGGGCCGGTTTCCCGCAGTGGACACCAGGTCCCGTGCCTCGTCAATGGTGATGGTGACCTTTTCGGTGCGGACGAAGGCAACGTCCGAATGCGTTTCTCCCAGGATGGTCAGGCAGGCCGCACATTCACCGCAACCGCGCCTGGTGACGTCCTCCTGGTCGCAGTTGAGCGCAGCGGCAAACGCCTTCGCCGCGTTGGACCGGCCGGACCCCGGCGGCCCGGTGAACAGCCAGGCATGAGTCAGGCCGTCGCCCTGGGCGGCCTGGCGGAGCTGGGCGACGACGGCGGGCTGGCCTTGCAGGTCATCCCAGACGGTCATGGGGCCACACCTTGTTTGGGAACCTGCGGGGAAACTTGCCGGGACAGCATCAGCTCATCCACGTGCGCCAGGATGAGCTCGGCCAGCTCGGCGACGGGCAGGTGTGCGGCCAACACCAGGTAGCGGTCCGGCCGGCCGGCTGCGAGGTCCAGGAAGGCGGCACGGATCCTGGCATGGAATTCGTCAGCTTCGGATTCCATCCGGTCTTCCGCGGCGTCGCCTGCGGTGCGGCGGAGCCGGCCTACAGCGGGGTCGACGTCAAGCAGTACGGTGAGGTCCGGCTGGAGTCCTGAGGTGGCCCATTCATTCAGGTCACGCACGGCACGGGTTCCGAGCTCCCGCCCGGCGCCCTGGTAGGCCACCGAGGAATCGATGTAGCGGTCCGTCAGCACAACGTCGCCGCGTTCCAGGGCAGGCAGGATGACCTGGTCCGCATGGGCCGCGCGCGACGCGGCAAAGATCAGGGCTTCGGTGCGGGCATCGATGTGGCCGTGGCCGTGATCCAGGACAAGGGAGCGAAGTTTTTCGCCGATCGGGGTGCCGCCCGGCTCCCGGGTCCGCAGCACGTTGATGCCGCGCGATTCAAGGGCCCCGGCCAGTGCTGCGGCCTGCGTGGACTTGCCTGCGCCGTCGCCGCCTTCGAAGGCGATGAACAGTCCGGGGTTCTGGTTAGTCACAAGACCAGCCTACCGACAATCACTGACAGCTTAGGTGCCCGGCCGTAACGGCTTTCCTGCGCTGCAGGCCTCCAACGTACTCTTTGACCATGAGTCTTTCCGAACAGCAAGCCGCCGCGCTGTCTGCTGAAACGGTGGTTGTGGCCGCCGGCCGCCCGCCCCGCGAACGCGATGAGCCAGTCAACCAGCCCATCGTCCTGTCGTCCACGTACTTCGGGACAGGGGCCCTCGCCGACGGCGACCGAGGCTATGGCCGCTACTCCAATCCCACCTGGGATCCGTTCGAAGAAGCCCTGGGCCAGCTGGAAGGCGCGTCCCTCCCCGGCCTGCTGTATGCCTCCGGGCTGGCTGCCGTGAGTTCGGCGCTGTCCCTCATCCCCGCCGGGGGAGTCCTGGTGATGCCGTCGCACAGCTACGCCGGTTCCCTGGTGATGGCCACCGAACTCGCGGAGAAGGGGCTGTTTGAGCTCCGCACCGTGGATATTGCGGACACCGACGCCGTTAAGGCACTGCTGGCACCAGCGGACGGCAAACCCGCCAGCATGCTGTGGCTGGAAAGCCCCACCAACCCGATGCTTGGCATCGCCGACATTCGCGCCCTGACCGATGCCGCCCACGAGGCAGGTGCCATCGTCGTTACCGACAACACCTTCTCCACCCCGCTGGTCCAGCAGCCGCTGAGCCTGGGGTCCGACGTCGTCCTGCATTCGGTCACCAAATACCTCGCCGGGCATTCCGACGTCGTGCTGGGCGCCCTGGTGACGTCCGATGCCGCCCTCCGCGCCACGCTGCTGCACCACCGCATCATCCATGGGGGCATCGCGGGCCCCTTCGAAGCCTGGCTGGCCCTGCGCGGACTGCGGACGCTCGCCCTGCGCATCGAACGTTCCCAGGCGTCGGCGGCCGTCCTCGCCGAGCGGCTCAGTGGGCACGCCCGCGTCGCGAGCATCCGGTACCCGGGGCTGCCGACGGATCCCGGCCACGAACGCGCCAAGTCGCAGATGAAGAGCTTCGGTTCCGTGCTGTGCGTACAGATCTCCCCGGCCGGCGGGCTCAGCGGCGCTGATGCGGCGGACAAACTGGTCCGCGCACTGCAGCTGTGGCTGCCCGCCACCTCGCTGGGCGGCGTTGAGTCCCTGATCGAACGACGACGCCGGCACGCGGCAGAGCCGCTCAGTGTGCCGGACAACCTGGTCCGCCTGAGCGTGGGGATCGAAAATGTCGAGGACCTTTGGGCCGATTTGGAGCAGGCACTGGACGCTCTGGACCGTTAGGCTGGGGACGTGGACGGAAAACAGATGATTGGCTATGTCGAGACCGCGGTCTATTTCGTACTGGCGCTCGTGGCGTTCTGTCTTGAAGCATGGGCGTTCTTTGACTGCCTCCGCCACAAGGCGAACGCCTTCGAAGCCGTTTCCAAGCGGACCAAGACATTCTGGCTGGCCCTGACCGGCGGCGCGTTGGCCATCGGTGCCCTGTCCCTGTATGCCGGCGGTGGTGGCGGGTTCGGCACGCTCGGCCTGTTTGGCCTCGCAGCGGTCACCGCAGCCTCCGTCTACCTCGCGGACGTCCGCCCGGCAGTGAAGGATGCCGGCCGCGGCGGCAGCCGCAACATGGGTCCGTACGGCCCCTGGTAATCCCCACCGGCCCCCTCAGCTCGCAAGCTCGCTCAGGGAACCCGGCCGGCGTGCGCCCAGGCGGCCCCCTCAGCTCGCAAGCTCGCTCAGGGAACCCGGCCGGCGTGGGCCCAGGCAGCCTCCCGCAGGAAGCCAAGCTGCGCAGCTTTCACTAGGGTGAGGGCGCCACGGCGTCCCAGCCCACCGTCAACTCACCCAGCCGCCAGCGGGAGGGCCCGTCCTGAACGGGCCACCCGCCGTCGAGCATCGACCGGCACATGGCCGTCCACCGTTGCCGGTTCCCAAAAGCGGCCAGCGGGGCAGCGTCCAGCCAGGCCTTGTCCAATGCCTGCAGGAAGCCGTGGATCTTTTCGCCGGAAACGTTTCGGTGGATGAGGGCCTTCGGCAGCCTCTCGGCAATTTCCGAGGGCAGCGCAAAGCCGCCGAAGCGCATGGAGATGGTGAGGCTGAGCGGTCCGGCGCCGTCGAGGGCCACCCATGTCACGCGCCGGCCGATTTCGTCGCAGGTTCCGTCGATGAAAAGCCCGTCCTGGCCGAGCCGGCCCTGGACGAGGCTCCAGATGGCGGCAACATCGGCTTCCTCATACTGCCGCAGGACATTGAACGCCCGCACAATCACCGGTTGGCCCGGCACGGGAAGCTCGAAGCCGCCCACGTGGAAGCTCAGCCCAGGCCGTTCCAATGCCTTGGCTGCCCGGACCCGTGCGGGTTCGATTTCTATTCCGGCCACTCGGACATCCGAGCGCACTGCTGACAGACGGTCGAACAGTTCGACGGCAGTCGCGGGGGAGGCGCCGTAACCGAGGTCAACGACCAGCGGGTCGGTTGCCCGGCGCAGCCGCCAGGCCTGCGGTCCCGTGAGCCACCGGTCCAGCCGCCGCATCCGGTTGGGGTTGGTGGTGCCGCGCGTGATGTTGCCGATCGGTTTGCCGCTTTTGCCGGCCTTGGCTGTTCCGCCGGCTCCGCCCCTGGACTGGCTCCCGGCCCGGGCGGGGGCTACGCGTTCAGCTTTCTGCACCACCGGACAAGCTTAACGGTCGGTTGCAGAACGGTCGCTTGCCAAAGCGGCCCTTATGGCGCCGGATGTAACGCTCGGCACCGCTACCGCCTGCTCGGCTAGGATGAAAACCATGACTTACAAGCTGATTCTGCTGCGCCACGGCCACAGCGAATGGAACGCCAAGAACCTGTTCACCGGATGGGTGGATGTTGACCTCAACGACCAGGGCCGCGAGGAAGCAGCACGCGGCGGAGAGCTTCTGGTTGAGAACGATGTTCTCCCGGATGTCCTCTACACCTCGCTCCTGAAGCGGGCCATCAACACGGCCAACATCTCCCTGGACAAGGCCGACCGTGGCTGGATCCCCGTCAAGCGTGACTGGCGCCTGAACGAACGCCACTACGGCGCCCTGCAGGGTAAGGACAAAGCACAGACGCTGGCCGAATACGGCGAAGAGCAGTTCATGGAATGGCGCCGGTCCTACGACACCCCGCCGCCGCCCCTGGACGACAACAGCGAATTCTCCCAGGCACACGATCCCCGTTACGCGGACCTGGGCGACGCCCTCCCGCGCACCGAGTGCCTGAAGGACGTCCTTGTCCGCCTGATGCCTTACTGGGAATCGGACATCAAGGAAGACCTCAAGGCAGGCAAGACCGTTCTTGTCACCGCTCACGGCAACTCGCTGCGCGCCCTCGTCAAGCACCTTGACGGCATCAGCGACGAAGCCATCGCCGGCCTGAACATCCCCACCGGCATTCCGCTGGTGTACGACCTCGACGAGGACTTCCAGCCCGTCAAGCCCGGCGGCACGTACCTCGACCCCGAGGCGGCAAAGGAAGCCATCCTCGCGGTGGCCAACCAGGGCAAAAAGTAAGCGTACGACGGCGGGCCGGTCACCTGAGGTGACCGGCCCGCCGTCGTTTATCCGGGCAGTAGCCCGGCAGCGTCAGCCGATTTCGGTGCTGTTCGGGTGCCAGGCACCGGTGACCAGGTACGTGACCTTCTGGGCGACGGAGACGCCATGGTCAGCGAAGCGTTCGAAGTAGCGGCTGGCCAGTGCAACGTCCACGGTGGTTGCCGGGGACTCGTTCCAGTCACTGCGGGCGATCGCCTTGAAGACGCTCAGGTGGAGGTCGTTGACCGTGGCATTCGCTTTGAGGATGTCACGGGCCACTTCCAGGTCGCGCGTCTCCAGCAGTTCGGTCAGCTTGCTCGCAATCAGGAGGTCCTGTTCAGCGAAGCTCTTGAAGGTGTTCGCGAGCTGCGGCGGAATTACCGTGGCGGGGAAGCGGAGCCGCGCCAGCTGGGCGATGTGCCGGGCGAGATCGCCCATGCGCTCCAGCGAGGCACTCATCCGCAGCGAACCCACGATCATCCGAAGGTCGCTGGCCACCGGCCCCTGGAGGGCAAGAATATCGATGGCCCGCTCGTCCAGACTGTTCTGCAGGAAGTCGATCCTTGCGTCAGCGGCGATGACATCCTGGGCGAGGTCGACGTCCGCCCCTTCGAAGGCAGTCGTGGCCTTTTCGATGGCCTCACTGACCAGCTTTGAGATCTCGACGAGTTGCTCGCCCACCTGTGTGAGCTCCTCCTGAAAAACCTTGCGCACTACGCGTCCTTTCCTTGGAAATCCTTCCCTCACCGTGGTGGGGGCCGATTTCGTGTCACCGCTCTGCAGTCCAACTGATAACTCTGTCAGTGGCCGGTGAACTGTTACGCACCTATAGGTGAACGTTAGTTGAACCCATCGGGTTATCGCATCACATTCGTCTTTGCGGCCCGGGGCAGAGCATAAGCTGGACCCGTGGATCCAATGCTCATCGGTGTCATCGCAGGCCTCGTCGGCCTGTCATTCGGCATCTTTGGCGTGCTCGCCTTCAGGGTGAGTGAACAGCAGCGCAAGCTGGTGGACGTCGAGTTCGACGAACCGGCGCTGCCCCCCGGCGCCGCGGAGGTGCTCGCCGTCGTCGGCCGTGCTTTCGTGGTGGTCGACGCTATAGACGGCGTGGTGAGGGCGAGCCCGGCAGCTTATGCCTTCGGCCTGGTCCGCGGGCACACCGTGGTCCACGAACAGCTCCTGGACATGACGGCGAGGGTGCGCCGGGACGGCGTCATCCTCGAGAAACAGTTTGAACTGCCCCGCGGCCCGCTCGGGCAGGGGACCATCATTGTCCAGGTCCGTGCGGCCATGCTCGGTGAGGAATACATTCTCCTGCTGGCCGACGACCGGACTGAGATCACCCGGACTGAAGAGATCCGCAACGACTTCGTTGCCAATGTTTCCCACGAACTCAAGACTCCCGTAGGCGCCATCTCCCTGCTGGCAGAGGCCCTTGAATCGTCCGCGGATGACGAAGTGGCCGTCCGCCGCTTTGCCAAGCGCATGGAAAAGGAGTCGGCGCGGCTCGCAGCCCTGGTGCAGGACATCATTGAGCTCTCCCGGCTGCAGGGCGCCAACGTGGCCCAGCAGGGACACCCGGTGGACATTAATTCCGTGATCGCCGACGCCGTGGACCGTTCGCAGCTGCCCGCTGAAAGCAAGAACATCTCGATCGTGGTCGGCGGTCGCGTGGACGCCATGGTTTACGGTGACCAGGACCTGCTGGTCACGGCGCTCCGGAACCTGATCGACAACGCCATCCGCTACTCGCCCGAGAACACCCGGGTGGGGATCGGCGTACGGGCCAAGGAAGGCCTGATCGCCATCTCTGTTACGGACCAGGGGGACGGCCTGAGCCCGGAGGACCAGGAACGCGTTTTTGAACGGTTCTACCGCGTGGATGCCGCAAGGTCGCGGCAGACCGGGGGCACAGGACTGGGCCTGAGCATCGTCAAGCACGTCATCTCCAATCACGGCGGGGAGGTGACGCTGTGGTCGCAGCCCGGCCAGGGGTCCACCTTCACCATTCGGCTTCCCGAGATGGAGGGGCAGGACGACGGTGATGCCCCCGTGGCGGCAACACCGGCCACCCGCAGCAACTCACCACACAGTCACGACGCCACCGGCGTCCATGAGCAAGGAGCCAGCGCTTGAGCAGGATTCTCATAGTCGAGGATGAAGAGTCGTTCAGCGACCCACTGTCCTACCTTCTGGGCAAGGAAGGATTCGAGGTGGAAGTAGTGGACAACGGTCTGGACGCCATCACGGAGTTCGACCGGAACGGTGCTGACCTGGTGCTGCTGGACCTCCAGTTGCCGGGCCAGTCAGGCACCGAGGTGTGCCGGCAACTGCGCCAGCGCTCCATGGTGCCCGTCATTATGCTGACTGCCAAGGACGCCGAAATCGACAAAGTCGTAGGGCTGGAACTCGGGGCCGACGACTACGTCACCAAACCGTACTCCTCGCGCGAACTTGTTGCCCGCGTCAGGGCTGTCCTTCGCCGGCAGGGGGAGCCGGAGGAGCTGATCACGAACACGGTCCAGGCGGGGCCCGTGAGGATGGACGTGGAACGCCATGTGGTGAGCGTCGACGGCGAACAAGTGTCCTTGCCGCTGAAGGAATTCGAGCTGCTGGAGATGCTGCTGCGCAATTCCGGCAGGGTGCTGACCCGCGGCCAGCTCATCGACCGGGTCTGGGGATCCGACTATGTGGGGGACACCAAGACGCTGGACGTCCATGTCAAAAGGCTGCGCAGCAAGATCGAGCCGGACCCGTCGGCCCCGCGGTACCTGGTGACAGTCCGGGGCCTGGGTTATAAATTCGAGCCCTAGGCAACGCGGCCGGTTACACAGAAAGTCCTGGTAATACGGAAGGAGGGTTCCCGCCGGCGGGAACCCTCCTTCTGCGTCTCTGACCTGGGCGTCAGCTGAGTAGCCGAGCTAGTGGCCTTCGCTGCTCGTGGGAGCCGGCGTGGCCGTCTCCGAGACAGTGGGCTCGCTGCCTTCCGGCAGGTATTCCTTGTATTCAGGCAGGGTGGCATCCAGCACAGGCACCTTGACCTTGGCGTTCTGATTGGTGCCGTCTTCCGAAATGCTGACCTCGGACAGTGAGCCCGGAATGGCTCCGGTGCTGCTCAGGATTGCCGGATCCGTGGAGTTGTTAAGCAGGGTGTAGGAGTTCGGCTTCACAGACACCTGCGTCTGCGAACCGCTTGCCCCGTTGATGGTCAGCTTGACGTCGCTGGACGACGAGTTGTAAATGGCGCCGATCACGCGGCCCGGCTTGTCCTCGCCCGTGGAAACGATCATGAAGTTGCGGATCTGGAGCGGGCCAAGATCTTCCCGGGTGCCGTCCGACGCCGAGTACTGCTCTGTGGTCTGCTGGGCGTTGATGTAGCCGCAGCCGGTCACGGACAGCAGGCCGATGGCAACGGCGGCCGTTGCCATTGCCAGCTTGCCGCGCTGGCCCCGGTTCATCGCAGTGAAACGCACGTCACGCACTCCTTGAGAGTCTTGAAACATTATTCAGCCATAGCCTATCCTCAAACCGTCTCAAACAAGGATTCGGCCAGTACACATTGGTGTCCGAAACATGCCCGTCCCCCAGCTGCTCCGCGCCACCCCTGCCTGGCTCGAAACATGGTCCGGGCGCCCTTGGCATGACCCCCTTCATGCACTAATATCCGCATTCGTCAAGGGGTCGGCGGGGGTCGATTAGCCCCTTTTTCCCTGTATTTACGCGGTTCCAGGCCTGTATCCGTGCCAGTCGTATGCCTGAATCGTGATAAACTGGTCTGCGGGAAAGGGGAAAGTCCACATGGTTTTTGAGGTCGGCGAGACAGTAGTTTACCCTCACCACGGTGCAGCAAAAATTGAAGAAATCAAGATGCGCACTATCAAGGGCGAAGAGAAGATGTATCTCAAGCTCAAGGTGGCCCAGGGTGATCTGACCATTGAAGTTCCAGCAGAGAACGTTGACCTTGTTGGGGTTCGCGACGTAGTGGGCAAAGAAGGTTTGGAGCATGTCTTTGACGTGCTGCGGGCCGAGTTCACTGAAGAGCCTACCAACTGGTCGCGTCGTTACAAGGCAAATCTGGAGAAGCTTGCTTCCGGGGACGTCATCAAGGTGGCAGAGGTCGTTCGTGACCTATGGCGCCGTGATCACGACCGCGGCCTTTCCGCAGGTGAGAAGCGTATGCTGGCCAAGGCCCGCCAGATTCTGATTTCAGAACTGGCACTGGCTGAAAAGACGGACGAAGAGAAGGCTGCAAGCGTTCTCGACGAGGTCTTGGCTTCCTAAGAATTGAACCCCGGTGGCTCACCAGCCGCCGGGGTTTCTTTTTGCCCGGATTTTGACGAATCCCGGGATTTTCCGGGCACTGCAAGCGGGCGGGCACGTAGTGTTGTGCCCATGACTGCAACAGAATCTTCGGCCGTATCCGGGCCGGACACGGGGGACCACCGCCCCCGCCCAGTTGTCGCCGTTGTGCTGGTCGCGGCCGGCTCGGGCCAGCGGCTTGGCTACGGCATGCCCAAGGCAAAGGTCCCGCTCGGCGGGGAACCGATCCTGATGCACGCCCTGCGCGGGATCGTTGCGTCCGGCGTCGCGCAGCAGGTCTGCATCGCGCTGCCGGCGGGCGACGGTGCCCTCCGGCAGATGTGCGAAGACTTCAAGGACGAGCTTGTCGACGGCGGGCCCCTCCTGACCATGGTGGACGGCGGCGCAACGCGCGCTGACTCTGTGCGGTCCGCATTGGCTGCGCTGGAGGACGGCACGCAGGCCGTGCTCGTCCACGATGCCGCACGAGCCCTGACGCCGGAATCCGTCTTCCACCGCGTAGTCGACGCCCTTGCAGCCGGCGCCCTGGCGGTGATTCCGGTCATCCCGGTAGTGGACACCGTCAAGACGGTTGAAGCCACGAGTGACGAGGACGCCCTCGTGGCGCCGGAAGTCGTCGTCGGCACGGCTCCGCGGGAGAAGCTCCGCGCCGTGCAGACTCCGCAGGGGTTTGACCTCGGCACCCTGATAAAGGCGCACCGGGAGGTGGCTGGCCTTGACGAAGCCGAGTCCGCCGCCATTACGGACGACGCAATGCTCGTGGAACGCCTCGGCGTTCCGGTCCATGCCGTCCGCGGAGCGAGCCAGTCACTCAAAATCACCACACCCTTGGACCTGATCATTGCCGAAGGCCTGCTCGAGGGTCCCCTGGGCGCACGCTGGGTGGAGGGCTGAACATGGCAGTTCCCATCATTCCCCGGACCGGAATCGGCATCGACGTCCACGCTTTCGCTACCCCGGACAACCCGCGCGCGCTGTGGCTGGGCGGACTGCTGTGGGAGGGCGAACAGGGCCTGGCCGGCCACTCCGACGGCGACCCGGTGGCCCACGCGGCGGCAGACGCGCTTTTTTCGGCGTCCGGGATCGGGGATCTTGGCACGCATTTCGGCACCGACCGCCCGGAATTCGCCGGGGCCTCCGGTGTGACGCTCCTGGCCGAGGCGGCACGCATTGTCAGGGCTGAAGGCTATGAGATCGGCAACATCGCGGTGCAGTTCGTGGCCAACAGGCCCAAATTCGGTCCGCGGCGGCAGGAATCCCAGGATGTCCTCAGCGCGGCAGCCGGGGCCCCTGTCAGCGTCAGCGCCACCACCAGCGACGGCCTCGGCTTCACCGGCCGCGGGGAGGGCATCTCAGCCCTCGCCACCGCGCTGGTCTACCGGGCGGGCTGAAGCGGAGCGGGCCTTTCGCCTAGGCTTAACGGAGCCAGTATTCCGCCGAACACCTCAGGAGACCCCTCGTGAAGAAGCCGCTTGCCGCCGTCGTACTCGTTGCAGGAATGCTGCTGAGCGGTTGCGCCACTCCGAAAATGAGTGTCGAGGAAAGCTGCAAGTTCCTCAACGGAGACACGTTCGTGCCCAGCGGTAACCAGCAGCAGCAGGCTGACCAAATTGCCAAGCATTACCAGGAAGTCGCGGACAAGGTTGCCCCCGAGGTTGCCGAGCCCATCCAGAAAATGGCCGACATTATGAAGAAGGTCGCCAGCACCTCGCTTGGCACCAAGAGCGCCGAGCAGACCGCGCAGTTGAGCGAGCAGAACAACAAGATCGGCGAAGTCTGCAAATAACCGGGCCGGCGCCGGCTGCTGCAAGGCCATCAGCTAATCTGGAGCGGTGACCCTGCGCTTTTACGACACAGCATCCGCCGAAGTCCGCGACTTCGTCCCTCTGACACCGGGCAAAGTGAGCCTCTACTACTGCGGCGCCACGGTGCAGGGCCTGCCGCACGTCGGGCATATCCGGTCCGCCATTGCCTTTGACCAGCTCACGCGCTGGCTCGAATACCGGAAATTCCGTGTCACCGTGGTCCGGAACGTCACCGATATCGACGACAAAATCCTCGCCAAGTCCGCCGCCTCCTTTGAGCCGGACTTCGAGGAAGGCCCGGATGACATCCGCGAAGAGGAATGGTGGGCGCTGGCCTACCGCTATGAGCAGGCGTTCCTCAAGGCCTATGACACTCTGGGCGTTTCCCGTCCCACTTACGAACCCCGCGCCACCGGCCACATTCCGGAGATGCACGCGCTGATCCAGAGCCTGATCGACCGCGGTCATGCCTATCCCGCCCTCGACGATTCCGGCGACGTCTATTTCGACGTCCGATCCTGGGACCGTTACGGGTCCCTGACGCGCCAGAAGATCGATGACATGCAGGGCGCTGCAGACGCCGATCCGCGCGGGAAGAAGGACCCCAGGGACTTTGCGCTGTGGAAGGGCCATAAGGAAGGGGAGCCGACGACGGCGAGCTGGGTTTCACCCTGGGGCGCCGGCCGTCCGGGCTGGCATCTGGAGTGCTCAGCCATGGTGACCAAATACCTCGGCACGGAGTTCGACATCCACGGCGGAGGCCTGGACCTCCGGTTCCCGCACCACGAGAACGAGATGGCCCAGTCGCAGGCAGCCGGCCACCCGTTCGCCAACTTCTGGATGCACAACGGCATGGTGACGTACCAGGGCGAGAAGATGTCCAAGTCCGTTGGCAACACCGTCAGCCCCACCGAGATGCTCGAGCTCGCTTCGCCGCGCGTGGTGCGCTACTACCTTGGCCAGGCGCAATACCGTTCCGTCCTGGACTACCAGCCCACCTCGCTGCAGGAAGCCACCGCTGCGATGGAGCGGATTGACGGCTTCATCAGTCGCGCCGTCCGGACCCTTGCCGGCGGTGACGGCGGCACGCCTGCAAGCTACGGCTTCGCCAGCTATGGCGAGGTGCCGGACGCCTTTGCTGCCGCGATGGACGATGACCTCAACGTCCCGCAGGCACTCGCTGTCTTGCACGACACCGTCCGGGCCGGCAACACTGCGCTTACCGCGGGAGACAACGAAGCCGCACGGGCAGCCCTGCACTCCGTCACCGACATGCTGCGCGTCCTGGGCCTGAACGACGTCGCCGCGCCCGCCCGGGATGACCAGGCGGACACCGCCCTGGGAGTCCTCGTCGAGGCCCAGCTCGGTGCCCGTGCCGAGGCGCGGGCCACCAAGGACTGGGCGGCATCGGACGCCATCCGGGACACCCTCGCAGCGGCCGGCGTCGTCGTCGAGGACGGTCCGGACGGAGCCAGCTGGACCCTCAAGCGCGGCTGAACCGGGCAGTCCTTTTGCCCGGGCAAGGGGCCGGGCCTGCGATTTAACCTGAGTAAGTAGACTGGAGGTCAGACTTACTCAACAAAGCAAGGGTGAAACTCATGGCCAACAACGGTCGCCGGTCGGTCAAAGCGAAGAAGGGCCCCACCATCGGAACGGGTGGCCACGGCCGCAAAGCCCTCGAGGGCAAGGGCCCCACTCCCAAGGCGGAGGACCGCCCGTACCACAAGGCCCACAAGAACAAGCAGCTCGCCGAGCGCTCTGCTTCGAAGCGTCCGGGCGCAGCCCGGGGTTCAGGGGCCCGCTCAGGTCCGAAGGGCCGTGCCACGGAGGAAGTCGTCACCGGCCGCAACTCCGTCGTCGAAGCGCTGCGCGCCGGCATCCCGGCCAAGGCCCTCCACGTCGCCATCCGCATTGAAATGGATGACCGCGTCAAGGAGTCCCTCAAGCTTGCGGCCGAGCGGGGCATTCCGCTGCTGGAAACGGGCAAGCCCGAGCTGGACCGGATGACGGACGACGCCATCCACCAGGGCCTGGTGCTGCAGATCCCGCCGTACGAGTACCAGGACGCGTACGAGCTCGCGGAAGAAACCGTGGCGAGCTGGAAGAAGGGCCACGTGGCCAACGCACCGCTCTTCGTCGCCCTGGACGGCATCACCGATCCGCGTAACCTCGGCGCGATCATCCGGTCCGTGTCGGCCTTCAGCGGCCACGGCGTAATCGTGCCCGAGCGGCGCTCCGTAGGCGTCACGGCCTCGGCTTGGAAGACCAGTGCCGGTGCAGCAGTCCGCGTTCCGGTGGCGCGCGCCGCCAACCTGAACAACACCCTCAAGGCGTTCAAGAACATGGGCATCTACGTGCTCGGCCTGGACGGCGACGGCGACGTTTCGCTGCCGGATCTTGGCCTGGCCAAGGAACCCGTATGCATCGTGGTCGGCTCTGAAGGCAAGGGCCTGAGCCGTCTGGTCCGCGAGAACTGCGACCAGATCGTTTCCATCCCGATCGACTCGGCCATGGAATCGCTCAACGCCTCCATGGCCGTCGGCATCTCCCTGTACGAAGTCTCCAGGCAGCGCGCAGCGAAGTAGGTTCTGCAGCGAGTAGCGGGGCGGGTGGCGGCACGACCGCCATCCTCCGCGTGCTGCTCCTTCGTCGCTTTGACGCACGCTTCCGGATGCCGGTCGTGCTGCCCAACGCTCTCTCACCTTTGGTGGGTTTTCGCGCAACGCTCTCTCACCTTGGGTGAGGGAGCGTTGCTGTTCCTGTTCAGAACTTGTGGCGGTTGGCCAGGACCGGGAGTTTCGTCCTTGCTTCCTTGACGACGGCGGGGTCCAAGTCAGCGAACAGCAGTCCAGTGCCGCCGTCGAGCTCTTCGAGGACCTCACCCAGCGGAGAAACGACGGCGGAGTGCCCCACGCCGGTGGGCGCGGATCCCTTGGTTTCGATGCCTTCGGTGGCGGGATCGCCCTGGCCGCACGCCAGCACATACGTGGTGGTGTCCACGGCGCGGGCACGGGCCAGCAGCCGCCATTGGTCTACCTTTCCCGGTCCTGATCCCCACGAGGCGCAAACGATGTTAACTTCGGCGCCCATGTCGGCGTTGGCTGTAAACAACGCCGGGAACCGGACGTCGTAGCACGTGGCCAGACCGAAGCTGATGCCGCCCAGGTCAAAGGTGACCGGCCCGGTGCCGGCATCCACCGTGTCTGATTCGGCGAAACCAAAGGCGTCGAACAGGTGGATCTTGTCGTAGCTTGCCTCCACACCGGGGCCCGTGACCAGCAGCGTATTGCGCACCTTCCTGACAGCCTCGCCGCCGCCGTCACCGCCGCCGTCCTGCCCGGAGGGAGGCACGGCGTGTCCCGGTGTAAACATGCCTGCCACGATCACGATGTCCAGCTCCGCAGCGATTCCCCGCAAACGGTTAGCCCAGGGACCGTCCAGCGGCTCGGCAATATCAAGCAGCGAATTTCCGAAGGCGCGCATGGTGGCTTCCGGGAAGACCACCAATTCGGCGCCGCCTTTTTTCGCTTGGCGGGCGAAATTTTCCACGAGGTCCAGATTTCCGGAAATGTCGCGGCCCGTGACTACTTGAGCAAGTGCAACTCGCACAATTACCTCCAACTTGGCGTGTTCTTCCAGTATGCAACGCTGAACAACGCCCGCCCATTTCCCGACACATTGCGGAAAATATCGGGCATTTGTGCGGCACAGCTAATATTTAAGCAATGGTCATGCCACTCTTAGACACAGCCTCAACCGTGGACGCCTCCCGGCCGTTTCCACTGGGTATCAGCGTCCCGCGCACGGGCTCCCCGGCAACGGACGATCCTCAGAGTGCCTGCGCCAACGTCGCGGTCTACGCGCCCGGTGTAAGCACGCTCGAAATCGCCTACTGCGCGCCCGGCGGGACGTGGCAGCTGAAGACGCTGCCCAACGTCACCAATGACGTCCACCACGGCATCGTGGATGGCTTCCCTGTTGGGTCCAGGTACGGTTTCCGCTCCTCTTCCGAGGATGACGCCCTGCCGGTATCAGTGCCCACCGTCCCCTTTGACGACGACGGCGAGCAGCCGCTGCTGCTGGATCCTTACGGCCGGGCCGTGGATGATCGCGACGGGTTCCTCACCAACGTGCGGATGTCCGCCCGCTTCGACTGGGGCGACGACCGCAGTCCGCACGTTCCGTGGCGCAACACCATCATTTACGAGGCCCACGTCCGCGGCCAAAGCATGTTGCACCCGGACGTCCCCGAGAACCTCCGGGGTACCTACGCCGGCATGGCTCATCCGGCAATGATTGAACACCTAACCGGCCTGGGCATTACCTCGGTCCAGCTGCTTCCGGTCCATTTCCACTTGGACGAGCCGCATCTCCAAAACCTCGGAATGACCAACTATTGGGGCTACAACACGGCGGCATTCTTTGCGCCCCATCCGGCGTACGCCACCAGGGCCGCGCAAGAGGCGGGACCGCAGGCCGTGCAGGACGAGTTCAAGGGCATGGTCAAGCTGCTGCACGCGGCGGGCCTGGAAGTCATCCTGGACGTGGTCTACAACCACACAGCAGAGGGCGGTCCGGACGGGCAGACGCTCAGCTTCCGCGGGCTGGGGGAGATGCAGTACTACCGGAACGACGGCAACGGCCGGTACGTGGACACCACCGGGTGCGGCAACAGCCTCAACTTCGGCCACCCCCGGGTGGTCCAGCTGGTCCTCGACTCGCTGAGGTACTGGGTGGACGAGTTCCACATCGACGGGTTCCGGTTCGACCTCGCGGTAACCCTCTGCCGCAACGCCGCGAACGACTTCGACCCGCACCACCCCTTCCTCGTGGCCATCGCGGCGGATCCGGTCCTGTCCTCCGTCAAGCTGATAGCCGAGCCGTGGGATATAGGCTACGGCGGCTGGCAGACCGGACGATTCCCACCGGGCTGGGTGGACTGGAACGACCATTATCGTGACGCGCTGCGGTCCTTCTGGGTCGCGGACCGGGCCGCCATCGATGCCGGCGGCCAAGGCGGTTCCGTGGCCCGCCTGGCAGACTCCATTTCCGGCTCCGCAGGCCTCTTCGCGGAATCGGGACGTTCCCGCATGGCCTCGCTCAACTTCTTCACCGCGCATGACGGTTTCACGCTGGCAGACCTTGTGTCCTACGACCGTAAGCACAACGAGGCCAACGGAGAGCAGAACCGCGACGGCCACGGAGACAACCGCAGTTACAACCACGGCTTCGAGGGCCGCACCGAAGACGAGGAGATCCTGGCACTGCGGGCGCAGACCAGCCGCAACCTGATGGCAACGCTGATGGTGTCCATGGGCATCCCCATGATCACGGCAGGAGATGAGATCGGCCGCACGCAGCAGGGCAACAACAACGCCTACTGCCAGGACAATCCGATCACCTGGCTGGACTGGACCAGCACGCCGGAATCCCATGCCATGCTTCGGAGCACCAAACGGGTCATCCGGCTCCGCAAGGAGTTCCTGGCGGGCCAGCCTCACGACTATCCCTCCCGGGACAAGCAGGCGTACCTGCACTGGTTCGACGAGCACGGCAACCCCATGTCCATGGACCGCTGGAATGATCCCCAGCACCGCGTGGTCCAGCTCCTGCTCGGGTCAGACGACGGACAGGTGGACGGACTAGTGGTGGTGAACGGCAGCGCCAACGACATCAAGATCACCCTGCCCGACGTCGCCAACGACGACGACACAGGCAAGCGGCTCTTTGAACTCCGGCTGACCACATCGGAACTCCACGACAGCCGCCAAGGCGTGCGGGTCGCTGCCGGCGAACGTGACGTTGTCCAGTCCAACACCATCAGCATCTACCGCACCTAGGATTCGGCAGATGGGGAATCCATGAGGCGGATCGCGAGGCTCCTGACCTTAGCCGCTGTCCTGATACTGGTTGTGGGCTTGGGCATGGCGCTCTCCAACACCCAGGAGAACCCGGCCGGCCCTGCTGTTTCGGCGAGCCCGACGGCGGGCGGTACTTCCGCCGTCGAGACCGGTTCCGCTACTCCCGGCCAGGCAAAGACTGCGCCGGTCCCGGCCGCCCCCGATGTGCAGAACACCTCGGGCCTGGAGTCGGTTGCTGCCTCCTCGCTCCCACCGGAGGCACAGGAGACGCTGGCCCTCATCGCCCGCGGCGGGCCTTATCCGTATTCGCGTGACGGAGCCGTCTTCAGCAACTTTGAGCGCTTGCTTCCCAGGAAGCCCGGCGGCTACTACAAGGAATTCACGGTCAGGACTCCCGGGGAATCCGACCGCGGTGCACGCAGGATAGTCGCGGGAGAAACCGGCGAAAAATACTACACGCCGGACCATTACGAATCGTTTCTGTTTATCGTCGAAGGCAAATAAGGGTACGAATGAAGATTTTCTCCGCTGACACGTGGACCATCGATGAACTGCGCGAGCAGGCATCCGACGCCGGCCGCCGGGTCCTGGTGATCCCCGCGGCCGACACAAAGAAAGAGGTGCTCCAGACGTTCGGCGAAGTGCTGGATTTCCCTGAGTACTACGGCGTGAACCTCGATGCCCTCAATGATTCCCTGCACGACTTCGCGGATACGGTCACGGACGACGGCAAGGAACCTCTAACGTTCATCTGGCAGGTGCCGGCCGTTTTCCGTTCGGACCGCTCCTTCGGAATCATCTGCGAGATCCTGCAGGATGCGGAGAGTTACGCCGGCAAAAGCCTGTCCGTGATCACCGTCTGCCTCTAGCCCGCCTCCCGCAGTTTGGGCTTCAAAAACGCAACGCTCTCTCACTTTTCGGCCTAAAACGGCAAACCCTCTTTCACCCGGTGAGAGAGGCTTTGCCGTTTCGTCGTAAAAAATGAGAGAGCGTTGGAGCCTGACGGCGGGTCAGGCGTTGACGATGAGCCCCAGTTCCGCCCGCGAAGCGAGGGCCGAGTGCTTGGGCAGCACCCGCACGGTGTAGCCGAAGGACCCGGACCGGTCGATCAGCAGCGAACCGCTGAAGAGGTAGCGCCCCTTGCCGAGGTCTTCCTTCGGCACCAGGTCCGCCACCGTGACATCGGCCAGTTCGTCGCTTTCCTCGGCGCGGCCGAAGGCGACTTCCACGGCGACATCGTCGGGGTCGAGATCGTGCAGCGCGATGTAGGCGTTCACCTGGAGGGTGTCGCCGATCTGCGGGTCCTCGGAGACGCCGACAGAATCGACGTGTTCCACCTGGATCTGGGGCCATGAAGCTCGGAGCCGTGACGTCCAGGAAGCGAGTGACTTGGCCTGGGAGAAGGAATCCGCCACCGCCCGACGCCCCGCAATCGCAGCGGGACGGTAAAGGATGTTCACGTAGTCCTGGAGCATACGTTCAGCGGAGACTGCGGGGCCCAGGTGCGCCATGGTGTGCTTGATCATGGACACCCAGTGCGTGGGGACCTTCTGCGCACCCGACTCCGAAGGCCCTGCGGCGCCGGCAGCGTCGGACACGGTGAGCCCGTAGAAGCGTGGCGCCACCTGCGTTTCCAGCAGTTCGTACAGGGCAGAGGCTTCGATGTCGTCGCGTTCCTCGGGTGAGGCGTTGTTGTTGGCTGTGGGGATCGCCCAGCCGTTTTCGCCGTCGTACATTTCATCCCACCAGCCGTCCAGAACCGAAAGGTTCAGTGAACCGTTGATGGCCGCCTTCATGCCTGACGTGCCGCACGCCTCCAGGGGGCGTAGCGGATTGTTCAGCCACACGTCGCAGCCGGGGAAGAGGGTGCGCGCCATGGCGATGTCGTAGTTCGGCAGGAACACGATCCGGTGACGCACCTCGGGATCGTCGGTGAACCGGACCAGGTCCTGGATCATCTTCTTGCCGGCATCGTCCGCCGGGTGTGACTTGCCTGCGATGACCAGCTGGATGGGGTGGGTCTCGTGCAGCAGCAGGGCCTTGAGCCGGGCGGGTTCGCGGAGCATCAGCGTGAGCCGCTTGTAGGTCGGTACGCGCCGGGCAAAGCCGATGGTGAGGATGTCCGGGTCCAGCACCGAATCGGTCCAGCCGAGCTCGGCATCAGCAGCCCCGCGCTTCTTCCAGGCGGCGCGAACGCGTTTGCGGACGTCCTCCACGAGCGAGACGCGCATCTCGCGGCGAAGTGCCCAGACGTCCTCGTCACTGACGTCGTAGGCGAGTTCCCAGCGGCCCATGGCTTCCGCCTCGGCACCGAACTGGTCCCGGGCAAGTTTTGACACGCGGCTGTCCACCCACGTTGGGACGTGCACGCCGTTGGTCACCGAGGTGATGGGGACTTCCGAATGGTCGAAGCCCGGCCAAAGGGCCGAGAACATTCCACGCGACACCACGCCGTGGAGCTTGGCCACGCCGTTGGCGCGCTGTGCGAGCCGCAGGCCCATCACGGCCATGTTGAAGACGGAGGGATTGCCGTCCGCGAAGTTTTCACGCCCCAGGTCCAGGATCTTTGATACCGGCACGTCGGGAGCAAGCCCGCCCTCGAAGAAGTGCTGGATCTGCGAGACCTCGAAACGGTCGATGCCTGCCGGTACCGGCGTGTGCGTCGTAAACACGGTGGAGGCGCGCCCGGCTGCAAGTGCTTCTTCCCAGCTCAGCGGATGCTCGGAAGACATGAGCTCCTGGATGCGTTCGATGCCCAGGAAACCGGCGTGGCCCTCGTTCGTGTGGAACACCTCCGGCGCGGCGCAGCCGGTGAGGCGCTGGTAGGCGCGCAGGGCCTTCACGCCGCCCATGCCCAGCAGCAGTTCCTGCTGCAGGCGGTGGTCACCACCGCCGCCGTACAAGCGGTCTGTAATGCCACGGGCGGCGTCGTCGTTGCCCGGAACGTTTGAGTCGAGCAGCAGCAGGGGGACACGCCCGACGTCGGCACGCCAGATGTGCGCGAGCAGCCGTCGCCCATGGGGGAGCGGCAGTGAGATCTGGATGGGCTTGCCGTTGCCGTCGGGGGAGTCCTCGCGAAGGAGTGTCAGCGGGAGTCCGTCGGGGTCAAGGACCGGATACGTTTCCTGCTGCCAGGCGTCCCGGGACAGGGACTGTTTGAAATAGCCCGCCTGATAAAGGAGGCCGACGCCGATGAGCGGCACGCCGAGGTCCGATGCAGCCTTCAGGTGGTCGCCGGCCAGAATTCCCAGGCCGCCGGAATACTGCGGCAAAACTTCAGTGATTCCGAATTCCGGTGAGAAGTAGGCGATGCAGGACGGAGCCTCGTCGCCCAGGCCCTGGTACCAGCGGGGCTGGTCGAGATAGCGGTCCAGGTCTTCGGCCGCGGCCTGGACCCGGCGGACCACGTCCTGGTCAGCTGCAAGGCGCTGGAGTTCTTCCCTGCTCACGAGGCCCAGGAAACTGACCGGATCGTGGGCGCTTTCATCCCAGATGGCGGGGTTGAGTCCCTCAAAAAGCTCACGCGTTGGGCGGTGCCACGACCACCGCAGGTTAGTGGCCAACCGGGCCAGCGGCCGGATGGATTCCGGTAGTACGGTTCGGACAGTAAATCTGCGGATAGCCTTCACCTGCGTCACACTAACCGACAAGATGGGCCGCTGGAACAGGTTTTGGTTTCTTTTAGGTAAATGACGGATTGCTCTAAGAAAAACGCAAGTCCCCTTAGCAAAATGGGGGATTTCTAGATAACGTCGAGTCCGTGACGACTATTACGCGAACCAGTGCCGGATCCAGCAAAAAGCCCAAGGCCCTGATCACGGAAGGCCTGCGATTTGGCCGCTTCCCGATCACCGCCGTGCAGCCCGTGGTGGACGGAGGGAAGGTCCCCGCCAAGGCGTTGCCCGGTGAAGGGCTTGTAGTCGGCGCCACCGCGTTCCGCGAAGGGCACGACCAGCTCGGAGTCAGCGCTGTGCTGTTTGATCCCAAGGGCAAGGAACGCCAGCGCATCCGGCTGCAGCCGCCCCGTGGCGACCGCGGAAAGGGCACCGACCGGTGGGAAGGCATCATCACTCCTACGGGAACCGGAAACTGGTCGTTCGCCATTGAAGCCTGGCACGACCGGTACGGGACCTGGCACCACAACGCCGAGGTCAAGGTCGAAGCGGGCATCGACGTCGAACTGATGCTGGCCGAAGGCGCTGCGCTGCTTTCCGAAGCTTCCGAAGATCCGGCCCGCCCCTCCTCCGACCGCCGGACGCTGCGGACCGCCGTCGTGGTCCTGTCCGATACGTCGCTATCCCCGGAAGAGCGGCTCGCCGCCGGGTTCGGCCCCGAAGTGGCGGACATCGTGGAACGCCAGCCCATCCGTGAACTCGTCACCGTCTCGGAGCGCTTCCCCTTGCTCGTGGAACGTGATCTGGCCGGCCGCGGCGCCTGGTATGAGTTCTTCCCCCGCTCCGAAGGGGCGGTCCGCAACCACGCAACGGGCGAATGGCAGTCGGGAACGTTCCGGACCGCCGCGCAAAGGCTCGACGCCGTCGCCGGGATGGGCTTCGACGTCATCTACATGCCGCCCATCCACCCGATCGGCATCCAGCACCGCAAGGGCCCGAACAACACCCTGATCGCCGGCCCCCACGATCCCGGCTCGCCGTGGGCCATCGGTGCCAAGGAAGGCGGGCACGACGCCATCCACCCGGACCTCGGCACCTTCGAGGACTTCGACGCTTTCGTGGCACGCGCACGGGAACTGGGCCTGGAGGTTGCCCTTGACCTGGCGCTGCAGGCGGCCCCGGACCACCCCTGGGTGCAGTCGCACCCGGAATGGTTCACCACCCGGGTGGACGGCAGCATCGCCTATGCCGAAAACCCGCCGAAGAAGTACCAGGACATCTTCCCGCTGAACTTCGACAACGATCCCGAGGGGCTGTCCAAGGAGATCCTCCGGATCGTGCTCCTCTGGGTGAGCCACGGCGTCAAGATCTTCCGCGTGGACAACCCGCACACCAAGCCGGTCTGGTTCTGGGAGTGGCTCATCGCCAAGGTCAACAAGAAGCACCCCGAGGTGGTCTTCCTGGCGGAGGCCTTCACCCGCCCGGCCATGATGCACGCCCTTGGACGGGCAGGCTTCCAGCAGTCGTACACCTACTTCACCTGGCGGAACACCAAGACCGAACTCGAAGAGTACTTCACCGAGGTCAGCCAGAAGTCACCGGCATACTTCCGCCCGAACTTCTTCGTGAACACCCCGGACATCCTCACCGAATACCTGCAGTTCGGCGGACCGGCAGCATTCAAGATCCGTGCCGCTCTTGCCTCTACGGCCAGCCCGTTGTGGGGCGTCTACGCAGGGTACGAGCTTTATGAGCACGTGGCCCGGCCGGGTGCCGAGGAATACATCGACAACGAGAAGTTCGAATACAAGGCCCGGGACTGGGACGCGGCGGCGGAATCCGGCCGAACCCTCGCCCCATACCTGACCAAACTCAACGAAATCCGCCACGCGCACCCCGCACTGGGGGACCTGCAGAACCTGACGCTCCACCACAGCACAGACGATGCCACCATCGTGTACTCGAAGCACAAGACGCTTCCGGACGGGACCAAGGACACGCTGATCATCGTGGTGAACGTCGATCCGCACGGCACCCGGGAGAGCACGGTTTCGCTGGACCTTGCGGCACTGGAGCTCGATCCGGCCGACCTTACGCACAACGGCGGCTTCCACGTGGATGACTTGCTGACCGGTGAAAGCTGGGAGTGGGGGGAGTACAACTACGTGCGCCTGGACGCACACGTGGAACCGGCACACATCCTGAACATCCGGAGGTCGCATTCGTGAGCTTCAGCCCGCAGAACCCAAGCCAGCACTTCACACCCAAAGGCACATTCGAGCTCAACGCCCCCGGCCTCCAGCACGACCCCCTGTGGTACCGCAAAGCGGTGTTCTACGAAGTCCTGGTTCGCGGCTTTGCGGACGGGAACGGTGACGGCTCGGGCGACTTCCACGGCCTCATCGATAAGCTGGACTACCTGCAGTGGCTGGGCGTCGATTGCCTCTGGCTGCCGCCGTTCTTCCAGTCACCGCTCCGCGACGGCGGCTACGACATCTCGGACTACAACTCCGTGCTCGACGAGTTCGGCACCATCAGCGACTTCAAGCGGCTGGTGGCCGAGGCCCATGCCCGTGGCGTCCGGGTGATCATCGACCTGCCGCTGAACCACACCTCGGACCAGCACCCCTGGTTCCAGGAGTCCCGCAAGGATCCGGACGGGCCGTTCGGTGACTTCTACGTGTGGAGTGACACGGACGAGAAGTACCAGGATGCCCGCATCATCTTCGTGGACACCGAGGAGTCCAACTGGACGTTCGACCCCATCCGGCGGCAGTTCTTCTGGCACCGGTTCTTCAGCCACCAGCCTGACCTGAACTTCGAGAACCCGAAGGTCATCGACGCGCTGTTCGACGTCGTGCGGTTCTGGCTGGATCAGGGCATCGACGGGTTCCGTGCCGACGCCATTCCGTACCTGTACGAGGAGGAGGGCACCAACTGCGAGAACCTGCCCGCCACCCACGACTTCCTGCGCAAGCTGCGGAAGATGGTGGACGACAACTACCCGGGCAGGGTCATCATCGCGGAGGCCAACCAGCCCCCGGTTGAGGTGGTGGAGTACTTCGGCACCGAAGAGGAACCCGAATGCCACATGGCATTCCACTTCCCCATCATGCCGCGGCTCTACTACGCGCTGCGTGACCAGAAGGCGGCGCCCATCATCGAGACGATGAAGGACACCCCGGACATTCCCGAGGGTGCGCAGTGGGGTACGTTCCTGCGGAACCACGACGAGCTCACGCTGGAGATGGTCACGGCCGACGAACGTGCGGCCATGCTCGGCTGGTACGCGCCGGACCCCCGCATGCGGGCCAATATCGGTATCCGCCGCAGGCTGGCACCGTTGCTGGACAACTCCCGGTCCGAGATAGAGCTCATTAACGCCCTGCTGCTTTCGCTGCCTGGCAGCCCCTTCCTGTACTACGGGGACGAGATCGGCATGGGCGACAACATCTGGCTCGAGGACCGCGATGCGGTCAGAACGCCGATGCAGTGGAACCCCGACCGCAACGCAGGGTTCTCGCACGCCGATCCGGGCAAGCTCTACCTGCCGGTTATCCAGTCCCTGGTCTACAACTACAGCATGGCCAACGTAGAGGCCGAGGCTGCGCACTCCGGGTCGCTGCTCAGGTGGACGCGCCAGATCCTGAGCGTCCGGAAGAACCACCCCGCCTTTGGGCTGGGCGCCTTTAAGCACGTGGAGGCCGATCACGACGTGGTCCTTGCCTACCTGCGGGAGCTGGCCCCTGACAATGCCGCAGGTGAAGATGCCGAATCGATCCTGTGCGCCTTCAACCTCTCCCAGCACCCGGTGGCCACCACATTGCGGCTTCCGCAGTTCGCCGGCCGCGGCCTCCGGGACGTCTTCGGCGGGCAGCCGTTCCCGGCAATCGGCGACGACGGCCTGCTCACGCTGACGCTCGGCAGCCACGATTTCTTCTGGCTTCGCATCCGATCCGCGGCCTCCAACCCGGCCTCACCGTTCACCCAGGCCCTCCCGGTCCTGTCTATCGAAGGCTGACATGACCCAATCCACACTTACTCCATCCCTCGCCGAACTGCTCAAGGCCTGGCTTCCTCGCCAGCGCTGGTTCCCCGTCAAGACGGGAGAGTTCACTTTGTCACCTGTGGGCGGCGTGCGCCTGGACGACGGCAGCGGCGAGGTGGGCCTTGAGGTGTTCCTCGCGGCCGTCACCTACCCC
Source organism: Arthrobacter oryzae (assembly GCF_031454875.1). GTDB lineage: Bacteria > Actinomycetota > Actinomycetes > Actinomycetales > Micrococcaceae > Arthrobacter > Arthrobacter oryzae_D. The sequence continues at coordinate 402,250 of NZ_JAVDRQ010000004.1, forward strand.
ACGGCCGACGGCGGCAGCCGCACCGACGTTGTGCAGGTTCCGCTGAGTTATCGGGTTGAACCCCTGCCCGGCAAGGAAGCTGCGCTGGTTGGCGAGGGAGGGGACCCCGCCCAGGGGCGCCGCTGGATCTACGACGCCGTCCATGACCCCGTGTTTGTCTCGGCCTGGCTGGAACTGATACGAAGCGGCGGCACTTCGCCGGCGGGAAACGCTGTGGGCCATCTGGTGCCCTCGGACTACCGGCTGCCTACAGCCACCGGTACCGTGAAGGTCCTCTCCGGCGAGCAGTCAAACAGTTCGGTGATAGTGGACGACGGCGGCTCTGCGGCCATCGTGAAATTCTTCCGTGTGCTGTCCGAGGGACGGAACCCGGAGGTGGAAATCGGCGCAGCCCTGACGCAGGCCAGGACATCGGAAGTGCCGGCGACACTCGGCTGGGTCACAGGGGAGTGGGAGGCCCCGGTGAACGGCGCCGAGGATAAGCCCCGCAAAGCTGAAGGCGAACTCGCGGTCGCCCATGAGTTCCTGGCCGGTGGCAAGGATGCGTGGCGGCTGGCCGTTGCTGCCGCCAGTTCCGGCAAGGACTTCACTTCCGAGGCCCATGCACTCGGTGTTGCAACGGCAACAGTGCACCGGCGGCTGGCCGAGGCGCTGGGCCTGGCCGCGGAATCCGCGCCGGGTAAGGACATCGCCCCCGGGGTAGCCCAGCGCGTCCGGCAGGCCTGGGCGGAAGCGGGACCCGCCGTCGGGCCTTACGACGACGCCCTCACCGGCCTGCTCAACCAGCTTGAAGGCACCAACGCCGGGGCGCTGCAGCGGATCCATGGCGACCTCCATTTGGGGCAGATCCTGCAGGTGCCCGGGCGCCCGGGGGAGCCGGAACGCTGGGCCATCCTGGACTTCGAAGGCGAACCCCTGCGGCCCATCGCGGAACGCAACTTCCCCGACGTCCCGCTCCGCGACGTCGTCGGCATGCTCCGCTCCTTCGACTACGCCGCCGGTGCCGCCGAACGCGAGCAGGCCGGGTTCCGGGTGGCCGAATCCTGGGTGAACGACTGCGCCGACGCGTTCCTGGCGGGCTACGGCGAAATTACCCCCGGGACCATTGACCGCCGTTCGCCCTTGTTTGTGGCATTGTGGCTGGACAAGGCGTTGTATGAAGTTGTCTATGAGTTGCGGAACAGGCCCGGATGGCTGGACATTCCGGTAAATGCCTCACGACGTCTCCTCAGCAGTACAGGCTCCGGCGCATCAGCCGCAGCCGCAGCGGAAGGTAACAAAATGACAGGCTCAGCACGTACAGACCGGCCCGGTGTGCCGCTACAGGTGGACTCGGAGACGCTCTCACGGGTGGCGTCGGGCGAATACCACGCCCCGCACTCCGTTCTGGGAGCGCACCTTGACGACCACGGCCATGTGACCATCCGTACCGTCAAACACCTGGCCACGTCTGTGTCCGTTGTGACCGCGGCGGGCACCGTGCCCATGACGCATGAGGCCAACGGTATCTGGGCAGCAGTTCTGGAACCCCTCCAGGCTGGCCACGTCCCCGACTACCGGCTGGAAGTCACGTACGAGGGCTTGCCCGCGCAGGCTATGGACGATCCCTACCACTACCTCCCCACAGTCGGGGAAGTGGATCTGCACCTGATCGGCGAAGGCCGCCACGAGAAGCTGTGGGAAGTGCTGGGCGCGCATGTCCAGCACTACAAGTCCTCGCTTGGGGACGTGGACGGTGTGTCGTTTGCTGTATGGGCGCCAAATGCGCAGGCTGTCAGGGTCAAGGGCGACTTCAACGCCTGGGACGGCAGGGAGAACTCGATGCGCTCGCTCGGCTCCTCCGGCGTCTGGGAACTTTTCATTCCGGGCGTTTTAGCAGGGGCGTGCTACAAGTTCGAAATCAAGACAAAAGCCGGTTATTGGGTGGAAAAGGCCGATCCCCTGGCGTTCGGAACCGAGGTCCCGCCGCTGACGGCATCCCGGGTCGTCGAATCGGCCTATGCCTTCAAGGATGACGAGTGGATGGCCGCCCGGGCCGAGCGGGATCCGCACAATTCGCCCATGAGCGTCTACGAGGTCCACTTGGGATCCTGGCGCCTGGGACTGGGCTACCGTGAACTCGCCAAGGAGCTCGTGGAGTACGTCAAGTGGCTTGGCTTCACGCATGTGGAGTTCATGCCGGTGGCAGAGCACCCCTTCGGCGGTTCCTGGGGCTATCAGGTAACTTCCTACTTCGCCCCCACCTCCCGCTTCGGCCACCCGGACGAATTCAGGTTCCTCGTCGACGCCCTGCACCAGGCGGGCATCGGCGTGCTGCTCGACTGGGTGCCGGCGCACTTCCCGAAGGATGCCTGGGCCCTGGCCCAGTTCGACGGCGAGGCACTGTACGAGCATGCCGACCCGAACCTTGGCGAGCACCCGGACTGGGGCACGCTGATTTTCGACTTCGGCCGTACGGAAGTCCGCAACTTCCTGGTCTCCAACGCGCTCTACTGGCTGGACGAGTTCCACATCGACGGCCTGCGCGTGGATGCCGTGGCCTCGATGCTTTACCTCGACTACTCGCGCGAGGAAGGCCAGTGGCAGCCGAACAGGTACGGCGGCCGCGAGAACCTTGAAGCGATCTCCTTCCTGCAGGAAGCCAACGCCACGGTGTACAAGACCCACCCGGGCGCTGTGATGATCGCGGAGGAATCCACGGCTTTCCCCGGCGTGACCGCCCCGACCAGCGTCGGAGGCCTGGGCTTCGGCCTCAAATGGAACATGGGGTGGATGCACGACTCCCTCAAGTACGCATCGGAAGACCCGGTAAACCGCAAGTGGCACCACGGAACCGTGACGTTCTCCATGGTCTACGCGTTCACTGAGAACTTCCTCCTGCCCATCAGCCACGATGAAGTTGTGCACGGCAAGGGCTCCATGCTCCGCAAGATGCCCGGCGACCGCTGGCAGCAGCTGGCAAACCTTCGCGCGTTCCTGGCCTACCAGTGGGCCCACCCCGGCAAGCAGCTTATTTTCATGGGTACGGAATTCGGCCAGGAAGCTGAATGGTCCGAACAGCATGGCCTGGACTGGTACTTGGCGGATATTCCGGCGCACCGCGGTGTCCAGCTGCTCACCAAGGAACTGAACGAGCTCTACGCCTCGACTCCCGCGCTGTACGAACGGGATAACGAACCGGGCGGCTTCCAGTGGATCAACGGTGGCGATGCTGACCGCAACGTCCTGTCCTTCATCCGCTGGGATACCGATGGTAACCCGCTGGTGTGCGCCATCAATTTCTCCGGCGGCCCGCACCACGGCTACACCCTGGGTGTTCCGGTAACAGGTGCGTGGCAGGAAGTCCTCAACACGGACGACTCCGCCTACGGGGGGTCAGGTGTCCTGAACAAGGGAGACCTCACCGCCTCGGACGAAGGTCAGAACGGCCAGCCGGCAACGCTGAGCGTCACGTTGCCTCCACTGGGCGCGGCCTTCTTCAAGCCAGCCACCCCGGCTGCCGGCGCCTAACCAGCTAGAGCCGCCACTCGTCAAAAGCCCGGGATCCCTGTGATCCCGGGCTTTTTGGGTCCCCGACGGAGGCGGCTTTGTGTCCTCGCCAAAGTAGTGGTAGAGTTTATTTCCGCGCTGCTCCCCGGAGTTGGCCAGCCAAGACACCACAGACCGCCGCAAGGCAAAGTGAGTCGGGATGGCCGATTTGACTCGGGTGAAGCAAGCGGGTAAGTTTGGAAAGTTGCTCCGGAGCGATCCTTGACCGAATTGTTGGTTGTGGTGGTGCCGGGTGTGTCTGTTGTTTGAGAACTCAATAGTG
>NZ_JAVDRQ010000005.1:0-405823 GCF_031454875.1 Arthrobacter oryzae
GCGCTGCTCCTCGGACAACGAACTTCTTCCATGCATAAAGCTGCTCCCTAAAAGTTAGAACTGATTTCTCAGTCCAACTTTCGGGGAGCAGTTCAGAAGGCTACGGGCCCTTCTTTATTTCTTGACCGCCACCAGGAGTCCGTCGCCGGTGGGGAGCATCGCCGAGGCCAGGCGATCGTCGTCGCGGATTGACTTGCCCACCTGGCGAAGGACCGCAGTAGTGGAGTCGCGGGCCGCCGGGTTGGCCACCCGGTCCTTGTCCAGGGCGTCATTGATGATCAGGAGACCGCCGGATTTGAGCAGCCGGATGGCCTGCTCTACGTATCCGGGAATGTTCGGCTTATCCGCGTCGATGAACACCAGGTCGTAGGCGCTGTCCGTCAGGCGCGGCAGGACGTCTCCGGCCCGGCCGGAAATGGTACGGGTGCGGTTGGCCGGGCTTCCCGCTTCCTGGAAGGCCTCGCGCGCAGCCCGGAGATGTTCGACGTCGACGTCGATGGTGGTCAGCACCGCCTGGGGGCCGAGCCCGCGAAGGAGGCAGACGCCGGATACGCCCGCGCCGGTTCCGATCTCCACTGCGGTCTGCGCCTTGGATGCCGCTGCCAATACCGTCAGTACCGCGCCAACGCCGGGTCCCACAGGAGTGACGCCCAGTTCAAAGGAGCGCTCACGAGCATGCAACAGGACTTCATCCTCGGCAGGCAGATCTTCTGCGTAGGACCAGCTCGTGGACTTATCGGCGCTCATGAGGATTCGCTTTCTGGGCGGCAGGGGGATTGTTTCTAACAGCGTACTGTGTCCGGCGGTGCCGGGCCCGGAGGTGACGGCGCGGCAGGCTGTGGCTGCCCGCAGATGTGACCGGAACCACCGTTCGCCAGTGCGAAGCGAAGGTTGGTTCCGCCCAAGGCTGAAGGTTGGCGAAAGTCAGGAAATTCCCAGCCAACTTTGAAATGATGGTTATCCGCTCATCCAGGAGGTGATCGGCGCCGAAGCACTGGTGTCAGTCCGACTGGTGCCAGAACCGCCCAGGCGTTAGTACCATCCACGAGGGGAGTGGACGATGTCAGCATCAGTTGTGGCACCTGTCCCGGCAATTGAAGATCCAGTCGCCCAGCCGGAAGCCGAGTGGGTCAGGCCCACATGGGAAGAAGTGGTCACGAACCACTCCGCCAAGGTCTACCGTCTTGCCTACCGCCTGACGGGCAATAAGTACGACGCCGAGGACCTCACCCAGGAGGTGTTCGTCCGCGTCTTCCGGTCCCTGGAGAACTTCAAGCCCGGCACGCTCGATGGCTGGCTCCACAGGATCACCACCAACCTTTTCCTGGACCAGGCCCGGCGCAAGAGCCGCATCCGCTTTGATGCCCTCGCCGACGACGCCGAATCCCGGCTGCCCGGCCGCGAACCCGGCCCGGAACAGAGCTTCGAATTCAACAACCTGGACCTGGACGTGCAGGCCGCCCTGGAGGAACTGCCGCCGGATTTCCGTGCCGCCGTCGTCCTCTGTGACCTTGAAGGCCTGTCCTACGACGAGGTGGCCGAAGCGCTCGGCGTCAAACTCGGAACCGTGAGGTCACGCATCCACCGCGGCCGAACCATGCTTCGTGAGAAGCTGGCGCACCGGGACCCCCGGACCAGGCAGTCCCTCAAACCGCGGCTCAAGATGCCGCGCATCGCCGGCATCCTCTGATCGGCTCCATGGGTCAGCTGAGAAACCTGCTGCGTGGCCTTGGGGGCAACTGTTCGCGCGGATTCCTGACACGGGGCAGGCGCGGCCGCAGCGCGCAGCACATACAGTCCTGTCCTGAATGCGCGTCCCAACTTTGGCGTGAGCGCCAGTACCTGGAGCGGATGCGGCGCGCGGCCATCCCCGCCGCCAGCGACGACCTGACGGCCAGGCTGCTTGCCCGGACGCAGCAGCTCGCCATGGCGCCGTCCGCCTCGGCTTCCCGGCCGACCGTTCATGCTTCTCCCGCGGTCAAGGCGCTCGGCCTGGCAGCAGGCGGAGCTGTGGCTGCTGCCGGGGTGGTCGCCGGGGCGGCTTACTTCCTCGCCGGTGATCCCACGCCCAACGCGGCCGGGGGTTCCTCGTCCCTGTCCCAGCAGCAGGCGGCCGCTTTCGGGCTGCAGTCCTCGGAGGGAATCTTCCCGCCAGACGGTGCCGTTTCGCCCGGAACGGCAGTCACCGGCACAGGTTCCCCGGACGCCGGTGACGCGAGTGCCGCGCCGCTGGGGACAGCCGGCATGCTGACGTCCGTGGAACTTCAGGGCCTCCGCGCACAGGGGTGGTCCTGCCCGGAGCTCGGGGGCCTGGGGTTCCACGTGCTGTGGGCGCGCCGTGAGGTCGTATCAGGGCAGGGCGTCCTGGAGCTGAGGCTAACGGACGGCCGGCACTTTGCTACTGTCCTGGAACAGCACCCGCAGGCACCCCAAACAGGCGGTGCGGCAGCTGTGGCAGTCAATTCCCCGCCCACGAATATTTTGACGGGACGCCCCGCTGCCGAAGACGGATTTGTGCCTGCCCCGGAAGGCGGGGCTCCTGCCGGCGGGTCGCTGTGGATCAACCCATCAGCCCCCTGGAAAGCCATTTATCAGACCTCCGATGTGACGTTTACGTACATTTCGGATCTTCCCGCGGACGCAGCCGACGACGGTCTGGCAGAGCTGATGAGCGCGGGTTCCGCAGCAGCCGTGCGCAGCGTGGAAGGTGGCCCGGCAGGGCCCGGGACGGACAATGCCGCCGTGCACGCTGCGGAGGACCTGCCTGCGAGGCTGAAGCGCGGCCTGGGGCGCATCATGGAGCTTTTCACACCATGAGCCACCCGTCCTTTGCGCCGTCCAGGGTGCTGCCCGCGTCCGAATCGTCAGCAGCACGCCGGAGAGGGTAATCTTCCTAAAGTGTTTGGAATCAACGGCCCGGAGTTTCTCCTTCTGCTGATCATCGGCGTCCTGGTGATCGGACCCAGCCGCCTGCCCGAATACACCCAGAAACTGGCGAACCTGGTGAAGGAAGTCCGCCGGATGGCGTCCGGCGCCCGGGAACAGATCAAGGACGAAGTCGGCATCGACATCGACGAAGTTGACTGGAAGAAATACGACCCGCGCCAGTACGACCCGCGCCGGATCATCAAGGAAGCGCTGCTCGACGACGACACCAAGCCGGTGAGTGCAGGCGCCCCCGCCGCTGTTGCGGCAGTCGCCGCGGCGTCCGCCGCCTCCTACGCCGAAGAACGTCCCGCACGCGTCATCGAGCGGCTGGCCGACGGCGAGCAGGCACCGTTCGACTCCGAGGCCACCTAAGCCGGGCTCTCACAGCTCAACCACGGGTCCGTCAACAGTCACCTCGGCTGGAGGCCCAGCTTCATCCCCGTCAAACCGCGCGGCCTCGCCGCAAGCTGCCCCGCGATCCCAGTCAGTGCCTTGGCCGCCGGCGTTTCCGGCCTGCCCAGCACGATCGGTTCGCCCGCGTCGCCGCCCTCCCGCAACAGGATGTCCAGGGGAATCTGGCCCAGGAGCGGCACGTCCGCCCCAACGGTCGCGCTCAGCCGCTCGGCGAGGACAGCCCCGCCGCCGCTGCCGAACAGTTCCATCCTGCCGCCGTCGGGCATTTCAAGATAGGACATGTTCTCCACAATGCCGGCCACTGACTGACCCGTCTGCGTCGCGATGGCGCCGGCGCGTTCGGCGACGTCCGCGGCCGCCGTCTGGGGTGTAGTCACAACCAGGATCTCGGCCTTCGGCAGCAGCTGCGCCACCGAGATGGCGATGTCCCCGGTCCCCGGCGGCAGGTCCAGGAACAGGGCGTCCAGGTCGCCGAAGTAGACGTCGGTGAGGAACTGCTCAAGCGCCCGGTGCAGCATGGGCCCGCGCCAGGCCACGGGCTGGTTGCCCTTGACGAACATGCCGATGGAAATGACCTTCACCCCGTACGCGACCGGGGGGAGGATCATGTCGTCCACGCGGGTGGGGGACTGGTCGATGCCCATCAGTGCCGGCACCGAAAAGCCGTACACGTCGGCGTCGATAATGCCGACACGCAGGCCCTGGGCAGCCATGGCGCAGGCGAGGTTGACGGTGACCGAGGACTTGCCCACGCCGCCTTTGCCGCTGGCCACCGCGAACACTTTCGTCAGGGAACCGGCCTGGTTGAAGGGGATGCCGCGCTGGCCCCCGTGTCCCCGAAGCTGCTCCTTCAGGGCATCGCGCTGCGCCTGCGTCATGACTTTCAGTTCGACGTCGACGCCGGTAACGCCCGGGACTGCGGACAGCGCCGCCTCAGAGTCCGCGGTGATGGTGCCGCGCAGGGGGCAGCCGGCGATGGTGAGCAGCACCGCGAGCCGGACCCGGCCGTCGTCGGCAATGTGCACCGACTCCACCATGCCGAGTTCGGTGATGGGGCGCCGCAGTTCAGGGTCGATGACAGTGGCCAGTGCAGCGTCCACTGCCTGGGCCAGGGGGGTGTCCATGCAGTCAGTGCTCAGCTTTCGGGGGGATTGAGGTGTGCAGGATAGCCGGGGTGGTCCGGCTTGATCTTAGGGATCTGCTGGGTCCGCGGGTTGCGCTGTTTGTCGCGGCGTTCCTTCAGCTTCTCTTTGACTTTGTCCTTGGGCGACTCGTGGCTGCCGGCGCCGGACGGGTCATGGGTGCGGAGTTCCTCCTGCGCCTCAAGCATGTCCTCCAGGAGGCTGCGCAGCTCGGCGCGGACGTAGTCGCGGGTGGCAACCTCGCGCAGCGCGATGCGGAGGGAGGCCAGCTCCCTGGTGAGGTACTCGGTGTCCGAGAGATTGCGTTCGGCGCGCTGGCGGTCCTGCTGCAGCGAGACGCGGTCACGGTCATCCTGGCGGTTTTGGGCGAGCAGCAGCAGGGGAGCCGCATAGGAAGCCTGGAGGGACAGCATCAGGGTCAGCAAAGTGAATCCGAGCTCACGTGAGTCGAACTGCCACTCCAGCGGAGCCCACGTATTCCAGGCAAGCCAGACCACGACGAACACCGTCATGTAGACCAGGAACTGCGGCGTGCCCATGAAGCGGGCGAAACCTTCCGTGGCATGGCCGAAGGCGTCCGGGTTGGGAGAGAACTTGGGCAGGATCCGCTGGCGTCCGCTCAGTGGTGTGTCCAGGCCGCCAGTGATCTTTGCTCCCGGACGGTGTCCGGTGTTCCTCGTGGAGCTGAGATCAGCCAATGCGGCCTCCAAGTTTCCTTATCGGGGCGTCATCATCGTGGGCGCGCCAGTCATCCGGGAGCAGGTGATCCAGCACATCGTCAACAGTCACCGCCCCGACAAGCCGGCCGTCCTCGTTGACCACGGGGAGGGAGTTCAGGTTGTAGGTGGCCAGGGTGCGGGCCACCTCGCTGATGTGGGCCTGGTCCGAAACGGGTTCCAGATTTTTGTCCACCAGGTTGCCGAGCGGCTCAGGCGGCGGGTAGCGAAGGAGCTGCTGGATATGGACCACGCCCAGGAACCGGCCCGTGGGCGTTTCCAGCGGCGGCCGGGCAATGAAGATAGACGACGCCAGCGCCGGGGAGAGCTCCTCCCGCCGGACGTGGGCCAGGGCTTCGGCCACTGTGGCTTCGGGCGGCAGGATGACCGGAACAGGCGTCATGAGGCCGCCGGCGGTGTCTTCGTCGTACTCCAGGAGGCGGCGGACGTCCTCGGCACCTTCAGGCTCCATGAGCTGGAGCAGTTCCTCAGCCTGGGCCGACGGGAGCTCGGCGAGGAGATCCGCCGCGTCGTCCGGGTCCATCTCCTCCAGGACGTCGGCGGCGCGGTTGACATCGAGGGCGGAGAGGATCTCCACCTGGTCGCCTTCAGGCATCTCCTGCAGGACGTCCGCGAGCCGTTCATCCTGCAGTTCACTCGCCACTTCGAAGCGGCGCTTGTCGCTCATTTCCTGGAGCGCTTCGGCGAAGTCGGCGGGTTTCAGGTCCTCGTGTGTTGCTACGAACTGGGTGGCAGCCTGGGGCTCCGTCCTGGCACCCTGCTGCGCGTCAGCCCAGTCGATGATCATGGTCTCGTTGCGGCGCAGCCGGCTGAGCGGCGAGAGGGAGTGTCCGCGGCGCACGAACAGCTTGCTCACAAACCAGTCGCCAGATCGGTGCCGGTCCATCGCGATGTCCTCGATGGTGGCGTCGCCGCTGCCGTCCGCCAGGGTCACACGGCGGTCGAACATTTCGGCCACAACCAGTGTTTCCGCGCCGCGCTGTTCGAAGCGGCGCAGGTTCACCAGGCCGGTGCAGATCACCTGGGTCTGGTCGATCGAGGTGATGCGGGTCATCGGGACGAATACCCGCTTCTTGCCGGGTACTTCCACCACGATGCCCACGACGTGGGGTGCGCCCCGGGTGCCGCGGGAGAGCACGACAACATCGCGCAGCCTGCCGAGCCGGTCGCCCAGGGGGTCGAAGACATCCAGTCCGAGAAGGCGCGCAACAAACACCCGCGAAAGATTTGTGCTCACTTGTACAGGCTACCGAGTCTGCTCTCTTTTAGCTGAATTTCAGCCTGCGTACAGCCAGATGGGCAAGAATGGATGTATGTCAAACATTTTTGGTGCTCCCAAGGCCGGTGGCCCCAACGGGCCGGACGAATTCCGAACGGTTCCGACCGGGGACACCGTGGGTTCGTATACCTCCTACCTGGACGCCCAGAAAGCGGTGGACTATCTCGCGGACCAGCAGTTCCCCGTCCAGCTGGTGTCCATCGTGGGCAACGACCTGAAGATGGTGGAGCGCGTCACCGGCCGCCTCAGCTACCCCCGGGTCGCTTTGTCCGGTGCACTGAGCGGCATGTGGTTTGGCCTGTTTGTCGGCGTAATGCTGTCCTTCTTCTCGCCCACCGGCGGTTACTTCTCGATTGTCACGTCGGTACTCATGGGCGCGGCGTTCTTCATGCTCTTCGGCATCGTCACCTACGCAATGCAGCGCGGGAAGCGCGATTTCACCTCAACAAGCCAGGTGGTGGCCACCAACTATGACGTCGTGGTGGCTTTTGAGGCTTCCCATGAGGCACGGCGCATGCTGCAGCAGCTGCCCATGACCCCGTCAGACGCGTCCGTAGGGGCAGCGTCGTACGGTCAGGGCGGCTACCAGAACCAGCCGTTCCAGCAGCCCGGGCACCAGCAGGGCCCGCAGCAGGGGCCCGGACCGCAGCGTCCCGCCGGCTGGAACGATCCTTACGGCCAGAGGTCGCCTGAGCCGGGGAACCAGCCGCCCGCCGGCGCCCATGCGGCCGGCGCACCCGGCCATGAAACGCCTGCCGTCGCGGAACACCCCCAGCACCGGGCGGCTCCGGCGCCGGCCGTGCGTTACCCGGACCTGCCCGACGGCAGGCCGCAGTACGGAGTTCGCGTAACCGACGCACCCAAGGAGGAAGGCCCCAAGCAGGAGCCTTCCGACGGCAACACCCAGCAGTAGCCCGGGGGACACCTAAGGCCTCCGTTCGGACCAGATCCGGACGGAGGCCTTTTGCGTGGGCCTTACGGCTGCTGCGGGTCGATCTCCTGGTAGATACCGGCCATCCAGGACTCGACGTCGTCGGCCTTGCGGGGGAGGGCCGCGCTGAGGTTGACGGGGCCGTCCGCAGTCATCAGGATGTCATCCTCGATCCGGACGCCAATGCCGCGGTACTCCGCAGGAATCGCGAGGTCCTCGTTCTTGAAGTACAGCCCGGGTTCGATGGTGAACACCATGCCGGGCGTGAGGACGCCGTCCAGGTAGAGCTCGCGCTTGGCCTGGGCGCAGTCGTGCACATCCAGGCCAAGGTGGTGGCTGGTGCCGTGCGGCATCCAACGCCGGTGCTGCTGGCCCTCGGGGCTGATGGCCTCCTCGACGGACACCGGCAGCAGACCCCATTCGGCCAGGCGCTCAGCCAGGACCGTGGTGGCGGCGGTGTGGATGTCCCGGAACTTGGTGCCCGGCCGGGCTGCCGCGAAGCCCGCGTCAGCTGCGTCCAGGACGGCTTCATAGACCTTCCGCTGGATGTCCGTGAACGTGCCGTTCGCCGGAAGGGTCCGGGTGACGTCGGCGGTGTAGAGCGAATCAGCTTCAACGCCGGCATCCAGCAGCAGCAGTTCGCCGGACTTGACGGCACCCGTGTTCCGGGTCCAGTGCAGTACGGTGGCGTTATTGCCGGAGGCCGCGATGGTGTCGTAGCCCAGCTCGTTGCCTTCCTCCCGGGCACGGGCGAAGAAGGCGCCTTCGACCACGCGCTCGCCCCGCCGGTGCGTCAGGGCGCGTGGAAGGGCCTTGACCACTTCGGTGAACCCCTCCACAGTGGCGGCCACGGCGATCTGCATCTGCTCGACCTCCCACTGGTCCTTCAGCAGGCGGAGCTCGGAGAGGGCTTCCGTGAGCTTCTCGTCGAGGGCATCGAGCACACCCAGGTCCAGGTTGTCCGGGTCCTTGGCCGTGTTGTAGCGGGCCGTGTCCACGAGGGCGTCGATGTTCTCGTCCACCTTGCGGACCAAACGGATGGAGATCCCGCCGATTTCGGGAGCGCCCACGTTCTTGGTGATGGCGAGCTCAAGCTGCTCGATGTGCGCGGTGGCGAGGCCCAGCCTCCGCTCGAATTCCGCCAGCGTGGGGCGCGCCCCGATCCAGAATTCGCCGGAGCGGGAGTCGGCGTAGAACTGCTCGGTGTCCCGGCCGGCCAGGGGGCGGAAGTAGAGCGTGGCGCGGTGATTCCCGCCGTCGTCGCCCTTTCCTTCTTCAACCGGTTCCAGGATCAGCACGGCATCCGGCTCATGGTCCAGGCCCAGGCCTGTCAGGTGCGCGAAGCCGGAGTGCGGCCGGAAGCGGTAGTCGCAGTCGTTGGAGCGGACCTTCAGCGGCCCGGCAGGGATGACCAGGCGTTCGCCCTTGAACAGGCCGGAAATGGTGCGGCGTCGGGCGGCGGCGTGGTCGGCTACGGCGTCCCGATCGGGGAGCTCTTGTGCCGACGGCGCCCAATTGCTGGCCATAAAGGCCTTGAAAGCGTCGGAACTGGGCCGCTGCGAGCGGTTGTTGACGCGCTCATCGAGGGGCTGATTTGCTGTATTTTCACCGTTGTAGGCGTTATCTGCATCGTTCACCGTCCCATAGTCTCACCAGCGGACCGGCGCTAGCCACCGGCCATCTACTAGGCTGGGCAAGTGAGGATTGATCTGCACGCCCACTCGAACGTTTCCGACGGCACTGAGGCGCCCGCAACGGTGATGGCGGCCGCGGCAGCGGCGGGCCTGGACGTGGTGGCACTGACCGACCACGACTCCACCGACGGCTGGGCCGAGGCCTCCGTGGCGGCCCGCGCGGAAGGTGTTGCCCTGGTTCCCGGCATGGAAATTTCCTGCCGGACGGCTGAAGGCATCAGCGTCCACCTGCTCAGCTATCTCCATGACCCGTCGCATCCCGGACTGCTGGAGGAAATCACCAAGGCCAAGGACGCACGCCTCACCCGGGCCGAACGCATGGTCACCCTTCTTGCCGAGGACTATCCGCTGAGCTGGGACGATGTCATCCACCACGTGGCACCCGGCGCAACGCTGGGCCGGCCGCACATCGCCGACGCCCTGGTGGCAGCCGGTGTGGTCGGGGACCGGTCCGAGGCCTTCGCGTCGATCCTGACCTCCCATTCCCGGTATTACGTTCAGCATTACGCCCCTGATCCGGCCGTGGCTGTGGCGCTTGTCCGGGCCGCGGGCGGCGTGCCGGTGTTCGCGCACCCGGTGGCTTCCGCACGGGGCCGCGTGGTGGGCAAGCGGACCTACCTGGCAATGATCGACGCCGGCCTCGCCGGCCTGGAGATCGAACATCGCGACAACACTGAAGACGGCAGGACGTTCCTCCGGGCACTCGCCGAGGAGCATGGCCTGCTGGTGACGGGCTCCTCCGACTACCACGGGACGGGCAAGCCGAACCTGCTGGGCGAGAACCTGACCTCACCGGACGTCCTGGCCCGGATCGAAGAGCAGGCCAGGGGCACCGCCGTCGTGCGTCCGTGAACGGCCCGCCCCCTGATCTGACCCAACTGACTGGCAGTTAACGCGCCGAAAAGCCCGTTTGACGACGTTAAGTGCGAGTCAGTTGGGCGGGAACGAGGTGAACGTCGCCTTGGCGGCGAGCCGGTGAGCCATGACGTCGATGGCCGGCTGGTTCTGGTCCACGCAGACGAATTTCCGGCCAAGCTTCGCGGCCACGGCTCCCAGGGTGCCGGAGCCCGCGAAGAAGTCGAGGCACCAGTCGCCCGGACGGCTTGAGGCAGCTACCACGCGGCGGATCAGGCCTTCGGGCTTCTGCGTCGGGTACCCGGTCTTTTCCTTGCCGGTGGGCGAGACGATGGTGTGCCACCAGACGTCCGTGGGCAGCTTGCCCAGCTCCCTCTTTTCGGGAGTCACGAGTCCGGGCGCCATGTACGGTTCACGGTCCACTTCGGCGCTGTCGAAGTGGTACTTGGCCGGGTTCTTGACGTACACCAGGATGTTGTCGTGCTTGGTGGGCCAGCGGAACTTGGCGCGGGCACCGTAGTCGTAGGCCCAGATGATTTCGTTCAGGAAGCACTCGCGGCCAAAGATGGCATCCAGCATCACCTTGGCGTAGTGCACCTCCCGGTAGTCCAGGTGGAGGTACAGGGTGCCGTCATCCGCCAGCAGCCGCCAGGCTTCCACGAGCCGCGGTTCCAGGAAGGACCAGTAGTCGCTGAACGCGTCGTCGTAGCTGTGCAGGGCGCCCTTGATCGTGTCGTAGGAGCGGCCCTTGAAGCCCACGCGGTCGCCGTCGCCGTCCGCATTGCGCACCATGGTGGTCTGCTGGCGGCGCTGGGACCGGCCCGTGTTGAACGGCGGGTCGACGTAGATGAGTGTGAAGGCGCCGTCCGGCAGCGTGGGGAGGTACTCGGCGTTGTCCGCGTGTACCACCAGGTTGCTGCCGTCCGGCGCCCAGACGGTGTCAGTCATTGAGGGTTTTAGGCCTCGGTGTCGCCACGTTGTGCGCCGTCCTGCACTGCGTTTCCGCCGCCCACTACTTCGCCGTTGCGGCGCCGGGTGCGCGTGCGGCGGCGGGCGCGGGTAGCGCGGTCCACCTCGGCCGGCGCGGTAGCCGTTGCGGCCGCGGGTGCTGCCTCTGCAGCCGGAGCTGCCGCGGCGCCGCTGTCGGATGTACGACGACGGCGCTCACCTGAGCGTCCGCTGCTGTCCCGGCTGCCGGCCTCGCTGCGCCTGGAATCGCGTGCGCCTGACCGTCCGCTGTCCCGTCCGGTTCCCCGGCCGCTGTCCTTCGCACTGTCACGGCCACCGTCGCGGCTACTGCCGCGCCCGGGCTTCTTGCCGGTCTCGCCCAGGTCCTCCAGGACCTCGGCATCGACGCCGGCCAGCACGCGCTTGTCGCGGGGCAGGCGGCCCTTGGTGCCTTCGGGGATGTCCAGCTCTTCGAACAGGTGCGGCGAGGAGGAATAGGTTTCCACCGGCTCGGGCACGCTCAGGCCCAGGGCCTTGTTGATCAGTCCCCAGCGCGGCATGTCGTCCCAGTCGACGAACGTAACGGCGGTGCCCTTGTTGCCGGCGCGGCCGGTGCGGCCAACGCGGTGCAGGTAGATCTTCTCGTCTTCGACGCACTGGTAGTTGATCACGTGGGTGACGTCGTCGACGTCGATGCCGCGGGCCGCGACGTCGGTGGCCACCAGGACATCCACCTTGTTGTTGCGGAACGCGCGGAGCGCCTGCTCGCGGGCGCCCTGGCCGAGGTCGCCATGGATGGCGGCTGCGGCGAACCCGCGGTCCACGAGTTCCTCGGCAACCCTGGCGGCCGTGCGCTTGGTCTTGGTGAAGATGATGGTGCGGCCGCGGCCGCGGGCCTGCAGGATGCGGGCAACAACCTCGATCTTGTCCATGCTGTGGGCACGGTAGATGAGCTGGCGGATGTCGCGCTTGGTCAGGCCCTCGTCGTCCGGGTCGGCGGCGCGGATGTGGGTGGGCTGCGTCATGTAGCGGCGGGCCATGGCGATAACCGGGCCGGGCATCGTTGCCGAGAACAGCAGGGTCTGGCGGACGGCCGGGGTTCCGGCGATCAGCGTCTCGACGTCGGGCAGGAAACCGAGGTCAAGCATTTCGTCGGCCTCATCCAGGATGACGATCTTGACGTTCTTCAGGCTCAGGTGCTTCTGCTTGTACAGGTCGATCAGGCGGCCGGGCGTACCGACAACAACTTCGACGCCCTTCTGCAGGGCATCCACCTGCGGCTCATAGGCGCGGCCGCCGTAAATCGTGGCAATGCGGGCGTTGCGCTTCTTGGCGGCGTTTTCCAGGTCCTTGGCCACCTGGACGGCCAGTTCGCGGGTGGGCACGATCACGAGTGCCTGCGGTGCGCCCGGGACTGCCAGCTTGTCGAAGCCGGGGTCATCGCGGCCCACCACGCGCTGCAGCGCGGGAATGCCGAAGCCCAGGGTCTTGCCGGTGCCGGTCTTGGCCTGGCCGATGATGTCGTGGCCGGCAAGGGCCACAGGCAGGGTCATGGCCTGGATGGGGAAGGGGTGGGTGATCCCGGCATCGGCCAGGGATTCCACGATGTCGGCGCGGACGTTGAAGTCGGCGAAGGACTTTTCCGCTATCTCGTGCGGTTTTTCGTCCGAGATGATGGTCTCTTCGGGCTCGATCGATTCCGTGCCGGTGTCGTCGGTCAGAAGTTGGTGCGTATGCAATTCACTCACAGGGGAGTTTCCTTATTCATTTGGGCATTGGCGCTGCCTGCTCAACGGGGCCGGCCGCGAGGCCGTTCCGGAGCACGCTCGGGCGCGCAAGCAAATCCAGTGGAAGCCGATCGCGGGCTATCTAAATGCTGGCACTGGGGACCAGCGGGTGTGTCTCAAGATCGCGTAGGGGCGGGCTTGTTGAATTCGTAAATTGAGGAAATCAACGACCGGGCATCCATTACTACTCATTCAGTCTAGCCGTTGAGCGCAACTTCCCTGACTGACGCCCCGTGCACGCCGCGTAAGTCAGTCCGCCAGCTCCAGCTTGATCTCGCGCGTGGCAATGTCCGAGGAGAGCAGCCTGACCCGGACCGTGGTGCCGGATTCGAGCTCACCGGGGCACCTGGCCGTCACCGCAGGGTCGGCGATCTGGATGATACCGGACGGTCCGTTGCCGTTTCCGTTGCCGCCGTTCCCGTTAGCCTTGCCGCCGTTCCCGTTAGGTTTGCCCGGCTTCGACCCCGAGATGACCACGGCGTCGAACTCCTGCCCCACGTGGTTGATCAGCAGGGCAGCCTCCACCGTGTCGAGGGCCAACCGTTCCATCCGTGCCGCCAGCTGGTCCGAGGCTGCCATGATTTCAGGCAGGGAGGGGAGCGCCTCGCGGGCCCAGTCGGGGACAGCCGTGCCGTTGCTCAGCGCTTCACAGATCACCAGGACGAAACGGTCGATCAGCCGGCGCAGCGGGGCCGTGGTGTGCGCGTAGGCCGCCCCGATGGCCGACTGGATGGCGTCGTCCGGCACGGTGCCGTCAAAGGGTGTGTAGCCCGCGCCCCGGAACAGCATGCCCGCGGAATGCAGGATGGCAAGCTGCCGAGGGTCCATGGGATCAAGGGACCGGAGGTACTCGCCGTAGCTGGCCTGGCCGTCCCACGGCTTTCCGAGTGCGTGCGTCTGCCGCTTGAAATGCAGGAGCGAGCGTTCGTCCGGGGCCGGCATGGTGCGGAGGATGCCCACCTTGCCTTCGAGCATCAGGTCAGCGGCGGCCATGCCGGTCATCAGGGAGATCTGCGCGTTCCAGTCCTCCACCGGGAGGGAAGGTGCCGCGACAATGCGGTAGCCGCCGTCGGGCAGTTGCTGGATTTCCTGATCCGGCATGTTCAGGCTGGCGCCGCCGCGCAGTCTCTCCAATTCCACGCGCTGGAGCCCCACCTCCTTGAGGAGCTGCAGGACCGGGCCCGCTTTGCCCGAATCGAGGTCCTCCTGGACGTCCTTATAACTGAGTTTCGCCCGGCTCCGGATCCTCGCCCGACGCACCAGCACGGACTGTACCTGCGCTGCATGGTCCAGCTCGAACTCCCAGACAAACGCGGCGCACAATTGGCCTGCAAGCAGGCTGCCGGCGCTTTCGCTGATGATTTCCGGATGGAGCGGAATCCGTCCGTCCGGGGCGTAGAAGGTCTGCCCGCGGCGGCGGGTTTCGGCATCGAGTGCCCCGCCGGGCTCCACGAAGGACGGCACGTCGGCGATGGCATACAGCACCTTGTATCCCCCGCCGGACCGTTCAATGAAAAGGGCCTGGTCCAGGTCGGTGGAGGAAGGGGGATCAATGGTCACGAATTCCACATCCGTGAGGTCGAGGTCCGGCATCTTGTGCTCCGCAATGGCAGCAAGCGCATCCTGGAGGACATCATCGGGGAAGGGCCCGGGCAGTTCCAACTCCGTCCGGAGCGCGTGCAGCGCCTCGGCCAGCCGGTTGGTCTGTTCGTGGACACTTGGAGTCAGGCGATGATGTGACACGAAAGTCAGGTTAGCTCGATTTGCGCCATTAGTCTTGGACGAAGAGCGGATCCCCTGCTGCTAGGCGGCGTCGAGCGCCTCCAGCAGCGACTTGGCCGCTCCGGCCGGATCGTCAGCGTCGGTGATGGCGCGGACCACTACGATCCGCCGGGCGCCCGCTGCCACGACCTGCTCAACGTTGCCCATGTCGATGCCGCCAATGGCGAACCAGGGGAGTGGGGGACTGCCAACGGTCCCGGCTGCCGCGTAGCGGATCAGGCCGAGGCCCACGGCGGCCCGGCCAGGCTTGGTGGGAGTGGCCCACACCGGTCCGACGCAGAAGTAGTCCAGCCCGCCGGGACGCGCTGACGCGGCGATGGCCGCGTCGATCTGCTCCGGGCTGTGCGTTGACAGGCCAATCACGGCGTCATCGCCGAGGAATTTCCGTGCCGAAGCCAGGGGGAGGTCCTTTTGCCCGATGTGCAGTACGGGGGCGCCGGCGAGCGAGGCGATGTCGGCGCGGTCGTTGACCGACCAGAGCCGGCCGTGACGGCGGGCTGCAGCCTCGAGCACTTCCAGCAGCTCCAGCTCCTCGGCGGCTTCGATGCCCTTGTCGCGGAGCTGGATGATGTCGACGCCGCCGGCGTAGGCGGCATCAACGAAGTCCTCAAAATCGCCACGGTCGGTGCGGGCGTCGGTGCAGAGGTACAGGCGGGCGCTGGTGTGGAGGGCTTGCTCGGTCATGGCACAAGCCTAGTTCCTCTAAACTGGGGAGGTACCGCGGGAGCCCGCTGAAGCTGTCACAAAGCTGCAGGGCTGAGAGGGCGTCAGAGCCGACCGCTTGACCTGATCCGGTTAGTACCGGCGTAGGGAAGGATGACAATGACCCCGCAACCCGCAGCAGGCAGCGCCACTGCGCACGCCGCGCCCCCTCGGAAAATCAGCGCCGACGTCGCCGTTATCGGCGGAGGGATCATCGGCCACGGCATAGCGTGGGAAGCCCGGCAGTCGGGCAGGTCCGTGGTGGTCATCGATGACGCACCGGGAACGGGCGCGAGCTGGGCCGCCGCCGGTATGCTGGCGCCGGTAAGCGAACTCCACTACCAGGAGGAACAGCTCCTGGAACTGATGCTCCACGCATCGGCGCTGTGGCCGGCCTTCGCCGGCCGCCTGGAGCCCGGACCCGAGTCACGGCCTTCGTCACAGGATCCCGGCGCCACCGGCACCGGATACCTCACGACGTCGACCCTCGCCGTGGGTGCCGACGCCGCCGACCGCCGGGCGCTCGCAGACCTGCGCGGCGCCCAGCAGGCCAGCGGCCTCACGGTGGAACCACTGACAGTCAGGGAGGCACGGGCCCGCGAACCCTTGCTGAGCCCCGGAATCTCCTGTGCCTTCGACATTCCAACGGACCACCAAGTGGACCCCCGCAGGCTCCTCGCACGGATCGCGGAGTCCCTGGCAGGTTCCGCCGTCCGTGAACGGGCAGCCGGCCTGCTCTGGGAGGACGGCCGGGTCAGCGGCGTCAGCCTGGCCGGGGGAGGCAAAGTACTCGCCGGGGAGACCGTCGTTGCCAACGGGCTCGCGGCTGCGGCCCTGGCCGGGCTCCCGGAAGGCCTGAAGCTCCCGCTCCGCCCGGTCTACGGCGACATCCTGCGCCTGCGTGTTCCCGCCTACCTGCAGCCGCTGGTGACATCGACCCTCCGCGGCATGGTCCACGGGGTCCCGGTCTATATCGTTCCCCGGCAGGACGGCACGGTGGTGATCGGGGCAACGCAGCGGGAAGACGCCCTCTCCGCTGCGGACTTTGAAGGCGCCGGCACAGGGCCTGCGGCACCTCCCGGGGCCGCCGGTTCCGCCGTGTCAGCCGGCGGCGTCTACCAGCTGCTCCGCGACGCGCAGGCACTGGTGCCGGCAGTCGCCGAGTTGGAACTCCTGGAGGTCACGGCAAGGGCGCGTCCGGGAACGCCGGACAACGCGCCGCTGTTGGGGCGGGTCGCGGACGGTACCGGCGGGGACGTTGCGGGACTGGTCATTGCCACCGGATTCTTCCGTCACGGCGTCCTGCTGACGCCCGCGGCTGCAGCCATCTGCAGGCAGCTTATGGACGGCAACGCCGACCCGCGCTGGGCGCCGTTCCGGCCCGACCGCTTCTCCGGTCCTCCGGCAGCATCGCCATCGCCCGTGAACACAGTCACAATTGACCCGAACAAGGAAACGGCATGAACATCAAACTGAACGGCACGGTCCACGCGGTCGAGGACGGCGCGTCCGTCACCACCCTCATCAGCCAGGTCACCGGCAGGAACCTCGCCCCCAACGGGCAGGCTGCCGACGGCCAAAAACTGGGAGTCGCGGTAGCAAGGAACTCCGAGGTAGTGCCGCGCAGCCAGTGGTCCATCACGCCGCTCACCGAGGGCGACGACGTCGAACTCGTTACAGCGGTCCAGGGAGGTTGAGCAATATGACAGGAACAACGGTTGCCGGCGTGGCCAATGCGGCACAGGCACGGCAGGCGGCGGACCCGTTCATTGTGGACGGCGTCACGCTGGGATCCCGGCTGATCCTGGGCACCGGCGGTGCGCCCAGCCTGGACGGCCTGGGGGCGGCGCTGATCGCGTCCGGTACCGAGCTGACCACGGTGGCCATGCGACGCTACTCGCCGGCCGAAACAGGCTCGCTGTTCCAGCTCCTGGTGGACCACAACATCCGGGTCCTGCCCAACACCGCCGGGTGCTTCACTGCCCGGGACGCGGTCATGACGGCGGAACTGGCGCGCGAGGCGCTGGAAACGGACTGGGTCAAGCTTGAAGTGATCGCCGACGAACACACGCTCCTGCCGGACGCGGTGGAGCTGGTGGAGGCCACCGAGCAGCTGGTGAACCGCGGGTTCAAGGTGTTCGCCTACACCAATGACGATCCCGTGCTGGCGCTGCGGCTGGAGAACCTCGGAGCCACCGCTGTGATGCCGCTCGGCTCACCCATCGGTACGGGCCTGGGCATCCTGAACCCGCACAACATAGAACTCATTGTGTCCCGGGCATCCGTTCCCGTGGTGCTGGACGCAGGCGTCGGCACCGCGTCCGATGCCGCGCTCGCCATGGAACTGGGCTGCGACGCCGTCCTGCTGGCTACGGCAGTGACCCGTGCACAGAACCCGGCGATGATGGGCGAGGCCTTCAAACACGCGGTCATCGCCGGTAGGCTGGCGAAAGCGGCCGGCCGGATTCCGCGCCGTGAGCACGCTCTCGCGTCGTCGGCCATGGAGGGCCGGGCGGAGTTCCTCTAGCAGTCCGAGACCATCCAAGGGAGCCATGGTGACCGGCAAGGAAGATGTTCTTACCCGAGCCCGGATCGACGCCGCGCTGGCGGACCTGCCCGACTGGAGGTACCGGCTGGGCGGCCTGGTGACCGTCTATAAGGCGCCGACGGCGGCCGCTGCCCTCGAGCTGATTGCAGCGGTCGGCCGCCTGGCCGAGGAGCAGAACCACCACCCGGACCTGGACTGGCGCTACAACAGGGTCTTCATCCGCTTCACGTCGCACGACGCCGGCACCGAGGTGACACAGCGTGACGTCGCCGCCGCGGCAGCCGTCAGCCAGGCGGCGGCTGCCGCCGGGGCGGCAGCCGAGCCGGGGCTGTACCGGACGGTTGAGGTTGTGATCGACACTGACGATCCGGCCGGGATCTCCGAGGTCTGGCGCACGGCGCTGGGGTACCGCAAGGGCAGGTACGGGGACCTGGCCGACCCCTACGGCCGCGGACCGGGCCTCTGGTTCCAGGAAACGCCCACCCCGAACGAGAACCGCTTCCACCTGGACATCCACCGGAGCAAGGCGGAATCCGGCCCGGCGCTGGAGAAAACCGCGGCCACCGGCGCCTTAATGAACCATGACCACGCACCCAACTGGGTGGTGGTCACGGATGCGCAGGGAAACCGCCTGTGCCTCTGTACCGAGGAAGGCCACGAACCGGATCTGTAGCTGACCCGGCCTCCCGCCCTTAGAGCCGCAAACTTAGAGCCGCAGCGCGGCCGTCAGTTGCCTTGTGTCGTGCAGTGCGCGCCGCCGGCCCAGGAACACCGCGGCCGCGAGTGCCGCCCCGGTGCCCAGGACCATGGGCAGCACCCAAGGAATCCACGTCAGGCCCGGCTGGTAGCCAAGACCTGCCGCCATGAAGACAATCCAGCTCAGCATGCCCACGGTGGTGGCAACTCCCGCCGGCACGGCGATGCCGTACTTCGCATGCCGCCGGTCGTTCGCCCAGACAACAAAGCCTGCGGCCACGGTGACCAGGGCCACGATTACCAGGGAAAGCATCCGGTGAACTCCTTGCTGCAGAGCGGGTGGGTCAGAGTGAAGCGGTGGCCTAGAGCTGGCCGAAACCGACGCGTCGGGCTTCCTCGGCCCCGATTTCAACGTAGCCCAGGACGTTGGCGGGAATGATTACCACACGGCCCTTTTCGTCAGCCAGGCGAAGTTCGGCGCCCTTGGCGATGGATGCCTCGACGAGCTTTGCCACAGCGTCAGCATCCTGAGCCGATTCCAGCACAATTTCGCGGCCGATGTTCTGAATGCCGATCTTTACTTCCACAGCGAGGCCTCCCAGCCAATCAAAGTTCTAAAGGTGTTCTCTATTTGTAGTCTAGGTTTCCTTGGGGAAGCGCGAGATTCCGCGCCAAGCTAAACGATAGATCAGGTCACTGGCCACATCGAGGTCCAGGTTTCCGTCTGTTTCGAGCCAGTAGCGTGCACTGACCTGTGCCATGCCGGCGAGTCCGCGGCCCAGCAGCTGCGCCTCCAGGGGCGGCAGCTTGGTATCTTCGGCGATCACGCGGGCCACGGCGTCGGCAAATGTCTTATTGAACGTTTCCAGGCGGGAACTGACGTCGGGATCGTTGATGAGGTCCGATTCAAACACGAGGCGGTGGGCCTGGTCGTCGCTGGCTATAAAGCGGTAGTAGGCCCGCATGACCGCCTGGACGCGCTCGTCATTGTCCGTGGTCGAGCTCAGGGCACCCAGCATCAGGTCCGTCAGCGCGCTCAGGTGGCTGTCCAGGAGGGCGAGGTAGAGCTCACGCTTGGAAGGGAAATGCTGGTACAGCACCGGCTTGCTGACGTGGGC
Organism: Arthrobacter oryzae; assembly: GCF_031454875.1. Classification (GTDB taxonomy): domain Bacteria; phylum Actinomycetota; class Actinomycetes; order Actinomycetales; family Micrococcaceae; genus Arthrobacter; species Arthrobacter oryzae_D. Next base: position 19,562 of record NZ_JAVDRQ010000005.1, read on the forward strand.
GGTTTCGGCGATCTCGTCCATGGCGGCGCCGTGGTAGCCATTGGCGACGAACACTTCCTGGGCAGCCGCCAGCAGCTGGGCGCGCCGTTCGTCACGCGGGAGCCTTGCCGAACGCGCACCGCCGGCCCGCGTCTGTCCCGCAGCTGGCTTCCCGGCTTGTGTCCGGTCAACCGGTGCCTCGTGAACCACTGTTGGCCTTCTTTCCGTTGCAGTTACCTACACTTTACGCGCGGGTAATATGACCTGGCGGCATCTTCGGGCATACATTGAAGTATGGCTTCCATGTTCACCGCAACCGCTGTCCCTGCAACCCTGGATCCGCTCGTGGAACCGGCGGAGGCACTGACTGCCGAAGAGGTCGAGCGGTATTCCCGCCACCTCATCATTCCCGAAATCGGCACAGTGGGCCAACGCCGGCTGAAGAACGCGAAGGTCCTGGTCATCGGGGCCGGCGGTCTGGGCTCGCCTGCCCTCCTTTATCTTGCCGCCGCGGGGGTGGGAACCTTGGGAATCATCGACGACGACGCCGTTGACCTGAGCAATCTGCAGCGGCAGGTGATCCACGGGGTTGCGGATGTGGGACGGTCCAAGATCGAATCGGCCCGCGACTCCATTGCGGCCCTGAACCCTTTGGTAAATGTCCGGCTTCACAATGTCCGGTTGGATGCTTCGAATGCACTGGAGCTTTTCGCGGACTACGACCTCATTCTCGACGGCGCAGACAACTTCGCTACCCGTTACCTGGTCAACGACGCCGCCGCCATCCTCGGAAAGCCCTACGTGTGGGGCTCCATCTTCCGGTTTGACGGCCAGGTCAGCGTGTTCTGGGAGAAGCATGGGCCCACCTACCGCGACCTTTACCCGGAGGCGCCGCCGGCAGGCTCGGTGCCGTCCTGCGGCGAGGGCGGGGTCTTCGGGATGCTGTGCGCTGCCGTTGGGTCGCTCATGGTGACCGAGGCAGTCAAGCTGATCACCGGCGTCGGGCGCTCCATGCTGGGGCGCGTCGCCCTGTTTGATGCCCTTGGCGGAAGCTGGCGTGAGATCAAGGTGGCGCGGGATCCGGAGGCTGAGCGGATCACCGAACTCACCGACTACGAGGCGTTTTGCGGGATCGTGCCCGAAGCTGCCACAGCCAAGGAAAACACCGTCACGGCCACGCAGCTGGCGACGATGCTGGCCTCGCGCCAAGCCGGCCTGAAGGACTTCGACCTCGTGGATGTACGTGAGCCGGGAGAGCACGACATCGTCAGCATCGACGGCTCCGTGCTCATTCCGCAGGGCAGGATCCTCGCGGGGGAGGCTTGGTCCGAGCTGCCGCAGGACAAGGACATCGTTTTCCACTGCAAAGCCGGCACTCGCTCGGCAGCTGTTATGGCCGCGGCCCGCAAGGCGGGTTACCAGCGGGTCAGCCATCTCGACGGCGGCATCCTCGCCTGGGTTCGGGAAGTGGAACCGGGCAAGCCCGTCTACTAGACGGTTACCCTATCGCGACGCTCTCTCACTTTTCGCCCGAATTTCAACGACGCTCTCTCACTCTCTTGAAAGGAGTGGGAGAGCGTCGTGTTGATGGCTGCAATAAGTGGGAGAGCGTCGTGTTGATGGCTGCAATAAGTGGGAGAGCGTCGTGTTGATGGCTGCAATAAGTGGGAGAGCGTCGTGTTGATGGCTGCCATAAGTGAGAGAGCGTCGCTCTGTGAGTCAGGCAGCGTTGCTCAGGCGGTTTCGCGCCGGGGGGCGGACACCGGAGCTGCCTGGCCGTGGTCCACCGGGCATTCTGCCACCGGGGCGGCCGCGGGCTGTTCGACGGTGATGCCGTAAAGCGCCTCGAGCGCCGCAATGTACTGTTCCTGCTGGCCGTTGGAGGCAAGTTCGCGGGCCCGGACGGTGGGCACGTGCAGAAGCTGCTTGACCATCCGGCGCAGTGCGAACTCGACTTCCTCGGCGGCGGCCGTGCAGCCGTGACGCGCCCGGACCTTCTCCATCTCAGCGTCCAGGACGTTCATCGTGTGACGGCGCAGCGCGACGATTGCCGAGTCCACGGAGCGCGCTTCGCGCTCCTGCTCAAAGGCTGCTGCGGCGCCGGTGACGATGCCGCTGGCCTGGGCCAGTGATTCCGCCTGCTCCTGCGGAGCGGCGAGCCGCACGGATTCGAGCGTGAGCAGCTCAACGCCGTCGAGCTCTCCGACCGCCGGATCGAAGTCGTGGGTGAGCGCAAGGTCGATGGCGATCAGCGTTTGCGGGGAGTCCGCCCGCACCCGGGCGAGCTCGTCCGCTTCGACGCGGGTGTCGGAGCCGCTGCACCCGATCATCACATCCGCTGCGGCCACAGCGGACGGCAGCGAGTCGGCGTCGAGGGCCTTGCCGCCCCGGGTGGCCACGAAGCCCTCGGCGCGGCCGGAGGAGGAAAAGACGGAGATGTCCTTGCAGCCGCGTTCACGGAGCAGTGACATGGTGGCGCCGGCGTAGGCGCCGGTGCCGAACACCACGGCCTTTTTGGTGGACCAGTCAGCGTTTTCGGAAAGGTCCGTGGCGAGGTCCAGGGCAACCGAGACAATGGACAGCCCGCGCGAGCCGAGGGCTGTCTGCGCGCCGACGTCCTTGGCCGTCTTGGACGCGGCCTGGAAAAGCCGGATGAGGCCTGAGCTGGCAGTGCCTTCGTGCTGGGCGGTGATGAGGGCGCGGCGCACCTGGCCGGCGATTTCGCGTTCGCCCACCACTGCCGAGTCCAGACCTGAGCTCACGGCGAAAAGGTGCTGGCTGACTTCCCCGCCGGTGCGGGTATTGAAAGACTTGGAGACCAGCTGCTCGTTGAGGCCGGTACGTTCGCTGATCTGGGCCACCAGGGCGGCCCGGGCGGCTTCCACGTCGTCTGCATGGGACGCTTCACCATAGATTTCGAAGCGGTTGCAGGTGGCAAGCACCACCGCACCCGTCACTGCCGGCGACCCGGAGAGTGCGGATGTAGCCAGCTCGGAAGCGCCGGTGCTCAGTTGAGCAACGGTCTCGAGGTCGATGTCGGCGTGTGTAGCCACCAATGAGAAAAGAACCACAGCATCACAATCATAGCTTTTTCGTTGCGGCGTAGAACAACTATCCCCAGTGGGGAACAGCACGGGGCCCTGTGATTCCTGCCACGCCGGCCCGCGGCTGGCTTAAGGTGACAGGCTGTCGTTATCTTTTGCAGGCGAATTTAGGGACAATCGGAGTCATGACTTCAAGCGCTGCAACCTCCGACGGCACGGTCTCCACCGTCCCGTCCTCCGCTGCCACCCTGGATGCAGGGCACCCGCTAATGGACGGCCGCACGGCTGACTCGCCGCTCATCACGGCCTACCGCGGCGGCAAGCCGTCCCGCCGTCCCGTCTGGTTCATGCGCCAGGCCGGCCGCTCCCTGCCCGAGTACCTGAAGGTGCGCGAAGGAGTGGCAATGCTGGACTCCTGCCTGCGTCCCGAACTGGCCTCCGAGATCACCCTGCAGCCCGTTCGCCGGCACGACGTTGACGCCGCCATCTTCTTTTCGGACATCGTGATTCCGCTGAAGCTGGCAGGCGTGGGTGTCGACATCGTTCCGGGCGTCGGCCCGGTTCTGGACAAACCCGTCCGCACTGCCGAGGACGTCGCGGCACTGCCGCAACTGACATGGGAGGCGCTGGAGCCGATCCGGGAAGCCGTCCGGCTCACCGTGGCCCAACTCGGCAAGACGCCCCTGATCGGGTTCGCCGGCGCGCCGTTCACCTTGGCCGCGTACATGGTCGAAGGCAAGCCCTCCCGCGACCACCTCGGCCCCCGCACCATGATGCACGCCGATCCCGAGACCTGGAATGCCCTGGCCAACTGGGCGGCGGACGCCTCGGGCATGTTCCTGCGCGCCCAGCTGGAAGCCGGTGCCTCCGCGGGGCAGCTGTTCGACTCCTGGGCAGGCTCTCTGGGCCTGGCAGACTACGAACGCTTCGTGGCCCCCGCCTCCGCCCGTGCCCTGGACCACGTCCGCCATCTGGGCGCACCGCTGATCCACTTCGGCACCGGCACCTCGGAGCTCCTGGTGGCAATGCGCGACGTCGGCGTCGACGTGGTGGGTGTTGACTACCGGCTTCCCCTGGACGAAGCCAACCGCCGGCTGGGCGGCACAGTCCCCCTGCAGGGCAACATCGATCCCGCGCTGCTGTCCGCCCCGTGGGCAGTCCTCGAAGCCCACGTCCGGGAGGTGATCCGGGCAGGTTCCGCGGCGCCGGGCCACGTGCTGAACCTGGGCCACGGCGTACCGCCCGAAACCGACCCCGATGTGCTGACGCGCGTCGTCGAGCTTATTCACTCGATTTCCCCGGAGTAATGCGGTGAGCGCAGCCACGCCGGAACCGTCCGTTCAAACGGCAGTGGTGGTGGGCGGCGGCATCTCCGGCCTGCTCGCGGGGCTGGAACTGGCCAAGGCCGGCCGGGACGTCACCGTCCTGGAGGCCGGCGACGCCTGGGGCGGCTGCGTGGGCAGCCACGTGGTGGGCGGCCTGACGCTGGACAGCGGGGCGGAGTCCTTCGCAACCCGCTCAAGCGCCGTGGCGGATCTCGCGGCCGAACTCGGCATCGCCGGTAACATCGTGGCGCCCCACCCGGGAGGGGCGTGGGTGCAGCTGCCCGAAGGCGCCCGGGAACTTCCCAAGACCGGTGTCCTGGGCATCCCCGCCAACCCGTGGGACCCCGAAGTGCGCAGGACCCTTGGGTTCGCGGGATCCCTCCGTGCTTCGCTGGACAGGTTCCTGCCCGCCTCCGCGGGGACCCGCGCCGCCGTCACCAGTGTTTCCGACCTGGTCCGCGCTAGGATGGGCCGCCGCGTCCTGGAACGCCTCGTTGCACCGGTGGTAGGAGGCGTGCACTCCGCCGACCCCGGGCTGCTCGACGTGGACATGGTGGCGCCCGGGCTCCGCGCCGGGATCCGGACCCACGGTTCCCTCGCCGCAGCCGTGGCCGCCCAGCGGCGCGGCGGTACGGCGCAGGATCGGGCAGCCGCGGGGGGCCGGCCCCCGGTGCAGCCCGCCAAGGCAGGTTCCGCCGTCGCCGGCCTCCAGGGCGGCATGCATACCCTGATCGCCGCCCTCGTAGCTGAACTGCGCCGGCGCGGCGTGAGGCTGCTGAACAGTACCCGGGCCGACACAGCAGCCAGGACGGCCGACGGCTGGCGGGTCTCAGCGGGGGAGCGAACGTACGACGCCGGCCTGCTGGTGGTGGCGCTTGACGGCCCGTCGGCGGTCGCGCTGATGCAGGGGTCAGTGCCGGATTTGGCCGCGCACCGGCCCGGCGCCGGGCCGGATGTAAAGCTTGTGACACTGGTTGTTGACCTTCCCGAACTGGACCGCAGGCCACGCGGAACTGGCATTCTGGTTGCTCCGCAGACTCCCGGTGTGCAGGCCAAGGCGCTGACCCATGCGACGGCCAAATGGGACTGGCTCGCGGCCGCGGCGGGGCCGGGCACCCATGTTGTCCGGTTGTCGTACGGCCGGAGCGAGGCCGCTGGAAAGGCCGGACGCGACGCACGGCAAGCCACGGCCAGCCCGCCACTCGGCACCGAAGCGGACGTCAGTGACGAGGGGCTCCTTGACGCGGCCTTACGGGATGCGTCGGCGCTCCTGACCGTACCTGTCACGTCGAATGACGTGCTGGACTGGGACGTTGTCAGCTGGGGCGGGGCGCTGCCGTTCGCCGCGGTGGGGCACCGCCAGCGGGTGGCCGAAGTTCGCCGGGTCTGCGCCCGCGAGGGAAACCTGGTGATGGTGGGCGGCTGGCTGGCAGGAAACGGCCTGGCCGCCGTCGTGGCCGACACCAAAAGGCAGCTGGCGGACGTCCTCCACTAGCCCGCGAGTACCGTGTGCAAGGCTTCTACGCAAGTTTCTAATGAGACGTAATTCTGGCTAGGGTCGATGACTATGGTCATTCAGAAGTCCGAAGAAACTCGAACGCTGACTGGTTTCCATGGGGGTCTTCGGCGCGGCACGGCAGCAGCGGCGCTCGGAGCGGTACTAGTCCTTTCCGCAGGTGTTCCTGCATCCCACGCTGTGTCCCTCGTTCCGGCTCCGGACACCACCACAGACGCAGAAGCCACCACGTCCGCGGAGGTAGGTGTTCCCTTGCTGGACGCCGTGGCGTCAGTGGTCCTCCGTCCCACGCCCGATCCCTCGGACTCGCCCGAGCCCGGCAAAAACAAGCCGACGCGGCCCGGATACCGGACCCAGCCCAGCCCGTCACCTTCTCCGACGACCGAGCCGGATTGGTCCTCACCGTCGCCCACCACTCCGACGTCGCCGTCGCCGTCGCCGTCCTACGGCACAGTGCCGCCGACGGGAACTCCCGCCCCGTCCCCCACCGGCGGTGCGGCAGCGCCGTCCACCGGTCCCACCCAGACGCCCGGCACACCCGCGCCCGCCACCGGAGCGGCTCCCGCCGACACGCCCGCAGCGCCGTCCTCAGGGCTTCCCGGAACCGCCGCCCCTGCTGCCCCCGGAACCGGAGTGGCGGCTCCCGGAGCTGCCGCCGACGCCCCTGCCGCGGGTGGCGCATCACGGCTGCCGGCCGGCAGCCCGGCCACCGGCCCCGCATCGGCGGCACCGGCGTCCGCCTGGAACACCACCAACTTTTTCGGTCCCGCCAACATGGCCACCCTGACGTCGGCAGGCGTCATCCCGTTGTCCGGCCCTGGCTACGGAGTGTCAAGCGCTCCGGTCATGCGCTCTGCCGTCAGCGTTTCGCCCGTGGGCGACGTGTCACCGCAGGTGTGGTGGGGCGCCGGACTCGTGGCAGTGGCCTGCGCCGCAGGCGTCGCGTTCGTCCGCATGCGCAGGATCTGAGGCTGTTGCCTGCCGGTTATCGGGCCGGCTCGGCCCATATTCGGTTGTAATGTGAAATTAAGCACTTCTACGCGTTGTAGAAGTTCTCGGTTTCGACTTAGCTGCATCGAAGGGGCAGACTGGTAGCTATGAGCCACACTTCTGCCGAATCTGTCAGTAAAACCGAAGAATCAGCCGAGCAGTTCTTCACTCTCTGGACCGTGTTCAAGCGCTCCGCCGACGTCCTGCGCAGCGCCGAAGCTGCCGAGGAGTTTGACGAGCTGACGGCTCGTTTGGCAGCGGCCGGGGTGGTCCTCCGGGGAAGCTACGACGTCTCGGCCATGCGTGCGGACGCGGACATCATGGTGTGGCTACACGGTCCCAAGCCGGAGGCCCTGCAGCAGGCGGTTCGCGACATCCGCCGCAGCCAGCTCTTCGCCGGTACCGAGATCGTCTGGTCAGCCATGGGTGTGCACCGCGAAGCGGAATTCGCGAAAAACCACACGCCTGCCTTCTCCCGCGGCGTGGAACCCGCCGAATGGCTTTGCGTCTACCCGTTCGTCCGCTCCTACGAGTGGTACCTGCTGCCGGACGCCGAGCGTGGTGCCATGCTTCGCGACCACGGCATGCTGGGCCGCGAATTCCCGCAGGTCATCTCGAACACGGTGTCCTCGTTCGCCCTGGGCGACTGGGAATGGATCCTGGGCCTGGAAGCCCCCGAGCTGGTGGACCTCGTTGACCTGATGCGCCACCTGCGCGCCACCGAGGCCCGCCACCACGTCCGTGAAGAAATCCCGTTCTACACCGGCCGGCGGGTCACCGCCGCCGAGATCGCCGAGGTCCTCGCATGAGTCCGCTGGAATCCCAGGCGGCGGTGACCGCCGTCAACCCCGTCACCGAAGCCGGGCGGATGGCTCCGAAGGAGTACGACGCCGTCCTGCTCGCCTCCTTCGGCGGCCCCGAGGGCCAGGACGATGTCATTCCGTTCCTCCGCAACGTCACCCGCGGGCGCGGCATTCCGGATGAACGGCTCGAAGAGGTCTCGCACCACTACCGCGCCAACGGCGGCATCAGCCCCATCAACCAGCAGAACCGGGATCTCAAGGCGGGAATCGAAGCGGAGCTCTCAGCCCGCGGCATTGACCTTCCCGTGTTCTGGGGCAACCGCAACTGGGATCCATACATCCCGCAGACCCTCCAGGACGTGTACGACGCCGGCCACCGCAAAGTGCTGATGGTCACCACGAGCGCCTACTCCTGTTACTCCAGCTGCCGCCAGTACCGCGAGGACATCGGCATGGCACTGACCGAGACCGGCCTGGACGGGAAACTGGAAGTGGACAAGGTCCGCCAGTACTTCGACCACCCGGGCTTCGTGGAGCCCTTCGTGGAAGGCACCGCTGCCGGGCTTGCCGACGTCCGCGCCCAGCTGGCCGCATCCGGCACACCGGACGCCCCGGTCCACGTCCTGTTCGCCACACACTCCATTCCCACGCGCGACGCTGATGCCGCCGGACGCTCGGAGGGTGAGCCTCGCCGGTTCGCCGAGGATTCGGCCTACGTTGCCCAGCACCTGGCGACCGGCGCCGAGGTCATCCGCCGGGTCGGAGAAGAATCCGGCCTGACGGCGCCGTGGTCGCTCGTGTACCAGTCACGGTCCGGAGCCCCGCACGTACCGTGGCTCGAACCGGACATCAACGACGCCATCGAGGAGCTCGCCGGCCAGGGCATCAAGGGAATCGTGATCGTCCCCCTGGGCTTTGTCAGCGACCACATGGAGGTTGTCTGGGACCTGGACACCGAGGCGCTGGAGACCTGCCGCAACCTCGGCCTTGCCGCAACCCGCGTTCCGACGCCCGGCACGCACACCAAGTTCGTGGGCGGCATTGTGGACCTGATTTGTGAGCGCACCGCCGCGAACAACATCGCCGACCGGCCCCACGTCACCGACCTGGGCCCCTGGTACGACGTATGCCGCCCGGGCTGCTGCTCCAACTTCCGGGGTGAGAAGCCCACCATCGCGGGAGCCGACACCACTGTGGGCACGGGCCACGACGGATACCCGTCGGAATCACCGGCCGCTCCGGCGACGCCGTCGGCGGGACAGGAAGCACTGTGACCGTCCGTATCGGGACGCGTGCCAGCAAGCTCGCGCTCACCCAGACCCAACAGACAGCAGACCAGCTGGCTGCCATCGGCGGTTTCCCGGTGGAACTGGTCCACATCAGGACCGACGGCGACGTCCTGACCGGCTCGCTGTCGCAGATGGGCGGGACCGGCGTGTTCGTTGCGGCGCTGCGCGATGCCCTCCTGCGTGACCAGTGCGACGTCGCCGTGCACTCCCTGAAGGACCTCCCCACCGGAGCCGCTCCGGGGCTCACCCTGGCCGCAACGCCGAAGCGCGTGGACGTCCGCGACGTGCTCTGCGCCCGCGACGGCTACAAGCTGGCCGACCTGCCGCAGGGCGCCCGGGTGGGCACCGGCTCGCCTCGCCGGGCGGCGCAGCTTCGGGCTGCCCGTCCGGACCTGGACATCGTGGACATCCGCGGCAACGTGGACACCCGCTTGGGCCGCGTTCCCGGACTGCCCGGCAACGCCACCGACGAAGTGGCGGCAGGAAAATCCTGCGACCTCGACGCCGTCGTCCTGGCCGCCGCCGGCCTGGAACGCATCAGCCGGCTGGACGCCATTAGCGAATACCTCGAAACCGACGTGATGCTTCCGGCCGCCGGCCAGGGGTCGCTCGCCATCGAGTGCCGCACGGCCGACGCACCGCGGAAGCCCGGATCCACCGAGGGCTCCCAGGGGCCGCTGGCCCAGGCACTCGCTGCCCTGGACGATACGGATACCCGGCTGGCGGTAACGGCCGAGCGCGCCCTGCTGGCCCGGCTCGAGGCCGGCTGCGCGGCTCCGGTGGGAGCCTACGCCTTCCGCAAGGGAAGCATGCTCTACCTGGAGGCCGTGGTCTGCGCCGTTGACGGCAAAGCCTCGGTTCGCGACAAGCGCGCCACGGACGGCCTCACCGAGGTGGGTGCCACGCTCCTTGGCATCGAACTGGCCGAAGTGCTGCTGGCGGGCGGCGCCGCCGACATTGCGGACCTTGCCGCTTCCTGAACCGGCGGACCCCGGCACATGATGGGACGGCGCAGCGCCGGCCGCACGGAGGGCCAGCCAGGCCTGCGGGTGCTTGAGGGCGCCCGCGTCCTTGTCACGCGGAGCCCGGACCGGGCCGCGTCCCTGGTGGCTGCGCTGCGGGAAACCGGCGCCGAACCGCTGCTGCTCCCGCTCATCGACTTTGAGCGTGCGCGGGACCTGCACTCGCTGGAAGTCGCGTTTGACGCCTTGGGCGCGGGCGCGTACAGCTGGCTGGTGATCAGCAGCGTCACCACCGTCCAGGCGCTCGAAGAACTTGCACGGGAACGGGGTGCCACCCTGAGCCGGTGGCTGCCCGGCACTGTCCGGGTCGCCACCATCGGGCCAGCCACGCGCCGGGAGCTGGAAGCGCGGGGGATCACCGTTGACCTGGCCCCCGCCAGGCTCCAGTCCGGCACGGGGCTCCTGGACATCTGGCCGCAGGGCCAGGGCAGTGTATTCCTGCCGCAGGCGGACATCGCAGACAGCCGGTTGGCGGCGGGTCTGGAGTCGCTTGGTGCCAGTGTCCAGGCCGTCACTGCCTATCACACCGTGGACTATCCGGCGGATCCGGCCCGCAGCCTCAGCCCGGACGGCAATTACGGCAGCAGGGAAGTGATAACCCCTTCCGAAGCGAAAGCCGAGCTGGCCGCCGGGCGGCTCCACGCCGTCGTCGCTGCCTCACCCAGCGCCGCACAGCGCATCCATGCCAGCCTTTCGCCGCTGGGCGACTGCCGCTTCGTGGCCATCGGGCGTTCAACGTCCGCCGAGGCCGAGCGGCTGGGGCTGCCGGTTGCCGCCGTCGCTGAGCAACCCACTACGTCCGGGCTGGTCTCCGCCGTCATTGAGGCGCTGGCTCCAGGACATTCCGCATCACCACCGCCCGACTCCGAGAACCACGTTAAGGACAGATCATGAGCTTTCCGACCCACCGCCCCCGCCGGCTCCGCACCACCCCGGCCATGCGTCGGATGACGGCCGAACACCGGCTGGCGGCTCCGGAACTGATCCTCCCCGCCTTCATCCGCGAGGGGCTCACGGAACCCAACCCGATCGCTTCCATGCCCGGCGTGGTGCAGCACACCACGGATTCGCTGAAGCGGGCCGCGGCCGAGGCCGTGGAGCTGGGCGTCGGCGGCATCATGCTCTTCGGCATTCCGGCTCAGCGCGATGCGCGGGGCACCGCCTCCCTTGATCCCGACGGCGTGCTGAACAAGGCCATCCGCGACGTCCGCGCAGAGGTGGGCGATGAACTCGTGGTCATGAGCGACGTCTGCCTTGACGAATTCACCGACCACGGCCACTGCGGCGTACTCGACGCCGAGGGTTATGTGGACAACGACGCAACCCTGGAAATCTACGCCGCGATGGCCGTGGCACAGGCGGATGCGGGCGCGCACATGCTTGGACCGTCCGGCATGATGGACGGCCAGATCGGCGTGATCCGGCAGGCGCTGGAAGACGCGGGGCACACCAACACGGCCGTTGTGGCCTACGCCGCCAAATACGCGTCAGCCTTCTATGGCCCGTTCCGGGAAGCCGTGGATTCGCAGCTCAAGGGTGACCGCCGCACCTACCAGATGGACGCCGCCAACCGGCGCGAAGCCATCCTCGAGGTGGAGCTGGACCTGGCCGAAGGCGCGGACCTCGTGATGGTCAAACCCGCCATGAGCTACCTCGACATCCTCGCCGACGTCGCGGCGATGAGCACCGTTCCGGTCGCCGCCTACCAGATCTCGGGCGAGTACTCCATGATTGAAGCGGCTGCCGCCAACGGCTGGATCGACCGGCGTGCCGCCATCACCGAATCGGTCCTTGGCATCAAACGCGCCGGTGCCAACATGGTCCTGACTTATTGGGCGTCCGAGCTTGCCGGCTGGCTGAAGGAATCCTGATGAGCGCGGAGTCCATTCCGGGGATCGGCAGTTCAGCGGCCCCGGCCGCAGCTGCCACGGTCACCGCCCCGGGCGCCAGCCCGACTGCGCCCGTCGGGCCGGGGAAAGTCCTGCTCGGTCTGAACACTTTCGGCGATGTCGGGGTATACCCCGATGGGCACCCGGTGCCGCATGCGCAGGTGCTGCGGCAGCTGCTGGAGCAGGCGGAACTGGCGGACGACGTCGGACTTCACGCTTTTGGCGTGGGGGAGCACCACCGCCGGGACTTCGCCGTCTCCGCCCCCGAGGTGTTCCTCGCCGCCGCAGCGGCAAAGACCAAGCACATCAGGCTCGGGTCCGCCGTGACCGTGCTCAGCTCCGATGACCCCGTGCGCGTCTTCCAGCGTTTCTCCACCGTCGACGCCATTTCCGAAGGCCGCGCCGAAGTCATGCTGGGGCGGGGCTCCTTCATTGAATCCTTCCCTCTGTTCGGCCTGGACCTGGCGGACTATGAGGTCCTGTTCGAGGAAAAACTGGAGCTCTTCGACAAGGTCCGCGCCCAGAAGCCGGTGCACTGGGAAGGACGGACCCGCCCGCCCCTCGGCGGGCTGAGCGTCTATCCGCCGTTGGAGCATCATCTGCTGCCGGCCTGGATCGGTGTTGGCGGTACCCCGGAATCGGTCCTGCGGTGCGCCGAGTACGGCTACCCGATCATCTTCGCCATCATCGGCGGGCAGCCCCGCTCCTTTGCGCCCCTGGTCAACCTGTACCGCGAGGCGATGGCCAAGTACGGCCATCCGATGCAGCAGGTCGCCACCCATTCGCCGGGCCACATCGCGGACACCGACGAAGCCGCCCGCGAGGAGCTCTTTCCGCACTGGCTGGAGCAGCGCAACCGGATCGGAGCCGAGCGCGGCTGGGGTCCGGCCAGCAGGGCTGAGTTCGATGCCATGTGCGCGCCGGAAGGCGCCCTGTATGTAGGCTCGCCCGAGACCGTGGCACAGAAAATCGTCCTGCTCAAACGCAACCTCGGCGTTGACCGTTTCGACCTCAAATACGGCAACGGCACGCTCCCGCACACCGCCATGATGCGCTGCATCGAACTGTTCGGCACCGTAGTGGCGCCCCGGGTGGCCGAGCTCCTGTCCGGGCACGCTCCCGCAAACTGAAAGAATAGGAACCATGACTTCCAGCTCTCCTCGCAATGAGGAACTCTTCGACCGTGCACGCCAGCTCATGCCGGGCGGCGTCAACTCACCCGTCCGGGCGTTTGGTTCCGTGGGCGGGACCCCGCGGTTCATGGTGTCCGCCAAGGGCCCGTACCTGAAGGATGCCGACGGCGCCGAGTACGTGGACCTGGTGTGCTCCTGGGGTCCCGCGCTGCTGGGCCACGCCCACCCCGCCGTCCTCGAAGCAGTCCACGCCGCCGTGGACCGCGGACTCTCCTTCGGCGCTTCGACGCCGGACGAAGCCAACCTCGCCGCAATTGTCAAGGAACGCGTACCTGCCGCCGAACGCGTCCGGATGGTGTCCACGGGCACCGAAGCCACCATGACCGCCATCCGCCTGGCCCGCGGCTTCACCGGACGCGACCTGGTCATCAAATTTGCCGGCTGCTACCACGGCCACCTCGACGGACTCCTGGCAGCGGCCGGGTCCGGCGTCGCCACGCTGGCACTGCCCGGTTCCGCGGGCGTCACCGCGGCCACCGCCGCCGAGACGTTGGTGCTGCCCTACAACGACCTCGCCGCGGTGGAGGCCGCCTTCGCCGCGCACGGCAGCAACATCGCCGCCGTCATCACGGAGGCTGCACCGGCCAATATGGGCGTGGTCACGCCCGGCGAGGGGTTCAACGCAGGCCTGTCGCGGATCACCCGCGACCATGGCGCCCTGCTCATCGTGGACGAAGTCCTGACTGGCTTCCGCACCGGCTACTCGGGATACTGGGGCCTCACCGGCGGTGCGGCAGATGCCGCCGAGCCGTGGAGCCCGGATCTGCTGACGTTCGGCAAAGTGATCGGCGGCGGTATGCCGACGGCGGCCCTCGGCGGCCGGGCCGACATCATGGACTACCTGGCTCCGCTGGGCCCTGTTTACCAGGCGGGCACCCTGTCCGGAAACCCCGTAGCCATGGCGGCCGGCGTGGCCACACTGACGCACGCCACCCCCGAGGTGTACTCGTTCATCGACGCACGCTCCCTGGAGCTCTCCGCGGCGCTGTCCTCGGCGCTGGACGCCGCAGGCGTGGACCACTCCATCCAGCGCGCGGGCAACCTGTTCTCGGTGGCGTTCGGCACCTCGGCCCGCGGCGTCCACAACTATGACGACGCACAGGGCCAGGAAGTGTTCCGCTACGCGCCGTTCTTCCACTCCATGCTGGACTCCGGCGTCTACCTGCCGCCGTCGGTCTTTGAAGCCTGGTTCCTCTCGGCGGCACACGACGACGCCGCCATGAACCGGATCTTTGACGCACTCCCGGCTGCAGCCCGGGCCGCGGCAGCGGCAGCCGTGCCCGCCGCACTGTAAGGCGCTTTAACAGAAATCCCCGCCTCCCGGACGAATCCCCGCCAAAAGCGAAGGGGAAATGTCCAGGAGACGGGGATTTTCTGTTCGTGCTGAGGAGCGGATGCTTAGAAAGCCACCGTCACGTCACCGTTGGGCCATTCCTTTTCGATGAAGGCCTTGACCTCGGGGGAGTGCAGGAGTTCGTCGAGCTTCTTGATCCGGACGTCATCCTTGGAATCCTCGCGCCAGGCCAGGAAGTTCGCGTACGGATTGTCTTCCACGGACTCCACTGCGAGGGCGTCCTTGGTGCTCAGGCCGGCCTTGAGGATGAAGTTGCCGTTGATCAGGGCAAGGTCCACGGAGGGGTCCTTGAGGTCGTTGATCAGCAGTTCGGGCTGGTTCTCGGAGAAATTGAGCTTCTTGGGGTTCTGCTCGTCGGTGAGGGTCAGCACGGAGGAATCGTCCTTGATATCCTTCACGAGCCCGGCTACCTGGAGAACCTTGAGTGCCCGGACCTGGTTGGACGGGTCGTTCGTGATGGCAACCTTGGCACCGTCCTGGATGTCCTGGATGTCCTTGACCTTCTCGGAGAACGCGGCGTACGGCTCGATGTGGACGCCTTCGCCGTGGCCGAACTTGTAGCCCTTGGTCTTCACCTGGTCTTCGTACCAGGGAAGGTGCTGGTAGTAGTTGGCGTCCAGCGAGCCGTCGCTCAGCGCGGTGTTCGGCGTCTGGTAGTCCTCGATCTCCTTGATGTCCAGCTTCAGGCCGGCCTTCGGGGCGAGGTCCTCATTGAGGAACTCCAGGATCTTTGCCTGCGGGACGGGGCTGGCGCCGACGGACAGGGTGGCAGGGTTGGCGGGGTCAAGGGTCTTGACGTCGGCGCTGGGGCTGGACGAACCGCCGCAGGCCGTCAGCGCCAGGGCGGTGACAATACCGGTGGCCAGAAGGGAGAGTGATTTACGCATCTGATGCGTTCCTTTCGAATTGCTGGGAGTTCGACGGCGGGCTTTCGCCCGGCACCGTCTCCGGCATAGATGCAGCCGGCGGCTACCTGCTGCAGTGAAGAGTGCCTTGGGGCCGCTGGACGGCGGGCCGGCGGTGGCGGTGGGCTTAGCGGTGGTCCAGGCTGCGGGAGATCCGTTCGCCGACCAGTTGGATGACCTGGACCAGGACAATGATCAGGACGATGGTGACGATCATGACCGTGACGTCGAATCGCTGGAAGCCGTAGTTGTACGCCAGCTTCCCGAGTCCTCCGCCGCCCACCAGGCCTGCCATGGCCGAGTATCCCACCAGGGTGACCACTGTTGTGGTGGTGGCCGCGACGAGGGCCGGAAGCGATTCGCGCAGCATCACTTTG
This sequence comes from Arthrobacter oryzae, assembly GCF_031454875.1. Classification (GTDB taxonomy): domain Bacteria; phylum Actinomycetota; class Actinomycetes; order Actinomycetales; family Micrococcaceae; genus Arthrobacter; species Arthrobacter oryzae_D. Next base: position 35,248 of record NZ_JAVDRQ010000005.1, read on the forward strand.
TTGATGACCTGCATCTTGGTGGAACCCATGACCTGGGCGGCGTCGATCTTGCCGTGATGGACGTCCCGGAGACAGGTTTCCACCAGGCGGGCGAAGAACGGGATGGTGCCGATGGACAGCGATACCGACGCCGCGATGGGGCCGAGGCTGGTGCCGGTGAGCAGGCGGGCCAGCGGAATGAGCGCCACCATCAGGATTGCGAACGGGATGGACCGGGTGATGTTGACGATGACGTCGCTCATGATCCGGTTGGTGACAGGCATCGGACGGAGACCGCCCGGCGCCGTTACGTGCAGGAAGACGCCGAGGGGCAGGCCCACCAGCACCGTAAAGAAGGCCGAAATTCCGACCATCTGCAGGGTTTCAACGATTGCTTCGGGCAGGGCCTTGGCGAGGACGGGGTTGCTGAAGATGTCGTTCACGAGTTCCTTCCCGTCACGTCGTTCAATTCGGCGGCATCGCCGGCTGCCGTTGTGGTCTCGGCCAGCTTCGCGCCTATTCCGCGCCGGTGAAGGTAGGCGAGGACGGCGTCGTAGTCAGCATTTTCGGCGAGCTGTACACGAAGGTGCCCGAACTGCTGGCCGCCCAGTGTCTCCACGCTGCCGGCGAGGACATTGAGGTCGATGTCGAAATGCCGCGCGACTCCGGTGAGAACCGGCTCCTTGGCGTTGTCACCGGCGAACAGGATCTCCAGGACGGGGCCGCCCTGGAGCGCGCCCTTCAGGGGCTCGGATGCCGGCAGCGGCAGAAGTGCCTTGGCCAGTTTGCTCTCAAGGTCGCCAGCCACGTCCTGCAGTGCGCCGTGCTCGATGATGCGGCCCTTGGACAGCAGAGACACCGAGTCGCAGACACGCTTAACCACGTTCATTTCGTGCGTGATGATGAGCACGGTGAGCTGCAGCCGCCTGGTGAGGTCCTGAATGAGGTCGAGGATTTCGTCCGTGGTGGCCGGGTCCAGCGCAGACGTGGGTTCGTCACACAGCAGGACGTCGGGGTCGGCGGCCAGGGCGCGGGCGATGCCTACGCGCTGGCGCTGGCCACCGGAAAGCTGGGACGGGTAGGCGTTTTCGAAGCCTTCGAGGCCCACGAGGGAGAGCAGTTCCGCAACCTTGGACCGGATCTTGTCCTTCGGTGTCTTGACGAGCTCCAGGGGGTGCGCCACATTGCCCGCGGCGGTGCGGGAGTCCATGAGGTTGGCATGCTGGAAAACCATGCCGATGCGGCGTCGTGCCGCGCGGATTTCGGAGTCCCTGACGGAGCTGAGTTCGGTGCCGTCAATGCTGACTGACCCGGCCGTCGGACGGTCCAGTAGCGTAAGGCAACGCACCAGGGTCGATTTTCCGGCGCCGGAATGGCCAATGATTCCGTGAATGGAACCTTTGGGAACGGCAAGGGTGACGCCGTCGAGGGCCACCACTTCCTTTTTCCCCTGGCGGTAGACCTTTCGAAGGTCAGTAACTGTGATCATTTATCCTCAGGAGGTTGGCCTCGGGCAGGGCATAGCACAAGCACGCTTTTGAACTTAATTATGTCAGCGAAGCCACTGGCGAGTCACTTCCGCATAATGTTCGGCTTCAGGCCTGAATAGCTGCACTATATTGCAGCAGGATCCGTCTTGATCGTTGCTGGTGCAGCCTCGGGGCGACATGGAAAATCGCATGAGCGACTCCCGGGTCCTCCCGACCCCGCCGGCCGTGTGATCCTCATCGCAGATTGCGTGGCGTCGCGGCGTGCCGGCCTTTGCCCTGCCGGCCTTTGCCCTGCTTGCGGCCGGAGGGCTAGAAGTCGCCCCTGCTGGCGTCTTCAGGCGGGAGGACCGGCCACTCGCCTTCGATCACGGCAGCGGGCTTTGTCTTGCGCAGGTAGGTCTGGAAGTCAGCGGCCTGCGCTGCTGCCCAGCCGACCTGCAACTGGTGAAGTTGGCTCGCAGGCATGCGGAGCTTGGGGAACTTTCCTGCCATGGCATCCAGCATCCGGAGCGTGGCGAGGGCGTCCGCTGCGGAGGTGTGGGCGTTGTCAAGGTTGACGTTGTACTCCTCGCAAAGTGCGGTCAGCGTCCTCTTGCCCTTGCGGTACCGGTCCACCTGCTTGTTCATGATGTACGGATCCAGGACCGGAAAGCGGTTCAGCTGCGGAATACCGTAACGGGCGGACTCGGCAGCCAGCACCGTGAAGTCATAGCTGGCGTTGAAAGCGATCACGGGAACCCCGTCGTCGAACAGACCCTGGAGCACAGCCGCCAGTTCGCGGGTGACCTCCGCGGCCGGACGGCCTTCCTCCCTTGCCTTTTCGGTGGTCACACCATGGACTTCACTGGCTTCCGCCGGGATCTCGACGCCGGGATCGGCAAGCCATTCATGCTCCATGACGACGTTGCCCGCGGCGTCCACCACAGTGACGGACGCGGTGACGATCCTGGCGGCACGGGAGTTGCGGCCGGTGGTTTCCAAGTCGAAGGCCGCCCGGGGTCGGGTGTCCCAAGTGGTGGTGGTGTTGGTGCCGGTGTCTGTGGTGCTGCTGTTCGTCATGATGCTGGTGATCGAGGTGCTCATGTTTCAAAACTACCTGCAGGTGCCGACAGTTTTGCGCCATGCCGCTGGCGTGCCGCGTGCCATGGCGGCGCCGGTCCGGTTGGTCGCCGCCCGGTGGGTCGCCGCGTCCGCCGGGTCGCGCGTCCCCTGGGAGACCCAAGCCGTTAAGCTGGACTCATGCGCACGGAGTATGTCGAGGCGGTGCTCGCCCTGGTTGAGCTCGTCCCTCCGGGAGCCGTGGTGGCCTACGGAGATGTCGCCGAGCTCCTCGGTTCCGGTGGTGCACGGCAGGTCGGCTCGGTCATGAGCCACCATGGCAGCGGCGTTCCGTGGTGGCGCGTGCTGAGGGCCACCGGCGAGGCACCACAGGGGCTCGAAGCAGCGGCCCTGCAGTTTTACATCCAGGAAGGGACGCCGCTCGTTGGCCGGCACCAGGACTTTCTCCGTACCGGCGTTGGCCGTTGGCGCGTTGACCTCATGGCAGCCCGGTGGGCCCCCGAAGACGGTGACTTTGACCTCATCGACGCTATTGCCGAGAGGCTGGAGCGGCGGCTCCATAAATTGTCGGCCCCGGATGATGAAATGACTGTGTGACAGTTACCTTCGACTCTTCGGGAGTCCCGTCTTCGGAAATCAGGGCAGGCCAGCCAGCAGCCGGGCAGCCGGGCAAGCAACCCGTCAAGCAGCCAAACCAGCTGACGGTGGGGCGGCCGGCAGGCACTTCAGCAGGCCTCAGGCTCCTGCCTCCCCGCCAAGTCCATAGCGCAGTTCCGGTATTGTCTCCGGACCAGCAGGCCGCCGTGGATGTGCCGCATGGTTCCGGCCCCGTCCTGGTCCCTGGCGCCCCGGGAACAGGGAAGTCCACCGTTCTCATTGAAGCAGCCGTCCGCAGGGCCGAGCGCGACGGCGTGGATCCGGAACGGATGCTTGTCCTGGCGCCAAGCCGGCTCGCCGCTGATTCCCTCCGTGACCGCTTCACCGCCCGGCTCAACAGGAGCCTCAGCACCACCCCGGCCCGCACCTGGGCTTCATACGCCTTCGATCTGATCCGGCGGGCCAAAGCAGAAGGCATCCTGCCGCTGCCGCGGCCGCCGCGGCTTCTCTCGGGGCCGGAGCAGGACCTCATCATCAAGGAACTGCTCGAAGGCCACGCCCTACCGGGTCTGGAGCTTCCATGGCCGGACGATTTGGGGGCCGCGCTGGAAACCCGCGGTTTCCGCCATGAGATCCGCCAGCTCTTCGACCGGATCATTGAATCCGGCCGGACACCCGAGGACCTTGTGGCATTGGCGCAGCAGTGCAGCCGGCCGGACTGGGTCGCTGCAGCCGCGTTGTACGCCGAGTACCGAGACGTACTGGACCTGCGGATGCCGGAGGCTTTCGACCCCGCCGGAATCATCACGGCCGCCCGCCAGATTTTCCAGGACGCCCCGGAATTCCTGGCCGCAGAGCGGGACCGCCTGCAGCTGATCCTTGTTGACGATATCCAGGAGGCCAACCCGGCCGTGTTTGAGCTGCTGGCAGACATTGCCGCGGGCAAGGACGTCTATGTGACATCGTCGCCTGACACCGTGGTCCAGGGGTTTCGCGGAGCCAGGCCCGACCTCACGGCAGAGCTGCCGCATCTGCTCGCCCCTGCCGGCCCCGCCGAGGCCAGCCCGGGAGACCGGGCCGGCCAGGACCTTGTCCTGGAGCGGCCGCTCTGGGTGACCCACCGCCACCGTCCCGCCGTTGCCCAGGCGTGGCTCTCCGTGGCCGGGCGTATCTCTCAGCGGGCAGGCGGCCAGTCAGCCCGCCGGCTGGAGTGCGGGGCGCCCGCCGCCGGGCATCCCGCGCGGGGTGCTGCTCCCGACGACGGCATTGTCGAGGGCCACATCCTTCCGTCGCCGGTCCATGAACTGCGATACGTGGCGCAGCGCATACTGGACGCGCATCTGAACCACGCACGGGAGCTTGGCGACATCGCCGTCATTGTGCGGAACGGCGGGCAGCTGAATCAGCTGCAGCGGCACCTTGCCGGCCACGGCATCCCCGTGCGCGTTCCGGTGGCCGAATCCGCCGTCCGCGACGAAGTGGCGGTCCGCCCCTTGCTGGACGCCTACGCCGTTGCACTTGATCCCACGGTGCTGACGCCGGAATCGGCAGTCTCACTCCTGACTTCCCGGATCGGTGGAGCGACGTCCATCGAATTGCGCCGGCTGCGCCAATCGCTGCGCCGCGAGGAGATTCTCGGCGGCGGGGGCCGCACCAGCGATGCACTGCTTGTCGAGTCGCTGCTCGAGCCTGGCGCCCTGGCCACGATGGGGATTGAGGGGCACTCCGCCCGCCGCGTTGCCCGGATGATCCAGGCCGGACGGGTGGCGGCCCGGGAACCGGGAGGAAACGCCGAAACCGTGCTGTGGGCACTCTGGAACTCCACGGGCCTTGCCACGCGATGGACTGAAGCGGCGTTGGCCGGCGGAGCGGCCGGCGCCAGGGCAGACCGGGACCTGGATGCCATGATGGCGCTGTTCCACACCGCAGAGCGCTACGTGGACCAGTTGCCGGGTTCAGGACCGGACCAGTTCCTTGAGTACCTGCTCAGCCAGGAGCTGCCGATGGACACCCTGGCCGCCCGGGCGCAACTGGAAGACGCCGTGGAACTCATGACCCCCGCGAGTGCTGCCGGACGCGAATGGCCCGTTGTAATTGTTGCCGGCCTGCAGGAAGGAGTCTGGCCCAATACCAGGCTCCGGGGGGAGCTCCTCGGCAGTACGCTTTTCGCCGACGCCGTGGAGCACGGCGTTGACCACGCCCTGCAGCTTGGACCCATCAGCAGGTTGCGCGAGATCCGCTATGACGAACTCCGTAGCTTCTCAACGGCCGTGTCCCGTGCCCGTGAAGTGCTGATCTGCACGGCGGTTTCATCAGAGGACGAACAGCCCTCCTCGTTCCTCGACTACGTCGCACCGCTCCGGCCGGGCCAGGACCGCCGCCCCTTCACCCCGGTGGAACGGCCGCTGACTCTTCGCGCCCTCGTGGCCGAACTTCGGCAGTATGCACAGCTGGACGGGAGGTACGCCGCCGAATCGGTCGAGGCGGCCAGGGTGCTGGCCGGCCTGGCCGCTGTTGAACCCTCCGTGCCCGGAGCCCATCCGGACTCCTGGTGGGGGCTTGCGCCGCTGTCTTCCGGGGAGCGGATTGTGCCGCCCGGAGGAACCGTGTTCGTCTCCCCGTCCAAGGTCGAAACCGTCCATAAGTCGCCCCTTGACTGGTTCATCCAGGCTGCCGGCGGGGAAGCAGCCACCGACTTCGCTCGGAGCCTGGGAACCTTGGTCCACGCCATTGCGCAGGACCTGCCGGATGCCTCGGGTGCCGAATACGTGGCAGAGCTGGTCCGGCGATGGCCGACCCTCGGCATGAAGGACAACTGGGAAGGAAAACTGGATTTCCACCGCGCCGAAGCCATGGTCCGGAAGCTGGCCCAGTACATCCTGGTCATGCGAAGCGAGGGCCGAAGCCTGGTTGGCGTGGAACGGGACTTCGAAGTGAAACTGCCGGATATCGTCGAGGACCCACCTTCCGGCGCCGAAGCCTCCGAGGAAACTGGCGCTGAACCTGCGGTAAGGCTCGCGGTACTCCGCGGTCAGGTAGACCGGCTGGAGATCGATGCCGAGGGACGGCTGGTGATCGTTGACCTCAAGACGGGCAAGCGGCAGCCGTCCAAGGCCGAACTGTCCCGCCACCCCCAGCTGGGTGCCTACCAGGCCGCCGTGCTTGCCGGAGGATTCAGCGAACCGGGTACACCGGCCGGCGGCGCTCAGCCGGGAGGGGCAGTGCTTGCCCAGCTTGGAACCAGCAACAAAAGCCCCGGCATCCAGGTCCAGGAACCGCTGGACGGTGCGGACAACTGGGCGCTCGATATGGTTGATGAAGCCGCGCAGCTTATGTCCGGAAGCCATTTCGAAGCACGCCACGATCCGGCCAAGTCGGGCCATGGCGGCCACGGCTGCCGGCTGCCCGAGGTCTGTCCCCTTTGTCCGCGTGGAAAGCAGGTAACCGAATGACGACGCCCCACGACGTCCCGGCCCCCCGTTTTTCCCCGGAAGAGCTGACTGCCATGCTGGGCGAACGCAACAGCCCCACCGCCGAACAGTCCGCCATTATTTCCTCACCGCTGACGCCCCGGCTGGTGATTGCCGGGGCGGGATCCGGCAAGACTGCCACCATGGCTGACCGTGTGGTGTGGCTCGTCGCCAACGGGTGGGTCCGGCCTGAAGAGGTCCTGGGTGTCACGTTCACGCGAAAGGCTGCCGGTGAGCTGGCCAGCCGGATCCGGGCCAAGCTGGCAGCCCTGCAACGCATTGCAGGGGAGGACAAGGAACACCGCATATTTCCTGCGGGCCTGCTCAGCGAGGATGCTTTGGAACCCAAGGTTTCCACTTACCACTCCTACGCCAGCGGCATTGTGTCCGACTACGGGCTCAGGCTGGGTGTGGAGCGTGATGTTGTGCTCTTGGGCGGGGCGCAGGCCTGGCAGCTTGCCAGCGAGGTTGTGGAGGCCTTTGACGGAGAGTACGAACATTTCCGCGCTGCCAAATCCACCCTCGTCAAAGCAGTCATCCAGCTCGCGGGCGAATGCGCCGAACACCTGCGGGATCCCCGCGAGGTGCAGGGCTGGCTGATGGACCGGGTGGCCGAATTTGAAACTTTGCCGTACGTCGCCGGAGCCAAAAAGAACCCGACCCAGGCCGCAGGAGAACTTGGCGCGATGCTGCGCACCCGGGCCAGCGTTGCCGAAATGGTGGGCAGGTACTCGGAAGCCAAACGGGTTCGTGGCGCGTTGGACTTCGGCGACCTCGTGGCACTGGCGGCGCGGGTTGCCAGCGAGATTCCCTTGGCCGCAGAAGTGGAACGCCAGCGGTTCAAAGTGGTGCTTCTCGACGAATTCCAGGACACCTCCCATGCCCAGCTCGTTCTGTTCTCCAGACTCTTTGGCGGCGGCCACGCAGTGACGGCCGTGGGTGACCCCAACCAGTCGATTTACGGCTTCCGGGGTGCCTCAGCCGGCCAGCTCTTCCATTTCGTCCGGGAATTCCCGGTCCTGGTTGGCGCACACGGGAACAGTGCAGCCGGATCGGCTGCCGGTCCCGCGGGAACCCCCCAGAGTGGAGGGCCGTCAGGCGGTTCATTCGCTGTGGCGCCGACCTCGTACCTGACGACTGCCTGGCGCAACGGGCGCAACATCCTGTCCGCGGCCAACGTCATCTCGGCACCACTGAGCGCTGCGGCGGCCCGAACCGGTCCGGCGGGGGAACGGGAGTCCGGTGGGTCCGTCGAGGTCCCGCCGCTGCAGCCCAGCCCCGCTGCCGCTCAGGGGAAGGTTGTCATAGGGCGGTTCGCAACGGACGAGGACGAGGCCAAAGCCATCGCGGCGGACGTTTTGCGCTATCGCGTCACAGACTTCGAAGAAGCCGTCGGTGAGGACCGGGTTCCTCCGGCCATGGCAGTCCTCTGCCGTCGGCGTGCCCAGATGGAATGCGTCCGGCGTGAGTTCGAGGTACGAGGGATCCCGTACGAGATCGTCGGCCTTGGCGGACTCCTGGACACCCCGGAGATCGTGGATCTCGTCGCTACGCTGCGGGTTCTCGCGGATCCGGGACGTTCGGACTCCCTCATGCGGCTATTGGCCGGAGCGCGCTGGCGAATTGGTCCCGCGGACCTTATGGCCTTCCGGGACTGGTCCTCATTCCTCGCGCGGCGCCGCGGGCGTCCGGCATCCGGTGCGGATGACGTCGATGACACCGATTCCGCCGATATCCAGAGCGACATCACCGATTCGCCAAGTCTCGTGGAAGCACTGGACTGGCTGCCTCGGGAAGGCTGGACTTCGGCCCACGGCCGGACGCTGAGCCCGGAGGCGCTGGACCGCCTGCACGCCCTCTCCGCCGAACTCCGGCAACTCCGGGGCTTTATGGGTGACGACCTCACCACCCTGCTGGGCGAAGTGGAGCGGGCCATGCTCCTGGACATCGAGGTGGCCGCCCGTCCCGGCATCAGCATCCACCAGGCCCGGAGGAACCTGGACGCATTCCATGATGCCGCCGCCGGGTTCCTGCACACCTCGCACCGCGTTGACGTCCTGGCTTTCCTGGCCTGGCTGGAAGCAGCGGCTACAGAGGAAGGCGGGCTGGACGTTGCTGCCCCGGACGTCAACCATGAAGCAGTCCAACTGCTGACTGTGCACGCCTCCAAGGGCCTCGAGTGGGACGTTGTGTTCGTGCCGGGCGTGAATGCCGGAGCCTTTCCCAGCAGCAGGGATTCGCGCTGGAGCAGCGGGAGCGCCGCCTTGCCCTGGCCGCTGCGCGGGGATCGCGCAGACCTGCCGCAATGGGACCTGGACCAGCCGGATCAAAAAGGCTGGCTGGATGCGGAGAAGGACTTCAAAGCGGACGTGCAGGCGCACGGCGAGGCTGAGGAGCGCCGGCTCGCCTACGTTGCCTACACCCGGGCGAAATTCGTGCTGTGGGTTTCCAGTGCGGCCTGGGTCGGATCCCGGGCGGGAATGGCGGACATGTCGCCGTTCCTGTCAGAGCTGGCGCCCCTCGCCGGAGTCGGCCACCCCGGAGCAGGCACAACAGGCGCCGGGGAATCCCTGCCCGCAGCAGCGGTGGCGGAAGAACCGCAGGAGCTCGCCGCCGTCGTGCACCCTGCGTCGGTGGAGGAGGCGTCGCTACCGGCCGAAAGCCCCTTGACCCAGGACCTCGAACTGGCCCTGTGGCCGTATGATCCGCTCGAAGGGCCCGCCGATCCCCGCACCGGCGCAAGGCTCAGGCTGGTGCCGGGCCGGCGGGCCGCCATGGAACTGGCGGCTGCCCGGGTCCGCGGAACCATCGACGCGGGCGCCGTGGAAGCAAACGGGCATGCTGACGCTTCGGACGCCGGGACGGAAACCCGGCAGCTCCGCAGCGTCGCGGGCAATTGGGCGCACGAAGCAGCACTGTTGCTGGAACGCCGCTTCCGCCGGGCCACTGTTCAGGATGTCCACCTGCCCGGTCACATCTCCGCGTCAACCTTTGTGGATCTGGGGGACGATCCCGGGTCGGTGCTGGCGCGGCTGCGCCGGCCGGTTCCCAGGGAGCCGGGGATGTCGGCACGCAAAGGCACGGCATTCCACGCCTGGGTGGAGGAGTACTTCGGCACGGCAGGCATGCTGGACCTGGACGAGGCGCCCGGTTCGGACAACCACATTGATGAGGCCTACGGGCTGGATTCAATGGTGGAAACCTTCCGGAACTCGGAGTGGGCGCACCGCGCTCCTGCCCATGTCGAGGTGCCGGTGGAGACGCGCATTGGTGACGTGGTGGTGCGCGGCCGGATCGATGCGGTGTTCCGGGACGCCGACGGCGGCTGGGACCTGGTGGACTGGAAGACGGGCCGCCGCCCCGCAGCGGGACAGCTGAAGGTAAAGGGCGTGCAGCTGGCGGTCTACCGCCTTGCCTGGGCCAGGCTCAAGGGAGTTCCGCTCGACAGTGTCCGGGCGGCGTTTTACTACGTGGGAGAAAACCAGGTGGTCCGCCCGCACGACCTTGGCACGGCCGAGCAGCTTGAAGACATCGTTACAGCGGCCCTCGCGGGGACCACCGCCATGGCCAAAGTCTCCGGTTCAGCTAGTGGGACTTTGCGTCCACAATCCTGAGGGCGGCGGTGGACGTGTCGTCCGCTGAAAGCGCGGCCGGGGGAGTGGCCGGTTGTCCTCCGTCGGCCGCCCGGCCCGCTCTATTGTCCTTGGCTGCTCCAGGGGATGAAACGTCGTCGCCGGACGTTTCTGTATCGCGGCTCAATGAGTCCGGAACGGCATCCGGGATAGGTGCCACGTGCACCGAGGGCATGGCAGCCGCCGACGGGGCGCCCGACCAGCCCGAGATCTGTTCTGCGGCCAGCCCGGCTGAGGGTACGCCGGGTGCTGCGGCCGGTTCATCCCGCGGCACCGGTTCCACGTGCACTGCCGGGACGGCTTGCGGCAAAGGTTCCACGCTGATGGGCTGGCCGCCGTGCTCGGTGATGTCTTCCGCCAAGGAGGCCAGCATGTCTTCAGCTTCGGCGATCATTGCGTGGTCTCCTGCAGCCAGGCCCTTCACCAGGTACTGAGCCAGCGCAAACTCCGCGGAGAGCGCTGCGCGGCGCAGCAGATGGGCGTCGGGTGCGTCCCTGCGGCTCGACTTGTAGTGGTGCAGTACTGAGTCGACGAAGCTCTGTTCGTTGGAAGCAACGAGCCAGGCCATGTCGTCGGCCGGATCCCCGATGCGCAGATCGGTCCACCCCGTCACCGCTGTCACCCGGTCACCGTCCACCAGGAGGTTGTCCTCGTGCAGGTCGCCATGGACCACACAGGGATTGAAGCGCCACAGCGAGACGTCCTCCAGGGCATGTTCCCAGCGGCGCAACAGCACGGGAGGGATCTTCCCCGTGGTTGCGGCCTGATCGAGCTCGTTAAGCCTCCGCTGCCGGAACTCATTGGGGGTGTAGCTGGGGAGGTCAGCGTTGCTGACGAGGGACTGGGGGAGGTCGTGGATGGCAGCCAGCGCCGCGCCCACCTCTTTCGCCAGTCCTTCTGAACCGGCCGTCAGCTCTTCGACGCTGCGCGTGGTGCCGGCCAAGTGCGAGTAAACGAACGTGCTGAGTGCACCCTGACGGACCGTGCCCGCCACCGTGGGCATGAGGAACGGAAGTTCGGCCCTGACTCCCGGTGCAAAGGCGCGGAGAACCATAAATTCCGTTTCCAGGCGGGCGCTTGCCTCGGCGTGGCGGGGCGAACGGACCCGCCACTGCTTGCCCTCGGAATCAAGGAGAAGGGCCGAATCGAAGTCCGCCGGATCGTCGGGAGCGGAGCTCACGGCGGTGGGCGTCAGTCCGGGGACTGCCGCAGTTGCTACAGCTGCCAGTTCGATCGGTTTTCTTCTCACGCATCCACGGTAGATTGACTGGCGCCCAAGACGGCGATGTACCACGGCGAGTCTCCAGATCAGGACGATTTACCTTGGAATTTCCGCTGCCAACGACCCCAAAGAATACCTGTGCGGGGCATCGGAGGCCGCCGGAGCAAATGTCAATTGTCAGTCGGAGTCAGTACGGTGGGTACATGAGTCTTGCGGAGTCCCCGGCAGCCCAAAATAAGGCAGAGCAAAATAAGGCAGCTGAGAGTGCGGCACCGGACAGTACCGCCCCGTTGGAGCGGCTCCCGGCGAACCACCTGATGGACACTGTCCTTCCGGTCCGTCCAGCACTGATAGACCGTGGATCCGGCGCCAGGATGAAGCCGGGCATGGTCGATTCCGTTGTCAGGTCCGGACGGGCACTGGCTATGGTCCTCTCCCACCGGCAGGCCCTGGTCCGCGGTGACAGCCTTCTGCTGACGGAAGCGTCCGCGCTTGCGGAGAGCCTCGCCGAGGCCGGATCGCCGCCTGCAATGATCATCTACCTTGGTTCCGCGCTGGGCAGCTCGCACATCAATGAAGGTACGGACATCGTCCTGTTCGTCCTTGCGGAACCTTTTGAGGTCCGGGCGGAGCAGTTTGAACGCGGTATCGCCGGAATCCCTGCGGATGCCGTGTGGACAGGGTTCCGCGACGTGGCGGCCCGCCTGAATGCCACCGATACCGCCCTTTTTGTCGAGGCCAGCGCGATCGCCAACTGGCATGCCACGCACGTGCACTGTCCGAGGTGCGGTGCGGCGACGCTCGTCGAAGCCGGCGGGTGGGTCCGCCGGTGTCCGGCGGACAATTCCGAACACTACCCCCGGACGGACCCCGCCATCATCGTGACCGTCGTCGGACCGGATGACCGGCTGCTGCTGGGCGGCGGCGGTGCAATCGATGCGAAGAACTACTCCACGCTGGCCGGCTTCGTGGAGCCGGGCGAGTCACTCGAGCAGGCCGTCGTCCGCGAGATCCAGGAGGAGGTGGGCGTCCGCATTACTGCAACGCAGTACCTGGGTTCGCAGTCATGGCCGTTTCCGGCCTCCCTCATGCTGGGATTCACGGCGAGGACCCAGGATACCGAGGCAATGCCCGACGGCGTGGAGGTCACCCGGGCGCGATGGTTCAGCCGCACAGAACTCCAGGACGCCGTGCTGAGCGGGGAGATCGTCATCTCCAGCCGGCTGTCCATTGCCCGGTCATTAATTGAGCACTGGTACGGCGGCGTCATCCAGGACCGTCCCGCCGACGAATGACCTCGCCGCGCACAGCGGACCCCACCACCAGAAACCATCGATCGACTGAGCAGCAAGTGACAACTGAGAATTTTGAACGCACCGTCCCCGGCGACAGCGTGCCCGCCGATCCCGCTCCGCTGGACAACCGGTCCCTGGAAGACCGCATTCTTGGCGGCCTGGACGACGAGCAGCGGGAAGTCGCGAGCACCCTGAGCGGACCCCTGTGCGTGCTGGCCGGTGCAGGCACGGGCAAGACGCGCGCAATCACCCACCGGATTGCCTACGGCGTTCACTCGGGCGTGTACAGCCCGCAGCGGCTGCTGGCGGTGACTTTCACCTCGCGCGCCGCCGCGGAGATGCGGAGCCGGCTGCGCGACCTCGGCGTGGGCAATGTCCAGGCCCGGACCTTCCACGCCGCCGCCCTGCGGCAACTCCAGTTCTTCTGGCCGCAGGCCGTCGGCGGCGCACTGCCCAATCTCCTCGACCACAAGGCGCAGATGATCGCCGAAGCCGCCCGGCGCCTGAGGCTCAGCACGGACCGGGCGTCCATCAGGGACCTTGCCTCGGAAATCGAGTGGGCCAAGGTGTCCATGCTGACACCCGCGAACTATCTCGAGAACGCGCAGGGCCGCGGCAACCCCGGCGGATTCGACCTCACGGCTGTGGCCCGGGTGTTCCAGTCCTATGAGGACGTGAAAACCGACCGCAACGTCATTGATTTCGAGGACGTCCTGCTGATCACCGTGGGGATCCTGCAGGAGGACCCGAAAGTGGCGGCTACCGTCCGCGAGCAATATCGGCACTTTGTGGTGGATGAATACCAGGACGTTTCGCCGCTGCAGCAGCGGCTCCTGGAACTCTGGCTGGGAGGGCGCGATGAACTGTGCGTCGTGGGTGACGCCAGCCAGACCATCTACTCGTTCACCGGCGCATCGCCCAAGCACCTGCTGGGCTTCAAAGCCATGTACCCCGGCGCCAACGTCGTCAAGCTGATCCGGGACTACCGCTCCACGCCGCAGGTGGTCAAGCTCGCAAATGACCTGCTCGCCGGCCGGCGCAGCGGGGGTCCCGTCGCGGACGCCGCCTGGGCGGCGCCGCTCAAACTGGTCGCACAACGGCCGCCCGGTCCGCAGCCGCAGTTCACCGAATGCGCCGACGACGAAGCCGAGGCCGCCACCGTGGCGGTCAAGATCCGCGAACTGCTCGACGCCGGCACGCCGGCCAGCGAGATCGCGGTGCTGTTCCGCACCAACGGGCAGTCCGAGGCGTATGAACAGGCCTTGGCGTCGGCCGGGATCGGCTACCAGCTTCGCGGCGGAGAGCGGTTCTTCGCCCGCAAGGAAGTCCGTGACGCAATCCTCCAGCTCCGTGCTGCCACCCGGGCTGTTTCCGAAACCGCAGCCCCGGAGCCCCTGGGGCAGCTGGTTCGGGACATCGTGGCATCCCTCGGCTACACGGAATCCGCCCCGCATAGCGGCGGAGCGCTGCGCGAACGTTGGGAATCGCTCGCCGCGCTGGTTGCACTCGCCGATGAGCTGGTGCTGAGCCGTGGCCCGCAGTTCAGCCTCGCGGACTTCGTCAACGAGCTGCAGGAGCGTTCCCTTGCCCAGCACGCGCCCACGGTGCAAGGTGTTACGTTGGCGTCGCTGCATGCTGCCAAAGGACTTGAATGGGACGCCGTCTTCCTCGTGGGACTCTGTGAGGGGCTCATGCCGATCTCGTTCGCGGACTCCCCGGAGGACGTGGACGAGGAACGCCGCCTGCTCTACGTGGGCATCACCAGGGCGCGCGAGCACCTCTCACTTTCCTGGTCGTTGGCCCGGACCCCCGGAGGGAGGGCCAACCGTAAGCCCTCGCGTTTCCTTGACGGGCTTCGGCCGGACTCCGTGGCCAGCTCGACGACGCGCGGCAAGGGTCCCGCCCCGCGGCGGAAGGCAGCGGCCCCTGCGATGTGCCGGGTCTGCGGAAGCATGCTGTCCACCGGCGCCGAACGTAAGGTGGGCCGCTGCAGCCAGTGCCCGCCGACCTACGAGGAACAGACCTTCGATGCGTTGCGCCAGTGGCGGAAGGACGTAGCCCTGGCCGCCGAAGTGCCGGCGTTCGTGGTGTTTACCGACGCGACGCTGACGGCGATTGCCGAGGCTCGGCCCACCTCGCTTGAAGAACTGGCGCAGCTGGCCGGCATTGGCCCGTCCAAGCTGGAAAAGTATGGTGAAGCGGTCCTTGAAGTACTCACGGAAAGCGGCAGCGCCTGATGGCCGGGGGAGCAAAACCCCACGTGGTTCCGCTGACCACCGCCGACGGAGCCCCCGTCGTGGTGCGGCGTTCCGCGCGCCGCCGCCGGACGGTGGCGGCGTTCTGGGAAAACGGCACGGCGGTGGTCGCCATTCCAGCGAATTTCACCAAGGCGCAGGAAAGTGAATGGGTGCACCGGATGCTGGAGAAACTCCGGCTGCAGGGGGTCCGGCGTTCGAGCGGGGCCGGACGGCGCCGTCCGGCCACGGATGCCGCCCTCACGTCGCATGCGGCCGAGCTGTCGGGGAAGTACCTTGCCGGAAGGGCCGTGCCGTCGTCCGTTCGTTGGGTCAGCAACCAGAATTCCCGCTGGGGTTCGGCGACTCCGGCAGACGGGACCATCAGGCTTTCGGACAAGCTGCGAACCATGCCGCAGTGGGTCATCGACTATGTGCTCCTGCACGAGCTGGCGCACTTGCTGGTCGCCGGGCACAACGCCGCGTTTTGGCGTCTCCTGGAGGCTTACCCCGAGACGCAGCGCGCTAAGGCTTTCCTCGAAGGCGTAGCGTTTGCTACCTCCCGGGGGATGGCACCGGGCTCCGAATCGCCGGACTCGGACTCACTGAGCGATGACGCCGACGTGGCGTGCGGCCCGGCCACAACGTCCGGGACAGAAAAGCCAGGCACCGGCTAAACCGTGGTTTAGCCGGTGCCTGGCTTGCTCAATGCCTCGCGATTTCAGGGACTCCGCAGCGCTAGGCCTTGGGCGTCCCGCCGTCGTCGCCTTTGCCGGAGTCGTCGGTGCCGGAGGCGTTCGTCCCGCCGTTGCCGGCGTCGTTCGCGGAGTCGTCGCTGCCGGACCCGTCGCCGGAATCGTTTGTCCCGCCGTCGGTGCCGGACTCGTTCGTCCCGGACACGTCGTCGAATCCGCCGTTCAGCAGTTTCTGCAGGGCGTCATCCACCTCGGTGTCGCTTGCTTCGGCGAGTTTGCGGCGTGCGCTGAAGCCGTGCGGATCATCCAGGTCCTCGCCCGTGGGCAGGAGGTCGGGGTGCTGCCAAATGGCGTCCCGGCCTTCCGTGCCGCGCTCCTCCTTGAGGGAGGCCCACAGCGTTGCAGCTTCGCGGAGACGGCGCGGACGCAGCTCCAGTCCCACGAGGGACGAGAACGCATGTTCGGCCGGGCCGCCTGTTGCGCGCCGCCGCCGGACTGTCTCGCGGAGCGCCGACGCGGAGGGCAGGAACTTCTCCGTGGCCGCTGCGGTCAATTCGTCCACCCAGCCCTCCACGAGGGCAAGTGCTGTTTCGAGCTTTTCCAGGGCCTGTTCCTGGGCAGGGGTCCGCTGGGGCATGAAAACACCTTGTGACAGTGCCTCCTGGATGCCTTCGGGGTTGCTGGGATCAATCTCCCTGGCGAGTTCCTCAATCTTGGAGGTATCAATGTGGATGCCGCGGGCATAGGCCTCGATGGCACCCAGGAGGTGCCCGCGGAGCCAGGGCACCTGGACGAACAGCCGAGCATGGGCTGCTTCCCGGACGGCCAGGAACAGTCGGATGTCGTTTTCCGGCAGGCTCAGCCCTTCACCGAATTTGGCCACGTTGGCTGGCAGCAGGGCCATCTCCAAATCGGCCAGCGGCACTCCAATGTCCGTTGAGCTCACAACTTCCGCGGAGAGGGCACCGATGGCCTGGCCCAGCTGCATGCCGAAGATGGCCCCGCCCATGTTCTGCAGCATGGACGAAGCTCCGCCCATCATGGACTTCATTTCCTCGGGCATCTGCTCGGTCATAGCCGTGGACAGAGCCTTGGCAATGCTGTTGGCCACGGGTTCAGTGAGCCGCTTCCACGTACCGAGCGTTTCCTCGACCCATTCAGCGCGGGACCAGGCCCTGCCGATCAGGCCGGTGGCGGGAAGCTCCGTCACCTGGTCCAGCCAAAGCTCGGCCAGGCGCAGTGCTTCATCGATTTCACGTGACTGCTGGGAGGTGACAGACGGGTCGGAGCCGCTGGCGGCCACCCGGCGGGCGTTCTCATGCGCCAGCTGCCAGTTGACGGGCCCCTCGGAAGGTGCGCTCATCATGGCCTGGACCTGCGAGAACATCTGGGCGAGAAGGTTCGGATCATCGGGAAGCCCCGCGGCCTTGGCCAGTTCGGCGGGGTCGATGTTGCCCATGCCCTTGCCACCCATGAGGTTTTGAAGCATTTCCGCAAGCGGATCCTTCGGGGTGTCGTCGTCGCCATTGGACGGATTGAGTGGGTTGGAGGTCATGATCCCGCCGATCGTCGGTGTGACTGTTGATCACCTTCACGGTACCCCGGTGCGTTGGCGGCTGTCTGCCGAATCCGGCCCCGTTCGCTGTGGGCAAAGAGCGTACTGGCCAGCTCAAACGCGTAGTGTTAGTAATCGGAATATTTGCAGGCTGCCGTCACTCTGATAGGGCGCAGCCACAGTGCCGCGCACACGGGCGCAGGCGCGGAGAGGTCCTTCATTGACAATTACTCAGGGTAGCCAGATTCCCGGGGATCCCGCGGAACCGGGAAGCGACGGCGCGAACGCCCGCCCGCATTCCAGCCGGGCGAAATCCCGCCGTGCCAAAGCCCGCGACAACCGCTACCCGACGATGGTGGCCTCAGGGCTTATGGCTCTCGCGCTGGGCATCACCGCTGCCAGCCTGCCCGTGCCGTATGTCGTGGAGTCGCCGGGGCCTACTTTCAATACCCTGGCCAATGACAACGGCAAGCCGGTCATCAGTGTCACGGGCCATGAGACATTCCCGGCCAAGGGGAACCTTGACCTCACCACCGTTTACGTCGACGGCGGACCGAACGGCCCGGTCAGCGTATTCGAGGCCTTCTCAGCATGGCTGGACAGATCAAAAGCTGTCTATCCCGAGGAACTCATCTTCCCCACGGGGGTCACGAAAGAGGAGTCCCAGCAGGAGAGCGCGGTGGCCATGACCACGTCCCAAGAGAACGCCACGGCCTCCGCCCTGAAGGAACTCAGTATTCCGTTTGAACAAAAGCTCCGGGTGGCGGACCTTGCGGACCAGTCGGCCTCGGCAGGCAAGCTCCAGGCCGGCGATGTGTTTTCCACGGTAAACGGCAAGCCCGTGACGTCGCTCAGCGTCGTCCAAGAGGAACTGGCCGCCGGAAACGGCAAGCCCGCCACCGTCGTCGTCACCCGCGACGGCGCTCCGGTCACGGAGACCATCACGCCCACCGAGAACGCCGCCGGTAAGTTCGTCCTCGGCGTGCTGCTGCAGTACGACTTCACGTTCCCGTTTGAAGTGAAGATTTCCCTTGAGAAAGTTGGCGGGCCGAGCGCGGGAATGATGTTCGCCCTCGGCATCGTCGACACCGTGACACCGGGCGACCTGACCGGAGGTAAGCACATAGCCGGAACCGGCACGATCACGCCCGACGGCGTGGTGGGATCCATCGGCGGAATCGGACAGAAGATGTACGGGGCAAGGGAGGACGGAGCCACCGTGTTCCTGGCCCCGGCCGCGAACTGCGCGGAAGTGGTGGGACACATTCCTGACGGGTTGCAGGTGGTCAAAGTGGAGAACCTGGCTGAGGCCAGGGAAGCCGTCAGCGTGGTCGGTTCAGGCGGCGACACATCCGGCCTTCCGGCGTGCACCAGCAACTAGACTAATTGCAGGAACTAAGCACCACTGCCACTCGTGGCATTAATGACTGACGGTGACCCTCTTACATCCGAGGGGCAGCGGCAGTCCGAGCAACAACATCACGCGCACCCTGATAATTGACAAGACCAGTAACTGACTACCAGCTATGAGGTACCGAGTTTGTCCCGTCCTGCCAGCTCCACTCCGCCCGGAAGACCCCAGCCAAGGCGAGGTGCCTTGACGCCGACGTTGATCGTCGTCGCACTGGTTGTGGTCGGATTCATCTTCTTCGCCAACGTTTGGACCGACGTCCTCTGGTACCAGCAGCTTGGTTTCTTTGAAGTCTTCCTGACGGAAAACCTGGCCCGGATTGTCATTTTCCTGGCCGGCTTCGCCCTGATGTTCCTCGCCATGTTCTACGCCATCCGCATCGCCTACCACGCGCGCCCGGTTTATGCCCCGGATTCGGAGATCAGGGACAACCTGAACCGCTACCAGGCCCAGCTGGAACCCGTTCGCCGGGTGGTCATGGTCGGCCTGCCGGTGCTGTTTGGCCTCTTCGCCGGAAGCGCCGCCGCCAGCCAGTGGCAGAAAGTGCTCCTGTTCCTGAACCAGGAGTCCTTCGGCCAGAACGATCCGCAGTTCAACCTGGACATCAGCTTCTACCTGATGACCTTGCCGTTCCTCGGTTTCGTGACGGGCTTCCTCATCAGCGTCGTTGTGGTCGCAGGCATTGCCGGGATCCTCACGCATTACCTGTACGGCAGCATCCGCATCATGGAGCGCGGCATCTTTACCAGCCGGGCCGCCCAGATCCATCTCGCCGTGACGGGCGCGGCCTTCCTACTGCTGCTCGGTGTGAACTTCTGGCTGGACCGATATTCCGCAGTGCAGAACAGCGGCGGACGCTGGGCCGGCGCCCTGTACACGGACGTCAACGCCGTGATCCCCACGAAGTCCATCCTTGCCGTGGCTGCCGCCCTTGTCGCCATCCTCTTTATCGTCGCCGCCGTAATCGGCAAATGGCGGCTGCCCGTTATCGGCACTGCCATGCTGGTCATTACCTCCATCCTCGCCGGCGGCGTCTACCCGTGGGTCATCCAGCAGTTCCAGGTGCGCCCGTCCGAGCAGACCCTTGAGAAGCCGTTCATCGAGCGGAACATCAGCATGACCCGTGCTGCCTACGGCCTCGATAAGATCCAGGAGAAGCGGTATAACGCCACCACTACCGCCACCACGGGCGCGCTGGCCCCGGACGCACAAACCACTGCCAATATCCGGCTCCTGGACCCGAACCTGATTTCGGACGCGTTCTCCCAGCTGGAGCAGTACCGGCCCTACTACCAGTTCCCGAAAGCGCTCAACGTGGACCGGTACCAGGTTGACGGCAAGGTCCAGGACACCGTGATCGCCGTCCGTGAGCTGAACCCGGACGGCCTCAGCGCCAACCAGCAGTCCTGGCTGAACCGGCACGTGGTCTACACCCACGGCTACGGTGTGGTGGCCGCCAAGGGCAATAAGTTCACCGCAGACGGCAAGCCCGAGTTCCTGCAGGCCGGCATTCCGTCAACCGGAGTCCTCGGCAACGATACGACCTACCAGCCCCGGATCTACTTCGGCGAGAATTCCCCTGAATACTCGATCGTCGGCGCCCCGGACGGTTCACCCCATCGCGAGCAGGACCGTCCCGCCGGCAAGGAAGGTGATGGCGAAACCCAGTACACCTTTACCGGCAACGGCGGTCCGAACGTCGGCAGCTTCTTCAACAAAGTCCTTTACGCCATCAAGTTCCAATCCTCAGACCTCCTGCTGTCCGACGGCGTAAACGGCGAGTCGCAGATCCTCTATGACCGCAACCCGCGGGACCGCGTCGAAAAGGTCGCCCCGTACCTCACGGTTGACGGCAACGCCTACCCGGCAGTTGTTGACGGCCGGGTGAAATGGATTGTGGACGGCTACACCACCAGCCAGTATTTCCCTTACTCGCAGCAGGAACAGCTGTCATCGGCCACAGCGGACTCACAGACGACGGCGGGACGCACCGTAGCCTTGCCCAACAGCTCGGTGAACTACATCCGCAACTCCGTCAAGGCAACCGTTGACGCCTACGACGGCTCCGTGACGCTCTATGCGTGGGACGACCAGGATCCGGTGCTGAAGGCCTGGCAGAAGGTCTTCCCGACGTCCCTGAAGCCGTACTCGGAGATGTCCGGCGAGCTCATGAGCCACGTCCGGTACCCCGAGGACCTGTTCAAGGTCCAGCGCGAACTGCTGGGCCGCTACCACGTCACCCAGGCGGACAACTTCTACACGAACAACGATGCCTGGTCCGTGCCGAACGATCCCACGGTCACGGAGCCGGTCAAGCAGCCGCCGTTCTACATGTCGCTGCAGATGCCGGATCAGGACAAGCCTGCCTTCCAGCTCACGTCATCGTTCATTCCGCAGGTGGTCAATGGCACCGCCCGCAACGTGCTCTACGGGTTCCTTGCAGCGGATTCCGACGCCGGTAACCAGAAGGGTGTCAAGGCCGAAAGCTACGGCCAGCTCAGGCTCCTGCAGATTCCGCCGGAAGCGCAGGTTCCCGGCCCGGGCCAGGCCCAAAACAAGTTCAACTCGGATCCCACAGTGTCCCAGGCCTTGAACCTGCTCCGGCAGGGCGCGTCCGACGTCCTCAACGGCAACCTTCTAACTCTCCCGGCGGGTGGCGGCCTGCTGTACGTGCAGCCCGTCTACCTGCGCTCCACGGGCGAAACGTCCTACCCCACGCTGCAGCGCGTCCTGGTGGCCTTCGGCGACAAGATCGGCTTCGCCCCGACCCTGGACCAGGCTTTGAACCAGCTGTTCGGCGGGGACTCGGGAGCCTCGGCAGGGGATTCGGACAACAACGGCCAGACGCCGCCTCCCGCAACCGGCGAAACCCCGCCTCCCACCGGCGGCACGGACGCCAAAGCTGAACTGAAGGCCGCGCTGGAAGAGGCGAACGCAGCAATTCGGGCCGGCCAGGAAGCCCTCGCCAAGGGCGACTTTGCCGCCTACGGAGAGCAGCAGAAGAGACTGAATGCGGCTCTGCAAAAGGCCATCGACGCCGAAGCGAAGCTCGGGGCCGACGGTGCAGCACCCACGCCCACTCCGGCTCCCACAGCTGACCCGTCGGCTGCCGCGACGCCGTCGCCCACGCCGAGTAGCTGACCCGGCAGCAGGCTAGCGGTAGCCTGCCTGCCCGGTACAGGCCGGCTTCCCCCATCCGCCAGGACAGGGGAGGCCGGCCTTTGCCGTTGTCCGGGCGGCGCGGAGACGCAGATCACGCCCCCTCGATTTGGCCTGAAGTTCACTGGCGGGTAATGTTGTTCTTGCGACGCGGGGTGGAGCAGTTCGGTAGCTCGCTGGGCTCATAACCCAGAGGTCGCAGGTTCAAATCCTGCCCCCGCAACTGAAGGAAAGGCCCGGAATTCCGCAAGGAACTCCGGGCCTTTTGCTTTGTCGCCTTCGGACCGGATCACCTTCGGACCGGATTTGAGTCCGGTCATCGGGCCCGCCGGATGTCCCCGTCGGGCGCCCAAACGGGCAGTGGTCGGGACGGCCGCAAAAGTAGGGTAGTGTTGATCAAGCGACGCGGGGTGGAGCAGTTCGGTAGCTCGCTGGGCTCATAACCCAGAGGTCACAGGTTCAAATCCTGTCCCCGCAACCAATGAGAGGCCCTGACCAGGGAGTACCCGGTCAGGGCCTCTTTCTTTGTCCGCACTTTCTTTGTCCGCAGCACGCCAACTACTAGCATTTCCTAGTATTCTCATTCGCGGGGGCAACGTTCTGCGGTGCCACGCGGCTGTTCAAAGATGATCACCGCGTTGGCGGGACGTCGCCTCCGAGGACCGGATCTTATGTTGCGGGGCATGACCGCGGCCGCACTCCGGTTCGCTCTTACGCTGTTCATGATTCAAGCTATTAAGGCGCGCTTATCCCAGCCGCCGCTCCTGCCGGTGCAGCCCGGCCGGGGCGGATCCGCCCACGTCACTGGTCGATCATTCTCGAGAGGAATGCTGTTCGATGTCACTACCAACCAAGAAGAAGTCCGGAACTGCCAAGAGCAAGTGGGCCAAACTGTACTGGGCAGTGCCGGCTGTGCTCGTGGCCCTGCTTCTCGTGGTGCTCCTCGCAAGGTGGGCCACGGGGCTTGCCGGAGTACAAGACTTCCTGGCGGAATACCCGGGGCATTCAGAGCTGCCTGAGGGCGCTCCCGCGGGTTTCCCGGCATGGCTGGCCTGGCAGCATTTCCTCAACGGCTTCTTCCTGCTGCTGATCATCCGTTCCGGCTGGCAGGTGCGCACGCAGACCCGTCCTGCCGCCTACTGGACCCGGAACAACAAAGGCCTGATCCGCACCAAAAATGCGCCGACGAAGATCAGCCTGGCGCTGTGGTTCCACCTGGTCCTGGACGCGCTATGGATCCTGAATGGCGTGGTGTTTGCAGTCCTCCTGTTCGCCACCGGCCAGTGGGTACGGATCGTGCCCACCAGCTGGGACGTCTTCCCGAACGCACTCTCGGCTGCACTGCAGTACGCGTCGCTGAACTGGCCCACGGAGAACGGCTGGGTGAACTACAACGCCCTCCAGCTGCTGACCTACTTCCTCACCGTCTTCATCGCCGCGCCCCTGGCCTTCATCACGGGCTTGCGTATGTCGTCGGCCTGGCCCAAGAACGCGAAGGCGCTGAACAAGGCTTACCCGATCGAGGCCGCCCGAGCCGTGCACTTCCCGGTGATGATCTACTTCGTGGCGTTCGTCGTCGTCCACGTGTTCCTGGTCCTGGCCACTGGCGCGCTGCGGAACCTCAACCACATGTACGGCGGCAGTGACGACGTCAGCTGGGTGGGGTTCGGCATCTTCGCAGCGTCGGTCGCAGCGATGGTCGCGGCGTGGTTCCTCGCCCGGCCGCTCTTCCTGAGCCCCATTGCTTCCCTGATGGGCAAGGTCAGCAGCCGCTGACCGGTCCGCTGACCGGCGAACAGTTCGGCCGCAGCCCGGACTGCGGCTCAGCCGTCCTTGAGCCGCTGGTAAGTCTCCAGGGCTCGCTCGCGCGACTCCGGCAAGCCCACCAGGGGCTCCGGATACCCGGGGGCCTGTTCCGGAGACTTCCACGGTTCGTGGATCTCCTTGTCGCCCAGGCCCGCCAGTTCCGGGACGAACTCCCGCAGGTAGCGGCCCGCTGCATCGAACTTCTTGCTTTGCGTCACGGGGTTGAAGATCCGGAAATAGGGTGAGGCGTCCGCCCCCGATCCGGCCACCCACTGCCAGTTGGCCGGATTGCTGGCTGCGTCTGCGTCCACCAGGGTGTCCCAGAACCAGGCTTCCCCCAGCCGCCAGTCCGCCAGCAGGTTCTTCACCAGGAACGACGCCGCCGCCATCCGGACACGGTTGTGCATCCATCCCGTCCGCCACAGCTGACGCATGCCGGCGTCCACCAGCGGATAGCCCGTCCGGCCCTGCTGCCAGGCCTCCAGTTCAGCGTTCGACGGCGTCTGCCACTCGAAGCGGTCGAAGTCGGGACGGTAATTGCGGGTGGCCAGCGCCGGGTTCTCATACAGCAGTTGCCAGCAGAACTCCCGCCAGCCGAGTTCGGACCGGAAGATCCCGACGTCGGCCGGGGCCTGGCGGGGGAACCGCTCACGGAGCGCCTGCCAGACGCGGAAGGGACTGATCTCACCAAAGCGAAGGTGCGGGGACAGCCGGCTGGTGCCCTCGGCTCCGGGCCTGTCGCGGCCGATGGCGTACTCCTCGACGGGGCCGTCCAGGAAGTCGTGCAGACGGCTGTGCGCGCCCGCTTCGCCGGGGGTCCACACTTCAGCCAGGCCAGCGCTCCAGTCGGGTGTGCGGGGGAGCAGCTCCCAACTCTCCAGGTGGTCGCTGTCCGGCAGCGCACCGTGGTTGTCTCGGCCCGGAGCTGGAAGCCTGTACGGGGCGTCGGCCGGCATGCGCGGCTCGCCACTTTCCAGGCAGGCGCGCCAGAAGGGCGTGAATACCTTGTAAGGTCCGCCCGCCCCGGTGCGGACGGTCCAGGGCTCGAACATCAGGCTGGCCTGGAAACTCACGGCATCCAGGCCATGATCTCCGGCCCAGCCCTTGACCCCTGCGTCGATGGCGCGTTCAGGTCCGCCATACCTTCGGTTCCACCGCAAATGTGTGGCGCCAGTTTCGGCTGCCAGCTCCTGGATGATTCCGGTTGCGCTGCCGCGCCGGAGCACCAGCCGCGACCCCACTGCTTCAAGGTTCCTGGCCAAAGACGCCAGGGAATGGTGGAGCCACCACTTCGCGGCTCCCCCGAGCGGCCGCACGCCATCCGATTCCTCATCCAGGACGTACACGACGGTCGTGGCGTGGCCAAGGGCTGCCGCGTCGGCCAGGGCCGGATTGTCATCCAGGCGAAGGTCGTCGCGAAGCCAGACAATGGTGGAAGGCATGCTTCCACGGTACACGTCCGGCAGCGCTATTTACTGGCCGGTAACTTAGCCGTAGACTCTCTCCACGCCGTCCGGGGCGCAATTTTTCCGCCCCGACGGTTCCGTTCGGATCAGCCCATTCCTGTTCATAACGGCATTCCGGCTGGAGGCGGCCGGAATGCCGCCAACCTGTCTGCCGCAATGGTGCCGCGGGCGGGAAAGGATGACCAATGAAGCTATTCCTTGCATCGGCCGAACGGATCCGGAAGGCGGTCCACTCGCGTCCGGCCAACCGGATGATCGGCGCGGCCCTGGCTGTCACCGTCACTGTTGCCGCTTTGGCCGTCCCTGCTGCTCACGCGGCCCCTCCAAGCGGTGACGGGTGGGTCGTCAGCGTGGGAGATTCCTATATTTCGGGGGAGGCGGGCCGCTGGGCGGGCAATTCGAGTGACCCCGCACAGACAGATGCGCTGGGCGACGCGGCGTATCTTGACGCCGGCCGGTCGGAGAGCACCGTGGGATGCCATCGCTCCTCCACGGCAGAGATCAGGATCGGCCAGGCCCAGGCGCTCAACCTGGCCTGTTCCGGTGCCAAAACGGCCACGTCCTGGAACGCGTCCGGGCACTTCAAACCGGGGCTGGACTTCTACAGCGACGGTGCCGGCAGTATGGGCCAGGCGTTGGCTCTGCAGAACTTCGCCTCGGCCAACCGCGTCAGGATGGTTGTGGTCTCGATCGGCGGCAACGACCTCGGGTTTGCGGGCATCATTGCCACATGTGTCTCCAAGTTCATGACCAGCCCATGGTGGTCCCCGAGTTATTGCAAGGACTCCGCCATAGTGGCCACGAACTTTTCTGCAGCCAACCGGGCGGCTGTGGCATCACGGATCGGCAGCTCGCTCGCGAACGTAGCCAAGGCCATGACTGCCGCCGGATACGCGCCGGGGGAGTACAGCCTGGTGGTGCAGAACTACGTCTCACCGCTCCCGCGAAGCGCCGATGTTTCCTACCCCGAGTCAGGATTCAGCCGGCAGGGCACCTACGGCTGCGGGTTCTGGAACGCAGACCTGGACTGGGCCTCAGGAACCGCCGTTCCCGCCATCAACTCCACTATTTCGGCCGGTGTTGCCGCTTCCGGCCTGTACGGCGTTCAAACGTTGGATGTGGCTTCACTCTTTAGCGGCCATGAACTGTGCGCGGAGACTACGAAAAAGTTGGACAACACCGCACTGGCGGATTGGCGGAGTGCGGGCGCCGTGGACATCAGTGAGTGGATCAACGAGGTCCGAACGGCCAGCACTGCCTTCAGTGACTACTACATCCAGGAATCCCTGCATCCCAACTATTGGGGCCAGCTGGCACTCAGGAACTGCCTGCGCCGGATCTACAACGACGGCGCCGTCCGTTCCGGGAGCTGCACGGCAGCAGCCGGGCTGACTACAGCCGGCGAGCCTGCTGTCACTCTGAGGTAGGTCATCGCTCCGTCAGAACCGGGTCGGTAGGGCGGCAAAAAGGCCGGGGCCCACGCGGGACCCCGGCCTTTTGTCGTCCGGATTCCAATCCGGAGCAGCAGCCTAAAGCTTGTCGAAATCAGCTTCTTCAACCGTGGAACCGGCAGCCGAGGAGTTGGCCGACGATCCGATGGCGGGCTTCGCGCCGCCGGACTTCAGGGCAGCGAGCCGGGCTTCGATCTCGGTCTGTTCCCCGAGGTCTTCAAGCTGGTTGAACTGTGCGTCCAGGCTGGAAGCGGCGAGCTCCTGCTGGCCGCGGACCTTGGCCTCTTCGCGGCGGATCTTCTCTTCGAAGCGGCCAACCTCGCTGGTGGGGTCCATGAAGTCGATGCTCTTGAGTGCGTCATGCACCTGGGACTGGGCAGCGGCTGTCTTGGAGCGCGCCACGAGTTCGTTGCGCTTGCTGGTCAGCTCGTTGAGCTTGCCCTTCATCTGGTCCAGGCCGGTCTTGAGCTTGTCCACAACCTCGCTCTGCGAAGCGATGCTCGGCTCGGCAGCCTTGGCCTCGTTCTCGGCGGCCATCTGGCGCTGGATGGCGACCTTGGCGAGGTTGTCGAACTTCTGGGCGTCGACTGCGTCGCCGCTGCTCCGGTACTCGTCAGCCTTCCGGGACGCTGCCAGGGCCTTGTTGCCCCAGTCCTGGGCGTTCTTGACGTCCTCGTTGTAGTCGTCCTGGAGCATCCGCAGGTTGCCGATGGTCTGCGCCACGGCGGACTCAGCTTCGGCAATGTTGTTGGTGTAGTCCCGGACCATCTGGTCCAGCATCTTCTGCGGATCTTCGGCCTGGTCCAGCAAGGAGTTGATGTTAGCCTTTGCCAGCTGCGCCATACGGCCGAAAATGGACTGCTTTACCATGGTGATGCCTTTCATCCTGCTCAGTGGTCGCCACTGAATTCAGTGAACAGTTGATGTACCGCTTCTATCCGGGGGCCGGTGGGAACCGGCCGCCGCTAGTCTTGGGATCAGCTAGAAATCGCCGCCGCCTCCGGAGTCGCCGCCCCAGCCACCGCCGTCGCCGCCGCCGAAGTCGCCACCACCCCAGCCGCCGCCGTCGCTGTGACCGCCGCCCCAGCCGCCGCCGCTGCCGCCGTTGAGGATCGAGTTGATCAGGATGCCGCCGAGGATGGCGCCGCCGAGGCCGCCGCCGCCACCGCCGCCGAACATGCCGCCGCGGCCATAGCCCTGGTCGGCATAGCCGAAGCTGTCCACGTCGCCTTGGGCGAGCTGCGCGGCCTGGGCCGCAAGGGCATGGGACTGCTGGGCGTACGTGAGGGCAGTGACGGGATCATTGCGGGAAATGGACAGGGCATAGTCCAGGTTGCGCTGGGCCTCCGCCAAGCGGGTCCGGGCCTCGGTTCCTACACCGCCGCGGCGCGCGGTGATGTAGTCCGAGGTGGCACTGATCTGCGCCTGGGCCGACATGATGGTCTGCTGTAGCGATGCCTGTGCGCGGCGGGCCTGTTCCTGCTGGTCGCGGATTCCCGTCAGGGACTGGTCCAGCGCCTGATGGGCTGTCTCCACTCGCTCCAGGGTGGCGATCGGATCGATCTTTCCGCCCTGAATCTCCGCCTTGACCTGCGCCAGCGCGGCTTCCACCCGGGCCACCGGTCCGGCGAGTTCAGGATGGGCGCCGGACTGGATGATGGCCTTCGCCTGCGCGAGGTCCTGCGAAGTGTCGATCACTGCGGCCTCGAGGCTGTTACGTGCCTCGTCCAGGTTTCCGGAGACCTTCGTGATGGCATCGATCAGCACCTTGGTCTGGTGCAGGCTTTCTTCCGCGGCGCGGACGGCTACGGCGGCCAGGCTGCTTTCGCCTGACGCCAGCTTGTCCTGGGCAGTTGAAGTGGCGTTCTGGACGAAGGCGAGACGCTCCTTGGCCTGCCCGATGTTATCCGAAACCTGGGTGAGAGCGCTGTCTGCGTATTTGGCCCGCAGTCCGGTGAGGGTCTGTTCCGCAGTTGTGATACGGGCGTCAGCTTCCCGGGCGCCCTCATTCACTGCGGCCAGGGCCTGGGGCGCGTTCTTTTCGAGCTCACGGAGCGAATCGAAGTCAGCCTTCTGCTCCTGGAGCGAGGCGAGGGCAGCTTCCGAACGGCGGATGATCTCGCCGAGCCAGTTCCGCTGCTGTTCCTCGGTGTCCGGGATATGGTCGTCAAGCTGCTGCTGCAGTTTGAACGACTCGGACATGTGGCCCTTGGCTTCCTGCAGCGCTTTGGTGAAGTTACCGACGGCGGCATCGCCGTATTGTGCTTGGGCGAAGCCGAGCTCCTGCTCGCTCGAGTTGATGGCGTTATCGGCCTCTATGAGCAGCGAACCGCTCTTCTTGCGCAGATCCTCCACGCTGAGCGAGGCAAGTGGATCCAGCTCTGCACCCTGGGGGCCGTAGCTCGCGCTCGAGGCGATGGCAGCCTTCTTCCTCCGGTTCCGGAAGTAGAGGTAAGCGCCCACACCGCCCGCGGCGACGACGCCGGTACCCACAAGGACGGCAGTCCCGGCGCCGTTGTCGGAGGGAAGTTTGCCACTGCCGCCGCCCGCTGCGTCGCCGATGGCCGTTGCTGCGTTTATTGCCGCTTGGGCGTAGTTTTTGTTAGCCAGCTCCGGGCCAATGGCGGTGCTCTTGATGTTTTCGATCTGGGCCGCGGTGATCTTGCTTCCACCTTTATTCAAGATGTACTGCTGGGTGTCGGTAGCAACCGCAAGAATCAAGGCGTTCGGTCCAAGCCCTGCTTTTTCAGCTACCTGGTCCGTCCACGCCTCCCTGTCGGTCGGGTTTTCGAACTTCTTGACGGTGACGACGTGCAGTACCGTGGCGTGATCCGTGCCGAGCTTCTTGATGGCGTCTTCGACCTCGGACTTCTTGCCACCAAGAACTCCGGCTTTATCCACTACTTTGGATGCCGGGTCGAGAGTCACCGGGTCTTCGGCCCAAGCTGCCGTGGCGGGAACCGCCAAACACCCGGCAAGGCCGATCACGGCGAGGAGACGTTTGAACTTAGACCGCATGTGCAACCCTTCAGCACTTCTGCGACTGATTCGGGCCGAGCCAGTCGTCACAGAATGCAGCAGCGCCCCCACGCATGTGTAAAGCCGCAGGTCGCTGTGGCAATTCCATTTGATTCTATGGTGCACCTATTTGCCCGTCCACAACGGGGAATATGCCACCAGCGAAAAGACGCTTCAGCCGTGAATCCAAGGGGCAAAAGGGGAAACCGAGGCCGTTCAGGAACCTCCCAGCAAACGTCCGCTTTAGCTTCAGTCAGAGGGTCCATAGTTAAAGGCAGACAAGGATGAAAGGAAGTCTAATGACTGAGAACCCAGCACAGGGTGCATCGCCTGAGAATAGGGATCCGGAAAAGCCTCGGGAAGGCTGGCCGGCACAGCCTCCTCACGCGGACACACAGCCGCTGGATGCTGAGTATCGGGAGTCCCGATCAGCGGCGCAGCCAGCTGCGGACTCAGCACAGGACAACCCGACCATCCGGCTCGAGCAGTCGCAGCACGGCGAGGCCCAATCACAGCACGGCGCCGATGCCGCACCGCGCCCGGTTTACCCGCAGCACCAACCACAGCACCAGCCTTTCTACGGCCAGCAGGCCGGACCGTCCGGCCAGCCTGGCATGCACGCGGGAAACAGCAACTACTCGGGTGCTGGCGCACCGCAGGGAAACGGACCCTACCAGGGAAACCAGCATCAGAGCATGTACGCCTCTGACCCCGCCAGCACGCCCAAGCGCAAAGCGGCCTTCGGCGTGGGAACGCTGGTGGCCAGCATCCTGGCCGCCGGCCTCGTGGGTGGCGGCGTAGTGGCCGCCAGTGACGCCTTCCTCAACAACGGTTCCACGTCAGCTGTCAGCAGCACCGGCAGCCAGCCCGGCACAGTGATCGTCAACAACAAGGATGATGTAAACGTCATCACCGCAGCCTCGGTGAAGGCGTCACCGAGCGTGGTGACCATCAAGGCGACGAGCGGAAGCGATGGCGGAACCGGATCGGGCATCATTATTGACGACGATGGCCACATCCTGACAAACACACACGTCGTGACCCTGGACGGAAAAGCGGCCAATGCCACCATCGAAGTCCGGACCAGCGACGGCAGGGTGCTCACCGCGAAGATTGTAGGCACCGACCCCCTGAGTGACCTGGCCGTCATCAAGGTGGACAATCCCTCCGGGCTGACGCCGGCAACACTCGGTGACTCCAGCAAGCTCAACGTCGGGGACACGGCCATCGCCATCGGATCACCGCTGGGCCTGACGGGAACAGTCACCGACGGCATTGTTTCCACGCTGAACCGGACCATCAGTGTGGCGTCCTCGGCAGCGCCGAAGGAAGGCGCGGATGACTCCCAAAGCGACGACGAGGGCGGCTTCCAGTTCGCACCGCCGGATGGCGGGCAGAGCCAGAGCACCTCGAAACAGGGATCCATCTCGCTCAACGTGATCCAGACGGACGCAGCCATCAACCCCGGTAACTCCGGCGGTGCCTTGGTCAACAGCAAGGGCGAGGTCATCGGCGTCAACGTGGCCATTGCTTCGGCCGGCGGCGAATCCAGCAGCAGCGGCAACATCGGTGTCGGTTTCAGCGTTCCCATCAACCTCGCCAAGCGCGTGGCCAACGAAATCATTGACACCGGAAAGGCAACGCATGGCCAGTTCGGAGTCAGCGTCAAGCCGAAGTCATCCACGTCTTCAAGCTCGTCCTTCTCGGTGGGTGCCGAAGTGGCTACCGTCGAGTCCGGCTCCGCGGCCGCCAAGGCCGGCCTCAAGGTGGGGGACGTCGTCACGAAGTTCAACGACCTTGCCATCAGCGATCCGAACCAGCTGACTGCGGCGGTACGGGAACAGCCGGCGGGCGCCTCGGTGAAAGTCACGATCCTGCGCAGCGGCAAGGAACAGCAAGTGGACGTGACGCTCGGCGCGGCAGCCGAGCAGTAAGCCCGGACCCGATCCGGCAAGGGTAGAAGCAAGCGTTGACGGCAAGACTGAGGCGGGGGCACCGGCACGGTTCCCCCGCCTCAGCTGTGCATCCGCATCCTGCGCCCTGCCTGACATAGGCGTTAACGGGACGGCGCGGGCGCCCCGCTATATGGTTAGCTTGGTTCTACCCGCACCCCGGGGGAGATCCGCGGCCATAACCTCACCCGGCTGGCTATCCACACGCATGGAAGGCTGCTGTACAGAAAGTGGAAGAGACATTGAAGATCATCGTTCTGGTCAAGCATGTACCAGACGCGCAATTGGACCGTCACCTCAGCGGCGAGGACAACACCACGGACCGCGCCGATAGCATCCTGTCCGAGCTGGACGAATACGCCCTGGAGGCTGCGCTGCAGCTGACCGAGGCCCGCGGCGGAGCGAAGGCCGGCAACCAGGTCATCGCCTTGAGCATGGGCCCCGCCGGTGCCGTCAACGCCATCAAGAAGTCCCTTCAGATCGGCGCCACCGAAGGTGTCCACCTTCGCGACGACGCACTGGCCGGTTCCGATGCGGCTGCCACGTCCCTCGCGCTGGCAGCAGCAGTCCGCCATCTTGGAGCGGACAGCCCCGTGGACCTGGTCCTCACCGGCATGGCATCCACCGACGGCGAGACCTCCCTTGTGCCTGCGCAGCTGGCCGAGCGGCTGGACCTTCCGCAGGTAACTTTTGCCTCCGAACTGGAAGTGGACGGCGGCCGCGTCATCGCCCGCCGCGACAGTGACACGCACTACGACACGGTCGAGGCAACGCTGCCGGCGGTCGTGTCCGTCACGGACCAGATCAATGAGCCGCGCTTCCCCAACTTCAAGGGAATCATCGCCGCCAAGCGCAAGACCATCACCACCCTGACGCTCGCGGAGATCGGCGTCGATCCGGCGCAGGTGGGCAAGTCCGGTTCCTGGACCGCAGTGCAGACGGCGGCCGAGCGCCCGCCGCGCACCGCCGGCACCATCATCACCGACGAAGGCGACGCCGGCATCCAGCTGGTCGAGTTCCTGGCCGCCCAGAAGCTGCTCTAAGAGGATTCCAGACATGGCAAAAGTACTCGTATTCATTGACAACCCCGGCCACGCCCTCAAGAAGAGCAGCCTGGAATTGCTGACGATCGCACGTTCGCTCGGTGACACGGCAGTCGCCATCAACGGCCCGCTGAACGACGACGTCGCCGGCACCTTGGGTGCCAACGGCGCCACCACGGTCTTCCGGCCGTCGTCCGACGACCTGGATGCGTATCTGGTGGGGCCCAAGGCTGCCTACCTTGCCGCGGCTGTTGCGGCATCGGGTGCCACCACCGTGCTGCTCGAGAACTCGTTCGATGGCAAAGAGATCGCAGCCCGGCTGGGCATCAAGCTCGGCGCCGGCGTCATCACCGACGTCGTGGCCGTGGACCCGGACGGCACCGCCCACAAGTCGGTGCTCGCAGGTTCCTACACCACCACGGCCAAGGCCACCACGGCAGTCGCCGTGCTGACGGTCAAGCCGAACAGCGTCACTCCGGAGCCAGCCGGAGCACCAGCGAACCCGGAAATCCTCACCGTTGACGTTCCCGACTCGGCCTCTGCCGGCGCAGCCCGCATTACAGGCCGCAAGGACAAGCCGGCCAGCGGCCGCCCGGACCTCACCGAAGCCCGGATCGTGGTGGCTGGCGGCCGCGGCGTCGACGGCGACTTCGGCCCGGTGGAGGAGCTCGCAGACGCCCTCGGTGCCGCCGTCGGTGCGTCACGCGCCGCGACCGACGCCGGGTGGATCGGCCACGATGCGCAGGTGGGCCAGACCGGTAAGACGGTGTCCCCGCAGCTGTACATCTCCGCCGGAATCTCGGGGGCCATCCAGCAGAAAGCCGGCATGCAGACCGCCAAGGTCATTGTTGCCATCAACAAGGATGCCGAATCACCGGTCTTCGAGATCGCCGACTTCGGCATCATCGGTGACCTCTTCCAGGTCCTTCCGCAGGCGACCGAAGAGATCAAGAAACGCAAAGGCTGATTAGTTGAGCATCAACGCTACGGCGCAGAGCCCGTTCAACCCGGACCACCACCGGGTTGAACGGGTCCTTTGTTTTACCGCCCATCCGGACGATATCGATTTTGGCGCTGCCGGTACCATCGCCGCCTGGACAGCCGCCGGAGTTGAAGTCAGCTACTGCATCATGACCGACGGCGACGCCGGCGGCTTTGACCCGGCGCAGCGCGAGGAGATCGTGGCCATGCGGGCGGAGGAGCAGCGGCGGGCCGCTGCGCTGGTCGGCGTCACCGACATCCACTACCTCCATGAACGGGACGGCTACCTGGAGCCGACGCACGAGGTGATGAGGGGCGTAGTGAAGCTGATCCGGGAGATCCGGCCCGACGTCGTGCTTTCCATGCATCCCGAGCGCAACTGGAACCGTATCCAGAAGAGTCACCCGGACCACCTGGCAGTGGGGGAGGCCGTGACCCGGGCGGTCTATCCCGCCCTGGAGAACCCGTTCGCCTATCCGGACCTTGCCGCGGCGGGCCTTGCGGCCTACAAACTGCCGTGGCTTTGGCTGTTTGCCGGGCCGGAAGAGCGGGAAAACCATTTTGTGGACGTCACGGCTCACGTGGAGGAAAAGCTGGCGGCGATCCATGTGCACGCCACCCAGCACCCGGATCTGGACGCCATGGACCGCACAGTCCGCGCCCTCATGCTGGAGACCGGAGCGCGGGCGGGGCTGGCCGACGGGCGCAGTGCCGAGGCGTTTCATGTCGTCACAATCAACGGTTCCGGGACCATCGCCGGGTTCTAAGGTTGCCCGGGTGTAACCCGTGTCATATGCTGGCCTCTGTTTAAATCATATTTATTCAGGGAAAGGCAGACTTTGATGGCGAAGACTGCGCAGCAGCCGGTTCTGGTGATCATGGGCGTCTCAGGATCCGGCAAATCAACTGTGGCCGGCCTCGTGGCGGGCAAACTCGGGTGGGACCTGGCGGAAGGCGACGACCTTCACCCGGCGTCGAACGTCGCAAAAATGCAGGCCGGTGAGCCCCTGACCGATGAGGACAGGTGGCCCTGGCTGGAATCGATCGCCGAATGGATCCGGGCGCACACCCAGGACGGAACCCCGGGCGTCGTGACCTGTTCCGCGTTGAAAAAGCGCTACCGGGACATCCTGCGCGGTGAAGGTGTGGTGTTTGTCTTCCTGCAGGGAAGCAAGGACAAGATCTCCGACCGCCTCGCCTCGCGGCACGGGCACTTCATGCCTCCCGCACTGCTCGAGTCACAGTTTGACGCGCTGGAGGAGCCGACGGCGGACGAAAACTACATCTCCCTGTGTGTCTCGGCCACGCCGTCGGAAGAGGCCCAGGAAATCATCGAGCGGCTCAACCTGGAAGCGGCAGACGCCGCGACCGCATAGACCAGCTTTACGCATTTAGGAACCATACTTTGAATTCTCAGATAGCAACGCAGCTGCCTGCTGCCGTCGAGGGCTGGACCGGCCACGACACACAGCTTTTGGTGGTTGCTGCAATCGGCATTGCACTCATCGTGGTGCTGATTGCCAAACTCAAGCTGCACCCCTTCCTGGCGCTCGTGCTCGGCTCGGCCTTCGTTGGCCTGGCATCCGGCGTTGAACTGGCCAAGGTCATCACCAACTTCGAAGACGGTGTGGGCGGCGTCCTGAAGGAAGTCGGCCTGCTGATCGCCCTCGGTGCGATGCTCGGCAAGCTCCTGGCCGACTCCGGCGGCGCCAACCGGGTGGTGGACACACTGCTGGACAAGGCCAGCGGCAACAAAGTGGTCTGGTCGGTCACGCTGGTGGCCGTGATCATCGGCCTGCCGATGTTCTTCGAAATCGGACTCGTGCTGCTGCTCCCGGTGATCGTCCTCGTCACGCAGCGTTCCAGGATGCCGCTGATGCGCATCGCCATCCCCGCCCTCGCCGGGCTATCCGTGCTGCACGGCCTGGTACCGCCGCACCCCGGACCCCTGATTGCCATCAGCGCCGTCAAGGCCGAGCTCGGCACCACGCTGGCGCTGGGTATCCTCGTTGCCATCCCCACGGTCATCATCTGCGGACCGCTGTTTTCACGCCTCGCCGCCAAATGGGTTCCGGTGGGTGCGCCCGCCGTGGCAGGCGGCATCGACACCCAGCACGGGGCGGACATGGAAGGCGTCAAGCGTCAGCCCACCTTCCTCGTGACCCTGCTGACCATCATCTTCCCGGTGGTGCTCATGCTGCTCAAGGCCGTGGTGGATATCGTCTGGCCGGACCCCAAGACTGCACCGCCGGTCAGGTTCTTCTTTGACTTCGTTGGCCAGCCGCTCGTTGCCATGACCTTGGCCGTGCTGCTGGCGATCATCACGTTCGGATATGCCGTGGGATTCACCGGCAGCCGTATCACGTCCAAGGTCGGCGCCAGCCTCGGCCCCATCGCGGCAATTTTGCTGATCGTGGGTGCCGGCGGCGGCTTCAAGCAGACCCTCATCGGGGCGGGCGTCGGCGACGCCGTCAAGAAGTGGGCCGAAGGAACCAACATGTCGGTCCTGGTGCTGGGCTTCATCGTGGCCGTTGCGCTACGGCTTGCCACGGGCTCGGCCACCGTTGCGACGGTGACGGCAGCCGGCATTGTGGCTCCGTTGGCCAGCTCATTGACACCGACCCATGCTGCCCTGCTGGCATTGGCCATCGGCGCAGGCTCCCTTTTCCTCTCGCATGTCAACGACGCCGGCTTCTGGCTGGTCAAGGAGCTGTTCGGCCTGACCGTCGGGCAGACGTTCAAGACATGGTCCGTTATGGAGACGCTGATTTCCGTCGTCGGCTTCGGGTTCGTGATGCTGCTGTCGCTGATAATTTAGCGCCGTAATTCGTAGGACCGTTGCTCTCGTGAGCCGCACCGCTGCGCAGGCCTGCTCCACCGGAAGGTAGTGAGCAGGGCCTGCGCGGCTTTTGTTGTATGTGCCGCGGCTGCCGGTACGCGCCGGGAAGGCGGGTACCGGCCTGGCGGCCATGGTGCGGACCCGTGATGGTTCCGTCTGCTTGCCGCCTATGCTCCGAGAGGGGCAGCGGCAACTGTCGGCAGCGTGGGCGAAGCGGAGCCGCCAACCGGTTCGACGGTGATCCCCAGAGCTGCTGCCGAACCAATGCCCTTCACCACAGCGGGTTTGGACAGCGCTTCGGCGTCCATAAGCCCCTGTGACACCGGAGCGGAACCGTCCTTGGGGATCAGCCACATCTGGTACACCTTCCCGGCAGGAGGAGCCGGGACGTTGTTCATCTTGACCACAACGGCATCCTTCGACGACGAAATGGAGACCGTGGCTGTGCCTCCGCCGCTCACGTCCACAGTGGCCTGCCGGACGTCCTGCGCCTGGAGGACCTGGTTGAGCGGATCGTTCTGGTTGGCCACGTAGGCGCCCACCCCGACGCCGCCAAGCGCGATCACCGCGGCAGCGGCTACGCCGACCAGCCAGTTGCGGAGGCCGGGTGCCCGACGCCGCTCCTCACGGCGCTGCCGCGCGGCACCGAGTTCGTCGGTGGCCGGAGCGCTGCCCGGTTCCAGGAGCTGCTCATGGCTGGCAGGAGCCGAAGAAGCTTCCGATGGCGCCGTTTCTCCCAGTGCCGCTCCCGGGGCCACTGACGATTGTGCGCCTTCCGGCTGTGCCGCTCCCGGCTGCGCAGGGAGTTGGGCCGGGAGTTGCGCCACGATGCGGTCGAACAGCCCGGCCGGCGGTTCCTCCTCTGCGGTAAAGGTAACGGCCAGCGTTTCCCTCGCCTGGCGGACGCGTTCATCGAAGGTTTCCCGTTCCGGCGTCGGTGCAGTCGAGATGTATTCCTCAACGGCAGCCCGTTCGGCGGGGCTCATGGCGTCCAGAGCATACAGCTCGGCCAGCTCCACTGCCCGCCCGGAGGCCAGGTCCGTGGCGATGTCGTGGGCAAACATCCCGGAGGAACGGCCGCTGTTCGGTTGGTTCATGTCGGTCATCTCAACTCACCCCCAGACAGGTTTTCAGGCGGATCAGCCCATCGCGGATACGGGACTTGATGGTGGGCACGGCGGCATTCAGTTTCTCCGCGACTTCGCGGTATGTCAGTCCGCCGTAGTACGCCAGCCGGACGGATTGCTGCTGCGTCTCGGTGAGCGTGTCCAGGCATCTGACGACGGCTTCGGCTTCGAGCCTGCTTCCGACCTCGTCTGAGACGGAGTCGTGGTCGATTTCCTGGCTGCTCGCGCCGTATTTCGCCTCCCGGTCGCTCGAGGACTGGGAGGAGCGCACCTTGTCCACTGCCCGCCGATGCGCAATGGTCATGAGCCACGCCAGCGGGCTGCCGGCCTCCGAATTGAACTTCGCCGCGTTCTGCCATACCTGCAGAAAGACTTCCTGCGTAGCATCCTCGCTGAGTTCGGGATCTATCAGCACGCGTCGGGCCATCCCGAAGACGCGCCGGGACGTCAGTTCGTAGAACTCCGCGAAGGCGCCTTGGTTCCCGGTGGCTATTTGTGCCAGCAGGTCACCTAGCCGGCGGTTCACGTCGGCGGAGGTACCGGGGGACGCGGTAGCCTCCGGGTTCGGGGCGTTGGGAGTATCCATCACTCTCAAGCATAAGTCGGCTTGCGAGTTTCGTTTCGCATCAGCAGCGCCCGGAGACTGACTGTGGGTGGCGACTTCGCCTGATGAGGACATGCGGACCTGCAATGTAGTCACCTGCCGCTCCTCGCGCTCCTGTCGGGCCCGGATTGGCCTGTACAGGTAATTCGGAGTCCATGCGCAAATGGATGGGCGCGGGGTCCCACAAATGCCGCCGGCGGACCCTAGAGTTTGGCGCCGGCAAAGCCGTTCTGGCGCCAGGCTTCAAACACCGCGATGGAAGCCGCGTTCGCGAGATTCAGGGACCGAAGGGACGGCAGCATTGGCAGCCTCACGCGGGACGTCACATGCGGATCATGCTTGAGGTCCTCGGGAAGTCCGACGGACTCCGGGCCGAAGAGGAGAACATCGCCGGGGAGGTAACTGATGTCCGCATAGGAGGTCTCGCCGTCGGACGTGAAGGCATAGACGCGCTCGGGCTGCAACGCCTCCCAGGCAGCGTCGATGCTCTTGTGCACCGTCACGACGGCGAGGTCGTGGTAGTCCAGCCCTGCCCGGCGGAGCTTGGCATCGGAAAAATCAAAGCCCAACGGCTCCACCAGATGCAGTTCGGCGCCGGTAATTGCGGCGAGTCGGATGGCGTTGCCCGTATTGCCGGGGATTTCAGGGGTGTGGAAGAGGATGCGGAACACCGTCCCATCCTAGCCAAGGCCGGCGCCCTCCTGTACGCGGCCGAAGCGTCAGTGCATTCCGCGGAGCAGTCTCGCCAGGGCCGGGACGTTGACCGTATTGGGAGCAGGCCCGGAACTCAGGAACTCCTTGAGGCCGCGGACGAGCCCCGCTCCGTTGACCACCTGGACGGTTTCATGTCCGCGGGACGAACGCCGGTGGTGGTCGATTACCGGCTCATGGAGATTGCCATCAGGACTGTGAATCACGGTCCAGCCCGTCACGTTAAGCTCCGGAAAGATATCCTGCATGCGCCGTACGATGTGCGCCAGCTGCGGCGGCGTAATGGCCCGGCCGCCATGCGTCAGGGTACTTCCGTTCCACGCGTAGGCACCCTTCGGCAACAGCATGGATCCAATCAAGGCCAGCCGGTATCCGGACAGCAACGCGTGGTCGATGTGGCTGTTGTCTGCGGGTGACTGCAGCCCGTTGATCAGCCTGGCCGCGGGAATGGCGGGGAGGACTTGCCGGCTGATCAGCTGGACTGTCCTCATCTCCCGCTGGATGCGGGCTTCCGCCCCGAAGA
Organism: Arthrobacter oryzae; assembly: GCF_031454875.1. Classification (GTDB taxonomy): domain Bacteria; phylum Actinomycetota; class Actinomycetes; order Actinomycetales; family Micrococcaceae; genus Arthrobacter; species Arthrobacter oryzae_D. The sequence goes on from NZ_JAVDRQ010000005.1 coordinate 74,567, forward strand.
TGCCGCGCTTCCGCGGCATTCCGTGGACCTGCCGGCTGGCCAGTTCCTCCGGAATCAGCGGGACGCTGCCGGATTCAGGGTGCTCGAACGGCGGAACGTACACCGGTGGGTCCCCGGCCGTGTTCCGCGGGGTGTTGGGCCGATGGACAGTTGCCGAAGCACGGCTCCCGGCCGGCGGTGCGTCGAAGTGCGGGCCGTCGGCGCTTGCCGTTCCCGTGGATCCGTGTGCATATGAGCGGTCATAGGCGGCCCGGCGCTTTGGATCTATCAGGGTCTCGTAGGCCAGCGTGACCTGACGGAACACGGCGGCGTCGCCGCCGTGGTCGGGATGTGCCCGCCGGGCAGCCTTGCGGTAGGCCACCTTGATCTCTTTGTCGGTCGCCGTCACAGGTAGGCGAAGAACCTGGTAATGGGAGCTGCTGCCCTGGGTCAAGCACTGATCCTTTTCTTGTCGGTTCCAGTCCACTCAGGCAGTCCGGTCCGCCCAGTTTAACCGTCTGAAGACTCAACGTCCGCGCCAGTGTCGTAGGTTCCCGGCGGCCGGCATGCAGCCGTCCGCGCGTGATGCCCTGCGGTCCAGGAAACGGACTTGATGTCACTCCGCGTCAGGCGGAGCGTCTAGACTCTTGCGGAGGACCGGCCGGGGGAGTGCCGGCGGCAGAGAGTGCGTGGGGGCAATGTGAGAGCCATGAGCAGCGGGCCCGCTGGAAACAGGACCCAGGCCGTCTCGACGGCGGGGCGGCGGATGGCGGTGTTTCTCGCTTTGGCGGTGGTGTTTGCCGGCTTGACCGGCTGCAGCGTGGGCGTCCCGGATCCGGCCGCCCCGCGTGACATCCGGACCACCCCCGCACTGGCAAGGCCCACGATCACGCCCGGCCACGATGCGGCGGCGGTGGCGGCCAAGGACCTTCCCTTCACGGCGGGTGACTCTCTCGCTGCAGGGGTTGCCGTCGGCCTCTCCGACGGACTCCGAGAGGCGCCGGGCTGGAAGCCGGTCAAGGAGAATGTGGCGGGGGAGAACCGCTACCTTAAAGCCGACGGCTGCGTGGTGTCGGCCCGCGTCCGGGTGAACCAGGGCTCGCTGGCGGTCGCCGGGGATGACAGGGCCTCCACGGTCGAATTGTTCGAATACCTGGATCCCACGATCCTGCCCGGCCACCTCAAAACGGATAGCCTCCGCTGGGGCGGTGACCCGGAGAAACCGGGTCCCAAAGCCGAGGTGCTGGTCCTGGAAGGCGGTTCCGCGGCGTCCGGAAAGTCCACCGCAGTACTGGCGAGGCTGTTTGGCAAAGCGGGTTCGTCGGTTTACATTTCACTCTCGTGCCCGGACCAGGCCGCGCTCGCCGCGGCCCGGGCCGACGTGGCGGAACGCCTGGTTGTCGTTCCGCCGACGAACTGACCCGATCCGCTACCTTGGCTGGCGGGTGTGCCGCGGTGACAGCCGGTTGAGGGCCAGCGCACCCACGAGCAGTCCAAAATCGCGAAGTGCGAATGTCGAAGAAACTGCCCAGCAGCAGCAGGTTGATGATGATGCCCAGCAGCCACGCGGCCACCAGGATCGATCCGAAGCGCGGCCGGACTGCCACCGCGATGCCGGCGATGACTTCCACTGCGCCCACGATGTACATGATGGTCTGCGCCGGGAGCGGAACCACTGAGGTTGCTACCGGGGCAAGGTAGACGGTCCAGTCGGCGAGCAGGTTCGTGAACTTGTCGAGGCCAAAAAGGATCGGGGCCACAGTGAAGACCGTGCGCAACAGCAGGAAGGCCTGCCGGCCCGGATCGGCGGCCAGTGTGCTGGCGGGCGAATTCAGGACCGAGGGAGATTTCATGACGGACTCCTTCTAAAAGTAGGTATCATAATTTTAGAAAGCATTTCGGCTTTAAGCAATGAATCTTGTTTTTAGAGTTAGGGTGTTCCATGCGCAGACTTCCCTGGGCCCGCCGGATCGCAGCCGTGGCATCATTGGGCGACGAGAACCGCCGAAACCTTTTCCGATTCGTCGCTTCATCTCCGCGGCCGGTGGGGCGCGACGACGCTGCCGGTGCACTTGGGATCCCGCGAAGCACGGCATCGTTCCACCTGGACAGAATGGTCCACGACGGCGTGCTCACCGTTGAGTTCCGCAAGCTCGGCGTTAAGGCCGGACCCGGCTCCGGACGGCCGGCAAAGATGTACCGGACGGCCCAGCCGGAGGTGGGCGCTTCCGTGCCGGACCGTAACTATGATCTGGCCGGTGAACTCATGGCAACGGCCATCGAACAGTCCACTGCCGCTGGGCAGCCCGTCCGGGACGCACTCCTGGCCACGTCCTACGCCAAGGGCCTGGCAATGGCGGAGGGCGGCGAAAGCCTCGAGGAGTTCCTCTCGGCCGAAGGCTATGTGCCCGAACCCGACGGCGCCGGAGGCTATGTCCTCCGGAACTGCCCGTTCCACCGGCTGGCGGACAGTCACTCGGACGTGGTTTGCGCCATGAACGGGGCCTTCCTGAGCGGTGCTGCCGCCGGCTGCGGCCTGGCGGAAGGCCGAATAGCGGGGAATGACGTCCCGGGGGAGTGCTGCGCCCGGATTACGCCACCCTGAGCTCCACCGGTTTCTTGGGCCGGCTGGCCATCAGGACGCCCGCTATGACAAGCAGCCCGCCGATGACCTGGGGCAGGCTGACCGGAATTCCCATGATGACGGTGATGGCCGCCGTGAAGACGACCATCAGGTTCAGGTAGTTTCCGGCCGTCGCCGGCGCCGTCGTTTTGAGCGCGAGGTTCCAAAAGAGGTACGCCCCCAGCGACGGGAAGACGGCGATGTACGCCAGCGACCATCCTTCTGCTGCCGTCGCCGGGAACCTGGCTGCCGCGCCGAGGGCGAACGGACAGAGGATGGCAGTGGCCATCACCACCTGCACCGCGGTGGCGGCAATGGCCGGGAGCCCCAGCCTGCGGGCAATGATGGTGTAGAGGCCCCACACCACAATCGCGCCGATCATCAGTAGCTCGCCCGCGTTGAAGGTGATGCTGAAGATACGGTGCAGCTCGCCCCGGGTCAGGACAAGGACCACGCCGCCGAGTCCCAGGGCGATGCCCAGCCAGCCGTACAGGCCGGGCCTTTCCCCCAGGAAGAAGATCGCCAGCACCACGATGAGGGCCGGATTGGCCGCCGTGATCAGCGAAGCGTTGAGCGCCGAGGTGTGTTGGAGGGCAGTGTAGAGCAGGAGGGTGTAGCCGCTCATGCCGAGCACGCTCAGGAGCAGGAGCACGCGCCAACAGGCCAGTACGGCACGCCAGTCCGGACGTTCCACGAAGTGGGCCAACGCCACGAGCGGCAGCGCGGCCAGTGCCCATCGCCAGAAGGTGAGCTCCAGCGGCGTCATGGTAGCCACGGCTGCCTGCCCCACAACATAGTTGCCGGACCAGAACAGGGTGGCCAGCACCAGGTAAATCGAGGCTTTCACCGCTCGAATCTACACCGGCGCCGGAGCCTCCGGTGTGGCCGCGGCTAGAATTGGCTTGTGCCTGTTTACCTCGATCATGCCGCCACAACGCCCATCGCCGCCGAGGCTTTGGCGGCGCTCACCCGCGAGCTTGCCAGGACCGGAAACCCTTCATCGCTGCACGGTTCGGGGCGCCGTGCCCGCCGCTCAGTGGAGGAGGCCCGCGAGGCAATTGCCGCGGCCGCCGGTGCCCACCCGTCAGAGGTCATCTTCACCTCGGGCGGCACGGAGGCTGACAACCTTGCCGTGAAGGGACTGTACTGGTCCCGCCGCGCCGAGAACCCGGGACGCACGCGGATCCTTTGCTCCGCCGTCGAGCATCACGCTGTCCTGGACACCGTGGAATGGCTGGAACGGCACGAGCAGGCGGAGGTCTCGTGGATTCCCGTCGACGCCGACGGCGTCCTTGACCTGGCTGCGCTGAGGTCCGAGCTCGGCCGGGACCCGGAGACCATCGCGCTCGTGTCGGTGATGTGGGCCAACAATGAGGTGGGCACCATCCAGCCGGTGCGGGAAGTGGTTGAGGCGGCCCATGCCGTCGGTGTGCCCGTGCATTCAGACGCCGTCCAGGCGTTTGGTTCGCTGCCCGTGGATTTTCGGGCGAGCGGCCTGGACGCCATGTCCATCTCCGGCCACAAGATCGGCGGCCCGGTGGGCGTGGGCGCCTTGCTGCTGGGCCGTTCCGTGAAGCTGACCCCGGTGCAGCACGGCGGCGGGCAGGAACGCGACGTCAGGTCCGGGACTTTGGACACGGCGTCGATCGCCGCGTTCGCCGCCGCGGCGGAAGCCGTGACCAGGGACCTCCCGGGAGAGGCAGCCCGCATGGCGGGGCTGAGGGACAGGCTGGTAGCCGGCGTGCTGGAATGCGTCCCGCAAGCGGTCCTGCGCGGCGCTCCCGGGGATGGCCGCCTGCCCGGCAACGCACACTTTACGTTTCCGGGCTGCGAGGGTGATTCGCTGCTGTTCCTGCTGGACCTTGCCGGGGTTGAGTCATCAACGGGTTCCGCCTGCACGGCCGGCGTTCCGCGGCCCTCGCACGTCCTGCTGGCCATGGGGCTGGACGAGGAGACCGCGAGGGGTGCGCAGCGCTTCTCTTTGGGGCACTCGTCCACGGAGGCCGACGTCGATGCCCTCCTGGCGGCGCTTCCGGGCGCCTACGAGCGGGCCCGCCAGGCAGGAATGGCCGGACACGAATCGACCATCCAGACTGCAGCCACGGTGGCCCGTCAGTCGTCCGCGAGAAGTTGATCCAGCGGGACGCCGGGGTCTGCCAGACGGCTGGCCCTGATGGTGGTCCGGCTTGAGATGAGGGCCTTGATGGCTTTCTGGGTGCGGGGGACATTGACGTTCATGCCTGCCACCACCCGGCCCTCGTGCTGCCAGAATGCGATGAATTCCCGGCCGGACAAGGAGCCGCGGATGACCGGTTCGGTGCCCTCCGCCAGAGTGGGGAATCCCGAATACTCCATGCTGACGTCGTACTGGTCGGTGTAGAAGTACGGGATGGTGTCCAGTGCTGCGTCCTGGCCGAGCATGGACCTGGCTGCGACCTTTCCGCCGTTCAGCGCATTGGCCCAGTGCTCGCTGCGATGGTGCCGGCCGGTGAAAGGGTGCAGGGCGTTTGCGACGTCCCCGGCCGCGAAAATATCGGCGTTGCTGGTCCGCAGTGCGGCGTCGGTCAGAATGCCGTTGTCCAGGGCCAGTCCGGCCTGCTCCGCGAGCGTGGTGTCGGGCGCTACGCCCACGGCTATCACCACCACGTCGGCCGGCAGCGCCTCGCCCGATCCGGTGACCACTGCGGTGACGCGGCCGGACTCGCCGCCCAGCAGTCCGGCTGCGGTTGCGCCCAGCCGGAACTGCACCCCGTTGGCTTCATGGAGCGACCGGAAGAACGACCCCAGTTCGGGTCCGATGGCGGCTGCCAGCGGGATGTCCTCCAACCCGAGCAGCGTCACGCGGTTGCCGTAGGTGCTGGCCGCGGCCGCGAGTTCCATCCCGATCCACCCCGAGCCGATCATCACCACATCCTGTCCGCCCTGCGACAGCCGTTCCCGGAGGCGTCGGCTGTCATCCAGCGTCCGGAAAGTGGTGACGCCGTCCAGCGTGCTCCCTGGCAACGGGATGTGCCGGGGTTGGGCGCCGGTGGCCAGCAGGAGGGCGCCGTAGCCAACGGAGTCGCCGCTGCTGAGCTGAATCGTGCGCTGGTGGGGATCGATGCTGGCAACCTGTACGCCCAGGCGGAGGTCGACGTCGTTCTCCGCGTACCAGGCCTCCGGCGCCACTGCCACGGCTTCTTCGCCGGCTTTGCCGAGCAGGTACTCCTTGGACAGCGGCGGCCGGAGGTACGGGTGGTGGAGTTCAGCGCCAATGAGGGTGATCCGGCCGGAAAATCCCTCGGCGCGCAGGGTGCGGGCCGCCGTGGCGCCGGCCAAGCCCGCTCCGGCGACGACTATGCTTTCGATGGTTCGTTCGACAGGCATGGTGCCCCTCGGTTCCTGGGATGCCGGCGCATTCGGCCGGGCGTTCTAAAAATAGTAATCCTGACGATAGAAGCCTGGGGCATGCCCGTCAAGGGCCGGTAGCCCTGCTTTCAAAGGCCTCATTACGGAGGCAGTAGAATAGACGGGCATGCAGTGTATCCGGCCGCACAGCCTGGGACGCCGCAGCCCACAACCAAACCCTTCCCCTAAAGAAAGCCAGCATGCGAGTTCTTGCAGCCATGAGCGGCGGAGTCGACTCCGCCGTTGCCGCCGCCCGCGCCGTCGAGGCCGGACACGACGTCGTCGGTGTCCACCTGGCGCTCTCCAGGATGCCCGGGACGCTCCGTACCGGCAGCCGCGGGTGCTGCACCATCGAGGACTCCCGTGATGCCTGGCGCGCCTGCGACGTCCTGGGCATTCCCTACTACGTGTGGGACTTCTCGGAGCGGTTCAAGGAGGATGTGGTCCAGGACTTCATCGACGAATACGCCGCCGGACGGACGCCGAATCCCTGTATGCGCTGCAACGAACGCATCAAGTTCGCGGCGCTCTTGGAGAAGGCCATCGCCCTCGGCTTCGACGCCGTCTGCACCGGCCACTATGCCAAGGTCATCACCGACGCCGACGGAAATCCCGAACTTCACCGCGCGGCCGACTGGGCCAAGGACCAGAGCTATGTGCTCGGCGTCCTCACCCACGAGCAGCTTAGGCACTCCATGTTCCCGCTCGCGGACACGCCGTCCAAGGCTGAAGTGCGTGCGGAAGCAGAACGCCGCGGGCTCTCCGTCGCCAACAAGCCGGACAGCCACGACATCTGCTTCATTCCCGACGGCGACACCGCAGGCTGGCTGGCGGAGAAGATCGACATGACCACGGGCGACATCGTGGACGAATCCGGGGCGAAGGTGGGCGAGCATCCCGGCGCCAACGCATTCACTGTCGGCCAGCGCCGCGGCCTCAAGCTGGGCACTCCTGCGGCCGACGGCAAGCCGCGGTTCGTGCTGGAGATCCGGCCCAAGGAAAACAAAGTGGTGGTGGGGCCCGAGGCGCTGCTGGCCATCGACGAGATCCGCGGCATCAAAGTTTCCTGGGCCGGGCTGCCGATTGCCGAAATCGCCACCGGCGAAGAGTTCGACTGCCACGCCCAGGTCCGCGCCCACGGTGACCCCGTCCCGGCAACGGCGCACACGGAACTGCTGAAGGACGACGACGGCGCGGAGCGGACGAACCTTGTGGTCACGCTCACCACGCCGCTGCGCGGTGTGGCTCCCGGCCAGACCGTGGTGCTCTACCAGGGGAGCCGTGTCCTGGGGCAGGCCACCATCGACGCCGCCCGGTCGCTGCAGCGCGCGGCACTCTAAGGCACTTTCCTGAACCTCCGGCGCGTGGCGCCGTGGCCAATCATGCCCGTGACCGCAATAATTGAGGCTTGGGGAACCAGACTTGATGCAGACCGCCCCTTCACCAGGTGAGGCTGCACGGTTGAGGAAAGCGGGTCCGCCATGGTCTCTGCAGTGCTCGGAATCGGGCATGGCCTCGAGATGGTCGCGCTTACTGCGCTCGCTGAGGGCCCCTTTACGCGCAAATCAGGAAAACCGCTCACCACCAGCATCCGGGTTCCCGTGGAACGGGTCGTCAACGGCCCGGCCGGGGCACGCCTGGCGCTCCGGGTCAGGGCTCCGGGAGCTGACGGACCCCGGCCTATTTCCCTGTCCGTAGACCGCAACGAATGGTGCATCGACGACCAACCCGCACCTTCCGGGCTCGAAGAGCTGCTGGCCGACAGCCGGTTCCTGGCCCAGCATGTTTATGCGGTGGCGACGGCCACTCTGCAGGCCTTTGAAGTCACCTTGGGACGTCGGATGGGCTGGGCCTCGGGCCACCGGCTGGTCATCAGCGTCTATGACAAGATCCCTTACACATCCACAGGCTATGACCGCGAGCGCGGTCTGATCCGATTTGGGCACAGAACCGACAGCCGTTCCCAGCGTTCCGTCCCGCTGGCGCTCTATCACGACCTCGTGGCCCATGAGGTGACCCACGCGGTCCTGGACGGTTACCGGCGGCAGTGGACGGACAGCGATGCCTTGCTCGACGGCTATGCCCTGCACGAGTGCATAGCCGACGTCGTCGCCATGCTGAGCGTTTTTTCATCTCCCGAGCGTGTGGAGCAACAGTTGTCAGTTGCCGTTCCGGGCGCAGAGGGCAAGCGGGCTGGCGTGCCCGCCCGAAACATAGAAAAGGAAGTCCTTACCTCAGGGCTGTTCGGGCTGGCTGACGGACTGTTCTCCCGGAGCGCCGCCCGGCGCCCGCTCGACATCGATGTGCCGTTCGAGTGGCAGCTGGATCCTGAACCTCATCGCCGCGGTGAGATTGCCGTGAAGGGGGTGCTGGATGCCGTCGTCAGACTTTGGCTGCAGCGGCTGGAAAGGCCGGGCGGCCGTTCAAGCCGATATCAGGTGGCCGAAGCCGGAGCCCATCTCGGGCATCAGATGTTAGGCATGGTGCTGCGGGGGCTTGCCTACATGCCTCCGGTGGACCCGAATTGGGAGGACCTGCTGCGCGGCATCCTCGCAGCTGATGCCGTGCTGGTACCGACGGACATGATGGGATACCGGCAAGCCGTGCGGGACGCCTTCTGGGACATAGACCTTTCCACGGAACCCGATGAACTTCTGGACGGGCTGAAGCACCTTCGCGATCTTCGCTATCCGGTCCGTCTGTCTGCCCTGGCCGCCGATCCCGAGGAGATCAACCGGTTCATGTGGGAGAATCCGCGGCTGATCGAGGCGGCCGGCATCGATCAGAACACGAGCATCGTTGTTAACAGGGTGCGCCCCAGCACACGTGTGGGGCCGGATGGTTTCGTGGTGTCCGAAATCGGTGCTTCCTATGTGCAGTCCGTCACCATGTCAAAATCCGAAGCCAGGAACAGGCTTGGGCTGCGGGTCGAGAGCGACTACTACACTGTCCGTGGCGGGGGGCTGCTGCGTTTTGATGAGGGCGGCAGGCTGTGTTTCGCTGCGCTCAAGCCGGTCATGGACGCGGAGTGGCAGCAGGAAAAGCTGGAAATCATCAAAAGGGAAGCCGGGATAAAGATGCCGGCTGCAACTTTCCACCCGGAGGAAGACCGCCGGGAGTGAGCCTCCGTCAGCGTCCCCAGGAAGCCTTCCGCGCCGCCGTCGTGCCTTCCAGCTGGGCCACCTGGTCGAACCCGCCGGCCCTGAGGCCCTTGCTGACGAGCTTCAGGATGTCCGCCCGGCCCAGCGTGCCGTCGCCCCTGACGGCCTTGATGAAGTTGTAGGTGAACGCGCCGTTGTAGCGGCCCTCCAGGAACGCATCGGCTGCCGTCTGGTCAGCGCGGCAGGCAGCCAGGAGGATTGGTTTGACGCCCCGGCCGGCCTTGATGAGGTCCCGAAGTGCCCTGGTGTCGCTGAACTCGGTGGCCGCGACGCCGCGCGCCGTCGGTGCAGGCAGGAAGCGGGGCCGCCGGCCGGGCAGGAGGTCCAGCGATTTCAGGCCGGTCCCGCTGTGGCAGGTATCCAGGACCACGTCCATAAGCACACCGTCCGGCAGCCTGGCAAAAAGCGCGAACAGCTCGTCGTCCGAAATGACGGTGGCCGGATCCCACGAGTCGCCGGAGTTGTTGATGTCGTAGCAGGCGAAGGCTTCGTCCAATCGGTCCGCCTCGTCGTCGCTGGTGTCCGGGATCTGCGTTCCGTGACTGGAAAACGTGAAGACAATGTGCTGGAGCTCGCCCGACGCTGCACGGTCCAGCAGCGAATTCAGCTCGGCCACCACCTGCTCCTTGGTGGCCTGGGAGTCCAGCAGGACCGTGACATCGGCATCGGTGAATCCATAGTCTGCCTGGAGCAGCCCGGCCAGGTCGCGGGCGTCGTTGACGCAGCCTTGCAGCCAGCTCGATTTAGGCAGGTGTTCAAATTCGTTGATTCCCACACAGAGGGCGGCTTTGCTCATGACGTGTGTCCTTAGGCCAGGAATTGCAGGTTTCCCGCAGCGAATCCGGTGAAGCGGTCAAAGCAATCCCACTCTATTCCCGGTGCGGAGGCTCTTCAATGGCGGCCGGCAATCGTTCGGACGGACCCCGATCGTGCCGGATTGCAGAAGAAAACGATAGCTTTGCCCCAATCAGGTAAATTTTGTGTCTCAACTCACAGGATGGAACGTTTCATTGATCTGCTGTCTGGTTGAATCATGTGATCAGGACAACATTCCGCCCCCGAGTCCAACTGATCCGGTTGTCGGGCGGAAGGCGTGTACTCATCGAACAGAAAGTCCACAGATGGCTATGAACAAAAAAGCCCTGCACGGCGCTATCGCGCTGGCAGGTGTCTCCGCTCTTGCACTGACAGCCTGCACAGGCCCGTCCGGCGGCGGCGGAACTTCCACTGGCGGCGCCGGAGGCGGAACCATCACGTATGGCACCACGGACAAGGTCGTTACCCTCGACCCCGCAGGCTCCTACGATGCCGGCTCCTTTATGGTGATGAACCAGATCTACCCGTTCCTCCTGAACGCCAAGCCCGGCACGGCAGACGCCACGCCGGACATCGCAGAGTCCGCGGAATTCACGAGTCCCACGGAGTACACCGTCAAGCTCAAGCCGGACCTCAAATTCGCCAATGGACACGCCCTCACCTCATCCGACGTGAAGTACTCCATTGACCGTGTTGTCAGCATCGCCGACCCGAATGGTCCGGCCTCCCTCCTGGGCAACCTCGACTCCGTGGCCGCCAAGGATGACACCACCGTGGTCTTCACCCTCAAGGCCGGCAACGACCAGGTGTTCCCCGGCGTCCTCGCAGCCAACTCCGGACCGATCATCGATGAAGAGGTCTTCCCGGCGGACAAGCTGATGACCGATGACGAAATCGTCAAGGGCAAACCCTTCGCCGGCCCGTACACCATCGAGAGCTACAAGAAGAATGAGCTGGTCAGCCTCAAGGTCAACCCGGATTACAAGGGCCTGCTTGGCAAGCCCGCGAATGACGGTGCCACCATCAAGTACTACGCCGATTCGAACAACCTTAAACTGGATGTCCAGCAGGGCAACATCGACGTCGCCGGCCGCAGCCTCACTGCAACTGACGCGGCCGACCTGGAGAAGGATTCCAAGGTCAAGGTCCACAAGGGCCCCGGCGGCGAGCTTCGCTACATCGTGTTCAACTTCGACACCATGCCGTTCGGAGCCAAGGCCGCCGACGCCGATCCCGCCAAGGCCCTGGCCGTCCGCCAAGCCATGGCCAACGTGGTGGACCGCGATGCCATCGCCACCCAGGTTTACAAGGGCACCTACCTGCCGGCATATTCAGTGGTCCCCGACGGATTCGTCGGAGCAATCCAGCCGCTGAAGGAAATGTACGGCGACGGCAACGGCAAACCGAGCCTCGACAAGGCAAAGAAGGCCTTCGCCGATGCAGGCGTCACCGCGCCGGTGAACATCAAGCTGCAGTACAACCCGGACCACTACGGCAAGTCCTCGGGCGACGAGTACGCCATGATCAAGGAGCAGCTCGAAAAGTCCGGCCTGTTCAAAGTGGATCTGCAGTCCACCGAGTGGGTCACCTACTCCAAGGACCGTACGGCCGACGCCTACCCGGTGTACCAGCTGGGCTGGTTCCCCGACTACTCGGACGCGGACAACTACCTGACCCCGTTCTTTGCTCCGGGCAACTTCCTCAAGAACCACTACGAGAATGCATCCGTCACCGAGCTGATCAAGGAACAGCTCACCACGGTTGACAAGGCGGAGCGCGAAAAAGTCCTCGGCGAGGCCCAGACCGCCGTCGCGAAGGACCTGTCCACACTGCCGCTGCTGCAGGGCGCCCAGCTGATGGTCGCCGGTAAGGATGTCAAGGGTGTCGACCAGACCCTCGACGCATCCTTCAAGACCCGGCTTGGCGTCATTTCCAAGTAGGTCCAGTTCTCCATCCGGTCCTGACCAGCCGAGGAGGCGGGGCGCCTGCAAGGCGCCCCGCCTTTCGTGCTGACGCGGGGCAACAGATTCCGGGGCTCACGAGGCCGCCGGAGCACACACTTAGGTACCAATGACAACACTTATTGAGGCGCCGCCAACCGACGCCGACGGCCTGCTGCCGTCAAAGAAGAAGTCGTCCGGCGGGGGACTGGGCCAATACATCCTGATCAGGTTCCTGCTGATCTTTCCTACAATTTTCATCCTAGTGACGCTGGTGTTCTTCCTGATGCGCATCACCGGTGATCCGATCACAGCGGCCATGGGCGGCAGGCTGCCTCCCGAGCAGCTGGCAGAGCGGATAGCAGCGGCAGGCTATGACCGTCCCATCCTGGTGCAGTACTTCGAATACCTCGGACAGCTCATCACCGGCAATTTCGGTACCACCCTTTCGGATAACCGGCAGGTCACGGAAATGCTGACCACGTACGGTTCCGCCACTCTGGAACTGACCATCAATGCGTTGCTGGTGGCCCTGCTGGTGGGCATTCCATTGGGAATGCTCGCCGCATACCGGAGGGACCACGCCCCCGACGCCGTGCTGCGCGTCTTCGCCATCGTCTGCTACGGCACGCCGGTGTTCTTTGCCGGCATGCTCCTGAAACTCACCTTCGCTGTGTGGCTCGGCTGGCTGCCCGTGGCAGGCCGCGCAAAGACTTCAAGCGAGCTTGAACTCACGTCCCTGCAATCGCCAACTGGCATCTACTGGCTGGATGCCGTCCGCAGCGGCAACATGGCAGCACTGGGGGACGTCATGGCGCATGCGGTCCTGCCGGCAGTTGCCCTTGGACTGCTGACCGCAGGGATCTTCCTCCGACTGGTCCGCACCAATGTAATCGGAACCCTGGGCAGGGACTACGTCGAGGCCGGCCGCTCCCGCGGCGTCAGCGAATTCCGGCTGGTGACAAAGCACGCCTACAAGCCTGCGCTGATTCCGATCATCACGGTAATGGGTCTGCAGATCGCAGTGATGCTCGGAGGGGCCGTGCTGACGGAAACCACCTTCGAATGGAAGGGGTTGGGATTCCAGCTGGCGACCTACCTCACGGCACGCGACTTCGTCGCAGTCCAGGGAATCGTGGTCCTCCTTGCCGTAATTGTGGCCGTGACCAACTTCATCGTGGACATTGTCGCCGCGCTGATCGACCCCCGCGTGAGGTACTGACATGAGCACGCCTACAATCATCGAACCCACGGCCGATCCCCGCGCTCCGCTCTTCCGCCGGTTGCCCGTCATCTCACACTTCAACAAGAGCGTTGGCCTGCAGCGCGGAATGCTGGTGGCGGGCCTGATCCTGACCGGGGCCTTCCTGCTGACGGCTATTTTTGCGCCGCTCATGGCGCCCTACGGGTACTCCCAGCTCTCGGACGCCGAGGGCAGCTTCCCTGCCCAGCAGGCACCCGGCGGAAAACATCTGCTGGGTACCACGGTGGGCGGCTACGACGTTCTGTCCCGGGTCATCTGGGGATCGCAGACCGCGATCATGGTCATCGTGGTGGCCGTCCTGATGTCGATCTTCATCGGCGTCATCCTGGGACTGGTCAGCGGTTACATCGGCGGCTGGCTGGACCGGATCCTCGTCGTCATCGCGGACGCCATCTATGCCTTTCCCTCGCTGCTGGTCGCCATCGTCATGGCCATCGTCATCAGCGGCGGGCAGTCGAGCCTGCTGGGTGGCATCATGGCCGCCGCGATCTCAATCACGGTGGTCTTCATCCCGCAGTACTTCCGCGTGATCAGGGCCGAGACCATCCGCCTGAAAGCCGAACCCTTTGTTGAATCGGCCAAGGTGGTCGGGGCATCCAACATCCGCATTATGAGCCGGCACATCTACAAAAACGCCACCCGCACCCTGCCGCTGATCTTCACGCTCAATGCCTCCGAGGCGATCCTCACCCTTGCGGGCCTGGGCTTCCTGGGCTTTGGCATCGAACCAAGCTCTGCCGCCGAGTGGGGCTTTGACCTGAAGCAGGCGCTCGCCGACACCACGTCCGGCATCTGGTGGACGGGCGTTTTCCCCGGCCTGGCCACGGTGCTGACCGTCGTCGGCCTCACCCTCATGGGTGAAAGCATCAACGACCTCAACGATCCGCGGCTGCGGGGACGCAAGAAGGCCGCTTCCGGCAAGGGCGGACCCGATTCCACCGCAGGCGCCCAGGCTGCGCTCCAAGCTGAAGTGAGAAGCTCATGACCATCAACATCGATAAGCGCGGGGCCGGCCCGGTCCTGGACATTGACAACCTGAAGGTCACTTTCGCCACGGACGCCGGAGACGTCTTTGCGGTCAAGGACGTCAGCCTGGAGGTCAATCCCGGCGAAGTCGTGGCTATCGTCGGGGAGTCCGGATCCGGCAAGACGGTCACGGCGAAAACCATCCTCGGGCTCCTCCCCGAGACCGCTATCAGTTCCGGGGCGGTGCTGATCAACGGCAACAACGTCATCAGCGTCAGCGCCTCCAAGCTGAGGCAGATCCGCGGCCGGGACGTGGCCATGGTGTTCCAGGAGCCTTCCACGGCCCTGAACCCCGTCTTCACCGTGGGATGGCAGATTGCGGAAGGCATCCGCGCGCATTCCGGCGGCAAGGGCAAACGCGTCTCGGCCAAGGAAGCCAAGGCCCGGGCGATCGAGGCCCTCCGCAAGGTGGGCATCCCTGACCCCGAGGAACGCGTGGACTACTATCCGCACCAGTTCTCCGGAGGCCAGAAACAGCGCGTGGTCATCGCTGCGGCACTTGCACTGAATCCGGGGCTGATTGTGGCAGATGAACCCACCACGGCCCTGGATGTCACCGTCCAGGCGGAGATCCTCCAGCTGTTGAGGGACCTGCGGGACAAGTACGGCACATCAATCGTGCTGATTACCCACAACATGGGTGTGGTGGCCGACCTTGCCGACAGGGTGGTGGTCATGTACCAGGGCGACGTCGTTGAGGAGGCACCGGCCAAGGTCCTGTTCGCGGAGCCGAAGCAGGAATACACCCGGAAGCTGCTGGCAGCGGTGCCGCACCTCGGCCGGAATTCAGCCTCCCAGGGAATGGCCACGCGCGCCCACCAGGACCGGAAGGTCCTGGTGGAAGCCAGGGGCCTGACGATTGAATACCCGGGCAGGCTGGGCAGCCCGAGCTTCAAGGCCGTGGACGGTGTCAGCTTCACGCTGTCTGAGGGCGAAGTCTTCGGCCTGGTGGGTGAATCAGGGTCCGGTAAGACCACCATCGGGCGCGCCATCGCCGGCCTGAACCGCACCACCGGCGGCAGCCTGAAGGTGCTGGGCTACGAGATGCTGAACCTGAAGGAGCGGACGTTTAAACCTCTTCGAAAGGAGATCGGGTTTGTGTTCCAGGACCCGGCGGCTTCGTTCAACCCGCAGCTGACCATCGGGGACTGTGTTGCAGAACCGCTGATTATCCACAGCAGTCCGACACCTGCCCAGGCGCGGAAACGCGTCGGTGAGCTGCTCGAGTCAGTGCAGTTGCCGGCGTCGTATGCTGACCGCTTCCCGCATGAACTTTCCGGCGGGCAGCGGCAGCGCGCATCACTGGCCCGCGCCCTGATCCTCAACCCCAAACTGCTGATCGCCGACGAGCCCACGTCGGCCCTGGACGTGTCGGTGCAGGCCGTGGTGCTGGAACTGTTTAAGGACATCCAGCAGGAGTTCGGGTTCGCCGCATTGTTCATCAGCCATGACCTGGCCGTTGTGGACATCCTGTCCCATTGGGTGGGTGTGCTCTACAAGGGCAAGCTCGTGGAGCAGGGACTTGGCACCCAGGTCATGGGGGACCCGCAACACGACTACACGCGGCGGCTCATCGCGTCGCTGCCCGTGCCCGATCCCGACGAACAGGCGAGGCGCCGGGAAGCAAACCGCGGGCTGCTCGCCGGTTAGCTTCAACGCCCTCATCCAGTTCCTGGCTGGAGTTGCCCGCCGTCCACTGTGGACGGCGGGCATCTCCGTCAGGCGTTTCCGTCGAGCGTTTGCGTTCCTCGGGAAACGTTTCGCGGCCGCTTAACAGCCACAGGGATTCAGCGCGGTGCCCATAGACTGGAGCCATGACCGAGCAGAACCAAGATCTTCCAGACGCCGCATCCTACGACCCCTCCGCCAGCTCCTTGGCCGGACAGGTGGACCAATCGGTGATGGCGGAACTGCTGTCCATTCGGTCCAGCATCGACAACATCGACGCCACCCTTGTCTTCCTCCTGGCCGAGCGGTTCAAAGCCACCCAGAAGGTGGGCTTCCTCAAGGCCGCGCACAAGCTGCCTGCCGGTGACCCGGGCCGCGAGACTGCCCAGATTGCACGGCTGCGCCGCCTCGCCGAGGAGGCGCACCTGGACCCCGCCTTTGCGGAAAAGTTCCTGAACTTCATCATCGGCGAAGTCATCAGGCACCACGAAGCCATTGCCGAAGACCACCAGGCCGCGGAGACCAACGGAGCCGCCGCCGGCCAGCCGCGGCTTACGCAGGCCGCCCCGTCCACGGCCGTCGACGCCTAGGCATGCCGGAATCACAGGTAACTGCCACCGCCCTGGGGCCGTGGCCGGGAGAAGACCCCGTGGAAGCCACGCGGATTGTCCGCGGTGAGCTCGGCAGCCCGCACCTGCCCTTCCTCGTGGAGCTTCCGGACCGCGGTGTCGGTTCGGATGCGCTCGGCAGGACGGCATCACTGCTGGTGGACCTTTCCGTTGATGTCCAGCCCCATGGGTGGCGGATCGTGGACCGTCCCGGCCGGGACTTGATGAAGGCAAAATCGGCCCTGTCCACTGACGTCAACGTCCTCGCTGATGTTGCCGGGACCGAAGAAAGTCCTGCACAGGATTTTAAGGTCCAACTGCGCGGGCCGCTCAGCCTGGCCGCCGGGCTGCACCTCCACAACGGGGAACGGGCTTTGATCGACTACGGTGCCCGACGAGACATCGCCGAATCGCTGGCAGCCGGTGTCGGCGATTTCCTGGCCAGGGTCGCAACCGCTGTTCCCGGGGCCCGGCTGGTTGTCCAGATCGATGAACCTGACATTGCGGCCGTAATGGCCGGTACGATTCCAACGTCCAGCGGTTACCGGACCTTACGGTCGGTGCCAGGCCAGGAGGTCACGGAATCCTGGCGGCTGGTCATCGACGCGATCAGGGCGGCCGGCGCTGCGGAAACGGTGATTGCTGTTGCCGAAGTTGAGGCGCCCTTCGAGCGCATCATCTCTTCCGGGGCAGACGGGATCGCAGTCCCGCTGAAGGCCCTCACGTCCCGCCAGTGGGAACAGCTGGCGGAAACGGTCGAGGCGGGGAAAAGCCTGTGGGCCGGTGTGCTGCCGGTGAAGGACGCGTCAGCGGCGCTGCCGCGTGTCCAGGAAGCCGTGGAGAACGTATGGCGGCCCTGGCGTCAGCTGGGCCTGCCCGCGTCGGCGCTCGGCTCCATCCGCGTGACGCCGTCCGAGGGGCTGGCCGGGCACACGCCGTCGTCCGCGACTGCAGTCCTGACCCGACTGACCCAAGTGGCGGACGGGCTCAACCAGCTGGCGCTCGGCTAAATGCGGCTCTCCCACCTGTCCGGCCGGGCGTAGCCGGGAAGGTGGCCCTGCGCCGTGGCGGCGCCGGGGTAGGAACGGAGCCGGTAATCAAAGCTCCCCGCGTAGACGAGGACGAGGCCCAGCTGGGGCTGGATCACTTTGACCTGGATCCGGTGCTTTCCGCGCGTGCCCTCCGCCGGCTCCCACCACTGCTCCGCGTAGGCCTTGGCGTCCACGGCGGCGGGCAGCGGGATCCGCAGCGGGCCAAGGAACAGCCGGGAGGCTTCGGAGACGCCCCGCAGCCGCCCTTCTGCGGTCACGCTGAGATTCAGGTCGGTGACAAGGCGCCGGTAGCGGCCCACGTAATCCACCAGTCCCGGGTTCTTTCGGGATTCATCGAAGCTGGTGGTGTCATGGAACAGCCGCGTCCGTCCGGGAAACTGGATTTCACGACGGGCGGTGAGGCTCGACCGGCCGAACGGGTCAAGGTGTGCATGGTTTTCGATCCGGAACGGAATACGTTCACCGTACTCCGGGAAGAACGCCTCTTCCCCGCTGGTGAGCCGAAGCAGCGGCCGCAGCCACTGCTGCCGGCAACCGACGACGTCGAACACCCCCTCGCCCACGCCGTAGCGTCCGGACCCGGGAGCCAGCGAAAAGTACTCCTGCAGCTCGGGCTGAAGCCGGGCGAAATCGCTGCCCAGGGCACGTTCATAGATAGGGGTGTTCAAGGTAGCCTCCTGCTTTCCACGGAACAGTTTTCGGAATCGGTCACAGTCGGCCCGCCGCCTTAAGCCGGATATAGGCGTCTGCGAGGGCCGGCGGCAATTGGTGCGGTTCGGCGTCAACCACTTCGACGCCCAGTTGGCGCAACTGCATGGCCACGGCTTCGCGTTCCAGCAGGGCGCGTTCGGCGGCTGCCGCGCGGAACACCTGCGTCGCCGTCGCTCGTTCCTTTTGCATCGTGCCGAGCATGGGGTCCCGCACCGAGGCCACCACCACAACATGCTGCTGCGCTAATTGCGCCGCCATCGGGAGCAGCCCCTCCTCGGGCGCGCCGCCATCCAGCGGGGTCAGCAGTACCACGAGGGAGCGGTGCGCCGAGATCTGCCGTATCTGGCCGGGGACCTGGCTCCAGTCCAGCTCGATGAGCTCCGGTTCCAGCGGTTCCATGGCCTGGACGAGCTGTCCGAGGAGGTTTCCCTTCGAAGCCGAACCTGCCCGTCCCCTGGTCCGCCGGTCGAAGGCGAAGAAGTCCACGCGGTCGCCGCCCCGTTCCGACAGGACGGCAAGCAGCAGGGCCGCCTCGATTCCGGTGTCGAGGCGCGGTTCGTCGTCGATCCTCGCAGCAGCGGTCCGGGACGTGTCCAGCATGATGACCACGCGCCGGTCCCGCTCGGGCCGCCAGGTGCGGACAACGACGGCGGACCGCCGCGCCGTGGCGCGCCAGTCGATGGAGCGCACATCATCACCGCGGACATAGTCGCGGAGCGAATCGAACTCGGTGCCGGCGCCCCGGATCTGTACGGCAGCCTTTCCGTCGAGCTCACGCAGCTTGCGGAGCTTGGAGGGAAGATGGCGCCGTGAATGGAACGGCGGGAGCACCCGGATGGCGCCGGGACACGGGAGTGTCCGCTGCCGCGCGGCCAGCCGCAGCGGACCGAAGGCGCGAAGGGTCACATGCGGAGCCTTGAGGTCGCCCCGCCGGGCAGGCCGAAGGGTCACTGTCATCCGCCGCCGCTCGCCGGCCGGAACGTCCACCCGCTGGCGTGGATTCTGCGCGCCTGCCGACGGCTGCCACCCGTCCCGCACCAGGGCACGCAGCGGCCGGGTTCCGGTGTTTCCGATCGTCAGGACTGATTCGGTGCTTCCGCTGAGTGCCACATTGCCGGGCAAAGTGCGGTCCAGCGTGACGCTCCGGAGCGACGCCGCAACGAAGAGGTCCAGGAGCAGGACTGCGCACAGGGCCAGGCAGACCAGCAGCACTGTGCCCCAGCCGGGAAACAGCATCACCGGCACCAGCCCCGCCAGTGCCAGAAGTACGAACCGTCCGGAAATGGCCATCAGCGCGGAACGGGCACGGACGCCAGGATGCTGGCGAGGACGCCGTCAACGTGCACGCCGTCCATCTGCGCTTCCGGCTGCAGCGCTACACGGTGTCGAAGGCAGGGGAGCGCCAGTGCCTTGACGTCATCCGGTGTCACGAAATGCCGCCCCGACAGCCACGCCCACGCGCGCGAGGCGCTCAGCAGGGCGGTGGCACCGCGGGGGGAAACACCCAGCTGGAAGGACGGTGCCGCGCGGGTGGCCCTTGCGATGTCCACGATGTAGGCCGCGACTTCCGGCGCCACTTCCACCGCTGCCACTGCCTGGCGGGCCTGCTCCAGTTCGGCCGCACCTGCCACCGCGCGGACCCCGGCCGCAGCCAGGTTCCTGGAGTCGAAACCGGCGGCATGCCTGCGGATGACCTCAATTTCGTCCGCGCGTCCCGGCAGCGGCATGGCGAGCTTGAGCAGGAAGCGGTCCAGCTGGGCTTCGGGCAGGGGATAGGTGCCCTCGTATTCCACCGGGTTCTGGGTGGCAGCGACGATGAACGGGACGGGAAGAGGCCGTGAGATACCGTCCGCCGATACCTGCCGCTCTTCCATGGCTTCCAGCAGGGACGCCTGAGTCTTCGGCGGCGTCCGGTTGATTTCATCTGCCAGCAGGATGTTGGTGAAAACAGGGCCCTCCCGGAAGCTGAATTCGGAGGTCCGGGAGTCGAAGACCAGCGAGCCGGTGATGTCACCGGGCATCAGGTCGGGTGTGAACTGCACGCGCTTGGTGTCAAGGCTCAGGGCCGCGGACAGTGTGCGGACCAGCAGGGTCTTGGCCACGCCGGGAACCCCTTCGAGCAGCACATGCCCGCGGCAGAGCAGTGCGATCAGCAGCCCGGTGACGGTGGAGTCCTGGCCGACCACTGCCTTGGCCACCTCAAGCCTGACGTCGAGCAGGGCCTGGCGGACGGGATCGATGCCCGTCCGGGCCTCCGCCGTTGCCAGGGCAGGCCCGCCCGGCCCGCCCTGCACGAATCCGTTGGTCTGCTCACTCATCGGGTGCTTACCTCTTTCTCTATTGTGTCCAGCTGCTGGGCCCAGCGGACCAGCTCGCTCTCAGTCCGGGGACGGGCCTCCAGCACGCCGGCCGTCTGTTCCGTCGTGCGCCCAAGGTGCCGGGCCGCGGCGTCGACGATGGCCGCAGACTCGGCATCGGGTCCCAGCCGGAGGATCCTGGCAAGCCGGACCAGCGTCCCCGCCCTGAGGTTCTCGGCCGCCCGGTCCACGGCGTGGGCGTCATGGTACAGCCGTGCGCGGCCCTCAGCGGTCTCAACGGCCTTGACCACCACCGGCAGCGGCTCGAAGACCAGCGGTCCCAGCCGCCGTCCCCGCCAGACCATGGCCAGCACCGCCACCAGGGCAAGCCACGGGCCCAGGAAGGCCACCCACGGCGGGGCAAGTTCATCCAGGGTTTTTGGCGCGTCCGCTATGGTGACATCCGCAATGCCGGGCAGATACCAGACAAGACGGTCGGAGACCCCGAGGGTCCGGAGCGCAAGGGCCGCATTTCCATGTTCATCGAGGCGGCCGTTGCTGAGGATCTCCGTACTGCCCAGCACTACCAGCCGGCCGTCGTCGCTGCTTGCGTACAGTCCGCCCAGGCCGTCCGAGGGCTCATAGCAGGGGCCGTCGGCCTGATACAGGTACGCGGACTCCGCAGTGACGGATCCTGCCACGGCCGGGTCCTCCAGCTCGCAGCCGGGATCCAGCGTGGCAACCCCCTCCGGGACAACTCCCGCGGGGCGGATTTCGCTGCTTACTGCCGTGAGCGCGCTCAGCCGGGGAGTCACCACCACCAGCCTGTCCGTAGCCTGCTGCAACTCCTGAAGCTGCTCGCGGTCCAGGTAGCCGTTTCGGTCGTAAAGGAGCAACGTAGCCCCGCGGCCGTCGTCGCTGTCCTCGAACGAACTGTCCTCGGACGCACTCTCCAGGGCTGACAGCGTTGCCGCGAAGTTGTCAGTCTGGCGGACATCCACGCCTTGGATTCCCAGTATTTCGGAGACGGCTCTTGCCCCGTCCGGTGCAGCGTTGCGCGTGGAGAGGGGGGCATCGTCACCGCGGGGCGAGAACTGGGCAATAATCGTCAGCGCCACGCCCAGCGCGAAGACAATGCCGATGAGCGTCCACGTCCGGTGCCGGCGGATCCATGCCGCGACGGCTGGGCCCGCGGCGCGAACTCCTGTGGCGGGTGTCTCCGGCGCCGGCCGGATCTCCGACTCAACTACCGGGGTCATAGCGGCAGCGCCAGGCGGTCCGGGGCACGCTGGCCAAAGTCGGGCTTTACTGATTCCAGGAGCTGATCCAGCGCCACCATGTCGGAGTGGTCCCTGGCTGTGGCCTCTTCATTGCCGTACCGGACGGCGTCGAATTGATCGGCGGCCCGGCGCAGCTGTTTGGCACAGCTGCCGAAAGCGCCGGCCAGCTGGGCGGCCACCTCGTCGGCCGTCCGGCCGGGCAGGGGATCGATTACTGTGCGCTCTTCTGCGGACCGGACGATCGCCCTGAATTGTTCGACGACGGCGGTCCGCCAGTCGGAACGGGCTGCCGCGGCTGCCGCAAGCCGACGGTATTCGGCGGGGCTGATGGAGGGATCGGCGACGACTTCGCCGGCCGGGCGGCGGCGGGCGTTCAGCCGGGGGCGCGCGAGGAGGATGGCTACTGCGACGAGGACGACAATCGTCACTCCAATGGCCGGTACAGCCATGCCGCTGTCAATTGCAGGGTCACCGCTGTTGAGCGACCGCAGCCAGTCCATGAACTGGAGCCACAGATCGGTCAGCCAGTCCGGTTGCGCGTCCTGGTACACGGGCTTGGAAAGCTCCTCGGCGGCCCACCTGCTGGCCTCCTGCCTGTCAGGCTCCACGGGAGGCTCAGCCGGTGTCCGGCCGGCAGCCGAACGCAGAACCGCATCCCCTGCCGATGCCGCCTCGAAACAGGCCAGCCGGCTCATCCGTCGCCCGGGGGCGGGCGGTAGCCCGGGGGCGGACCGTAGCCGCCCGGGGGCGGACCGTAACTCGAGGCAGGGCGGTAGCCCGGCGGCGGACCGTAGCCCGAAGGCTGGCCGTTTCCCGGTGGGGGGCCGTAGCCCGGGGGCGGACCGTAGCCCGAAGGCTGGCCGTAGCCCTGGGGGCCATAGGGGCTGTTCGGCCAGCCGCCGGGGGCCATGCGGCCGGGATTTTCCTGCGGAGCTATGCCGCGTCCAGGGACGCCGTCGGCTTTTTCCGTGCCTGACTCAAGCAGCCGGAGCAGGGCGAGGTCGAGCCCTTCTTTGCGCATGCGAAGGTCCATGTACAACAGGCCCATGACCGAGGTCTGGAATGCGTAGGCCACTGCGCCTATCAGCGCCGAGATGATAAGAGTGGCGATGCCGACGCCGATGGCGAGGGCGCGTTGACCGTCGTCGCCGCCATGGGGTGCGACGACGGACGAGAACCCGGCCGATGCGACGCTGATGGGGACCAGGACGATCTGGCCGATGATGCCGATAAGGAGTGAAATGACCAGCGTGATTCCAAAAATCCGCCACCAGTTGTACCGGGTCAGCTGCCAGGACCTCCGCAGGCCGTCAAGTACGCCCAGTTCCTCGACCACAATCGCAGCAGGCGTCACGAGGAACCGGATGGAGAGCACCAGCATGGTCACCATGGTCCCGAGGAACAAGGGGATGATGATCAGCGCAGACGTTCCGCCCATGGAATCCGCCAGGAGCCAGGATCCGCCCACCAGTACGGCGACGACGGCGATTCCGGCAAGGATCAATAGCCCGCCAAGCCCCAGCAACGAGCCGATCCTGGATCGCGAAAGCGCCCACATCTCCCTAAAACCCGTGCGCCAGTTGAGGACGGAACGGGCCACAGGAACCACCATCATGCCCTGGAGCACGAGGGAGATAAAGACGGACACCAGCCCGAGGAGGACGGCGCCTGCCAGGACCCCGAGGCCCAGGCCGACCATTTCCGTAGGGTTCAGGGTTTCAAGCCACAGCCCGAGGGACTCGCTGCCCGCTCCGGCTTGCGCCGTTATAAGCGCGCCGACAACGGTTCCCAGGGTCTGGGCCAGGAGCGCCGCGCCCAGCATTGCCGCGGCGTTGCGCCTGATGGTCTGAAACGAGCCGTCCAGGATTTCGCCGAAAAGCAGCGGGCGGAGCGGAACTATCCCGGGCTTTGGCGGGGCGACGTATCCCGGCTGAATATGACCCGACTGAACATAACCGGGCTGAAAATGACCAGGCTGATTGGAGGAAGGCTGTGGCGCGGAATACGGGGAGCCCCACGGCGGCTGTCCGCCGTCGTGGCCGGGCTGGTGAATGCCCCATTGCGGCGGCGCCCCCCACTGCGGCTGGTTCCCGCCGTCGGCTGCCGTCTCCGGTGCGTTCGCTTGCGCTTGACGTTCCTCGTGGGGCGGCTGCGGCACGTTCCACTGCTGTGGCTGACCCCATGAGGGTGGTTCCGCCGGCTGAGGCTGCCCCTCCCGGGGCCGCGCGTTCGGATCCTGCTCTGACAACCTGTTCCTCCCCAAAAGATGCTGTCCGCGGGCCGCCCGACCAGAACTCCGGCCAAGTGCTCGGGGCCGGCGGTGTCCTGCACCGTCCGGCCCGCTCCCAGCCTATAGTTTTGCCGGCATGCCTCATAGCCTCCGGCTGATTCTTCGCGCTGTTGCGCCGTTCCGGCCGCGGTCTCTGCTCCCTCCGGCCGGTGACCGCGCCATGCCGTGTCGGCCCTCAACGGGACAAAGCCCATTCAATAGGCGAATATATAACTATGAAGGCACGCATTCTGGTAGTGGACGATGACGAGGCGCTGGCCGAGATGATCGGAATTGTCTTGCGCAATGACGGCTTCGAACCGGTTTTTTGCGCAGACGGCGCACAAGCGCTCGAAGTCTTTCGTTCCTCCAAACCGGATCTCGTGCTGTTGGACCTGATGCTCCCCGGCGTTGACGGCATCGAAGTGTGCCGGCAGATCCGCGCCGAATCGGATTCTCCTATCGTCATGCTGACCGCGAAGTCAGATACCTCCGACGTGGTCCGCGGCCTCGAATCCGGCGCGGACGACTATGTACCCAAACCGTTCAAGCCGGCGGAGCTGGTTGCGCGGGTGAGGGCGCGGCTCCGCCCGGGGGACCAGAAGGCTCCCGAAACACTGCGTATTGCCGACATCACCATTGACGTCGCCGGGCACCTGGTGAGCCGGAACGACGAACGCATCTCGCTGACACCCCTGGAATTTGACCTGCTCGTGGCCCTTGCGCGCAAACCGTGGCAGGTCTTCACCCGGGAGCTGCTGCTGGAGCAGGTCTGGGGATACCGGCACGCGGCAGACACGCGCCTGGTGAACGTCCACGTCCAGCGGCTGAGGTCAAAGATTGAGCGCGACCCTGAAGCCCCCGAAGTTGTTTTGACGGTCCGTGGTGTCGGCTACAAAGCAGGTTCCTGAACCGTCCCGCGGCGAAGCCGGCGGCGAGCCGGAGGTAGCCCGTCCGCCGAAAACGGAACACGCTCACGTCCACGGCGCTCCGGAACATACCGATGCCATTTCCGGCGTGCTCTCTGACTTGCCGTTCCGGACCCGCATCTGGCTGCGTCGCGCCCGGATCGTAGGACTCCGGGTCGCCCGGCTCGTCCGCACTGGCCTGATCCGGCTCCTGCCCGGCGTCCGGTTCCTGCTGCGCGCGTTGCACCGGCGCTGGCGCAGGTCCCTGCAGTTCCGCACGGTCCTCACTACGCTGCTGCTGTCGATAGGTTCGTTCGCCATAGTGGGCGCCTACCTCTCGAACCAGATCGCGAACAACCTCTTCCAGGAACGGTTGACCCAGGCGGAATCGGAGACGCTGTATAACGTCAAACAGGTTCAGGATACGTTTGACGGCGCCCAGGTCACGGATCAGTCGAGCGTCATTACGCTGGTCTACGACACCCTGAACGCCGTTGAGGGGCGCGGAAACGTGATCCAGCGTCGTTATGTCTTCGAGGCGATGCCGGAACAGACCAAACCCCGCAACCGCTGGGTGGAATCGCGGGCATCGGACCAGCTCACCGTCAGCGTCATCCCGCCTGAGTTGCGGAAAGCAGTCCAGGAATCCGGCAAGGACCAGTTCTGGGCGTCCACAGAGTTCCCGGTGGGTACCGAGGACCGGCCAGGCATAGCGGTGGGCAACAAGGTCACCTTCAACGGCACCGTGTACGAGCTGTACCTTATCTACGACCTGAATACGGCGCAGAAAACCCTCAACGAAATACAGAACGTCCTGCTGGCCGGCGGGGCGGTGCTGGTTCTGATCATTGGGGCCATCGCCTGGTATGTGACCCGGAACGTCGTCAGCCCGGTCAGCCATGCAGCCGTCGTCTCCGAGAAACTGGCGGCCGGCCAGCTCCAGGAACGGATGGTGGTCAAGGGCGAGGATGAGGTGGCCAGGCTCGGCGCATCGTTCAACCACATGGCCGCCAGCCTGCAGGAACAGATCACCCAGCTGGCAACGCTTTCGCAAATGCAGCAGCGCTTCGTCTCCGATGTGTCCCATGAGCTTCGGACGCCCCTCACCACTGTGCGGATGGCCGCGGAAGTACTGTACGACGCACGCCATGATTTCGACCCCATCAACAAGCGTTCGGCCGAGCTCCTGTACAACCAGGTGGAGCGCTTCCAGTCCCTCTTGGCTGACCTCCTGGAGATCTCCCGCTTCGACGCGGGCGTGGCCGTGCTCGACGCCGAACCCACCGATATCCTGCAGCTCGTCGCGAACGTCGTGGAAGACGCAAGGCCCGTAGCAGTCGAATATGGTTCGGAGGTCACCATCAATTCCCGGGAGACCAGCATCGTAGTGGAGATGGATGACCGGCGGATCGAGCGGATCCTTCGCAATCTGGTGCTCAACGCGTTGGAACACAGCGAAGGCAAACCCGTGAATATCTCCGTGGCCGCGAATGATACCGCCGTGGCAGTTGCAGTGCGCGACCATGGTATCGGCATGACCCAATCCGAAGCCGCAAGGGTCTTTGACCGCTTCTGGCGGGCAGACCCCGCGCGGGCACGAACCACCGGCGGCAGCGGCTTGGGCCTGTCCATTGCTGCTGAAGACACGAAACTCCACAACGGATGGCTTCAGGCCTGGGGCAGTAAGGGAACGGGATCTAATTTCAGGCTGACGCTGCCACTGAAGCAGGGTGAGGCCATCTCCAAGTCGCCGCTCCAGCTGGAACCCGCCGACGTCGCGCTGCCTGGCAGCACGGGGCAGGGCACTATGCTGCTCTTTGAAACAGTCGCGACGCCGGACGTTGAAGTCATCGCTACGGCTGCAGCGCCGGAGCCTGACGTGCCATCAGCGGCCTCGCCGGGAGCGAAACCAGGCATGGGCGGGGACGGCGCAAAATGAAAGGCATATCCCGAAGGCCAGGCACCGCGGCCGCCGCTGTTTTGGCCGTCCTGCTCCTGCTGCTGACCGCCTGCGCCCAGATTCCGCGCTCCGGACCCGTCGGCAAAAGCACGGACGAGAGTGCGGGCAAGCCCAACAATGCTCCTGTCTTCTTTCCGGTGGCCCCACGAGAAGGCGCCGGACCGGAATCCATCATCGATGATTTCTATCTCGCGGGCAGCGGCTACGAAGACGACTACGCAGTGGCGCGGGAGTACCTTACCCAGGCGGCCTCCGTGGCCTGGAAGCCGGACCAGCGGACGTTGGTTTTCCGATCAACCAGGGTGGTCCGGACCGGCGTCGAAAACGTCTACAACTACGAGCTCGATGTGGCCTACTCCGTGGATGCGGACGGCATCGCCACCCAGTTTCCCGAGGGCACCAAAGAAAACATCCAGGTCACCCTGACCCAGGTGGACGGTGAGTGGCGGATCTCCGGGATTCCGGACGGGACCGCCATTCCCGAACAGACCTTCAAGGTGATTTACGGCGCCTACCCCATCTACTTCTATGATCCGAGCTTCACCTACGCGGTGCCGGACGTCAGGTGGTTCATCAAGAAGAAGACCGTCAAAGCGATGACCAGCGCACTCCTCAGCGGACCCGCACCGTACCTCAAGGGCGCCGTAGTCAGCGCTTTCCCCTCAGGGATGAAGCTGGCGCGGGAGTCCGTTCCCGTGGTCTCCGGCGCCGCGCAGGTGGACCTTACCGCCAAGGAACTGGTGGAGGCTTCCAGTGAGGACAGGTTGCGGATGCAGACCCAGCTGGCACTCACCTTCCGCGGCCAGCCCGACGTCGTCAACGTAGAGCTCAGGGCGAACCAGGACCTGGTGCGCGTCGAGGACAACGGATCCGTGCTGCCGCCCGTCCGGGATAAGAACGTGCCGTCCCGCCAGATTGCCGTGAACGACGGACAGCTGGTCCGCTACGAGAACAACCGGGTTTCACCCCTTCCGGACATCCAGCCCGTGGGAGCCCTCGGTCCGGTTTCCCCGGCCGAATCGCCGGTGTCGCAGTCAGTGGCGTTCCTCAACAGCACCCGGACAACGCTGTACTCCATCGTGCCGGGGCAGCCAGCGAGGGCGCTGACTACCCGTTCCACCCTGACCCACCCGTCGTTCGGCCAGGAGGACTGGGTCTGGACGGCCGGGCCCGGGGCCAACGGCGCCACCGAAGTCCTTGCATACCGCCCGACCGGCGTCGCCGAAGGTGCCGCCGTACCCACGGTGACGCTGGCACCCGCCTGGCTTGCCGGACGCACGGTAAAGGAGTTCCGAATATCCCGTGAGGGCGTCCGTGCACTCGTGATTTCGGAGCAAAACGGGAAGACCCGCGTGCAGGTAACGGGAATCGTCCGTAATGCCGACGGTACGCCCCGGGACCTCACGGCGCCGACGACCCTCCAGACAGACCGCCAACCGGACCAGGGAGTCTGGGTGAGTGATACCACCGTCGCGGTCATGAAGGGATCTGCCACTGACAACGTCACGCCGGAACTGCTTTCCCTGACGTCTTCACAGCCACAGCAACTGGCCCCCTGGCCCGGCCTTACCGCGATCAGCGCAGGGAACGGACCCGAGGAAATTTTCGGGCAGTCCGCTGACGGCATTTTCCAGCGCCTTGGAAACGGTTGGTCGCCGCAGCTGAAAGGGCCCGTGGACCCGTCTTTCCCGGGCTGACGCGGCAGTTATCCCTGACACGGGGGAGCGCGGCGAAGCCCGATGGATGACGCTCACGTAAGCGCCTGGTCCACACAGGCGCGGTCGCCTGCACAGGCTCGGTTATTCACATAGGCGCCCGGGATGCTTCCGGCCGGGTGTTCCGTGAGGCAGCCTTGGCTGGTGATTCGTAGCCCCGATCCCGATCTGGCGCCGCCTACCGCGACGCCGGCCAAGCACCGCAGCGAGTACTCACAGTGGCTTCCGAGGGCTGCGGACCGGGTCTTAGGCGCGGGCCGCGAGCTTTTGGCGCTGGCCGCGCCCGTGGAATGTGTCTGTTGCGGAACGGAGGACTACTCGCTGTGCGGCCCCTGCGACCGGGCCGTGCGGACCCTCACGAGGACCCCTTTCCGGGCTGAAGGTCAGGCCCCTGCCCTCATGGACGTCAACGGTTCGGTTATCCTCCCGGTGGTGGCTGCCGGCATCTATCGTGAGGAACTCGCCCAGGCTGTCCTCTCGTTCAAAAGACACGGCCAGGGCCAGCTCGAGTCGGTATTGGCGAAAGCACTTGGAAGGGCCATCCGAGAGGCCGCAGGGACTATGCAGGGATTCTGCCTGGTACCGGTTCCCACGACGAACAGCGCGTTCAGGAGACGCGGTTTCAGCCCGGTGCACCTCATGCTGCGGAACCTGGCACGCAACGGTGGCCTTGGTGCCGGCACCCTTGCCCCCGTACTGCGCAAGGGGAGGGCAGCTGTCCAATGCCCATGGGCTTTCGCTGATCTCCGGGAACGAATACGGGCACTGATCCCTGCTCCCGCGATGGCCGGAGGACAAAAGGGACTGGGGCGCGGGGCCCGCGTCAGGCGCGTCCGCGGCTCCATGCGGGCGGGATCGGCACTCTTCGCGCCGGACATCCGGGGCCGCCCCTGCATCATTGTGGATGACGTCCTCACCACGGGCGCCACGCTTGCGGAAGCTGCCCGGGCCGTTCATCAGGCGGGAGGCGTCGTCGCTGGTGCTGTGGTGCTGGCAGCGACACGCCCGCCCGACTCCGCCGATCCAATTGCCGCTCCCGGTGCCACCGCGCGGCTGGAAGCCTGACTCCGAAAAAAATAAAACGAAGAAAAGGTGAATAACGGGTAGCGATGAACTAACGTCGGTTGTGGGTACCAAGATCAGTTGTACCTGTCGATAGCGGCTCGGAAAGGGGCTCGACTGTCAGTCAGATCGGCCCCGGGAAGTGCCGCCGTCGTGTCACCGAAGTCATTTGGAGGGCACCATGGAGTTCATGATCAGCGGACGGAATTTGACGGTTTCGGACCGCTTCCGCGAATACGCCGACGAGAAGATCTCAAAGATCGCATCGCTGGGAGACAAGGTCCAAAGGGTGGACGCGAAGGTGTCCAAGGAGACCAAGGCCCGCCAGACCGCAGACTTGCTCACGGTTGAGCTGACTGTCTTGGGCCGGGGCCCCGTGATCCGTGCGGAAGCCAGCGCCGCCGACAAGTTCGCCGCGTTCGATCTCGCTTACAACAAGCTCCTCGAGCGCCTGCGCCGGGCCAAGGACCGCAAAAAGGTCCACCACGGACGGCACACCCCGAAAGCCGTCCGCGAGGCGACAGCCAGCCTCGAGCCGGCAAGTACCACCGAGCCTTTGTACGTAGAGGCCAGTAACCACCAGGAGCCACAGTCAGCGCCGGTGGAAAAGTCGCCGTACGACGTCGACAATGACATCCCGGCGGGCGATTCGCCGGTCCTGATCCGCCGCAAGGTCTTCCCGGCGGCATCCCTCACGCTCGACGACGCCGTCGACAACATGGAACTTGTAGGTCACTCCTTCTACCTGTTTGTAGACAAGGAGACCAAAGCGCCGTCCGTGGTTTACCGCCGCGACGGATGGACCTACGGCGTCATTAGCCTGGACCAAACCTGCGAACCGGGCGAAGCGCCATTGGAAGAGAAGATCCTCGCCTACCGCTCGGAGGATGAGCCTGCACGCGCCTAGCAGCGCGTTCGCCTAAGCTGGTGATGACCAGCCAAGGAAGGGACTGACATGAGCGCATCGCTGAGCCTCAACCAGGCACGGCGGATCGCTTTGGCAGCCCAGGGATTGGACAAAGGACGGCCCGCCGGACCCGTGAGTGCACGGGCGGTGGGCCGTACCTTTGACCGGCTGCACCTGGTCCAGATTGATTCGGTCAATGTCCTGGCACGCAGCCACTATCTGCCCTTCTTCTCCCGGCTCGGAAATTACGACCGGGGCATCCTTCACCGCATGGCCTCCAAGCATCCGCGCCGCATGATGGAGTACTGGGCCCACGAAGCCAGCTTCATCAGGCCGGACCACTTCCCGGACCTGCTGCTGTGGCAGAGCCGGAAATGGGTCGGAGCCTCGGCCCTGGACCCGGAATTGCGCACGGGCGTCGCTGCGAAAGTCCTGGCGGAGCTCGCAAATGGCAAACCCCTGACCGCAGGCGAACTCACGGTCAGGATCGGTCACGTCGAGGACCGGCGCACGGACAATTGGGGCTGGAACTGGAACGCCGTGAAACGCGTCTTGGAACACCTTTTCGAAGAAGGGCTTGTCTCTGCTTCCTCGCGTACCGAGCAGTTCGAACGCCGTTACACACTCACCGGCAAGGTCTTCTCCCCGGTCGGCGGCGGGGAAGAAGACCTTGCCGTCGAGCGGGGAGATCCTGCGGCCGCGATGGACCGGCTCATCGCCGCCGCGGCGAGGGCCCACGGCATCGGAACCGTGCGCTGCTTCGCCGACTACTTCCGTACCCCCATGCGTGCGGCCGCCATTTCCGTGCAGCACCTGGTGGAACTCGGCACGCTGGAACCTGTCTCCGTCCGGGGCTGGGACAGGCCCGTCTACCGGCATGTGGACTCCAGGCTGCCCCGCGCGGCAAGCGGGCGTGCCCTCCTGAGCCCTTTTGACTCGCTCGTATTTGAACGGCGGCGGCTTGAGGAGCTGTTCGGCTTCCACTTCAGGCTTGAGATCTATACACCGGAGGCCAAACGACGCTTCGGCTATTACGTTCTTCCCTTCCTGCTGAGGGACGGCATCGTGGCGCGTGTCGACCTGAAGGCCGACAGGGCCGCAGGCCACCTCCTGGCGAGGGCAGCGCATGCTGAACCGGATGCACCGGCGGATACCGCCGTCGAACTGGCCGCGGAACTCCAGCTCATGGCGGAGTGGCTCGAACTTGACCGCGTGGTCGTTTCTCCGGCGGGCGACCTGGCACCGGCACTTGCCGAGGCCGTCGCTGCGGCCGGAACGGGTGTATCCGCTCTCAGGGAACAGGCGTAACGTGCCGATCGTCTCTCCCGTAGACTGAACACGCCAGAATTCGGCAGCTTGAGACTGGGAGCAACTTCACGTGGCATCACTTATCGAAAAACTTCTCCGTACGGGTGACAAAAAAACCCTGAGGCAGTTGAGGAACTATGCCGATTCCATCAATGCCCTGGAGAGCTCCCTGAAGACCTTCACGGACGCCGAACTGCGTGAAGAAACCGACCGGCTCCGGGAACGCCACCAGGACGGCGAGAAGTTGGATGATCTGCTGCCGGAGGCCTTCGCAGCCGTTCGCGAAGCTTCGTCACGAACGCTGGGGATGCGTCACTTCGACGTTCAGATGATGGGCGGCGCCGCCCTGCACCTGGGCAACATCGCGGAAATGAAGACCGGTGAAGGTAAAACCCTTGTGGCCACCGCTCCGGCCTACCTGAATGCCCTCGCAGGCAAGGGCGTCCACGTCATCACCGTGAATGACTACCTCGCCGAATACCAGTCCGACCTCATGGGACGGGTCTACCGCTTCCTCGGCCTGACCAGCGGCTGCATCCTGTCCAATCAGGACCCCGCCGTGCGCCGCGAGCAGTACGCTGCAGACATTACGTACGGCACCAACAACGAATTCGGCTTCGACTACCTGCGCGACAATATGGCGTGGGACAAGTCAGAACTGGTCCAGCGCGGCCACCATTTCGCGATCGTTGATGAAGTGGACTCCATCCTTATCGACGAGGCCCGCACCCCGCTTATCATTTCCGGTCCTGCCCAGGGCGACACGAACCGCTGGTACAGCGAGTTCGCCAAGGTGGTCCTTCGGCTCCAGGCGGATACCGACTACGAGGTCGACGAGAAGAAGCGCACCGTTGGCGTGCTTGAAGCAGGCATCGAAAAGGTCGAGGACTACCTTGGCATCCACAACCTTTACGAGTCCGCGAACACTCCGCTGATCGGTTTCCTAAACAACGCCATCAAGGCCAAGGAACTCTTCAAGCGGGACAAGGACTACGTCATTCTCGACGGCGAGGTCCTCATCGTCGATGAGCACACCGGCCGCATCCTGGCCGGCCGCCGTTACAACGAGGGAATGCACCAGGCGATCGAGGCCAAAGAAGGCGTCGAAATCAAGGCGGAGAATCAGACCCTCGCCACTGTCACGCTGCAGAACTACTTCCGCATGTACGGCAAACTTTCGGGCATGACCGGCACCGCGGAGACCGAAGCCGCGGAGTTCATGAGCACGTACAAGCTCGGAGTGGTGGCCATCCCCACCAACCGGGACATGCAGCGCATCGACCAGTCGGACCTCGTGTACAAAAACGAGACCGTCAAGTTCGACGCCGTCGTCAAGGACATCGCCGAGCGCCACGAAAAGGGCCAGCCCGTGCTGGTGGGTACCACCAGCGTTGAGAAGAGCGAATACCTGTCCCGGCTGCTGGCCAAGGAAGGCATCCGGCACGAGGTCCTGAACGCGAAGAACCACGCCCGTGAAGCCGCGATCGTCGCGCAGGCCGGCCGGAAGGGCGCCGTAACCGTTGCGACCAACATGGCCGGGCGCGGTACCGACATCATGCTGGGCGGAAACGCCGAGTTCACCGCCGTCGCTGAACTCGCCAAGCGGGGGCTGGACCCGGAAGAGAACTCCGAAGAATACGAAGCGGCCTGGCCCGCGGCCTTCGAGGCCGCCAAGCAGGCGGTGAAGGACGAGCACGAGGAAGTCCTCGACCTCGGCGGACTTTACGTCCTTGGCACCGAACGCCACGAGTCGCGCCGCATCGACAACCAGCTCCGCGGCCGTTCGGGACGCCAGGGAGACCCGGGCGAGTCCCGTTTCTACCTTTCCCTGACCGATGACCTGATGCGGCTGTTCAACTCGGGCGCGGCCGAGCGGCTGATGAACAGTTCGGTACCGGACGATGTCGCACTCGAATCGAAGCTGGTGTCCCGTGCCATTGCATCTGCGCAGGGACAGGTGGAAGGCCGCAACGCGGAGCAGCGAAAGAACGTCCTGAAATACGACGACGTCCTCAACCGCCAGCGCGAAGCCATTTACGGCGACCGGCGACGCATCCTCGAGGGCGATGACCTGCACGAGAAGGTGCAGTTCTTCCTGGAAGACACCATCACGGCCCTCATCGATGAAGCAACCGCCGAGGGAACCGGGGACGACTGGGACTTCAACCAGCTCTGGACCAACCTCAAGACCCTGTACCCCGTCAGCATCACCTCACACGACGTCATTGACGAGGCCGGCGGCAAGTCCCGCATCACCGTCGACTTCCTGAAGGAAGAGATCCTTTCCGATGCACGCCTGGTTTACCAGGCCAGGGAAGAGGCCATCGGATCGGAAAGCATGCGCGAACTGGAACGCCGCGTCGTGCTGTCCGTGATCGGCCGGAAGTGGCAGGAACATCTCTACGAGATGGACTACCTCAAGGAAGGCATCGGCCTGCGGGCCATGGCCCAGCGCGATCCGCTCGTGGAGTACCAGCGCGAGGGATTCATTATGTTCCAGGCCATGATGGAGGCCATCAGGGAAGAAAGCGTGGGCTTCCTGTTCAACCTGGAAGTTGAGGTGACTCCCGCGGAGGACGTTGTAGTGGCCGACGGCGCCGGGGAACACACGGAGCACCACGAGCCGCAGATCCGCGCAGCCGGCCTGGAGGCCCCGGAGAAGCCCGCCCAGCTGCAGTACACTGCTCCGGGCGAGGACGGCGCCAGCCAGACGCGCATCGAGGGCAGGTCGGCGGGCCGTTCGGGAAATCCGGCGAAGGCAGCCGTCCAGGACGGCGCCCGGAAACAGGCACCTAAAAAGAAGAAGCGCTAGGAACCGCTGACCGCCGAACAGGCAGCCAGCTGGGATACAGGTAAGGGCCGGAACTTTTGTTCCGGCCCTTACCTGTATCCCCTCTCGTCTGGCTAGTTTGATCTGCTGGATAGCTTGCTTTGCTCGAGGCTGACTCAACCGGGGGCAAGTCGGCTCCACTGGGCTCAAGTCGGCGCACGGACGATGCGTCAGCCGATTTCCAGCGCCGTGACGCGCCATACCTGGTTGCTGCGCTCAAGTCTCACTGCCACCGCGCGGACCCTCAGTTCATCCACCACGACGGCGCTTGCCTCGTAGATTCCCTCCGCGACCTCGCAGGTGCGGATTGACCGGACAGCGGGATTGCGGTGCAGACGGCCTGCCGTCGGTGAGGATCCGGATGCGAGCCGGCGGGTGAGCGCAGCCCGGTGCTGCAGCGAGGCCAGGCAACGTTGGTCCAAGCGGCGGGACAACTGGTGAATCGGACGCGTTCCCGCCAATACCTCGATGGCAGCCTGCACGGTGCCGCGGGTGATCGCGCAAACCTCCCTATGCTCACCGACGGTCCTGAGCGTCCGCACGTTGCCGGCTGACCGGTCCGGGTTGGCCGTCCCCGATATAGCAGGAGCGCCGGCAGGATGCGGACGCGCAGGCGGAATGCTTACCGGCTTAGGGACCGCCGCCAGCCGCCGGACTGGCGGGACCCCCGAGGCGGGCCGCTCCGTCGCAGGCGATGAGGGGACCGAATGCAATGCGCTCATGACGTTTCCTCTGATTGATGTCGGATTTCTGAAGACTCTTGAAGCCTGGCGGCGGTTTATGAGCCGGACGGGGGCCTCAGAACCTGGCCCGGGAGGAGGGAATTGGGGTTGTCGCCCACGACCGCCCTGTTGGCTTCGTACCAGCGTGGCCATTCCCTGGCGATGTCGACGTCCGAAGCTGAGGAACCACCCAGCTCCCTCGCTGCGATGCTCCAGAGTGAGTCCCCGGCTACTACCGTGACGTGACCGACGTCCGTGGCCGGTTGTTGCCGGGCGGACCTCACGGGTTGGGCGGCTAGCGGACCCGGATGTACGGCGGGGGCGCTCGGCTTCCACCGTGGATCCAGGCTGCCACCGGACGCCGAGGTTGCCGGCAGTGCGGAGATCGAAGCTGTATTGGTCGCTTCGCCAATAGGTGTGGGCGGGATTCCGGCCGGCTCTGACGGAGCCTTACTGGCTTTTCCGGCCACCTCTTCCGTTGGTGTCCACAAGGCCGAAATTGCCGTGGCGGGGTTGGAGCTCGGGCCCAGGTCACCGGGTTCCGGGGCGCCGTGGGCGATGGGAGCGCCCAGCAACTGCAAACCGACTGCGGCAAGGGCGAGCCGACGCATGAAAGCCGGGCTGAACTTGCCGGTGGCTGCGGCTGCCCGGCTGTTTCCGGCACGCTCGAGGGCGGCCGAGGCGAACGCGACCAGCATCGAAAGGATCCACCAGGCGACGACGATGAGTCCCACCGTGTTGACGGTCATTCCGAGCAGATCCTCGAACGCCAGCGACTGGCCCTTCGCCGAGGACGACTTCCAACGCTCCACCATTGAGGCGCCCGTCGCCGCCAGGACAGAGCCCAGGAGAAGTATCGCCGCCGCCAGTCCGGCGTCCGGACCGAGCGGCTTGCACTGTCCACCTTCCATGATGGCCCCATCTCGCTTTGATGCTGTTTGATATATTTTGATGCAACTAAGGAAAGTTTGAACCCTTATATCGACTTTTGTCCAGTGATTTGTTTTTATAGGGCCGGCGGCCAGCTGTGGATTGACCCTCCGCCCGGAGGGGCCTAGATTTGCGGCATGCGGTGGGATGCCCTGTTTGATGACATGGAGGCGCAGCTGGCGTCGGCGGACCGGCTGGAGCTCGAGGCGGAGATCGCTGAGCGCTCCCGGGCGGACGTCGCCGGGGTGGAATTGGCAGACAGGCTACGCGGGTCCCGGGGGCTCAGGGTCGGAGTCCATCTGGTGTCCGGGTCATTTTTCGACGGAACACTGACCCATGTCGGTGCAGAGAGCCTGGTCCTCAGCGATCCGTATCATCAGGTGCTGATTCCCTATGCTGCGGCCTCCCGTTATCAAGGGCTGGGTAGGGTCGCCCTGGCGGAGCCGTCATCCGTCAGGCGGAAACTTGGCCTCGCCAGCGCACTGCGTGGCTTGGCGCGGGACAGGGCCAACCTCTCAGTGTTCCTGATCGGCGCTGGCCAAGCGGTGGCGGGGCTGAGCGGCGTCATCGACCGCGTGGGGCGGGACTATTTCGATCTGGCCTTGACCCGGCCCGGGGAACCCCGCCGGGCGCGCAACGTGAGCGAAGTGGCCACGGTGCCATTCTGCGCGCTGGCTGCGTTAAAGTCCTTGCGCGGCGCCGAGCTCTGAAGCCGGACGTGCCTGTGACTCAGACGGACCTGGACTTCGTTTCCTGGATCATGCGCTCCGCCTCCGCGTAGCGCTCTTCGATGTATTGCTCCAGCATTTTTTCTTCCACACGCCATTGCCCGCGGCCGCCGACCTGGATGGCCTTGAGCTCGCCGCTTCGGACCAGTGCATAGGCTGCCGGGGAATTGATCTGCAACTGTTCGGCTACGTCTGCGAGGGTTAGGAATCGGGGCATGCTTCTATTTTGCCACCAGTGGCGTCAAGTGATGCGGTTATCCACAGTTTGGCGCTGTTTGGTGGTTTGACTTTCGATCCCGCTGTTTTGCCGTAACAATGAGGGAGTCCGGCGCGTGAACCGGTCCGGTCAGCACCGATGGGGGGAGCAGTACGGATGAGTGCTAGCACAACGGCCGCAGGGGTTCGGCTGAAGAAGCCGTCTTGGAAGGATCCCCGGCTCTTGCTCGGTTTCCTGCTGGTCCTGGCTTCGGTAGCGGGTGTGGTGTCCCTGGTTGGTGCTGCCGACCAAACCACGGAAGTGTACGCGGCGAAAGGGCCAATTGCCGTTGGGGAGAAGGTGACCGCCGAGAATGTCAGCCGGGTGAAGGTTAGGCTCGGCGACGTGGAATCGCACTATGTCACAGCCGAGGTAGGACTGCCCGAGGGCATGGTTGCTGTGCAGCGCATTGGCCCGGACCAGCTGGTCCCTAGGGCAAGCCTCGGCAGGCCCGATGCGCTTAACCGCAAGCCGGTAGCAATCACCATAGACGAGGCCCTGCCGGAACAGGCCGCCGCCGGTTCGCGCGTGGACGTCTGGGTCGCCCTCCCGGACTCCCGCAACGGATTCAGCGAACCGAAGCTGCTCCTTCCCGGTGCGGAAATTGCTGAAGTGACGCCAGGATCAACCACGTTGGGCTCGTCCCGGTCCACTGTTGTACTTGTGCTCGTCACGGACGAGCAGATGCCGAAGCTGCTGGGCGCCCAAGCGAACAAGGCCAGGATTTCCGTCGTCTGGAACCCCGGCGGTGGCACGCAATGAGCATTCCGGTAGTCACGGTCGGACAGTCGCGGGAAGACCTGGTCGGCGGTCTGGAAAGACTGCACGGACCTGTCACCGTGGTCAGGAGGTGCTCGGAACTGACGGAGTTGCTGGCCGCCTGCCAGAGCGGCCTTGCCCGGGCGGCTGTCGTCGCAGAAGGCAGTGATGAGCTGACTGCATCGCTGGTGGATCGGCTTGCCGCCGTCGGCGTGGTAATTGTCGCGCTGACCGACAGCGCATCGGAAACCGCGAGGCTATTGTCGATCGGTGTCACTGCAGCGCCGGCAGGCGTGGATTCAGCGGCGCTGGCCGGGAGGATTTCGGGCGCGGTGGAGCAGTGGTCACGCCCCAAACCCTTTCAGGCGGGGGATAGCGGATATGCGGATACAGGCTCGGCCATCCGAACCCAGCCTGGCGCAGAAGACAACGTGCCGGCGGAGCCGTCCGGCGCCGGAAAGCTCATCGCGGTCTGGGGTCCGGCAGGATCTCCCGGCCGGACTCTCGTGGCGGCGAATATGGCAGGTGAGCTGGCCGCAGCCGGTCACTCGGTGGTCCTGATCGATGCCGACAGCTATGGGGCGAGTGTGGCGGGGCTGCTGGGACTCCTGGATGAGTCTGCAGGGCTGGCGCAGGCCTGCAGGTTGGCTGACCTGGGCCAATTGGACGCCGGCGCCCTGCTGAAGGTTGCCACCCCTGTTGCCCTCAAATCCGGGACGCTCCGGATCCTGACCGGGATTACGCGTGCTGACCGCTGGACCGAGTTGCGCGCGTCCGCCCTTGGGGTGGTGTTTGCGAAAGCCCGGGAGACTGCTGACTACGTCGTCGTGGATACGGGATTCTGCCTGGAGGCGGACGAGGAACTCAGTTTCGACACCATGGCTCCGCGCAGGAACGCCGCAACCCTACGGAGCCTGGAACTTGCAGACACCGTGTATGCCGTCGGGTCGGCTGACTCCATAGGGGTGCCGCGGCTGGTCCGTGGCCTGTCCGAGCTTGAGGCGGCCGTCCCGCAGGCAGCTCCACGGGTGATCCTGAACAAGGTGCGTGCCTCGGCGGCAGGAAGGTCGCCGGAACGCCAACTCAGGGACGCCTGGGAAAGGTACGGACCATCGGCGGCCATCGCCGGCTTCCTGCCTTCGGACAGTGCGGCCACGGACTCGGCACTGTTGTCGGGGTCCCTCTTGCTGGAAGCTGCACCGCACTCAGGGCTCCGGCTGGCGATCGCAGAATTGGTTTGTGCACCCGTCCAGCGAAATCATCGATCCTCTGTCTTATCTTCCACAGCGAGGCGATGGCTTAAGGGCTAGGCTCGCCATAAGGGCTGCAAAGAGGCAGCTACGAACTTGTGATGGAGGCGTTTGTCGATGTCGTCTGGGTCCAGCGTGGAGGATCAGTCCGTTATTTTCGGAGCCGGGGAGGGGTACCTCGGAGACTACTACGAGCACCTCGCGGAGGAGGACGCCCGGGCTTATTCGCCTGACGTTTTGGCCGCCCGCGCCGAAACTCACCGCGAAGTGGCCGCTGTCCGTGTTCCGGGCACGGCAAACATCAAGATCGTGGACGAAGCTGACCGAAGCGTCGTGTACATCGTCACGGACGATATGCCCTTCCTGGTGGACTCAGTCAACGCCGAGCTCGTTCGTCAGAACTCCGCAATCCATCTTGTCCTCCACCCGCTGTTTGTCGTGACACGCAACCGGGAGACCGCGCAACTGACAAAAGTGGACCGGGTTCCGTCCAGCATCGGCATTTCCAGCGGCGACACCGCCGCCATGCCCAGCCTTTCGCACCTGATTGCCCAAGGTGACAACGCCTCCCACATGGAGTCCTGGATCGCGGTAGAGATCGGCCTTGCCAGCGAGGAAATGCACGGGCAGCTGATTGAAGGCATCGAACGTGTGCTCGGGGACGTGCGGGCAGCTGTCGAAGACTGGCCCAAGATGCGCAACAAGGCGTTGCAGATCGCCAAGGACCTGGACAACGTGGCCAATCCTTCGCAGATTGAGGAGCTGCGCCAGGCCCAGGACCTCCTTCGGTGGCTCGACGAGGGCAACTTCACCTTCCTCGGCTACCGCGAATACGATCTGGTGAACGAGTCCGGGGAGGATGTCCTGGAACTCCGGGAGGAAAGCGGCCTCGGCCTCCTGCGCAGCGGTGCGGATGGACATCACGTCCAGCACCTGACCCTTGCAGGCCGCAAGAAGGCACGTGAAAAGCGTGCGCTGGTCATCACCAAAGCCAACTCCCGCTCCACCGTGCACCGGCCGGCCTACCTCGATTACATCGGCGTCAAGAGCTTCGATGCCGCCGGAAATGTCAACGGCGAGCAGCGCTTCATCGGCCTGTTCGCAACCAGTGCCTATGCCGGTTCCGTCCGCAACATCCCGATCGTCCGCGAGAAGGTCGAAGCAGTCCTGCGTAAAGCCGGATTCCCGCCGCACTCCCACTCGGGGAAGGACCTGCTGGGTATCCTCGAAACGTACCCCCGCGATGAGCTGTTCCAGATCGAGGTTTCAGACCTCGCTGCGACGGCAACCGGGATCCAGCGGTTGCAGGAACGGCGCCGCACCCGGCTGTTCCTGAGGCCTGACATCTACGGCCGGTTCATGTCCGCACTCGTGTATCTTCCCCGTGACCGTTACACAACGAACGTCCGACTCCGCATCGAGCAGGAGCTGCGCGAAACCTTCCACGCTGTTTCCATCGATTACGAAGCCAGGATGACCGAATCCGCACTGGCCCGACTCTTCTTCCGCATCCGGCTGCCCAAGGATGCCGACATCAGCGACGTCAATGCCGAAGAGCTGGAGAAACGGCTTGTCCGGGCTGCGCGGTCGTGGAGCGAGGGCATCACGGAAGTCCTGCGCGCTTCCGCCGCGGACGATGAGAGCAAGATGTTGGCTACGGCGTGGGCGGAGGCCTTTCCGGCCAGTTACCGCGTCGACTACGAGGTGGAAGATGCCCTGACGGACATAGCCCGTTTCGAGAAGTACGGGGCAGCCGCCGAGCGCGCGGAGGGGGCCAAGCAGGAACGGCCGGGAGTGCACGTTTACCTTCCGGAGGGGGCGGGAGCTACGCTCGAAGAGGACGCACGCGTCAAGCTGTACATGCTTGAGCCCAAGAGCCTCAGCCAAATCCTGCCGTACTTCCACAACCTTGGTCTTGAAGTCCTGGATGAACGTCCCTTCGAAATCGAAACCGCGGACAAGCGGGACTATTTCCTCTACGACCTGGGGCTGAAGTATCCCGCGGGCGTTGCCCCCCTCGCGACCGGTCAACTGCTGGCGGAAGCGTTTGGCGCTGCCGTATCAGGCGCCGTGGAGTCTGACAGTTTTGACCGGCTGGTCCTGCGTGAGGGCATGCACTGGAGCCAGGTCGTGGTCCTCCGCGCCTATGCCAAATACATGCGCCAGATGGGCAACACGAATTCGTTTGGGTTCATCGCCGACACCCTGCTCGGCAATCCCGACGTGACGCGCGCCCTCAGCGCCCTGTTTGCGGCCCGCTTTGACCCCTCCCTCGGGGACGACGTCCGGGCAGAGCGGCAGGCAGCTGTCCGTGCGGAGCTGGCAGCCGCCATCGAACAGGTTGCCACTCTGGACGCCGACCGCGTACTGCGGACCTTCGCGAACCTCATCGAAGCCACGTTGCGGACCAACTTCTATCAGCAGAAGCCGTACCTCAGCTTCAAACTCAATCCGGCCGCCATAAACGGCCTTCCGTTCCCCCGGCCGATGTTTGAAATCTGGGTCTACTCGCCCCGGGTGGAGGGCGTGCACCTGCGCTTTGGCAAGGTGGCGCGTGGCGGGCTGCGCTGGTCCGACCGGCGCGAGGACTTCCGGACTGAAATCCTGGGCCTTGTAAAAGCACAGACAGTGAAGAACGCTGTTATTGTGCCCACCGGAGCCAAGGGCGGTTTCTTCGCCAAGCAGCTTCCGGACCCTGCCGCCGACCGTGCGGCCTGGATGGCGGAAGGCGTGGAGAGCTACAAGACGTTCATCCGCGGCCTGCTGGACCTCACGGACAACCTGATCACCACTCCCGAAGGGGAAGCCGTCGTTCCGCCGGGCAACGTCGTCCGCCACGACGACAACGACTCCTACCTCGTGGTCGCTGCTGACAAGGGAACGGCAACTTTCTCTGACATCGCCAACGGCCTGTCGGAGGAGTACGGGTTCTGGCTGGGCGACGCCTTCGCCTCCGGCGGCTCGGTGGGCTACGACCACAAGGCCATGGGAATTACCGCCCGGGGCGCGTGGGAATCGGTTAAGCGGCACTTCAGCGAACTGGATCTCGACACGCAGTCGGAGCCGTTTTCCGTGGTGGGCGTGGGCGACATGTCCGGCGACGTCTTTGGCAACGGCATGTTGCTTTCCAAGCACATCCGGCTGCTCGCGGCCTTCGACCACCGCCACATCTTCCTGGATCCGAACCCCGATGAGGCCGTGTCCTACGCAGAGCGTGAACGGCTCTTTAAACTGCCCCGATCGTCTTGGGACGACTACGACAAGTCCCTAATCAGCGAAGGCGGCGGCGTCTATGGGCGGCAGGCAAAGTCCATTCCTGTTTCCGACCAGGTGCGGGCGGCCCTGGGACTGCCGGACGGCACGTCCGAGCTGAGCCCGCCGGAGCTCCTGCGCGCGATTCTGCTGGCACCGGCAGACCTGCTCTACAACGGCGGTATCGGAACATACGTCAAGGCAAGCACCGAAACGCACGCGGAGGTAGGGGACAAGGCGAACGACGCAATCCGCGTTGACGGCCGCGACCTCCGCGTCAAGGTGGTCGGCGAAGGCGGAAACCTCGGCATGACCCAGCGTGGACGCATCGAGGCCGCACTTCAGGGAGTCATCCTGAACACGGACGCCATCGACAATTC
Source organism: Arthrobacter oryzae (assembly GCF_031454875.1). Classification (GTDB taxonomy): domain Bacteria; phylum Actinomycetota; class Actinomycetes; order Actinomycetales; family Micrococcaceae; genus Arthrobacter; species Arthrobacter oryzae_D. The sequence goes on from NZ_JAVDRQ010000005.1 coordinate 117,615, forward strand.
GGCCGGTGTCGACTGCTCGGACCATGAAGTCAACATCAAGATCTTTGTCGATCGGATGGTAGCCGCCGGCAAGCTCGACTCCGCTGAGCGGGCTGACTTCCTGGCATCCATGACTGATGAAGTCGGGCGGCTCGTCCTGGAAGACAATATTGACCAGAACATCCTCCTGCTGAACGACCGTATCCGTGTTGCCGAGTGGAGTCCCAGCTACGAGCGGCTCATGGACTGGCTGGAGAAATCCGCAGACCTCAAGCGTGAACTGGAAGCACTGCCAACGACGGCGACGCTCCGGGAACGCCTGGAACAGGGGCAGGGGCTTACTTCGCCGGAGCTCTCGGTGTTGGCGGCCTACGCAAAGATAGAACTCGCGACGGCACTGCGCGAGAGCGACCTCGCGGATGATCCGTGGTTCAGGCAGACTCTGCGGTCCTACTTCCCCAAGCAGCTTCGGGAGAGGTTCGACGCCGAGCTTGACACCCATCCGCTGCGACGCGAGATCATCGCTACCGTCGTGGCCAACGACATGATCAACCTCGGCGGCATCACCTTTGCGTTCCGCACCATCGAAGAAACCTCAGCCAACGAAGCCGCGGTGGCCAAGGCCTTCGTTGCCCTCCGCGAAATCTACGAGCTGGACGTCATGGTGGGTGAGCTCAACGAACTGCCTGCGTCCTTCCCGACGGAGCACTGGAGCACTGTCCACCTGGACATCCGGCGGCTCCTGGACCGTGCGGTCCGGTGGGTGCTCAGCCAAGGCAGCGGCTCCCGGCCGATCGCCGAGATCGTGGGCGAATTCAAACCGCTGATGGATCCGATGCGTGCCCGTCTGCTTGACTACCTCCGCGGAGATGACCGCACCCGCGTTGCGTCATGGCTCGAAAAGGCCCGGAGCTGGGAACTTCCGGAGGATCTGGCCCATCGCTGGGCCGAACTGTTCGAAAGCTTCGTTCTGCTGGACATCGCCAAGATCGCCCATACCAACGCCGAGCCGGTGGAAAGTATCGCGCACGTTTACTACACGATATTCGACCGCTTCCATGCGGATTCCCTCCTGGAACGGATTACGAAGCTTCCGAGGCGGGACCGCTGGCAGGCGCTGGCGCGCGCTGCCCTGCGTGATGACCTCTACTCCACCATTTCGGACATTACGACGTCGGTCCTTGAGTCGACGCCGTCCGGCAACCCCGCGGAGGACCGTGTCCGGGACTGGGAGGGCTTGAACGCCGAGCAGCTTGGACGTGCCAAGAGCATGTTTGATGAGGTCAACTCGCTCGAAGCGGACGATATGGCGTCACTGTCGGTAGCATTGAGGCTCTTGAGGTCAATCGTCCGACGCTAGGGATCCTGTCCCAAGCGTCGAATCTGGAGGTGTAGTGGCAATCTTTACGGACCCCATCAGGGAACACGCTGATTTTGGGCCGGGGGATGCCGAGTGGCTGCACCTCCTGGTGGGCGACTGGCAGATGGTCGCCGACCTTGCCTTCGCTGACCTTGCCCTGTGGTTTCCGCATCCTGAGTTTGGATACGTGGCGCTGGCCCACGTCCGCCCCTCCACCACGCATACGGTGTTCCACGCCGACTTCGTGGGGGAGGGGATCAGGTCGGACCTGCAACCGCTCGTGGACAAGGCCTGGGGAAGCCGAACCATTGAGCGGTCCAGCGAAACCAACTGGAGCAGCGATATGGCCCTCCGGGTTGAGGCTGTCCCCATGGTCAGGAACGGCCGGACGCTGGCCGTTGTGACCACGCACATGGATCTGTCCAGCTCACGGATGCCTTCCCGGCTGGAACTGACATACCGCCAATGCGCCTACGATCTGCTCCGGATGGGGACCCTCGGCCTGTGGCCTGACTTCGCGTCGCCCACCGGGTCCCGCCGGGGTGCTCCGCGTGTGGGCGACGGCCTCATCCGGCTTGATGCCGACGGCATCGTGCAGTACGCCAGTCCCAACGGCGTGTCCGCATTCCGGCGCCTGGGCGACGGTGAATCCCTCGAAGGCAGGTCGCTTGCCGAAGTCACAGCGGGACTCCTGCGGGACCGTCGCATGGTGGACGAAACGCTGCCGCTTGTGGTGACCGGCCGGATGCCGTGGCGCAGCGAAATCGAATCCCGCGGCGTTAGCCTGTCCCTCCGGGCCATCCCGCTGCGCGACGAACAGCAGCGGTTCGGGGCTTTGGTGCTCTGCCGCGACGTTTCCGAGCTTCGGCGCCGTGAAATGGAGCTCGTGACCAAGGACGCCACCATTCGGGAAATCCATCACCGGGTGAAGAACAACTTGCAGACAGTTGCTGCGCTGCTGCGGATGCAGTCCCGCCGGATGGTCAGCGATGAGGCCAAACAAGGGCTCGAGCAGGCCATGCGACGGGTCGCAACGATTGCCCTTGTCCACGAGACCCTCTCCCAGGGACTCACGCAAAGCGTCGACTTCGATGAACTGATCGGGCGCCAGTTCCGGCTGTCGGCCGAAGTCGCCTCGCCGTCCCAACAGGTCAAGACCGCCAGGTCCGGACTGTTCGGGGAGCTGCCCAGCGATTTCGCCACCCCGCTGGCCCTGGTGATCAACGAACTTGTGACGAACGCCGTCGAACACGGTCTGGAAGGCAGGACCGGAACTGTCTGGCTTCTGGCCGACCGCTCCGAGGGCGACGACGGTGACGAACTGCTGACTGTAACTGTGGCTGATGACGGTGTCGGTCTGCCGGAAACACCTCACGTGGAGGGCCTGGGACTGCAGATCGTCCGGACGCTTGTGACCAGTGAACTCGGCGGAAGCATCCAGTGGAAGCCCCGCGATGGCGGCGGAACCGCCGTGCAAATTGTCCTGAACCTGCAGAATCGGTAGGCAGGAGCTCCAACTGCTTAAATACGGAGCGGCCCCGGACTGTAGAGTCCGGGGCGCTCCTTTTTGTGTAGCTATCTAAAGCAGAATGTGTCCGGTCAGGAGGCGCGACGTGCGCGTGCAGCGCGGCGCTTGAGGGCCCTGCGCTCGTCCTCGCTCATGCCGCCCCAAACGCCGGCATCCTGTCCTGATTCGAGGGCCCACTGGAGGCAGGTGTCCACCACCGGGCAACGGCGGCACACACTTTTGGCTTCCTCGATCTGCAGGAGAGCAGGTCCCGTATTTCCTACTGGGAAGAACAGCTCCGGGTCCTTTTCGAGGCACGCTGCGCGGTTACGCCAATCCATGCTGATCAGTCACTCCATTCCTGGGAACTCGTTGAAAGCCACTTGTGAAAATATTCACTAGAGGCTACATAAGAAAGGGACCCTGCCGGGTCCCCTTGGTCATCTGAATTAAGCGTGTCATGTTAACGCTGTGTAAACAAGGGGTAATCGTCTAAGAAGTGCCTCTTAGGCGTGAGCGATACGTCACATAGGTCGCCAGCGCCCTCCCCGCTAGTCGACTATGTCCGGTAGGGTGCCAGTGTGTCAAGACCCCCAGAGAACCCCTCCGACCCCACTCCAGAGCCCAACGGGGCAGGGTCCGCGGACGGTTTGGATGCTTCCCTCGGCGCTGATTCCCGGGGTGTCCCGGCGGTGCGGCCACGGACAGTCAGCGTGCTGAGCCTGATCGTCGCAGTTGAAGCGACGGCGCTTCTTGTGGCCGCGGGCTGGTATGCCCTCCAACTGGCGACTGGTGCGCCAGTGCTGTCTTTTTGGGGCGCCGTGTTTACGCTGGCGCTCCTCCTTTCCTTTTCCGCCTGGCTGTTTGCCGTGGCCTACTTTCTCTTCCGTGGATTCCGGTGGCCCCGTGCAGGGGCGCTGGTGGCCCAGTTGTTTGTGCTGACGATCGGATTTCCGACACTCACGGGCGGTTACCTGGTGGCGGGCCTTGCCATGCTGGTTCCGGCCGCTGTCGCGTTGATCCTGTTGTTCAACAAGAGCGTGATCAGCTTTGCTTCGCGTGCCGGTGGGGCGCCGCCTGCCCTTTGACGCCGCCGTCCGCTGCCGCTGCCAGTTGTACCGGCATGGCCCGGCCATCGGAAATGACGACTGCCCTCCCGGGCGGCGGGCTGGGATCCACGTCAAAACGAATACCGAAGAAATCGCCGTCCATGAGATTCCGAGGTGCGATCAGGATTCCGGTCCCATGCCCGCGGGCGTGGGCCGCCAAGGGCACCCGCTGAACGAGGGTCGGACTGAACCCGGCGGTAAGCAGTACCGTCCACCCCAGTCCATGAAGGTGTACAAGTTGCCGGGTGGCCTCCGGCGTCAGTATGTCCGCATCATCCACCAAAAGGACCGCGTCCTTGCTGAGTGTGCCGGCTTCGGCCCGCAGCAGGAGGCGTGCCCAATAATTGTCGGGGCCGGCTTCCATTCCCGGGGAGAGCCACTCGGAGACTTGCGGGTTCAGCTGGGGAATGGCCGCAATTAGCGAGCTTTTTCCGGAGCCTGGACCGCCAAGAACCGCCAGGACACTTGCCGGCGGTAGCCGGATAGTTGCCGGAAGAAGTTCGTCACCGCCGATGCCGACGATGATCCTGCGGTGTTTGGTTCCGCCACCTCCGGCAGGACCTGCGTCCACAGGGGACGCTGCTCGGCGGGCAGTGTGTGCCTGGACATCGGACACACTCAGGCAGGTGGGGAGGGCTTCAACCCTGAATGGACGGGTTGCCAGCTCGGTCACGGCAGCTGTCCGCGCCGTTGACGCGCCGGATCCTGCATAAAACTGGGCCACCAGGCCCGGGCCTCCGGTGAGCGGGCCGAACACCACCGCCCGTCCTCGGATACGAGCCACGTCCGGGATCCGCGGCCATGCGAGACGGCTCTCTTCAGTGGAGCCGGTTGGGAAGAATGCACGATTCGGAACTGCTGCGAAGTAGCGCGCGGTCACAACTTCCCGGTCCCCGGAGATGAGCACCGTGACACCAGCCCTGGCGCCATCCCGGACGATATCGTGGGCCAGGTCTTCGGCCCACGCCAGAGGGCCGGCCCTGAACGCGGAAAGCCACGAACCCCAGCCGGTCAGAACCAGGACAAGCGGCGTAGCCCTTTCTTCTTCTGCCGGGCGACTGAGACGCTTCGTCAGTTCCATGGCAATCCGTTCAAGGATGCGAACGGCCCGCCGCAGTTCATGCGGGCCAACCAGGGCGCCCACCCGAGGCTCGGTGCTTACGGCGCTGAACGTATTGGCGGCATCGAGGATATAGAGGTGCGACTCCTCGACGTGTTGGATCAGCTGCTGAACGGCCAGGACCACTGCGTCGTCGGCACCGCTGCCGGTTCCGCCAATCAGTGCCAGGTGGCCATGGCCTGAGGGCTGCCACGTCAGGTGGGAGATGCGTTGCCGGTCGGGCTCGTCCACCAGGCCGAGCCGAACGGACCAGACGCAGGGAGAGGGGCCACCCGTTCCCGCTCCTAATGGTTCGGGTTCGGGGTTAGGCACTGTCGGGTCATCGTCGGGCCGCGGGCTCCCAGGATCGGAAAGCACTCGGGGCAACGGGACAGCCACAGGGCGGTGTGGGGCGGTGCCGCCCATGCCGTTCCAAATCTCCACGATGGATTCAATAATGGGGGCCGCAGCCTGCGACGGAGACGGGTGCGGCCCGCGGTCCGTTTGCCCGTCAGGTCCTCCTGCAATGTCAGTCAGTGGCTCAGCGGCGAGACGAACCCTGACACCGGATACGGTGGGCTCAGCTGCGGCCCCCACCAGAGACGCCGCCTGGAACTCGACGGGATCTTCCGTCCCGCGGGCGAGAAAGGCGCGACCGGGATTGGCCACCGCAATGCTGGCGGCGATCCGTGAATTGATGATGTCGACCGATTCCATCTCAGACTGGACCCGCAGCGCAATGCTGGTGGTGACGTTCGCACGAATGTCCGCAGTGAGGGCGCCCTGGGGCCGCTGCGTGGCCATGATCAGATGTATCCCCAGCGACCGTCCGATGGCTGCGATCCGCATCAGTTCGGTGAGCGCTTCGGGAGCGTCTTCGACGAGCATGCGGAACTCGTCGATAACGAGGACCAGGTGGGGGAGCGGACCGGTTGCCTCCCCCGCCGCCCTATAGCCCGCCAGGTCCGGAGCGTGGACGGCGGACAGCAATTCCTCCCGGCGCCTGACTTCGGCGCGAAGCGAGACCAGCGAGCGGTCCAGCTCATCCCGGGTGAGGTCCGTAAGCATACCCACGCAATGGGGCAGGCCGGTCAGGGGTCCCAGGCCCGATCCGCCCTTGAAATCGATAAAGAGCAGGTTGACCCGATCCGGCGGATAGCTTAGCGCCAGCCCGGCCGCAAGGCTTCGGAGGAGTTCGGATTTTCCGGAACCCGTGGTTCCCGCCACCAGCAGATGCGGACCGTCGGACTCAAGGTCAAGCAGGCGAGGCCCTTGGGCTGCCATTCCGATGGGCACGGCCAGTCCGGGCACGCAGCGGCCGCCCAACCAACGGGCCGCCGTGTCCGCCGCTGACGCCGGAAGGACATCGGCCAGTGCACAGGTCAGCGGCACACCTTGGTTGCTGCCCGGGCTGGACCCGGTTGCCGGCGCCGCATCCCGGCAGTACCGGTCAAACACCCGCTCAGGAACAAGGTCAGGAAGGAAGTCTTTCGTTGAGCCGGCCTCGGTGAGCCGGGCGACATTTCCACCAAGTTCGATGACTGTGGACGCGTCCGTGGAGCTGTCCCGGGTGCAGTCAAGAACCTGCCATCCACGGCTGACGGCGGCCGCAGACATGCCGGAAATTCCGTCGGCGCCCTCGACGCCGTCGATCAGTATCAGCACGGCCGTTTCCCGACCCCTGTCGATGCCGCGTTCCAGCAGTTCCATCGTCGTCCGTAGGTTCGACGACAGCGAAACCTGGGTGAGGTACCGGGCGGTCAGCGGCAGGGACTCGGGCCGGCCATGCAGCAGGATCCGTGTCCGTGCCGAATCCCGGTAGCTGGTGAGCTGCATAAGAATGAACCGGACAAGGCCGGCGATGTCCTGCCGGGGCCCTCGTACAAAGGTTAGGTCTGAAAGCTGCAGGATGAACGGCAGGCGCCCGGCAGCCGGTGCCTCGAAGTCCGGATCGGCGGGATCGAGGCGTATGTTGGCCTGCTGTTCCGCGATTCCAAGGCGCAGCCCAAGGGGGTCCGGTGCGTCCCCTCCTCCGGGCCGAAGGCTGGGTTCCGCCCTCAGGGCGAGCGCGGCGGCGGACGGCGCGGACCGGCGTCGTCGTTCCCTGTCTTCTTCCACGGCGGCGGCCACCGCTGTCTTCAGGCGGCGCCGCTGCCGGCGGCCGGTCAGTAGGGGAACGAGCACGGAAACAGCAGAAACCGCTGTGAAGGCCAGGAACATCCACATTCCGGTGATCACTGCAAGGCCTACGCCGATGAGCAGCGGCAGTGCCGCTGTGAGGAAGAGGACACCCCGGTTGCCGGCCTCGGCCCTGTGCGGGACCCTCAAGGGTTCGGAGACGCCGGATCCGGCAGCATCCCGCTCCGGAAGCTGTCCTGCCGGCGGATTGCCATAAAAGATGGACAGCGTTGAACCGCCACAACTGATCAGCGAATTGGTCGAAACCGCAGAGTGGTCAACGCGCTTCCCGTCCACGACGGTTCCGTTGGCGCTGCCGAGGTCCGTGATGGTGATCGCGGTGTCTGTCACCTCGAGCCGGGCATGCTCACGGGAGAGGGCAGCGTCCGGAAGGGCGATTTCAGTGCCGCTCCGGCCGATCCGGTAGGTGCCGCGCCGCAGCGGCAGTACGGTTCCGGCGGCGGGTCCGCTGTGCACGGCGATCATCAAGCCGGTATCCGTGGCGTCCCCGGTTGCCGTCGACCGATCTCCTGCTCCATCGGCGATGACCGCCCCGGTAACAAACGGAGGAACTCCGACTGCGAGGCCGGACAAGGGCAGCCCCTTTACGGTCAGTTCCCTGGTGCCGAATTGCTCCGAAATGGCTTGCTGCACGATGAGACCGGCCGTTCCCTGCCCGGCCTCGATAGTGAGTTCGAGCGGCGGTCCGGGGCTGCCGGCGTCGGGTCCGCGGACCAGCGTGCAGTGGAGCGTCATCGGTTACTTTCCCTGGGGAAGGAGACGGTTTCCGTCCAAGCTACCGGCGGGCACTACCCTTGGGCATCGCACTCACCCAGCTATGTGGATAAGCCCGGCCCGTGCCGGGGATTCACTGGCGGCGGTACAGCCTCGGGTAGGCTAGAGCAGCAGCCAATGCACAACATTGGGCTGCCCGCATTCGAATCAGGAGATTTTGTGACCGCTGACCTCGTCATCGTAGGGTCGGGCTTTTTCGGCCTGACAATTGCAGAACAGGCCGCCACTGAGCTGGGCTTGAAGGTCGTTGTCCTCGACCGGCGCCACCACATCGGCGGCAATGCCTACAGCGAAAAGGAAGAGCAGACCGGCATCGAGGTGCACCGGTACGGCGCCCACTTGTTCCACACGTCCAATGAGCGCGTCTGGGAATATGTCAACCGATTCACGACGTTCACGAACTACGTGCACAAGGTGTACGGCGTCCACAAGGGCGAGGTGTACTCCCTGCCGATCAACCTGGCCACGATCAACCAGTTCTTCCGGGCCAACCTGACTCCGGGGGAGGCGCAGGCGCTTATCAAGGAGCAGGCCGGCGAGCTCGCGGGCACTGATCCCCAGAATTTGAACGACAAGGGCATCCAGCTGATCGGCCGCCCCCTGTACGAGGCGTTCATCAAGCACTACACCGGCAAGCAGTGGCAGACGGATCCCAAGGACCTGCCCGCAGGCATCATTTCCCGGCTGCCGGTGCGCTACAACTACGACAACCGCTACTTCAACGACAAGTACGAGGGGCTGCCGACCAACGGCTACACCGCGTGGATCGAGAAGATGGCAGAGAACCCGAACATCGAGGTCCGGCTCAACACCGACTTCTTCGATGAATCGCACGAGTACAGCAAGAACAAGGTTGTCGGCAACATCCCGGTGATTTACACGGGGCCGGTGGACCGGTACTTCGACTTCTCGGAAGGCGATCTCTCCTGGCGGACCATCGACTTCGAAGAGGAAATTCTCGACGTCGGCGATTTCCAGGGAACTTCAGTCGTGAACTACAACGACGACGACGTCCCTTTCACGCGAATTATCGAACCGCGCCACTTCCACCCGGAGCGCAACTACCAGACTGAGCAGACTGTCATCATGCGTGAGTTCTCGCGGGCGGCCGTGAAGGGCGACGAACCCTACTACCCGATCAACACCGCCGCCGACCGCGAACGCCTGCTCAAGTACCGCGATCTCGCGGCTGCGGAAAAGGATGTCCTGTTCGGCGGCCGGCTCGGAACTTATAAGTACCTCGATATGCACATGGCGATCGGTTCAGCCCTGACCATGTTTGACAACCAGATCCGGCCGCATTTCGAGAGTGGCGCGCAGCTTGAAAGCGGAGGAGTAGACGCATGAGCGCTGAGCTGTTGGCTGCTCCCGACAAGGGCGGCGGCCTCATCGACGTGCTCCGGCGCCGTGAACTGCTCCGGCTTATTGTGCGCAAGGAACTCAAGGTCCGCTACCGCAGCTCGGTGCTGGGCCTGCTCTGGAGTTACGTAAAGCCGGGCGTGCAGTTCATCGTCTTCTATTTCGCCCTTGGCGTTTTCCTTGGCCTGAACAAGCAGCCCAACTTCGTGATTTACATGTTCTCTGGCATCATCCTGGTGAACTTCTTCTCAGAAGCCTTCAGTAACGCAACACGGTCCATTGTTGCCAATGGAGCCCTGGTCAAAAAGATCTTCCTTCCTCGTGAGCTCTTTCCGGTGGCGTCCGTGTGGGTGGCGATGGTCCACTTCCTGCCCCAGTTCCTGATCCTCCTCACGGCCTGCTTCTTCTTTGGGTGGACCCCGAGTATCGTGCAGATCCTGGGTGCCATCGGCGCGTTCATCATTGTCGCCATGCTGTCCCTTGGCCTCGGCCTGCTGTTTGCTGCCGCAAATGTGATGTTCCGGGACTCCGAAAATATCGTTGACCTGATGCTCATGATGGCCACCTGGCTCTCGCCCGTTCTTTATGCGTGGTACCTGGTCCGGGACACATTGGGGGAGACGTTCTACTTCTTCTACCAGCTCAATCCGATGACCATTGCGGTCGAACTGTTCCACTTCGCATTCTGGGCCCCGACGGGGGCCGTGCGGGGTGCTGCCGAAGGCGCCAGAATGCCGGAGAACCTCATTTCGCTCTGGTTGCCGGTCGGGCTGCTGATTTCATTGGTGCTCCTCGCAGTTGGACAGACCGTGTTCCGTCGCCTTGAGGGCAGATTTGCGCAGGAGTTGTGATGGCTGCAGAAGCAATCATTGTTGATAAAGTATCGAAACGTTTTAACCTCCGGCACACGCGGTCCCTGAAGGAGACCGTGGTGTGGCTGTTCAAGGGGCGCCGCGGAGATCTTTCCTCCACGTTCATGGCACTGGATGGCGTGGATGTAACTGTTGGGGTCGGGGAGTCGGTTGCGCTGCTCGGTTTTAACGGGTCGGGTAAATCGACCCTCCTCAAACTCATTTCGGGCGTCATGAGCACAGACTCCGGAAGTGTCAGGACCCGGGGCAAGGTTGCAGGCCTCATCGAGGTGGGTGCCGGTTTCCACCCCGACCTGACTGGCCGCGAGAACGTGTTCCTCAACGGAGTGCTCCTCGGCATGACCGAGAAGGAGACAGAAGCGCGTTTTGACGAAATCGTCGAGTTCTCCGAGATCGGAAAATTCATCGACACTGAGGTCAAGTTCTACTCATCCGGAATGTTCCTGCGCCTGGCGTTTTCTGTCGCTGTGCACACCAACCCGGACGTTTTCCTGATCGACGAAATCCTCTCGGTGGGCGACGAGCCCTTCCAGAAGAAATGCCTGGCACGCATCCAGGAACTTCGGGAGTCGGGCTGCACGCTCGTAGTCGTCAGCCACGACCTCGATATGGTGAGCAAAGTCTGTGACAGGGGCGTTGTGCTGCGGCAGGGCAAGAAAGTTGCAGACGGGCCGATCGGGGAAGCAGTCCGCCTTCTCCGGGAAAGCTGATACGAAGCTGACACACATGAACACGATTGCAGTAGGGAGTGCAGATGAGTAGGGCCCGTAAGCTCTTCGAAGTTGTAGACGACGGCGGTTCAGGGCTGGAAGGCGGAGAGGCGCGACTCTCCGATCGGGAAATCGGCCTGCTTGTTGGCGGGTTGAACTACCACTCACTGATCCAGCCCGGCCGTGAATTCAAGGTCATCGTCCTCCGTGCACCGGACGGCGAGTTTCCCCGGCTGACCGGTTACGCCTGCCACCGGCACGAGTGGGAGCCGAACCGGACGGTGGTTTGCACGGTGAGTATCAAAAGCACGGTTCCGGCACCGGTGCCCGCCGATTCGGCCTTGGTTCCCCTGGTGATCGATTTAGGCGGGGAACGCGCTGAAGGGGGAGCAACGTTTTACGACCGGCCGGGCCGGAAAGCCAAGCTGTTGCGTCGTGCCCGCTTTGGAGCGCCGATCGCCTTCGACGCCCTCCGCCAGGGACTGACCGACTACTACGAAAAGCGTCTCACCCCCAACCGCAGGCCGCACCGGATGGCCCCGATCGAATCCGCTGCGCCGCTGCGCAGCCCGTCCGAAAACGGCGAACCGGCCATCATCTTCGGGCTGCATTGGCTGGAAATGGGCGGGGCGGAACGTTGGGCCATTGAAACCATCGCGCTGGCCCGCGATGCCGGCTTCCTGCCCATTGTGCTGACCGACCGGGAATCGGCGCACCCGTGGATTGTCCGCCCCGAACTTGATGGTGCGCTGGTCCTCCCGGTGAACCTTCCCATTTCGGACGAGGAAGAATCCGACCTGCTGCTGGCACTGCTGACAAAGTTCTCCGTTAAGGGCATTCACGTCCACCACAACGGATGGCTTTACCACCGGCTCCCGTGGTTTAAGGCCATGGACCCAACCATCCGGACGGTCGACTCACTGCACGTCATCGAATGGCGTACCGGCGGCTTCGTCGAATTGGCCGTCAAGCTGTCCAACGCCATTGACATGCACCATGTCATTTCGCCCCAGCTGAGGGACTACATGGTCCTGCAACGCGACGTTCCGAAGGAACGGGTCTCCCTCGCCCCGCTGTACGGTCTGAGCGAAGTGGAGACGGCCCCAAAGGCCGAGAAGGATCCCGGGCGTCCGTTTACGGTGTCCTTCGTCGGGCGCCTGAGCCAGCAGAAGCGCCCGTACCTCTTCCTTCGCTACGCGGCTCAGCTCAGGCGCTCCACCGAACAGGACGTCCGGTTTATCCTGCACGGATCAGGCGCGCTGGCTGAAGAGACCTCGCGGCTCATCGCGAAATACGGTCTTTCGGACTGCCTTGAGCGGCGTGAGCCCCCGCGCTCCGTGGATGACACCCTCGCTGACTCGGACCTGTTGGTGATTTCCTCGGATAACGAGGGACTCACCCTCACGACGTTTGAGGCGACAGCCCAGGACGTGGCGGTACTTTCGACAGATGTCGGCTCCCAGGCCTCCCTGGTGTCCGACAAAGCCCTGGTACCGAGGCAACCCCTCGCTTTCATCCGGGATGCAGTCGAGCGCACCAAGGCGATCATGGCTTCGGAAGAGTTGCGCAAACAGATCGTCGAAGAACAAAGGCAGAAAATCGCCGCTCTGAAGGAACTCCCGGAAGCGCGGGAATGGACCACAGGACTTTACGAAGGATGGAAAGCATGACCGACCAGGTCGCAGCCGTAGTCGTTACCTACAACCGTGTTGACAAGCTCGGAAGGGTGCTCGACTCGATCCTCGCCCAGAGCCGGCCCGTGGACCGGCTGATTGTCATCGACAATGCCAGCACGGACTCAACACCTCAGCTGCTGGCTGTCTACGACGACGATCCCCGCGTGGAAATTGTTCGCCTGGATTCCAACACGGGCGGTGCCGGCGGTTTTTCAGCAGGTATGGAACGTGCCTACGAGCGCGGCGCCGACTGGGTATGGATCATGGACGATGACTGCTACACCGAGGAAACGGCCCTTGAGAAGCTTCTGTCCGGCCACGCCGAAGCGGAACAGGAACTCGGGCGCAACGTTCCGTACAGCTGCTCGCTGGTCCGCTACACGGACGGCTCCATCTGCGAGATGAACAACGCAGGCGCCACCTGGGACTGGGGGCGTCTGATCGCACAGGGGCAGCGTGCGGTGCTGATCACCAACTGCTCGTTTGTTTCGGTGCTGATTCCCCGCCGGTCCATCGCCAAGTACGGCCTGCCCCTGGTGGAGTACTTCATCTGGTTCGACGACATGGAATACACGCTCCGGATCAGCGCTGACGGACCCGGCGTCCAGATTCTCGACAGCCTTGTGACCCATGACATGCCGACGAACCGCGGCGTGAACTTCGGTGACCTGAACCCCGCCAATGCCTGGAAGTTCCTCTACGGAGCGCGCAACGAGTCCTCGTACCGCTGGCACCACGATGACAAACTTGCCTGGCTGCAGTTTGTGGTCACCACATATGCCTGGATGGTCAAGGGCGGCGTCGGGCGTCGCCTCCAGCTTCGGGTTGCAAAACAGATCCTTGCCGGGATCAAGTTCGATCCGAAGCCGAAAATGGCCCGCAGCGTCCGCTGAACCGTCTGACGGCACATCAAAAAGGGGGGCCCTGCAGGGCCCCCCTTTTTGATGTCCGTTTGTTCTGTCCGCTGCCTAGCGGACGGGATACAAAGCCAGCGCTTCGCTCCTCTTGCTGCCGGCCAAGCGGGTGGCGGTCGCTTCAAAGTCGGGCGAGCCCGTCGGCTCCGGAAGTGCGGCCTCACTGCTGGCGGCGGCGTAGGTCCAGCCGGAACCGAGATCCAGCAGCGAGCGGTGCTTGATGTCGTAGTAGTCGTCAAGAATGCCAATGGCAACACCCTTGGCCCCGGCGGCCGCCGCAACCATGTGCGGATGGAACCTGGAGGTGTACCACTGCTGGCCTCGGCGGACGGGAAATCCATCGCTCCAGACCTGTGTGAACGGGACGAAGTTCTCCTCAGGAATGAGCCCTTCCAAGGCATCGAACATTCGACGGTCCGACCCCGGAATTGCCTCGACGTAACCGACGGAGAGGCCTTGTGCGAAGGAGTTTTCAACTACCGCCCGCAGTTTGTCCCTGAGCCGCGAGAACGTGGGTTCATCGGTCATATCGCTTTGGATGCACAACATCACATCCTTTGCGCGGGACTGAACGCGTTCCGACTCAGTACTCCGGCGCAGCTCATGGAGAAGGCCAAGGAACACATCGTCGAGTCCCGTTTCGAGGCCGAGGAATTCCGCGCTGGCATCGTCGCGGACGCTCACAGCCGAGAAGTCCGCGAACGTTTTCGCCAGCAGGTCCGAGTTGTCCGGCAGGGGCATCAGTCCCAGCCCGGAACCCACCAACCTGCAGCCGTTCAGGTGCCGTGCTGCGGCCATTCCCGCAACAAGCCCAACATGGTCCGGCCAGACACCGTTGACATAGCCGCCGCCCAAGAGGTGGATGGAGTCGGCCTGGCCCAGTGTCATAAGCCCGACGTCGTACATGGGCGTGCCGCCATGGGTCACCACGTTGACCACATGGTCCCACACGCCTTGGGCGGACTGATCGGGAGCCTCGGCGCAGGAGCGCCACAGCGTGTTCGTGGCGTGGAACCCGGGGTGGATTCCGGCAAAAAGCGCGCTTGCCGTTCCCGGCTGGGGGCAGTCAAGCCAAACGGACGCGTCCGGCCGGACGCGGGCCAGGAACCGCAGCCATGCAGCCACGATCAGCTCATCGCCGTAGTTCGGGTTTCCACCGGAGGCAACGAGATAGAGGTTCTCAGTCATCGGCCAAGGTTAACACTTTCCCTTCGCGTCAACCCAATTCGGGCAGGGCGAAACCCGGCAACTCGCCGGCCGCCAACTTGGGCGCCCACCTTGCCATGGCATAAGCTACCTTGGGCCCGGCTATACGCGCGACCCGCTACTGCGAAAGTCTGAGGAGTTGGGTGGGTTTGTCGACAAGTCGAACTGTGCCATTGGGGCAAGGGGCGGAGTTCCACCAGCGCGAACGCCGCCCGAGACCTGCGTCCGGTCCGAAAAGCGGCTTCCGTGCCGACATTCAGGCCCTGCGTGCGATTGCCGTTGGAATGGTGGTTCTGGGCCATGTCTGGCCCGGTAAACTGCCCGGCGGCTATGTTGGCGTTGACGTGTTCTTCGTCATCTCAGGCTTCCTCATTACATCCCACCTGTCCAAAGAGATCTTCGCGACGGGGAAACTGCGCCTGGCCGCCTTCTACTCCAGGCGCATCCGCCGGCTGTTGCCCGCCGCATTCGTCGTACTCGTCGCATCCCTCATCGCTGCCGTGATGATCCTTCCGTTTTCCAGATGGACTGATACCGCACAACAGGTCTTGGCAAGCGCGCTCTATGCCGAGAACTGGGTATTGGCAGCCAACGCCGTTGACTATTCGGCATCCACAGAATCGGCCACGGTTGCACAGCACTATTGGTCGTTGTCCGTGGAGGAACAGTTTTATCTGCTCTGGCCCCTCCTGATGGTGGGACTGGCGACGGTGGCGGTTCGCTTGCGGGCGCGCCCCCGGGTCATGGTGGCGGCGGGCATCGCCCTCGCTGCCGCCGGCTCGTTCGCCTTGTCCGCCTACCTTGCCGACGCGGGCCGCCATGAGGCTTACTTCTATACCCAGGTGCGGCTCTGGGAATTCGGCGTGGGTGCCGGTCTGGCCCTGATGGTCAACAGACTTAAATTCCCGTCCGCGGCCGCAAACGTTCTTGCCCTTACGGGGTTTGGCGCTCTGATCGCCAGCGCCGTTCTGTATGACGCCGCCACGCCCTTCCCTGGCACAGCCGCGCTCTTGCCGGTCATAGGTACTGCCATGGTCATTGCCGGCGGAACCCCGGGCCACGCCATGTGGCACGGCAGGCTGACGTCCCTGCCGCCGGTGCAGTTCCTGGGTAATATCTCATACTCGCTGTACCTCTGGCACTGGCCCCTTATCGTCGTGGGCCCGTTCCTGATCGACGCGGAACTCCGCACACCCGAGAAGCTCATTCTGGTGGCGATCGCAGTTCCCTTGGCGTGGGCCACGAAGGTGTGGGTCGAAGACAAGGGACTGCAGTTCCGGCCGAAGTCCAAACCTGCCGTGAAGACCGTGGCGGCAATGGCGCTGGGAATGGCTGTCGTTGCTGCCGGCTGCGCCGGGGTTTCGCTGGGACAGCAGTTCAAGGTGTCAGAAGCCGAACAGATCATGCTCAACCAGAAGTCCTCCATCTGCTATGGGCCCCGGGCCATGGACCACGCAGCCAACTGCGGTGACAGGTTCGGTCCCGCCTTCGTACCCACCATGAGCGAGGCAAACGCCTACCACAAGACGGCTTCGGAATGCACTGACAACCTGGACATCCTCATGGCCGGCGACAAGAAGACCACAAGGTTCTGCGACTTCAGCGGCGGCGCCCCGGACGCCACGACCGTCTGGCTGGTCGGGGACTCGCACGCCCAGCAGTGGCAGGCCCCTATATTCGACATGGCCAAACGGAACAAGTGGTTGCTCAAAATCAGCTTCCTGGGCGGCTGCCCGCCGGCTGCGGTGACGTACGCAGGCTTCTACGCATCGGTGGCCGACCAAACGAGCGTCAACAACTGCAGGTCGTGGGGGCAGGCCGTGTCCGAGGCCGTAGCCGCCGACAAGCCGGCCTACGTCTTTACGTCTGCCTTCGCCCGCAGGGAACGCGTCGACGACGGTTCGGGACGGTCGCAGAACGAACAGTACGCCGAGGGCTTCGGTAAATACTGGAAAACATGGACGTCCGCCGGCAGCACGGTGGTAGTCCTGGCAGATCCGCCTTACAACGTTGATGTCCGGGCTGCAGACTGCGCCCTGCTGAACGTCGAAGACCCTGAACGCTGCGCCGTGGACCGGTCAGCGGCAGCACCCCTGGACCCCATGGTGTACGCTGCCCACGCCAACAAGGGCCCGCGACTGAAACTCGTTGACCTGACCGACTACTTTTGCGACAGCAACCGTTGTTACAGCGTCGTCGGAGGCGTGGTGGTCTACTTCGACGTCAACCACCTGAACGTTGAGTTCAGCAGGCTCCTGGGCCCGATGATCGAAGCCCGGCTCTAGGAATCCCGCGGGGCTTGGAGCCCCAAAGGGGCTCCAAGCCCCGGAGGCAGGCCGCAAGGGGCTCCAAACACCGGAGCCAGGCCCGGGTGCCGAACCTGAGGATGCTTAACTACAGGCCTAGCCGCAGGAGACAACCTTCAGCAGCCGGGCGTCTCCCTGGCTGTCCACAACTTCCACTGAGGGTGAATCCTTGACATCCACAACACCCGTGAAGCCCTTGGCTGCCGCTGCGTTGGCCAGATATGAGGATCCGAAGTCGAGGATGTAGTCGACGTTCCGCGCCTTGGCAATTGAGCACACGTCCGAGCCCGGAAGGGCCTCGCCGATATCCTGGTTGATCGCCGTCAGTTCGGGGTCGTCAGTGGAGAACATGTGGTACGTGCTGACTTTGCGGCCCGTCAGCGCATATGCCAGCGAGCCGCCGTTCCATGGATTCACCGCGATGGTCGCGTCTGCCGGGACAGTCTCCGGCAGGCGGTGAATGACGGCCAGCTCATCTGAGTCGACGATCGGCGAAGAGGGGTTCATAACGTATGCCCGTGATGCTTCCTCCGTGATGCCGCGCAAGGTTCCAGTCTGCGTCGCTACAACCGCCGCCAGGACGAAGAGTGCCGCCAGCGACGCCGGGGCTGCCGCCGGGTACCTGCGGCTCAGCGACCCGCTGACCCGTTCGGCGACCCGTGCCACCGGAGCCTTGAGGGCGTCCCACAGGAACAGGCTGCCGATCGTGGCGAGAACCACGGTGAAGATCGGCAGCAGGGCTGCGAGGCGATAGCTGTCCTGGTACCAGCCGCCCGTGAGCAGCATGCGCCAAAAACCCTTGGGAGCGGACGCGGTGGTGACGTAAAGGATCACCGGCACCAGCCAGCACAGCACAATCCAGAGGTCCCGGGAGTTCCGCAGCACCCGCTGGAGGCCAATGAGGGCCAGGATGGAAACGGCCCACGCGACGGGTCGCCCGATGGGTGCATTCAAAATGACTTCGCCCACCGCACCGGTCTGGCTCGTGAAGGGAGCCCATCCGTCGTATTCAACGAGCGGCCGCAAAAGCCGCCACACCAGGGCGAACACCAGCAGCCCGGCAGCGGTTGCCCCGATGATGATCAGCGGCTGCATGGGCCGGAACGTGCGGCCGCGGAGGCCCGAGAGCTCGCGTCCCGCGACCCACAGGCCGAGGGGAAGGGAGAACGCCACCAGGGACAGGAGCCCGTTCGTCTGGGACAGGGCAAGCGCGGGGACGGCCACGGCCAGGGTCATCCACAGCATGGTCCGGTCTTGAGCCTTGTTGAACCCGAGCCGACACAGTCCAATGACAAGCGCCAAAGCCGCCGGCAGGAGGGCGTAGGACAGGATGTTCGGGTACAGCGGTCCGAAGTCCATGATCGAGATCGGGAAAGCCGTGAACCCGGCGGCGAAGACCCCTGTAAGGGCCAGGGCAACAGGCCGTGGCCCAACGATCTGGTGCACCAGAAGGATTAGCGCGGCAGGCCAGAGCACCGCGCCGATGGCGATATTGAATACGTTCTCCGCTACAACCACGTCCGACGCGGAAAGCTGTGCGATCAGGGCCGCCGTCGAGTGCCACGCGGAGGGGTAGATCGCGCCGCCGCCTTCGCCGCCCGCCATTCCTCCAAGTGTCAGTGAGGAGGCGTTGCCGGTCTCGAGTATGTAGCGGATGGCATTGAGGTGAAACACGTTGTCAAAGCGCTGTGCGAAGTTCTCGGGGCTGCCAATGACTTCCATGAGCCGCCGTGCGGACAGGAAAGCGCCGATGGCCAAGCCGGCTGCTGCTCCTGCCCAGGTACGTAAGGGCGTCGGTTCCTGCGCCGGGACTTTGGCCTTAAACACAAAGCGCCGGAGAGCCCACGCGGCGGCGGAGGCGCCCGCCGTCGTCAGCAGCAGTGGCAGGAGGTTCCATCGAAGACCCACCGCGCCAGCCGCGATTCCGGCCACCCCGATGATGCCGACCGTGAGCAGGGGTGCAAGGCACAGGAGGGGTAGCCGCCGTGCACCCATAAAGTAGGCGAGCACCCCGCCGGGGCCGAAAGTGACGAGAAGAGCGACGGCAAATGCGGGCAGGGCGTTCCACCAGGACATGTAGGGCAATACCTGTTCTTAGTTGTTTGCGCTGCGGAGTAGTTCCAGCAGGTAGGCACCGTAGCCGCTCTTCACGAGTGGCTCGGCGCGTTCGCGGAGTTCGTCGTCGCTGAGGAAGCCAAGCCGCCAGGCGATTTCTTCTGGTGCGCCGATCTTCAGGCCCTGGCGGTGCTCCACCGTACGAATGAAGTTGGACGCGTCGTTGAGTGAGTCGAACGTTCCGGTGTCCAGCCACGCCGTGCCGCGGGGGAGGATCTCAACCTTCAGCTGGCCGCGCTCCAGATACGTGCGGTTGACGTCCGTGATCTCGAGTTCGCCACGGGGGGAGGGCTTGAGGTCCTTTGCAATCGAAATGACGTCGTTGTCATAGAAATACAGTCCGGGAACGGCGTAGTGACTCCGCGGCTTCTCCGGCTTCTCTTCGAGGGAGATCGCCTGGCCGCTGCTGTCGAACTCCACAACGCCGTAGGCGGTCGGGTCTGAGACCCAGTAGCCGAACACAGCACCGCCCTCTATGTCCTTGAAGCGGCGGAGCTGGGTGCCCATTCCCTGGCCGTAGAAGATGTTGTCCCCCAGTACCAGGGCCACAGGCTCATTGCCGATGTGCTCTTCGCCAAGAACAAACGCCTGGGCGAGCCCGTCCGGGCTGGGCTGCTGCTTGTACGTAATATTGACGCCGAATTGCCAGCCGTTGCCGAGCAGGCGCTGGAACTGTTCCGCGTCGTGGGGCGTGGTGATAATCAGGATGTCCTGGATGCCGGCCAGGATCAGGGTGGAGAGCGGGTAGTAGATCATGGGCTTGTCGTAGACAGGCACCAGTTGCTTGCTTGAGCCAAGAGTGATCGGGTGCAGCCGCGAGCCTGTGCCGCCAGCCAAGATGATTCCACGCATGCGCTCTATCATTGCGTGCATTGTCACGGCCAGCAAACCAGTAAGACCTGCTGCCCGTCGCGGAAAGTCCCGGCTGCGGGCGCGCGCTAAGCTGGCTGAATGCAGAAACTCCTTGTCACCGGCGGTGCCGGCTTCATCGGTTCCAATTTTGTCCACTACGTTCTGGAGAACACCGAGGACCACGTCACGGTCCTGGACAAGCTGACGTACGCAGGCAACCTGGAATCCCTGAGCGGGCTCCCGGAGGAGCGCTTCCGCTTCGTGCAGGGCGATATCTGCGACGCCGCCCTGGTCGACGGCCTGGTGGCCGACGCCGACGTCGTGGTCCACTACGCGGCCGAATCGCACAACGACAACTCCCTGCATGACCCCCGCCCGTTCCTGGACACGAACATCATCGGCACCTACACGCTGATCGAGGCCGCCCGGAAACACAGCAGGCGCTTCCACCACATCTCCACCGACGAGGTCTACGGCGACCTGGAACTCGATGACCCGGAGCGGTTCAGCGAAAACACGCCGTACAACCCCTCCAGCCCGTACTCCTCAACGAAGGCCGGCTCGGACCTGCTGGTCCGCGCCTGGGTGCGGTCCTTCGGGCTGCAGGCGACCATCAGCAACTGCTCGAACAACTACGGCCCGTACCAGCACGTGGAGAAGTTCATCCCGCGCCAGATCACCAACGTGATCGACGGGATCCGCCCCAAGCTCTACGGCAAGGGCGAGAACGTCCGCGACTGGATCCACGCCAACGACCACTCCTCCGCCGTCCTTGCGATCATCGACAAAGGCATCATCGGCGAGACCTACCTCATCGGCGCGGACGGTGAGAAGAACAACAAGGACGTCGTGGAGCTGATCCTCGAGCACATGGGCCAGCCCCGCGACGCGTACGACCACGTCGTGGACCGGCCCGGCCACGACCTGCGCTACGCCATCGACTCCGCCAAGCTCCGCAACGAACTCGGCTGGGAACCGAAGTTCTCCAACTTCGACGCCGGCATCGAGGACACCATCGCCTGGTACCGCGAGAACGAAAACTGGTGGCGCCCGCAAAAAGCCCACACAGAAGCCAAGTACAAAGAACAGGGCCAGTAGACATGTCCATCGAGTTCTCCAAAAAGCTGACGGCCCACGAAACGCCGATCCCCGGCGTCGTCCTTTACGACCTGCCGGTCCACGGTGACAACCGAGGCTGGTTCAAGGAAAACTGGCAGCGGGAGAAAATGGTGGCCCTCGGGCTGCCGGACTTCCGCCCCGTGCAGAACAACATCTCGTTCAACGAAAAAGCCGGCACCACCCGCGGCATCCACGCCGAACCGTGGGACAAATTCATCTCCGTGGCTACAGGCCGCATCTTCGGGGCCTGGGTGGACCTGCGCGAGGGCCCGTCCTTCGGTGCCGTCTTCACCGCAGAGCTCGACCCCAGCCAGGCGATCTTCATTCCCCGCGGCGTGGGCAACGCCTTCCAGACCCTGGAAGACAACACGGCCTACACCTACCTCGTCAACGACCACTGGTCCGCAGACGCCCAGGGCCAGTACACGTTCCTGAACCTCGCGGATGAAACGGCCGCGATTGCCTGGCCCGTCCCGCTGGAACAGGCCGAGCTTTCCGACAAAGACAAGGCGCACCCGCGCCTTGCGGACGTCGTGCCGATGCCGGCCAAAAAGATCCTCGTTGTCGGCGCTGACGGTCAGCTGGGCAAGGCGCTGCGGGAACTGTACGACGGCGACACGAGTGTTGAGTTCGCCGGCCGCGGCGACTTCGACCTCGGCAGCGAGGCCGCCTTCACGCAGCGGCACTGGAAAAACTACTCGACGGTCATCAACGCCGCCGCCTACACCGCCGTCGACACGGCGGAAACCGCGGAGGGGCGCGCCGCCGCCTGGGCCGTCAACGTTGCCGCAGTGTCACGGCTGGCCCGGACCGCCGTCGAACATGACCTCACGCTGGTCCATGTTTCTTCGGACTACGTCTTCGATGGCGTCCGCGAAAGCCACGACGAGACTGAACCCTTCACCCCGCTCGGCGTGTATGGCCAGACGAAGGCAGCCGGCGACGCCGTCGTCAGCGTGGTTCCCCGCCACTACATCGTGCGGACCAGCTGGGTCATCGGCGAAGGCAACAACTTCGTCCGCACCATGGCCTCCCTCGCCGGCCGCGGCATCGAACCGTCCGTGGTCAACGACCAGATCGGCCGGCTCAGCTTCACGCCGGACATTGCAGCCGGAATCCGTCACCTGCTCGAGTCCGGCGCCGCCTACGGCAGCTACAACCTGAGCAACGACGGCGAACCTCAGTCATGGGCGGACATCGCCGCCGACGTGTACGAGCTCTCAGGACAGCCGAGGACCGCCGTCACGGGCGTCAGCACCGAAGAATACTTCAAGGGCAAGGACGCCGCGCCCCGGCCGCTGAACAGCGTGCTGGACCTGGCAAAGATCCAGTCCGCAGGCTTTCATCCGGCCAGCGCGTCCAGCCGGCTGAAAGAGTACTTGAGCTAGCGGGTGGGGGCCGGCGCAGCCTGAACCGGGCACTATTCGCCGGATTCAGGGCATTTGCGCCGGCCTCAGGCCCCGGTGCCGCTGCCAAGTCGAAGGCGTCCCATATGCAACAATTGATTCTGTGAGTCGCACCTGGATCGTAATCCCCATGTACAACGAGGCTACTGTCGTAGGTTCGGTCATCGAGGGGCTGCGGAAGCAGTTCCCCTACGTTGTTTGCGTCGATGACGGCAGCACGGATGGATCACAGGAGAAGGCGCGGGCGGCCGGAGCGGTAGTTGTTCAGCACCCCATCAACCTGGGCCAGGGTGCCGCCTTGCAGACCGGCATCGAGTTCGCCCTGCAGGATCCGGAGCTCGAATGCATCGTAACGTTCGACGCCGACGGCCAGCACCGGGTCGACGACGCCAAGGCCATGGCGGAGCGGGTGAAATCGGGGGAGGCTGAAATCATCCTCGGCTCGCGCTTCCTGGACGACCGCACAAAGCTCTCGCCTGCCAAACGGCTCGTCCTCAAGACGGCAGCCATTCAGTCCAGGCTTGCCACGGGCATGAACCTGACTGACGCACACAACGGGCTGCGGGCCTTCAACCCCCGTGTTGCCTCGAACATCCACCTGACCCAGAACCGGATGGCCCATGCGTCCGAGTTGGTGAACCAGCTGGCCAGGCTCAAGCCCAAATATGCGGAGCACCCCGTGGAGATCATCTACACGGACTATTCCAAGTCCAAGGGACAGTCCCTGCTGAACTCGGTCAACATCGTGGCCGAACTGTTCTTCAAATAGCCCCAGTTCTTCAACAAGCCAAGGTGTCGGATTGCTAATCATTGTCCAAATTGTCCTCGTCGCTGCCGTCATGGTGGTGTCGCTCGCCCTGATGCGTGGCGGTTCCAACGCCAGGCACCTGGCCGTACGCCGCATCCTGCTCATGATCTTCGCCGTCGTGGCGGCGTTGTCGGTGTTCTTTCCTGAGGCACTCACCCGGGTGGCGGGCTTCCTTGGCATCGGACGAGGAACCGACCTGGTGCTCTATGGCGCGGTAGTTTCCCTGTTTGTCTTCATGGCCACCACTTACCAGCGATTCCGCCACGCAGAAAACGCCCTCACCAAGCTCTCGCGCCGCATCGCGATCGATGAAGCCGAGAAACCCGGGCAGCTGAGCTAGTGGAGGAGACCTCCACCACGTCCCAAATCACGCGGAAGCCGCCGGCTGCTGCTCCCGTTGCCTCGAGCCCGGTTGAGCAGCGGGCTCCCGGTCTGCGTTGGGGCAAGGCGTTGGATCCGCGCAACAACAGCATGAACATGATCAGGCTAGGCCTGGCTGCCATGGTGCTTTTTGCCCACAGTTTTTATCTCGCCGGCGCGGGGGAGGGACCCCATTTCCGCGGTGAGAACCTGGGCGGCTGGGCTGTTGCGGGCTTCTTCGCCCTGAGCGGGTACCTGATCACCGGAAGCCGCTTCACCAACGGCCTGGGCGAGTACCTCGTACACCGCGTCGCGAGGATCTATCCCGCGTTCCTGGCGTGCCTCGTGGTCACAGTCCTGGTTTTTGCTCCCCTTGGGTTCCTCCGGCAGAACGGCACCCTGACCGGTTACTGGACCACTGAAACAACGCCGCTCCGGTTCGTCTTTTCAAACCTTTTCCTGGAAATGAAGAACTACGATGTGGCCTTCACTCCTGCGAATGTGCCCTTTGCCGGCTCGTGGAACGGGTCACTGTGGAGCCTCTACTACGAATTCCTCTGCTACCTGATCATTGCGGCAATCGGAGGACTGGCCTGGGTTCGTCGCTCACCGATACCGCTCGCGCTGGCCTTCGGAGCAAGCGTCGCAGTCTACGCCAACCTGCCGTCCATCATGCCCCTGCTGCAGGACACCGACTTCTCGTTGCTGGCGAAATTGGTGCCGTTCTTCCTCGGCGGAGCCCTTGTTCAATCGATCTCCAAATGGGTGGGGCTCCACTGGGCCGGCGGCATCGGGTCCATCGCGGCCGCTGGACTCTGCATCTTTGCTTTCCCAGTGTGGGGAGGCCAGCTTGCCGGGCCGTTCATTGCCTACGGACTGCTGTGGATCTCGTCGGTGCTGCCGTCGCCGAAGCTGATCCGTGTCCACGATGTCTCCTACGGGTTTTACATCTACGCCTGGCCCGTTCAGCAGCTCCTGGCGCTCTACGGTGTCCATAACCGCGGCATGGCGATTTACATTCTGGCCTCCGCAGCCGGCACCCTTGTCCTGGCCACGCTCAGCTGGCTGCTGGTGGAGCGGCCCGTCATGCGTGCGGTCCGGCGGCGGCGCAAGGCATCGGCGCCCTCAGCAGCGCCAACGGCGGCGCCGACTGACGACGCATCGAAGGACCACGCCTCTGTACCCGCTGAATCCCCGGCGGAGGCCGGGGTCACAACTGCGGGTCGACGCTAGCACCTGTTGCGCCCTGACCGCGGGTACGTGATGATCCGCGCGCATCTGACGATCGACAAAAAATGAGGGCCTCCGGCTCGGTTGAGTGCAATCACTCAGCCGAGCCGGAGGCCCTCGTTTCTGTGTGCCCAGGCAATCGCCAGCGGCCCAGTAGGTTCTAGAGCTTTGCCTCCGCCGGCAGGCGCCCGTCGATCCATTCGGCAAGGCGCGCAATGCCGGCCTCCAGGTCGTAGCGGGGTTCCCACGGCAGCGCGGCCTTTGCCGGCTCCACATCGGCCCATGCATGCCGGACGTCACCCTGGCGGAACTGGCCCGTGACGTGCGGCTCCGGGGCTCCGTAGTGGCGGCTGATGATCTCGGCGGCCGTCCGGATGGTCTGGAATTCTCCAGAGCCGATGTCCAGTGCACCGTCATGTGCTTCCTCGGCGACCGCGGCTGCAACAACAGCTGCGGCGACGTCGTCGATCAGCACGAAGTCGCGGCGTACTTCGCCGTCCTCGTACAGCGGGATGGACTTGCCGGCTTTTGCCATCCGGCAGAAGAGGGACATGATGCCCGTGTAGGGGTTGATGAGGGACTGGCCGGGACCGTAGACGTTCTGCAGGCGCAGTACCGCGGCTTCAACCCCGTACGACTTTGCCCACGACTCGAGGATGTTCTCCTGGGCGAGCTTGGTGGAGCCGTACACGCTGACGGGGGCCGGGGCCACCACAGCGGCCGACATGGCCACGGGCTGGGCGGCGGGGAAGTCCCACTGCGAGCGTGACAGGATTTCATTTGAACGCTGGCCGGGATAAAAGAGGGTGCCGTCCGTGTCCGACTTCCAAGCGCCTTCGCCATATACAGCTCGGCTGCTTGTCAGGACGATGCGCCGCGGCAGCTTGCCGCTCCGGTTCAGGCCGTCCAGCAGCTGCGTGGTACCCACGACATTGGCCATCGCATGGCGCGTGGATTCCTCCAGCGACTGTCCGGTTCCGGTCTCGGCAGCAAGGTGAATCACGACGTCGGGCGCGACGTCCGGGAGCACGTCGTCCCACGTCTGCGCCTCAGTGATGTCACGAACCACCAGTTCGACGGCGGGATCGAGTTCCTCCGGCCGCGACTGGCTGGCGTGGATTTGCGGGTGCAGGCTGTCCACAGCTACCACTCGGTCGAACGCCGCAACCAGGGCCGGGGAAATGGCGCAGCCGATGAACCCGGCGCCTCCCGTTACGAGGACAGTTCCTCGTTTGGCAGGGGACGTTGTTGATGACGTTGAGGGGGTCACTAGTGAGGCCTTTCTGGGGCGGACATGTGCAAGGTCCAGTTTCTCATAGGAGTTGTGCGGCTCAGTGACCGAAAGCGTGCCTGAAGGTGGCCTTGACCGCTACCGGGTTGCGGGACAGCAGGGCACCCGGCATGAGGGTGACGGCGTGCAGGCGGGAGGTCCAGCGCACCCGGGCTGCCACGGCGGCCTTCTTCCAGCCCTTGGCCCGGCAAAGGTCCTCCGCAATTTGCGCGTACTCCCGGTCGCCGGCGAAGCGCGTTCCGTCGGTCAACGTCGCCGCCGAGGCACTCGCGGAATGGCGGCGATAGGAGAACGCCAGCGTCGGGACGTGAACCAGCGACCCGCCCTGCAGGACGATGTCCATCACCAGCGCGAGGTCCTGGACGATGGGGAGTCCGTCGCGGAAGCTCACCTTGCGGATTGCGTCGGTCCGGAAGGCGAGGGACGGCCAGTACAGCCAGTTGCCGCCCAACAGACTGACGGCGAGGGATTCCCCGGCCAGGACCGTCGTGTTGCCGGTTTTGGGTCCGACGAACTTCCGCTTGACCGAATCGGCCAGCGAACGGACAATCTGCCCGTTTTCGTCGATGACCTGAACTCCGGGCTGGATCACGGAAGCGTCCGGAAAATCGCGGTGAGCCTGCAGGACGACGTCAACGTAGTTGGGCAGCAGCACGTCGTCGCAGCCGAGGATCACCATGAGATCCTGGGTGGCCTGGGAGACGCACGTCCGGTAGTTCTCCGTAATGCCCTTGTTGGATTCGTTCCGCTGGTAGGAGACCCGTTCATCATCGATCGCCGCGAAGTACTCCTTCACGGAGGGATCCGGGTAGCAATCGTCGATGACGGTAAGCACCCAATCCCCGTTGGTCTGTGCAAAAACGCTCGCGACGGTTTCCTTCAGCAGCGCAGGATCGCCCCAGTACGGTACAAAAATATCGAGCGGCATTTTCCAACTTCCACGGGTTGTCCTAGCTCATCTGAGCTCGTTCACGGGTGCGGGCGCGGCGGCGCCAATTGAGTGCCCGTCCGTGTCCGACACTAATATGTTGCCATGACCTCCCCAGTTCTCCGGCAATTGACCCCTGCAGCCCCGGCCTTTAACGGATGACGCACACCGAAGGCAAAGCACCCCAGAAGTCGACCATTGCCGCACGCCAGGCGGCTTCCGTCGGATTGGCGTCGATCGCCTCCGCAGCAGCCGGGTACCTGGTCATCTGGTTCGTGCCACGGGTCCTGAGCAAGGCCGACAACGCCGAGTTTCTTGCCTTCTGGTCCGCGCTCTTCCTGCTGTTCGGTATTCTCGGCGGACTCCAGACGGAGATCATCCGGTACGTAACATCCGTGGGCACGGACCATGGCGCCACGGCCAGCCGCACCAAACAGCCCAGAACGGTTCCTCTCTTCGCCGTGGTCTTCGGCATCGCCGCCGGGGTAGCAGTCATCTTGGCAGTGACGTCGCTGCTATGGGGTCGCGCGGTCCTGGGCCCCCACTGGGTGGTGCTGGTCCTTGTCCTGGCCGGCGCCTGCGTGGCTTTTTCCGTGCACGCCGCTTTGGCGGGAGTCCTCAGCGGCCGGCACCTTTGGGGCAATTTCTCTGCCCTCGTCGCTTCCGAATCCTCATTCCGGCTGGTCCTTGTCCTCATCGTCGGCCTGCTGGCGGGATCCACTGCCGGGCTGGCGGCTGCCGCCGCGGCCGGGGCACTGGCCTGGGTGCTCGTAGCCGTCTTCAGCCCGCAGCTGCGGTCAGCGTTCAGCATGCCTCTGGCCGTACCCGTCAGGGACTTCGCGCGGAAAGTGGGCCACGCCAGCATCTCCACCGCAGCCAGCGCATCACTTGTTGTCGGGTTCCCAATCCTTTATCGCATCACGACTCCAGCAGATGTCTACCTCGCTTCGGCTCCTTTGCTGCTTGCCATCCTCCTGACCAGGGCACCGCTGATGGTTCCGCTGGGAACCTTCCAGAGCGTCGCCATCGCCCATTTTGTCAGGCACCGCGACCGCGGCCTCGGGGCACTGCGGCCGATCGCCCTCGCAATTGCGGGCGTCGCGGCAGTGGGAGCCCTGGCGGCATACTTCCTGGGACCCTGGCTCATGGTCCTGCTGTTCGGACCGGACTACGACGTCGCGCCGTGGGTCCTCGCTGGACTGACCGCCGCCGCCGCGGTACTGGCCCTTCTTACCCTCACCGGGGGTATGTGTGTGGCCCTCAACCGCCACCGGGTATCTTCTGCCGGATGGGTGTGCGCAGGCGCCCTCACCCTGGTTGTCCTGCTGCTGCCCTTGGACGCGGATCTCCGCGCCGTCGTTTCCCTGCTGATAGGCCCGCTGCTGGGCGTATCCATCCACACGGTGGCGCTGTCACGCCGCAAGGTGGCCCTGTCAAGTCACCCTGGTGCGCCGGCGGCGTAGGACCCGCAGGGCCACTAGGCCGCCGGCGAGCGGACCGGAAACTCAGTAGCGGTCTATGGTGTAGCCCGCTGCTGCACTCCACTTGATTGCGCCGCCCTTGAAGTACTGCACGCAAGCATCCGCGGTGCAGGTTTCGGTGCTGGTGGGGAATCCAAAGAAACCGTTCTGCGCCCCGTTGGTCCGCCACACGCCGCCAATGCCGCTGTTGTAGACGGCGCCCATGCCCACGCCGGATGCCCACAGGATCTCGCCGCCGGCAAATGACTGGGTGCATGATGTTGCCGCGCAGGTTTCCGTAGTCGTGGGGAAACCGAGCCGGCCCGATTCGGACCCCAGCGATCGCCACAGGGATCCAATGCCGCCGGAGTACACCGCGGCGGTGCCGGTTGCGGGCGACCAGAGGATATCGCCGCCCGCGAAGCTCTGGCGGCAGGAGCTGACGAGGCAGGTCTCGTTGCTGACAGGGTAGCCCAGTCGCGCGTTCTCGGCTCCGAGGGTCCGCCAGAGTCCGCCGATGCTGCCGTTGTATACCGCCCACTGCCCGGTGGCGGGAGTCCAGTAGATGGTGCCGCCGCTAAAGGATTGCTTGCAGGTGCTGCCGGCGCAGGTCTCATCGGTCGCAGGGTAACTCAACCGGGCGTTCTCGCTTCCCATGGCTGCCCACAGGGACCCGATTCCTGTACCGCGGAGTACTCCGAATGCAGGGCCGGAAGCGGTGGGGTTTTTCAGGATCCGGCCACCCACGAAGTCCTGGGAGCACTCTTTACCGTCACAGAAATTAGTGTCGCTGACAGGGCTGCCGAAGCGTCCCTTCTCGGCCTGGAGGGCCGTCCACTTCTTGGAAATTTCGCCGTTGACGATGGTCCGCGTCCCGGACTCCGGGGTCCAGAATATTTGGCCGCTGACGAAAACCTGGCGGCAAACGGATCCCTCACAGCTTTCGGCTGACCGGGGTGCCCCGACCATGCCGGAGAGACCGCCGTCGGCCTGCCACTTGCTTCCAATGGAGGTACGCCAGACCGGGACCGCCCCCGTGGCACCGGTCCACACCATGGTTCCGCCCTGGAAGCTCTGGACGCACGAGGTATCGGTGCACGATTTGTTGTTGGTGGGATAGCCGAGCCGGCTGGTTTCGCCGCCCAACGCCTCCCAGGCCGTTGCGATGTCTCCGGAGGTGACGGCCCAGGAGCCGGTGGCGGCTGTCCAGAGGATCTTGCCCCCTTGGAACGTCTGGCTGCAGGCAGAGGCGGAACAGGTCTCGGAGGCCGTGGGGTAGCCGAGGCTCCCGGATGTGCCGCCCATGGTCTGCCAGCGTGCGCCGATTCCGCCGTTGAAGACGGCGGCGGCGTTCGTTGAGGTGGACCAGTAGACCGTCCCGCCTACGAAGGTCTGGGAACACGCGGTGGCTGAGCAGGTTTCATCGGTTTTCGGGTATCCGAGGCGGCCGTCGACGCCGCCCCACCCGCGCCAGGTACCGCCGATGGAGCTGAAATAGACGGCTTTTGCGCCGGTGCTGGCCTGCCAGATGATCTGGCCGCCGGCATACTGCCGGTAGCATCCGCCGGCCGGCAGACCGCAGTAGAGCGAGTGTGTCTGGGCGCCGAGCCGGCTGGAGGCGCCGCCCATCGAGTTGTACTTGTTGAGGACAGGGTCGAAGCCGGTTGCGAGTGCCTGGAGTTCGGCGTAGCTGCCGCTGAAGACGTTCGAGTCGCCCGCGAACGGGCCTTGGCTGCTGTACTGCCAGATATCGTATTTGGTCCAGCCGGCCGGCAGGACGCCCGGGGAGACGGTGCGGTACGAGGCGATATGGAGCGGCTGGTTTTTGAACGCAGGGCTGTTGCCGGTGCACTGCGTCCACCAGTCGGTGGTGGTGTAGATCGCGGGATAGCGGCCCGTCCGGGTGTACATCGTGTTGGAGAAGTCCGCAATCCAGAGGACCATCTGGCTATGGGACATGTTGTAGCAGGTGTTGCCCAGTTCCGGGTAGGGGTTGTATTCGATGTCCAGCAGGGGAGGCAGGGTGGTTCCGTCGCCACTCCAGGCGCCTCCGTTGGACGCGAAGTAGTTTGCCTGTGCGGCACCGGAAGAGACGTTCGGGATCGCGAAGTGGTACGCGCCCCGGATCATTCCGACGCTGCGGGAGCCGTTGTACTGACTGGAAAAATAGGGATTGAGGTAACTGAGGGCTTCTGACGCCTTCACGTAGGCGAACAGTCCGCCCATGTTGCGCTGTTCCTGCCAGTTCACCGCTCCCTGGTGGCTACTGACGTCCAGCCCCTGGATGCCGGGCGGCATGTATGTGGCCTGTGTCGATGCCGCGCCTGCTTCGGTGGTTGCCCTGATCCCGAGCTTTTGCTCCAGCCCCTGGCCCATGTGCGCGCCGTGGGCTCCCTGAGCGGCTTTGAGCTTGGCCAGTGTTTCTGCGTCAACCGTTGATCCGTCCGGAACGGACCCGGTGGCGGCCGCAGCCGGGCTGGGCGCTGTTGCCTCGCCCGGCGACGGAGCCGGAGCGGGCGCCGTCGGGCTTTCCGTTGCAGTGACCGGAGCCGGCGCCGTAGGGGAGACGGGCGCAGGCGTGGCGTCCGCTGTCTGAACCGGTGTCGACGACGGCGCCGGCGCGACCTGTTCTTCGGCTGATGCCGGCAAAGCCGGCACCAACGAACTCCACACCAGGGCCGAGGCCAGAAGGGCCGCGGCCAGTACCCGTCCGCCGAAGGAGATTGTTGCGCCCGAATGTGCGCTTGTAACTTTGCTGAGACTCATGTTCTGCTCCGGCCGGCAACGCGCAGATCCCCACACATCGCAAAATTAGAAACCTATTGGTTTGTCATTTCGGACGGTGGGGACAGCGGAGCCGTTCCGGATCATCTTCATGACCCGGCCAATGTAGCACCAATGTTACGGGTGTAACCAGAGTGCTTCTTGTTACCAATGTGAACGGAGGGTGGGCCTACTTGTCTGCGAGGAGGGCTTGATCGTGCCGGACCATGGCGGTAACAAGGGCGTCAAAATCGACGGACGGACGCCAGCCCAGCCGGGACGAAATCTTGGAGATGTCGCCCCTCATTTCTGCTGCGTCGGTGGGGCGGGCCAAGGATTCATCGACGTCCACCACCGCGCGCCAGTCGTCAATGCCGACAGCTTTGAACGCCGCTTCCACGAAGTCCTGGACGGAGTGCGAGACGCCGGTGGCGACCACAAAGTCATCGGGCTCGGCAGCATGGATGATCCTGTCCATGGCGTCCACGAAGTCAGGAGCCCAGCCCCAGTCCCGGATAGCGTTCAGGTTCCCCAACGAAAGCCTGTCCAGCTTGCCCGCCGCGATGGCGGCGGCACCCGACGTGATCTTGCGCGTGACGAATTTTGCCGGCCGCCGAACCGACTCGTGGTTGTAGAGAATCGCCGAGGAAGCGAACATCCCGCGGCCCCGGTAGACGCTGACGGCGTGATGCGCCAGCGCCTTCGCGGCGCCGTAAGGGGAAATGGGCCTGATCGGGGTGGACTCGCTCTGCGGCGCCGACTCCGCCTCGCCGAACAGTTCGGCACTCGAAGCCTGGAGAAAGCGGATCTGTTTACCAGTGGACTGCTGCAGCTGCCAGACGGTTTCCAGCATCGACACGACCGAAGCGCCTGAGATCAGCGCAGTGTCATACGGGTGCTGCCACGACTGGTACACCGAACTGATACCGCCGAGGTTGAAGACCAGGTCAGGTTTGACCGAATCCAGGATGGTGCCCACGTCGTCCGGACGGGACAGATCGCCAAGGTGGTATTCCACCCCGTCCACGGTTGTTTCCCCTTCATGTGCTCCCGGCTGCAGCGCATGGCGGACGAGGCCATGGACTTCCCAGCCACGGGAGAGCAGGGACTCTGCCAGGTAGGACCCGTCCTGGCCCGTTACCCCGGTAAGGAAGGCGGTGCCGACGGGAACGGGTCCCGCCTCGCTGAGCGGGTTCACCGCATCAAGGCAGACTGCTCGGCAATGTCGTTCTCAACCATCATCTTGACGAGTTCGTTGAAGGAGACCTTCGGCTTCCAGCCCAGCTTCTCCTGCGCCTTGGACGCGTCACCGATCAGCAGATCGACTTCGGCGGGACGCATGAACTTGGGGTCCTGCCGGACGTACTGCCGCCAGTTGTCCAGGCCTGCGGCGTCGAAGGCGGCCTGGAGGAGTTCTTCGATGGAGTGCGTTGCGCCGGTGGAGATGACGTAGTCGTCAGCTTCGGGCTGCTGCAGCATCAGCCACATGGCTTCGACGTAGTCCCCTGCGAAGCCCCAGTCACGCTTGGCGTCCAGGTTACCAAGGACGATTTCGTCCTGGAGTCCGAGCTTGATCCGGGCAACCGCCATGGAGACCTTGCGGGTGACGAATTCCGGACCGCGGCGGGGCGACTCGTGGTTGAAGAGGATGCCGCTTGATGCGTGCATGCCGTAGGACTCGCGGTAGTTGATTGTCATGTAGTGGCCGAAGACCTTGGCTACGCCATAGGGGGACCGCGGCCAAAGGAGGGTTTCCTCGGTCTGGGGCACCTGCTGGACCTTGCCGAACATCTCGGACGAGGACGCCTGGTAGAAACGCACCCTGGAGATGTCGTCGCCGGCATACAGGCGGGTCGCCTCGAGCATGTTCAGGACGCCCTTGCCGGTGACGTCAGTGGTCAGGGACGCGTTCTCCCAGGAGTAAGCCACGAAGGAAATTGCCCCGAGGTTGTAGACCTCGTCCGGCTGGGCCACACCGAGCACCCGGACCAGCGAAGAGACATCCGTGAGGTCGCCGGTGAGCAGCTTCACGCCCGGAACGGTCTGGCGGACCAGATCGTGCTTGGGGTTGTTCTGTCCTCGGATGAGGCCGAAGACCTCATAGCCTTTCGAGAGAAGGAGCTCTGCGAGATACAGGCCGTCCTGGCCAGTGATTCCGGTGATTAGCGCACGGGGCATGGGAAGAGGTCCTTACAGATTGTTTGCGGGGCTACAGCAACTATATATGGCATGGAGCTTTCGCTCAGAGGCGGCAGGTAACGGGTGATCAAACGGTACTGGCTGCGGTGGAACGCTGATTCAGTGCATAGCGGTACGCCTGTTCGTGCACCTCGGCGCAGTGTTCCCAGGTGAACTTGCGTACCTGCTCGAGGCCCAGTGGCTGCAGCTCCTCGGTCCTGCTGATGGCGTTCCGGATCGCCGCGGCGATGGCCGCAGGGTCCTGTGGATCGAACAGTTCGGCCGCGTCTCCGACGATTTCAGGAAGGGAACCTGCTGTTGAGCTTGCCACGGGGCAGCCTGAAGCCATGGCCTCCAGCGGTGGGAGCCCGAATCCCTCGTAAAGGCTGGGGAACACCATGCACGCCGCTGTGCGATACAGCTCCCTGAGCTCGGCAAGCGGGACCAGGCCGCGGACCTCCACGTTGGCTGGAATGTCCGTCAGGGTGTCCAGCGCCCCGCCGGTCAGGATGAGGCGCAGTCCGGGGTCGGTGACTTCCAGCAACCGCATGGCTTCGAAAAGCTTCGCGTGGTTCTTGTGCTTCCACCCCCTGGCCGGATACATGATGAAACTTTCACGCGCTCCGAAATTCGGGGTGAACTCTTCGGCGTTGACGCCCAGGTGGGCGGTGAAGATTTTCTCCGGTGCTATGCCGAGGTGGCTGACGATGCTCTCTTTGGCGAAGTCACTGATGGTCACGATCGCGTCGGCGTCGCGTGCGGCTTTCTCATAGAAGACCTTGCGATACAGCTTGTCGGCCGTGCCGAAGAGCTCCGGGAGGTCGAGGTGCTGAACGTCGAGCAGGGTCTGAACAAACGGCGTGCCCTTCGGCGGCTTCGGCAGCGGAACGGTGAACGGGACATGGAACACGTCCATCGGGCGCATCCTGCGAAGAATGGAGCTCCTCTTGACGAGGCCTTTCGCCAGAGTGGCCAGCCGTGCGATGGTCGAGGCGCCGCCGGCCAGCCCCGGAATCACGACTTCGTCCGCCCCCTCGCTGAACCCGCGCCCGGATTCGTTGACGTAGCAGGTGGGTTTTACTGCCTGGGAAGCACCGAGATTGCGGACCAGTTCGCGTGCATAGGTTTCGCTGCCTCCCATCCCGCCCGGGACAAGCGTGAGCATGGAAACCCCCACCTTCAACGCGTCTGAGTGGCCGGTTTGGTTGGCAGGCGAAGTGCCGGGCTCCGAGGTCGTCATGCTGAACATACTAACGTTCGAGCCGTAACCGCCCGCCGGCTGGGTCCCCTGCTGCCGGATCTGGTTGCCGCGGTTCCTTCACACAACGTCAGGCAACGATGCGACTGTGACCAGCCTTCGACGCCGTCCTAGACTAGAGCCCATGAAGGTATTGGTCACCGGCGGCGCCGGCTACATCGGATCGCACACAACGCTCTGTCTGCTGGAAGAAGGACATGAGGTTGTTGTCCTCGACAATCTGATGAATTCGAACCGCGAATCGCTGCGCAGGGTGGAACAGCTCAGCGGAAAGAAAGTTGACTTCCGCGAGGTGGATCTGCTGGACGCAGCATCCGTGGACCGACTCTTCACTGAGGACAGCTTTGACGCCGTGATCCACTTCGCCGGTCTTAAGGCCGTTGGCGAATCGGTCGCAAAACCCCTCTGGTATTACCAGAACAACGTGGTAGGCACCCTTAATCTCTTGCACAGCATGGACCGTGCCGGTGTTCGCCGGCTCGTCTTCAGCTCTTCCGCCACGGTTTACGGCGCGTCCGAGGAAGTGCCGCTGATCGAGAAGGCACCGCTGGATGCCACCAATCCCTACGGCCGGACCAAGGAACAGATCGAGGACATCCTCTCGGACCTCGGTGCGGCGGACCCAAGCTGGAGCATAGCCCTGCTCCGCTACTTCAACCCGGTCGGGGCCCACGAGTCGGGCCTGATCGGCGAGGACCCCGTCGGTGTACCCAACAACCTGCTGCCCTTCGTGGCACAGGTTGCAGTGGGGCGGCGCGAAAAAGTCATGGTTTTCGGCGATGACTATCCGACGGCGGACGGCACCGGTGTCCGGGACTACATCCACGTTATGGACCTTGCCGCCGGTCACCTTGCAGCGTTGGGTTACCTGAAGGACAAGGCCGGCGTGTACCGGTGGAACCTTGGAACTGGCCGTGGATCGTCCGTTCTTGAAGTTATCGAGGCTTTCAGTCAGGCGGCCGGGGCGCCCGTGCCCTATGAGATCGCTCCCCGGCGGCCCGGGGACGCTGCTGTCAGCTATTCCGATCCGTCCGCGGCCCTGGCGGACCTGGGCTGGTCAGCACGGCGGAACCTGGCAACAATGTGCGAAGACCACTGGCGCTGGCAAAGCAGGAACCCCTCAGGGTACGAAGAATCAGTGTGACCTAGCCGCGGTTCCTGGCGGCACTTTCCGGCGGTTGTCCACAGCGACAAAGATGTGACTTGGCCTACAGTCCATGCTCCCTTAGCTTTAAGGCAGTTGTACTGCCTCAGTCGGGGGCGGCAGTCGCATTGGGGAACTCATGGATGCTGTTCGGATCGTGGAGGATGAAGTCCGCGAGCTCATCCGGCGCCGCGGGCTCGACCCGCTGAGGCAGGCGGGCGAGGTCAGGCGCCTGGTTGAGGCGGCGGTCAGCGACTACGACGAGCGCGCACTGATGGGGCCGCTGCCGCCCATCGGCCCGCTGGAAACCGCCCGCAGATATGTCTACGACGCCGTTGCCGGCTTCGGGGCATTGCAGCCCCTGCTCGATGACCCGACTATCGAGGAAATCTGGCTGAACGCGCCCAACGAAATCTACGTGGCGCGAAACGGAGAATCTGAGCTGACCTCCCTGAGCCTCTCGGACCAGCAGGTCAGGGACCTCGTGGAGCGCATGCTCAAGAGCTCCGGCCGCCGCCTCGATATGTCTTCGCCGTTCGTGGACGCTGCGCTCCCCGACGGGTCCCGGCTCCACGTAGTCATTCCCGACGTCACCCGGCGGCACTGGGCTGTCAACATCCGAAAATTCGTGGTCAAGGCGAGCCGGCTCGAACACCTAGTGGAGCTCGGCACGCTGACTCCCCAAGCGGCGCGTTTCCTTGGCGCCGCAGTGGCCAGCGGACTGAATATTCTGGTCTCAGGGGCGACGCAGGCCGGTAAGACCACCATGCTGAATTGCCTGGCTGCCAGCATTGGCGCGCGGGAGCGGGTCATCACCGTTGAAGAAATCTTTGAACTGCAGTTTCCATTGCGTGACGTGGTTGGTTTGCAGTGCCGGCAGCCAAACCTTGAGGGCGAAGGTGAAATCCCGCTGCGAAGGCTGGTCAAGGAAGCCCTCCGGATGCGGCCGGACCGCCTCGTGGTGGGAGAGGTCCGGGAAGCGGAAAGCCTGGACATGCTGATCGCACTCAATTCCGGGTTCCCGAACAACGTTCATGCACAACACACGTTAAACTGTTCCCATGCAGATCAGGGCGGCGATTTACACGCGAATTTCAGACGACAAGGCGGGCGAGGGGCTGGGTGTCCGGCGGCAGGAGGACGACTGCCGGAAGCTCGCAAAGGAGCACGGTTTCACTATTACCGAGGTGTTTTCGGACAACGACATAAGCGCGTACTCCGGTAAGCGTCGGCCAGGATATGAGCGGCTGCTGAAGGCCCTGTCCGGCGGCGTGGTCGACGTCGTGCTGTGCTGGCACACTGATCGTTTGCACCGTCAGCCCATAGAGCTCGAAACGTACATTCAGCTCTGCAATACGCGGACGCCGGTGCCGGTGCGCACTTATGCTGTGAAGGGAGGCGAGGTCGATCTCGCCACTCCTGAGGGGATGCTCAAGGCGGGCCTGCTGGGCCAGATTGCCCGCTACGAGTCCCAGCATAAGGCGGACCGTGTTCGGCGCGCACAGGAGCAGATGGCGGCGTCTGGCAAGTGGCTGGGTGGGCGGCGTCCGTTCGGCTGGCATAAGCCCGCTGACGCTTGGGTGATCGAACCTGCTGAAGGCGAAGCTGTAGCCGACGCCTTCGCCGGAGTGCTCGCGGGCAAGAGTCTGGGCAGCCTCGTCGCCGGGCTGAATGAAGCTGGGATACTCACGACGGCGGGCAAGCACTGGGGTTATGCCCAGTTGCGCCAGATGCTTTTGCGTCCGCGTAACGCCGGGCTGGCGGAGTGGAAGGGCGAGATTCTGGCGACGCCCTCCGAGTTCCCGGCGTTGGTGAGCGAGGACGTTTGGCGGGCGGTATGTTCGATTCTTGCTGATCCGTCGCGTCGGCGCTCGCAGTCGAACAGGGCGGTCCACCTGCTGGCGGGCATAGCTCGTTGCCATTGCGGAGAGCCTGTTCGGTCAGCCACGGTTTCGGGGCGCAATCGTGAGAACTACAAGGTCTATCGCTGCCCTGCCAAGGGCACTGGGCATGTCGGGAAGCGAATTGAGTTTGTTGACGGGATGGTGGACGCCTGGGCAGCTGGGTGGCGGGACGCGGCTAGGGTGAACGATGCGCGTCGGGCCGTTGCGCCGGATATGGCTGCGGAGATTGCCAAGCTTGAGACTGAGGCGGCGGGGCTGCGGCGTCGTCTGGATGACTTCGCGATTCAGGCTGTTGAAGGTGAGATTACGCCGGGTCAGATGCGGACAATGACCGAGCATGCGCGGAGGAAGATAGCTGCGCACGAGTCGAGGATGGCTGAACTTAGGCTTTCAGCAGAGCGACCTGTCTGGTCGGGGGATGGGGTGCCCCCGGCGGCCACCCAAGCCGCAATGGCGGAGTGGCTGGCGTTGCCCCTGGATGATCGCCGGGACTGGATGCGGCAGAATCTGGAGGTCACCCTGTTGCCTCATGGCAAGGGGTCAACCAAGGTGTTCAATCCCGCGACAGTGAGGATCTGGCCGAAGGGATATGACCCCGACAAACTGGCGACGCCTGAGCGTCGCCGCAGCTACCGGGAGTGGATCGAATCCCTGCCTGCGCAGGTAGCCAGTTGATCGTTTATAAACGCAAGGTTAATTGAAACGCCGTCGCTGATCGGGGTAGCGTCCCGGTGTCGCGCCACTCGGGTTCGGCATGAGAGGTTGGCGGAAATAGTGAAGGCTTTTGAGCTGTTGTTGGATATTCCTGGCCTGGTCGTTGCGCGTGTAAATGGCGAGGTGCAGGTTAGGTGGGAAGCCCATCTCGTGACTGAGGCGGACCGCGACGCGCACCTCGCATCCGTTCTGCCCCAGCAGGCCTTGTAGCCTCACAAAGCAAGCCCCTGCCGTCAGGCAGGGGCTTCTCTGTGCTCTCGCTCAGGCCTTGGTGAGTTGTTCCATGCGCCGATACAGGGTTGCTCTGGACATGCTGAGGTCCCGTGCCACCTGTGCTGCCGGTTGTCCGGCTTCGATAAGCCGTCGCGCATTTTGAATTTGGCTGTCTGTAAATGAGGCTTTGCGTCCACCGAGGTCTTTGCCCGCTGCACGGCGCTTGCTGACTGAGTCGTTTATGCGCTCGCGTTTGATAGCCAATTCCATCTCGGCCAGGGCGGACATGACTGTGAACGTCATTTGGCCCATTGGTGTGGACGTGTCAACGTCCCCGCCCCCGAGGTTGAGCACTCGGAGGTTGATGCCACCTGCCTTGAGTTGGGTGGCGAGGTCGAGCATGTTCTGTGTTGACCGGCCCAGCCTGTCGAGGGTGGCGATTACGAGGGTGTCGCCTGCGTGGAGGGCTGCTAGTGCTTTATCGAGCGCGGGGCGGCTGGCCTTGGCGCCTGATACACCGTGATCGACGTAGAGGTCATCCCGGCGTACGCCTGCCCCGAGCAGGTCTTGCTGTTGCCTGTCGGCGTCCTGGGCTTTCGTGGAGACGCGGGCGTAACCGATGAGCTTTGACATTTGGGTTCCTCTCAAGGTGTCTCGTAAGAGTGTTTGTTTACACCGAATGTATCACATACTTGCGAGACATGGTTGCGAGACACATTCCGGGTGATATTTACGGGCATAGCTGGGTGTCTCGCTGATGTGTCTTAAAACCCATGGGTTGGGAGACGGCAGCAATCTATAGTGGGTGACTGGCTGGCCGTGTGGGCCGCACAACTTTGGGGGAGACATGGATCAACAGACTGCCCAGATGCTGGTTGCAGGGGGAGGGTTCGCGGCCACCTTGCTGGGCGTCGTGATCACCCAGTCATTCAACAGCAGAGGCGAGACGCGTCGACGCAAGCATGAGGCAAAATCGCGGTGGCATGAAGAAAACTATCGCGTCTGTGCGGCCATCGTCACTAAAGCTACGGCTGTGGAGCGGAGCCTCTATAGCGCGGCCGCAATGTTGGACGACAACGAGCGGGAGCAGCGCATGCCAGGGACCAAGAGCATTCTGCTTTCTCCAGAGGAAGGCATCGAGGGAGTCTTCGACAGGATCACGAGGGAGATCATCGTTGAAGCCGTCGAAGACGGGTTCAAGGTTCTTGATGAGATGGATGATCTGACAGGAGAACTGGCCATCATCGGCAGTCCAGAGCAGGCTGCGACGGCGAGGCTGCTGGCAGACCAAATGCTCGATGCCGTCGGCTCCTTGGAGATGTTCGCCCATCCATCGGATGCCTATGGGGAGATACTGGCCATACGCGACGCGAGGGAATCTTTCGCCGAGGCTGCCCGCGACAACCTGGTGGCCGCTGCTGAATGACCAGGGGGGCGACCCCTTCAGGTCGCCTCCCTCGCCCGGTAGTGGTTAGCACGTTTTTTTGCGTACGGGTTAGGAACTTTTTTGTATCCTGTGCTTGTTGAGCCCGCAGCTTCTACTTCTGTTTTAGAACAGGGTAGGACTCAGCTTTGGCAAGCTTTGCTTCTTGGCTTCGATGTACGGCAGTATCGTGGGCGGCAATTCAGGACGCTTGCCTGCTAAGAGTTCAGCAATGGTGATGTGCTGTAACAGCGGGAACTGCTGACTGTTCGCGGGGTGCACATAGAGACCGCCGTGATCAATCGCATCCTTCACGCCCCGAGTTGCCTCACCAAAGGTGATTAGAACTCCCATTTGCGCCTTTTGGGTTTCTACGGTTCCCTTCAAATCCCTCACCATGCCGGGGTTTAAGTTCTTGCCGCCCTTCACGGAGACAAGGACTTTACCGATCTTGCCTGAGCCATCAATTGGGAAGCGCGCCACACCATCAATGCCCTTGTCGCCAACCTGTTTCTGATTGGGCTCCGCGTTGATCATCGATACTGCCCATCGCTCAAAGTCGAAAGGTGATCGGTCGAATAAGGCTTGTGCACTGAACAGATCACGTGGGATGCCGTTGACCGCAAAGGTTTCTTGAATCGTGGTGCCATGAGTGTGCTGAAGACGCTTCACGATTAGGTCAATCGCAATGTACGTGACATCGATCCCAATCCAGTGACGGCCCAATCGCTGCGCCGCGTCCACAGTGGTTCCGCAGCCGCAGAAAGGATCAAGTACAACATCGCCGGGATTGGAGCTGAGCGCGACGATGCGTTCCAACAGGGAGACCGGCTTCTGCGTCGGGTAGCCCAACTTTTCAGCTGCCCCAGCGCCTATTGGCTTGATATCCGTCCACACATCCTGAGGACCAATGCCAGGCATATCCTCCGCGAATAGCATCAGCCGTGGTTGGCCAGTGCTTCGGTGGGCGAGCTTACCGTTTCGAGCGAACTCGATCAGGTTGGCCTTTGAATAGGCCCAAAACCGGTTGTTGTACGGTCGAACCATTTTGTAGGACCAACCCTCAAGCGGCGTTAGATACTCGTCATCGAGATCAGCTTGCCATGGGTCATTGCCGAACCGCTTAACCGGCCAATCAAAGCTAACGTCTCCGCCCGGCTTCGCCGCCGACAGGTCGCCTTCCTTATACAGGCGACCATCATCAGCGATGTGACGGTACTCGGATTCGAGATACTCATCATCGTAGGGCGTAAAAAAGGGATTCCAAGTGGCCAGCTTGTCCTTGGTATAGAACAGGATCACGTCATGGACTGCGCCAAGAGCTGTGCGGCCTTGCTTGGTGTCGTTGTGAGCCCCTGTGCGCTTCCATATGATTTCATTCTTGAATCTTGCTGGACCAAAGATGCTGTCCAGCAAGATTTTCAGGTAGTGGCTCATCGTCGGATCACAGTGTAAATAAAGTGATCCGGTGCTTCTCAGAACGCGGTGGAGTTCGACCAGCCGGGGAGCCATATTGACGAGATACGCCAGAGCATCGTTTTCTCCCAGTAGCGTACGGAAGGCTGAAAGGGCGTCAACAACCTTGCCTGGGCCGGTGGAAACGAACTTGTTGTATTGAACCTCGGTTTGATGAGTCCAGGTCCATGTGTCCTCAAAAGCTTCAATCTGAGCGGCGTTGTCGCCATCCGTCTTACCGTTGCGGGAGAAGATAACGGAGTAGTTGCGGTTGCTGTTGAACGGGGGATCTAGGTAGACCAGATCAACAGATTCGTCCCTGACGTACTGGCGCAGCACATCGAGATTGTCCCCGTAATAAAGCTGATTCTTATCCACGTCCCTCACCCTAGCTGATGACAGTGGCGAGCCCTTGTCTTTACTTGGGGGGTGATTCTGTGTCAGCCCCTGCAGGGCAGGGCCGAAGCCCTGCCCTTTGTGCGGTGACCTATTTAGCCCATTCGGGGGCGCTTTCGAGCGGTTTGCCATGCTGGGCATGGAACAGGGCGTAGCGTACGGCGCGTTCCATGCTGGCCTCCGTGATGTGGAGGTCGCCAACCTCCACCCATTCGGCGGGGTGCTGGCTGATTCGGGCCTTGATGACGGGCATGTCCACGATGCCGTTGCTGCTGGGTTCGTGCTTGATCCAGGACCAAGGCTTGCCGGCCGGAATGGAGCGGGTGATGAATCCGTCTGCGGTGCGGACCTGTTCCTTCTTGGCATGGACGTAATCCGTTTCGCTGAGGCGTTCCTTGATCATGACGTCGAGCGCGGCGTCGTGTTTGCCTGCCGCCACCGTGAGTTCTGTCGCGGCTTTTTTGACGGCGGTGTAGAACTTGCGCCACGCAGCGGCGCCACCGTCTGTCATGACTCCGGCAGTGCCGTCGTGAATTTCTGCTGCGAGCTGTTGGCCGCGCTTCATTGCAATTTCTCGCTCCAGTTCGGCGATCTTCTTGGCATGGTCGTTCTCGGCGATGATGGCTTCGCGATGCCGGGTGTCGGCGGTGATCTGGTCGGCCATGCCGTAGGCAGGGTCGCCGTTGAGGATTGCCTGGCTTACGAGGTCTTTGTGCTGCTGGGCTTTGGCGAGTTCGGCAGCGTGGGGTGCGTGTTCCCGTTTGGCGGCGTTGAGCTTGGCGAGGGCTTCGAGGATCAGGGTCTTGTGATCGGTCAAGGTGGTTGTCCTTACGGTGGGTTGGTTCCGTCGCGCGTCAGCGTGGCGGGGCTGGGTGTGGCGCTGTGCGCCGATTATTTGCCACTTTTCGTGGGGCCGGTGGTGCAACACCCGGTGGCAGTCAGGAGGGTGTCAGATCGGCAGCAATCGCCTGTAGCGAGACCTGTTTGGGCCGGACAGCTAGTGAGGGCAGTAGCCCTTCTTGTGTTCGCCCCAAGCCGCACGGGCGGCGCATGGGCTGCACCATCCTGAGGTGATGAGCTTGTTCTTGCGTTGATCCCAAGTGCGTGCTTGTCGGATAGTTTCGGGCTTGGCCAAAGAGACGTTTCCTATGCGCTAGGCGGCTAGATGGTATTGGTCGGGGGTTGTGCCGGGGAGCCCGAGTGCCTGGGCGAACTGTTCGGCGGTGTCCGACCATTGCCGGACGTAGCGGGTTGGGGTGATCCACTGGAGGGGGTTCTTGGCTCGCTTGGTTCGGAGCCGGGAGTTTTCCTTGGCGCTGACCGGGAACAGGTGGTCGGGGCGGACGCACAGCGTGTTGGCGCAGACATGGTCTAGTTGCTGTCGGGTGCCGTGGCCTCCGATGAAGTAGGCGTATGACCACCTGTGACCGAGCCATTCGCGGCTCCGGAATGGGAATAGGGGGTATCCGTCTATGTTTTGATTTCCGTGCCATGTCCAGCATTCGCCGTCGGCGTGCAGGCTGTATGTGAATCGGTGGATGGCGCCGTTGAGTGTGGCCGGTTTTGCAGCGTGGATGATGAGCGGTTCGTGTCCGCGGCATTTGCCCTGCATCTTCCTGTCGCGTGTGCATCCGGGGACGTCGCATTTTGCGCGCGTGCGGTAGTCGGCCTTGTAGTGTCGCTGGCATTTCCGGAGCGCATGGATGGGCTGGTTGCAGTCGGTTGTTGCGCATTGTCTGGCGATGGTTTGTAGCCTCCTAGGCTGTCAGAGATGGCGGTTCTCGGTTTGTCCCGAACGGCAAAAAATTCTGGCGGGTGGTGCGGGCTGGTTTGCCCAGTGCTGGCAAGGATTATCTGCGGGCCTGGCACCGGCCAATGTGAGAGGCACCCTTCCGTTGGTTGAAGGGTGCTGGGTGCAGGCTGTTTGGTGGATCGTGCATGCACCGGTGTGGCGCTTCCTGCGAAGCCCTAGCGGAGCAGGGCTAGCGCGGGAGGGTGAGCGGCCATCCAGCCCTCGTGACGTCAGTGGTCTGCCGTCTTCTGGCGTATCCGCGGTCGATGAGTTGGTGCATGGCGCGACCGGTGCGGTCGTGGCCGAGCCCGGTTGCCTTGCGGAGTTGCAGCCAGCTACAGCGAGCCAACGTTCCCGGACCGGTGTAGCAAGTGAGGGCGTAGGCGATGCGCCTAGCATCGGGGCTAAGTCGAATGTCCGCTTCGATGTGTTCG
This sequence comes from Arthrobacter oryzae, assembly GCF_031454875.1. GTDB lineage: Bacteria > Actinomycetota > Actinomycetes > Actinomycetales > Micrococcaceae > Arthrobacter > Arthrobacter oryzae_D. The sequence goes on from NZ_JAVDRQ010000005.1 coordinate 161,928, forward strand.
TGGTAGCGGGTCTGAAACGCTGTAAAGCGGGTCATGGTCTTCCTTCGTGTTCAGGGCATGAAAAAAGCCCGGAACCGGTAGGTTCTCGGGCTTGAGGGAGTGTGCCGCTAGTTGGTGAGGTGTGTCCACACCTGCCGATTGAGGATCTGGCTTATGAGTTGCCTGCTGGTGCGGTATTCAGTGGCTAGTTCGGCTTGTGTGGTGATGCCGGGCGAGTAGCGGCCACGAATCTCCCTTACCTGTTCCGCCGTGAGCTTGTGGCGGGGGTGTTCTTCCCCTTGTAGGTGCGGCATGGTTCCTTTCTTCTTGCATTCACTGGCGTTGTCCGGGGGCGTTTCGCATCCTCCATTGGTATAAGAATGTCCAACTCGACGATTTTGGACACAATGTAACAAAGGTCACACTTTGCGACTCTCTGAACGGGCCCTCTACTGCTTAGGGGAGGGGAAATCTCTGATTTCCCCTCAAGCGTGGGCGGCAACACATTGCCGACCGTAGTTGCCCTCCATGGGTCTATGCCTGTTACTCGGGGCTGCGAGTAACAGGCATAGGAGCAACGTCACAATCGCTGTTCGGACTCCGGTGCACGACGTCGCGACAAGCAACTTAGATTTGAGTCGGCTTCCGACTCATATACTTGTGCCAACGCCGTGCACGTGGAGAAGGGGACTTACCATCGCAGATTTTTATGGTTCACCGATTGCTAACGCAATATTGGTGACCGCTCTGATTTCAGGGGCTGCGCTGGTGTGGTCTATTGCAACTGCCGAGCAGTCAAACGAACCCAAGGTGGTTCGGTTCAGGACATTGCCGCTCATGATTTTGGTTGCGACGGCATGTTCGACACTGTTCCTCGCCTTTTATGCATTTGCTTTCCGAGCAACAGAGTTTTACCCATCCGGTGATCCGTCGCAGGCGCCCAGCGGTTCGCCCTTTGGTGTGAGAGTTCCAGCAATCACTGTTGCGGCCGGTCTGTTTGGCGGGGTTTTGTTCGTCGCGTTTACGGTGCTGAAGTATCGGAGTCACGTCCAGGCGGATGAACGACTTGACATTGAGCAGCGAGAAGCGAAGTTGAAAACTGCTGAACACTTCAGCGAGCGCTTCGGTCAAGCTGCGGAAATGCTAGGGTCCGAAAGGTCAGCGACCAGAATCGGCGGCGTCTACGCCCTGGCGGCTCTGGCTGATGAGTGGCGGGAAAGCCGTCAGCAGTGTGTTGACCTTCTGTGTGGGTATATGCGGACGCCAATTCAAAAGTCACCTACATGGGGAAGTGAAAACGAGTCAGTCTCTGCGAAGGAAGAGATACCGCCGCCGCCGTCGACTCCCAGATTGCTCCTTCCGAGGCCCGAGAATAGTCCTATCGTCGTTGAGCTTGACGTGATTGCCGACTATCGGAGCGAACGGACACGCATAGCCGGGGCATATGTTGAATCTTCACGCGCCGATGAAGTGGAGGTTCGAAGAGCTGTTCTGTCTTCAATAGCCCGTGGCACTAGGCGCTCCTTGGATGACGCGACGTCGTGGTCGGACATGACCTTTGACTTATCAAGGTGTTATCTGCCAGGCGTGGATTTTTCTGGCTGCCGATTTCTGCAGAAAGTCGACTTCAACGGTTCAATCTTCAGCGGAAGTGCAAACATGCGTGAGGCTTTTTTTGCGCAGAACGCCCAGTTCGATGGATGCATATTCACTGGCCGCGCATGGTTTTCAAGAGTGATATTTGCAGGTCATGCCTGGTTCAGGGCGGCTGAATTCTGTAAAGAGGCGCGGTTCGGTGGGACGGTTTTTGAAGCTGGAATGCTGTTCAACTTCGCGTATTTCAATGAAGTGCCACACTTCAGGGATAACAGCCTCGGCAATCGAAACGCGGATGTATTGCAGGAAATACCGTTCGCCAACTGGGACGGCGTGCGCTTCGAAGGTGACTTTACAGCCTGCCCGGATGCCCAAACGCCATCAGTCTGGTCGTCCTTCAGCTACAGGCAACGGGGCTATACGCTCACTTGCGAGCAGCCCCACGATGACCGGGCGATGAGTCTTTCAAATATTCACGACAGCTAGACGGCGCTCTGATCATGCGTTGCCAGCAAATAGGGCCGGATCGATCTACTATGCAAGGGCCTAGTGACGGACGGCAAAATGGGTAATCAAGCTGGATGGGGTAGATGTGAACGGCAATTCAAAACCACTTAGTTTTCTGAAGGGCGTTGCTGCTGTAGCCCCATCAGCTTCCCCAGAAGCGCTCTTCGGAGACTTGCCAAAGTTGACGACTGGTGTGCCTGCCCTGTGGTCGCATCAAGCGGACCAGCTCCGTACGTACTTTGACAAACATAGGGCCGCTCCCAACGTCGCCCTGGAACTTCCAACGGGCTCTGGCAAGACTCTGGTTGGCTTGCTAATTGGGGAGTGGAAGCGTCGTGCGCTCAGACATCGTGTCGTATATGCCTGCCCAACAGTGCAGCTGGCCAACCAGGTGGCTAGGGCTGCGGGGGATCAGGGGATTGCCGTAAGTCTCCTGACGGGGCGAAGCGCGGAGTGGGACCGGCGAGACCTCCAACGTTACGTGTCAGCGGAGCGGCTGGCAGTAACGACGTATTCGCACATATTCAACACAAATCCACGTTTCCACGATGCACAAACGCTTCTGTTCGACGATGCCCATGCCGCTGAGAACTACGTAGCCGAGGCATGGTCTTTTAGCATTCTTCACGATGAAGGCGTGTACGCAGCCTTTCTAGCTGAAGTTTCCGACTCGCTGGACACGGACCTCGTGGCGCGTCTGTCCCAGCCTAGGAGCGCCACGGCCGGATTTGACTCGGACGTTCGGCTCATACCAACTTCTGTAATTGACCACCACTCGGCAGCTATCGAGGCCCTATTTAGCGAAGCGCTCACGGACAATCGTCGATTTTCGCTTTCGTGGTTGAAGGACAACCTCAGGTCATGTTGCTTTTACATTTCTGGACGAAGCCTTTACGTGCGCCCGATGATACCGCCAACGTCCAGCCATCCTGCTTTCACTGATCCCGACCAGAGGCTGTACTTGTCGGCGACCCTCGGAGGTGCCGGAGAGCTCGAACGTGCCTTTGGTGTGGCCCGCATTCAGCGCGTGCCAGTCCCAGACGAGTGGAGTCGGTCGGGCAGCGGGCGAAGGTTTTTTGTGTTCCCTGATCTCGCAGATTTTGACGGTGAAAGCGAGTATGACCAGGAGGGTTTGACGCTCGCTGCCATTCGTCGAGCGGATAAGCGAATGGTACTAACACCCAGCCAATCGGAAGCGGATTCGGTAGCCGAAAAGCTAGGGCTGGATGGGTCAGAGCGTTTCGAAGTTAAGCAGAGCGATGACTTTGCCGCCTTCCGAAAAGCAGACCGTGGGACGCTCCTTGCGCCTAACCGGTACGACGGCATGGATCTGGCCGGCGACGCCTGTCGCATGATGTTGATGCTGAATTTGCCCTCAGCAAGTCATCCGCAGGATCAGTTTCTAGACGGGCGGCTCAGGGCTAAGGAGGTTCTCGCAGAGCGAGTGCGGACTCGTATAGTGCAGGGATTTGGTCGGTGCACACGTGGCCCACGTGATTATTCTGTGGTCGTTGTAGCCGGAGATGAGCTCGTCAACTACTTGTCACGGCATGAGAATTTGGAAGCCCTACCTGTTGAGCTGCAGGCGGAGCTTGCCTTTGGAAAACTGGCGAGTCAAAACTCGCCAGAGGACGTCCTTAGTTTGATAGACAGCGCCTTAGCGCAAGACACTCTATGGCAGACGGAAGCTGAACCCACCCTGTCCAGCATGCGCGCCGAAATGACGACTTCGCAAAGTAGTGCGAGTTCCAAGCTGGGCCAGACGACGGTGAATGAGGTGCTCGCCTGGCAGGGGTCTTGGGGTGGAGATTGGGCTCGAGCCGGGCAGTATGCCCAGGCGGTGTTTGAGGCGCTGACAGAACCGCCTCTAAAGCCTTATCGGGCGCTCTGGGCCTATCTTGGTGCGAGTTGGTTTGGTCTGGCTAACGTTCAAAATGAGTCAGGGCTGGCGCTCAAGGCAGAAACCTTGATGAAGGAAGCGCGTGCGGCTGCAGCAGGAACGACGTGGCTCCGGGAGCTCGATCGACCGAGCCCAGACACAGTCATCACGGAAGAGATGGACGATGGGGCCGTTGCGTCCATTATCGACCTGCTCAACGGAAGGTTCCGGAAGCTCGGTAAGTATGACAAAAGCCATGCTCGAATGATGGCAGGCCTATCGGATGTTGAGTCGGCTGGCTATGAAGCTGCACTTGTTCAGCTGGGGGAATTTCTCGGCGCACGTTCGTTCAAGCCGAATTTTGATGGGCGGACTGATGCTGTTTGGATGTGGCCAAAAATTTGGATAACCGTTGAGGCCAAGAGCGAGCAAAAATCTGCAGGGGTTATAAGCATGGAGTACATCCGGCAGACCAATACGCAGTTGGACTCGTTGGCCAGCGACGTCGACGCTGAAGAAGTACCTTCCTTCAGCTTTAGTTTGATCGTGTCCCCAAAGTTGGTCGTTCAACCTGATGCCGTTCCCATTGCCAGGGACCACGTGTACTTGGGATCGCCGCCGATCATCTTTGTTCTTGCTGTGGACGTAGATCAAGCGTGGAAGCAGCTTAGGGCTTTGGACACGTCTGCTGACAACTTGGACTCCTCCGTTGAGAAGATTATGTGGCAGTATCAGCTCCTTCCATCGCAGGTTCACGAAAGACTAACGTTGCGCAAAGTGCGGTAGGCCGCAGGACTCCGTTCTGCTCTGGGCTGTGCCTGAGAAATATTCGGCCTTACCGGGCATGTGCACCGTCCATGCGAATTCCGCGCATGACGCCGTCACCAAACTGTGCACACTGCCGCTCCTGGCCGGCGACAATATCTCCAGTGCGTTTGTGGTGCCGACGGTTGCCTCCTGCATTGACTTGGTGGTCCACTGCAGCCGCCAGTCCAGCGGACGGCGCCAGGTGACGGAGATCCTGTCGCTGGGCAGGCGGGTTGAAAACGGCATCATCGAATCGTCAATGGTCTTCGCGATGTCCGACGGCCACCTCCACCCCAAGGCCAACTCCATGCCCGCCGCTGAGAAGTTCGCCGCGGCAGGATTCGACGTTGCTGCCCTGCTGGAGGTCCGCTGATGGCCCCCGTGCTCGGTGTGCTCTTCGGCACCGGACTCTTCCTCATGTGGTGGTCTGCCTGGGAACAGCCTGAAAGGCCCAAACCCCTGCCGCGCTCCAGCCGGCTCAAGGACCTGCTGCGTGCGGCCGGGATTGAAAACGTCTCGGGGCTTGGCCTGATATCCACCTGCCTGGGCCTGGCAGCATTCGTCGGACTGATTTTCTTCGCTGTGACCCGGTCCTGGCCCATCTCAGCCTGCTTCGGCCTGTTCGGCGGGTGGCTCCCGATGGCACTTGTCAGATGGCGCGCCCGCAAACGCACGGCGACGCTGCGCCGATTATGGCCCGACGTTGTTGACCATCTTCGCTCCGCGATCAGGGCCGGGCTGTCCCTGCCGGAAGCGCTGATCCAACTGGGTGAAAAGGGTCCGGAGGAACTGCGGCACGTGTTTCGTGACTTTGGTGCCGACTATCGCGCCGGCGGCCAGTTCGACCCGGCGCTCAACAGGCTCAAGGAGCGCCTCGCAGATCCCGTCGCCGACCGGATTGTGGAAGCACTCAGGCTCACACGGGAGGTGGGCGGTTCAGACCTGGGACGGCTGCTGGGAACACTCGGCGAATTTCTCCGGGAGAGTGCCAGAACCAGAAGCGAGCTTGAAGCCCGGCAATCCTGGACAGTGAACGCTGCCCGGCTCGCAGTGGCTGCGCCCTGGATCGTGATGGTGCTGCTGGCCACCCGGCCGGAAGCCGTCGCCGCCTACAACACTCCGGTGGGGGCGGCTGTGCTCCTCGGCGGGTTGGTTGTGTCCGCCATCTGCTACTCCGTCATGCTGAGGATCGGTGCCCTCCCCGAGGACGAGCGGGTGCTCAGGTGACGTCGCCGGACGCAACGGCCGTGGTCTGCGGAGTCCTTCTCGGCGCGGGACTCTGGCTCCTGTTAGTACGGTTGCCCTTCATGCGGCCGGTCAGCTTCACGGAACGCATCGAACCGCAATTGAAGTCGCAAAACCTGGAATCCAGGCTGCTGTCGGCCGCCAACGACACCCTCACCCCATTCGGGCCGCTGGAACGCATACTGCGTCCGGTCCTCAAGGACGGGCTCTCGTTCCTGGGACGTTTCAACCTTGGGACGACGGCATTGGCCCGCAGGCTGGCCCAGGCCGGAATCAGGAAATCGGCCGTCGATTTCAGGGCTGAACAGCTGCTCTGGGCAGTCATGGGATTCGTTGCTGCCACCGGTCTGGTCCTAGTCGCCGCGGCAACGGGACGGTTCAATCCGTTCCTCGCAGTCGTCGCAATATTGGGCAGTGCCCTCGGAGGATTCCTGTTCAGGGACTACTGGCTCGGCGCCCAGATCAAGCGTCGTGAGAAACGGATGATGGCTGAGTTCCCGAGCCTCGCCGAGCTCATGGCACTTGCCGTCAGCGCAGGTGAAAGTGCCACCGGCGCGCTGGACCGGGTCTGCCGAAGCTCACACGGCGAACTGGCCAAGGAATTTGAATTGGTGCTCGGCGAAACCAGGGCCGGAAAACCGCTCATCGAAGCCCTGCAGCGGTTCTCTTCACGGACCGATTTGGGCCCCCTGGTGCGGTTTGTTGACGGAATTATCGTGGCGGTGGAACGGGGGACTCCCTTGGCGGATGTCCTCCGTGCCCAGGCCCAGGACGTCCGCGACACTGCCAAGCGCGATCTGATGGAATCGGCCGGAAAGAAGGAAATCGCCATGATGGTGCCGTTGGTTTTTGGTGTCCTTCCCTTGACCGTCATTTTTGCAGTGTTTCCCGGGCTCGCCGCCATCAGCCTCGGACTATAACCGTATCCAGATCGCCCGGACAGCCGGGACCAGACCCCAGCCGGAACCACAGAATGGAAGCTCAATGAAAAATCTCGGAATCCGTGCATTGGCCCTGATCCACACCTTCGCGCTGGTGTTCCGGGGATCGGGGGTCTCCCGGCCGGCAGGCCGTTCGGGCTTCTTCCGAGGCGGGGACCATCCCGAACGGGGTGATGTGCCGGGCTGGGTAATGATCACGCTCATGTCGGCCGTCCTCGTCGCCGCCCTGTTGGCTTTGGCCGGGCCGGCCCTGGAAGGGCTTTTCAACCAGGCCATGGACAAGGTCGGAAACTAGCCCATGCCGACGGCGGTCGCGGTGGCGGAAGGTGCGTCCCGCCGGACGGCGGAGAAACCGGCCGGATGTGACGGCACGTCCTCAAGGGAACGAGGCTCCGCCGTCGTTGACTTCGTCCTGGTGGGCAGCCTGCTCACGATGTTCTTCCTCGCGGTGATCCAGCTGACGTTGGTCCTGCACGTCCGCAACACGCTGATCGACGCTGCCGCTTCAGGGGCCAGATACGGCACACTCGCCGACCGGAACGCCGCCGACGCGCGGGACCGCACAGTCGAGCTGATCGCAACGGCGCTGAACTCGGACTTCGCCAAAGACGTGACCATCACGGAAGTGACGTTTCAGGGTATCCGCGCGCTGGAAGTGACAGTCAGGGCACCGCTGCCGGTGATCGGACTGATCGGTCCACGGGAGGCCCTGGAGGTGAAAGGCCATGCTGCGATTCAGCCGTAGGATTCAGGACTCGCTGACGCGCCGCCTGCAGGAAGCTACCTGCCTGCCGGAGCGCGCCGGGTACGAACGCGGGGAACAAATCGACAGAGCCCGCGAACCAGAATCGGGCACACTTTCCGGAAACGGCAAAACAGCCCCGGGGGAGCGGGGGAGCGCCGTCGTCGAGTTCACGTTCCTGGCCCTCCTCCTCATGGTCCCCCTTGTGTACTTCATCATCACAGTGGGGCAGATCCAGGGCGGCGCCTTCGCCGTTGTCGGCGCCGCTGACCAGGCCGCTAAGGTGTACGTTGCGCAGCCGGATGCTGAAAGCGGCCGCACCGCGGCCGAGCAGGCAGTCATGCTCGCCCTGGCGGACTACGGACATCCAGCGGACAACGCGCGGATGGACGCAAGCTGCCAGCCCTCGGACTGCCTCGCCCCCGGATCGGCTGTCACGATCACCGTCCACCTCACGGTCCCCCTGCCTTTCGTACCGTTCAGCGATGCGTTCCGCCTCAACGCAAGCCACCTGGACGCCTCCGCCACCCAGATTGTGGGGCGGTTCCGATAACGGCAAATACCCCGCACACTGAACCGGATGCGGAGGACGGGCAAATGATGGTCCTCATCATCGGCTACGTTCTCCTCGCGCTCCTTGTCACCACCGCAGTCATGGCGGCATCCGCCCTCTACCTCGAACATAAGAAGCTGCTGTCCGCGGCAGACGGGGCCTCCGTAGCGGCGGCCGACAGCTACACGCTGGGCCAGGTCGAGACCGAAGGCGGGAGTCCCACAGCCGTGCTCAACGGTGCACGGGTGCGCAGCGTCGCCGCCGACTACCTCCTTCGGAATGACGCCCATGCCAGATTCCACGGGCTCGCCGTGGCGCCAGCCACCGGCAGCCCGGACGGTTCCACCGCCGTCGTTGTGCTGACCGCAGAGGTGCATCCTCCGATCGTTAATTTCCTCATCCCGGACGGAATCAGGATTGAGGCGACATCCACGGCGCGTTCCCGTCTTGTCCGTTAGCGGTCCGGACCCGGTGACGGGCGGCTAGGAAGGATAGCGTAGGCTTTAACAACCATGGCTCAAATTGATTTTTCCGCAGAAATCCGCGCCCTGCGCGCCACCTACTCCTCCATCGAAAACGTCTCGAATGTTGAGGAGCTGAAGGAAGACATCGCCGAACTGAGCGAGCGCGCCGGCGAGCCGAACCTCTGGGACGACCCCGCGGCCGCACAGAAGATCACCTCCCGGCTCTCGCACCGCCAGAGCGAACTCGAACGGCTCAACACCCTGGTTTCCCGGATCGACGACCTTGAGGTCCTGGTGGAGCTGGGCCAGGACGAGGACGACGCCGATTCCATGGGCGAGGCCGCGGCAGAGCTTGAGTCCATCCGCAAATCGTTGAAGGACCTTGAAGTAGTGACGCTTCTGTCCGGTGAGTTCGACGAGCGTGAAGCAGTTGTCACCATCCGAGCAGGCGCCGGCGGCGTGGACGCCGCCGACTTCGCTGAAATGCTGCTCCGCATGTACCTGCGTTGGGCCGAACGCCACGGCTACCCGACCACCATCATGGACACCTCCTACGCCGAGGAAGCCGGGCTTAAGTCAGCCACCTTCGAAGTCAACGCCCCGTATGCCTTCGGCACGCTGAGCGTCGAAGCCGGCACCCACCGCCTGGTCCGGATCAGTCCCTTCGACAACCAGGGCCGCCGCCAGACGTCCTTCGCTGCCGTCGAAGTGATTCCGCTGATTGAGCAGACGGACTCCATCGATATCCCGGACAACGAAATCCGCGTCGACGTCTTCCGGTCATCCGGCCCCGGCGGCCAGTCCGTGAACACCACCGACTCGGCCGTGCGCCTGACGCACATTCCCACCGGGACCGTGGTGTCCATGCAGAACGAAAAATCCCAGCTCCAGAACCGTGCCGCCGCCCTGCGGGTCCTCCAGTCCAGGCTCCTGCTTCTCAAGAAGGAGCAGGAAGACGCTGAAAAGAAGGCCTTCGCCGGGGACGTCAAGGCGTCCTGGGGGGACCAGATGCGCTCCTATGTGCTGAACCCGTACCAGATGGTCAAGGACCTCCGGACCGAGCACGAAGTCGGTAACACCTCGGCAGTGTTCGACGGCGAAATCGACGATTTCATTGACGCCGGCATCCGCTGGCGTACCGACAACCGCAACGCCGCCAACTAGGAGCACACGTTGGCGGGGCGTTCCATTCGGTGGCTGAAAACCTGCGACACGCGCCGGAACTCCAGCTTTTCTGCAGGTTGCCGTGCGTATAGTCGAGGGGCCGGAGCTCTACTTCCCCCAAAAGAAAGCCCGTGCGCCGGCTGCAGTACTGGGCTCCATCAGCCGTGTCCTGCAGGGTACTTAGGGCAATGATCCGTTTCGAAAATGTCACCAAGGTCTACGACCAGACGGCCCGGCCGGCGCTGGACTCTGTCAACCTTGAAATTGACCGTGGTGAATTCGCGTTCCTCGTGGGCGCCTCCGGTTCCGGCAAATCCACCTTCCTCCGCCTGGTGCTCAAAGAAGACCGGGCAACCTCTGGCGCCGTGTATGTGGCCGGCCAGAACGTAGCGAACATTTCGAGCTGGCGCGTACCGCGGCTGCGCCGGGGGATCGGCGTCGTGTTCCAGGACTTCCGGCTCCTCCCGCAGAAGAATGTCTTCGCGAACGTCGCCTTCGCCATGCAGGTCATCGGCAAGAGCCGCAGCATCATCCGGGACACGGTCCCCGAGGTCCTCAAAACGGTTGGCCTGGAAGGCAAGGAACACCGGATGCCGCACGAGCTTTCGGGCGGCGAGCAGCAGCGCGTGGCGATTGCCCGCGCCGTGGTCAACCGTCCGGGGATCCTCCTGGCGGACGAACCCACCGGAAACCTCGACCCCACCACTTCCATGGGCATCATGGGCGTCCTGGACAAGATTAACCAGAACGGCACCACTGTGGTGATGGCAACGCACGACGACGACATCGTCAACGAAATGCGCAAACGAGTGGTGGAGCTCCGGAACGGCGTTGTCATCCGTGACGAAGCCCGTGCCCTGTACACCTCGATGATTCCGGTCGTGGGGCAGTCCCGGCGCCTTAAGGATGCCAGCGGACGCCCGGACGAGTCGGCAGCCGAACCCGGAGACGGCTCCGTCCCCTCGTCTTCAGGGGAGGCGAAGTGAGGCTCGCATTCATTCTCAGCGAGATCGGCAGCGGACTGAGGCGCAACCTGTCCATGGTTGTGTCGGTAATCCTGGTGACGTTCGTGTCGCTGACGTTCGTCGGCGCTGCCGGCATGCTCCAGCTGCAGATCAACCAGATGAAGGGCTACTGGTACGACAAAGTCCAGGTGGCAATCTTCCTTTGCGGTGACGGCTCGACGGCGGCCGGCTGCGCCACCGGGACGGCCACGCCGGAACAGCAGGAGAACCTGCGCACGCTCCTGGAATCACCCGCAGTGGCCCAGTACATCAACGACTTCCAGTTCGAGTCCAAAGACGACGCGTACAGGCACTTCAAAGAGCAGTTCTCCAACTCCCCGATTGTTGACTCGGTGACCCCGGACCAGCTGCCGGCCTCTTTCCGGATCAACATGAAGGATCCGGAAAAGTACCAGATCATCAGCGAGACGTTTTCCTCGCAGCCAGGCGTTGAGACCGTGATCGACCAGCGACAGGTCCTGGAACGCCTCTTCTCGGTGATGAACGCCGCGTCCCTGGTGGCCGTGATCATCGCCGGCGTGATGATCATCTGCGCGATCCTGCTGATCGCGACTACCATCCGGCTCTCCGCTTTCAGCAGGCGGCGGGAGACCGGAATCATGAGGCTGGTCGGCGCCTCCAAGATCGTTATCCAGCTGCCGTTCATTCTCGAAGGCGTCATCGCCGCCGTGATCGGAGCTGCGCTGGCATCCGGCACCCTCTGGGCCGTGGCCCACTTCTTCCTTGGCGAGTACATGTCCAAGCAATATCCGGACACGGCGTTCATCTCGCCGGCGCAGACGCTGATCCTCGCCCCGGCGCTGCTCGCCTTGGGCGCAACTTTGGCTGGAATTTCGTCTCTCTTGACCTTACGTAGATATTTGCGGGTCTAGGCTGTGGCTACCAACGAAGGAATGATGATGACAGCTATGGACCAAAAGGCCCGCCGGTTTCGGCCTGCCGGCCGGGGCAGCCGCATAGTCAGTGCCGCCCTGGCCCTGATCCTGGCCGCCAGCCTGGGTGCCTCCACGCCCGTGGCCTTCGCGGACGAGCTTGAAGACAAGCAGGCCGCCCTCGAAGCCGAGGCAGCCCGTGTGCAGCAGTCCCTTGAGTTCGTGGACGCCAAGATTGCCAAGGCCGCAGGGGACCTGGTGATCTACCAGGGGCAGCTTCCGGCCGCACAGCAGGCGCTGCTTGAGGCGCAGGGCCGGGTTGCGAGTGCAGTCAAGGAAGTCGAGGCCCTTGCCGCCCGCGTGGATCTGGCGCAGCAGAACAAAGCCAAGATCACGCAGCAGCTTGAGACGGACAAGCAGAAGATCGCCGACACCAAGAAACTCATCGGCCAGATTGCCACCCAGGCCTACAAGTCCGGCGGCGTTCCGTCCAACCTCACGCTCTTTTTCGGGTCCAAGAGCGGCGGAAGCCTGACGGACACCATCGACCTCGCCGATCAGGCGATGCGCAGCCAGAACTCGGCAATGGACAAGCTGTCCCAGCAGAACGCAACCAACGTCAATTCGCAGGCACGCCTGCAAGCCGTTGAAGCGGAGATCAAGGACCTCAAGGCCAAGGCTGACGCCGCCCTGGCCCGGGAGAAAGCAGCCCGTGACGAGGCCGCGGCCAAGAAGGAACAGGTGGACAAGCTCATCGCTGACACCACCCGCCTCAACAACGAGCTGCAGGCAGCCAAGCCCGGCATCCAGAACCAGCTCTCCAAGGTCCAGGCGGCGCAGAATGCAGTAGCCGCCGAGATCGTCGAGCGGGACCGGAAACTCCGGGAAGCCTGGGAAGCCGAACAGCGCCGCATAGCCGAGGCTGCCGCCGCAGCAGCAAGGGCGGCCGGACAGGCAGCCCAGCCGTACGTCCCGCAGATCGGGCCGCCCTCAGCTTTCGGGCTGCGGCACCCGTTCTCGTCCGACGTCGCCATCACCTCGGGATTCGGCTGGCGTGCGACGCCTCCCGGTACCGTGGACTTCTACGGCTCCGGTGGATACATGCACACCGGTATCGACTTCGGCGCAGGCTGCGGCACTCCTGTTTATGCTCCGGCTGCCGGCACCATTGTCTCGGCGGGCTGGAGCAACGACGGCGGCGGCAACAACGTCAAAATTTCACATGGCGTGGTCCAGGGCAACTCATTGACCACCATCTATTACCACAACAGCAGCGTGGTGGTCTCGATGGGCCAGCAGGTCAGCCAAGGCCAGCTCATTGCGTATTCAGGAACCACCGGCAACTCGACGGGCTGCCATTCGCACTTCGAAACCTGGCTCAACGGGCAGGCCGTGGATCCCATGATCCTGCTCTGACGGTCCCCGCGTGCCGGGCGATGACCGGCACAAACGGCATGCCCCCGGGCCTGCCGTAGAATTAAGTAGCTCCGAGCCACGCGGCCGGGGCGTCCATCCAGACCACGAGCTGAGGAGTTCTACCGTGCCGAAAGAAAGTGGCCGTAAGGTAGTGGCCACCAACCGGAAGGCCCGGCATGACTACCATGTCCTCGATACCTACGAGGCAGGCATCGCCCTGATGGGGACGGAAGTGAAGTCCCTCCGTGAGGGGCATGCGTCCATGGTTGACGGGTTCTGCACGTTCTACAATGACGAGCTGTGGATGGAGGGCATCCACATCCCTGAATACAATCAGGGAAGCTGGACCAACCACTCAGCCCGCAGGCGGCGCAAACTGCTGCTCCACCGCGAGGAACTGACCAAGATCTCGCATAAGATCCGTGAATCCGGCTTCACGATCGTCCCCCTTCAGCTGTACTTCCTGGACGGCCGGGCGAAAGTGGAGATCGGCGTCGCCCGCGGTAAGAAGGAATACGACAAGCGCCAGACGCTCCGCGAACAGCAGGACAAGCGCGAAGCGCTGCGCGTCATGCGCGAGCGGAACCGCGGCTGACCCCGGACCCCGGCCGCGGGCAGTCGTACGAAGCTGCCCCGCGCAACCAGCAGCGGCTCGGAACACGCAGGTGCCGCCGGGAATGATTCCTGGCAACAGTGCGTTATGATTGGTAGTCCGGGAAGGAACGGCGCGGAACCCGCAAAACGGTTCCGCAAGGGTCCTGACCGGTTTGATAACAAAATACGGGGATGATCGGTTTCGACGATGTTAGTCGCGACAGGTGAAGCGGGCCGAGGATGCAGAATTATCTCGTAAACGCTGTCTGCAAAACAATAAGTGCCAAACAAACGCGCACTGACTTCGCTCTCGCTGCCTAAGCAGTAAGACAGTCCGTCAGCCCGGGAATGCTATCGTCCCGGATCCTGGCGTCATTAAGATAGCCACTGCTGTTTACCTTCGTCATTGGGGTGAACGGGACTCTTAAATGACTGGGCCCGGATCAGCTACTTGTTTGCAGGATAGCTGGGGCCGAGAAAATCCGACGCAAACTGCGCCCGGAGAAGCCCTGACAACACGACATCGGACGGGGGTTCAATTCCCCCCATCTCCACCATCGGGACGGCGGCAACGCCGTCCCACCCCGTGCAAAAGGCCGGAAGCGAAAGCTTCCGGCCTTTTGTGTTTTCAACACCGTTTCCGCATCCCCTCGGCCACCAGCGGCCGCGGGGCGTCAGCGCTTCTTGATGTGCGCGACAGGGTCCACGTGGGCGTCCGTCTCGTGCTTGGACTTCTTGTCGGCCCTTTTTTGCTTGATAGTCTTGTCCGATTTCTTGGTGACCTGCCGGTGCGGCGATTTGTCAGGCATGTCGCCCTCCCTAACGTCGGGGCCCTGAATAGGCCCCGTGCTTGTAAGGTACGCCTGTTTCGTCGCGAATGTAACTGGCACCAGCGCCGGATTCGTGCCTCGCTCCGTTCACGCCCGGCAGCGAACCCTGCCCGGCGCGAAGGCCGTCAGGAACCAGGTACTTCAACGTCTACGATGCCGACAAAACGGCTGCCGATCCCCTCATATTCGCTCCGAACCAGTCCCGGCAGAACCGGCGGGAGGTCATTGAGCGCGTGGTGGGCGCAGCAGACGTACGTAAACGGCGGCCACCATTTCTTTGGCCGCGCGGCTTCCGAGAAACCGCAGACGGCGCAGGTCAGCTGGACCCAGACGGGGCGCTTGCCGGTCCGGTTGGCCTTGGACTGGACCAGCCAGGCCGGGGGATTGTCCAGGAGTTCGGACAGCTCGGCGTCGGACAGCCTGGCGGGGATACCGTGACGGTGTGCCATTTCCAGCGGGATATCAAGGATCTGAGCTGCTTCACGTCGCGTAACCATTCGTTTAACGATACGGGATGCGGGGCCGCCGCGGATTCACGGTTCACCCGCGGCGCGACGCACGCGCACCGTTTGGGAATTCACAGGCACGTCAGCCCGCGAGGGCTATGCCCGCCGCTGCCGCGGAGAGCCCGGCAACGAGATTTGCGGCGACGTTCAGCGCCGCTGCCGGGTACCGCCCTTCACTGACCAGCCGGATGGTTGCCGTGGTCCAGGAGCTGAACGTCGTCAGGCCGCCAGCAAGTCCCGTGGCGATCGCCGCGTGCCATTCCTCGCCGAGCCCCAGCCGTCCGCTGACGCCCACGGACAGCCCGATGATGAGTGATCCAATGACATTCACCAGCAGCGTGGCCCATGGCCAGTGCCGACGCGTGCCGGTGCGGTGCGCGAACCAGGTGTCGATGGAAAACCTGAGCAGTCCTCCGGCGACGCCAAAAATACCCACGAGTACAGCCGTCATGAGGCTCCTCCGGTCCGGTCGCTCAGGGCCTTGCCGGCCTTCCACCCTGCAGCCGCGGCGCCGAGGCCCAGGACCAGGGAAAGGCCAAGATAGACCAGCAATATCAGGTGGTGACCGGAACGTGCCTGCTGGTCAACCGAGAAGACCACCGCCGAGAAGGTAGTGAAGGACCCGAGCAGCCCCGGACCGATCCCGGCCCTCAGCCAGAACGCCGTCGTCGGGCGGGCGATCCAGAGCGTGGTGAGGGCCGCGAGGATAAAGCTTCCGCAGACATTGATGACCAACGTGGTCCAAGGGACCGTTCCTGCGGTTTCCGGGAAGAGGAAGCCCAGGCCGTAGCGCAGCTCCGTCCCCACGAGCGCGCCGATGGCCACCGCCGCCCACGCCCGCCAACCCGGGCCAGTGACAGCCGTCATGCAGGCAACACCGACGCAGGAAACACCGACGCAGGCGTCACCGGTTCAGGCGTCGGCAAGCCGGCAGCCGGCATGGCCCGTGTCGCTGTGTACCCACAGCGCTGATGAAACCTCATCGGCGAGGTCGAATTCGCGGTCGGCACCGGCCGGACCGATCCGGACCACAAGCGCTCCGCCGAATGGTTTCCGTCCGAGGACTTCGATGTCGGCGTCAAGGTCGATCTTCTCGGCGGACAGATAGCGCAGGAGGTCGGGGTTTTCGTCGCTGATCCTGGTGATCCGGCCCCGGTGGCCCTCATCGAGCTCGCTCATCCGGTGGGCTCGGGGCATGTGGACGGTGCCGTCCGCTGCGGGGATGGGATCGCCGTGCGGGTCGCGGAGGGGATTGCCGAGCTTCCCGGCCATCCGCTCAATGAAGGTGTCGGACACGGCGTGTTCCAGGAGCTCGGCTTCGTCGTGGACTTCGTCCCAGCTGTAGCCGAGTTCCTGGACGAGGTAGGTCTCAATGAGGCGGTGTCGCCTGACCATGGACAGCGCCAGCCGGATGCCGTCGTCCGTGAGGGTGATGGCACTGTAGGGCTTGTGGTCCACCAGGCCCTGGTCCTTGAGCTTGCGGACCATTTCCGACACCGAGGAGTTGGCGACGCCGAGCCGCTGTGCCAGTTGGGAGGAGGTAATCGGCTTATCCTGCCACTCCGTAAAGGAGTAAATGACCTTGACGTAGTCCTCGATCGAGGAGGAGGGCGCGCTGGTCTTCACGAGTCCAAGCCTACCGCTTTGCCTGCAGCACTCATGCCTTGAATGCCCGCCAGGTCTGGGTGAGGTAGGGGAGTCCGATGACGTCCCCGCGCGCGTGGGCCAGATGCTCGTGGAGGTACCAGTCCAGGTTTCCCCGGACTTTGGCCCTGGTGCCCTCACCGGCAGCCAGGTAGTAGCTGCGGGATTTGGCCAGTTCGACAATATCCTCGGTGGTTACCGCATCTTCCCAGCGTGTCAGGTGGCTCGCCAGCCCGGTGAACTCCGGCCCGATCGCAGGGCGGAAGTCCGGTTTGTGCACATCGCCGGCATGCATGATCCTGGAGAGCCGGTGGACCCACGGGACGGACGTATCCAGCTGGTTCCAGACCAGGCCCAGCACGCCGCCGGGCCGGAGGATACGGGAAAGTTCCGTGCTCGCCAGCCGCGGGTCGCACCAGTGCCACGCCTGGGCAACGCTGACGACGTCGAACGCACAGTCCGCGAGTCCGGTAGCCTCTGCGGTGCCCTCCGTCGCGGGAACTCCCGGAAGGGCGAGCCGCAGTTGCGCCAGCATGTCCGGCGAGGGGTCCACTGCCGAGACAGCCAGTCCGCGCTCCACCAGCAAGGCGGTGAACTTGCCCGTACCGGCTCCGACGTCGGCGGCAGCGGCCACTCCGGCTATGCTGCCGATCAGCCAGTCCGCCGAATCGGCAGGATAGCCGGGGCGGACACGGTCGTAGTGCTCCCCGCCGTCCTGGAAGCTTTGGCCGAGTTCGAACCGGCGCTGGTGGTGCAGTTTGGGGCCTCCCCGTGCCACGTGCAGTCTCCTTCGGGCAGGCTGGATTTCTTACCCCTCGAATTTACCGCACGCGCAGTGGCCTAGTCGTCGGTGCAGGGCGCAGCACCCGCGGTGCCGGGGGTGTTGGGTGCCCAGTCCGGGTAGGTGCGCGTGTCGTTGGCCGGCACCCACCGGCCCGCGTCAACCACGTAGTCCCAGCCGAGGCCGGTGCGGCGGAGTTCCTCGATGCCGGCGAGCAGGCGCTGGGCATCCTCCAGCCTGGACCCGACGCCGAAGCTTGCACGCAGCGAGCCGGACGGGAGTCCTAGGCGCTTGAGCAGCGGGTGGGCGCAGAACCGGCCATCACGGAGGCCAACACCGTGTTCGGCGGAAAGGTAGGCGGCCACCAGGCCCGCGTCGTAGCCCTCGACCGAGAAGTTGACCACGCCGATGGTGTCTGTCGCCTGGTCGGTGTCGCTGAAGATCTGATGGACGGTGACGCCGTCGATCTTCCGCAGGCCTTCCACCAGGAAGGACCTGATGGCGGTCTCGTGGGCGTGCCACAGCTCCTGGTCCAATGCCCCGATGACCTGGGTGGCACGGGCCAGCGTGGCTGCACCGAGAACGTTGGGCGACCCGCCTTCATGCCGTGCCGGTCCGGTGGCCCAGCTGACGGAATCCAGCCGCGCCTCACGGACGGCTCCGCCGCCGGCAAGGTGGGGAGTGCCGGCGTCGAGCCAGTCAGGCCGGCCCACCAGGACGCCCGAGCCGAACGGCGCGTACAGCTTGTGGCCCGAGAAAGCGAGGTAATCGACGTCGTCCGCTGCGATGTCAATGCGGCGGTGCGGAGCGAGCTGCGCTGCGTCCACAGCGATCCTTGCGCCGTGTCGGTGGGCCAGCGCCGCCAGCTCCCGGATCGGGAGGATCTCGCCGGTGACGTTGGAGGCCCCCGTGACTGCCAGGAGGCTGACGTCGCCCTGACTGAGCTCGGCGCGCAGGTTCTCCAGTGTGGCGCTCAGGGTGGGAGAGGCAACAACGCTGCGGTGCGGCACTCCCTGCCAGGGGAGCAGGTTGGCATGGTGTTCGATGTCGAGGTACAGCACCTCACCGGTGTGGCGGCCGTCGGCTACCGGCAGGCAGCCGGCCAGCAGGTTCAGGGAGTCCGTGGTGTTCCGGGTGAAGATGACGGAATCGTCAGCCCTGCCGCCGACGAATTCGCGGACGATGTTCCGGGCATTCTCGTACACCGAGGTGCTGATTTGCGATGCGTAGCCGGCGCCGCGGTGAACGCTGGCGTAGTACGGCAGGATTTCGTTCAGGTAGGCAGACACCACGGACAGGGCCGGAGCGGACGCTCCATAGTCCAGGTTCGCGTAGCGGACGTGGCCACCCTGGATGAGCGGAGCCTGGATCTCCGCCCCTGTGACGGCCGAGAGCGGGCGCTTGGCAACAGCAAAGCGTTCGTCCAGCAGGCCTGCGGCGGGGGCGGACGCGGTTCCGGGGTTTGCGGGGAACGTGGCAGTAGTCATGGGGACCTCACTGTAAAGGACCCCTCACTCCGGGGATCCGCGCTTGCCGGGTCCGTTCCGGACCGGCCTGGTCGTCACCCGGGGCACCCCACCGCGAATGGAGGGTTGCCGGCCAGCAAACCGGGGTTTAGCGCTGGCACTCGTGACCTGTTTCGAGATTAGGACATTCACCGCTCCGCGGGAAAGCCGCGGCAATTATTAAGCCTTTTGTTACGCCCGCCGAAAGAACGGGATTCGGCCGAATAAACGACGGCGGACACCCCTTTGGGAGGGTGTCCGCCGTCGTTTGTTCTGCGGTCTGCCGGTAACGCCGCACCGGGTAGCGGTGCGATGCGCCTGTCAGAACAGGTCGTCGAGGTCCGGGTTGAGCCGTTTAAGGACTTCGGAGTGGAGGATCGAGTTGGTGGCGAGTGCGTTGCCGCCGAAGGGGCCGTCCACTCCCTCCAGTGAGGTGAAGCGGCCGCCCGCTTCGGTAACAATCGGCACCAGGGCAGCCATGTCGTAGAGGTTCAGTTCCGGTTCGCAGGCGATGTCCACCGATCCCTCGGCCACCATGCAGTAGGACCAGAAGTCACCGTAAGCGCGGGTCCGCCACACCTCCTCGGTGAGGCCAAGGAACTCGTCCAGGTTGCCGCGCTCCTTCCAGCCGCCCAGGCTTGAGTAGGAGAGCGATGCGTCCGACAGCTCGGATACGTTCGACACTTTCAGGCGCGTGGCAGCAGCAAGGGACCGCCCCATGTAGGCGCCGGCGCCCTTGGCGGCCCACCAGCGCTTCCCCAATGCCGGCGCGCTGACCAGGCCGACCACCGGTTCGCCCTCATCGACGAGCGCGATCAGGGTGGCCCAGACGGGTACACCGCGGACGAAGTTCTTAGTGCCATCGATCGGATCGATGATCCAGCGGCGGGAACCATGCCCCGAACTGCCGAACTCTTCGCCCAGGACGGCGTCTCGCGGACGGGAGCGCGAGAGCTGTCCGCGGATGGATTCTTCAGCTGCCTTGTCGGCATCCGTTACCGGCGTCAGGTCCGGTTTGGTTTCAATCTGAAGGTCCAGCGCCTTGAAACGGCTCATGGTCTGGGAGTCAACAGAGTCGGCCAGGACATGGGCGAGTCGCAGGTCATCGTTGTAGCTCGTAGCGGGTTGGGTCATGGTTCCAAACTACCGTCTCTGCGGCCGGCCGGCCGGGATGCCACGTCCTGCACGGCGCTTACGCGGCCCTGAGCCATGGTGCGGCCGAGGTGCAGGCCGCGAAAACGCTACGAAACAATGCCGAGTTCTTTGGCTTCCTGCGCTTCCATCCGGGGATCGGTGCCGAGCAGGCGGCGCAGCGAGGCCAGCCGGGCTGCGCCGGACGGCCCTGCATGGCCTTCGGACACCCAGGCGTCCACTCCGCAGTTGACGGCGGAGGCGTCGTGCTTGCATCCGCGTTCACAGGCATCCGTGCCGGGTTCCAGGTCGGGGAAGGACCGCAGGATCCGGTCCGGGTCCACGTGGGCGAGGCCGAAGGACCGGATGCCGGGTGTGTCGATAATCCAGCTTCCGGTGGGCGCGTCGCTGATCCGGAGGGCAAGGGCCGACGATGATGTGTGCCGTCCCCGCCCGGTAACGGCATTGACGCCTCCGGTTGCGCGTTCGGCTCCGGTGAGGGCGTTGACCATGGTGGACTTTCCCACGCCGGAGTGGCCCAGCATGACTGTCACCTTGCCGTCGAGGTAGGCGCGCAGCTGCGCCACGGCGTCGCTGTCGAGCCGGGCGGAGAGCCCGTCATCGGAGCGGGCATCGATTCCCGAGGCGGCCGCATCGGCGGTCTTGCTGATGATGACGGGGAAGTCCAGGTGCCGGTAGTTGGACAGGAGTTCGGTGGGATCCTTGACGTCCGCCTTGGTGACGAGCAGCAGCGGCTCGATCCCGGCGTCGTAGGCCGCTACCAGGGCGCGGTCAATGAAACCGGTGCGCGGTTCGGGATTGGCGGCGGCAACCACAACCACGAGCTGGTCCGCATTTGCGACGACCGCGCGCTCGATGGGGTCGGTGTCATCGGCGCTGCGCCGCAGGAGGGTGCGGCGGTCCTGGATCTTCACGAGCCTGGCGAGGGTGTCGGGCGCGCCGGAGACATCGCCGACGAGGGACACGAAATCACCGGCTACCACCGGCGAACGGCGCAGTTCACGGGCCCGCGCGGCGATGACGGTGCGTTCGTTCCCGGTATCCTCGCCAACCACGGCCGTGTAGCGGCCGCGGTCCACGGTGATGATGCGGCCGATCACGGCGTCGTCGTGGCTGGGACGGTCCTTGGTCCGGGGACGCGACCCTTTCTTGTTGGGCCGGATCCGGATATCGGACTCGTCCCAGGAACCGGTGCTACGCCCCACGGGCCTGTTCCGTCTGCTGGCCCGGCCGCGGTGTCAGCATGGCTTCCCACAGTTGCGGGAAGTCCGGCATGGTCTTGGACGTGGTGCCAATATCTTCGACTTCGACGCCCTGGACGGCAAGGCCAAGGATGGCGCCGGCCGTGGCCATGCGGTGGTCAGCGTAGCTGTGGACGACGCCGCCATGGAGTTTCACGGGCCGGATCACCAAACCATCGGCGGTTTCTTCGGCATCACCGCCAAGGCGGTTGATTTCGGTGACGAGGGCCGCAAGCCTGTCTGTCTCATGGCCGCGGAGGTGGGCTATGCCACTGAGCCGAGAGGGGCCGGTGGCCAGCGCGCAGAGTGCGGCGACGGTCGGCGCAAGTTCACTGGTGTCGGCGAAGTCCGCACCCTTGATTTCGGGCCCGCCGGTGACCGTGAGCGTCCCGTTGTCCAGCGTGACGGTCGCGCCCAACTTGGTCAGGATGCTTCGCCAAAGATCGCCGACCTGGGTGGTGGGCGCGGGCCAGTTGGGAATGCGGACCGTGCCGCCGGTTGCCAGCGCCGCGGCGAGGAAGGGGCCGGCGTTGGACAGGTCCTGCTCAATCCGGCAGTCGAACGCACGGATAGGGCCCGGCGCCACAATCCAGTGGTTTGGGACGGAATCGTCGACGGACACGCCGACTTCCCGCAGGACGGCCACGGTCATGTTGATGTGGTCCAGGCTGGGGACGGGCTTGCCCACATGCTCCAGGTGCAGGCCCTCAGTGAAACGGGCGCCCACGAGGAGCAGCGCCGAGACGAACTGCGACGATGCGCTCGCGTCGATGACGAGGTGGCCGCCCCGGACTTCACCCGTGCCGTCCACGGTGAAGGGAAGGGACGACGGCTTGGTTCCGTCCCCTGCACTGACCTCCACGCCGAGGGCAGCCAGTGCCTCAATGATGGTGCCCATGGGCCGCTTGCGGGCGTGCGGATCGC
The DNA here is from genome assembly GCF_031454875.1 of Arthrobacter oryzae. Lineage (GTDB taxonomy): Bacteria > Actinomycetota > Actinomycetes > Actinomycetales > Micrococcaceae > Arthrobacter > Arthrobacter oryzae_D. The sequence goes on from NZ_JAVDRQ010000005.1 coordinate 184,295, forward strand.
CGTCGAAAACGGTGGCACCGTTGCGGAGCGCAGCCACGGGCGGAACAAAGCGCATGACGGTTCCGGCAAGTCCGCAGTCGATGGCGGTATCGGCCGCCGCGGCGTCCGGGCTGAGCGGCGTGATCTCAAGATCGGGCCCGAACGATCCGTCTCCCGGGACTTCCCGGATGCCGGCTCCCAGCTGGCGCAGGGCCTGGATCATCAGCCCGGAGTCGCGCGAATGCAGTGGCGCACGGAGGCGGGACGGACCGTCGGCCAGGGCGGCAAGGACCAGATACCGGTTCGTCAGGGACTTGGAGCCAGGGACGGTAACCGTCGCGTCAACGGGTGCCTCGGCGAAGGGTGCGGGCCAGTGGGCGGCCCCGTCTGCCGGAGCGGACGTTGCCGGGGTGATGGGGGCGGTGCCTGTCATTCGTGCCTATGCTTTCACTGCGTGGTCCACGGCTTTGCGGACGGCCTTGTCGGCCTTCTTGAGCTGTTTGCCGGTGGTCTTCCGAACATCTGCGGTCAGGTGGCTGGCACCCTTGCGGGCATCAGCGGCCAGGTGCTCGGCCCGCCAGGCCAGGCTGGGCCTGCCGGCGGTGTCCACGGATGCCAGCAGGACTCCGCCGGTGAGCGTGACGTTCTTCAGGAGCTGGGTGCGACGGGCGTCGCGGCCTTCCTTCGACGTGATATCCGCGCTGCGCCACTCGACGAAGGCATTCAGCGCTGAAATGACTGCGAGCACGGAGGCAGCGAGCCGGGCTGACTTCCCCAGGGCGAAAAGCACGCCGGCACCCACCTGGGTGCCGCCGATGACCCGTGCCAGGACCTTTTCGTTCGTGGCGAACGGGAGGGACTCCGCCGCGCGGCGCAGCAGGGGGGACAGCTGAGTCGCAGTGTCATCCGCGTTCTTTAGCTTGTCCAGGCCGGCGAGAACGAAACTTGAGGCCAGCATGGGCCGGGCGAGAAAACGGACTAAGGACATGAATTTCCTCCTGGGTGGACGAGCCGCTGAACTTCTGCGGGGGAACCGGTTCTAGTCTTGCACTTTTGCGGAATATTTGCCTGCCGGACGTGGTTGTGAAAAGCAGGTCCCCATGAGTCAGGGGCCGTGCATGGGCGCGGCCTCGGGTCGCCTGCGGATGCCGGGCGGGTTTCCACGCTGAAGCTGTCAGCGCGCGCGTCGGCACGGCTTCCGCAGCATGGAAGCCGACAGTACACAGAGCGGAGATGGAGCTTTGACATTTGTTAGGGACAGCGTGGAACTCCTCGCCCCACCGGAGTTCTCCGGACGCGACGGCGAGGCCGGCGGTGGTCCGCCGGGAACCGCCGCACGCGTCACAGTAGACTTGAAGGCAATGAGCACCATCGATCCGGCCGTTGCGGCCATATACGAGGCCGCCGGTAACGACGCCAAGACCACGAGCAAGTCCCCGCGGGACGCTACGGTCCGTCCTGACTCCGGGCCGCAAGCTGCGGAGGCTGAAGCTGCGGACGCTGAAGCTGCAGCGACTGACGCTGTGGAGGCCGGCGAGGCGGAGGCCGAAGTCGACGTCGTGTCCGAAACCACTGAGCAGCGCAGGCAGCGCTTCGAACGCGACGCCATGCAGTACGTTGACCAGCTCTATTCCGCTGCCATGAGGATGGCGCGCAATCCTGCCGACGCCGAGGACCTGGTCCAGGAGGCGTACACCAAGGCCTTCTCCGCGTTCCACCAGTACAAGCCCGGGACAAACCTCAAGGCGTGGCTCTACCGGATCCTCACCAACACGTACATCAACCTCTACCGCAAGAGGCAGCGCGAACCGCTGCAGTCGAATTCGGACACGATCGAAGACTGGCAGCTGGCGCGTGCGGAGTCGCACACCTCAACAGGGCTGCGCTCCGCGGAAGCGGAAGCACTGGACCATCTCCCCGATTCTGACGTGAAACGGGCCCTGCAGGCGATCCCGGAGGAATTCCGGCTGGCGGTGTACTTTGCAGACGTGGAGGGGTTCGCCTACAAGGAAATCTCGGACATCATGAACACCCCCATCGGCACTGTGATGTCCCGGCTCCACCGCGGCCGGAAAATGCTGCGGGACATGCTCGCGGACTATGCCGCAGAGCGGGGTTTCAAAGCCGCAGCCGATTCCGGCGCAGCGGCCGAAAGCACAAAACAGGAGAACAGGAAATGAGCGACTGCCAGGGACTGGGCGATTGCGACGACGCCCGGATGCAACGTATTTACGAATACCTGGACGGTGCGTTGACACACAGCGACATCGCCGAGATCAAGGACCACTTGGACGGCTGCCCGGAGTGCCTTGAGGAGTACGACCTCGAGTGCGTCATCCGTAAGGTGGTCAAGCGGTCCTGTACGGAGGCTGCCCCGGAGAACCTGAAGAACGCAATCCTGGATCGGATCCACTCGATCCGTCCTGTGGAGGCTTAGCTTCCCCGCGCAGGCCGGAAGGTTTTGCGCCGGTGTACCGGCCCGGCTGGACTCCGCCGGCCGGGCCGGATCTACAGCGAAGGGCCCCGGAAACCATGTGGTTTCCGGGGCCCTTCGCTTTAAAGCTCTGTTCCAAACCGTAGCTTAGGTGTTGGGGCGCTTCCCGTGGTTCGCGCCGCCACGCTTACGGTCACGACGTTTACGTGCACGCTTGCTCATAGCTGGCCTCCTTAATCTTGGTACTCAAAAGAGCTGCCCTCAAGTCTCCCACATCACGCGACGGCCCGCGAACCGAGTCAGGCTCAGTGACTGTCGGCCTTGAGCGATTCGCGGATGGATATCCGCGCCTGATCCAGGACCGTTCGGATCGTTTCCAAGGTGACGCCGCTGATGGGGGCGGAGCCGGCGCGAACCCGAAGCTCCACCCTGAGGCCGTCCCTGAAAGCCTGGAGCAGCATTTCGGCTTCCCGCAGCGTTCGGTCACTATCGGAGGTATGCCGGCTCCCGCGGTCCGGAATGCCGGCGGAACGGGCCGAGGACCTGGCTGCTTCGGCTGTGGCGGCAAGGTCGGCCCGGAGTCCGCGCATGTTGGCGCGGATGTCCTCGCGCAGGTTGTCGGCGAGCCTGCGCACCGAAGCGGAGATGTCATTTTCGACGCCGGCGAGTTCGTCCCGGCGTCGGTTGAGCTCCACCAGTCCGGCCGGTGTGATGCGGTAGTTGGTGCGGCGTCCCTCGGACTCGGTGGCCACCAGGCCCTCTTCTTCCAGCTTGCCGAGCCGCGGGTAGATGGTCCCGGCGCTGGGGGAGTAAGTTCCCCCGAACCGCTCGCTGAGCGCTTTGATGAGTTCGTAGCCATGTTTGGGGCCGGACTCCAGGAGGGAGAGGAGATAGAGGCGTAGCGCGCCATGCGCGAAGACGGGAGGCATCTAGACCCCTGTTTCTGCTTCCGGGGGCATCTGGCTGTGGATGATGGACGTTTTTCCGGACACGGAGTTGGTGCGGACCAGCATGAGCTGGGTATCCGGGCCGGCGATGGTTTGGACCTTGCCGCCGGGCTGGACGTACTTCCGGTCATCTATGACCACTGCGCCGCTGGCGGACTTGGCCACGATGTCCACGCCGACGTCGTGGGGCAGCCGGACGGTGAGGTCACCTGACACCGAATTCGCCCCGAAGTCGTGGGTGAAGCCGTGCAGGTCGAAGCTCATGTCGCCGCTGACTGTGTTGGCGCGGATGTTGGTGAAGCGGCCGGACGCGGTGACTTCGCCGGAGACGCTCTTGGCGGTGAGGACGCCGTCGTGGTTCCTGGCGATGACTTCGCCGCTGACGGTGTTGACGTGGAGCTCGCCGGCGGTGCCGTCCGCCATGACGGAGCCCGAGACGGTGTTCAGCTTCGTGTGCCCGCTGATCCCCGAGACGAGGCCGTCGCCGCTGACGGTGCCTGCTTCGACTTCCACTCCGGCGGGTAGCGCAATGCTGATCACCGCGGTATTGGTGCTGCTGTTGCTGACTGTTTCCATGAGGTTCTTGAACCAGCCCTGGGCTCCGTGAAGCTGGTGGCGCACCTCGAGGCGACCGTTGGTCAACGTCACGCTCAGCGGATCACCGTGGACCTCGGAGACTTCGATCCGCGTGACTTCCTCGGCATGGGTGACCACATCGAACCGGCCCCGGATGATGCCGAGTTTGAGTGACCTGACGCCGTCGACGTCGATGGTCTGCGGACCGGTGACGGTCCAGGTATTGTCGTCCACAGTTCCTCCAGGTTGCGATATATCGTGAATATTGCTTCACGATATATCGCGTCTGACCGAAAGGCAATACCGACGACGGTTAGCGGTACAGCTTTCCGATGAGGGTGCGGGCGATGGTGGTGGCCGGGTCCCGGCCGTCCGGCGTCGGGGCCAGGCTGGTCCAGACAACCAGCGTGACCTTGTACCCGGGGTCATAGCCGGCGAAGGTGTTGAAACCGGGCAGTTCACCGGTATGCCCGAAAAGCTGCCCGAACTTCGCGATCCCCAGCCCGTAGAGGGCGCCTCCCGGGTCGTCGGCCTTGACCGGACGCAGGCTGTCCAGCCGCTGCTTCTGCAGGTCCGGCCCCAGCACCTTCCCGCCGCCGAGCGCCTCAGCCCAGACGGCCAGGTCCTCAGCCGTCGATATTCCCGCACCGGCGGCCCACCCCCACGAAGGGTTCATGGCCGTCTGGTCCGTGGGCTTGAGTGTCCCGTCAGCCGCTGCCTTTTGCATATCCTCCGGCAGCGCCGGGTCGTCGAGGGTCAGCACGTTGTTCCCGAACATATACCCCTGCGGGTGCGGCGCGGGAATAGCGTTGGACGCCTGCTCGGGAAAGACGGATCCGGTCAGGCCAAGAGGCGTGAACAGCCTGTCGCTGAAGGCCTCGGCCAGGGGTTTGTCGTCCAGGGCTTCCGCGATCAGGCCCAGCAGTACCGTGTTCGTATTGGAATAATGGAAGCCCTCGCCGGGCGGGAAGTACGGCGGATGCCGGAAGGCAACGGCGAGGAGTTCGTCGGTTGTCCAGGCCTTCCCGGGATCTGAGTCGAGAATCTGGTTGACTTCCAGGGCCTCGGTGTAGTTGTAGAGACCGCTGCGCATCGTCAGCAGCTGTTCGATCGTGATGTTGGCACCGTTGGGCACATCGGGGCGGTAGTCCGCCACTGCGTCGTCGAGCTTGATCCTGCCTTCCTGGACCAGCTGCAGAATGACCGTGGCGGTCCAGGTCTTGGTGACGGAGCCGATCCGGACGTGGTCTTCCGGAGTGACCTGCTCGGAACCTCCCACGCTTCGCGTGCCATAGGTTCGGGTGAGGTCACCGCCGGGGGTCCGCAGCAGCATCACCGCGCCCGGGACGCGCAGTTCGCGCGCAGTTTCGCTGAAGACCTGTTCAAGTGCGGCCTGGTCAAAGGGGTGCAGCGCACCGTCGGCCGACGACGGGGCATCGCTCGCGGTGCTGTACGGCGAAATCGAGGCCGAATCCGACGCTGTGCCGGACGGTGCAGGAGCCGGTCCGGCACTGCATCCCGTCAGGGCAAGGATGAGTGCCAGGGCCAGTGCTGCCGGGGCGCTGGAGACCTTGTAATATCCGGGTATGGCCATGACCCACAACCTTCTGTCGACGGCGTTATGGGGCCATTGGGTCACGGGCAGCAGTTAAGTGTAAAGCACTTCCGGAACGGTACAGCCAATTGCTTCCGGCGCCGTGGCAGAAATTTGGTGTCACTCCGGGGCGGCGATGCGGAGCCACTGGAACCAGCCGCGGTGCAGCACCAGCCAGGCCATCAGTCCGTAGCCGGCCTGACCTGGTGTGCCGCTGTTGGCGGCGAGGTCCTGCCGCCATTGTTCGTGGTTAAGCAGGGGTGAAAAAGTGTCCACGTAGAGATGCTTGCGCCGTGTGGTGACGTCTGCGAAGGCCGTGTTCAGTTCACCCAGCCGGCGGTTCTGCGCCGGATCGAGCGACGGCGGCGGGCCCACCACAAAAACCTCGATCTTGTTCTGCGACGCGGAATCCAGGATGTTGGCGAGGTTCAGCCGGCTGCGGGCGGTGGAAAGGCCGAACTCGACATCCCGTCCGCTCAATCCGATAACGAGCCGGTTTTCGTGATTGTTGCCGAAGCGGCGTCCGGCCTCATCCAGCCAACGGCCGGCCAGGCCTTCAGTGCCTTCCTGCGGGCAGGGGAGGGGATAGCACTCAACGGTGATGCCGTCCTGTGGAGTGCGGGCCAGCACGCGGCCCAGCCAGCCGAGCGCGCGGGGATCGCCCAGGCCGGCCAACAGTTCATCTCCAACAGCCGCAATCCGCAGCTTCCTGTCTTCCACGACTACCTCTTTACCTCAATATGCAATTAGTTCAGCGTTCCATGGATACGGGTTTCCGGCCAACTCCGGTGACAGACCGGGGTGCCTTTGACCAACAATCAGCGCTGCCGCTTCCATTAAGCAGCACTGCCCGGCCGGAGTCGTGAATTTCGAGCTCCGGCCGGGCAGTGTTCAAGCTACTTTCGTGCAAACGCCTGCTTGAGGAGGGTATCCTGCTCCGCGGCGTGCCGCTTCATGGAACCGGCGGCCGTGGAGGCCGATGCCGGACGGGATACCAGCTTCACCCGGCGGTCCAGTGCCTCGGGCAGGTTCAGGCCCATGAACGGCCACGGTCCCTGGTTGGCGGGTTCGTCCTGTGCCCACACCACTTCGGCGTTGGGGTACTTGGCGAGCTCGGCGGCGATTTCAGCGGCGGGCAGCGGGTAAAGCTGCTCGACACGGATGATCGCGGTGGTCTTGTCGCCGGTCTTCTGCCGCGTTGACAGAAGATCGTAGTACAGCCGGCCGGAGACCAGCAGCACACGCTCGACGGCATCCGCCTGCAGCAGCTCGTGCTCGCCAATGACGGGCTTGAAGGTGCCTGTGGTGAAGTCCTCCACGGAAGAGGCTGCGGCCTTCAGGCGGAGCAGCTGCTTGGGCGTGAAGATGATGAGCGGCTTCCGCGGCCGGCTGTACGCCTGGCGGCGCAGCAGGTGGAAGTGGGAGGCCGACGTCGTGGGGTTGGCCACGATCATGTTCTCTTCGGCGCACATCTGCAGGAAGCGCTCGATCCGTGCCGACGAGTGGTCCGGGCCCTGGCCCTCGTAGCCGTGGGGCAGCATGAGCACCAGTGAGGAGCGCTGGCCCCACTTCTGCTCGGCCGAGGAGATGAACTCATCGATGATGGTCTGCGCGCCGTTGACGAAGTCACCGAACTGCGCTTCCCACAGGACCAGCGCATCCGGACGCTCCACGGAATAGCCGTATTCGAAGCCCATGGCCGCGTATTCGGACAGCAGGGAGTCGTAGATCCAGAGCTTGGCCTGGTTATCGGAGAGGTTGCCGAGGGGAAGCCACTCGTTGCCGTTCGCACGGTCGTGGAACACGGCGTGGCGCTGCACGAACGTTCCGCGGCGGGAGTCCTGGCCGGCGAGCCGGACCGGGACGCCTTCCATGATGAGGGAGCCAAAGGCTGCGATCTCGCCAAAGCCCCAGTCGATGCCGCCTTCGCGTGACATCTGCTCCCGCTTTTCCAGGAGCTGCTTGAGCTTGGCGTGGACGGTAAAGCCTTCGGGAATCTCGACGTGCGCCTTGCCGATGCGCGCCAGGGTCTCGGCGGAGATCGCGGTGGAGGCCGGTGCGTTGGTGCCGAAGTCGGACTGCTGGGCGATGGGCCGTTCGATGTCCGACACGGCGGCGGAATCCGCAGTGATAATCGGGATCGGTGAGGTCTGGGCCGCGTGGGTCTCGGCGAAAACGCGTTCCAGCCGCTCCTGGTAGTCGCGGAGCAGCTGCTCGGCTTCTTCCTCGGTGATGTCACCGCGGCCGATCAGCGATTCGGTGTACAGCTTACGGACCGAACGCTTGGCTTCGATCAGGTTGTACATCAGCGGCTGGGTCATCGAGGGGTCATCACCCTCGTTGTGCCCGCGGCGGCGGTAGCACACCATGTCGATGACAACGTCCTTGTGGAAACGCTGGCGGAACTCGTAGGCGAGCTGGCCGATACGGACCACTGCCTCCGGGTCGTCGCCGTTCACGTGGAACACCGGCGCCTGGATCATCTTGGCGACGTCCGTGGAGTAGGTGGAGGAACGGGACGAGGACGGTGCGGTGGTGAAGCCGACCTGGTTGTTGACCACCACGTGGATGGTGCCGCCGGTGCGGTAGCCGCGCAGCTGGGAGAGGTTGAGCGTTTCCGCCACCACGCCCTGACCTGCGAAGGCGGCGTCGCCGTGCACCATGATGGGCAGCACGGGGAAGGCCTCGCCCTGGTCCAGGCGGTCCTGCTTGGCGCGGACAATGCCTTCGAGGACGGAGTCCACGGCCTCAAGGTGTGACGGGTTGGCTGCGAGGTAGACCTTGGTCTCCTTGCCGTTGTCCGACGTGAAGGTGCCCTCGGTGCCGAGGTGGTACTTCACGTCGCCGGAGCCCTGCACGGAGCGCGGGTCCTGGGTGCCTTCGAATTCGCGGAACACCTGGGCGTAGGTCTTGCCCGCGATGTTGGTGAGCACGTTCAGGCGGCCGCGGTGGGCCATGCCGATCGCCACTTCGTCGAGGTTGTCGTCAGCCGCATCGGAGATGATGGCGTCCAGCAGCGGGATCAGCGATTCGCCGCCCTCCAGCGAGAAGCGCTTCTGGCCCACGAACTTGGTCTGCAGGAAGGTCTCGAAGGCTTCCGCCGCGTTCAGCTTGGACACAATGCGCAGCTGCTCTTCGCGGCTCGGCTTGGAGTACGGGTGCTCCAGCTGGTCCTGGAACCACTTGCGCTCCACCGGGTCCTGGATGTGCATGTACTCGATGCCGGTGGTGCGGCAGTACGCGTCCCGGAGGACGCCCAGGATGTCGCGGAAAGCGAGCTGGGGTTTGCCGCCGAAACCGCCGGTGGGCCATTCGCGGTCAAGATCCCAGAGGGTCAGGCCGTAGGTGAGGACGTCCAGGTCGGGGTGCTTGCGCTGGACGTATTCCAGCGGATCGGTGTCCGCCATCAGGTGGCCGCGGACGCGGTAGGAGTGGATCAGCTGCTGGATCCGGGCAACCTTGTTGATCTGGTCGGCGGGGTCGATCTGCAGGTCCGGGCTCCAGCGCACGGGCTCGTACGGGATGCGCAGGGACTCGAAGATTTCGTCGTAGAAGTTCTGCGCACCGAGCAGGAGCTGGTGCACAAGCTTCAGGAACTCGCCGCTGCCGGCACCCTGGATGACGCGGTGGTCGTAGGTGGAGGTCAGCGTAAGGACCTTGCTGATGGCGTTGTGGGCGATGATCTTCTCGCTGGCACCCTGGAACTCGGCCGGGTAATCCAGTGCGCCGACGCCAATGATGGCCGCCTGGCCCTTGGAGAGGCGGGGCACGGAGTGCACGGTGCCGATGCCGCCCGGGTTGGTGAGGGACACGGTGGTCCCGGAGTGGTCATCCGCCGTCAGCTTGCCGTTGCGGGCGCGCTTGATCAGGTCCTCGTACGTGTGCCAGAACTCGGAGAAGTTGAGGGTCTCCGCTTTCTTGATGTTCGGCACCATCAGCAGGCGGGTGCCGTCCGGCTTGGGCATGTCGATGGCGATGCCGAAGTTCACGTGTGCCGGCTGGACCGCAACGGGCTTGCCGTCCACTTCGTCGTAGTAGACGTTCATGGAGGGGAACTGGGAGAGGGCGCGGATGACCGCGTAGCCGATCAGGTGCGTGAAGGAGACCTTGCCGCCGCGGGCACGGGCCAGGTTGGAGTTGATCACCACGCGGTTGTCGATCAGCAGCTTGGCAGGAATGGCCCGGACGCTGGTGGCCGTCGGAACTTCCAGGCTGGTGACCATGTTGGACGCAATGGCCTTCGCCGGTCCGCGAAGGACGGAGACGACGTCCTCCTCCGGAGCGGTGGGAGCCTTGATGTTCTTGGGCAGCTGTGCCGGGATGGGCGGCGTGCCGGCGGATTCGGGCTTCTTTGCGCCGTCGCGGGCAATCGTGGCAGGAGCTTTCTTGGCCGGGGCCGCCTGCGGCTGTGCAGCTGCGGGCTGGGCAGGAGCGGCCGGCTTTGCCGGGGCTGCCGGCGACGCTGCCGGTGCCGCCGCAGCCGGAGCTACAACTGGAAGTTCGCGAGTTGCGGGGTCGGCGGCTGCCGGTGCCCCCGAGGTCCCGTTGGAAGACGAGCTGTCACCGGCGTCGAAAGACTCGAACAGCGGCCACCACTTGGCATCCACCGTGTTCTTGTCCTGCTGGTAACGCTCGTACAGTTCGTCAACGAGCCACTCGTTTCCGCCAAATTCCTCTGGTAGACGGTGGCTAGGCTGCTCTGGCACTTGAAATACGCCTCTTCCATGAGTTTGATTTCCCTCTGGTCGCCTTCGGTGCGTCAGCACAACAATCGAACCAGTCTCTGCGTCCTGTGAACCCAGACCTTTGCCAGTCTAGTGACGATTCTTGGTTAACTGCCAATAAGGGTGACCCAAATCATGTAGCTGCGAAACTATTGCGGGAATAAGCCTCCGGGGCCGTCTTTCGCGCTGTCCCCGGCGTCGTCCCTCTGGGGGCGCGCCCTCGCCTAGACTCGCAGTGAGAACCCCTTTTTGACGAGGAGCAGCCGTGCGTTTTCTGAGTGAACCGTCCACCGACCTGACTTATTCAGACGCCTTCCTGGTGCCGTCGCGTTCGGATGTGACGTCGCGGCTGGATGTGGACCTCGCCGCCGACGACGGCACGGGTTCCTCCATCCCGCTGGTGGTGGCCAACATGACGGCCGTGACCGGAAAGCGGATGGCGGAGACGATGGCCCGCCGCGGCGGGCTGGCCGTCCTGCCGCAGGACGTTCCGCTGGAGGTGCTCCGGGATGTCACCGCCTGGATCAAGTCCCGCCACACGGTGTTCGAAACCCCCGTGAGCCTGCTGGCCTCGGAAACCGTCATCGACGCCCTCCACCTGATGGGCAAACGGCCGCACGGTGCCGTGGTGGTGGTGGACGACGCCGGCAAGGTGGCTGGCGTGGTCCGCGCCGCCGATTGCGAGGGGCAGGACCGTTTTGCCTCCCTCGCGTCTGTCATGCGGCAGGCGCTGGTCCTCGACGCGGGCGGATTCGACACCGCTGCGGCGAACGGCGGAGCAGGTTCCGCCCCCCGCGATGCCTCCCTCCGGGCGGCGTTCGGGGCCATGGACACCGCGGGCACGGACTTTGCCCCGGTTCAGCTCGGCGGTTCCCTCACCGGGGTCCTCACCCGCAAAGGCGCCCTGCGTTCCACGATCTACCGGCCCCTCCTGGACGCTGCCGGGAAGCTCAAGGTGGCTGCCGCCGTCGGAATCAACGGCGACGTGGCGGGCCGTGCAGCGGAACTGCTGGCCGCGGGGGTGGACGTCCTCGTCATCGACACTGCCCACGGCCACCAGCAGAAAATGTTCGACGCCCTGGCGGCTGTCCGCGGCCTGAACCCCACCGTTCCCCTCGTGGCGGGCAACGTCGTGACCGCGGGTGCCACCCGGGAACTGATCGACGCCGGCGCGAACATCGTCAAGGTGGGAGTGGGCCCGGGCGCCATGTGCACCACCCGCATGATGACGGCGGTGGGCCGCCCGCAGCTCTCCGCCGTGCTCGAATGCGCCGCCGCGGCCCGTGCCGCTGGAGGGCGGATCTGGGCCGACGGCGGCGTGCGGTATCCGCGTGACGTGGCCCTGGCGCTGGCCGCGGGGGCAAGCCAGGTCATGATCGGCTCGTGGTTCGCAGGGACGCACGAAAGCCCGGGGGACCTGCAGCCCGATGCGAACGGCCGCCTATATAAGGAAAGCTTCGGCATGGCGTCGGCCAGGGCGGTGCAGAACCGGAACCAGCGCGAGGACGCCTTCGAGAAAGACCGCAAGGCGCTCTTCGAGGAAGGCATTTCCACCTCCCGCATGTACCTGGATCCCGCCCGGCCGGGTGTTGAGGATCTGGTGGACATGATTACCGCGGGGCTTCGCAGTTCCATGAGCTACGCGGGGGCCGCCGACCTCGCCGGGTTCCGCGAGCGTGCCGTTGCCGGAATCCAGTCAGCGGCCGGCTACGAGGAAGGCCGGCCCGTTCCGCAAAGCTGGTAACGGACGGCTGACCGGACCGGCAGGAAGGAGCGGCCCGGCGCCCGGCCGCCGCTCCTGAACGCCGCGGCTGCTCCTGTAGACTGAACTTCTTATGGACAGTAAATCTAGGTGCCGGCCTGGGGGCTGTCAGCGGAGCTGGAACATCAGCTCCCCGCAGTCCACCCACAGAGCCGGCAAACCCCGTTCACGCGCCCATCACTCTGCAGCAGTCCGCCATGCCGCAGCCTTCCAGGAAACAGGGTCGGCACCGGCCGACCATCCTCCGCCGGCCCGTCTCCCCGGCAACACCTCCTCCACTTCACGCGCTGGATCCCCGGCATCTGCTGACCCCGGGAGCGCACTTCTGCTGCCCGGTCGTCCGGAGGCCGGCCGCTAATGGAATGGTTACTGCTTGGAGCGGGCATCCTGCTCATCCTTGGCACGGGCTTCTTCGTCGCCGTCGAGTTCTCTCTGGTCGCCCTGGACCAGGCAACGGTCCAGCGGGCCGTGGACAACGGCGACTCCGCGGCCGTGCCGCTGCTCAAATGCCTCAAATCCCTGTCCACCCAGCTTTCCAGCTGCCAGCTCGGCATTACGCTGACCACGCTGCTGACCGGTTATGTCATGGAGCCGTCCGTCGGACAGCTGCTGGAAGGTCCGCTTACCGCGGCCGGCATCCCCGAACCCGCAGCGGCTTCGATATCCCTGGTGCTGGCCATGACCATCGCCACCCTGCTGTCGATGCTGATTGGCGAACTGGTTCCCAAGAACATGGCCATTGCCCTCTCGCTGCCAATCGGCAAAGCCGTTGCCCGCCCGCAGCTGGTCTTCACCGCCATCTTCAAACCGGCCATCATCGTGCTGAACGGGTTCTCCAACAAGGTGCTGAATGTCTTCGGGCTGGAAGCCAAGGAAGAGATCTCCGGTGCGCGGACCCCGGCGGAACTGGCCTCCCTGGTGCGGCGCTCCGCCGCCATGGGAACGCTCGACGCCGGGACGGCCAACTTCATCGACCGGACGCTCAAGTTCTCCGGCCGTACTGCCGCGGACGTTATGACGCCCAGGATCCGGGTGGAAACCATCGCAGCCGAACAGCCGGTATCGGACATTGTGGACGCTGCGAAGCGCACCGGGTATTCGCGTTTCCCGATCATCGGCGAGTCCGCCGATGACATCCGCGGCCTGGTTCACGTCAAGAAGGCGATCGCCGTACCCTGGGACCGGCGCGCCAACCTCGAAGCCGGCGCCATCATGACGGACGTGCTGCGGGTGCCCGAAACCATCCACCTGGATGCCCTGCTTGCCGAACTGCGGGAAGGAAACCTGCAGCTCGCCGTCGTGCTGGACGAATACGGCGGCACTGCCGGCATCGCCACACTGGAAGACCTCGTCGAGGAAATCGTCGGCGAGGTGGCGGATGAACACGACAAAGTCAGGCCCGGGCTCCTTCAGAGCGCCTCGGGCGACTGGTACTTCCCCGGCCTGCTGCGCCCGGACGAACTCTCCGAACAGATTCCCGGACTGACCGTTCCCGATGAGTCCGCCTACGAGACGGTGGGCGGATATGTGATGAGCCAGCTGGGCCGTATCGCGGTAGTGGGGGACACCGTGGACGTCGGAGGCGGAACGCTGAACGTGACCCGCATGGAGGGACGCCGGATCGACCGGATCTGCTTCAAGCCCGCTCCGGTGCACGGCGAAGAGCACGTCGCCGGAAAGGGAGGCACAGTATGAGCGACTGGGCAGGAATCCTGTGGCTCGTCGTCCTCCTGATCGGCAACGCCTTCTTCGTGGCTGCCGAGTTCGCCGTGATGTCTGCGCGCCGGAGCCAGATCGAGCCGCTGGCGGAAGCCGGGTCCATGCGGGCCCAGACCACGCTGCGGGCCATGGAGAATGTGTCGCTGATGCTGGCCTGCGCACAGCTGGGCATCACGGTCTGTTCCCTGCTGATCCTGCAGGTGGCTGAACCCGCGATCCACCACCTGATGGCGGTGCCCCTGGAAGCGGTGGGCCTGCCGATGGAAATCGCTGATGTTGTGGCGTTCACCGTGGCACTGCTGGTGGTGACCTTCCTGCATGTGACCTTCGGCGAGATGGTGCCCAAGAACATTTCGGTTTCCGTCGCGGACAAGGCGGCGTTGCTGCTGGCGCCGCCGCTCATGTTCATTGCGCGGCTCGTGAATCCGGCGATTGTGGCACTTAACTGGTCCGCGAACCACATCCTGCGGCTGATGCGGATCGAACCCAAGGATGAGGTCAACTCCTCGTTCACGCTGGAGGAAGTCCAGTCCATCGTGCAGGAATCCACCCGGCACGGGCTGGTGGACGATGATGCCGGGCTGATTACGGGTGCGCTGGAATTCTCGGAACATACGGCATCCCACATCATGGTCCCGCTCGACAAGCTGGTCATGCTGAAGGCTGCCACCACGCCGGTTGAGTTTGAAAAAGCGGTCAGCCGGACCGGGTTTTCGCGCTTCCCGATGATGGACGACGACGGCATGCTCTCGGGCTACCTCCACATCAAGGATGTGCTGTCCATCCCGGAAGGCGACTACGAGCATCCGATCGCGGAGAGCCGGATCAGGTCCTTGGCGAACCTGTCCATGGAAGACGAGATCGAGAAGGCGATGTCCGTGATGCAGCGCACCGGTTCGCACCTGGCCCGGGTGATCGGCCCGGACGGGAACACCGGTGGCGTGCTGTTCCTCGAGGACGTGATCGAGCAGCTGGTAGGCGAGATCCGCGATGCCACCCAGGCGAAGGGCATCCGCCGGCTGGGTCAGCCCGACCGCGAGTAGCCGCTCAGCCGATGGCAGCATCCGCCGGTGTGGCCCTAAATAGGAATCATTCCCATTTAGGGCTACACTCGTCCTGTTGCTAATTGCTCCTGATTCTCATGTAGCAAGTCCAGATAACAAGATCCGAGGTCCTTCCGTGCGCCGTTCAGCCATCCTTCCCGTCACCGCCCTCGCCGGCCTCAGCCTGCTGCTGTCAGCCTGCAGTACGACGGCGGGAGGCCAGCAGGAGGGTACGGGCGCCATCGAGGTGGTCACCTCCACGAACGTCTACGGGGATATCGTCCGGGAAATCGGCGGCGACAAGGTCAACGTCAAAGCCCTCATCTCCAAGGCCAGCCAGGATCCGCATTCCTACGAGGCCACCACCCAGGACAAGCTGGCGGTCTCCAAAGCGAAGCTGGTGGTTGAAAACGGCGGCGGGTATGACGACTTCATCCACAAGCTGGCGGACGACAGCAACCTGGACCATGACAGCGTCATCAGCGCGGTCGAGGTGTCCGGACTTGCCCCCGAGGAGGAGCCCGCCGGCGCCTCCACCGCGGCGGCCGACGAGCACGGTCACTCCGACCACGGCGAGTTCAACGAACACGTCTGGTACAGCTTCGACGCCATGACCAAGCTGGCCGATGCCGTTGAGGCCAAACTCGCAGCGCTGGAGCCGGCCTCGGCCTCAACCTTCCAGGCCAATGCCGCCGCCTTCAAGCAGGAGATCTCCGGGCTAAATGCCCAGGTTACGGGCCTCTCGGCGACGTCCGCCCAGGCTCCCGTCGCCGTCACTGAACCTGTTCCGCTCTACCTGCTCGAGGCCGCCGGCCTGGTGAACAAAACCCCGGAGGACTACACGGCGGCGATCGAGGAAGGCTCCGACGTCCCGCCCGCGGCACTCAAGGAGGCCACTGAACTGGCCGGTTCAAAGGACATCAGGTTCCTGGCGTACAACACCCAGACGGAGGGCCCGCAGACGCAGGCCCTCAAGGAAGCCGCCGAAGCGGCCGGCGTTCCGGTGCTGGACTTCAGCGAAACTCTTCCCGACGGGAAGACGTACGTGCAGTGGATGAGCGGCAATGTGGACAGCATCAAGCAGGCGCTGGGTAAGTAGCCCGCCGCCTGCCAGGGCCGCTGGCAGGATTCCGCAGGTGAACCGCCGGCATCGGACCGTGCCGGATTAAACCATCTTTGGGCCAGGCCGTCCTAAGATGGTGTGGGCGCTTCGCCCGCATGAATCGAGGATAAAGAACGTTGAAACCGGTAGTGAGCCTCCGTGGAGCCACCCTGAAGTTCGGGAAGCGGACGCTCTGGGAGGACCTGGACCTCGACATCAATCCCGGCGAGTTTTTTGCCGTGCTCGGCCCGAACGGCAGCGGCAAGACCACCTTCCTCAAGGTTTTGTTGGGGCTCCAGGAGCTGCATTCGGGCACGGCGACCCTGGGCGGCCGCCCGGTGGAACGGGGCAGCAACCTGATCGGCTACGTTCCGCAGCAGAAATCCTTCGCCCCGGACACGCCCCTGCGCGCCCGCGACCTCGTGGGCCTCGGCGTCGACGGCCACCGCTGGGGACTCCGGCTGGGCGCCGCCAAGGCCAACCGCAGGATCGATGAGCTGCTGGACCTCGTCGGCGCCGCAGACTACGCCAAAGTACCTGTAGGCCAGCTCTCCGGCGGTGAACAACAGAGGCTCAGGGTGGCCCAGTCGCTGGCCGCCGATCCGCAGGTCCTCCTGTGCGACGAGCCGCTGCTCTCCTTGGACCTTCAGCATCAGCAGGCCGTCAGTGCCCTGATCAACAAGCAATGCCGCAGCCAGGACAGCGCCGTGGTTTTCGTGACGCACGAGATCAACCCGATCATCGACTATGTGGATCGCGTCCTCTACCTTGCGGGCGGACGGTTCCGTGTAGGCAAGCCCTCTGAGGTGATGACCACCGAAGTGCTCTCCGGGCTGTACGGCAGCCGGGTGGAAGTTATTCACGCCAACGGCCGGATGATCGTGGTGGGCCTGCCGGAGGCGGCAACGCACCACCATGAGGACGCGCATTCCGTGGCGGGGGAGTTGGGCTAAATGGATTTCGACAGCATCCTGGGTGCCATTTTCAATTTCGAGAACTACGGCGAGCTCCTGGTCCTGGTGCAGAACTCCATCTGGGCGGGAGCGCTGCTGGGCCTCCTGGGCGGGCTCATGGGCACCTTCGTAATGAAGCGTGACCTCGCCTTCGCGGTCCATGGAATTTCCGAGCTGTCCTTCGCCGGCGCGGCCTTCGCGCTGCTCATCGGGGCAGACATCGTTTTCGGATCCCTCATTGGATCGGTGCTCGCGGCCCTGCTCCTGGGAGTGATGGGCGTCCGTGCCCGCGACAAGAATTCCATCATTGGTGTGATCATGCCGTTCGGCCTTGGCCTGGGCATCCTGTTCCTCTCGCTTTACGAGGGGCGGGCCTCAAACAAGTTCGGCCTCCTGACCGGGCAGATCGTGTCCGTGGACACGGTCCAGCTCCAGGTGCTGGCCACGGCGGCCGTTGTGGTGATGATTGCGCTGGTGGCCATCTGGCGTCCGCTCACGTTCGCGAGCGTGGATCCTGAAGTGGCGGAAGCGCGGGGCGTGCCGGTCCGGACGCTGGGCATCGGCTTTATGGTGCTGCTGGGAATCAGTGTGGCGCTGTCCATCCAGGTGGTGGGGGCGCTGCTGGTGCTTGCGCTGCTGATCACCCCTGCGGCCGCGGCGCTGCGCGTGACGTCCTCACCGCGGCTGGTGGTGATGCTCAGTGTGGCCTTCGCTGTGACGGCCACGGTGGGCGGGATCATGCTTGCCCTGGGCGGCCGGATTCCCATCAGCCCGTATGTGACCACGCTGTCATTCCTGATCTACGTTGCGTGCCGGGTCGTCGGCGGCGTACGGGCCGGGCGCGGACTGAACGGACGCGTGCTCGAGCCGGATGCGGGCGCCGCCTAGCACTCCGCGGCTTGGCTGTGTGCTAGCCCGCGGCGGCCTTCCGTGCCGTGCAGTCCGGGCACAGGCCATAAATCTCAACGGTGTGGGCCACCTCGGTGTACCCATGGTCCGCTGCGGTCCGTGCGGCCCAGGTCTCTACTGCGGGAGCCTCCACTTCCACGGCCTTGCCGCAGTTGCGGCACAGGAGGTGGTGGTGGTGACCGGTGACGGCGCACCTCCGGTACACGGCCTCGCCCTCGCCGTTCCGCAGGACATCAACCAGCCCGTCGTCGGCGAGCGACTGCAGGATCCGGTAGGCAGTGGCCAGGGATACGGAGGTGCCCTGGTTCTGCAGGATCCGGTAGAGCTCCTGGGTACTGACGAAGTCGTCAAGCTCATCCAGGGCGGCGCTCACCGCAAGTCGCTGCTTGGTGACACGCTGCTCCCTGCCGCCGGTGGCGGCCGGTGCGGCTAGCTTTGTGCCGTCGGCTTTGGCGCCGTGGGCCATGGATGGACTCGCTTCCCTGAGGGGTGTTGGCAATGTCCAAGATTACCAGCCGGGGTCGATGGGACTGCCTTCATACGCACTGCCGTTCATGGACACCGCCGTGCGGGCCACCCTAGGCTGGCTCCATGAAGCTGACCAAGTTCACCCACGCCTGTGTCCGGCTCGAAAAGGGCGGACAGGCGCTCGTACTGGATCCAGGCACGTTCTCCGAGACCGGCCAGGCACTCGACGGTGCCGGGGCCGTCCTGATCACCCACGAACACGGCGACCACGTTGATGTCCCCGCCGTGGTCCTGGCCCTGCAGGGCAATGACGCGCTGCAGGTCTTTGCGCCCGCGGGCGTCGTGGGGAAGCTGCGGTCCGAGGCGCCGTTTGCGGAGCCCAGGATCCATGAGGTGGATCCGGGCTCGACCTTCAGCGCCGCCGGATTCGACGTGCGGACCTTTGGCGGGCAGCACGCACTGATCCACCCCCAGATTCCAGTGGTGGCCAACATCGGATACCTGATTGACTCCAACGTGTACCACCCCGGGGACTCCTTCGTGATTCCGGACGGCATCCCGGTCCGGACCCTCCTGGTGCCGGTGCACGCGCCCTGGAACAAAGTGGGCGAGGTGGTGGACTTCGTCATCGGCGTCCGCGCCGCCAAGGCGTTCCCCATCCACGACGCACTGCTCAACGAAACCGGGCTCGGCCTCATTGAAGGGCACGTCAAGCGGCTGGGGGGCAAGTACGGGACTGAGTATGCGCACCTGTCCAGCGGTGATTCGGTGGAAGTCTAGGCGCCAGCTGGCCAGGTTCCGGTGTCAAAGAAATCCCTGAGGGTGTCCTCATGCGGCCGCGGGTCCAGGCCGCGGGCCTGAAGCCACGCGTCGTTGTAGTAGCTGCCCGCGTACCGGTCACCGGCGTCGCACATGAGCGAGACCACGCTTCCCTGCGTTCCGTCCTCGACCATTTCCGCGATCAGCTGCCACACGCCCCAGAGGTTGGTCCCGGTGGACGGACCGGCATGCAGCCCGGCAAAGTCCCTGAGGTGCCGCATCGCGGCCACCGACGCGGCATCGGGCACCTGGATCATGTGGTCGATCACGGCCGGCACGAAGCTGGGCTCCATCCGCGGCCGCCCGATGCCCTCGATGCGTGACGGCATCCCGGTGCTGAAGCCGGCAACGCCGTCCCTCCAGCCGGGGTAGAAGGCAGAGTTCTCCGGGTCCACGACGGCGAGCTCCGTGCCATGGCGGTGGTAGCGCAGATATCTTCCGATGGTGGCGCTGG
Organism: Arthrobacter oryzae; assembly: GCF_031454875.1. Taxonomy (GTDB): domain Bacteria; phylum Actinomycetota; class Actinomycetes; order Actinomycetales; family Micrococcaceae; genus Arthrobacter; species Arthrobacter oryzae_D. The sequence continues at coordinate 203,778 of NZ_JAVDRQ010000005.1, forward strand.
TGCCGCCGGTGCCCGCCCCCACCACGATCCAGCGGGGAACCGGGTGCTCTTCGAGGGCAAGCTGCTGGAAGATGGACTCGGCGATATTGTTGTTGCCCCGCCAGTCGGTGGCCCGCTCGGCGTAGGTGAACTGGTCCATGTAGTGCCCGCGGGTTGTCCGGGCGACTTCCTCCGCGGCGGCGTAGACCTCCGAAGCGTGGTCCATCAGGAGGCAGGACCCGCCGAACTGCTCGATCAGGTCTATCTTCTCCGGACTGGTGGTGCGGGTCATGACGGCGATGAACGGAAGGCCCAGGAGCCGGGCAAAGTAGGCCTCGGAGACGGCCGTGCTGCCGCTCGAGGCCTCCACGATGGTGGTCCCTTCCCGGATCCAGCCGTTGACCAGGCCGAAGAGGAACAACGAACGCGCCAGCCGGTGCTTGAGGCTGCCCGAGCGGTGCGTGGATTCGTCCTTCAGGTACAGGTGGACGCCCCAGTGTTCCGGCAGCGGAACAGAGTAAAGATGAGTGTCCGCTGACCTGTTGTTTTCGGCGTTGATCCTGCGGACGGCTTCATCGGCCCAGGCGCGGTCCTGGCTGCTCACACGGTTACCTGCTCTGTTCACCGATTCAGCCTACCCGGCACGGAGCACCTCCACGGCTACAGTTGGAATCGGCTGACCGCCCGCACCAAGCCTGCCTGCACATGGTTTCCAGGACCGGGCCGGACAGCCTGGCATCCGAACCAAAGGAGATTTGATGAACCCCCTCATGGACGTGTCGGCGCTGAACCACCGGATGACCTCCGGTGAGCGCACCGTTCTGCTCGACGTGCGCTGGGCGCTGGGCGATCCCCACGGCCGCGAGCACTACTTGGCGGCCCACATTCCGGGCGCAATCTATGTCGACCTGCCCACCAAGCTGGCTGCGCCGGCGGATCCGAGCCAGGGCAGGCACCCGTTGCCGCCGCTGCAGCAGTTCCAGGAATCGGCGCGGTGCTGGGGCATCCGGGACCACGACGTCGTGGTTGCGTATGACGACACGGGCGGCACCGCGGCCGCGAGGCTTTGGTGGATGCTCCGGAACGCCGGCTTGTCCGCCGTCTTCCTGCTCGACGGCGGCCTGGCCGCGTGGCGTGCGGCGGGGTACGCCACCGAAGGCGGCCTGGAGCAGGCATCGCTGGGCGACGTCACACTGACCGACGGCGCGATGCCGGTGATCGACGCAGCCCAGGCCGGTGAGTGGTCCGGACGGGGCGTGCTGCTGGACGCACGGGCGGGGGAGCGCTACCGCGGCGAGATCGAGCCGGTCGATCCGCGGGCAGGCCACATTCCCGGCGCTGTGAGCGCCCCCACGGCCGAAAATATCGGAAGCGACGGACGGTTCCTGCCCCCGGAACAGCTGCGGGAACGGTTCACCGCCCTGGGCGTGCGGCCGGACGTGCCCACTGCCGTGTACTGCGGTTCGGGCGTCACGGCTGCGCACGAAGTCGCTGCCCTGGAAATCGCGGGGTTCCCGGCGGCGCTTTACCCCGGATCGTTTTCCCAATGGTCCAATGACCCCGCCAACGAGGTAGCCACGGGGTCGGCTCCCTAAGCCCTGCTCCCTAAGCCCTGCCCGCTAAATCCGGCTCCGATTGGAACAGTGGACGGGGACGGGGGTAGCGTCGGACCATGACTCCCGGACGACCCGTACCGCCGCCCCTTGCCAAGCCCCTTCCCGGCACCGCGAACCCTGAAAGTGCATCCCACGAACCGGGGTCCGCCCCGGTTTCACGCCCGCGGCTGGCCGCAGCGTACGGCGCCACAGCCGGCGACAGCGGCCTCGTTCCGCTGACTGTCGCCCGCCGGGCTCCAAAGGATGACGACGTCGAGATCGCGATCGATTTCTGCGGCCTCTGCCATTCCGACGTGCACGCAACACGCGGCGAGTGGGGCGCGCAGAAGTACCCGCTGGTGCCCGGCCACGAGATCGTCGGCCGCGTCAGCCGTGTGGGTGCCGCTGTCCGGGATTTCGCCCCGGGCGACCTCGTCGGAGTGGGCTGCATGGTGGACTCCTGCCGTGAATGCGACAGTTGCCTGGACGGCTTGGAGCAATACTGCGAAAACGGCATGACCGGAACCTATGGCGCAACGGATGCCCGCAACGGCGACTCCATTACCCAGGGCGGCTACGCGACCTCGGTGGTGGTGGACCGCCGCTACGTGTTGCGGGTGCCGGAAAGTCTTGACCCCGCCGCCGTTGCGCCGCTCCTCTGCGCCGGCATCACCACCTACTCCCCGCTGCGGTATTTCGACGTCGAAGCCGGGGACGTCGTGGGCGTGGTGGGCCTGGGCGGACTGGGCCACATGGCCGTCAAGATCGCCAAGGCCATGGGCGCCGAGGTGAAGGTGTTCACCACCTCCGAATCGAAGTTTGACGCGGCCCGCGAACTTGGTGCCGACGAGGTCATCCTCTCCGGCGACGAAGCGTCCATGGCGGCCGCGAACCGGAGCATCGACGTCATCATCGACACGGTGGCGGCACCGCATGATCTCAACCCCTACTTCCGGACCCTGCGCCTGGACGGGGCGCTCTTCCAGCTGGGCCTGCCGTCCGAAGCAATGCCGCCGGTCAATCCCGGGGCACTGATCCGGCGGCGGATCGCCTACGCGGGCTCGCTGATCGGCGGCATCGCCGAGACCCAGGAGATGCTGGACTTCTGTGCCGAACACGGTGTCGTTTCCGACGTCGAGGTGGTGCGGGCCGACCAGCTGAACGAGGCCTATGACCGCATGGTGGCCGGCGACGTCAAGTATCGTTTTGTCCTGGACACCAGAACCCTCGGGACCCCATCGGAAAAGGCAGACGCATGAGCACCGTTTTCACCAAGATCATCAACGGCGAGATCCCCGGGCGGTTCGTCTGGCGGGACGAGGACGTGGTGGCGTTCCTGACCATGGGCCCCCTCGCTGACGGGCACACACTGGTGGTTCCCACCGAGGAAGTGGACCGCTGGACGGACGCTCCGCCGGCCCTCCTCGCCAGGGTGATGGAGGTTGCCCAGAAGATCGGCGCGGTCCAGGTGGATGTTTTTGATGCCGCCCGGGCCGGACTGATCGTGGCCGGGTACGAGGTCCACCACCTCCACGTCCATGTTTGGCCGTCCAACTCCATGGCCGACTACGACTTCGGTTCGGCGGACCAGAACCCCGATCCCGCAGAGCTGGATGCCAACGCCGAGAAACTCCGCGAAGGGCTGCGCCAGGCCGGTCACGCGGAGCACGTTCCCGCATCCTAACGCGCGTACCTGTCCTGCAAGGCGGGATTCGAGCAAGCCACGATTCGAGCGCCGGCTGGCCCGGACCGAGCGCGAACGGACACTTGAGGCCCCTTGGATGAAGGGCCTCAAGTGTCCGTTCGCGCATATCTGTGAGTAGGTGCCCTTTTTTTTGGGGGGGGCTACGCCGGGGCCAGCGCCTTGTTCAGCACCGCGCGGATCCGCTTCTCGGAGACGGAATAGGCCGTTCCGAGCTCGACGGCGAAGAGGCTCACCCGGAGCTCTTCGATCATCCAGCGCACCTGCGTTAACTCAGTGCCCGCGCGGCGCCCGGGCAGCAGCGCGGAGACGGCGTCGTCGTAGTCATCTTCCAGCGCCTGGACCGCTGCCATACTCAGGGCGTCCCGCTGGACGTTCCCGGGCAGTTTCTCGAGGCGTTTCTCGATCGCGGCCAGGTAGCGCGGCAGCTGGCTGAGCTGGGCGTAGCCCGTCCGTGCTACAAAGCCCGGAAACACGAGCTGTTCGAGCTGGCTCTTCACATCGTTGAGCGCGCTGATCAGCGCCAGGCTGGTAGTCCCCCTGAGCTGTTTTTCGATCCGGCGCGTACTGGCCAGGATCCGTTCGACGACGGCGGTCACGGTGAAGACCGTATCGATCAGCTCCGCCCGTACCTGCTCGAACAGGGCCTTGAAGGACGCCTCATCCCAGGGCAGTTCCGCCGGCGTGAGCTTGTCGATCGCCGCCAGCGCGCAGTCCGCGATCAGCGCTGACACGGAACCGTGCGGGTTCTGGCTGAACGTCAGTTTTTCGGTGTTGTTCAGGTGTTCCAGGACGTAGCGGTCCGGTGCGGGGACCTTCAGCGCCAGCAGGCGGATGACGCCGCCGCGCATGGCCTGTGCCTGTTCGGACGGGGTCTGGAACAGGCGGAGGGCAACGGAGGAGCCCTCATCGACCAAGGCGGGGTAGCCGGTGACGGTGTGTCCTTTCACCATGCCTTGGACCTGGCGCTGCACAGCGCCGAAGGTCCAGTCCGTCAGCCCCGTCTTCTCCACGAAGCCCGGCGTTCCGGCCACGTCCCCGGACGCTGCAAAGCCGCCGGCCTTCTGCGATGCCGGAGCGGTTTGGCCGTTCTTCCGCCCCTTGGGGGCTGTGGTCACCGGGGTCGCCCCCAGTGACTCGGCAATCGCCCGCCGTGTAGCCGGGGCAAGCCGTTCCTGCAGTTCCGCCAGGTCTTTGCCTTCGTCAAGCGTCTTGCCGTTGGAATCGACCACGCGGAAACTCACGCGAAGGTGGGGCGGCACGGCAGCCCAGTTCCACGACCCCGGCGGGATGACCTGGCCGCGGATACGGCGCAGGACCAGCTCGAGGGATGGTTCCAGCTCGTCGGTGGCGGGATCGAAGTCGGCCTCCAGTGCGGCCACTGCCTGTCGCGCGACATCAGGGGCCGGCACAAAGTTCTTCCGCACCTGCTTGGGCAGCGACTTGATCAGGGCGGTGACGAGCTCCACCCGCTGGCCGGGAATGAGCCAACGGAATGCTGCGTCGTCCAGCTGGTTCAGGAAGAGCACCGGAACCTCGGCCGTGACGCCGTCGGACGGGTTGGGCGGCGAGCCTGGAGCCACGGGGTGGAACTCGTAGCTCAGCGGCAGCTCGAAGCCTTTGTGCAGCAACGTCTTCGGGTAGGCCGAATCGTCGAGGGCCTCGGCATCTTCGCTGATCAGCAGCGCCTGGTCGAAGTCGAGCAGCGCGGGATCCTGCTGGCGCGCCTCCTTCCACCACTTGTCGAAGTGGCGTTCGGACACCACGTCCTTGCCAATCCGGGCGTCATAGAACGCGAACAGTGTCTCGTCGTCCACCAGGATGTCCCGGCGCCGCATCCGGGCCTCGAGCTCTTCGACTTCGTGCAGCAGTGCACGGTTGCGGTGGAAGAACTTGTGGTGGGTCTGCCAGTCGCCTTCGACCAGGGCGTGCCGGATGAACAGCTCCCGGCACAGCTCCGGATCCACCTTGCCGTAGTTGATCCGCCGGCTGGGAATGATGGGCACCCCGTAGAGGGTGACCTTCTCGTGGGCCATCACCGAGCCCATCTTCTTGGACCAGTGCGGTTCGCTGTAGCTGCGCTTGACCAGATCCGGCGCCACCTGCTCGGCCCAGAAAGGATCGAACTTCGCCGCGACACGGGCCCACAGCCGGCTCGTCTCCACGAGTTCGGCGGCCATCACGAAGGTAGGCGACTTCTTGAACAGCGCCGAGCCGGGGAAGATCGCGAACCGGCTGCCGCGGGCGCCAGCGTATTCGCGCTTGCGCTCATCGAGGATGCCGATGTGGCTCAGCAGTCCGGAGAGCAGGCTGATATGGATGCCGTCGTGGTTGCCCACCGGATCGGCGAGGCGCTTGTTGTCGAGGCTTATGCCCAGCGGCCGGGCCAGCTGGCGGAGCTGCGCGAACAGATCCTGCCATTCCCGGACGCGCAGGTAGTTGATGAACTCGGTGCGGCACAGCCTGCGGAACTGCGTGGAGGAAAGCTCCTGCTGCTTTTCCTGCAGATAGTTCCAGAGGTTCAGGAAGCCGGTGAAGTCCGAGTTCTCGTCCCGGAAACGCGCATGCTTCTCCGCAGCGAGCTGCTGCTTGTCCGTTGGACGCTCGCGCGGGTCCTGGATGGTCAGGGCCGCGGCCAGGATCATGACCTCACGGACGCAGCCCCGCTTGCCGGACTCCACGATCATCCGGCCGAGCCTGGGGTCCACGGGAAGCTGGGCAAGCTGCTGCCCGACGGCGGTCAGGCCGCCGCCGTTCCTGCCGGGGCCAGTGCCGGTGCTCAAGGCGCCGAGCTCCCGGAGGAGCGTGACGCCGTCGTTGATGGCGCGCGAGTCAGGCGGCTCCACGAACGGGAAGTTCTCCACGTCCTTGGGGCCGCGGGCCACACCCATGGCCGTCATCTGCAGGATGACGGCGGCGAGGTTGGTGCGCAGGATCTCGGGATCGGTGAACTGTGGCCTGGACTCGTAGTCCTCCTCCGAATACAGCCGTATGGCGATGCCGTCCGAGACACGGCCGCAGCGCCCGGAGCGCTGGTTGGCCGAGGCCTGGGAGACACGCTCGATGGGCAGCCGCTGCACTTTGGTCCGGTGCGAGTACCGTGAAATGCGCGCTGTGCCCGTGTCCACGACGTACTTGATACCGGGCACGGTGAGGGAGGTTTCCGCGACGTTGGTGGCCAGGACGATCCGCCGTTTGCTGCCGGGGTGGAACACCTTGTGCTGTTCCTGCAGGCTCAGGCGGGCGAAGAGGGGGAGGACCTCGGTGCCGGCAAGCCGCCGGTTGGACTGGATCCGGGCGTTGAGGGCCTCGGCGGCGTCGCGGATTTCGCGCTCGCCGGAGAAGAAGATGAGGATGTCGCCGGGCGCTTCGAGGGCCAGTTCGTCGACGGCGTCGCAGACGGCGTCGAGCGGGTCGCGGTCCTCTTCGAGTTCGTCGTCGGACGCGTTGTCTTCATCATCACCAGCGCCCGCCGCGCCGCCTGCCGGCTGGGACAGCGGCCGGTAGCGGATTTCCACCGGGAAGGTCCGGCCGGAAACCTCGATGATGGGGGAGGGCTCCTCCTCGGTGCCGAAGTGCTTGGCGAATCGTTCGGGATCGATGGTGGCGGACGTGATGATGATTTTCAGATCCGGCCGCTGCGGCAGGATGCGCTTGAGGTAGCCCAGGATGAAGTCAATGTTGAGGCTGCGCTCGTGGGCTTCGTCGATGATGATGGCGTTGTACTTGCGCAGCAGCTTGTCGCGCTGGATCTCCGCAAGCAGGATGCCGTCCGTCATGAGCTTGACCTTCGTGGACCGGCTGACCTCGCCGGTGAAGCGGACCTGGAAGCCCACCTCCTGGCCGATTTCCACCCCGAGTTCCTCGGCGATGCGTTCCGCCACGGTCCGGGCAGCGAGCCGGCGCGGCTGCGTGTGGCCGATCAGTCCGTTCTCGCCCAGGCCCAGTTCCAGGCACATCTTCGGAATCTGGGTGGTCTTGCCGGAGCCGGTCTCGCCGGCAATGATGGTCACCTGGTTGGCCGCTATGGCGGCCATCAGGTCCTCGCGGCGCTCGGAGACCGGCAGCTCGGCGGGGTACGAAATATGAAAAGTCATGGCTGGAACCAGTCTACTGTGGCGGGGCCTGACCGTTACGATCCGTTGCCGTACCACCCGCAGGGACACCACCTGCCGCCGGGGTCCCACCGCCTGCCGCGTTCCGCAACCGTTCGGCCAGCCTGCTGACATGCTGTGCGAACTCCGCCGGGGCCAGGATCTCGAAGTCCATGTCCAGCCCTGCCAGGTGCGCGGCGGGGGCCTCGAGCCGGTCCCAGCCCGCATGCAGGATGGTCCGGTCCGGTCCTTCGGCCGTCAGGGTGGCCACGTGCGGACCCACCAGGGCTGCCACGTCGTGCAGCGGCGCGTGCAGCCGCACCACGACGTCGTACCGGTACGGGGACCGCGTCACCGACCGCTGAACGTAGGCGGCCAGGTCGGGCGCAGGCAACGGCCGCGGCACATACTTCTTCCGTTCCACCGGCATGGAGGCAATCCGGTCCGCCCGGAATGTGCGCCAGTCCGCCCGGTCGCAGTCCCAGGCGACCAGATACCAGCGGCGTCCCGTGTCCACGAGCCGATACGGTTCCACCAGGCGTCGGCCCGCGCCGCCGTCGGCCCTTGTGTAGTCGAAGCTCACCTGGCGGCGGTCTGCAATGGCCGTGGACATCGCCGTCAATAGCAGCGGGTCCACCGGCGCAGCGTCGCTGGCGAGCGTGGTCACTGCGTTCCGTAGCGTCGAGAAACGGGTACGCAGCCGGGAGGGCAGAACCTGTTCGAGTTTGGCCAATGCACGCACGGAGGCCTCGCCGATCCCCGCAACCGGGCCCGCCGCTACCGAACTGAGGCCCAAAGCCACGGCCAGGGCCTCGTTGTCGTCCAGCAGGAGCGGCGGAAGCTGGGCTCCTGATCCCAGCTGGTAGCCACCTGCCACGCCGGGTGAGGCCTGGATGGGATACCCCAGGCTGCGGAGCTTGCCGATATCGCGGCGGACGGTCCGTTCGGTCACCTGCATGCGTTCCGCCAGCGCCGGTCCGGTCCATTCACGGCGGACCTGCAACAGGCTCAGCAACTGCAGCAGGCGGGCGGACGTCTGGATCATAGGAAAGAATGTACGCCCCTATGCGGACTAAAACTGTCCGGATAGGGGCGCAGGCTGGTGGGGTGGGATGAAGTTGGGTGCCGGGATGAGGAAATCGGGCCGTTGGCCGGCGCTGCGGCAGCCGGCCGGCACGGCGGTGGTCAGTAGTTCCGCAGCGTGTAGTTGACGCTCGGGAGGTCCAGCGCGGACCAGTCCTTCTCCGAACGTTCGGGAGGCGTGTGGCCCCGCCCGTCCTTGAGGAGTGCGGCGATGGTGGCCGACAGGATGACGAGCAACAGGATGATGAGTGCGACTCCAAAGGTTTCCATGCCTCTATGTTTCTCCCGTACGCGGCAACAAAACAGTGGCAGAAATGACCAAAAAGCTATAATTTCTGCCACAATGGAAGCATGCTCAAATCAGTGGCAGTGATTGTTGTTCCCAACTTTTCGATCTTCGAGTTCGGGACCGCGTTCGAGGTGTTCGGCATTGACCGGTCGGCGCGGGGGACCGGTGTGCCGGCCTTCGATTTCCGCGTCTGTACGCCGGAACCGGGCGATATCCGGCTCAAGTCCGGGTTGTCCCTGCACGTCGACCTGGGACTGGAGGCGGCCGCCGACGCGGACCTGGTCATCATGGCCCCCTATGGCCACGACGAGGACGTTCCCGAATCAGTCCTGGACGCGCTGCGGGCTGCGCATGACCGGGGAGCCTGGGTGATGTCCATCTGTTCCGGCGCCTTCGCCCTGGCACGCGCCGGCCTGCTGGACGGGCGCCGGTGCACCACGCACTGGCACTATTCGCAGGTACTGGCCAGCCGCTACCCGGCGGCACTCGTGGACGAAAATGTCCTGTATGTCCAGGACGGGCGGATCATCAGCAGTGCGGGCACCGCGGCCGGCATCGATGCCTGCCTTCACCTGGTGCGGGTGGAACTCGGTGCCAACGTGGCGGCGAGCATTGCCCGAGACATGGTGGTTCCGCCCCACCGGGACGGCGGCCAGGCGCAGTTCATCGACCGTCCTATTCCTGCCTGCGGCTCACAGCCGATGGAAGAGCTGCTGCGGTGGATGGTGCGGAACCTCGAACATGAGCACACCGTGAACGAACTGGCGGCCCGTGTCCACATGTCGCCGCGGACGTTCGCGCGGCGCTTCCGGTCCGAGACGGGCGCCACTCCCGCCGCCTGGCTGAACTCGCAGCGTGTGCTCCGGGCGCAGGAACTCCTCGAGTCCACGGAGCTGAACATCGACGAGATTGCCAGGGAGTCCGGATTCGGCCACTCCGTGCTGCTCCGGCACCATTTCGGCAAAGTGCTCGACACGAGCCCGCAGTCCTACCGGCGCGCTTTCCGCGGGAACCTGGAGCCAGCCGTCTAGCCGAAGCCCGTCTGGCCGACGCCGTCTAGGGGAACCCCCGCCGGCCGAAGCCCGTCTGGCCGACGCGCCCGGGGCCTACACGGAGCGGGGTCCGCCGTTCCGGGCGGCTTCGGCCGCCGCCCGCGTGTTATCCACGAGGACCCGCCACGGGCCGGTGACTGCCTGCTCCGGGAGGGTGGCCCGGTGCTGGCCGGCCTTGATCGAATACATGAATCTGTCCGGCCGGCCCCCGGCCTCAGCCGAGCGCGGGACGGCGTCCCAAGGGCAGGCCTCAACGAGCGGCTCCCAACGGCTCCTGTCCGTCGGCGTTGTGGCCTGGACACTCCACACCCGCTTGATAGCCGCAATCCCACCGCTGCGCTGGACAGTGATCTTCATGGCCTGGTTCCTGTGCTTCCGGTACTGCTGGCCGCCGGCTGACCGCTCCGGCGGCGATCCAGTTACAGCTTTACCTTCACAGTTTCCCACGCCTTCCGGACGGCGTCATGTTCCGGGGAGTCCCCGCCGAACAGTTCTTTCGCCGATGCGGCGGTTGCTTTGGCGAATTTGGTGAACGTGGCGTTGGCCGGCAGGGATCCTCCGGTGAGTGTGTCATACCAGATCCGGCCCGGCGTTTCCCAGGCATTGCCGCCGAGTTCCGACGCCACCAGGTAGAACGCGCGGTTGGGGATGCCTGAGTTGATGTGCACCCCGCCGTTGTCCGCACTGGTCCGCACATAGGAATCCATCGAGTCCGGCTGCGGATCCTTGCCCAGCACATCGTCGTCGTAAGCGGTCCCGGGCGCCTTCAGCGACCGCAGGGCGGCGCCTTCCACCTGATCGGTGAACAGGCCCTCGCCGATGAGCCAGCTGGCCGCAGATGACGGCTGCTTGGCGACGTACTGTTCCACGAGTGCGCCGAACACGTCCGACAGCGATTCGTTGAGTGCCCCCGCCTGATTCCGGTAGACGAGCCCGGCAGAGTGCTGCGTCACGCCGTGGGCCAGCTCATGTCCGATGACGCTGAGGGACCGGGTGAAGCGCTGGAAGATTTCGCCGTCGCCGTCGCCGAAAACCATCTGGCTTCCGTCCCAGAACGCGTTGTCGTACAGGTTTCCGAAGTGCACGGTGGCATCGAGCGGAAGGCCCTGCCCGTCAACCGAGTTACGGTCAAAGGCCTCGGCGTACAGCCGGTGCGTGTGCCCCAGCCCGTCATAGGCCTCGTCCGCGGCGGGGTCGCCCGTGCAGGGTTCCCCCTCCTTGCGGACCACTTGGCCGGGCAGGACTTCGGAGCCCCTGGCGTCAAAGACCGTGCGGCTGGGCGGACCGGGCTTGAGCTGCCGGATTCCGGAGGGGACAGCCGGCAACGGCTGTGCGCGGGTGGCCTGGATGGACCTGACATGGAGCAGCGCTTCCTTGGCTGCCCGCGCAACCGCGGAGAGGCGCGGTTCGTCCCGGGCCGCCAGCCGACGCAGCAGGTATGGCGGGATGATTGAGCAGTACATGAATTTCCCCTTCGCTCGTCGTTGGAACCAGCCTACGAGGGGGTGCCGACAATGCCGGGGGACACGCCTTCGGCGCCACGCCCCGGGAAGGCAGGTTCACGCCGGGCAGGTTCAGGCCGTGCAGGTCAAGGGCGGGCACGCGTTAAGCAGGAAACCCCGCCAGCTGGGCTGGCGGGGTTTGTCTGTGCCCTCGATAGGATTCGAACCTACGACCTTCTGCTCCGGAGGCAGACGCTCTATCCCCTGAGCTACGAGGGCAGTCAGGGTTTCCTGCCGTTGCCGGCGGGACGTCCTAGAGCTTAGCAGGAAGGTGGCCTCCAATGGAAAATCGGCCGTCAGTAGCCCGCAAAAGAGTCGGTGCGGATGCGCCGCGCGCCGGCGCTCCGGGCGGCGGCGCGCAGTGAACGGACGCTGGCGGGCGAGCCGGAAACAAACACTTCCCGCGCAGCAATATCCGGAACAAGTTCCTTGAGGGCCGCTCCGTCGAGCCGCGCCGGCGGCCGGGAAACCTTGCACGCGTCCTCCATGAACGGCGGCGGCGCAGAGCCGTCGGCGAGACGTGCGATGACCCGGGCACCGGACTGCTCAAGCGCATCCGCGTAGGCAAGTTCCGCAGCAGACTTGGCCAGGTACAGCAGGACGACGTCGCGGGTCTTCGCAGAACCTGCGGCGAGCTGGGCCAGGTACGGCGTGATGCCGATGCCGGCCGCAACCAGCAGGACGGGGCCGTCCGACTTGCGTGGAAGGACGAAGTCGCCGCCCACCGCAGTAGCCGTCACCGAATCTCCCGGCTGCAGCGCCAGCAGGGCACGCTTGGCTGCCGACACCGGCTCGGCGGTACCCACGCCGATCGTCACTTCCCGGGCATCCGGTGCGCTGGTCAGGCTGAAAACGCGCCGCCAGCCTTTCCCGTCGGACCTGGCGTGCGGCAGGTGCAGTTCCATGTACTGTCCCGGCGCGAAGCGGACCGCGCGTTCGGGCCGGAAGCTGAACTCCGTCGTCGTCGGGGTCAGTGGCCGGGATTCCTGGAAGTTCAGGCGGACGCCGCCGCGCTGCCCGGCCAGGAACGCAATCAGGTTCCCCACGAGCAGTGCGAGTTCGGGCGAGTTTGCCACGAAGCCCAGGTTGTAGGGCACCGCGAACACCACACCGACGACGGCGGCGAGCGCCAGCTGCTGCCAGCGCCGCGGCGGGAGGGTCAGCGGTTCGGTCAGCATGAAGCCCACGAAGAACAGCACCGGGCGCTGCGCGAGGGGCTGCCAGAGAGCTCCGCCCAGCGACATCCCGGCCCGGAGCAGTTCCGTGGCCACTATGGACACGGACACGGCCGTAAACACAGCACCCATGAGGATCTTCCTCGTGCGGTAGAGCACCAGCAGGATGCCGGGAACCAGGAGGAAGAGCATCGCCGGGGTGGCCGCCCACCACGTGGCGATGTTCAGTCCCGTCAGCCCTGCCGCGAAGGCACCGGCGGCGGCCGGATTGAAGATGTGCCGGCCGCGCCAGGCCAGGGCGTACTTGGAGGCCGACGCCAGGACGCATGCGAGGGCGACGCCCGCGACGTCCAGGGCTTTGAAGCTGGGCCAGAACAGGAAATACAGCAGCAGCCCGGTGATGAGCGAGGATTCGGAGTGCGGCCGGACGTGGAACAGTGCGGCCAGCCCGCGGTTCGAGGCGTAGGTCAGTCCCAGGCAGAGCGCCAGATGGGCCAGCATTTCGGGGATGCCGAACGTCAGCCAGCCCAGGACGTTGAGCAGCAGGCTGTACGCGGCCAGGACCGCAAGCACCCACAGCACCAGCCGGTACATGGTCAGGCGGTTCAGGGACGTGTCCGCCCGCTGGATCATGGAACTCATTCGAACAGCACTCCTTCGAAACCTGCTGAGTAGGCGGCGCTTCCGTCCGAGAAAACCGTAAGCCAGGAAAACTCAAAATCCTGCTCCAGCGCCTTGCCGGAAACGAAGAACAACGCGGTGGCAAGCGCATCGGCGGTCATGGCAGTCCCGGCCAGCGCCCACGTGGCAACCACTGTCCGCACCGGCGTCCCCGTGGTGCCGTCCAGCACATGGTGCAGCCCGTCACCCCAGGCCCGGCGGTTGGCTGCCGAGGCGCACAGTGCGCCAGCACCCAGGCTGATGGTGCCGATGGCCCGGCCGGGATCGTACGGATGCTCCAGCCCCACGGCCACCGGAGCGGGTCCGGAATTGAGGAGGTCGCCGCTGGCATCAATGAAGTGTTCGCTGACGCCCTGCGACCGGAGCTCCGCCGCAAGCAAATCGGCCAGCTGGCCCTTGCCGGCGGCTCCCACATCCAGCAGCACGGGGGCCATGGTGGTCAGCACGGTGTCGTCCCAGTCCAGCACGTCGTCCCACCGCGGGGCGGGCAACGGGGTTCCGCGGGACCGGAGCGAGTAGTTTGCGTCGTACCCCAGCTGTTCCAAGCTGCCGCCGATCAGCGGCGTCATGGCACCCGCGCTCAGCCGGTAAAGGCTCCGGTACAGGCGGCCCAGCGCGCCTGCACCGTCCGGCATCCGGTAGCGCCCCGGTTCTCTTGCCACCTGCGCCACGAGCGAGTCCGTCCGGAAACGGGACCACGCGGCGTCGTAATCCTCCACCACGTCCAGGAGCCGGCGGCGCTGGCCGTCGTCCAGGGGACCGGGCGTGGAAATCTCCCAGCCGGTCCCGATTCCTTCGAAACTAAACACTGCCCAGCCGGGTTGCGGCACGTTTTCTCCTTTTGGCGCGTGAACGGCTGGCGCGTGAACAGCTGATGCGGCGCCGCGCTACTGGGCTTCGGACTTGATCTTCTCCACGGCCTCGTTGAAGCCGCCGCTGGTCAGCGAGGAGCCGGCAACCTTGGAGACGTTCAGCTCATCCAGCTTCTTGCCCACGATCTGCGCCTTGATTCCGCCGGCGAACTCGCCCTGGAATTTACGCGTGTTGGGGTTGGAGGGATGCTGCGTGATGTTGACGTCGGACACCGTTCCGCCGGCGAGGGTCAGCTCAACGCCCACGGTTTCCGTGCCGTTGGGGGAGACATAGTTTCCGTCGGCGCTGTAGGTGCCGTCCTTGTAGCCGGACGCGGCAGATGTCGAGGCGCCCGTACTGGCGATCGGTGCACTGCTGGTTGCCGAGCCGGTGGAGGCGGCAGGGGACTGGGCCGCGGGTGCCTGGGCGGAGGGTGCACAGCCGGCGACGGTTCCGATCAGGGACATGCCGGCAAGGCCGACGAAAACGCTCTTGCGTACCGGGAAGCTCATGCAGGGACTCGTTTCGTGTAGTTGCGTATGGATGCGTGCTGACCAACATCCTGACTGAACCCGGGCACCGGAGTGGCCGGGTTCAGTCAGGCCGTTACAGGATGGACAACGTTGGAATCAGCGTAATGGTTCATGCTGTGACGAAACCCATGAATTTCCGTGCGCCTCCGCAGCGTCATGGCATGGCCCCGATTCCGCCGCTTTCGCAGGCCACCGGTAGGCTAGAAGGGTGACTCCCGAAGAACTCTCCCTCGCCATATCCGCCTGCCTGAAAGATGCCGTCACCACCGGTGAAATTGCTCTTTCCGCATCAGCCGTGCCGGACGAGGTGCGCGTGGAGCGGCCCAAGAACAGGGACCACGGCGACTGGGCAACCAACATCGCCCTCCAGCTCGCAAAGCAGGCGGGCACCAATCCGCGGGAATTCGCCACCATCCTCAGCGCCCGGCTGAAGACGATCGACGGCGTGTCGGCCGTTGACATCGCCGGACCCGGCTTCCTGAACATCACCGTCGACGCCGCCGCAGCGGGGGCGCTCGCCAAGGCCATCGTCGAAGCCGGACCGGAGTACGGCACCAACTCGGCGCTCGCCGGCCACGTGGTCAACATGGAATTCGTCTCCGCCAACCCCACCGGGCCGCTGCACATCGGCCACACCCGCTGGGCTGCGCTGGGTGACTCCATCGCCCGTGTGCTCCGGGCCTCCGGCGCCAAGGTCACCGCCGAGTACTACATCAACGACGCCGGCTCGCAGATGAACGTCTTCGCCCATTCGGTACTGTCCCGGCTGCACGGCCGCGGGGTTCCGGAGGGCGGCTACCCGGGCCAGTACATTTCCGACCTGGGCCACCACGTCCTGACCGAACACCCGGACATCCGCGAGCTGACGGACGTGGCGGCGCTGCCGGTCATCCGCGGCGCGGCCTACAAAGCCCAGATGAAGGACATCAAGGACACCCTCGCCGACTTCGGCGTCGCCTTCGACGTCTACTTCTCCGAGCAGGAACTGCACGACGCCGGCGCCATCGAAAGCGCCGTCGCGCGCCTTCGCGAGCAGGGCCACGTGTTCGACGACGGCGGTGCCGTCTGGCTGCGTACCACGGACTTCGGCGACGACAAGGACCGCGTGATGATCCGCGCGAACGGCGAACCGACGTATTTCGCCGCGGACGCCGCCTACTACCTCTCCAAGAAGGACCGCGGCTTCGACCAGAAAATCTACCTGCTGGGCGCGGACCACCACGGCTACATCCACCGGCTCAAGGCGATCGCAGCGGCCGCCGGCGACGATCCCGAGGCCAACATCGAGGTGCTCATCGGCCAGCTCGTGTCGGTGAACGGTGCCAAGCTGTCCAAACGGGCCGGCAACATCATCGAACTCAAGGACCTCATCTCCTGGCTGGGCAAGGACGCCGTCCGCTACTCGCTGGCACGGTTCCCCGCAGACTCCCCGCTCACCCTGGATCCCGAGCTCCTCAAGAAGCACAGCAACGAGAACCCCGTGTTCTACGTCCAGTACGCCCACGCACGCTCCCGCGGCACCGCCCGCAATGCGGTGGCGGCCGGAGTGGAACGCAGCGTTGACGGGAAGGACGTGTTCAACGCGGCACTCCTGGACCACGCCACCGAGAACGAACTGCTGTCCTACCTGGGCAGCTACCCGTCCATCGTGGCCAAAGCCGCCGAGCTGCGCGAACCGCACCGGGTGGCCCGCCACCTGGAAGTCATCGCAGGTGCCTACCACCGCTGGTATGACGCCTGCCGCGTCGCGCCGCAGGGCGATGAGCCCATCACCGACGTCAACCGCACGCGGCTGTGGCTCAACGACGCCACCAGCCAAGTGCTGGCCAACGGACTCGAACTGCTTGGCGTTTCGGCGCCGGAACGGATGTGATCCCCATGTCAGGACAGCCCGGGAATTCCTTGAACCACGCATCGCCGCTGGCACCGGAGTGGCTTGCCGTCCCGGCAGACCTCAACGCGCTCCATGAGTCCATGTGGGCCGCTGGCGTCGCCCGGAACGACGCCGGCGAACTCGCCATAGACGGCATTCCGGTCAGCGAGCTTCGGCGCCAGTTCGGTACGCCGCTGTTTGTGATGAGCGAGAACGACTTCAGGGCACGCGCCCGGGCCTTCAGCGACGCCTTCAATGACGCCTTCGCCGACATCTGCGGGGGAGTGGATGTCTACTACGCCGGTAAGTCCTTCCTATGCACCGCCGTCGTCCGGTGGGTGGAGGAAGAAGGCCTGCGGCTGGACACCGCCTCCGGCGGAGAGCTCGCGGTCGCCGACCGCGCCGGCATCCCGGGGGCGGACGTCGCCCTGCACGGTAACAACAAGTCCGACGGCGAGATCCACCGTGCGCTGGACATGAAGCTGGGCCGGATTGTGGTGGACAGCATCGCGGAGCTGGAGCGCGTTGCGAAGATCGCCTCGGACCGCGGTGAAACCGCCAAGGTGATGCTGCGGCTCACCCCCGGCGTGCATGCGCACACGCACGAATTCATTGCCACCGCCCACGAGGATCAGAAGTTCGGCCTCTCCATGGCGGAGGATTCCACCGACCAGGCCGGGCTGTCCGCCGCCGAGGAAGCCGTGGCCGCGGCCACAAGCTACCACAGCATTGAACTCCTTGGCCTGCACTGCCACATCGGCTCGCAGATCTTCGAACCGGACGGCTTCGCGCTGGCCGCGGTGAAACTGCTCAATTTCCTCGCCGCGATGCAGCAGAAATACTCCATCGTCCTGCCCGAACTGGACCTCGGCGGCGGATACGGCATTGCCTACACGCCGGTGGACACACCGCGCCCGCCGGCCGAGATCGCACAGGCGATGGCCGCCGTCGTACGTTCCACCTGCGCCGAACTGGGCATCACCGCTCCGCGGATCTCCATTGAGCCGGGGCGCGCCATCGTGGGCAGCACCACCTTCACGCTCTACGAAGTGGGAACCCTCAAGACCGTCCGCGTGGACGCTCCAGCCGATGCAACCGGCGAAAATGCCGGTGCTGCGGAGGGAACCGTTACGCATCCCCGCCGCTATGTGTCGGTGGACGGCGGAATGAGCGACAACGCCCGTCCGGTGCTTTATGACGCGGATTATTCGGCAATTGTGGCGTCGAGGACCTCCGACGCGGCGCCGCAGCTGTCCCGCGTAGTGGGCAAACATTGCGAGAGCGGCGACATAGTTGTTAGAGATGTATATCTGCCCGAGGACGTGGCAGCCGGTGATCTGCTCGCTGTACCGGGGACCGGCGCGTACTGCTGGGCCCTGTCAAGCAACTACAACTATCTGGCCCGGCCGGGCGTTGTCGCTGTGCGCGACGGATCAGCCCGGCTGATTGTCCGCGGGGAAACCGAACAAGATCTGCTGAACCGCGACATGGGAGTCTGAATGACTGAATTGCGAACCCTGAAGGTGGCCCTGCTGGGCTGTGGCAACGTTGGGGCCCAGGTGGCGCGGATTCTGACTGATGACGCCGACGCGCTGGCCGCCCGCGCCGGAGCACGCCTGGAACTGACCGGCATCGCCGTGCGCACCATCGACGCGCCCCGCGACGTTGAGCTGCCACGGGAACTGTTCACCACTGACGCGGACACCCTGGTCAAGGATGCCGACCTCGTCATCGAACTGATGGGCGGCATCGAGCCTGCCCGTTCCCTGATCCTCGCCGCCATCGAGAACGGCGCCTGCGTGGTCACCGGAAACAAGGCGCTCCTGGCCCAGGACGGTCCGACCCTTTACGAGGCGGCAGACAAGGCCGGCGTCCAGCTGTCCTACGAAGCAGCAGTAGCCGGCGCCATCCCCATCCTGCGCCCCATCCGCGACAGCCTCTCCGGCGACCGCATTACCCGGGTGCTCGGCATCGTCAACGGCACCACCAACTTCATCCTTGACCAGATGGATACCACCGGTGCGCAGTTCGCCGACGCCCTCGCGGAGGCGCAGCGCCTTGGCTACGCCGAGGCCGATCCCACCGCCGACGTCGGAGGCCTGGACGCCGCTGCAAAGGCGACCATCCTCGCCTCGCTGTCCTTCCACACCCGGTTCGACCTTGAGAACGTCCACTGCGAAGGCATCACCGAAGTCAGCGCGGCGGACATTGCCGCGGCCAAGGACGCCGGGTTCGTCATCAAGCTGCTGGCCATCGCGGAAAAACTGACCGCCGCCGACGGCAGCGAGGGCGTCTCCGTCCGCGTTCACCCCACGCTGCTGCCGCGTGAGCACCCTCTGGCGGCCGTACACGGAGCCTTCAACGCCGTGTTCGTCGAAGCCGAGAACGCCGGCGAGCTGATGTTCTACGGCCAGGGCGCCGGCGGAACCCCGACGGCGTCGGCTGTCCTGGGCGACCTCGTCTCCGCCGCCCGCCGTATCGTCCTGGGCGGACCCGCGCAGACCGAGACCACCATCGGCCACGTTCCCGCGCTGCCCATCGACGCCGTCAACACGAGCTACTACATCGGCCTCGACGTCGCCGACCAGCCGGGCGTGCTGGCACAGATCGCCCACCTGTTCGCCGAACACGGCGTGTCCATCGAGATCATGCGCCAGACCATCCACCGCGACGCCGACTCCAACGTGGAATCGGCCGAACTGCGGATCGTCACCCACCGCGCAACCGAAGCTGCACTGGCAGCGACCGTCCAGGCCGTGAAGGGCCTCGACGTTATCAATTCCGTTACATCCGTTCTTCGGGTAGAAGGAGTCTAAGTGGCTCACCAATGGCGCGGTGTCATCCGCGAATACGCTGATCGTTTGCCCGTAACGGAGAGCACCAAGGTCATTACCCTCGGTGAGGGCGGCACGCCGCTGGTCCACGCGCAGAAGCTGTCCGAGCTGACCGGCTCCACCGTGTACCTCAAGGTAGAAGGCATGAACCCGACCGGTTCCTTCAAGGACCGCGGGATGACCATGGCCATGACCGCAGCGGTGGCCTCCGGCGCGCAGGCCGTCGTGTGCGCCTCCACCGGGAACACGTCGGCGTCCGCCGCCGCATATGCCACGGCTGCCGGGCTGAAGTGTGCGGTGCTGGTTCCCGAAGGCAAGATCTCCATGGGCAAGCTCAGCCAGGCCATCGCGCACGGTGCGACGCTGCTGCAGGTGGACGGGAACTTCGACAACTGCCTGGACATCGCCCGCAAGCTCGGCGAGTCCTACCCCGTGTTCCTGGTGAACTCGGTGAACCCCGCCCGCATCCAGGGCCAGAAGACCGGTGCCTTCGAGATCGTCGATGCGCTCGGTGATGCACCCGACATCCATGTCCTGCCGGTGGGCAACGCCGGAAACATCACTGCGTACTGGAAGGGCTACAAGGAATACTCTGCGCCGTTCGAGTCCGAGACGGCCGGGACGCTTCCAGCGGTGTCCACCAGGACACCGCAGATGTGGGGCTTCCAGGCCGCCGGCGCGGCCCCTTTCGTGGCCGGCCACCCCATCACGGAGCCGGACACCATCGCCACGGCCATCCGGATCGGCAACCCTGCTTCCTGGGACGGCGCCATCGAGGCCCGTGACGAATCCGGCGGATTCATCGACTCCGTAACAGACGAGGAAATCCTGGACGCCCACCGCTGGCTCTCCGCCCGCGAAGGCGTCTTCGTCGAGCCCGGTTCCGCCGCCGGCGTTGCCGGTCTGATCAAGAAGCACGCGGCGGGCGAGGTACCCGCGGGCAAGACCATCGTGATTACGGTGACCGGCCATGGCCTGAAGGATCCGCAGTGGGCGCTGCGCACCGAGGACGGCAGCGATGTTCAGCCCGTCAAGGTGTCCAACGATGTGGTCACCGTGGCCGCCGAGCTTGGCCTGGAAGAAAAGTAGCCTTGGAAACCACCCTTACAGTCCCGGCCGAGTCTGCCGCGGGTACGCCGGCAGTCCCGGCCGGGCAGCTGGTGACCGTGCGCGTCCCGGCCACCAGCGCCAACCTCGGCCCGGGATATGACAGCCTGGGCCTCGCCCTTTCGCTGCACGACACCCTGACCGTGGAAACCCTGGGCAGCGGGGAGCTGCAGTTCGAACTGAGCGGCGAAGGTGCGGAGACGCTCCCTCGCGACGCGAGCCACCTTGTGGTCAAGGCCATTACCGAGGCGCTGCACCGGCTGGGCTTCCGGCACGCAGGCCTCCGGATCACTGCCGACAACGTGAACCCGCACGGCCGCGGCCTGGGCTCCTCGGCTTCCGCCGTTGTGGCCGCGGTGACCGCCGCCAATGCGCTGGTTCCGGAGTCTTCCCGCCGGGGCAAGGACTGGATCCTGCAGCTCACGAGCGAAATGGAAGGACACCCTGACAACGTCGCACCGGCCATATTCGGCGGGCTGGCGCTGTCATGGCAGGACAGTGACCAGTACAGCAGCACTTGCGCCACCGTGGCGGACTCGGTGATTCCGGTCGTCGCCGTGCCGGACTACGAGCTTGCTACCGAAGCGGCCCGCGCGCTCCTGCCGGCGTCGGTAGGCCATCATGCGGCGGCAATGAACTCCGGCCGGGCGGCGCTGCTCATCCATGCCCTCACCAGCAAGCCTGAATTCCTGCTAGCCGGCACGGAGGACTACCTCCACCAGAGCTACCGCGCGGAGGCCATGCGCCCCAGTGCCGAACTGATCCGTGCCCTGCGCCGCACCGGGCATGCAGCCGTTGTTTCCGGCGCGGGACCCACCGTGCTGGTGCTGGCCAACGGCGAAGACGAGGCCGCCGCGGTAGTGGACTTCATTAGCGCCTACACCCAGGCAAACACGCCGGATGTTGGCTGGCGCGTGATGAAGCTGGCGGTGGACGTCGAAGGTGCTAAAGTGGGAGTGCACCGGCGGTAATCCCGCAGGCAGTTAGTTCAAAGAATCAGAACCCGCAGTCAAAAGAATCCGATGTTGGCCATGGCGCCTGTCTAATCGTTTGCTGCTCTGAATTTCAACTGCGCAATAGTCTCCGGTGCCGCCTGCTAGGTCTGTCGCAGGAATCTGCAGAATCACTCTGCACCCCTGAAGCGTCAGTCCGCCATTCCGGTCTCTTGTTGGAATGTCGAGGTGTATCAGTATCCGGCCCTGCTGGCCGAATTCCATCCGGCAAGGCCGAAATACGGCTGTAGATCTGAACTGCAGCCCAGATCAAATCATCGCGTCCAGCTCCCAGTCTGGACGCCGTCGAGGGGGAAGGATCCTTCGTGACCGAAACCACTGAGCTGTCTCCAGCTGTGGACATATCATCTTCTGCTACCGATTTGTCGGCAGCACCCGCCAAGAGCAGCGGCCTTGCCGGCCTCAAGCTCGCCCAGCTGCAGGCTCTCGCCAGCCAGCTGGGTATTTCCGGCGGATCCCGCATGCGCAAAGGCGATCTGGTGACCGCCATTTCCGCTCATCGTGCGGGCACTCCAGCCACCAAGGCTCCGGCCAAGGGCGCTGAGAAGACCGGCGAGACCATCTCGTCACGGGCAACCGCACCGGCTGCTGCCCCTGCGGCTGAAACCGCTGAGGCTCCCGCCGCGGAAGGCACCCGTGCCCGCCGTGGCCGCAGCCGCCGCGCCGGCAGTGACGGCGTCGTGACCACGCCTGCCACCGAAGCCCCTGCTCCGGAAGCTGCACCCAGCGAGGCTCCCGCCGCGCCGTCTGCTCCTGAAGCCGGCCAGGCCGCCGTGTCCGAGGGTGCTGCGCCGGAAGCCGCAGAGCGCCGCCAGCCCCGCACCCGCAACCGCCGCCGCGGCGAAGCGGCAGCCCAGGCCCCCGCCGAAGCTGAAGCCCCGGCAGAGGCCCCTGCCGAGCAGCGTGAACAGCGCACCGAACAGCGTGGCGGTGAACAGCGCACTGAACAGCGCGAACAGCGTGGCGGTGAACAGCGCACTGAGCAGCGCGGTGCGGACCAGGGCGGCGAAGTTGCCGAAGCCGGTCAGCGCAGCGAACGCCAGGCCACCCGCACCCGTGGCGGCCGCGACGGCGGGGACACTTCCGGTGCGCGTGAAACCCGCCGGGAAGACACCCGCGAAAGCGATGACTCAGACGGAGGAAGCCGCCGTAACCGCCGCAACCGCCGTGACCGCAACGACCGAACCGGCGGCCAGGACAGCCGGGACAGCCGGGATAGCCGGGACAACTCGCGCAACGACCGCTTCCGCGACCGTAACGACCGCCGTCGTGGACGCGCCCAGGGTCCGGACGTCGACGACGTCGAGGTCACCGAGGACGACGTCCTGCTGCCCGTTGCAGGCATCCTGGACGTGCTGGAAAACTACGCGTTCATCCGCACCTCCGGCTACCTGCCGGGTCCGAACGACGTGTACGTGTCCCTCGCCCAGGTCAAGAAGTACAACCTGCGCAAGGGCGACGCCGTTGTCGGCGCCATCCGTGCACCGCGTGACGGCGAAGACCGTAGCCAGCAGTCGGCCCGCCAGAAGTTCAACGCCCTGGTCCGCGTCACGTCTGTAAACGGCAAGACACCGGAAGAGCTCAAGGACCGCGTCGAGTTCGCCAA
Organism: Arthrobacter oryzae; assembly: GCF_031454875.1. Taxonomy (GTDB): domain Bacteria; phylum Actinomycetota; class Actinomycetes; order Actinomycetales; family Micrococcaceae; genus Arthrobacter; species Arthrobacter oryzae_D. The sequence continues at coordinate 226,748 of NZ_JAVDRQ010000005.1, forward strand.
GCTCGTCCCGCTGTACCCCTCCGAGCGCCTGCGCCTCGAGACGGACCCCAAGAAGATCGGCCCCCGCGTCATCGACCTGGTTGCCCCGATCGGCAAGGGCCAGCGCGGCCTGATCGTCTCGCCGCCGAAGGCCGGCAAGACGCTCATCCTGCAGTCCATCGCCAACGCCATCACCACCAACAATCCTGAGGTCCACCTCATGATGGTGCTCGTTGACGAACGTCCCGAAGAAGTCACGGACATGCAGCGCACCGTGAAGGGCGAGGTCATTGCCTCCACCTTCGACCGTCCTGCCGACGACCACACCACCGTGGCCGAGCTCTCCATCGAACGCGCCAAGCGCCTCGTGGAAATGGGCATGGACGTTGTGGTGCTCCTCGACTCCATGACCCGCCTGGGCCGCGCCTACAACCTGGCAGCACCGGCTTCCGGCCGTATCCTGTCCGGTGGCGTCGACTCCGCAGCGCTGTACCCGCCGAAGCGCTTCTTCGGTGCAGCCCGCAACATCGAAAACGGTGGCTCCCTCACCATCCTGGCAACCGCTCTCGTTGAGACCGGCTCCAAGATGGACGAGGTCATCTTCGAAGAGTTCAAGGGCACCGGCAACATGGAACTGCGCCTGTCCCGCCAGCTCGCGGACAAGCGCATCTTCCCGGCCGTGGACGTCAACGCGTCCGGTACCCGCCGTGAGGAAAACCTGCTTTCCCCCGAGGAAGTCAAGATCATGTGGAAGCTGCGCCGCGTCCTCTCCGGACTCGAAACGCAGCAGAGCCTTGAGCTGCTGACCAATAAGATCCGGGAGACCCAGAGCAACGTCGAGTTCCTCATGCAGGTCCAGAAGACGACGCTTGGTGCGAAGTCGGATAACGACAAATAGCTAAGTCAAAGGCGGGGTGTCGGGACTCTTTACGGTTCGCCGTACGGGATTCCGCCCCCGCCTTCGCCGTTCGGTTTTGCCGCCCCCGCCCCTACGCTGGGTGGCTGGCGATCTACGATCGTCAGCCACCCAGCTCCGGCAGGCCCGATGCCACTCCCGGGGCGGCAAAACCGAACGGCTCTTCAGTCTGGCCGCCTTCTCGGTTTACCCACCTTCGCCGTCGCGTAACTAGACTTGAAAGAGTCGAAAGAGGTTTTGAAAATGTTTGAGTCCGTACAGGGCCTGTTGGATGAGCATGACTCTATCCAGGCGCAGCTCGGGGATCCTGCTGTTTATGCTGACCAGAAGCTTGCCCGGAAGCTCGGGCGGCGTTCTGCTCAGTTGAACGGCATTGTGGAGGCGTACCACAAGTGGCATGCCATCCAGGATGATCTTGCTGCTGCGAAGGAGATGGCTGCCGAGGATCCTGAGTTTGCTGCGGAGGTTCCTGAACTGGAAGCCGCCCTGGAGACTGCTTCGGCCAAGCTGCGGCGCCTGTTGATTCCCCGCGATCCGGACGATGCCCGCAATGTGATCCTTGAGGTCAAGGGCGGTGAAGGCGGCGATGAGGCTGCCCTGTTCGCCGGCGACCTGCTGCGCATGTACACCCGCTATGCGGAGTCCCGCGGCTGGAAGACCGAACTCATTTCCGCCACCGAATCGGACCTCGGCGGCTACAAGGACGTCCAGATGGCCGTCAAGGGCAGCTCCAACGATCCGGCCGAAGGCGTCTACGCGCGGCTCAAGTTTGAAGGCGGCGTGCACCGGGTGCAGCGCGTGCCCGTGACGGAATCGCAGGGCCGCATCCACACCTCGGCGGCCGGCGTGCTGGTACTTCCCGAAGTGGACGAGCCCGAGGAACTCGAAATCAACCAGAACGATCTCAAGATCGACGTCTACCGGTCCTCGGGACCCGGCGGACAGTCGGTTAACACCACGGACTCCGCCGTCCGCATTACCCACCTTCCCACCGGCATCGTGGTGGCCATGCAGAACGAGAAGTCCCAGCTGCAGAACCGTGAAGCCGGCATGCGCGTCCTGCGAGCCCGCATCCTGGCGCACCAGCAGGAACAGATCGACGCCGAGAACTCCGCCCAGCGGAAGTCCCAGATCCGCACCATGGACCGGTCGGAGCGGATCCGTACGTACAACTACCCGGAAAACCGGATTGCGGACCACCGCACCGGTTACAAGGCCTACAACCTTGACCAGGTCATGAACGGCGACCTTGAGCCCGTGATCCAGTCGGCGATCGAGATGGACGAACAGGCCCGCCTGGACGCCATCGGCGAATAGTCCCCGGCCGGTCCCTTGATGACACTTGGAACAGGACTGAGCCTGGCGGAAGCCGTCCGCGAAGCAACGGCACTGCTTGCCGACGCCGGAGTTCCCAGTCCGCGCGTGGACGCGGAACTGTTGGCCGACCACCTCCTTGGCGTCGGGCTGGGCCGGCTGCGCGCCATGCTCCTGGGTGATTCCCCGGAGCCGGACGGCTATGCCGAGCTGGTGGCGGAGCGCGTGCGGCGCGTCCCGCTGCAGCACATTACCGGGGTGTCCCACTTCCGCTACCTGCAGCTCGCCGTGGGTCCGGGCGTGTTCATTCCCCGCCCGGAGACCGAGTCCGTGGTCCAGCTGGTCATTGACTGGCTTGAGGACCGGAAACGGGTTCAGGGCACCGCCGACCCGAAGGTGGTGGACCTGGGCACCGGCTCCGGTGCGATTGCCGGCTCCATCGCGCATGAAGTACCCGGCGCGGAAGTCTACGCAGTGGAGTTCAGCGAATTCGCACACGCCTGGGCGTCCCGGAACCTGGCGCCTTTGGGCGTCAGGCTGGTGCGCGGGGACCTGCGCGATGCGCTGCCGGAACACAACGGAACGTTCGACGTCGTGGTTTCGAATCCGCCGTACATTCCTGCGGAAGCGGTCCCCAATGAACCCGAGGTGGCCCTGCACGACCCGCCCGAAGCCCTGTACGGCGGGGGAGCGGACGGAATGGAACTTCCGACGGCGGCGGCGGCGTCTGCTGCCCGGCTGCTGGTTCCCCGCGGCTACTTTGTGATGGAACACGCCGAAGTCCAGGCAACGTGGATCGCAGCCATGCTGAAGAAATCCGGCCGGTGGTCCGACGTGACAACACATCTGGACCTCAACGGCAAGGAGCGTGCCACCAGCGCGGTCCTCAAGGAACCGTCCGACCCGTAAACGGCACAAATGAGTGCATGAAGTGATGAAAGAATAGGCCAGTGACCACAACCTATGACTGCACGGCAGCTGACCAGCGGGCTGAAGGCCTTGAGCATGCCCAACGGGCCATCCGCGAACACAAATGCGTAGTGTTCCCGACAGACACGGTTTATGGAATCGCCGCGGACGCCTTCTCGCCGCAGGCCGTCACCATGCTGCTCGCCTCGAAGGGCCGCAGCCGGAAGATGCCGCCGCCCGTCCTGATCCCGAGGCTCAATGCCTTGGACGGGCTGGCAACCGAGGTGCCGGCAGAAGCCCGCAAGCTGGCCGAGGCCTTCTGGCCGGGCGGCCTCACCATGATTTTCCACGCGCAGCCGTCGCTGGACTGGGACCTGGGTGAAACCAAGGGCACCGTGGCGCTGCGGATGCCGGCGGATGACGTAGCGCAGGACCTGCTGACGCTGACCGGTCCCTTGGCGGTATCCTCCGCGAACCGCACCGGCCAGCCCGCCGCACGGACCGCGGCCGACGCCATGAACCAGCTCGCGGAATCGGTGGAGGTCTATCTCGAAGGCGGACTGCGGCCGGCGGGCGGCGAGGCCGCGGAGGCCCTGCCGTCCACGATCGTCGACGCCACCTCCCTCCCTCTCCGGGTGGTCCGCCAGGGCGCCCTCAGTCTGGAGCGGCTTCGCGAAATCGTCCCGGGCATCCTGGATGTTGACGGCAATGCGGCCGACACCCCGGAAGCTGAGCCGGCACCTGACCGCGAGCCGGCGGCGGGAACCGGCGCCGAATGATCATGACGCGGCAGCGCATCCCCGTCCTTGGCGTGGACGCGACACCACTTACCGTTCCTCAGATGACCGCGGCGCTGAACCGCTTTGTCGCTGAAGGCGTCACGCGCACCGTGGTGGGCCATAACCTGCACAGCGTGACCCTCTTCCATTCGGATCCGGACTTCCGCGCACTCTACGAGGACAGCGATGTTGTGCTCCTCGACGGTGCCCCGGTCCTGTGGCTGTGGGGAAGGTCGGGGGACACGGAGGGGCCGGTCATGGATTACCGTCTGGGCTCCACCGACTGGATCCCGGCGCTGGGCGATGTCGAAGGACTTGAACGGATTGCCGTGATCGGCGCCGGAGCGGAGGCCAATGCCAGGGCCGTGGCGCGCTTGGCGGAGATTGCGCCGAATGCCAAGGTCGCCGGCATGCCCGGCGAAGGCTGGAACGACGAAATTGAGGGGCAGGCTGTCGCCTGGCTGGCGGGGCTTCGCCCGCAGCTCGTGCTGATCGGCCTCGGCATGCCCCTGCAGGAGATGGTTCTCCGGCGGCAACTGGGCGCCCTTCCCCCTGCCGTGTACTGCGCAGTGGGCGGAGCGATCGAACAGATTGCCGGAATCCAGAAGCTGGCACCGCGCTGGCTCGGACGCATGGGCCTGGAATGGGCGTGGCGGCTCCTGCTGCACCCGCGCAGGGTTGCCTACCGCGTGTTCGGCGAACCATGGGTGCTTTTGGGGCTCCTGATCCGGCGACGCCTGACGTCAAACCGCTAGGACGTCCCGTCGCCGGGCCCGAGTCCAGCGGGCTGGAATGCCGGGTTTAGAACTTCTGGTCTTTCAGGGGAGCGAACCCCTTGCCACGCAGTCCGGTGGAAAATGCCCGGAACCAGTCAGCCAGGCCGCGGAAATCGCCGCGACGCAGGAAGTAGCCAAGGTAGCCGCCCACGTCCGCCACCAGGGACTTCACCCGGAAGTGGCGGCGGATCAGATACCCGCGGTTCCGGTAGTAGTAATAGCGCTTGAAGGCGGTTTCGGGAACGATGACGTGCCACCGTGCGCCGAAGACATGCTTGGTCTCGGCAAAAGCGTGCGGGTGCGTGATCGCCGTCGTCGTTACCGTGCCGAACCGGATACCCGCCTTGCGGAGCCTGATGGTGAAGTCCACCTCGTCGCCGCGGATGAAAAGCCGCATGTCCGGCAGGCCCACCTTGAAGAAAACGTCCGAACGGATGAGCGCGCCGTTGAAGAAGTGACCGTCATCGGGCAGGAAGCCGAGTTTCTCCACTTCCGCGCGGTCGTGCGTCACTTTGCCGTCGAGCCGGAAGAAAAAGGACAGCCGGTCAGGGTGTCCGGGCGCTGCCACCAGGGGGACCACGGCATCCAGTCCGCGCGACTCAGCCTCGCGGAGCAGCGTGGCGAGGCATTCCGGGTCACCGGGCTCGGCGTCGTCGTCCATCATCCAGATCCAGTCAGCGCCGCTGGCCACCGCTTTGAGGATGGCCAGGGAGAAGCCGCCGGCGCCGCCCAGATTCGCCTCGGAGCGGACATAGTCCACATTGGAGTGCTCTGCTGCCACGTCATTGGCGGGCACCGTGCCGCTGTCCACGAGGCAGATGGAACGGACGGGCGCGGTCTGCCTGTTGATGGCATTCAGCAGAACGGCGAGCTCACGGGGACGGTCAAACGTCACGGCAGCAACTGCAACCGACATGGACATTGCTGGTTCCTTTCAACACGGCCGCCGGTGGATTTCCCGCCGGCATTGGGCCGTGTGACGCGAAGCCAGCAAGCCGTTGGCATTAGTATCTTGACTAGAGTCCACTGTAATACAGCCCTGTCAGGCACTACGCACTGCCTGCCGCGCGCACGGCGACGGAGAAGTTTCATTTATCGAAAGTCAGTTCCACAGCAATCCCGCCCGAGCTATCCCAGCCGCCAGGCATTGACCCGGCCGCAGGGATCCACGCTGCCCAGGGCTGGCTCCGCTGACGGCACGGGGAAGGTGTCCTCCCCATGATCATGTACCTGCTCATGATGCTGACGGCGGCCATCGTGTCTTACGGCGCAACCTGGGGCGCACGCCTGATCGGCAACAGGCTTGAACTGTTTTCGCCGATCCGCAGCCGCGACACGCACTCGCACAAGGTCTCCAGGCTGGGAGGCCTGGGCATTTATGCGGGATTCCTGGTGGCGCTGTGTGTTGCCAGCCAGTCATTCTTCGTCAAGGACATCTTTCGCGGCAACGCCTCCCCGTGGGGAGTCCTTGCCGGCGCCACGCTGATCGTCATCGTGGGACTCGCCGACGACCTGCTGGACCTGCGGTGGTGGGTGAAGCTGATCGGGCAGAGCGCCGCAGCCATGGTGGTGGCCATCTGGGGCGTCCGGATGGCCATTGTTCCGTTCGTCCCCGAACCGATCATTCTCGAGAACGAGATTGTGAGCATAGTCCTCACCGCCGGGCTGATCGTGACCACCATGAACGCCTTCAACTTCATCGACGGCCTTGACGGGTTGGCCGCCGGTGTTGCCATCATCGGCGGCGCAGCGTTCTTCCTGACCGCCTACTGGGTGCACCGCAATTCCGACGTGCTGGACAAGTCGGATCTCGCGACGCTCCTCACAGCGGTGGTGGTGGGCAGCTGCGTGGGCTTCCTGCCGCACAACTGGTTCCCGTCAAAAATCTTCATGGGCGACTCCGGCGCCATGCTGATCGGCCTTCTCCTGGCCTCCGCGGGCATCGTGTCAACCGGCCAGATCACGTCCGGGCTCTACGACCGCGCCAACGGTATCCCGACAATCATCCCGATCCTCCTGCCGTTCGCGGTCCTGTTCCTCCCGCTGCTGGATCTTTGCCTGGCTGTGGTGCGGCGGACAGCACTGGGCCGTTCGCCGTGGTCCGCCGACCGCGGACACCTCCATCACAAGCTGATGGACATCGGTTACTCCCACCGGACCGCGGTGCTCCTGATGTACATGTGGACGTGCATCCTGGCGTTCGGCGGCTTGGCTTTTGCGATCTTCCCGTGGCAGGTGGTGCTTGCCGCCGACGTGGCGGCGGCCGCCGTCATGGCCGTGGTGACCGCGTGGCCGTACCTTCGGGACAAGGCCCCGAAACCGGGCCCCAGGTCGGTGGCAGAGTCGGAAGCCGAGGCGGAAGCGGCGGGGCAGGATTGAGCGTTGGAGTCTCTTTTCGGAATAATTTCTATCTCATGTAGAATTCGAGTGCAGCTATTCGCCGCACCCACCCTTGCCAGCGCGCAGTACACGACGATTGGGATCTCATGACCTCCAACGCCGAACCCGGACCCAGATCCGGCAACGGACCCGTTGGTGTCTCCGGCCCCACAAATTCGCTGTGGCTGCGCCTGCTGATCCTGAGCAGCGGCGCCGGGCTGGCCGGTCTTGTCCTCGCCGGGATCCCCGCTGCCATCCTCAACGGCGCCGGGGGAGTGCTGTCCAGCACTTTCGGCGGCCTCCTGGTGATGGCCTTCTTCGGCATCAGCCTCCTGGTTGGCCATTTTGTCGGCCGGAACAACCCGTCGGGCGCCATCGGGGTCTTTGTCGTTACGTACTTCGTCAAAGTCGTCGGCTTTGCCGTGGTGCTCTTTGTCTTCGGAGCGCCTGCCTGGCTCCACGACCGCTGGTTCCTGATCGGAGCCGTTGCCTGCGTCGTGTTCTGGCAGGCCGCCGAGATCTACGGTTTCAGCAAGGCCCGACTCCGCATCTATAACGACCCCGACCCCGTGAAAGACGGCCATGATGAGCAGCCGTAATTCCAAGCGAAAAAACGTGCGTCAAATCCCCAATTCCACCTCCGGTTCGCCCGGTGTATCAGCCGACGGCGGGGACGGCGGATACAACGCCGGCATCGCCGTCTTTAGCTACATAATTGGCGGAATCATCGTCTGGAGTTTGATAGGGTGGGGTCTGGATTATCTGTGGGGAACCCGCTGGATTGTGCTCGCAGGCGCTCTGCTTGGAGCTGCGGGAGGGTTCTATCTTTCTCATATGCACGGACTCACCAGTAACAGAACGTCACCTGGTGAAGACGGTGCAGCCAGCGGCCCGTCCAAGGACGAGGAACAGTAATGCCAAACAATTTCACAAGGGGAAGGGCGGACATGATGGTCGCCCCACCCTCACCAACGCCCAATGATGGACACTGCAGAGAGGAAACGCGTTGATCGCGCTTGCGCTCCCGGCCCAAGATTCAGGAGAGTTCAATCCTCCTGGAATTGAAGAAATGCACCTGCCGGCAATCCTGCCGTGGGGTGTGGCAGACGGATTCTCCAAGCAGATGCTGCTGGTTATCCTGTCGGTCGTCATTATCGCTACATTCTTTCTGCTAGCTGCGCGGAAGCAGCAGCTTGTTCCAGGCAAACTGCAGTTTGCAGGTGAGGCCGCCTACGGCTTCGTCCGCAACAGCATCGCCAAGGACATCATTGGCGGCAAGGACTTCATTAAGTACGTCCCGCTGTTGTTCAGCCTCTTCTTCTTCATCCTGGTGAACAACATCTACGGCGCCATTCCGCTGATCCAGCTCCCGAGCTTCTCGCACGTTGGCGGCGCCTATGTGCTTGCCGGCATCGTCTACTTCACCTGGATCGCCATCGGCGTCAAGAAGAACGGGCTCAAGTACTTCAAGCTGGCTACGGTTCCTTCGGGCGTGCCGGTGTACATCCTCCCGATCGTTATTCCGATCGAGATCATCTCCAACTTCCTGGTCCGGCCCGTGACGCACAGCCTCCGTCTGTTCGCCACCATGCTGGCCGGTCACCTCATCGTGATGATCGCCGGATCCGGCATCGAGTACCTCGTCATGCAGGAGAACATCCTCCTCAAGGGCACCTCCGTACTGGTGCTCGCCGGCGCCATCGCCATGTACATGCTGGAAGCGCTGATCATGGCGCTGCAGGCTTACGTTTTCACGCTGCTGACTGCCATCTACATTGAAGGCGCTCTGCACGCGGACAGCCACTAGGCTCCCACAAACTTCCCCTTCGCGGGGATGAAGCAACCCAAACAACCTGCCACACGGGTGGCATCTTGAAAGGAAGAAAAATGGAAGGCTCCATCAACGGCTCCCTCAACCTCATCGGCTACGGCCTCTCCGCTATCGGCGGTGGTATCGGTGTGGGTCTCGTGTTCGCGGCTTACATCAATGGTGTGGCACGTCAGCCGGAAGCCCAGCGCGTCCTGCAGCCGATCGCGTTCCTCGGCCTTGCGCTGACTGAAGCACTCGCCATCCTCGGCCTGGTCTTCGCTTTCGTTCTTTCTTAATCGTCAGAACTATCGAACATCCAGAACCGAGTAGATAAGGACGGGTGAAATATGAATCAGATGATCATCTCAGCCGCCACCGAAGGCGCCGAGCCGACTAATCCGCTCGTTCCCAACGTATGGGAAATGGGCGTGGTCCTGGCCGGCTTTGCTGTCCTCTTTTACATCGTGGTCAAGTTCGTTGTCCCGATGTTCGAGAAGACGTTCGCGGAGCGTGCCGAGGCTATCGAAGGTGGCATCGCCAAGGCTGAAAAGGCCCAGGCGGAGGCTTCTGCTGCACTCGAAGAGTACAAGCAGCAGCTCACCGACGCCCGGGCAGAAGCCAACCGCATCCGCGAGGAAGCCCGTGCCGAAGGCGCTCAGATCCTGGCGGACCTGAAGGAAAAGGCAGCTGCAGAGTCTGCCCGCATCACCGCCCACGCCCACGCGCAGATCGAATCCGAGCGCCAGGCGGCTGTTGTGTCGCTGCGCACGGAGGTCGGCACGCTGGCCACCACGCTGGCGAGCCGCATCGTTGGCGAGTCACTCAGCGATGACGCGCGTGCAGCCCGTGTGGTTGACCGCTTCCTGGCAGATCTGGAGAACCAGAACGCAGGTGCAGCTAAGTAATGGCAGGTGTATCGAGCGAATCGCTGACCGCGGCGCTGGTGGCGTTGGAAGCCAAGCTTCCCTTCGCTTCGCTGCAGTTGGCTAAGGAACTCTTCGGAATCCTGGGAACGGTGGACAGCTCGGCTGGCTTGCGCCGCGCCCTGACTGACCCGTCCCGCAGCGGTGACGAAAAGTCGGCGCTGGTCAGGCAGCTCTTCAGTGGGAAAGTCTCTACTGATGCTGCGGAAATCGCGAGCGGACTGGCCGGTTCACGCTGGGCCTCGGCTCGGGATATCGGCGATGCACTCGAGACTCTTGCCGCTTCGGTGGTAATTGCCGTTGCTGAGAACAGGTCTGCCGTCTCTGCCTCAGGAATCACCGGACTGGAAGCGCTGGAGAACGATCTGTTCGCCTTCAACCAGGCCGTGGATTCCAGCCACGAGGTACAGCGTGCTCTGTCCGAGCCGCAGGCGAGCCCGGCTGCAAAGACTGCCCTCGCCGAAAAGCTCGTTCCCAATGCGAGCGAGGAAGCGAAAGTCCTCATAGGACAGGCAGTTTCGCAGCCGCGCGGCCTCAAGGTGACCAACCTTGTGCGACGTTTCGCAGAACTTGCAGCCAAGCGCCAGCAGCGCTGGATCGCAACGGTCAGCGTCACCCGTCCGCTGACGGAGACGCAGATCAGCCGGCTGCAGGCAGGGCTGAACGCCCTGTACGGGCGCGAGCTCAAGATCAACATGAACGTTGACCCGGCACTGATCGGTGGCATCCGGATCCAGGTTGGTGACGAAGTGGTTGACGCTTCCGTAATCACCCGCCTGGGCCAGCTCCAGCGTCAGCTTGCCGGCTAACCGGACAAGCACAACTTAACTGATAGAAACCCCGGTCATCGTGACAACGATGATCACGAAAACAGGAGAGCAGGGACTGCAGATGGCCGAATTGACCATCAACGCCGACGACGTCCGTATTGCGTTGAACGAGTTCGCGGCGTCCTACGAACCCGGAAACGCAGAGCGCGTAGAGGTCGGCCGTGTGACCACCGCAGGTGACGGCATCGCCCGTGTTGAGGGCCTTCCCTCGGTCATGGCGAACGAGTTGCTTCGTTTCGAAGACGGCACGCTGGGCCTGGCCCAGAACCTCGACGTCCGCGAAATCGGTGTCATTATCCTCGGTGACTTCACCGGCATCGAAGAGGGCCAGGAAGTCCACCGCACCGGTCAGGTTCTGTCCGTGCCGGTCGGCGACGCCTTCCTCGGCCGCGTGGTTGACCCGCTGGGCCAGCCGATCGACGACCTCGGCGAAATCAAGGCTGAAACCACCCGTGCACTGGAACTCCAGGCGCCCGGCGTGACGCAGCGCAAGTCGGTTCACGAGCCGATGCAGACCGGTCTGAAGGCTATCGACGCCATGATCCCGATCGGCCGCGGCCAGCGTCAGCTGATCATCGGTGACCGCCAGACCGGCAAGTCGGCAATTGCCATCGACACGATCATCAACCAGAAGGCCAACTGGGCTTCCGGAGATGTCACCAAGCAGGTGCGCTGCATCTACGTGGCCATCGGCCAGAAGGCGTCCACCATCGCGGCTGTCCGCCAGACGCTCGAGGACAACGGCGCCCTGGAATACACCACCATCGTGGCTTCCCCGGCGTCCGACCCCGCAGGCTTCAAGTACCTGGCCCCCTACGCCGGTTCGGCTATCGGCCAGCACTGGATGTACGGCGGCAAGCACGTCCTCATCGTGTTTGATGACCTGTCCAAGCAGGCTGAGGCTTACCGTGCAGTGTCGCTGCTGCTCCGCCGCCCGCCGGGACGCGAAGCCTACCCGGGCGACGTCTTCTACTTGCACTCCCGCCTGCTGGAGCGTTGTGCCAAGCTCTCCGACGAGCTCGGTGCCGGTTCGATGACCGGTCTGCCGCTCATCGAGACCAAGGCGAACGACGTGTCCGCGTACATCCCGACCAACGTGATCTCCATTACCGATGGCCAGATCTTCCTGCAGTCGGACCTCTTCAACGCCAACCAGCGTCCCGCCGTCGACGTGGGTGTCTCCGTGTCCCGCGTGGGTGGTGCAGCGCAGGTCAAGTCCATGAAGAAGGTCTCCGGTACCTTGAAGCTTGAACTGGCTCAGTACCGCGACATGCAGGCATTCGCAATGTTCGCGTCGGACCTCGACGCCGCATCGCGTCAGCAGCTGACCCGTGGTGCACGCCTGATGGAACTGCTCAAGCAGGGCCAGTACTCGCCGTTCCCGGTTGAGAACCAGGTTGTGTCGATTTGGGCCGGTACCAACGGCTACTTGGACGACGTTCCGGTTGAGGACATCAACCGCTTCGAGACCGAGTTCCTGGAGCACCTGAAGCACAAGTCCTCCATCCTGACCACGCTGGCACAGACCAACGTTATGGACGATGACACTGCGGAAGCACTGAAGACCTCGATCGTGGCCTTCAAGAAGGGCTTCTTCGGCGAGGGCGACAGCTACCTGGTCGGCGCGGGGCACGAGGAGCACGCCCCCATCGACGAGCAGCAGGTCGACCAGGAAAAAATCGTCAAGCAGAAGCGCTAGTTTCGCTGGCAGGGACTGCCGGGACCCCGACGGGTTCCGGCAGTCCCGGCCACCGGGATCTTAGGAAAGGATAAGTATGGGAGCCCAGATTCGGGTCTACCGCCAGAAGATCAGCTCGACGACGTCGATGCGCAAGATCTTCAAGGCGATGGAACTGATCGCTACCTCGCGCATCGGCAAGGCCCGCGCACGCGTAGCGGCTTCACTGCCTTACGCAAACGCGATTACGCGTGCCGTTTCTGCTGTCGCAAGCCAGAGCGAAATCGACCACCCGCTGGTCACTGAGCCCGAGCAGATCCGGCGCGCCGCTGTCCTGGTCATCACCTCGGACCGCGGCCTTGCAGGTTCCTACTCGGCAAGCGTGCTCAAGCAGGCGGAAGGCCTCACCGAGCTGCTTCGAGAGGAAGGCAAGGAAGTCAAGACGTACGTTCTCGGCCGCAAGGCCCAGGCGTACTTCGACTTCCGCAACCGTCCTTACGCCAAGGTGTGGACCGGCAATACGGACGCGCCGGAGTTTGCAACCGCGCAGGAAATCGGCGCAGCACTGCTGGAGGATTTTGCCACCGCATATGAAGAGGATGGCGTGGACGAGATCCACGTTGTCTACACCCGCTTCAAGTCCATGGTGACGCAGGAACCGACGGTTATCCGTCTTCTTCCCCTCGAGGTCGTTGAAGAGCAGGCGCAGTCCGAATCGGACCTCCTGCCGCTCTACGAATTCGAGCCGGAGGCGGAGCAGGTCCTCGATGCCCTGCTGCCGCGCTACATCGAATCACGCATCTTCGCCGCAATGTTGCAGGCAGCAGCTTCCGAGCTCGCAGCCCGTCAGCGGGCGATGAAGTCCGCCGGCGACAACGCCACGGACCTCATCAAGAAGTACACGCGTCTGCGCAACACTGCCCGCCAGGCTGAAATTACGCAGGAGCTTTCCGAAATTGTGGCCGGCGCCGACGCCTTGAACGCGTCCTAGCCAGCACGGTTCCGGATCCAGCTGTACCTGCACCAAAGATAAACTTAACCCCCACGCCATCTACTGAGTGAAGTGAGAGAGATGACTGCCACCGCTACCGAACACGTAGCCGCAACGTCCGGTGCAACCGGCCGTATTGCACGTGTTATTGGCCCGGTTGTCGACGTCGAATTCCCGGCTGACGCAATCCCCTCGATTTACAACGCACTCACCACGGAGATTACTCTCAATGGTGAGACCAAGACCATCACGTTCGAGGTTGCCCTGCACCTGGGTGACAACCTCATTCGCGCCATCTCCCTGCAGGCTACCGACGGACTCGTCCGCGGCACCAACGTAGTGGACACGGGCTCGCCCATCACCGTGCCCGTCGGCGACGGCGTCAAGGGCCACATCTTCAACGTCCTCGGCAAGCCGCTGGATGTTGACGAGTCCGAGATCCAGGCGTCGGACCACTGGGCCATCCACCGCAAGGCCCCGGCCTTCGCGACCCTCGAAGGCTCCACCGAGATGCTGGAAACCGGCATCAAGGTGATCGACCTCCTCACCCCGTACATCAAGGGTGGAAAGATCGGCCTGTTCGGTGGCGCCGGTGTGGGCAAGACCGTGCTGATCCAGGAAATGATCACCCGTGTTGCCCGCAACTTCGGCGGCACCTCGGTGTTCGCCGGCGTCGGCGAGCGTACCCGTGAAGGTAACGACCTCTGGGTTGAAATGGAAGAGGCAGGCGTCCTCAAGGACACCGCCCTTGTGTTCGGCCAGATGGATGAGCCGCCGGGAACGCGTCTGCGCGTTGCACTGTCCGCACTGACCATGGCGGAGTACTTCCGCGATGTGCAGAACCAGGACGTGCTGCTCTTCATCGACAACATCTTCCGCTTCACGCAGGCAGGTTCCGAGGTTTCCACCCTTCTCGGCCGCATGCCTTCCGCCGTGGGTTACCAGCCGAACCTTGCTGACGAGATGGGCCTCCTCCAGGAGCGCATCACGTCCACCAAGGGCCACTCCATCACCTCGATGCAGGCCATCTACGTTCCCGCGGATGACTACACCGACCCGGCACCGGCCACCACCTTCGCACACCTCGACGCGACCACGGAACTTTCCCGTGAAATCGCCTCCCGTGGTCTGTACCCGGCTGTGGATCCGCTGACGTCGACTTCCCGAATCCTGGACCCCCAGTACATCGGCAAGGACCACTACAACACGGCTGTCCGTGTGAAGCAGATCCTGCAGAAGAACAAGGAACTCCAGGACATCATCGCCATCCTCGGTGTTGACGAACTGTCGGAAGAGGACAAGATCGTCGTGTCGCGTGCACGCCGCATCCAGCAGTTCCTCTCCCAGAACACCTACACCGCCAAGCAGTTCACCGGCGTGGAAGGCTCCACCGTTTCCATCAAGGACACGGTTGAGGGCTTCACCGCCATCTGCGACGGCGAGCTCGACCACGTTGCAGAGCAGGCGTTCTTCAACGTCGGTGGCCTCGATGACGTTGAGCGCCAGTGGGCCAAGATCCAGGAACAGACCAAGTAATATGGCTGAGCTTGAGGTTGAGATTGTCGCAGCGGATCACTTCGTGTGGTCCGGAGCGGCCAAGATGGTCAAGGCCCGCACCAGCGATGGTGAAATCGGAATCCTGCCCGGCCACTCGCCCCTGCTGGCGATTCTGGCCGAAGGTGAGCTGGCCATTGAGCCTGTTTCCGGTGACCGCATTGCTGTAGTGGTCGACGGCGGATTCTTCTCCGTCGACAACAACAGGGTCGTCATTGTTGCTGACAACGCCCAATTGGGTGACGCGGCTACTGCGGGGATCCGCTAGCACTACCTTGATGAACGATCCCGGTTTTCCGTTCATCGCGTTGGCAACCGCCTTTGCGTTGCTGATTTTTGCACTGTGCCTGTCCGGGGTACGCCGCTTTAACCTGCGGCGTGCCCTGGGCACAGTGGACGCCTCCATTTGCACGGCTGGAAAAAGCTGGCAGATGGGGGTTTGTCGTTATCAGGACAACGACCTTGAGTGGTTCAAGCTGCTCTCGCTGAGTGTCCGCCCCAAATACACTTTCCGCCGCAGTTCGCTGGAACTCGTGGGGCGCCGCAAGCCCACCGAGGCGGAACTCGTCAAGGTGCAGCCTGATTCCGTTATCGTGGAGCTTCACTATGAGGGTCAGGAAGTTCTGCTGGCTATGAAGTTTGACGCCTACACGGGCCTGTCATCGTGGCTGGAGGCCGGCCCGGTCATCGGTGTCGGCACCTGGCGCTAACGCCAGTGGACTTCATATCTGACATTCACCTGACCGACGGACCTGTGCTCTGGATTGCCTGGGCCGCCGGAGCCGCCGGGTTCGGCTGGCTGTTGTGGTCCCGCGGACGCCGCTGGATCCTGAGCGCAGCCGCTGCCCTCCTGCTGTCCGTCGGGGTTGTGGCCGCGGTGCACTGGCTGCTCATTTATGCATTTTCAACCCTGCCCGAAGAACTCCCGCGCGAGGTGCTCGCATGGTTTGTGGCAGTGGTCTTTGCCCTGTTCCTCTGGGCGCTCCGGCTCTGGAGGCTCCGCCGGCCATCCCCTCAAGCGGGGCGCGGTGCGTGGCGGGGGAGGACTGCCGTGACAGCTGCCATGCTCGGAGTGTTCCTGCTCGCCGCCGTCCAGATCAATGCCTACTTTGGCCTCAACCACACGGTCAGTGACGTTATGGGCACGGCGGTGGCCAGGATCCAGCCGCTCGAATCCGCGTTAAAGCGCCAGCCCGCGGCAGCACCCCCCATCTCCCTGGGAGACTGGCGGGCACCGGACGGAATGCCCTCGGGCGGAGTGCTGCGCAAGGCGGAGATCCCCGGCTCCGTGTCGGGCTTCAGCAGCCGCGAGGCATACGTCTATCTGCCTCCCGCTTACCAGGCCACACCCCGCCCTGCCCTTCCCGTCCTTGTCCTCTTTTCCGGTCAGCCCGGCGGTCCGTCGGACTGGCTCACTGGAGGGGCCCTGCGCAGCCGGATGGATCGGTTCGCAGCGGAGCACGACGGTGTTGCGCCCGTCATCGTTGTGGTGGACCCGAACGGTTCGGCGTCGGCCAATACACTGTGCATGGACAGCCGCATCGCCCGGGCCGACACATTCCTGTCCCGGGACGTGCCGCAGTGGATTGAACAGAACCTGGACGTTGATGCGGACCACGGCAGGTGGGCCGCCGGGGGATTCTCCTTCGGAGCGACGTGTGCACTGCAGATGGGAACCCGGCATCCGGACGTCTACGCCTCTGTCCTCGCCTTTTCCAGCGAGCGTGAACCGGCGCTTGCCAAGGAGCGGCACAAGACAGTTGAGGCGGCGTTCGGCGGCGACGTGGCGGCCTTTGATGCGCAGACTCCCTTGAACATCATGCGAAAGACGCGCTTCGATGGCCATGCCGTGTACTTCGGTGCCGGTTCCAGGGATCCCGAGTTCATCGCCTATATGGAGGAACTTTCCGGTGCCGCGCGACAGGCCGGCTTCACCGTCCAGGCCCAGCCGGTGGCCAACACGGGTCATTCCTGGGAGGCGGCTTCCAACGGTCTTCCTGCTGCCCTTAACTTCATGGCGGAGCGGTGGGGAATCCTGCCGTGACGAACGAGCGAGTGGCAAGCCGGCCGGAGGCAAAGAAGGACTACGCAAGCGACGGCGACGTGACGTGGGCCGACGTCACCCTACGGGCGCTCCGGCGTACTCAGGACCATTTCAAGGCAGTGCCCTTCACCTTGGGTGTCCTTGGCCTCTTCCTCGGAACCGGAGCCGCCACCAACAGCTTCCTGGCGGGGCCTCCGGAAGCCCTCCTTGATATTGCGTCGGTGAACATGACGGCGCTGAAGAGCGGGCAGTGGTGGTCCCTGTTCACCTCGCTCTTCTTCGCCACGAACCCCGCGGCGTACCTCACCGCTGCGTCCATGATCCTGCTGCTGCTGGGGCTCGCCGAGCGCAGGCTGGGCACACTCCGGACGGCCGGGTTCTTCTTCGGAGGACAGTTCGCAGCAGTTTCCCTGTTTCTGCTCTTCACCCAGCTCGCGCGCTACGCCGGCGACGGGTGGATGGGACTCATGGTGGACGCCCGGCTCATCGGACCGTATGCCGCCGTCCTTGCCGCAACGCTGGGGGCCAGCGGACTCGTGCCCGCCCTGTGGCAGCGGCGCCTGCGCACCGGCATCATGTCCGCGTCGCTGCTCCTTGTCCTCTATGTGGGGCACCCGGAGACCGTGGTCGGGTTCCTCGGCGCCTTGGCCGGGCTGACCGCCGGGTGGTGGATCCAGAGCGACCACGGCACACTCCACCGGCACCGTTCCACCGGCCGCGAGACACGTAATCTGCTGGCCCTGATCGTCGGCATTTTCGCTGTGGGCCCCATCCTGACTGCCGCCGTCCGCAGCCCCACGGGACCGCTGGCGCTGCTGCGGGATGTGGTCCTGAACCCGTTGCCCACCCTCAGCCAACTGGAGCAGAACTGCGGCGGCACTGTCGACGTGGACTGCCTGGAGATCGGGCGGGCGGGGTTCGCCGGACCGCTGGGCCTTGCCTTGGCCGTGGTGCCCGTGCTGCTCCTGCTGATATGCGCCGACGGGCTGCGACGGGGGCGCCGGCTCGCCTGGCGGATCACCATCGGCGTCCAGCTGGCCGTCACGGCGCTGTCCGCCGTGTACCTCACGCTGTTTGCGCGGATACCGCACTACCCGTCGCGGCCGCACACCGCCGTCATGGGTTCAGGGTTCGTCCACGTTCTCCCGCTGGTGGCAATTCCGCTGCTGCTGGTGGTGCTGCTCTGGATCAACCGCCGCCAGTTCCGGGTGGAAACATCCGCGCCGGCACGGCGTCACCTGGCCCGGGTGCTGGCAGGTACGTGGGCGGCCCTTGCGGGCACGTACACCATCGCCTGGCTGGCCGCCGGCGGAATAGAGCGCGACGGCGGCCCGTCCGGGCTCGCCGCCGAACTCGCCCGCCAGTACCTGCCGGTGCCCATCCCCAGCCTGTACAACCGGATCTTCCAGGACCGGAATTCGGTTGAGGCCTTCCTGTTTGCGTTTTCCGGCATCGCCTTCTGGGCAGTGGCCCTGGCCGGAGTCTGGGTGGTGCTGCTCGGGCAGCACCACGGGGCAGGCGCAGGGGTTGAGGACAGGGACGTGGCCCGCCGCCTGGTGCGCAGGGGCGGCGACTCACTGTCCTGGATGGCATTGTGGGAGCCCAACAAGTACTGGTTCACGCCGGCCCGGGACGCGGGGGTGGCGTACCAGCAGCATGGCAGTGTGGCACTGACGCTGGGCGGTCCGTTCGGAGACCCGGGACTGCGGGAGGAGGCTGCTGCCGGATTCATGCAGTACTGCGCGGAGCATGCCCTGGTTCCCTGCTTCTATTCCTGCACCGACGGGCTGTGGCCCATGCTGCAGTCACGTGCGTTCAGCCGGGTGGCCGTGGCCCAGGAGACCCGGCTTGCCGTGAGGGAGCTCGAGTTCAAAGGCAAGGAATGGCAAAACGTCCGGACAGCGCTGAACCGAGCGCGAAAAATCGGCGTGACGGCGGTGTGGGGAGCCTACAGCGGGTTTCCCGCACCGCTGCGCGCCCAGCTCCTTGAGGTGTCGGAGGAGTGGGCCGCGCAGAAGTCCGTCCCGGAGATGGGTTTCACGCTCGGGGGCATGGACGAACTGATGGACGACGACGTTCTGTGCTGTGTGGCAGTCGACGGAGGCGGCCTGGTACACGGCGTGACCAGCTGGCTGCCGGTTTTCGACGACGGAACGGTGGTCAGCTGGACGCTCGACTTCATGCGCCGGCGGGACGACGGATTCCCCGGCGTCATGGAATTCCTGATTGCCTCCGCCGTCTTGGAGCTGCGGACTTCCGTTGAAGTCATTTCCCTGTCCGGGTCGCCCCTGGCCAAGGAACCCGCCGAGGCGGCAGCGTCCGTGGCAGCCCCGGACACCGAGGGGGTTTCGGACCCTGCAACAGACCGGGACGCGGAGCGGGAGAGGGACCGTAAGCCTGAGGGACTTGCGGCGATCCTGGATGTGGTGGGCCGTGCATTGGAGCCGGTGTACGGCTTCCGTTCCCTGGCCACCTTCAAATCCCGGTTTAAGCCGGACTACCGTACGCTCTACCTCTACTATCAGGACCCCCTGCAGCTGCCCGCCATCGGGCGGGCGCTGAGCCGCGCCTACCTGCCCGGTCTCTCTGTCCGCCAGAGCGCACGGCTGCTGCGGACACTGGTCAGCTAATTGCGCAGGGCCGGCCGGGTAATTTGGGTGCATGTTTTCTGATTCCGAAAACATTTGTGACGGGAAACAATGTGCAGGCGTGGCAATAGATAAAAAATGATCCCCGGCATTAGTGCCGGGGATCATTTGTTTCGTTGGAGGCCACCGGCAGGCGGCCGGCCGACGAAGGGACTAGACCAGCGTTACGCCGGTTGCCTGGGGGCCCTTGGCGCCCTGGCCGATCTCGAACTGAACGCGCTGGTTCTCGTCGAGGGTCTTGAATCCACCGGTCTGGATCTCCGAGTAGTGAACGAAGACATCGCCATCGGAGTCATCCGGGGTGATGAAGCCGAAGCCCTTTTCAGCGTTGAACCACTTGACGGTTCCCTGTGCCATTTATTTCTCCTCATTGTGGAACTTGCTTAAGCCCGGCACACTTCGTGCCGCACTTGGTCACTCCGCGAGAAGAATCCTGGCTTGCCGTCCGGTGGAACCGGACACTAGCTGACGAAGCTTCGCGCTCGCAACATGTCTTGCGAGCATGAAAAACACCTACACAAAGACTTATATAAGAATTTCATGTGGGTTGCGTCAGGTCAACGGGCAAAACGGGGAATTCGATAAATTTTGCGTAAAGCCCATGTGAACCGCGGCCTTATGACAGTGCGCCGCGCTATTGGACAACCGCCAATTCAGAAGAGGCGGGATTCGCTGTCGTCAACGCCGCGCATGGCGTCGTAGTCGAGCGTGACGCAGTCGATGCCGCGGTCGGTGGCCAGGACCTTGGCCTGGGGCTTGATCTGCTGGGCGGCGAAAATGCCGCGGACCGGTGCCAGCAGCGGGTCGCGGTTGAGCAGTTCCAGGTACCGGGTCAGCTGTTCAACGCCGTCGATGTCGCCGCGCCGTTTGAGTTCGATGGCCACCGTGGCACCGTCCGCATCCCTGGCCAGGATGTCCACCGGGCCGATGGCCGTGAAGTACTCGCGCCGGATGAGTGAAAAGCCGGTGCCGAGCCGTTCGATCTGATCGGCCAGCAATCGCTGCAGGTCAGCTTCGACCCCATCCTTGATGAGGCCCGGATCCTGGCCCAGCTCATGGGAGGTGTCGTGCAGCTGCTCGTGGATGTTGATGATCAGCCGGTCATCGGTCTTGGCGGACTGCACGGTCCACTGTTCGGTGACGCCGAGCTCCAGGTCCACCTCGTCAGGCGTGGAGACCCGGAGGCTGGCCGGGGGACTCATCCAGTTCAGCGGCTTGTACGAGCCGCCGTCGGAGTGCACCAGGACGGACCCGTCCGCCTTCACCAGCAGGAGCCTGGTGGCAAGGGGGAGATGGGCCTTGAGCCGGCCAACGTAATCAACAGAACAACGGGCTATGACTAAACGCACCCGGTCAACACTACCGTCTGAGTCCATGGCAGGAACAGCGCGGGGCCGGAGCCTGGGGCAGAATGGAGACATGCCCCGTTCCAACCGCCCCCGCCGTGCCGTCTCCGGAAAATTGGGACAGGCCAGCCGCAAGCACGCCACCGGCCCCGTACCGGAGCTGGACCTGGAGCGTGCCCGGTCGGGCATCGCACGGCGTGAAAGCGCGCCCGACGGCGAGTGGATGGTTCGGACCATGACGGCCAAACGGGCCGAAAAGTCATACATCTGCCCGGGCTGCTCAACCGCGGTCCTTCCCGGCGTGGAGCATCTGGTGGTCTGGTCCGAAGACCACCTGTTCGGCGCGGCGGCCGGGCTCGCCGAACGGCGCCACTGGCACTCCAACTGCTGGACTTCACGCACGTACCGCTATCGCTAAGCTGGTAGTCATGACTTTTGACCCGGCGTCGTTCGTATTCAGCCAGCCTTCCGAAGCAACCGCAATCCGGGCCTCAACGGTTCTTCCGGCCCGCCGGGAGAACGTGGAGATTCGCACCGAAGACGGTCACGTCCTTGTCGGCGAACTCGCCATCCCCGAGTCGGGTGACATCACCGCCACTCTGATCACGCTGCATCCGCTGCCCACCCACGGCGGGTTCATGGACTCGCACGTCTACCGCAAGGCCTCGTACCGGCTCCCCGCCCTTGCCGGCGTCGCCGTGCTCCGGTTCAACACCAGGGGAACCAGTTCGCCGCGGGGCACCAGCGAAGGCCGGTTCGAGGAGGGCATCGGCGAACGGTTCGACGTCGAGGCGGCCGTCAGGTTCGCCGCGGACCGGAACCTGCCCAACCGCTGGCTGGTGGGCTGGTCGTTCGGCACCGAGCTTGCACTGATGTACGGGGCGACAGACCCGGTGGCCTCAGCGGTGGAAGGCGCCGTCCTGCTTTCGCCGCCGCTGCACAGGGCAACGGATGTTCACCTGAAGGAGTGGGCTGCCGCAGGCAAGCCCCTGAAAGTGCTGGTCCCCGAACACGACGACTACCTCCAGCCTGCTGCCGCCGTCGAGCGCTTCAGCCTGGTGCCGCAGGCTGACGTGGTGGGAGTCGACGGCGCCAAGCACCTCTGGGTGGGGGAGAAGTACGCCGCCCGAGTCCTCAATGAAATCGTCGACGAGGTCACTGAGCGGGGTGCAGGCCCGGACGGCCTGCCGCAGGAATGGAGCGGTCCCGTGGCCACGGCCGCGCCCTAGTTGCGGGATTTACGCCCAGGCCGGAACCGCCGGTCAGTGCTTGTCCTGGCGGACGATGAAGATTTCCTTCACGAGCAGCATGACCGCCGCAGCCGTGGGAATGGCGATCAGGGCGCCGAGCACCCCAAGGAGGCTGCCGCCTGCAATGACGGAAATGACGGCAACGGCGCCGGGCACGGCTACCGCCTTCTGCATGATCCGGGGCGAGATGAAGTACGCCTCGAACTGCAGGTAGGCAAAGTAGCAAATAGCGTAGACGAGGGCGGTCTGCCAGCCCGCCGTGAGTGCGATCAGCGTTACCACCACGCCGGCGATGAGACCGCCGACTAACGGGATGAACGCCAGCAGAGCCACGACGAAGGCCAGCAGGACGGCAAAGGGAACGCCGACGATCGACATCACGATGAAGGCGAAGGTCGCGTTGAGGAGGGCTACGCAGGCCTGGCCGATCACGTAGTTGCCCACCGAAGCGGTGATCTCTTCGGCAAGTGCTTCCACGCGCACGCGGCGGGAGCGCGGCGCGAGCCGGTAGCCCCACTTCTTCATGGCCGGCAGGGCCGCAAGGAAGTAAAGGCTGAGCACCAGGACTATGAGGGTGCCGAACAGCCCGTTGGCAACGGTGGAGCCGAATCCCACAACCCCTCCGAAAATGCCTCCCATGGCATCCGGATCGTTAACGAACTTCTCCAGTTCCTGCGTGATGCGCTCCCGCACACCGAACTGGTCGTCGACGCTGCGGAAGAAGTCCGAATCAATGAAGTCCTGGATCCAGCGCGGCGCCTCCTGCACAACCTGGGTCACCTGCTGGACGATGGTGGGGATCAGGGTGGCGAAGAATCCGGCGACGGCGGACACGAGTACCGTTACCGCCACCAGGATTCCGATGGGCCGGGGAAGCCTGCGCCCTTCAAGCCAGCGCACAACCGGGTCCAGGCCCAGCGCGATGAACAGCGCGGTCACGATCCAGAGCAGCAGCTGCGTGGTGTTGGACCCGATCCAGTAGACCAGCAGGGCCACGCCGACGCCCACAGTCCCCATGAAGCCCATATATAGGGGATGCTGGGACGACATTCGCGGCCCCGGGTGGCCGAAGCGTGTTCCCTTCTCGGTTTCGGGGGTGATGGAGTCCTCCGCGGACTCCGGCGGCATCTCGAAGCGAAGCCGGGGCTGGGCGCCGGGAATGGGCGTCCGAAGCCTGCGCACCACCGCCGCCGCCAGTCCCGGCAACAGGCGTTTGCGTTCGTGGGGCTTGGGGCCCGTCACACTTTCCTGGGCACCGGATCCCGTAATTTTTTCCTGTCCTGGGGTGGACGAATCCGTGTGTTCAGTCACTGCGTTTTGGGGCCCTTTACCGTCCGTGGCGCCGCCGTTGCGGGCCTTGTGATGATCATCGCAAACACTATCAGCAGGCCCGTCAGCGCCCGGTTTTCGAGCGGACCCGGCAGGTTGCCCTAGGCTGGGACCAGAGCCCCGATCTGACTCATTGGTAACAAAACGGTTACTATTGAAAGTAAACCCCCGCTGATGATAGGTATCCTTTTGCGTTTCAAGACTGCAGTTGCACTAGTGCTGCTCGGCCTCCTGACACTGCTGGCCGGCGTAGGACAGAAGACCATCTGGGCCCCGGCCGAGACCGTAACGGCCTCGGCGCCCTCCGACGGCACCGCCGCACCACTTACCGTCATTGACCAGAAGTTGAGGACCCTTCACGGGGGAACGGTCAAGATCAACGTCAAGGGCGAAGGCAGCTTCATGCTGGCCGCCGGCCGTCCCGACGACGTGGACGCCTGGGTTGGCAAAACAGCCCACAACACCGTTTCCGGAGTTTCGGAGGACAACAAGTCCCTCCAGCTGAACCACACGGACGGCGAAGCAACCGCGCCGACGCCTGCCGGTTCCGATCTGTGGGTTTCCACGGAGAACGCCAGCGGTGAGCTGAACTACACCTGGAATGCCCCGGCCGACGGCGAGTGGTCGCTCCTGCTGGCCTCGGACGGCACCAAGCCGGCGCCGTCGTCCATCTCCATGACGTTCCCCAATGACACTTCCACGCCGTGGGCCGTACCGTTGATGGTCCTTGGCGGCCTCCTGATGCTCGCCGGACTGGCGCTGCTGCTGATCAAGCCCAAGGGCGGGAAGCCCGAGGGGGTCGGCGGGGACGACACCGGCGAATCCATGAAGGACAAGTTGATCCGCCGTGCACGCGCAGTCCGCCCGGCCGACAAGCCGGCGCCTGTAACTCCGTCACCCGTTGAAAAGCAGCCCGGTAGCGCCAATAGCAGCTCTAACTTCGCTGCCCCGTTCAAAACCAGGCGCGCCGGCGTGGCCATGGCCGCACTGGCAGCCACGATCGTCGCCGGCACGGGCGTAGCCGCCCAGGCTACTACCACTCCGTCGCCGTCAGCCAGCGCTTCCGCCGAGGCTGAAACCCCCGACTCGCCGGTGCTGCTGGATGCCCAATTCCGCCGGATCCTGGAACAGGTGTCCAGCACTGTGGATGCCGGCGACGCCGCCAAGGATGCCGCGAAACTGAAGACCCGCGTGGACCGCACCGAACTCGAGGTACGCACGCAGAACTACAAGATCCGTTCGCAGGTGGGCGCCTACGAGGCGCGCATGCCCGTTCGTGCCACCAAGTTGCTGACCACCGTTGTCACCAGCAAGCGAGCCTGGCCGCGCTCGGTCATGGCCGTTACCCAGGGTGAAGGCAATGTTGTTCCCCAGCTGCTGACTCTCGTCCAGAAGTCCCCGCGCGAGAACTACAAGCTGGTGGAAACCACGCCGCTGCAGCCGGGCACCACGTTCCCTGCAATCGGACGGTCCGGCACGGAAACCCTGGCCGCCAACGACAAGTCCGGCCTGCTCTACAGCGGTGAGGAAGCCCTCGCCGGGCTGGGTGACCGCCTGACCAAGCCGGATTCGACGTTCAAGGACAAGCTGGTTGAAGGTCAGTCCTCGCCGTACATCGCCGACACGCTGGCCTACCAGGCTGATGTGGTCAAGACCGGCGTCAACGGCAACTTCAGCTTCACGCATAAGGTGGCACCCGAGGAAACCGTGGTGTTCCGCACCGCTGACGGCGGCGCCCTGGTCCTTGGCCGCCTGAACTTCGCCTTCGACGGAACCCCCAAGGCCGAAGGGGACAAGCTGGCCATCGGCGACGACGCGGCCGTCCTGGCAGGGGGCAAGGAAACGAGCTCCGGCATGGTGCTCAACTTCGCCGAATCCATGGCCGTCTACATCCCGCCGACCGGTTCCAAGGATCCGATGAAGCTGGTAGCCGCCACCCGCGGACTCGTGGGAGCCAGCTTCAAGTAGCCCAGGCTACGGGTATGACCAGCAGCGGCCGGAGTGGCTAGAGTGGAGGCTATGAGTTCGCCAGCCTCCCGTCCAGTCCCTCCAGCCGCTGCCAGCCAGCTCAACCTGCGCGGCGCCGTCGACCTTTCCAGCCTGAAACAGCGCCCTGCCGCCCCGCCGGCACCAGGTGCGCCCGCCGGCGGCCCGTCCGCTGCCGGGCAGGCGGGGGCCGTCCCGCCGTCAGCGACCGCCCAGGGGGCGGCGCCGGACACCGGCGGGCAACCGCTCCGCGTCGAAGTCACCGAGGCCAACTTCCAGCAGCTCGTTGAACTGTCCGCCCAGGTTCCCGTGGTGTTCGGCCTCTGGGCCAGCTATTCACCCGCTTCGGGCGACCTGCTGAATGTCCTTGAGGACATCATCAACAGCTATGGCGGACGCCTGGTCCTCGGTGCCGCAGACATTGATGCCTTCCCGCAGCTTGCCCAGGCCTTCCAGGTCCAGGCCGTGCCCACGGCCGTGGCAGTTGTGAAGGGGCAGCCCGTGCCCCTGTTCCAGGGCGGAGCCGATGAACAGCAGGTGCGCAGCCTGCTGGATGAACTGCTGAAGGTCGCAGCCGCCAACGGCGTCACGGGCAGCCTGGGCGGCGCCGGAACCGCTGCCGCCGAAGCCGAACCCGCCCCGCTGCCGCCCCTGCACCAGGCAGCTTATGACGCCATCGAAGCCGGAGACTATGCCGCCGCGGCCGCATCCTACCGGCAGGCGCTGCTCGAGATGCCGGCGGACGCAGAAGCCAAGGCAGGCCTCGCCCAGGTGGAGCTGATGGAGCGACTGCAGTCCCTGACCGGTCCGGAAGGCGACGCGCTGCGCCAGCTCGCAGCCGAGCAGCCGGACAACCTTGATGCCCAGCTTGGCGTGGCGGACCTGGACATTGCCGGCGGGCACATCGAGGACGCCCTGGGCAGGATTGTCAGCTTCATCGGCCGGAACTTCGGCCCGGAGCGCGAGACCGCCCGCGTCCGGCTGTTGGACCTCTTCGAGGTTGTGGGGCCGTCGGATGAACGCGTGGCCAAGGCGCGGCAGGGGTTGGCCCGGGTGCTCTTTTAATGCCCCCGGCCCTCTTTTCGCCGCTGGAGCTGCGCTCACTGACCCTGCGCCACCGCGGCTGGGTCTCGCCGATGTGCCAGTACAGCTGCGGCCCGGACACCGGCGAAGGCGTCCCGCACGACTGGCACCTTATGCACCTGGGATCCTTCGCAGCCGGGGGAGCGGCGCTGATCCTCACCGAGGCAGCAGCCGTTAACGCAGCCGGACGGATCAGCCCCCTGGACGCCGGAATCTACAACGACGAGCAGGCGGCCGGCTGGGAACGTATCACGGCGTTTGTGCACCGCCACGGCGCGGCAGACGCCAAGATCGGCACCCAGCTGGCGCACGCGGGCCGCAAGGCCTCGACGTATTGGCCCTTTTCGGGGAAGCGCGGCTCGGTGCCGGCCTCCGACGGTGGCTGGGAGACTGTGGGGCCGGGCACCTCGGCGTTCGACGGCTATGCGGCGCCCGGAGCCATGACCGCGGCGGAAATTGACGGCGTCATTGCCGATTTTGCCGCGGCCGCCGTCCGGGCAGTCGACGCAGGGTTCGACACCATCGAAATCCACGGTGCCCATGGCTATTTGCTGCATCAGTTCCAGAGCCCGCTGATCAACGACCGCACTGACGACTGGGGCGGCGACGAGCCCGGACGGAACCGGCTGACCCTGGCAGTGGTGGACGCGGTGCGGAACGTCATCCCCGACTCGATGCCGCTGCTGCTACGGATCTCCGCTTCGGACTGGGCCGAGGGCGGGATCGATGCCGCTGCATCGGTCCGGCTGGCTTCCGCCGCCGCCGAACGTGGCGTGGACCTGGTGGACGTGTCCAGCGGGGGAGCCGTGGCACACCAGCAGATCCCGGCCGGTCCCGGCTACCAGACAGGCTTCGCGGCCCAGATCCGGCGCGAGGCCGGCGTGCGGACGGGCACCGTGGGACTGCTGACCTCGCCCGGTCAGGCGGAACACGCCGTCGCCACGGGCCAGGCTGACGGGGTCTTCATTGCCCGCGCGGCCTTGCGGGACCCGCACTGGTGGCTGCGCGCCGCCTTCGAACTCGGCCACGAGCTCCCGTGGGCGCCGCAGTATGAACGGGCCATTCCCCGCCGCTCTTTCTAGGAAATGACCCTTGCAGGAAGTAATCCTTTCGGTCAGGAAGTAACTCTTTCGGAGGACCCTCCCGGCATAACCGGAGGACTACGCTGGCATCATGACTGAACCGCAACCCGGGCTGCCTCCGTCTGCCGGCCCCCAGCCTGTTCCTGCCCTGGCCATCCGCGGCCTGGCGAAACGCTTCGGCGGCAAGATCGCCGTCGACGGCATCAGCCTGGATGTGCCCGCAGGGTCCTTCTATGGGATTGTGGGGCCTAACGGTGCCGGCAAGACCACCACGCTGTCCATGGCCACGGGGCTTCTCCGGCCGGACTTCGGCACGGCCCTGGTGCACGGCGTCGACGTCTGGGCGCGGCCGCTTGAGGCAAAAAAACTCATGGGCATCCTCCCTGACGGAGTCCGCCTGTTTGACCGCCTCACCGGAGAACAACTGGTGACCTACGCGGGCCTGCTGCGCGGAATGGATAGGGACGTGGTGTCCGCCCGGGTGGGGGAGCTGCTGGCGGCACTGGACCTGGGCGCCGATGCCGGCACCCTGGTGGTGGACTATTCGGCCGGCATGACCAAGAAGATTGCCTTGGCCTCCGCCCTCATCCATGCGCCGAGGCTGCTGGTCCTGGATGAGCCCTTTGAATCGGTGGACCCGGTGTCTGCGGCGAATATCCGGGACATCCTGGACCGTTATGTCGAATCCGGCGGAACAGTGATCGTTTCCAGCCACGTCATGGACCTGGTCCAGCGGATGTGCGACCACGTCGCCGTGGTGGCCGCCGGGCGGGTGTTGGCTGCCGGCACTGTGGAGGAAGTCCGGGCCGGTGCTTCCCTGGAGGACCGGTTTGTCCAGCTCGTGGGCGGCCGGAGCCAGACGGAGGGCCTGGAATGGTTGCGCACCTTCTAAGACTGAAGATCACGCTCCTGCGCAACAGCCTCCGCCGCAGCCCGTGGCAGCTCGTGGGCCTGATCGTCGGGGGCCTGTACGCGCTGGGGCTGGTGGGTGTGCTGGTGGTGGCCCTGCTTCTGCTGCGGCAGGAAGACAACGAACTCGCGCACACCGTGGTGGTGCTGGGCGGTGCGGCGGCCATTCTGGGCTGGGGCATCATCCCGGTCGCCGTCTCGGCCGCCGACATGACGCTCGATCCCGCACGGTTCACCACGTTCGCCGTCCCTATGCGGCAACTCCTGACAGGCTTGGCTCTGGGCGGGCTGATCGGAATTCCGGGTGGGGCCACTGCCCTGGTGGCGCTGGCTACG
Source organism: Arthrobacter oryzae (assembly GCF_031454875.1). Taxonomy (GTDB): domain Bacteria; phylum Actinomycetota; class Actinomycetes; order Actinomycetales; family Micrococcaceae; genus Arthrobacter; species Arthrobacter oryzae_D. The sequence continues at coordinate 255,599 of NZ_JAVDRQ010000005.1, forward strand.
GTGGGGACCTGGTCCCGCGGCGTTCTTCCCGCCCTGGCCGCGCTACTGGGGGCGGTCCTGGGCGTTTGCACGTGCATTCTGCTCTCCAAAGTTGCCACCACGGCCACAGCCAGCCTCGCGGCCTCGCGCCGTTTCAAGGACGTCAGCGGAGTTGTCTTTATGGTGCCGCTGATCCTGCTGGGCCCCATCGTGGCAGGAGTTTCGCAAGGAATCTCCGCGTCCGGAGGGTTTCTTCCTGACTTTGCCAGAACCATGGCGTGGACACCGCTTGGCGCTGCCTGGTCCCTGGGCGGCGACGTCGACGCCGGGCACGCGGGGACGGCTGCAGCCAAACTCCTCATCGCCGTGGCCTCCGTGGGGGCGCTCGCCTGGTGCTGGAAGATCCTGCTGGAGCGCGCCCTGGTCAACCCTCCCTACGCGGGTGGCGGGAGCCGCAAGGGCGGCAAGATGGGGCTGTTCTCCATCATGCCCGCAACGCCGACCGGTGCGGTGACCGCACGGGCCCTGACCTACTGGCTCCGCGATCCCCGTTACGGCGGCTCGCTCATTGTCATCCCGCTGCTGGCGGTGGTGATGTTTTTCCAGGCGAGCCAGGGAGATGACTTCGGGATCCTCATGGTGCTTGGCCCACTGACCGCGTTCCTGATGGCCTGGTCGATCTCAGCCGACGTCTCCTATGACAACACCGCTTTTGCGCTCCACCTTGCCACGGGAGTGCGGGGGGTGGCGGACCGGCTCGGCCGTGCCCTGGCCTGTCTGATCCTCTCCGTTCCCGTGGTGCTGGCCTTCACCTTCGTGCCCTTTGCGTTCACCGGCAGCTGGGCGTGGCTGCCCGGCGTACTGGGATTGTCCGTGGGTATTCTCCTGACCGGTCTTGGCCTCTCGTCAGTGGTGTCGGCCCGCTATAACGTAGCAGTGCCGCTGCCGGGAGACAGCCCTTTCAAGAAACCTCCCGGCAACGTCGGCCAGACCATGCTGGTGCAGTTCGGCGGGATGGGGGTGCTCTTTCTCCTGGTCCTCCCGGAAGCGGCGCTGATAATAGCCCAGAGCGTGACGGGCGATGCTCTCTTCGGCTGGCTGAACCTTGCGCTGGGCCCCATCCTGGGGCTGGTACTTTTCGTGACGGGCGTCAGGCTCGGCGGCCGGTGGCTCGAATCCCGGGGCCCTGAAATGCTGGCCCAGCTAAGCGTCAACCGCTGATTCCGAGGCACAAGAAAGGTGGCCCCACGTGGAAGTTGTCATCCTCCCGGGCAGCAAACAGATCGCATCACTGGCTGCGGACGCCATTGAGGCCCTGCTGCGCCGGAAACCGGGCGCTGTCCTGGGGCTGGCCACCGGGTCCTCTCCGTTGCCGGTCTACGATGAGCTTGCCCGCAGGCATGAGGCGGATGGCCTCGACTTCAGCCGTGCCCACGGCTTTGCCCTGGACGAGTATGTGGGCCTTGAGCCGGGGCATCCGCAGTCCTACCGCGAGGTGATCCGGCGGGAGTTCACGGACCGCGTGAACATCGATCCGGCGAACGTGCACAGCCCCGACGGCTCGGCGTCGGATATCCTGGCCGCCTGCCAGGCCTACGAGGAAGCCATCAAGGCGGCCGGAGGCGTGGATCTTCAGTTGCTGGGAGTGGGCACGGACGGCCACATCGGGTTCAATGAGCCCGGGTCCTCGCTGGTATCGAGGACCCGGATCAAAAGCCTGATCGAACAGACACGCCGGGACAACGCCCGATTCTTCAATAGCATCCAGGACGTTCCCCACCATGTGCTCACCCAGGGGCTGGGCACCATCATGGACGCCCGCCATGTGATCCTGATTGCAACCGGCGCCCAGAAGGCACAGGCTGTCCGGGACTTCGTAGAGGGTCCGGTCGCAGCCATCTGCGCAGCGTCCGTGCTGCAGATGCACCCGCACGCCACAGTCCTGGTGGATGAGGCCGCTGCGTCGTCGCTGCGGCTGGCGGACTACTACCGCCACACCTATGACAACAAGCCCGAGTGGCAGGGCCTGTAGTCCGGGGTTCAGTTTTTTGTCCGGCACAACGGCTAAGATGGATGCCATGACTAGCATGACGGATCCCCTCGAAAACGACCCGATGCGTGAGCTTTCCGGAGCAGGAACGTCCACTGCCACTATCGAGCGCGAGGAACTGCGCCAGGAAGTGGAGCCCGGCGACCGGGAGCGGTTCTCCCACTACGTGCGCAAAGAGAAGATCATGGAATCGGCCATGACGGGCGAGCCGGTCATCGCACTGTGCGGCAAGGTGTGGACCCCCGGCCGCGATCCCCAGAAGTTCCCGGTCTGCCCCGAGTGCAAAGAGGTCTACGAAGGCCTGCGCCCCGGTAACGACGGCGGCAAGGGCTCGGACGGCGATTCCGGCAAGTAGCCGGCCCCTCCTGCGGCCGCCCACTCCCTGAGGCGACCGCGCCCTGCCCGAGCAGGGCGACAAATCACGGTGCGCAATTCCATGCTGCGCGCGTCCCGTGACGATATTGATTGCGGCTAACTGTGGTTACCGGATCAGTGCGGCTCTTCCGGAACAGATTGGTGTTTATGTTTATGTGTCTTTCGCTGACGGCTGCCGCAATGCGGGGAACTGAGGGCTCTGCGTGACGGAGACACTCTTTGGCGGGCCAACGCTGCCACCGGCCTACCCTGAACGGGCAGCGTGGGGAACCGCGCCGAAGCTCCGTGCCTGGCAGCAGGAGGCGCTTGACCGTTATTTTGCGGCCGGTCCCCGGGACTTCCTGGCCGTGGCAACCCCGGGCGCGGGCAAGACCACCTTCGCCCTGCGGGTGGCCTCGATGCTGATCGAAGCCGGCACCGTGAACCGCGTGACCATCGTGGCACCCACAGACCACCTGAAACGCCAGTGGGCCGATGCCGCGGCCAAGGTGGGGATTGCGATCGACCCCAACTTCAAGAACGCCGACGGGCAGCACGGCCGCGGCTTCATTGGCGTGGCCGTGACCTATGCGCAGGTGGCCAGCAAGCCCATGCTGCACCGCGCGAAGACTGAGGCCGCCCGTACCCTGGTGATCCTGGACGAGATCCACCACGGCGGCGAAGCCCTGTCCTGGGGCGACGGCCTCCGCGAAGCCTTTGACCCGGCAGCACGCCGACTGTCGCTGACCGGAACGCCCTTCCGCTCCGACACGTCACCCATCCCGTTCGTGGAGTACGCCGAGGACCGGGACGGCATCCGCCGCTCCAAGGCCGACTACACCTACGGCTACGGGAACGCCCTGCGTGACCACGTGGTCCGTCCCGTCATGTTCATGGCCTACTCGGGGCAGATGCGCTGGCGTACCAGCGGGGGCGAGGAGATGGCCGCTTCCCTTGGCGAATCGGCCGTCACCAAGGACATCATTTCGCAGGCCTGGCGCACCGCGCTCAACCCTGCCGGCGAATGGATCCCGGCCGTGCTGGCCGGGGCGGACAAGCGCCTGAGCGAGGTCCGCCGGACTGTTCCCGACGCCGGCGGCCTGGTGATCGCCACCGACCACGAGGACGCCCGCGCCTACGCCGGCCAGCTGAAGAAGATCACCGGAGAATCGCCCACCGTCATCCTTTCCGACGACGCCAAGGCATCCAGCAAGATCGAGGAATTCACCGCCAGCGAAAAGCGCTGGATGGTAGCCGTCCGCATGGTCTCCGAAGGCGTGGACGTGCCCCGGCTGTCCGTAGGTGTCTACGCCACTTCCACGTCCACGCCGCTCTTCTTCGCCCAGGCCGTGGGCCGTTTCGTGCGTGCACGGAAGCGGGGCGAGACGGCCTCCGTGTTCCTGCCGTCGGTTCCGCAGCTGACCGCGCTCGCGAACTCGATGGAGGCCGAACGGGACCATGCCCTGGACCGGCCGGAAAAAGAGGACGCCGACGGCCTGTTCAATCCGGAGGACTCGCTGATGGACGAGGCCAACCGGGAGGACAAAGCCTCCGACAGCCTCACCAAGGGCAAGTTCGAGGCCCTGGACTCGCAGGCATCGTTCGACCGCGTACTGTTCGACGGCGGCGAGTTCGGCACCGGCGGCGACATCGGGTCAGATGACGAGCTGGACTTCCTCGGAATTCCGGGGCTCCTGGACGCCGAGCAGGTGGGCACGCTGCTGCGCCAGCGCCAGCACGAACAGCAGAGCCGCAAGAAGCTCAGGTCCGCGGAGCCTGTTGCTTCGCCGGCCGTGCCGGACCACCGGATGCTGATGGACCTGCGCAACGAACTGGCCAAGAACGTGGCTGCCTGGTCCGCCCGGACAGGAACGCCGCACGGCGTGGTGCACACCAAGCTCCGCACCGTCTGCGGCGGTCCTCCCGTGGCGCAGGCCAACGAGGAACAGCTGCAGGCCAGGCTGCGGAAGCTTCAGGACTGGTTCATCGGCCGCAAATAGGCCGGCTCAGGCCAGGTCCACGCCGCCGAGCTCCATTTCGGCGTAGGCGTCGTCAAGGTCGTCGGCAATCCCCGCGGTCAGGTTTTTGACCACCGTCACGGAGTAGCCGGCCTGGACGGCATCCAGGGACGTTGCCATGACGCAGTAGTCGGTGGCGATGCCCACGATCACAACGTCTTCCACGTCGTGGCTCTGCAGCCAGTCGTCCAGGCCGATCGCGTCCTCGTCGGCAAACGAACTGGCGGTTAGCGCCGCCGCGTCGTCCGGCAACGGCAGAGCGCCGGGCTTGCGGTCGCCGGTCGGAACGGCGTCCTCGGGCGCCAGGATGCCTTCAAAGCCGGAGTAGGCGGCAGTGAACTGGCCCTTCTGGAAGTAGGCCTGGATGTACTCGGTGTCCAGGTCCGGATGCAGCTCCGCGCCGCGGGTTCCCGCGACGCAGTGCGGCGGCCAGGTGTCAATGAAGTCGGGAGCCTCTGAGAAATGTGGGCCGGGCTCGATGTGCCAGTCCTGCGTGGCCACGATGTGGTCGAACTGGCCGTGGTGGGCATCCACGTATTCGCTGATGGCGCCGGCCACTTCGGCCCCGCCTTTGACGGCGAGGGAGCCGCCCTCGCAGAAATCGTTCTGGACATCAACAATGATCAGGGCGCGGGACATCAGATCTCCTCAGTTTCCTCGTAGAGAGTAGGGATAGCCGGTTCGCCGCGCTGCAGGCGGTTGACCACGGCGGGAAGTTCCGCCATGGAGTCCATGTGACGCTGGCGGGCCCGGGTCACGCCCTCGGTTCCGGTCCAGCCGGGAAGCAGTTCGCCGTTTTTGATGAACTGCTGCAGCAGCTGGCGGTCGTTGCCGTCGTCCTCAGGCCGGTGACCCACGCCCACGATTTCCTGGGTGGCGACGCCCCGCTCGTTCAGCTTTCGCAGGGCGTATTTCCGGCCGCCCTTGCTCGCCTTGTTTTTGGCCGCCTTGGCCACCGAAACAAATTCACCGGTGTCATCCGTGCGGCTGACGAGTTTGTACACCATGCTCGCCGTGGGTGCGCCGGAACCGGTGACCAGCGAGGTGCCCACGCCGTAGGAGTCAACCGGCGCCGACTGCAGGGCTGCGATGGCGTATTCATCCAGGTCGGAGGTGACCACAATCTTGGTGTTTTCGTTGCCCAGATCGTCCAGCAACTGCCGGACCCACTGGGCCTGGGCCACGAGGTCTCCGGAGTCCAGCCGGACGGCCCCCAGCTCGGGTCCCGCAAGGTCAACGGCCGTACGGACGGCCGTTTCGACGTCGTACGTGTCCACCAGCAGCGAGGTTCCGCTGCCGAGCGAGGCGATCTGCGCTTCGAAGGCTTCCCGTTCGGTGTCATGGAGAAGCGTGAAGGAGTGGGCCGCGGTGCCCACGGTCTTGATCCCGTAGCGCCGGCCGGCCTCCAGGTTGGAAGTGCTGTCGAAGCCGGCGATGACGGCTGCGCGGGCGGCGGCGGCTGCGGATTCCTCCTGGGTCCGCCGGGAGCCCATTTCGATGCAGGGGCGGTTGCCTGCCGCGGTGATCATCCGGGACGCCGCGGAGGCGATGGCGCTGTCATGGTTGAGCACCGAGAGGATGTACGTCTCCAGGATGCACGCCTCGGCGAACGTGGATTCCACAATCAGGATGGGGGAGTGGGGGAAATATGCTTCGCCCTCCGCGTAACCCCAGATGTCACCGGTGAAGCGGAATCCGGCCAGATAGTCCAGGGTTTCGGCGTTGACCACTCCGGTGCTCCGGAGGAAATCCAGCTCGGGGCCGCCGAAGCGGAAGTCCGCGATGCCCTCCAGCAGCCGGCCTGTTCCGGCCACAATCCCGTAGCGGCGGCCGTCCGGAAGCCGCCGGGCGAACGCCTCAAACACCGACTTCCGGTGTGCGGCGCCGGAATGCAGCGCCGCCTGGAGCATGGTCAGCTCGTAATGGTCGGTGTACAAGGACGTGCCGGGATGGTCCCAGCCAGCAGAGGTACTCACGAAATTCACTCTAGTCCCCACCGGCTCCCACGTCTCGCTTCGCTTCGCCGCGGGGCCCTCGCCGGCGTGGGCCCACCCACCGGCTCCCACGTCTTGCTTCGCTTCGCCGCGGGGCCCATCCGGCGTGGGCCCATCCGGCGTGGGCCCATCATCGCCCTAGAATGGACAGATGACCTTAAGCGTTGCGCTCGGCCCTGACACCCAGGAGAGCACCCAGACCGGAACAGTGACGTCCACCGACGCCCTGACCGCCCCGGACATTCCCTGGAACCTGGTGATCTGGAACGATCCCGTCAACCTGATGAGCTATGTAAGCTACGTCTTCCAGAGCTATTTCGGCTATTCGGAGCCCAAAGCCAACAAGCTCATGATGGAGGTCCATAAGAAGGGACGCTCCATCGTGGCGCACGGCAGCAAGGAACAGGTGGAGCAGCACGCCGTCGCCATGCACGGCTACGGCCTGTGGGCAACGGTGGAAAAAGCCACCGGTGGCGGCAAAGAGGGCGGATCCGGCAAGGGCAAGGGCAAACGTGGCTAAGGCATTCAAATACGGACTCAAAGGAATTACCGGCTACCTGGAACCCGCCGAACGGGAGCTGCTGCGCAGCCTGATCGACGACGTCATCTCCATGCTCGAGCCGTCGGAAAGTGCCAGCGAAGATCCGCTGACTGCCCTGATCGGGCTGGACATGAACGTCCGGGAACCGTCAGACCGTGCGCTGCGGCGGCTGCTGCCCAACGTCACGAAGAACGACGACGCCGCCTCCCTGGAATTCCGCCAGCTCACCGAACGCTCGCTGCGGGAAAACAAGATCGGCGCCCTGCGCGCCGCGTCGCTGGGCCTGGACACCAATGACGTGGTTCTTTCGCCCGCCGATGCCCGGCACTGGTCCCAGGCGCTCAACGACGTCCGCCTTGTCCTGGCCGAACGGCTGGACATCCGGGACGACGCCGACGCCGACCACGTCCACACCATGCAGGACTGGTCCCAGGCCGAAGACGTGGAAAGCTACCTGGCGCTGGTGTACAACTTCACTACCTGGCTGCAGGAATCACTGGTGCAGGCCATGCTCCAGTCCATGGAATCGCGCGGCTGACCGGACCGTCGCGCGGCCCCCGGCGGCCCGTCCCGCAAGTGTGACCCAACCGACATGAGTCGGACGACACAATGTGATGGCCGCACCAACAGGGAAGCCCTATCCTCGAATAATCATGACAACAGCCTCGAGCATGGATCCGGCAGCGGGAGCTGCGGCGGATTCCCCAGCGATCAGCACGGACAACAGCCCCATGGGCTCGCGGCCTATCGGCATCTTCGACTCCGGCGTCGGAGGGCTTACCGTGGCGCGGTCCATCATCGACCAGCTGCCCAACGAGTCGATCCTCTATGTGGGTGACACCGCCAACGGCCCGTACGGCCCGCTGCCTATCGCGGAAGTCCGGGCCAACGCCCTGGGTGTGATGGACGAGCTGGTTGATTCCGGCGTCAAGCTGCTGACCATTGCCTGCAACTCCGCCTCCGCAGCCGTGCTGCGGGATGCCCGCGAACGGTATACGGCGCGTTACGGCATCCCGGTTCTCGAAGTGATCCAGCCCGCCGTTCGCCGGGCCGTGGCCGCCACCCGGAGCGGGCGGGTGGGCGTCATCGGGACATCCGCCACCGTGGGCTCCCGCGCCTACGAGGACACGTTCGCCGCCGCCCCGGACCTGCACATCACCTCCGTGGCCTGCCCGGCGTTCGTCAGCTACGTGGAGGCCGGAGTCACCACCGGCCCGGAACTGCTGGCCGTTGCCCGGGAATACCTTGAGCCACTCCGGACCGCCGGAGTGGATACCGTGGTCCTCGGCTGCACCCATTACCCGCTGCTTACCGGCGTGATCTCCTACGTCATGGGCGAAGACGTCACGCTGGTCTCCAGCGCCGAGGAGACCGCCAAGGACGTTTACCGGGCGCTGGTTTCGCACGACCTGCAGCGGACACTCGACGCGCCGCCGCAGCACCATTTCATCGCCACCGGCGAGGCGGGCCAGTTCGAAACTCTGGCCAGGCGTTTCCTGGGGCCCGAAGTGCTCAGCGTCCGGCACGTTGACCACGTCGCCGCGCAGTACCCCACCGGCAGCCTGGCAAGGATAACGCCGGAGATGATCGCGGCCGCCCAGTCCGGCGCCGCCCGGCCGCGGCTTTCCAACTTCGTCAGCGGTTCCGCAGCCGGAGGTTCCCGCCTGTGAAGCTGACCATTGTTGGGTGCACCGGCTCCTTTCCGGGACCGGGCTCGCCGGCGTCGTGCTACCTGCTGACCGCCCACGACGGCCAGCGGACCTGGAAGATCGTGATGGACCTCGGCAGCGGGGCGCTCGGAGCAATCCAGCGGTATACGGACCTGGAGGACATCGACGCGATCTTCCTCACGCACCTGCACCCGGACCACTGCATGGACCTGTGCGGCCTGCACGTGGCTGTGCGCTGGAAGCCGGGCGGCTGGGGGCGTGACCGGATTCCGGTCTGGGGCCCTGCCGCCACGGCGGACCGGATGGCCACGGCCTACGGGCTGGAGCTCGACCCCGGCATGCACGAGGAATTCGACTTCACCAACTGGACTGAACGGCAGTCCGTCACCGTTGGTCCGTACACCGTGACACCGTTCGCAGTGAACCACCCCGTCGAGGAGGCTTACGCCCTCCGCGTCGAGGTCACCGAACCGTCCGCGCACGGCGTGCCGGTCACCCGGGTGCTCACGTATTCGGGGGACACGGACTCCTGCGCCGGGCTGGAAGAGGCTGCGAAGGACGCGGACCTGTTCCTGTGCGAGGCCGCCTTTGAAGAAGGCCGGGACGACGACATCAAGGATGTGCACCTGACCGGAAAGCGCGCCGGTGAGGCCGCCGCCGCCGCCGGGGCACGCCGGCTGCTCCTCACGCACATTCCGGTGTGGACGTCGCAGACCAAGGTGATGGCCGAGGCGAAACCGGTGTTCAACGGCGACGTTGCGGTTGCAGTGGCCGGAGTCCACTACACCGTCTGAGCCTGCCGTTGGCAGTACGGGCGGTGCAGTGCGTCCTGGCCGGTGTCCGGCGGGACCGTGCGGGTCGATAAGCTAAAGGCATGACTTCTGAAGCAATTGCCACCCCCGTCATTCGTGCCGACGGCCGTACTCCTGATCAGCTCCGCCCGATCAGCATCACCCGCGGCTGGTCCAAGCAGGCCGAAGGATCGGCCCTGATCGAATTCGGCAACACCCGGGTGCTGTGCACGGCTTCCCTGACCGAAGGCGTGCCGCGCTGGCTTAAGGGGGAGGGACGCGGCTGGGTCACGGCCGAATACGCCATGCTGCCCCGTGCCACCAACACCCGCTCCGACCGCGAGTCCGTCAAGGGCAAGATTGGCGGCCGCACCCACGAGATTTCCCGGCTCATCGGCCGCTCGCTCCGCTCCATCATTGACACGAAGGCGCTCGGCGAGAACACCATCGTGCTGGACTGCGATGTCCTGCAGGCCGACGGCGGCACCCGCACAGCCGCCATCACCGGTGCCTACGTCGCGCTGGCCGAAGCCATCCGCTTTGCCCGCGAAAACAAGATGATCTCCAAGAACGCGCAGCCCCTCATCGACACCATCGCTGCCGTGTCCGTCGGCATCATCGACGGCATCCCCATGCTGGACCTGCCGTATGTCGAGGACGTCCGCGCGGAGACCGACATGAACGTCGTGGTCACCGGCTCCGGCAAGTTCGTCGAGGTCCAGGGAACCGCCGAAGGAGCCCCTTTCGACCGCGATGAGCTGAACCAGCTGCTGGACCTCGCCCTGCTGGGCACCGAGCAGCTCGCGGCCATCCAGCGCGAAACGCTGGCGGAAGCCCCGTGACCCACGCGGACGGGCCGGCTCCCGTGCTGGTCCTTGCCACACACAACAAAGGCAAGCTCCGCGAACTGCGCGAGTTGCTGCGCGGGCAGGTGCCCGGGCTCGACGTCGACACGCAGGTTGTGGACGCCGGCGCCGTCGGCGCGCCGGACGTCGCCGAGACGGGTGTGACGTTTGCCGAGAACTCCCTGCTGAAGGCCCGCGCTGTGGCCGAGGCCACCGGCCTGGTGGCCATTGCCGACGACTCCGGCCTTTCCGTGGACGTCCTCGGCGGGGCCCCCGGCATCTTTTCCGCCCGGTGGAGCGGCCGGCACGGTGACGACGCCGCGAACCTGCGGCTCCTCCTCGCCCAGCTCGCGGATGTTCCGGATGAATACCGCGGGGCTGCCTTCGTCTGCGCCGCAGCGCTCGCCGTCCCGGGCCAGGCCGGCGGACGCGAGGTGGTGGAGTACGGCCAGCTCGAAGGCTCACTGCTGCGCGAACCACGGGGCGAGGGCGGTTTCGGCTATGATCCGGTGCTGCAGCCGAGCGGACTGGACCGCAGCTGTGCAGAGTTGAGCCCCGAGGAAAAGAACGCCATCAGCCACCGGGGCCAGGCATTCAGGGCATTGCTGCCCGCGATCGTCGAGGCGCTGGCGGAGCATCGCCTGAGGAACCGGACCTAGGTACGGCAACTACCAGTTACGGCGACAACGACTTACTGCAACAACGACGAAGGCGCCCCACAAATGTGGGGCGCCTTCGTCGTGGCGTGTGGTCCGCAGGCTGGAACTACATGTTGGTTTTGCGCTCGCCCTCGGGAGCATGCTCTTCGATGTACTCGTCCACGGCATCGGTGCCGAAGTGGGCTGCCTGGCGTTTGGCGGACAGCCCGCGCAGGACCTCGATGCCGATGGGGATCACGGAGACCAGCACAATGATGATGAAGATGATGTCCAGGTTGTCACGGACCCACGGCACCCGGTCGCCCAGGAGGTAGCCCAGGAGTGTGACTCCGCCGCCCCACAGCACGGCACCGATGACATTGAAGAGGAAGAACTTCCGCTTGCTCATCTGCGCGACGCCCACGATCACGGGCACGAAGGTGCGGATGATGGGAACGAAACGCGCGAGGATCAGCGCCTTGCCGCCGTGCTTTTCAAAGAAGGCGTGTGCGCTTTCCACGTTCTCGCGCTTGAACAGCCTGGAATCCGGCTTGTTGAAGATGGCCGGGCCGGCCTTGGAACCGATGAAATAGCCGGTCTGGTTTCCCACGATGGCCGCCACGATGATCAGCGCGGAGAAGAGCCAGATGTTGAACTTGATGGTGTCCGTGGCGACCAGGAGGCCCGCCGTGAAAAGCATGGAGTCCCCCGGGAGGAAGAAGCCGATCAGCAGCCCCGTCTCCGCGAAGATGATGCCGCAGACCAGCAGGACAACCCACGGGGCAAGTGCCGGATCGGCCAGGAAGATCTGGGGGTTGAGCCAGTCAGGGAGGAACGAGGCCAGGTGCGGCTGCACCGGTCCCGCACCCCCGAGGGTGGACACGGCAAAGTCACTCATCGCATGTAGGTTCACCCCTCAAGGTTACTGGACCTCCGGCGTCGGCCCTTGCCGGGCGCCGTCGGCGTGACCATCAACACGCACGACAGGCGGGGGAACGGTACAGGGGCCGGCGCGGGCCGACGGTAAAGTGTGAGCCGTGGGTTTGGACTTTACGGCGATCGACTTCGAGACAGCCAACGGCTTCCGCGGTTCGCCGTGTGCCGTTGGGCTCAGCAAGGTCCGCGGCGGGGTGGTGGTGGAGGAAGCTTCCTGGCTGATGCGTCCGCCCGAAAACCATGACCGGTTCGACTACCACAATGTGCGGATCCACGGCATACGGCCCGAGGATGTTGCCGGCCTGCCGCGCTTCGGCGAGCTCTTCCCCGAGATCGGCGCGTTCATCGGCGGAGACGTCCTCGCGGCGCACAATGCGGCCTTTGACCTGGGCGTGATCCGCTCCGCGTTGGAAGTGTCCGGACTGCCGGGCCCGGCCTATGACTACGTGTGCACGGTGATGCTGTCACGCCGGTGCTATTCACTGGTCTCCAACTCGCTGCCCTACGCGGCGGAGGAAGCCGGCGTCCCGCTGGTCAACCATCACGATGCTGCTGAGGATGCGAGGGCGTGCGCGGGAATCCTGATAGACATTGCACGGCGCAACGGAGCCGGGAGCATCGCCGAACTCTTCCTGTCCCTTGGACTGTCGGTTCCGCACCAGCAGGCCTTCGATCCCACGCGTGACGGGCTGTCGAAGGCTACGCTGACCGCCCTGGGGAGAGGCGGAGGCAACGGAGCCGCTCCGGTGCGCGCGTTCAAGCCCGGCTGGCCCGAAGAAGGGGCCAACCCTGTTCCGAACTCCGACGCCGAGCCCGATCATCCGCTGTTCGGGCAGACGGTGGTGTTCACGGGAGAACTCGCCATGCCCCGCCCGGACGCCAAGGTCCTGTCGGCGGAGTTTGGCGCTCAGCCGGAAAGCCGGGTGACCGGGCGGACAACCGTGCTGGTGGTCGGCGACGGATTTGTGGCCTCCGACCTTCGATCCGGGCGCCTGACAGGGAAGGCCCGGCGGGTCCTGGAGCTCCACGAGCGCGGTCAGCGCATCGAGGTGGTGTCCGAGGGCGAGTTCCTGCAGATGGTGGCGGGGCAGGTCCCCGCAGCCCCGGCACTGCTCTAACCAGGGCGCTGGCTCCGTTTTCCGGCCCTGGCTGCCGGATGCTGTGCGAGAGGCGGCAGGCGGGTCATACGGGGCAACAATGCTTCCGGTGCCGGACGGGGCCTCCTAGCCTTGCAGCATGGGCAAACTCCGCATCAACGATACGAGCGCCGTCGCAGATAGCGGGCACGCCGGCGTCAACTGGCGCAAGGTTTTCGAATTCCCCAACCCGGTCAACGAGTACGCCGCCCGGATCACTGCGGGCATGGTGGTGGTGCTGGCTGCTGTGACGCTGCTGACCGGCTGGGGATGGGGACTGGCCCTCATCGCGGCCGGTTTCTGGCTGCGTGTGCTGTTCGGCCCCAGGATTTCGCCCCTGGCGCTGCTTTCCGTCAAGGTCCTGGCGCCGCGCCTGGGCAGGGCCAAGCTGGTCCCCGGCCCGCCTAAGCGCTTCGCCCAGGGAATGGGTGCGGCCATGTCAACGGCCGCGGCACTGCTCCTCGCGGCAGGTCTTGCTCCCGCTGCCTGGATTCTCCTGGCTGTGCTCGTGCTGGCAGCCTCGCTGGAAGCATTCGCCGGCTTCTGCCTGGGCTGCGTGATCTTCGGGTTCCTGCAGCGCCGCGGACTTATCCCGGCGGAAGTCTGCGAAGCCTGCAACAACATCTCGCTCAGGCGACTGTAACCGAGATCAGCTGCCGGGCCATGCCGCGGATCACCTCCGGGGCTTCCAGTGCTTCCAGCCACTCGGCCGGCAGGCACTCCTCGCCGTAGAAGGCACCCAAAATGTTCCCGGCAATGGATCCGGTGGAGTCGCTGTCCCCGCTGTGGTTCACAGCCAGCGCAATGGCGTCGCGGAAGTGCGCCCGGGGGGCCGTACCGGCGGGCTCCGAATTAAGGTCCCCGGCGGGGGCTGTAGCCAGTACTGCGTAAAGCGCGACCGCGAGGGCCTCCTCGGCAACCCAGCCTTCCCCCAGCTCGCGCACCAGCTCTTCGGGACTGAGCTGGCGGGCGGCGGTTGCGTCCTGCCCCGAACTTTCCGCCAGCTGAAGGGCCCGCTGCAGCCGATCAATGAGGGCGGGCTCGGCGTCAGCCTGGCTCCGCGCATGGTCAAGGGCGAATTCCGCCGCTTCGGGGAGACTTTGGCCACTCACGAGTGCGTGGATCAGGAGGCTGAAGGTACCGGCACTTTGGCGCGCCGAACGGTGCCCGTGGGTCAAAGACGCCGCATCGGAACTCAGCTTGTACACCGCCTCGGCGGGAACGTGAGGGATAAGCCCGAACGGCGCCGAACGCATCACGGTGCCGCATCCCTTCGAGTCAGGATTGACCGGGCGGTACACGGTCCCCATTTCACCGGTGGCCAGGCCGCTGAGGCAGGCATTCCCGGGTGCGCGCCGGTGCTTCAGGGCTGCCTGGCCATCAATCCAGCGCGGCTGCGGGGCAGGAGCCGACGGCGGGACCGGTACCCCCTGCGTCGCAAGCCAGCGCAGGTAGGCGAGCCACACGCACGCGTTGGCGTCGGCGGCCGTCCCGTCATTGGCCCACTCCAGAGCCTCTACCAGGCCGTCAACCGTGTACAGCGTCATCTGCGTGTCGTCCGAGAAGTGACTGCCGGCGTCGAGCGCTGAAAAATCCTGGAGCCCTGCGGGGCCGAAGCGGCTCCGGATGGTGGAAATGTCATCGAATTCCACGGCGTAGCCGAGGGAATCGCCCAGGGCGCCGCCCAGCAGGCAGCCGTGGATCCGGGATTCGGGCGTCGGTGCCGTCCGGCGGAAAGGTTCAGTGCTCATGACTGTAAATTTACCCCGGGCCGGCCACGGTCCGATCCGCGGGCAGGCGCCACAGTCGCAGCGAAGGCCGCCCGCCCGCTAAGCTCGGACCCAGCAAGCGTCCAGACTCAGTTGGCAGAATACGTCGGACAGTACATTGCCGGGTGCACCGCCGCCCGCACGCGCACCGGAATCACCGGCTGGGCAACGAAGCAAAAGGATTTTCCAAAACCATGACCTCCCCTGTGCCTGCGCACCAGACCTCAAGTCCCGATTTGCACGCCGCTCCGGAGGCGTTCAAACCGGGGCTGGTGGCCCGCCTGTCAGCCGAGGCCTTTGGAACCCTGTTCCTGGTGATCGCAGGGCTTGGGGTCCCGCTGTTCACGATTCCCCAGTCCAACCCGCTGCCCGCCTCCCTGGCCGCCGGACTGGCCGTCACCGCCGCCATGCTGGCATTCGCCTACATTTCCGGCGGCCACTTCAACCCGGCAGTCACCCTCGGCAACGCCATCGCCGGCCGCATCAGGCTGCCGGAAGCCGCGGCGTACCTCGGCGCGCAGCTTGTCGGCGCCATTGCCGGAACCCTGGCACTGTTCGGCGTGCTACGGACGGTCCCCAAGATCGAGGACACCCGCGCAGCTTTTGACACGGTGACCGCAGGGTTTGGCGAGCACTCCATCATCCAGGCCCCGATGGCCGGCGTCCTGCTCGTCGAGGTCCTGGGCGCGGCCCTGCTGGTAGCCGTCTTCCTTGGCACTACCGCAGCTCGCAACACCACTAAGGCCGCCGCACCCTTCGCCGTGGGCCTCACACTCGCCGTCCTGCTGCAGCTGGGCCAGGCAGTGGGCAACGCGCCCTTCAACCCGGCCCGGGCAACTGCGTCGGCCATCTTCAGCAACTCCTGGTCCCTCGAACAGCTGTGGCTCTTCTGGGTCGCGCCGCTGGTTGGCGCGGCGATCGCCGGCCTTGTGTTCCGCGGCTTCGCCGAGACCCCGGCTGTGCCGGCGCGCACGCAAAACGCGGCAGGCGACGACTCCGCGCTGGATCGCGACGGCGACGACGACCTTGACGACGACCTCGACAGCGGGGATGAGAAGCTGTACGGCAAGGCTGAGGCCGGCAACGCCACGCCGCAGGCTCCGGGACGGCCGGAATCTGACGACGCCCGCGACTTCTTCGACGGCAAGCACGGACAGTAGTTTGCCGCTCCTGCCGTGTCTGTGCCGCAATACTGTCAGTACCCGCGGATAGCTTAAGAACATGCGGCTATTGCACACTTCCGATTGGCACCTGGGCAGGTCTTTCCACGGCGTCGGCATGCTGGACGCCCAGCAGGGCTTCATCGATCAGCTGGTCGACTTCGTCCGCACCGAAAAGGTGGACGTCGTCCTGATTGCCGGTGACGTCTACGACCGTGCCCTGCCGGGGGTTGACGTGGTCCGCCTCCTGGATGACGCCCTGGTACGGCTGACGGCGGCAGGAGCGCAGGTGGTCCTCACCAGCGGTAACCACGATTCCGCAATCCGCCTCGGCTTTGCCTCAAGGCTGCTGGAGCGCGGGGGAGTGCACCTGCGCACACGGCTCGCCGAACTGGACGTTCCGGTGCTCCTTCCCCTGGACTCCTCCGCGCACGGTTCCGTACTGGCCATCTATGGCATTCCGTGGCTTGAGCCCCGCCTGGTTGCCGATCAGCTGGGCGTTGAGCCCGCCAGCCACTTCGAAGTGACACGCGCCGCCACCGGGAGGATCAGGGCTGATATCGCAACCATGGCCGGGAGCAGGCAGGTCCACTCGGTGGTGCTGGCCCACACTTTTGCAAGCGGCGGCATCAGTTCGGACAGTGAACGGGACCTGAGCATCGGCGGTGTCGGCGCCGTGCCGCTGGACCTGTTCGACGGCTTCGGTTACACAGCTCTCGGCCACCTCCATGGAAGGCAGTCTTTGTCGCCTACGGTCCGCTATTCCGGATCGCCGCTGGCCTATTCATTCTCCGAAGCGAAGCACCGCAAAGGCGGCTGGCTGATCGAAGCGGACGCCACGGGCATCACCGGAGTCAGCGAGGTCCTGTGGGACGCGCCCCGTTCCCTCGCCGTCCTGCGGGGCACCCTGGACCACCTGCTGTCGGCCGAGGAGCACTCCTGGGCCGAGGCCGCCTATTGCCAGATCACCCTGACGGATGCCCAGCGTCCCGCCCAGGCCATGGAGAAACTGCGGGCACGCTTTCCGGACACTTTGGTGCTGGGTTTCGAGCCTGAAGGCGCCGCCGCAGGCGTGAGGACGAGCTACAGCAGCAGGCTCGCCGCGGCGGAGGACGATCTTTCCGTCTGCTGCGGCTTCCTCGAGCACGTCCGCGGCCGGAGCGCCGACGACGCCGAAGCGGCTGTCCTGGCGGAAGCCCTCGACGCCGTACGCCTGGAAGAGATGTCACGATGAGGATCCACCGTCTCGAAATTTCCGCGTTCGGCCCGTTCGCCGGCACCGAGCAGATCGACTTTGACCGGCTCAGCGCGCACGGCCTCTTCCTGCTGAACGGACCAACCGGCGCCGGCAAAACCAGCGTGCTGGATGCCATCTGCTTCGCCCTCTACGGATCCGTGCCGGGTGCACGCCAGGAAGGCAAGCGCCTCCGGAGCGACCACGCCGAGGCCGCCGCCGAACCCCGCGTCACTTGTGAGTTTTCCGCCAAGGGCAGGCGTTTTGAAGTGTCCAGGATCCCGGCGTGGAACAGGCCCAGTGCACGGGGCAGGAACGGATTTACGGAGCAGAAGGCCAACACCCTGCTGCGCGAACGCGTGGACGGGCAATGGATCGAGAAGTCCGGCCGGAACGACGAAGCCGGAGCGGAAATCAGCTCGGTGCTGGGCATGGACCGCGACCAGTTCACGCGTGTGGTCATGCTGCCGCAGGGCGACTTCGCCGCTTTTCTCCGGTCGAAGCCCGCCGACCGGCTCGACCTGCTCCAAAGCCTCTTTGGCACGCAGCGGTTCGAAGCCGTGGAGCAGGAACTGGCCCGCCGGGCCGCGGATTCCCGCACGGAGGTCGCCAGCCTGAACGGCCAGTTGGAACTCCTGCTGGCACAGGCCCGGTCACAAGCGGAACCACCGGAACAGGGCCTGCCGAGCGCCCTCCCGGAGCCGGAAGATCCGGAGGAACTCCTCATCTGGCTGCAGGATTGTGCAGCCGAGAGGGCTGCGTCACTGCAGTCCGAGGCTGACCAGGCGGAAGCCCAGCGCAACGGGAGCGCCAAGCGACTCGAGGCTGCGGCAGCGCGGGCCGCCCGCCAGGCGAAACTCTCGGCGGCCGAACGGCGGCGATTGGCCGCAGAAGACGCCGCACCGGAGCTCGAGGAAAAGGCCAAGCGGCTTCGCCTGCACCGCAGGGCGGAAGTGCTGGGTGGCCAACTTCAGGCCGTAGACAAGGCAGGTGAGGCCGAAGAGCGGGCCGCCAAGGCCATGACCGCGGCAGCCGACGAACTGCGTGCTGCCGTACTGGTGGATCCGGAGCTTTCTGCTCTGTCCGCTGCCGGCGGCCAAAGCGACGATAATCCGGGTGCGCCATTCTTCGAAGGTGCGGTGGTGCGCAGCGAACTCAGCCGGCTGAAGTCCCTCCGCGCAGTGCTGGAGGAACGCCTTCCGGACGAGGCCAGGCTGGCCGGGATGGTGGCCCGCGGGACCGAACTCCAGACGACTTTGAATCAGCTGAGGGAGGAAAGAAGGGCCGGTGCCGCCGCTCTTGATTCACTGCGCGCTGAGGCGGCCGGGCTGCTGGCGCGGGTGATGCCCCTCGAGGAGCTCGCAGCGGAGGCGCAGCTGCGGACCAAGGAGGCTGCGGCCGCAGAAGAACTCGTCGCCCTGGTCAGCCGGCACATCGCGGCGGTCCGAGTGTGTTCAGGGGTTGCAGAACGGCACCGCCTGGCCCGGGACGAGCACCAAAACCACCGTCAGCGCTGGCTGGATCTGCGGGAAGAGCGGCTCGCGAATGCCGCGGCGGAACTGGCTTCCCAGCTCCTGCCGGCCGAGCCCTGCCCGGTGTGCGGGAGTCCCGAGCATCCGGCTCCGGCGCCCGCGGCCACAGCGGCTTTGGCCGTCGCCGAAGCGGAACGGGATGCCCAGGAGGCCTGCGAGGCAGCAGAAGCGGTGCTTGCGGCACTGGAAGCGGAATTTGCCGACGTGCGGCAAGAGGTCGCCGTCCTGGCGGCCCAGGGCGGGGACACCCCTCCGGACGAAGCCCGAGCGGAGGCCGCCTTCGCCAAGGAACGTGCGGACCAGGCGGTCCGGGCGGCTGCGGAACTCGCCGCGGGCCGTGAACGGCAGACGGAGCTGGACGGCCAGATCACCGCTGCCGAATCCGCGCAGGCGGCCACCGAGTCCCGGATCGCGAAGGCGGAATCCACCCTCCAGGAAGTCCTGGAACAGGCGGATGCCCTGGACGGTGCGCTGTTGAAGCTGCGTGCGGGTTTCCAGACCCTTGGCGGCCGCATCACTTCCCTGAGTGGAACAACAGCGCTCCTGGAACGGACGGACGCCGCCCGGACCAGCCTCGAACAGGCCCGGCTGCGCACCGGGGAGGCCCGCCAGCAGCTGGAGCAGGCGCTCCCGGATTCCGGATTCGATTCCGCTGATGCGGCGCGGTCAGTTCTGCTACCGGCCCCGGATGCCGCCGTGCTCGAGGCCGCCATCCGGGCCGGCCAGGATGAGGCAGCCCGCGTCGGGGAACTCTTCGCCGGAGAGGAACTCACCCTGGCGGCCCGGGAACTGGAAACTGACGGGCCCCTGGACGCCGGGGAACTCGAACGGCTCCGCGTGGAAGCCGCCGCGGCTGAACGAACTGCCAGGCAGGCCGTTGTAGCCGCGGGCCTCGCGGACAAGTCAGTGCTGACCGTCCGCCGGATCGCGGGGGACTACGCCCGGCTCGCAGCGTCGGGGCAGGGGCCCAGGGAACGCGCAGCGCTGCTGACTGCCGTGTCCGAGGCCGCCCGGGGCGCCGGCGACAACACCTACCGCATGAGCCTGAACAGCTATGTGCTCGCAGCCAGGCTTGAGCAGGTGGCCATCGCCGCCTCGGAACGGCTGATCGGCATGAGTGACGGCCGCTACACGCTGCAGCACACGGACGCGAAAGCTGCCCGCGGAGCCAAGTCCGGCCTTGGCCTGGAAGTCGTGGACCAGTGGACCGGCCACCGCCGCGACACCGCCACGCTGTCCGGCGGCGAATCGTTCATGGCCTCGTTGTCCCTGGCCCTCGGCCTTGCTGACGTGGTACAGCAGGAGTCCGGCGGAGTCGATATTGAGACGCTCTTTGTGGATGAAGGTTTCGGCAGCCTCGACGAGCAGGCCCTGGAGCAGGTGATGGATGCCCTCGAGGGGCTTCGGGACGGCGGCCGGGTGGTGGGCCTGGTGAGCCATGTGCCGGAAATGAAGCAACGCATCAGCACCCAGCTTCAGGTGGTCAAGGGCCGGAACGGATCCGCCCTCCACATTTCCGACGACGCCGTGTCCTGAGTAGCGTGTCTGATTCCCGTGTCCTGATGCGTTTCTCCTGATTCGGGTCTCCTGATTTGCGGACGGACGGACGGCCCCAGCGCGACGCTCCGGGGCTCGGCTACAATTGAAAAGTTACCGGGTCGCGCGCATCGGGAGGAGGGACGATGCGCACTCTTGAACGAACCCGGAATAATGACCTCTTCAACTTCTTTGCAGGCAACCGCCGCAACTTCATCGGCCGCGGACACCGCACACGCGGCCACTCTTCCCGTCCAGGATTTCCCGAGCCCTCCTTCGTCGACAGGCGGCCGCTACGCCCGGCTGCCGCTGCTGGCCGGCAAGGGATTCATCCCCCTGGGACTCTTCGCCCGCCTCCCCCTTGCCATGCTGACGGTGGGTGCACTGACTCTGGTTACTGCAGTCACGGGCTCGTATGCCATTGGCGGAGCTGCAGCAGGTGCCGTCGGCATCGGCTCCGCGCTGGGTGCGCCCGTCCTCGGTGCATGGGCGGACCGGCTGGGCCAGCGGCCCGTGCTGCTGTTCGCGGCAATTTTCAACGCTACCGCCGTAGTGGCCCTGATCCTCACGGCATACCTCGTTCCCTCCGGACGGGAGCTGGCTGAGGCAGTACCCGTCCTCGCCGTGGCTTTGGTGGCCGGTGCGAGCTGTCCCCAGGTAGGCCCACTTGCCCGCGTCCGCTGGATGGCCCTGACCGGCCGGGGCAGCAACGCGGGGAACGCGCGGGACCTTGACGCGGCCCTGTCCTACGAAAGCACGGCGGATGAACTGACCTTCGTCCTCGGCCCTGCGCTGGTGGGCATCCTGGCCAGCCTCATCACCCCATGGCTCCCGCTTGCCCTCGCCGCTGCCCTCACCATTACCCTGGTTCCCGCCTTCGCCGTCCACCGCACGCACCGTGCCGTACCGCTGAGCCTGCGTCGCCGGCGGGACGCTGCCCCGGCTGAAAAAGCCCCGGCTTCAAGCGATTCCGCTGCCGGTTCCCGGCGAGCCGGCATCCGCGGCACGGGCCTGGCCGCCGTAGCCCTGCCCTTCCTGGCGATGGTATGCATGGGAACATTTTTCGGCTCCACCCAGACCGGGCTGAGTTCCTTCTCCGCGAGCTTCGCCACCGCCGAAATCGCCGGGCTGCTGTACGCGGTCATGGGGTTGAGTTCCGCAGCGGCCGCTTTGAGTGTCGCCTACTGGCCGGCGCGCTTCACCCTGTCAGCACGCTGGATGGTCAGCGCCGTGCTCATGGCCGGCCTCGCCGTACTCCTGCTGCTGCCGGCCTCGGCGCTGCCGATGGTACTGGTCCTGCTTGTCCTGGGGCTGCCGGTAGGACCGCTGATGGTCACCGTATTCGCGATCGGCGGGGTAGTGGCCCCTGCCGGGCGGCTGGGAACGGTCATGACAGCCCTCGCCAGCGGCATTGTTGCCGGCACGGCCCTTGGGTCCTCCGTCGCCGGGCAGCTGGCGGAGCACCAGGGATATTCCGCTGCTTTCGTAGTACCGGTGTGTGCTGCTGCGGCGTTGTTCCTGCTCGGGTCGGCCGCCGCCGTCGTAATCAGCCGGCGCAGGAAGGCCGCCCTTCCGCCCGCAACAGCCGCCATCCGCTAGCTGGCCCCGCAGGGGGCCGTTGCGTTACAGCAGCTGCTTCTCGATGCGGGCGGCACTTGAGGTCAGGGCTGCCGCCACCTCGGCGGGATCCTGCGTTGAGCGGATATAGACGACGGCAACCGAAGCGGGGCGGCTGCCCGGCACGTTGATGGGTGCCGCCAGCGATGAAACCCCGGCAATGACTTCATCGTGGCTGGCCGCATAGCCGCGCTCCCGTGCTTCTGCCGCCTCGGCCCGGTAGGGGATATCCGGTGCCAACACCTTCCACTCATGTTCGGTGAGCGCGGACTGGATGGCGATGCCCGGGGCGCCGGCACTGATCGGGTGCCGTGAGCCGGGGTGCTGGACCACCGTGGCCGCCGAGTGCCGGGGCTCCACAGTCACGAGGGTGATGCAGTCCTGGTGGTCCCACACAGCGATGAAGGCGGTCATGTTCAGTGTGTTGGCAAGCTGGGTGAGCTCCGGCAAGGCTGCCGCCTGCAGCGTGCGCGAAACCCCCCGGGCCAGCACGGCGAGGCCGGGACCGGGCTGGACCTTTCCGGCGTCGTCCCGGACCAGGAGTGAATGGTCCTCCAGCGTGCGCAGGATGCGGTATGCCACGGAACGGTGCACACCCATGGCGTCCGCGAGTTCTGCAATGGTGAGCGGCCGCTCGGCTTCCGCCAGGATTTCCAGCGCGCGGATGCCGCGCGAAAGGGTCTGGGACGGGGAAGCCTGGGCGGGCGCAGCCTGTGCGCCGGCGCCTGCGGTCTGAGTCATGGTCTCCATCCTAGGCCGGGATTTGGGGCGCTCCGCCCGGAGGGTCTTGTGTCGGGCCCCACAATGGGCTAGCGTTCGATATGGGAACTATATGTTCAACTATAGAATAGTTCAAATATAGAACGGCTAGTCAAAGGGATCAATGATGATTGCCAGGCCCCGTCCGGGAGGGGCGCCCGAAGTCGTCGGCAGGACCTCCGCCCCGCGTGCCCATCATTTCCGCGGCAGTCTCGGCAGGTTTGCCACGGGGGTCGCGATCGTGACATTCGACGGCCCCACCAAACGCCACGGCATCACCGTCAATTCGTTCACATCCGTGTCCATGGAGCCGCCCCTGGTCCTGGTCAGCATTGCGCGGACCGCGAAAGCGCATGACGAGCTGGCCGGCCGTCCGTTCACCGTAAACATCCTGGGGGCCGAACAGCGGCAGCTGGCCCTGCACTTCTCCGGCCGCCCGGGGCCCCAGCCCCGATGGGTGGAAGGCGAGACGGCGCCACGGCTTTCCGGAGTCCTCGCCTACTTCGAGTGCAAGCCATGGGCGGAGTACGACGGCGGCGACCATACCCTCTATCTCGGCGAGGTGGTGGATTTCAACTACCGCAACGGCGATGCCCTGGCGTTCGCCAACAGCACCTTCACCACCATCCCTGAGAGCCAGTTGGGCATGGAGGACCTTCTCTAGCCTTGCCATCCCCGGTCCGCGGGGACGCCGAGCCAATCCCACTGCAGATCAGCATCGACTGGAGGAATAACAATGGGTATCCGTACCGGCCAGCAGTACCTGGACAAGCTCAACGCCATGACGCCCCATGTGGTGATCGACGGGGAAGTGGTCAGCGAGAAAATCGCCGAGCACCCGGCGTTCCGCAACGTTGCCCGGTCCTACGCGAAGCTCTTTGACATGCAGCATGACCCCGCCTACCAGGAAGCACTGACGTACACCTCGCCGTCCACCGGCGACCTGGTGAATGCATCCTTCCTGGTCCCCAGGACTGTTGAGGACCTGCAGCGACGGCGCAGGGCTATTTCCACGTGGGCCGAAGCCTCGAACGGTTTCCTGGGCCGCACGGGAGACTACATGAACTCCTCTCTCACAGCTCTCAGTACCGCAGAGAAATGGTTCGGGCAGGCCGATCCCAGATTCGCCGAAAATATCCGCAACTACTATGAGTGGGCGCGAGAGAATGACGTCCTGGCCACTCATACGCTGATCCCGCCGCAGGTCAACCGCTCCGTCTCGGGTTCTGAGCAGATGGGCGGGCAGCTGACGGCCCACATCGTCGAGGAACGGGAGGACGGGATTGTGATCAGCGGCGCCCGCATGCTGGCTACCATCGCCCCGATTGCCGATGAACTCCTGGTGTTCCCGTCCACCGTGCTGCGCGGCACGCCGGAAGATGCTCCGTACTCCTTCGCATTTGCCATTCCCAACGATGCGCCGGGCTTGCGCTACCTCTGCCGCACCTCGCTGTACAACGGCGGCAGCACCCATGACGAACCGCTGGCATCGAGATACGAGGAGATGGACGCCGTCGCAATCTTCGACAACGTGTTCGTGCCGAGCGAACGGATCTTCATGCTCGGCAACCCGCAGCTCTGCAATGCCTTCTACACCGAGACCGGCGCGGGTGCCCTGATGACCCACCAGGTGGTCACCCGGACCATCGCCAAGAGCGAGTTCTTCCTTGGCCTGGCGTCCGAGCTCGCCGATTCGATCGGGATCGACGGCTTCCAGCACATCCAGGAGGATATTGCGGAACTCATTATCGACGTCGAGATCGGTAAGGCGCTGGTCAGGGCGTCCGAGGCGGACGCCCAACTCAACGAGGCGGGCATGATGCTGCCCAAGTGGTCCACCCTGAATGCCGCCAGGAACTGGTACCCCAAGATCGCCCAGCGCTTCCCGCAGATCATCCGGAAGTTCTCGGCGTCCGGGCTGATGGCGCTGCCGGGGGAGGCGGACGTTAACAGCGAGGCCAGGGCGGACATCGACACGTACCTGCAGGGCAAGACGCTCACCGGCCCCGAACGCGTCCGCCTGTTCAAGCTGGCCTTCGATGCGTCGATCTCCGGGTTCTCCGGCCGGCAATCCCTCTACGAATACTTCTTCTTCGGTGATCCCGTCCGGATGGCCGGCGCCCTCGTGAACACCTATGACCGCGAGCCGGTCCGGGCCCGGGTCCGGGAATTCCTCAACCGGCAGAACTGAACCGGCAGGACTGAACGGGCGGTGCTCCGCCCGGCCGCGCTCCGGCCATCCTGCCCGCCGCCCTGGCGGGCGGGAAGGCGTCCATAAGAATTTAGTGCGCTTTGTCACACATTCGAGTATCCTCATACCTACTGACCGTTCGATCGGTAAATCGCTCGACGTCAATCCACCTCGGTAGTAGCACTTCCGGTAACACTGCCCCCAGCCATGGAGTTCCAATGACCGCAACTTCACACGTCGATTCGGAGACGGGTCCCAGCAGCAAGCATGAGGAACGCAAAGTCCTCGCGGGGACCTTGGTCGGCACCACCATCGAGTGGTACGACTTCTTCATCTTCGCCCAGCTGACGGGCACCCTGCTGTCACCGCTGTTTCTAACCCCGCTACAGCAGTCCAACCCCGGACTGGCCCAGATCCTCTCGTTCGCCCTCATCGGCATCAGCTTCCTCTTCCGCCCGCTCGGGGCTGTCATCGCCGGCCACCTCGGAGACCGGTTGGGCCGCAAGGCCATGCTGGTCTTCACGCTCGTGATGATGGGTGCCGCGACGGCGCTGATCGGCGTCCTGCCCACCTACACGCAAATCGGGGTCTGGGCTCCGATCCTGCTGATCCTCCTCCGGATCATCCAGGGCTTCTCCGCGGGCGGTGAATGGGGCGGGGCTGCCCTGATGGCCGTGGAGCATGCACCGATGAGCAAGCGCGGCATCTTCGGCGCATATCCCCAGATCGGCGTTCCCGTCGGCATGATCCTCGCCACCGGCCTGCTGTTCTTCCTGCGGAGCGGCATGTCGCCTGCTGATTTCGACGCGTGGGGCTGGCGTGTACCGTTCCTGCTGTCCATCGTGCTGATTGTGGTGGGGTACCTCATTCGCCGCGCTGTTGCGGAGAGCCCCGTCTTCCGGGAGATGGCCGCACGCAAGGCCGAGAGCAAGGCCCCGCTGGGAGAGCTCATCCGTCACCACAAGAAGCCGGTCCTCTACTCAACGATGATCTTCATCGCCAACAACGCCGCCGGATACCTCCTGATTGCTTTCTTCATTTCCTACGCAACGCGCTCGCTGCAGATGCCCGCACCGCAGGTCCTGCTCGCCACGACACTTGCCTCCTTCGGCTGGCTGATCTTTACCCTTGTGGGCGGCTGGCTTTCGGACAGGATCGGCCGGGTCAAGACCTTCCTGACGGGCTATGCCATCGTCTTTGCCTGGATGATTCCGATGTTCGCCCTCATCGACACCAAGGACATCGTGCTCTACGGCGTGGCGCTGTTCGTCCTCACCATCGGCCTGGGCCTGTCCTACGGCCCGATGTCCGCCATGTACGCGGAAATGTTCCCGGCGAACGTCCGCTACTCGGGCATCTCAATCGGCTACGCCTTCGGCGCGATCCTGGGCGGTGCGTTCGCCGCCACCATCGCGGAGTGGCTGCTGCAGACCACCAAGTGGACCGGATCCATCGGCATCTACATCATGATCCTGTGCGTCATTTCCGTGGTCGGTGTGCTTCTGGCAAAGGAGACCAAGGGGAACCTGCTGGGTGTGAGCCGCCACTAGGCGGAGCCCGCAAGCAGCAAGGCGGCCGGCACGGACCGAAGGGTCTGTGCCGGCCGTTCTTTTTCACCGTGCCTTACGAGCCGTACGGTGGAAGAGACATGTCGCAGTCACCGGCCTTCAACGGCGCCTCCAGCACCAGCAGAGTGTTGCCCTTTGCTGAGAGGTTTACCTCGGCGCCGTGGGGGTCCTTTGACTTGACAGTTGTCCAGCCTCCGGGAACGTCCGACAGCTTCTCCACCTTGGCGAAGTGGAACTTTTCAAGTACCGGATTAACCGTAGCCATGACTTCCGTGAAGGCGGGGGAGACCGCCTCGAGGTTCTGCTTCGATTCGTAGGACGCCGGATAAAAATCACAGACTCGTCCGTCTTTGTCGAGTTCCAGGCTTTCCGTTGACTCCCTATTCCATTCAACGGACGGGAACTTTGCCGAGAGGGCTGCCGTCAATTCCCGCGTCATGGACCGGTAGTGGGGCACGCCATCCTCAATGGACAGCGGCTCTGCGGCCGAGCAGCCGGAGATCAATATCGCCAGGATTCCGGCAGCAGCTGCCCATGGTCGTGGTACATGCATCGATAGCGCCTCCTGGCTGACGTCGGTCCTATCAACATACTGTGACCGGAGTGCCGGTGCCATGGGCAGGGCAACCCATGGCAGGCCGCCCGGCTGCTGTCCATACTGGAGGTTCGCCGGCTGGACCGTCGAGACTTACGGAAAGGGACCGCAATGGGGATCTACGGTGCAGACACAGCGCAGCTGCGCGAATTGGCGAAGGCCATGATGCAGGGGAGCGAACGGCTGGCCGCCGTGAAGAGCCAGCTCGGAACGGCAGTGGCGCAGTCACCGTGGGGTGGTCCTGACGCCCAGTCGTTCAGGGAGGACTGGCGGTCCGGGCACAGCCGGGTGCTCGCCTCCGCGATCTCCGGCCTGGAACTCCAGGCGAAAGTCCTGTCTGCCAACGCCCAGGAGCAGGAAACCGCCAGTCGGGCGTCGGGCGGCGGCCCGGGCGCTTCCGGCGGTGAGCGCTCCACTGCCGACCGCGACCGGCCGGGATCCCCGGATCCGGGCGGCCTCGGCGGCTATGACCCGCTGCCCGGCTACATCCCGCTCGACGATGACGCCTTGGACCCGACCAACATGCACCAGGGATCCATCGGGGACTGCTGGCTTCTGGCGGCACTTGGAGCCGTCGCCAAGGACGATCCCGGATTCATCCGCGATCACATGTGGCAGAACCCCGACGGCACGTGGACGGTCAAAATGTACAGGGACGGAGAGCCCGTCTACATTCAGGTGGAGCCCAAAGTGGTGGAACTGGGCGCCAAGGATGCCGACAAGAACGCCAACTGGCTTTCGGTCTACGAGAAGGCGGCAGCCGAGTACTACGGCGGATCCTACGATGACATCGACGGCGGGCATTCGAGCGACGGGTTCGAAGCCATCACCGGCCAAGATGCCGACAAGACCGGCGACATCGGCTTCGATGAGCTGAAGGACAGGCTGGCTGATGGTCCGGTGGCGCTGGGCACTGAAGTCAGAGGAACCTGGTGGCCGCTGGACGACGAAGTGGATGACAACCGGATCGTTCCCAACCATGCCTATATCGTGGACCGGGTCGAAGAAAGGAACGGGCAGACCATGATCCATGTGCTCAACCCATGGGGGCCGGACGGCGGGATGTACGACGGGCACCAGCGGGCGGGAGACATCTGGCTGACTGAAGATCAATACAAAGAGAACTTTGCCACCGTCTACTCGGCTCCATCAACGAAGGACTAGGGGAGCATTATGAATGCCGTACAGCAAGTCACCGCAAGCCAAGGCTCCCAGCCGACGTTTGCGGGAGTCCGTGTGGGAATCTTCCAGGCTGGCGAGCCGGATGGTGTGCTGACCGTCCGGCTCCTGCTCAGGAACGAGCGTGAAAACCGCTACGTCGATGTTGTACCTGGCGGCGCTGTTGACCTTTTCGGCCAAGGCGTCCTGACAGTGCAGGACATCCGGCTGGGCAGGGAATCAGGGTCCGGCCGGGATGTCGTCGTCCTGGCGTTCGAACCTTCACCAACTGGTCCGGCAGTCTGACGGCACGGCCGCGGCCCGGCCCGGAAATCAGACCCCGGAAATCAGACCCCGGGAATCAGACGCTGAGGAAATCGATAGCGCCCTGCTTGAACGCCCTGCTGGTGATCACATTGCTGTGGTTCCGGCCCGGTATCAGCAGCTGTTCCACGAGCGTCCCCGATTTGGCGCCCAGTTCGGCGAGCTCGGGCATGGTCGCGGCGCGGTCGTCCTTCTCGCCGGCCACCAGCAGCATGGGCATGTGCGGGACGGCTTCGGCGGGATCGAACGGCTCGCCCTTGATCGCTTCCACGAGGGACAGCAGCGCAAAGACGTTGTTGCTGGGCAGTCCCTGGGCCATTTTCAGCAGCCCGGCAGTGGACTCGTCCGCGATGGGCGTGCCGTCTGCCAGGTGGCGCTGCGCGGCCACCAGGTCAAAGGCTGCCAGCGGGTCCGCGATGTTGGGGCCTCCGAGCACCAGCCGGTGAACCAGTTCCGGCTGGGTGGCGCCGAATTCCCAGGCGAGCCGGGATCCCAGGGAGTAGCCGATCACGTCCAGCCCGCTGACCGGGTCGCCGTCCCGCAGCGGCCGGACGCCGGCGTCGAACGCCACCTGCAGGAGGTCCGCCCGGATCCTGCTCGGGCTGTACGAGTCCATGTCCTCCGGGGCTCCGCTGCGGCCATGGCCCGGCAGATCCACAGTGATGACGCGGCGGCCGGCTTCCAGCAGGGCGGTAAGCCAGCCGGTGTCCTGCCAGTTGAGCCTGGTGGAGGAAGAGAAACCGTGGAGCAGCAGGACGGGCCGCAGCCCGGCGTCGGCCGCCGGCTCATGCACCTCCACATAAAGCTGGGGGTCGGTGCCCTCCACGGTGTGGTGGTGCTGTTCGCCGGTGTGCCTGCCGCTCATCGTGTCAGTCCTCATCAAGTACGGCGCTCAGGCGGACCCGGCGCTTCGGTGCCTCTTCCTTCGGGACCGTGCCCACGATGCCGGCGGTGTTGTCCGGCACCTCAAACACAATCAGGGGCTCGCCGACATTGATCTTGTCGCCGGGCCCGCCGTGGATACGCACCACTTTACCTGCCTGCGGACTGGGCAGTTCAACAGCCGATTTGGTGGTTTCAACCTCGACGAGGGGCTGGTTCCGTTCCACCTGGTCGCCGGGTGATACCAGCCATTCCAGTACGGTCGCCTCGACCAGGCCCTCGCCGAGATCGGGAAGCGGGAAGGAAATTTCAGCCACGGCGGTACTCCAATACTCGCTGGATGCCGAAAAGGATCCGGTCAATGTTGGGGATGTATTCGTCTTCGAGGTCGCCTGAGGGATACGGGACGTCGAAGCCGGTGATTCGTTCCACGGGAGCCTTGAGGGTGTCGAAGCAGCCCTGCGTGATCAGCTGGGCCACCTCGGCGCCCAGCCCTGAGGTCAGCGGTGCCTCATGGACGACGACGGCGCGCCGCGTCTTCCGTACGGACGCCACCAGCGCGGCCTCGTCGATGGGCTTCAGCCAGCGGAGGTCCAGGACCTCGACGTCGATCCCGTCCTCGGCGGCGAGTTCTGCCACCTGGAGGCAGCGGGCCACCATGGCGCCCCAGGCGACGAGGGTCAGGTGCCGGCCCTCGCGCATGACCTTGGCGCCGGTGGGGGAGCCCCCGGAGGCGGACGGGTCTGCGGAGTCAAAGTCGACCTCGCCCTTTTGCCAGTAGCGGGACTTTGGTTCCATGAAGACCACCGGGTCCGGCCGGGTGGCGGCGTACTTGAGCAAGTGGTATGCCTCGTGCGGATTCGACGGCGAAACCACTTTGAGGCCTGGAACGTGGGCGAAGAGTGCCTCGAGGCTTTCGCCGTGGTGTTCGGGGGCCCGGATGCCGCCGAAGCTGGGTACACGCAGGGTAATCGGCATCGGCATAGTGCCCCGGCTGCGGTAGTTCATCCGGGCAATCTGGCAGACGATCTGGTTGATGGCCGGATAGGCGAAGCCGTCGAACTGGACCTCGGGGATCGGGTGGAAGCCCGCCATGGCCAGGCCCACGGACATGCCGAGGATGCCGGATTCGGCAAGCGGAGTGTCGAAAACCCTGCCGGGTCCGTACTTCGCCTGAAGCCCGTCCGTAATGCGAAAGACCCCGCCCAGCCGGCCGCAGTCCTCACCGAAGATCAGCGTTTTCGGGTGCTCGGCCAACACCTCGTCGAGGGCGCGGTTCAGCGCCTGCTGCATGGAAAGCTGTTCAATTCCGTGGCGTGGAGTTCCGTCGGCCATGGCGGCCTCGCTCTCAAGGGTGGCGTTAGACATGTTCGGACTCCTTGCGCCAGTTGGCTGCCTGGGCCTGCAGTGCAGGGGTGGTTTCCTGGAAGACCAGGTCGAACATTTCGCTGCCGGGGCGGGAGCCCAGCGCCTGGATGCCGGCGCGGATTTCTTCCTCTTCGGCTTTGGCGGCGGCGAGGGCTTCGGCGAAGAAGGCATCGTCGGCGACGCCGTCGGCGAGCAGCCGCTGCCGGAACCGTTCCAGCGGGTCCTCCCCGGCGCCGTCGCGCTCTTCATTCAGCGAGCGGTACCGGCCCGGATCATCGGAGGTGGAGTGCGGGCCGCGGCGATAGGTCATCGCCTCGATGAGTGCCGGGCCGTTCCCTGCCCGGCAATGCGCAAGGGCCTTCCGGGTCGCTTGGACCACGGAGACGACGTCGTTCCCGTCAATCCGCAGCGCCGGTATGCCGTATCCGGCAGCGCGGGAGGCCACGGAGCCGCCGGCCACCTGGCGTTCCGTGGGGACGGAGATGGCCCAGCCGTTGTTCTGGACGAAGAAGACCACCGGGGCCTTCAAGACGGCAGCGAAGTTCATGGCCTCATGCACGTCGCCCTGCGAGGAGGCGCCGTCACCGAAGTAGGTCATGGCCACGCCGAGGGTATGGTCGGCAGTGTTAGTCCCGGGAGTGTTTGTCCCGACAGCGCCTGTCCCGGCGGTGCCGGCCAGCGTCTGGCCGTGGGCCCAGCCCACGGCGTGCAGCACGGAGCCGCCCACCACGGCCTGGATCGGCGCGAGCCGGGACTCCCGGGGATCGTACAGACCGCCGTGCCAGGTGGCCTTGTGCGTGGACATGTAGGCCACCATGTCGACCCCCATGGCCCGGGCAACCCCCATTTCGCGGTATGTGGGGAAAACGAAGTCGCGGGCGGTGTCCACGGCGTACCCGCTTCCCACCTGGGCCGCTTCCTGCCCAAGTTCGGGGGCGTAGCCGGGGATAAGCCCCTGCCGCTGCCAGGCGATGGCCGAGGTATCAAGGTGCCGCACGGCCACCATCAGCGAATACAGTTCGCGGAGCTGGCCGGCGGTCAGCGGCTCAGCCGGGAGGCCGGACAGCTGCTCGTGAAGCGGTTCCGGCGGCGGGGCGGCGTCGTTGCCGGCGGCCGGGCTAAGCGGGGTATCCATAAATGTGACCCTAGTCACCGGCGGATAGCTGGGCAATCAGTCCATGAATCACTGACCAGATTGCCGAAAGCTGCCAGCTGTGGACCTGAATCGCATAGCAATTTGTATAGCAGTCGCGGGGTGGTGCCCGGCGGCCAGGTCACCCAACTGAGTCGCAGTTAATGTCGTTTTGAGCGCTCATAACGACATCTATTGCGACCTGGTTGGGTGGCGGCCTGGCTGGGGTGAAATTATCGGGTAAGGCTGTCCTGGCGTGATGCGGCGACCTTGGCGCCGATCCGGCATGCCGCGGCGATGGCGGCAATCAGGATGATGGTGCTCACCAGCTGCCGGCTGCTGTCGGCGTTGCTGAACCCGACGGCGAAGATCAGGGCCAGCAGGACCAGCCCGAAAATCGTCAGGCCCGGGAAGCCCTTCATCCGGAGCGGAAGTTCGGTGCCGTCGCGGTCGGCCCTGCGGCGCAGGATCAGCTGCGAGACGAGGGCCGAGCCCCAGACCATGAGGCAGGTGGAGCCCACGAGCTGGAAGAGCGCCGGCAGGATCTGTTCCGGGAAAAGCAGCTCCAGCACGGCGGCAATGAAGCCGAACGCCACGGACACGCCGACGGCGACCATCGGCACCCTGGCCTTGTTCAGCTTCGACAGGAAGAGCGGGGCTTCGCCGCGCTCCGCCAGGGAGTAGATCATCCTGGATGCGCCGTAGAGGTTCGCGTTGAGTGCGGACAACAGGGCGACGACTGCCACGAGGGTGATGGCTGCGCCGGCTCCGGGGATCCGGGCGGCATCGAGGACTCCGGCGAAGGGCGACGCCAGTGATTCGGACGTGGCGGGCAAGACGGCGGCAATGACAAAGACGGAGCCGATGTAGAAGACGAGGATCCGCCATAGCACCGTGCGGATGGCCTGGCCCACGCTGTGGCGGGGGTTCTCGGTTTCGGCTGCGGCCACGCTCACGATCTCGGTGCCGCCGAACGCGAAGATCACCACGAACAGCGCGGCGGCAATTCCGCCGAGGCCTTCCGGGGCGAAGTTCCCGGTGATGTTGGCCAGGCCCGGGCTCGCTACGTCCGGGAGCAGGCCCAGGAGCAGTGCGGTGCCGACGCCCAGGAACAGCAGGATCGCGGCGACCTTGAGGATGGCGAACCAGAACTCAAATTCGCCGAAGTTGTTCACGCCCGCGAGGTTGATGGCGGTGAAGACGGCCATGAACGCCAGGGCAAGTGCCCAGACGGGAATGACCGGCCACACGGTGAAGAGCAGGCCGGCCGCGCCGAGAGCCTCGGCTGCGATGACCACCACCAGCTGCAGCCACCACAGCCAGCCCACTGTGGCGCCGGCGGTGCGTCCCATGGCCTTTTCGGCGTAGACGGAGAAGGCGCCGCTGTTCGGGTTGGCCGCGGCCATTTCGCCCAAGGCCCACATCACCAGGATGATCAGGGTGCCGGCTACGAGGTAGGAAATCAGCACGGCCGGCCCGGCGGCCTGGATGCCTGCTCCCGAGCCGAGGAACAGCCCGGCCCCAATGGCGCTTCCCAGCCCCATCATGGTGAGCTGGCGGGGTTTCATGCTGTGCCCAAGAGTTGTGGCGGGGCGCTCTGCGGTGGACTTCATTGTCATGCTTGCGAACCTTCTTGTGGTCGGTGGTGTGGTCCTTGTGGGACATCTTGAATTTACCGTCCCGGGCAGGTCTCTCCGCGCACCATCCGTGAGAGCATGGTGGCAGTTTTCAGGTGCATCGTCCTTTTGTTCGGCGATTTGTTACTTAGGCGGGGACCTTGGAAGGAAATTCGATGAATGTGGACGTCATGGACGCTAAAATTGTCCGGTTCTTTACGGATTCGCCCAGGGCTTCGGTGCTTGAAGCCTCGCGTGTCCTGAAGATCGCCCGGGCCACCGTCCAGTCGCGGCTGGACCGGATGGCGGCGGGCGGGGTCATCGGATCTTGGGTGCCCCAGCCGGATCCGGCCCACTTCGGTTATCCGGTGGTGGCATTCTGCTCGCTCACCATCAATCAGGACCTGGGTCATGATGCGGTGGTGGAGGCGCTGGCCCGGATCCCCGAACTGATCGAGATTCACACTGTGTCCGGCAGCTCGGACCTGATGGCCCGGATCGCGGCCAGGTCCAACCCGGACCTGCAGCGGGTCCTCGATGCCATGATTGCCACCAGGACGGTGCTGCGGGCCTCGTCCGTGATAGTCCTGAACACCCATTTCCAAGGCCGCACGCTGCCGCTGCTGGAAGCTGCTGCCGCAATGTGACCTGAAACATTTTGCCTACGGGCGCCACAGCCGTACCATTAGTTCTAGTCAACTTGACTATAACTAACGGAGCGCCCCACGGACGGGACGCCGGACGAAGCCCAGAGGCGCCAGCGGGCGCGCGGAAAGCGGGGTGAACCGCCGTGTACACCAGCTCAGCCAACGTCGCCGAGCGGCAGGCCGCCCCGCCGTCGCTGGCCATTTCCACGGTGATCTTCGCCCTCCGCCCCAGCGAGAAGTCCGGGCGCCCCACCCTCTGGATCCCGCTGGTACGCCGGATCCGTGAGCCGTTCAAAGGACTCTGGGCCCTGCCCGGGGGGCCGCTGACCCACACGGAATCCCTGCAGGACGCGGCGTCGCGGAACCTGCGGGAAACCACCGGGCTGGCACCCGAATACCTCGAGCAGCTGTACGCGTTCGGCGGCCTCCACCGCTCACCGACCCAGCGCGTGGTGTCCATCGTGTACTGGGCGCTGGTGCAGCCCACTGAGGCAGCGCTCGCCGACGAGTCGGAAAACGTCAAGTGGTTCCGGGCGGACCGCCTGGGAGACCTGGCCTTCGACCACAACGCGATCGTGGATTACGCCCTCTGGCGCCTGCGGAACAAGCTGGCCTACGGCTCCGTTGCCTACCACCTGCTGGGGGAGTACTTCACCCTGGCCCAGGTCCGGGAAGTGTACGAAGCAGTCCTGGACCGTGAACTGGACCCCGCCAATTTCCGCCGACAGCTCAAGTCAACGCCGGAGATCGAAGAAACCGGCGAATACCTGCAGGGCGGCAAACACCGCCCTCCCCGCCTCTACCGCTTTACCGGCCGCCCCGGCCTTGACCCAGATAACAGGAGCACACCATGAGCAGCGTCAACACGGCAATCCAGTTGATCACTCGCGAACAGGCCGAACAGAAAGCTCTGGGTCTGGCGACCGGAGCCGCCGCCACTTGCAGCCCGGCACTGGCGCGCGGACCATGGGACTACGATCTGGCCGAGGCCCTCGCCGGCGTGCCCGCGTATGGCCCGGGCGCCTCGAGCGCGGACGTTGCCCCGGCCGCCACCCCGCGCCAGGGCCAGCTGCCGGAGGAATACAAAAAGGCCAGTGACGCCGAACTGGACGCCCGCATCCGCGCCGCCAAGGCGACCCTCGGGGAGAAGGCCGTCATTCTCGGCCACTTCTACCAGCGGGACGAGGTCATTGAATACGCCGACTTCGTGGGCGACTCCTTCCAGCTGGCCAATGCGGCACTGACCAAACCGGACGCCGAGGCAATCATCTTCTGCGGCGTGCACTTCATGGCGGAAACCGCGGACATCCTGTCCAAGCCCGACCAAGCCGTCATCCTGCCGAACCTCGCCGCCGGCTGCTCGATGGCGGACATGGCGGACATTGATTCCGTGACCGAGTGCTGGGAGCAGCTCGAAGAGCTCTACGGCACCGAGCCCGACGCCGACGGCCGGGTTCCGGTCATTCCTGTCACCTATATGAACTCCTCCGCAGCGCTCAAGGGCTTCTGCGGCGAGCACGGCGGCATTGTGTGCACGTCATCCAACGCCGCCACCGTCCTCGAATGGGCCTTCCAGCGCGGCCAGCGGGTCCTGTTCTTCCCCGACCAGCACCTGGGCCGCAACACGGCCAAGGCCATGGGAGTGCCAATGGAGCAGATGCCCATGTGGAACCCGCGCAAGGACCTCGGCGGCAACGACGAACAGACCCTGCTCGATTCCCGGGTGATTCTCTGGCACGGTTTCTGCTCGGTGCACAAGCGCTTCAATGTGGCCCAGATCGAGAAGGCCCGCACCGACTTCCCCGGCGTCAACGTGATCGTCCACCCCGAGTGCCCCATGGAAGTAGTGGACGCCGCCGATTCCGCAGGATCCACCGACTTCATCAGGAAGGCCATCGCCGCGGCCACGGAACCCACCACGTTTGCCATCGGCACCGAGATCAACATGGTCAACCGGCTGGCCGCGGAATACCCGCAGCACACCATCTTCTGCCTGGACCCGGTGATCTGCCCGTGCTCCACCATGTACCGGATCCACCCCGGCTACCTCGCCTGGGTGCTGGAGGCGCTGGTCAACGGGGAGATCCTCAACCGCATCACCGTGGACGACGACGTTGCAGCCCCGGCGCGCGTGGCGCTTGAACGGATGCTGGCGGCCCGGCCGTGACCAGGCCCGGTAGTGCCCGGAAAGCGGCCGACGGCGGTGCGATCGGCTACGGCGGCGCCCAGGGAAATCCGACGCGGCCCCGCCGCCTCGTGGTGGTTGGCAGCGGAATTGCCGGGCTGTACGCAGCGTTGCTGGCGGCCGACGCCGAAGGAGGCGCCGCGGCCGAGGTGGTGCTTCTCAGCAAGGGGCAGCTGGAACACAGCAACACGTTCTACGCGCAGGGCGGTGTGTCCGCGGTGCTGGAACCCGGCGAAGCCGCCCCGGGAGACTCCGTGGAGGCCCACGTCGCGGACACACTGGCAGCCGGAGCGGGACTGAACAACACGGAAGCCGTCCGGATCCTTTGCACGGAAGCCGCACGCGACATCGCAGGGCTGCGCCGGTACGGAGTCACGTTCGACGCCGATGCGCAGGGGGACACCGCGCTGGGGCTGGAAGCTGCCCATTCAGCGCCGCGCATCCTGCACGCCGGCGGGGACGCCACCGGCGCCCGCATTGCCCGCGGCCTGATCGCCGCCGTCCTGGAGCGGGCCGTGTCCGGCCGGCTCCGGCTGGAAACCGGCGCCTTCGTTACGGAGCTGACGACGGCGGATGGCCGGGTGACCGGGGTTGAGTACCTGCAGAACGGTGAACGGAAGAGCCTGCCGGCCGACGGCGTGCTGCTCGCCACCGGCGGTGCCGGCAGGGTCTTTGCCCGCACCAGCAACCCCTCGGTTGCCACAGCGGACGGACTGGCGCTCGCGTGGCGGGCAGGTGCCGCTGTGGGCGACCTTGAATTCTTCCAGTTCCACCCCACCACCATGGCGATGCACGAGGTGGCAGGCGGACCGCCGCCACTGCTGGTTTCCGAAGCTGTCCGCGGCGAAGGAGCAGTGCTGCTCGATGCCGACGGTTACCGCTTCATGCCGGACCATCACCCGGACGCCGAGTTGGCACCCCGCGACGTCGTCTCCCGCAGCATTGCGCTGCACCTGGCCCGCACCGGGGCGCCGGCGGACAGCCCGGTGTTCCTGGACGCCCGGGGGATAGAAGCCAGCAGGGGCCCCGGCTTCCTGGCACGGCGTTTTCCCACCATCAACGC
The DNA here is from genome assembly GCF_031454875.1 of Arthrobacter oryzae. Classification (GTDB taxonomy): domain Bacteria; phylum Actinomycetota; class Actinomycetes; order Actinomycetales; family Micrococcaceae; genus Arthrobacter; species Arthrobacter oryzae_D. The sequence goes on from NZ_JAVDRQ010000005.1 coordinate 292,887, forward strand.
CGCCACGGGGGCCGCAGGCTACGACTGGACGGCCGAACCGCTCCCCGTGTCCCCGGCAGCCCACTACTGGATGGGCGGGGTGTCCACCGATCTTGGCGGACGAACCTCCGTCCCGGGCCTCTACGCCGCGGGCGAAGTGGCGTGCACCGGTGCCCAGGGCGCCAACAGGTTGGCCAGCAATTCGCTGCTCGAAGGACTGGTTTTCGGGCGACGCGCTGTTGAGTCCTTCCTTGGTGCTGAACCGTCGCACGACAGCACTGCTCCGCGTGCTGCCTCGGCCGCTGGCGGCCTCACCTTGACGCACGCTTCCGCAGCACTGTCGCGCGACGTAATCGGCCGGGAAGGTTCAGCGACTGAGCCCGAAGGTGTTGTTACATCCTGGTCCGAGGCCGGGGTGTTTTCTCGGGAGGCTCTGGGGCGGTTGATGACTGGTGCTGCCGGGGTGTTGCGGACCGGGCCGGACCTTGATGCTGCAGCCGCACAGCTTGCCCTCTGGGCGGGCTCCATTGACAGTGTTGAAGCGAGCTGCCCGCGGGAGTTTGAGGACCGCAACCTGCTGCTGGCCGCGCGGCTGCTTGTGGCGGCCGCCCGGAAGCGGACCGTATCCGTGGGCGCGCACTACCGGGCCGATACCGACCACGCGTCAGCCCCTACCCATTCCATGCAAAGGATTTCGTCATGACCACCACCGCCCCGGAAACGCCGGCCCTGACGGCCGGTGAGCTCACCGGCACCCTGCCCGAAGCCGCCGTGTTGAGTGTGCTGCGCGCTGCGCTCGCCGAGGATGCCCCGTACGGCGACATCACCTCGCAGGTTCTTATCCCGGCGGACGCACGCGCGACAGCGATGCTCAACGCCCGTGTCGCGGGGGTCCTGAGCGGGGGAACGGTGTTTGCTGCCGCCATGAAACTCACGGACCCGGACGCCATCGTCGAGCTGCTGGTGGCGGACGGCGAGAGGTTCGGCGCGGGCACGCCGCTGGCCAGGGTGACCGGCAACGCCCGGGCAGTCCTGCTGGCGGAACGCGTGGCCCTGAACCTGGTCCAGCGGATGAGCGCGATCGCCACTAAGACGGCCGAATTCGTGGACCTTGTCCAGGGGACCAGGGCACGGATCACGGACACTCGGAAGACGACGCCGGGCCTGCGGGTCCTGGAGCGCTACGCGGTACGGTGCGGAGGCGGCGCCAACCACCGTTTCAGCCTGTCCGACGCCGTGCTGGCCAAGGACAACCACCTCGCGGTCATCACCGGCGGGGACCCGGCAAAACTTACGGCGGTGCTCCGCGCGGCCAAGGCACAACTCGGCCACACCACCCACTTCGAGGTTGAGGTGGACCGCATGGAACAGGTGGAGCCCGTCCTTGCCGCCGGGGTGGACACCATCATGCTGGATAACTTCACGCTCGAGGAACTGGCCGTCGGCGTTGCCCTGGTGGACGGACGTGCCCGGGTGGAGGCCAGCGGGAACGTCAACCTCCAAACGGTGGCAGCGATCGCCGCCACAGGCGTGGACGTCATTTCCATCGGCGGCCTCACCCACAGCGTCATCGCCCTCGATCTGGGCCTCGACATTGAACTGCTAGAACTGACAGCGGGCTGAATCACCATGATTTTCCTGGACGCAGCGGCCACCACGCCCGTCCGCCGCGAAGTGCTGGAAGCCATGTGGCCCTACCTCACCGGCGACTTCGGAAATCCGTCGAGCCACCACTCGCTGGGCGAGTCTGCCGCTGCGGCGCTCGCCGGCGCCCGCACGGGCACCAGCAAGGCGCTGAACTGCCGGCCGGCAGAGATCACGTTCACTTCCGGCGGAACGGAGGCTGACAACCTCGCTGTCAAGGGCATCGCCCTGGCGCGGCAGGCAGCCGACCCCACGCTCAACCGTGTGGTGATCAGCGCCGTCGAGCACCCCGCCGTGGAGGAGTCGGCACGGTACCTCGAACGGTTCCACGGGTTTGCCATCGACGTCGTCCCGGTGGACGGCTTCGGGCAGGTCACACCGGAGGCCCTCGCCGCCGTACTCCGGCCGGAGACGGCGCTGGTCAGCATCATGTACGCGAACAACGAGGTGGGGACGGTCCAGCCGATCCGGCAGCTCTCCGGGCTGACCCGCGAACGGGGAATTCCGTTCCACACGGACGCGGTCCAGGCCGCTGGCTGGCTGCCGCTGGACACCAAGCTTCTGGGCGTGGACGCCATGAGCATCTCCGGCCACAAACTGGGGGCACCAAAAGGCAACGGAGCGCTGTTCGTGCGGAGCCGTACCCGCATCGAGCCGCTCCTCCATGGCGGTGGGCAGGAACGCGGCCGCCGCTCCGGAACCGAGAATGTTGCCGGCGCCGTGGCGTTGGCAACCGCACTGTCGCTGGTCCGCCCCGAACAGGGTCTGCCTGCGCTTGTCACGGCCCTGCGGGACAACTTCATCGGGGAGGTCCTGGCCGGCGTTCCCGGCGCTCAACTGACAGGTCACCCGGTGGACCGGCTGCCCTCAGTGGCGTCGTTCTGTTTCCCCGGAACCAGCGGGGAGTCGGTGCTCCTGGAGCTGGAGCGGCAGGGCGTGGTCTGCTCCAGCGGATCGGCCTGCGCCGCCGGATCGGATGCTGCCTCGCCGGTCCTGCTGGCCATGGGCATTCCGTCCGAAGTCGCCCAGACCGCCGTCCGGTTCAGCTTTAATGCCACGATTACGGCGGAAGAACTGCAGGAAGCGGCGGCAGCCGTTCGCAGCGCCGTCGGCAGCGTGCTGACCTTGGGCATCCGCTAGGCGCCGACTGTCCGGCGTCAGCGGTGGCGTGCTCGGCGGAAGATCCAGTGCCGCAGCAGCACAAAACGCACCGCCGTGGCCAGGAATCCGGACAGCGTGGTGGTCCACAGCTCATCGGACATGGTGGCGTCCGGATTGATCCAGTGCAGCACGCCAAGGCTGCCACCCGTGATCACCAGCGCAATCACGATGACCACCATGCCGCTGAGATGGTCCCTGGCAAGTTTTCCGTTTCCGGCGATCTTGAACGTGAGGCGCCGGTTCAGGGCCGTATTCATCACCGAGGTAATGATCAGCGCTGCGGCGTTGGCCAGCTGGGGTCCCAGCCACGGCCGGAGCAGGGCGTACAGGGCCAGTGACGTCAGTGTGCACACGATGCCCACACCCGTGAACCGGAGGAGCTGCCGGACCGCGGGAAAACGAAGGACGCCACGGTAGTGCTTCGTGGCTGGCGCGCGCCGGACGGCCGTGCCGGAATCGGACTGTTGCGTCAGCGGGGCGGCGGCCGCAGCAGGTGATTCCATCGCTCAAGCCTGCCACACCGTGTTGCCGAATCCCGTCAGGCCTAGCCCGTCACCGGGTTGGTCAGTTCCCCGATACCTCCCACCCGGCACGTGACGGTGTCTCCGGGGTAAAGCCGCGCGCATTCGGCGGGGAACCCCGTGAGGACCAGGTCTCCCGGGTGCAGCGTCATGAAGGACGTCAGATACACCAGGATTTCGTCCACGCCCCAGCCGAGGTCCGCTGAGCTGGCGGGCCGCAGCTCCGTGCCGTTGTGCACGATGCCGATGGACAGGGCGGTGCTGTCCAACGTCCTGTCCAGGCCTGTCACGATCCACGGTCCTACCGGAGTGAACGTGTCCTGGCTCTTGGCGCTGATCCAGAGGTCGTCCGTTTTCTGCAGGTCGCGGGCCGTGACGTCGTTGCCAATGGTGAACCCCAGGACGGCCGTCCGTGCATTCTCCAAGGTCAATCCGCGTGCTTGGCGCCCGACGACTATAGTCAGTTCCGCTTCCGGGTCCACGTGCCCAATGCCCGGCGCGAGTTCGATGGCATCGCCCGGTCCCACCACGCTGGTGGCCGCCTTGTGGAAGGCCTGGGGCGGGAGGTCCCGGCCGGCCTGGCCGGTGTTGTGAGCCATGCCGAGGACGTTGGCCGGACTGCTCGGAGCGAGGAAAGTGAAGGAGTCTTCACCGACCATGGAGCCATGGTGCCAGCCTTCCCGCGGAGCAGCCGCCGCGTTCGCCAGGGATCCGGGAAAGGGGCTGTCGATAACTGTCCAGAGTTTTCCCGCATCGCTGCCGAAGTCCGCGGCATCGTTGGCCACGAAGAACTGTTCCAGCTCTGAGGCAGGGGCGTGCGGACGGACTCGCGCGATGCGGCGCGCTGGGATGGCGGTCATCATGACATCCTATGTCCTGTCCGGGACCTGGGCGGAGTGTGTCGTCCTCCCGGTCGCGGCCCCTTCAGAGCGTCAGGCCAGGGCTGCTGATCCGAATGCCACGCTGAACCTGTCGCACCAGAGCACCAGGGTGTCCAGGCCGGTGAGGTCTGTTCCCGGAGGCACCGCGTAGTTCTGGTTGCCGTGTGTTGCCTTGACGGGGCCAAGATCCAGGAACCTGCCGGAACGGTATTTGAACCAGTCCCCGCCTGCCTCGAGATTACTGAGCCATACCTTGACATCGGGGCCGTCACTGCTGGCGAGGTTCTCGAGTCTGACCACATAGGAGCCGTCAGGCAGCTGCACCAGGCTCGCGTTGCCGGACGTGGGATGTTCCTGGGACTGGAAGGGGCCTGTGGCCAGAACGTTGGGCCCGATGGCTGCCGTAGCGGCGGGAGCGGGCTGTGAAGCGACCGGCGGCGAACCGGCCTGCGGCGAACCCGCCGCTGCGGTTGCTGCAGGGCCCGGCGTCAGGGGTTCATCGATCGAACTGCTGGTGAACAGTCGCCAAGGCTGGAACAGGAGCATTCCGGCAACGAGCAACACCAGGAAAGCCGCGGAGGCCAAAGCCAGGAAGGTACGTCGTCGGGGTTTGCCCATGATCCAAGGCTAGATGCGGTGCGGGGCGGCGTCCCGGCGTTTTCCTTACGATTCCCTATCGGCGTCCCCACCGGTCGGCTCGCTGAGATTAATCGCGTAGTGCTGGCGTAGCCCGGGCGAGGAGCCGTCAGTAGAGCTCGCCGACCGGGATTTCCACAGCCAGCCGGTTGGACGGGCCCGCCAGCGGGCACGCCCATGCCTCGTTGTAGGCACAGGACGGGTTGTACGCGAAGTTGAAGTCCAGGATGAATTCGGCGTCGGGCCCGGATCCAAGGACGCCGTGGAAGGCTCCCTTGATGGTGTCCAGGAGGTAGCGTCCTGCGCCGTAGCTGCCGCCCGGCTGGCCCGCCGTGGCATCCCGGAACGGCACGAAGATTCCGCCGCCGTAACCGTGCAGTTTCCAGACCCCCAACTGACCCATTTCCGGCAGGTCGAAGGTGCCCAGGCGCACGAACCTGACAACGCCGTCGGTCCCGGTCTCGACATTCATCTCCCGGCCAGCCCCCTCTTTGGTCAGGGGAACGTGGAACCGGTAGATGGGGTCGTAGTCAGCAGTACGGAGCCCGCTGAAGTTCGCCTTCTCCGTCGCGGTGAGGGCGGAGGCCGGGTGGGTTCCGAACATCCGGTCGCGTTCCTGCCGCCAGTACGTATGGGCTTCGGCGGGGCTGTCCACGGCGATCCTGCGGACGTTTTGGTACATGGCGAAGGTCCGGACCCGCCAGTCGGCAATGTCCAGGGCCGAGATGTCCGCCACGCTGTCCTGATCCGCGTCAAAGTGCTGTTCCGCCATGTCCCCAGCGTATCCCTCTTTGCGGGCGGGAAAGCCCGCCCCCACGCAGTAACACCGCCCCGGCAGATATGAGCCGGGCTGCAACACGGGGACCACAACACTCCGGCCGGAACACGGCGGCCGCGGCGGCCGCGAAGCTACGCTTGCCTCATGACAGGGAAGGCAGCGGTACGCAGGGCCAGGTTTTGCGCGGCACTTATGGTTGTTGCCGCAGTGATGTCAGGCTGCAGCGGCGAAGGCAAGGGCGAACCCGCCTGGACGGCGGACAGCACTCCAACGGAAAGCGCGACGGCGGAAGGCACCTCTTCGGCGTCGGCACCAGGGGCAACTCCTGCAGCTTCGGCCACGGGCACGGCCACGGCCACCGGCACGGAATCCGCATCCGCGGGTGCGACCGCATCGGCGTGGAAGGTCTTCTCGGATTCCGCCAAGAACGTCAGCTTTGAATTGCCCCAGGACTGGATCGCGCAGTCAGTCACGCCGGACCAGGGGACGCTTCCGGGCGCCCTCAAGATCGAGGTCAAGGACGCCAAGGGAAATTACCTGGCCACGCTGCAGACCGGCCTGCCCTCGCCGTCCGCTGCCGCCTGTGCTGAAGCGGGAAGAAAGCCCTACGTGGTAGTCAGCAGCGTCCCGGTGGACCTGCCGCACCGTGAGGGCGAGGGCCTCATCACCCCGCATGTGGTGTTCCGAGTACTTCAGGGATACAGGTTCTTCGGCTCCTACGGCATCACCAACGTCGTGGGCGGAGGCGACGGCAAGGCCTGCACACTGCAGAACATCGTCCGTGGACCCGACGGCAAAGGCGACGTCTCCTTCGGGGACCTGACGGCTTTGAAGACCTTTGCAACAGACGAGAAGGTGGCCCCTGCCAAGGCCTTCGACACCCTGGACCAAGCGGCCAAGTACGTCAACGAGGGGTCCGAATTCGCGAATGTCCAGCGGATGCTAATGTCTCTGAAGATCAAAAGTTAGTCCCGCCGCCCTCCCGTAAACCCAACCGGCCGGCACTGGGGACTGTTCTGCCACTACCTCACACCCCGGAGATACATGGAACGCAGCGTGGCCGCCCGGCTCGTGTTTAAGACCGCGGCTGAAACCAAAGTCGCGCTGGCGGTTTCCGTCGCCAGGAACGAGGGCTATACGTCCCTCGATGAAACGCTTTCGGTGACGTCAGGGGCGGACCAGGTTCCCGTGACGGAACTGTCCGATCACCATGGTGGACGCTTCCACTACATGGAGTTCGCGGAACCCACGGAGGTGACGGTGGAGTATACGGCCACGGTTTCCGGGCAGGCGCTTCCGGAAGAGCCGAACCGTATGGAGCTCATCCGGTACGTCAGGCCCAGCCGCTACGCGGAGTCCGACCGGCTGCTGCCCACGGCTTACGCGGAATTCGGCGGCCTCCAAGGGGAAGAGCTCCTGCATGCTGTGCGCAACTGGGTCTTCAGCGAGCTCCGCTATGTCAGCGGATCCTCCCGCGGCACCGACGGTGCAGTGGAGACGCTCCTGCACCGCCGCGGCGTGTGCCGGGACTTCGCGCACCTGGCTATCGCCCTGCTGCGGTCCAAGGACATCCCGGCAAGGCTGGTGGCCGTTTACGCGCCCGGGCTGAGCCCGATGGATTTCCATGCCGTAGCAGAGGCGTACATCAATGGTGCCTGGTACGTCATCGATCCCACCGGGCTCGCGCCGCGGGAGAGCATGCTGAGGATTACCGCCGGCCGGGACTCCTCGGACACGGCCTTCCTGTCCACCGTAGGCGGAAGCCTGTCCCTGCGGGAGCTTCGCGTGACGGCAGTAGTGAACGGCGACTTGCCCGTGGAGGATCCCACGAGGCTTGTCGCCATCGCCTGAGGCGCGCCCGCCATCGCCTGGGGCGCGCCCGCCATCGCCTGGGGCGCGCCCCTACGTCCTGCCCCTTCGTCCTAGTGCCCTGAGACGGAGCCGCGCAGTTTCTCGGTAAGCCGCAACAGTTCACGCTGTTCGCTGGGGGTCAGCGCCGGAGTGATCAGGGCGGAGATGTCCCGGACGTGCTCCCGCCCGATCTGCTTTTGCAGGTCCCGGCCGGCGTCCGTCAGCTTCAGCAGGACGCCCCGGCCGTCCTGTGGCGCCGGCATCCGCTCCACGAGTCCGCGCTTTTCCAGCCGCTCAACGAGCCTGCTGAGGCTGGACTGGCTGAGCAGCACGTTGTCATTCAGCTCGTTCAGTCGCAGCCAACCCGAGGGGCAGCGGGAGAGCGTGAACAGGACGTCGTATTCGTTGAGGGCCAGCGCCTTGAAGGCAGGGCCGGACTGCAGCCTGCGCATCACCGCCACCTGGGCGCGGAACAGCGCTTCCCAGGTTTCGGCGGCGAGCCGGACGGGCGACTCGCCTGACGGGGAGGCCATCATGCCTCCTGCGCCGTCGGATTGCTCAGGGCGTCTTCCTGCACCTGTGCAGCCATCCGGGCTGCCACCCGGCCCGCATGGGTGGGCGGTTCAGGCACGTGGGCCGGCGTGAGCGCGGCATACTCCTTGCGCAGCACCGGCAGCACTTCCTCGCCGAACAGGTCCAGCTGCTCCAGAACGGTCTTCAGCGGCAGGCCCGCGTGGTCAATAAGGAAGAGTTGGCGCTGGTAGTCGCCGAAGTACTCACGGAAGGTGAGGGTCTTTTCGATGACCTCCTGCGGGCTGCCGACCGTCAGCGGTGTCTGCGAGGTGAAGTCCTCCAGCGAAGGACCGTGGCCGTAGACGGGAGCATTGTCGAAGTAGGGGCGGAACTCCTTCACGGCGTCCTGGGAGTTCTTGCGCATGAAGAACTGTCCGCCTAGTCCCACGATGGCCTGGTCTGCCTTGCCGTGACCGTAGTGCTCGTAGCGTTCGCGGTAGAGGCCGATCAGCTGCTGGTAGTGCTCCTTGGGCCAGAAGATGTTGTTGGCGAAGAAGCCGTCGCCGTAGTAGGCGGCCACCTCCGCGATCTGCGGCGTGCGGATGGAGCCGTGCCACACGAAGGGGGCCACGCCGTCGAGCGGGCGCGGGGTGGAGGTGAAGTTCTGCAGCGGGGTGCGGTGCTTGCCGGACCAGTTCACTGTGTCTTCATCCCAGAGCCGGCGCAGCAGGCTGTAGTTCTCGATTGCCAGCTCGATGCCGTCCTGCATGTTCTTGCCGAACCACGGGTAGACCGGGGCGGTGTTGCCGCGGCCCATCACCAGGTCCACCCGGCCGTCGGCCAGATGCTGCAGCATGGCAAAGTCCTCGGCAATTTTGACGGGGTCGTTGGTGGTGATCAGCGTGGTCGCGGTGGAAAGGATGATTCGTTCCGTCTGGGCCGCGATGTAGGCCAGCGTGGTAGTGGGGGAGGACGAGAAGAACGGGCGGTTATGGTGCTCGCCGATGGCGTAGACATCCATACCGATCTCTTCGACCTTCTTGGCAATCGCCACGGACGCCTTGATGCGCTCGTGTTCCGTGGGAGTGCGGCCTGTGGTGGGATCAGTGGTGATGTCACTGACGCTGAATACGCCGATCTGCATGATGTGCCTTCCTTCGATTCCGAACTGCTCCGGGTCTTTGTCCCAGTGTAGCCGATTTACATGCATTTGCATCTATCGTGAGATGTAACGTCACGCGCGCAAGGATATTCCCGCACGTTAAACAGCAGTGCCTGTGCCACCGGGGCGGCACAGGCACTGCTGTTGTTGGGCACTGCTGTTCGGGGACTGTCGTCACTCAGGCTGCCGCTATTCCGGCTCCCCGGCGGCCGCACGGCGGCCGGAAACTTTGGGAACCATCCCCGTTGTCCAATCGACGAACTCTGCGTCGACGTCGTCGGCCTGCCCGAAGTCGGGGCGTTCCTGCATCGCGCGGATCAGGGCCTTCCTCTCGCGGCGCCCCTCCACCAGCCGGTACAACACCGGTACCAGGACAAGCGTCAGCGCCGTTGAGGAGATCAGGCCGCCGATGACTACGACGGCCAGCGGCTGGGAAATGAAGCCGCCGCCGCCGGTCAGTCCCAGCGCCATGGGAGTCAGCGCGAAGACGGTGGCCAGGGCGGTCATCAGGATGGGCCGGAGGCGCTGCCGTGCACCGTGCGTGATGGCGTCGGCCACGTTCATTCCCGGCAATTCTATTCCGGAGGGGCCGGTTCGCGGCTTCCTGTACTGATTGATGAGGTCGATCAGGACGATCGCGTTGGTGACCACGATGCCCACCAGCATCAGCATGCCTATCAGCGATGGCAGCCCCAGCGGCACGCCTGTCACCAGCAGCAGTGCGATGGCACCCGTTGCCGCGAACGGGACGGACACCAGGAGGATCAGCGGCTGTATCAGCGACTTGAAGGTGGCCACCATAATCACGTACACAATGGCGATGGCGGCCAGGAGGGCCAGGCCCAGCTGCTGGAAGGACTCCGCCTGCTGGGTGGTGGCGCCGCCGATTTCTGCCGTGACTCCCGGGGGAAGCTCAACCCCCTTGAGCCGGTTCTGCACCTCGGTGCTGACCTCGCCCAGGTTGGCGCCCGACGGCGTGACGGAGACGCGCACGGTGCGCTGGCCGTTGCTGGCGGTAATGGAAACCGGGATGTCCACTTGCTCCACGGAGGCGATGCTGCCCAGCGGCACGGCGCCGCCCGACGTCGGCAGCGGGATGCTGCGGACGGCGCTGACGCTCGTGAAGCGGGTACCCTCGCCGATCTGCACCGGGAAGTCATTGGTATCGATGCGCACGGTACCGGCGGGAACCGGGCTGATGGTGGAAGCCAGGACGCCGGCCACCTGCTCCTCGTTCAGGCCGGCGGCGACTGCCTTGGCACGATCAACTTTTACCTGCACCACGGGTTGGCTGGCCGCGAGGTTGGTGGCAACCTCCGTGCTGCCGGGGACGCCCTCCATGGCCTTGACCATGGCATCGCTGGCCGCCCGGAGGTCCGCGGAGTTGGCCGCCTTGAGGGTGATGTCCACGGTGGAGGAGGTGCCCAATCCGCCCTGCTGGGAGCCGACGGAGATTTTGCCCGCGTCGCTGATCTTGGCCAGTTCCGTGCGAACGGTCTCCTGGAGCTTGGCCTGGTTGGCTTTTTCCTCGGTGACGACCGTGAAGGACGAGTTGGAAGCGCCGCTGGAGGTCAGCGCGGTGAAGCCCGTCTGGGCGTTGCCCGAGGTGACCTGGACGTCCTTGATGCCGTCGATGTCGCGGAGCGCGTCTTCGACCTTCACGGCGGCCGCGCTGGTGTCGGTCAGGCTGGTTCCGGCCGGCAGAACCTGGCGGACCGTCATGCTGTTCTCGCCGGACCGGCCCAGCAGGTCGGTGGCGAGCAGCGGCGTCATCGCAGCCGTCCCGCCGAGGACCAGGGCCGCCGCAATGAGTGTTATCACGGGGTGCTTCTGTGTCTTGTTCAGGATGGGCAGGTAGCCGCGCTGAAGCCGGCTGCGCTGCTCTGCCTCATGTGCCTTGGCTGCGGCTTCCCGCGCGGCCCCGGCGGACAGTGCGGTGCCGGCGGGTGTCTTGAGGAACCAGTAGGCCAGGACGGGCACGATGGTGAGCGATACCAGCAGCGACGAAAGCAGCGCAATGGTCACCGTCAGGGCGAAGGGCCGGAACAGCTCGCCGGCCAGTTCCCCGACGAACGCGATCGGAAGGAAAACGGCCACGGTGGTAAGCGTGGATGCCGTGATGGCACCGGCGACTTCACGGATGGAGGTCAGAATCGCGTCCAGTTTGGCTTCGCCGTAGCTGAGGTGGCGCTTGATGTTCTCGATCACCACAATCGAGTCGTCCACCACACGTCCGATTGCTATGGTGAGCGCGCCGAGGGTCAGGATGTTGAGGGAGTATCCGGTCGCCGACAGTCCAATGAACGTGATGAGCAGGGACAACGGGATGGAGACGGCCGTGACCAGCGTGGACCGCACAGACATCAGGAACACCAGGATCACTGCCACAGCGAATCCGAGGCCGAGCAGGCCTTCGGTGGTGAGGTCCTTGATGGACTTTTCGATAAACGGAGCCTGGTCGAACACCGGGGTGAACTTGGCGTTGGATCCGAGCTCCGCCTCGAGCTGGCCGATGGAATCCTTCACCGCGTGCGAGATCGCCACCGTGTCGCCTTCAGGCTTCTTGGTCACGGAGAGGGCAAGTGTTTCCTTGCCGTTGGTTCGCGTGATGGATGTGCGGACGTCGTCCTTGATGCTGACATCCGCCACGCTGCCGATGGTGGCGGCGTCCTTGGCGCCGCCGAGCGGCAGCGCCTTGACGGCATCCAGGGAGTCAACCGGGCTGCCGATCTGCAACGAGAGCGTCTTGCCCTGTTCCTCGATGGTGCCCGCCGGAATCAGCGCACCGTTGTTCTTCAGCGCATTGCTGATGGACTGGATGGTGGCGCCCTTGACCGCCATGGCATCCGGGCGCGGGAGGATCTGGATGTGCTGGGTGGCGCCGCCTGTGACGTCGGCGCCCCGGACGCCGTCGAGCTTCTGGAGGCGGGGAACGGTGAGCCGCTGCAGGTCGGCGTTCAGCTCGCTGAGCGGCTTGTCGGAGGAGACCGCCAGGAAAACGATAGGGAAGTCACTGATGCTGCCTGCGATGGCCTGCGGCTGGACGTCATCGGGCAGCGCGCGCTTGGCGTTGGAGATGGCGCGGTCGATCTGGTTCCGTGCACGGTCCAGGTTTGTCCCGTACGTGAACACCATGGTGATCTGCGAGACGCCGGTCCGGGACGTGGACGACGTCGATTCCAGCCCCTCGACACCGTTCAGTGCGGTTTCGAGAGGCCCGCTCACCTGCTTGTCCACCACTTCCGGGGACGCGCCCGGCATCGACGAGATGACCGTGATCTGCGGAAACTCGATGGAGGGGATGAGTTCCTGCTTCAGCGAGGACATGGTGATCACGCCGAACACCGATGCGAAGACGGTGATCAGCGCGATCAGGGCCCTGTTTGCCAGCGAAAGTTTTGCCAGCCGGTACATCTCATCGTCTCCTGGTGGGTTAGCGGACTTGTGGTTGGGGGTGAAACCTGCCGTAACCCGAACAGGGCGTCAGCTCGAAGGTGCGTCCACGGCTTCCAGCTGGAGTGCCTTGGCAGTTTCTGCCTCCAGCTGTGCAGCCAACTCCGGGTTGTCGTTGAGCTTGATGCCGTAGCCGGGCATCATTTCCTTGAGCTTCGACTGCCAGCCCCGGAAGTTCTTGGGGAAGGACTTCTGGAGCAGCTCGATCATGATGGGAACAGCGGTTGAGGCTCCGGGGGAGGCCCCCAGCAGCGCGCCGATGGAACCGTCGCGGGCCGCGATCACTTCAGTACCGAACTGCAGGACGCCGCCCTTCTTCGGATCCTTCTTGATGATCTGAACACGCTGACCGGCGGTGATGAGTTCCCAGTCGCCGTCTTTTGCTTCCGGATAGTACTCGCGCAGGGCCTCCACCTTGTCGCCGTGGCGCTTCGCGACTTCCTTGACCAGGTAGGCAGTCAGGTCCATGTTGTCCTTGGCCACCGCCAGCATCGGGATGATGTTGCTGGGGCGGATGGACAGCGGGAGGTCCAGGTACGATCCGCTTTTGAGGAAGTTGGTGGAGAACCCGGCGTACGGGCCGAACAGCAGTGAACGCTTGCCGTTGACGTAGCGGGTGTCCAGGTGCGGGACGGACATGGGCGGCGCTCCGACGGAGGCCTGGCCGTAGACCTTGGCGCTGTGCTGGCCGGCGAGTGCCTGGTCGGTGCAGCGGAAGAACTGGCCGGAGACGGGGAACCCGCCGTAGCCCTTGCTCTCGGGGATTCCGGACGCCTGCAGCAGGTGGAGGGCGCCGCCGCCCGCGCCCACGAAGACGAACTTGGCGCGGATGTTGCCGTGCTCGCCGGACTTCTTGTGCTTGAGCGTAAGGTCCCAGCCGCCGCCCGGTGCGCGGCGGATGCCGTTGACGTCGTGGCCGTAGTTGATCTCCACGCCGTTGTTGCCCAGGTAAGTGGTCAGCTCGCGGGTCAGTGCGCCGAAGTCGACGTCGGTACCCTCGGCTGCGCGGGTGGCGGCAATCCGCTGCTTCGCGTCCCGGCCCTTGACGATCAACGGCGCCCACTTGGCGATCTGGGCGTGGTCTTCGGAGTACTCCATGGAGCGGAAGAGGGGGTTCGGCTTCAGCGCCTCATACCGGGTCTTCAGGAAGTTGGCGTTGGCGTCCCCGATCACGAAGCTCATGTGCGGGACGGTGTTGATGAAGCCCTTGGGGGAGCCGATAAGCGAGTTGCTGACCAGATGGGACCAGAACTGGCGGGACAGCTGGAACTGCTCGTTGATGTGCAGTGCCTTGGAGGGGTCAACCGAGCCGTCTTTGGCTGCGGGAGAGTAGTTAAGCTCACACAGTGCGGCGTGGCCGGTTCCTGCGTTGTTCCACGGGCCTGAGCTTTCCAGGCCGGCCTCGTCGAGCCGTTCGAACAGCGAGATGGTCCAGTTCGGTTCGAGCTGCTTGATGAACGCACCCAGCGTGGCGCTCATAATGCCTCCGCCAATCAGGACGACGTCGGCATGTTGGGTCTTGGAAATGAAAGTCACAATCAGTCTCCGATAGCAGCGGCTCTGGCTGTCACAGAATATCCCCGAGCACCCTACTAACTGAAATTGGGCCAGTCCGTCAAGGTTTCAGCTCGACCTTTGTGAAAACCTCGTTTAATACCGGTGACGCAGGGTACTTCAGCACCCGGTCCGACAACGCCAGGGCCGAAATGGGGAAGGCGATGGGGACCGCGGGGACGGACTCGGCAATCTGGGCGTTGATGGTGCGGTACTGCTCTGTCCGCTCCTCGCCCTCCGGCAGGCCGCGGGCACGGGCGATCTTGGAAAAGATCTGCGGATCCTGGTAGCCGAACTCGCCGCTTTTCTCGCCGAACAGGGGGCCGACGAAGTTGTCCGGATCGGCGTACGAGCCGTTCCACCCCAGCAGGTGCAGGGCATGGTCGCCCGGGGACTGGACCTTTTGCAGGTACCCGTCAGACCATTCCACCGGAACAGGCTTCACATTCAGCCCCACGGCGGTGAGCTGCCGGCTGAGTTCGGCGTAGACCTTTTCGGGTGTGGGGAGGTACGGCCTGGTCACGTTGAGGGGGTAGTAGAACTTGAGTTCCTCGCCCTTGTACCCGGCCTCCTCCAACAATGCCTTGGCCTTGGCCGGATCGTAGCCAAGGGAAGGGGCGTTGTTGTTGAACCCGCTCAGTTTGGGCGGGACGAACTGGGTTGCCTGCGTGGTGTTGTCGATGAAGAACCTGCGGATCAGCGTGTCCTTGTCCACCGCCATTTCGATGGCCTGCCGCACTTTGAGGTTCTGCAGGATGGGCACTTCCTGGTTCATGCCGAGGTACATCACGGAGAAGGGGTCACGCTGGATGATCTGTTTTCCGCGTTTGACCAGCTGATCGAAGTTCCCCACAGTGACGGCGTCGTAGGCATCGATCTTCCCGTCGAGGAGGGCCTGCAGCCTCGCCTGGGGCTGGTCGTAGGTGACGAAGTTGATGGTGGCGATCTGGCCCTTGTCGCCCCAGTAGTCCTTGTTGCTGACCAGCCTGACGTTTGAGTCTTCCCAACCCGCGAAGCTGTAGGGGCCCGTGCCGACAGGGTGCAGGGCATAGTCCGAGACCGGCTGGCCGTCCCGGGTCTGGCTGAGGGTGTCAGCCTTCTGATCCGCCATTGCTTTCGGGGAGGACATCGCGAAGGCCGGGAGGGTCAGGGCCTGGAGGAACCCGGTGAAGGGCTGCGTGAGGTCGATCCGGACATTCCCGGCTGAGAGTGCGGTGCAGCCTTTGTAGATGGACAGTGAGGCTTGGTCGGCGTGGGCCTTGAAGACCCCCTTGAATGACATGCCGGGTGCCTGCTTCCGGAGGCTGTCCGGAAAATTGAACCAGCGGTTGAAGTTAGTGCACACCGATGCGGCATCGAACGCTGACCCGTCCTGGAACGTGACGCCTTCACGGAGCTTGAAGGTGTAGGCGCGGCCCTCGTTGGATTCCGCCCACTCGGTGGCGAGCAGGGGAGTCGGCAGTCCGGTCGTCTGGTCCACCCCGACCAGGCCTTCGAGGACCTGGCGGGTGATCCGGTAGGACTCCACGTCCGAGGCCAGGGCCGGATCGAGTCCCAGCGGCTGGGCCGCGGTGCCGAACGTAAAGGTCGCCGTCGGGGCTGTCGGGGCCGAGCTGGTAGTGACCGCAGAGGACGACGCCGGCGCGGGAGCGGGCACGCCCGTGCACGAGGCAAGCAGCAGCGACAGGACCCCTGCACCGATACTGACTGCAATGCGGTGCGATTTACTGCTGGGCACTCGATTATCACCTCTGGACGGCCGGAAGGCCTGGGACGGCTGGGGAGGTCCGCGGGCCGGGACCGTTCCCCAGTCTAATTGACCGTTCCTGGACGCCGGCCGGGTGTGGACCGTGTCCGGCCGTGGACGAAACGAAGGTCCGCACCATCGGCGCGGACCTTCGTTTTCTCCAGGTCGGCCCAGGGAGTCAGGCTGGAACCGGATCAGGAGCGTTGCGGGTTGCCTACTTCGGCATCAGGACGGAGTCCACCAGGTACACCGTGGCGTTGGCCGTCTGGACGCCGCCGCAAATGACGCTGGCGTCATCGACCTTGAGTGCATCCTTGGTGCCGGTAACGGTGACGGAGCCGCCCTGGACAGTCTTGTGGGTGCCCACAATGTTGTCAGGGGTGATCTGGCCGGGAACCACGTGGTAGGTCAGGATTTTGCTCAACAGGGCGTCGTCGGTCTTGAGGGTTTCGATGGTGGCGGCGTCGATCTTGGCGAACGCGTCATCCACCGGTGCGAAGACGGTGAATTCGCTGCCGTTGAGCGTATCCACCAGATCGACCTTCGGGTTGAGCTTGCCGGACACCGCAGCCGTCAGGGTCTTCAGCAGCGGGTTGTTGGAAGCTGCCACCGCGACCGGGTCAAGGGCCATGCCTGCCACCGAACCGGCGCCGTCGGGAACCTGCTCTGCGTAGCCTGCACAGCCGGGACCCACAAGGTTGGCCGCCGGGTCCATTGCGGCCGAGGAGCTGGCCGACGGGGACGGTGCCATGCTCGAGGCGGACGGCGTGGAAGCCGGTGTCGACGAGCTGGTTGCCGTCGTGGCGGAGCCTCCGCAGGCGGTCAGGCTGAGCAGAGCCGCAGCTGCAACGCCTGCAACGGTGAAGGTAGTGCGCTTGAATGACTGCATTTCGATTCTCCTTGTTAGTGCCGATCATTGCCTGCGGCGAACGAAACGTTCGATCACTGCACTGGCTTAATTCCGACTGTGGGCACCGACCCTTGGTTGGTGTCTCAATGGGTATTCGGCAGTTCAGCGGAAACGGATGGGTGAACCCGGAGAATTATTTTTCGCGGACTTTCCGAGCACCGGACCTTTGGCGTTAAACGGCGGAATCCCGGACCGTGAAGTCCGGGATTCCGGTGTTCGTACTGCTGTGCGCAAGGGGGGACTTGAACCCCCACGCCCGAAGGCACAGGAACCTAAATCCTGCGTGTCTGCCAATTTCACCACTCGCGCGCGGCGCCGTCGCGGGCTTGCCCTGACGCTGTTCCTGCCAAAGCGAAAAGACGTCCGACGGCGGATGCCAGGCTCCAGTGTACCTGCCAAGCGGTGCCTTCCGCTCGGTAATAAACCAAACCCGGCGCCCGGCTCAGCGGGAGGAAAGACCTACGCCAGGCCGAGGTCCCGGCGCAGCTTCGCCACGTGGCCGGTAGCCCGCACGTTGTACTGCGCCACCGCCACCTTGCCCTCTGGATCCACCACAATCGTGGAGCGGATGAGGCCTTCGTAAGTCCGTCCGTAGTTCTTCTTTTCCCCCCAGGCGCCGTAGGCCTCGGCCACGGAGTGGTCCACGTCGGACAGGAGCGGGAAAGTCAGTCCCTCTGCTTCGGCGAACTTGGCAAGCTTCTCGATCGGATCAGGGGACACGCCCAGGACGTCATAACCTTCGCGTTGCAGGGATGCGAGGGTGTCGCGGAAGTCGCACGCTTCCTTGGTGCACCCGGGTGTGGACGCTGCCGGGTAGAAGTACACAATGGTGTTCCGGCCGCGGTGGCTCTGCAGGCTGACATCGTTCCCTGCGGAGTCCTTCAGCGTAAAGTCCGGTGCCGGAGTGCCGGGAATGAGTCGTTCAGCCAAGATTTTCTCCTCTGGAATGTACTGGATATCCAAGCTTAGTAAGCGGGGGAGCGGGCGACGAATCCGGCGCTGGCTATACTAAGTGGTATGCCTGATATGGATCGCTGGCCCACAGGGCGCCTCTTGTCCACGGCGGCACGCCTCGTCGAACATTCCTGGAATGAGAAGCTGGGAGCCATCGGGCTTACCCATGCCGGGGTTATCGCCATGGAGGTTCTTGCCCTCAACGGACCCATGACCCAGGCGCAGCTTGCCCAATTGGTGCGCGTCCAGGCCCAGACTATGGGGAAAACCCTCAGCCGGCTTGAGGTGCACGGGCACATCCGCCGCGAGCGCAGCACGTCTGACCGCCGAAGCCACGTGGTGTCCCTCACGGACCGGGGTGTTGAGGCCGTAGGTGCGGCAGCTGATATGGAACGAACCGTCCTTGCAGCCGCTTCGATCGACCCCGATGTCCTGCGGCAGGAGCTCCAGGCCGTCGTTACTGTCCTTGCCAGCCGCTTTTCCTCGCCGGAGACCAAGGCCATTGTGGCCAGCGCCGAGTCCGGCCTCACGGTGGACGCCAACAGCGCCAGCTGAGTTTTCCTACCCCAGAAGCCGGACGGCTATCGCTTCCAGGGCCTGAATGTCCCAGCCCTTATTCAAGGGGCCCAATTTGGCCTGCAGGATCCCCATCACTCCCATTTCCAATAACGCCTGCAAAGCGGAGCCTGGGTTCTCGCTGAACTCCAGGCTGCTTTCCAGCGCGATTATTGCGTCGGCGTCGGTGAGATGGGGCGGGAGGGAGGCAGCCATGGCGGCGCCCAGGGCGTCGACATCCGCCTCGATCGTGCCCGTCACAGTAAACCGAAAGACAGCCATGGTTTGACCTCCCGCACCTAGTAATGAGGTCACCTTATCCAGCATTTCGCAGGTATTCCGATGCTTAGGGTGAATTTTTGCCAAAGAAAAATGAGTCCGTGCCTCAAGACGGGCGATACCCTGACCCGGTACACACGGGACCTGCTCCTGCAGGCGTTGATGCGGGACTGGTCCTTGGGGACCTGCTCCCCGATGGCTGACTCGGGAGGACGCACCGGATGGCGAATACACCACGTGCCACACACCACGACGATGTGTTCGTTCCCCAGCCGCGGCAACGCGAACTCGGATACTGGCTCTCGGAGGACGCCGCCCGCTACGCGCCTGCGGGGGTGACAACAGCACTTCGTGCCATGGCCTGGAACCGAAGCCAACTCCGAGGCCTGGCCGGTGCCGCGTTGGGAGCCGGAGGGGCATTCACGGGGCTCGGGATTCTTGGTGCAGTCAGTGGAGGCGGCCCGGGCTTTCTGCTCTGGCTGTCCGCCCCTGGTCTGAAGGCGCCGCCCTTCTGCTCGGCCATGCCGCCATGACTCTCGCCTTTTTCGGCGGCGTCTTTGCCGTGCCGTCCTACTTCATAGAGCACGCCAGGCGCGATTTCCTTGCCGATATTTCCGCAGATCCTCAGCTTCGCGCGGCGCTGGAGGAGATGTCGGTGACGTGGCGGGATCCGGTGGGCACCCGGGAGTTTGGGCCGCTGTAACAGGTGGCCCCTGGCGTAGTCCAGCCGGGCGTCGCCCTGCCGGCCCTGTCCGGGCAAAACAAAACCCCGCCTTCACGGCTTGTGGCCAGTGAAGACGGGGTTTCCGTGGTGCACCCCCCGGGACTCGAACCCGGAACCCATTGATTAAGAGTCAATTGCTCTGCCAGTTGAGCTAGAGGTGCAGCTGTTGTTTTGGTTCTTCCCGGGGGCTTTTGTTTCCCGCGTTCATCTCCGCAACGACATGAAACTCTACACGAGAATTAGCGCAGTGTGAAATCGGCGCCCGGCTCAGCTCTTCGGGCGGCCCGGAGGGGCCAAAATCAGCGCGGAATCAGGGTTCTGGTTGTTGGTCAGCATCCACAATGTGCCGTCCGGGGCGAGCGAAACGTCGCGAATGCGCCCGAAGCGGCCTGTGAAATGGCTCACAGGATTGCCGGCATTTTCACCCTCGAGCGGGACAGCCCAAAGCCGCTGACCCCTGAGCGCTCCGAGATAAGCCGTGGAGCCCACGATTTCCAGTCCGCTTGGAGACGATTCCGCGGTAGAGGGCCAGACCACCTTCGCGTCGATAAAGCCGTCCCTGCCCGGCGCACCCGTGACCTCCGGCCAGCCGTAGTTGCCGCCCGGCTGGATCAGGTTCAGTTCATCGTCCACTGTCGGACCGAATTCGCTGGACCACAGCCTGCCCGAATCATCCCAGTCGAGACCCTGCACATTCCGGTGGCCAAGGCTGTAGACGGGGTTGTCGCCAAAGGGATTCCCGGGTGCAGGCCGGCCCTCCGGAGTGATCCTGAGGATCTTGCCGCCCATCGCGTTCGGGTCCTGGGGTTGGTCGCGGCGTTGTGAATCACCGGTTCCGACGTACAGATGTCCGTCGGGTCCAAAGCGGATGCGGCCTCCATTGTGCGTTGAGGCCTTGGGGATGCCGGAGAAGATGATCTCCGGCTGTCCAAGGCTCAACGGGCTCCCCGTTTCCGGGTCCGTCAGCGTGAGCCGGGCAATCCTGTTGTCCGCGCCGGCCGTGAAGTAGGCGAACAGCGACTTGTCGGAGCCGTAGTCGGGTGACACGGCCAACCCCAAAAGTCCGCCTTCTCCACCGGGAACAACCCCGGGGATGCTGCCGAGTGACGTCGTCCTGCCGTCTTTGACCGACTTGAGTTCGCCGCTGTCACGTTCGGAGATGATGGCGGTGCCATCCGGCAGGAAGACGGTGGACCAGGGCAGCCGCAGCCCTTCGATGGTCCGCAGCACCTGCGGTTCCTGGGCCGCTGAGTTGCTGCCGGTGGCTGACCCGGCGTTGCCCGTGGGAGTGCCATTGCCTCCGCCGGTGCAGGCCGCCAGCGCGAGCAACGAGAACAGTGCGGTGGCGGCAGGCAAAAGGCGGAGTGCACGCCCGGGTGCGCGCCCCGCCTTCTTCGGGTTCATGGTGGACCCCGCCCCGCCCGGTTGACGGTCCCGGCCTAGTGCCGACTCCGACGCGGCGCCCGGAATCCTGCCGCTTCTGCGTGTGCGGCAGATTCGAACCACACCTCGGCAGTGGTTTCTTCGTAGGCCGGGCTGGTTTCATCGTGGTAGATCATCGACTGTGCATCGCCCTTGACCGTGTAGCCCTCCGGTCCGCTGCCGTCCGGCCCCGGAGCCGCGGACCCTTCGCCGTAGGGCTTGTCGGCTGCGAGATGCCCGGCGGGCTCTGCAGTATGGCTTGCGGCCGCTTCTGTGGCCGCTGATGACGCGGCAGCCTGCAGCGTTTCAGCATCTCCATCGGAGAGGACGCCCGTATGGGTCCCTGCCGCCGGTGCGGCTCCGCCGACGGGTGCCGGTTCCGCTTCGCGTGAGGGCGGCGCTGCCGTTGGGCGTTCATCAGCCGCCATATCATCGGACGCAACATCCTCGGCCGCGGCGGATTCGGCGCCGGGAAGGGTGGGAGCGTGGGGCTCCGTGTACTCGGGATGGTGGGTTGGTGCTTGCTTGTTGACGGCGGCGGGCGTTTCCCGTGCTGCCGCCTCCTTGGCTTCCGCGTCCCTCGGGTGTGTTTCGACCGCATGCGGAGTGCTGGCAGACTCGGACCACTGCGCTTCCCACTCGGCCTTGTCTGCCACTGCGGCGCGGTCCGCCCCGGCTGTCCTGTCCTGTTCGGCTGTCCGGCCTGTTTCTGCAGCAGCGGAGCCGGCCGGGGCCGGTGTCACGTCGTCGTCCCAGTCATCCACGTCCCCGCCGGCCGGGACCGCGCTCGCTGGCAGGGGACCGGCCGGAGCGGAACTCGCCGGTGCCGACCCCGCTGGCGGGACAGCCGCCGCGGGCCCAGCCGCTGACGCTGCGGGCCCAGCCGCTGACGCCGCGGGACCAGCCGCTGACGCTGCCGGCGCAGCATCTGTAGGCCCCGGCATGCTTTGCCCTGCAGGACGGAGAGTTGCAGCTTCCGCCTCGGCGGCCCGCTGCCGGTCCCTGGCGTCATCGGCCGTCGTCGGCGCGGACGGTCCGGCAGGAGAGCCGAAGCCTGCGGCACTTGCCATTCCGGCCGTGGCGGCTGCCTCTGCCGACACTGCCGCGCCCCCGCCTGATGGTGCGCCGCCAGCGGGCTTGGCGGCGCCGGTCTGCTCTGCCCGTGGAGCGGACACACCGGAATCGGAGGACGCCGAAGACCCGGTGGTATTCCCTGAACTGTTTCGATTCAGGAGCCACCAGATGACCCCGACGATTACCACGATGACGATGATCCAAATGATCCAGTCCATAGCAGAGCCCTTCTGTCCACAAGGCAAGGTTGCCGTTGCTTGACGTTACGTCGGTGTGATTACGGCTGTAAAGGCTTACATGGGGTAATCGGGGCCGTCCTGTAGCCTCGGCTCATGGATTTGAAACGGCTCCGGATTCTCCGCGAACTTTCGGACCGGGGCACCGTGGGCGCCACTGCCGAAGCGATGGATGTGACGCCCTCAGCCGTCTCCCAGCAGCTCAAGACCCTCCAGGATGAACTGGGCGTTGTCCTGGTCGAAAAATCCGGCAGGGGAGTGCGCCTCACAGAGGCGGGCCGGGCCATGGCGGCGGCTGCGGCGGACGTCTCAACGGCCATGGCCCGCGCCGAAGCAACCATCGACACGTACCGGCAGGGCTGGCAAACGCATGTCAAGGCGGCTTTCTTTCCGAGCGCAGCTGAGATGTTCCTCCCGGGCCTCCTACACCGGGTTAAGGAAGTGGAGGGCCTCCGGTTCGAGGCCCGCTTCGAGGACCCCGGCGTCGCGGGGTTTACTGCCCTCGCCGCTGATTACGACGTCGTGCTCGCCCACAGCGTGGACGGCCCCGACGTTTTTGCCCGGCAGGGGCTCGTTGTGGTCCCGCTCCTTAACGAGCCGTTGGATGTAGCCATGCCGGCCGGCCATATCCTGGCGGCAAAGCCTTCGCTGACAGCCGGCGATGTGGTGGGGTTTCCCTGGATGGGCGTGCCGGAGGGCTTTCCGTTTGACACCGTGCTGCGCCAGATTGAGGTTCATGCGGGGGCCCCGGCGTTTCGCGCCCAGCTGTTTCCCGACCTGCGGGTGCTGGAGGCGCTCGTCAGCGCCGGCCACGGGCTGAGCCTGCTTCCCAGGTACACAGCCCTGAGAAACCAGGATCGCGGCTTTGTGCTCCGTCCTTTGCTCGGAGTTACTGCCCGCCGCAGCATCGTCGCGCTTGCCCGCCCGGATGTGGCGGCACGCACCACCATCCAGCAAGTCCTGTCCATGCTTGAGGCGGAGGCCGAGTCCATCAACACCGCCAGCCGGAGTGACGCGTGACACAAGCAAAGGCCCCCCAGGGTTTGCCATCTCATTATTTGAGACGAGAGTCCACTATTTGATCGAAATATTCCTTGTTTTCGGCTTAACCCGCCCTTCCCGGTCGTTGGCGCCCTTCTCTGAGCAATAGACTTTGACCCATGAGTGAGGACACCCAAACCGCGACAGAAAACAAGCCGGATATCAAGCCCCGCAGCCGGGTCGTAACCGATGGAATACACGCCGCGCCCGCGCGTGGCATGTTCCGGGCGGTGGGCATGGGCGACGACGACTTTGCGAAGCCCCAGATTGGCGTTGCCAGTTCCTGGAACGAGATCACTCCCTGCAACCTTTCCCTGAACCGCCTGGCCCAGGGCGCCAAGGAAGGCGTCCACGCCGGCGGCGGTTTCCCCATGCAGTTCGGAACCATCTCCGTTTCCGACGGCATCTCCATGGGTCACGAGGGGATGCACTTCTCCCTGGTCTCCCGCGAGGTCATTGCCGACTCCGTGGAAACCGTGATGCAGGCTGAGCGCATTGACGGCTCCGTGCTTCTGGCCGGCTGCGACAAGTCGCTGCCGGGAATGCTGATGGCCGCCGCGCGCCTGGACCTCGCCAGTGTGTTCCTTTACGCCGGCTCCATCATGCCGGGCTGGGTCAAGCTTGAGGACGGCTCCGAAAAGGAAGTCACCCTCATCGACGCCTTCGAAGCCGTGGGTGCCTGCGCCGCCGGCAAGATGAGCCTCGGGGACCTGGAGCGCATCGAAAAGGCCATCTGTCCGGGTGAAGGCGCCTGCGGCGGCATGTACACGGCCAACACCATGGCCTGCATCGGGGAAGCCCTGGGCATGTCCCTTCCGGGCTCCGCCGCCCCGCCCTCGGCAGACCGCCGTCGCGATGAGTTTGCCCGCAAGTCCGGCGAAGCGGTGGTCAACCTGCTCCGCCTCGGCATCACCGCCCGCGACATCATGACCAAGAAGGCGTTCGAGAATGCCATCGCCGTGACCATGGCATTCGGTGGCTCCACCAACGCCGTCCTGCACCTGCTGGCCATTGCCCGCGAAGCCGAGGTTGAACTGACGCTCGACGACTTCAACCGCATTGGCGACAAGATCCCGCACCTCGGCGACCTCAAGCCCTTCGGGCGCTACGTCATGACGGACGTGGACAAGATCGGCGGCGTGCCGGTCATCATGAAGGCACTGCTCGACGCCGGACTGCTGCACGGCGACTGCCTTACCGTTACCGGCAAGACCCTTGCCGAGAACCTCGCGTCCATCAACCCGCCGGACCTCGACGGCAAGATCCTCCGCGCCTTGGACAACCCGATCCACAAGACCGGCGGCATCACCATCCTGCACGGTTCCATGGCACCGGAAGGCGCCGTCGTGAAGAGTGCCGGCTTCGACGCCGATGTCTTCGAAGGCACCGCCCGCGTGTTCGAACGCGAGCAGGGCGCCCTGGATGCGCTGGACAACGGACAAATCAACAAGGGCGACGTTGTGGTCATCCGCTACGAGGGTCCCAAGGGCGGTCCGGGCATGCGCGAAATGCTCGCCATCACCGGTGCCATCAAGGGCGCCGGCCTGGGCAAGGATGTGCTGCTGCTGACCGATGGCCGCTTCTCCGGCGGAACCACCGGACTGTGCATCGGCCACGTTGCGCCGGAAGCTGTCGACGGCGGCCCCATCGCCTTCGTCAAGGACGGCGACCGGATCCGCGTGGACATCGCTGCCCGCAGCTTCGACCTGCTGGTGGACGACGCCGAGCTCGAGTCCCGCAAGATCGGCTGGGAGCCGCTTCCGGCCAAGTTCACGAAAGGCGTGCTCGCCAAGTACGCCAAGCTGGTGCACAGCGCCTCCACAGGGGCATACTGCGGGTGATTCCTTCCCTTGGCGTGCGGCGCGGGGCGCCGCACGCCAAGGGGCCCGCGGATCCCCTTATTAAGCCCTGCCTCCTAGGTGGGGCTTGTGCGGGGGGATACCTTTAGGAATACGCGACCGAGCCCTGCGTTCGGTCTGTGGACAATGGAGTCCATATGGTGAGATGCGCGCCGTCGTCGTTGACACGCTTCTTACCAGAGGGAAAACTGAACGCATGATCGCATTCGTTACCGGCATCGTCGTCGTCCTTACCAAGCGCGTGGCTCAATAGCCCGACTGGTAACGAACCGTCACGCGCAACCCCTCGAAGAGCCACTAGGCTGAGGGGTTTTTTTATTTGTTGCAAGTAATTGAATTCCGCCCTGAGAACAACCCGCTAATGAAGATCCACAAAGGAAGAGTCCGATGAGCAAAGGATCGCCGATCAGCCCCTCGCTGATGGCTACAAAGTCCGCTGGAGCCCCCAAGGCTCCGGAACGCGCCGACCGCACGGCCGATGCCGGCGTCGACCACGCTGCTGCTGTCTCTCCTGTCCTTGGACCGAACAACGTCGTACCCCCGACGGTGATGACCGGTTCGCAAGCTATTGTCCGCTCGCTCGAAGAACTCGGCGTGGACGATATTTTTGGTTTGCCCGGTGGCGCGATCCTGCCCACCTATGACCCCTTGATGGCCTCCCGCATGAATCACGTGCTGGTCCGTCACGAACAGGGAGCCGGCCACGCCGCGCAAGGCTACGCCATGGTTACCGGGCGGGTAGGCGTTTGTATTGCCACCTCCGGCCCCGGAGCCACCAACCTCGTTACCGCCATCATGGATGCGCACATGGACTCCGTACCGCTGGTGGCCATCACCGGCCAGGTATCCAGCGGAGTCATTGGCACTGACGCTTTCCAGGAAGCGGACATCGTCGGCATCACGATGCCGATCACCAAGCACTCTTTCCTGGTGACCGACCCCAACGACATCCCGCATGTCATGGCCGAGGCCTTCCACCTTGCCTCCACGGGACGTCCGGGTCCGGTGTTGGTGGATGTCGCCAAGGATGCGCAGCAGGGCCAGATGACCTTTTCCTGGCCGCCGAAGATCGACCTTCCCGGTTACCGTCCCGTGGTCCGCGGCCACAACAAGCAGGTTCGCGAAGCGGCGAAGCTGATTGCCGCGGCCAGCAAGCCCGTGCTGTACGTCGGTGGCGGCGTAGTCAAGGCCCACGCTGCGGCCGAACTGCGGGAACTGGCAGAAATCACCGGCGCTCCCGTGGTCACCACACTGATGGCCCGCGGCGTCTTCCCGGACTCCCACCCGCAGCACGTCGGCATGCCCGGCATGCACGGTACGGTCTCCGCCGTGACCGCGCTGCAGCAGTCGGATCTGCTCATCACGCTCGGAGCACGTTTCGATGACCGGGTGACCGGAGTCCTGAAGACGTTCGCACCCAACGCGAAGGTGATCCACGCGGACATCGATCCGGCCGAGATTTCCAAGAACCGCACGGCGGACGTTCCGATCGTGGGATCCGTCAAGGAGATCATCCCGGAGCTCACCGAGGCCGTGAAGACGCAGTTCGAGGTGTCCGGCAAGCCGGACCTGGACAACTGGTGGACGTTCCTGAACAACCTGAAGGAAACGTATCCGCTGGGCTGGACGGAGCCGGAGGACGGACTATCCGCCCCGCAGCGTGTCATCGAACGCATCGGTGCCCTCACCGGACCCGAGGGGATCTATGTGGCCGGAGTGGGCCAGCACCAGATGTGGGCCGCGCAGTTCATCAAGTACGAACGCCCCCACGCCTGGCTGAACTCAGGCGGTGCCGGCACCATGGGCTACGCCGTACCGGCGGCCATGGGTGCCAAAGTGGGCGAACCGGACCGTGTGGTCTGGGCCATCGACGGTGACGGCTGCTTCCAGATGACCAACCAGGAACTGGCCACCTGCGCCATTAACAAGATCCCCATCAAGGTTGCCGTCATCAACAACTCCTCGCTGGGAATGGTTCGCCAGTGGCAGACGCTCTTTTATGAGGGCCGCTACTCGAACACTGACCTGAACACCGGACACGAGACGGTCCGGATTCCGGACTTCGTGAAACTGGGCGAGGCCTACGGCTGCGCGTCCTTCCGGTGCGAGCGCGACGAGGACATCGACGCCACCATCCAGAAGGCCCTTGAGATCAATGACCGCCCCGTGGTCATCGACTTCGTGGTGAGCCCCGACTCCATGGTGTGGCCGATGGTGCCCGCCGGAGTGAGCAACGACCAGATCCAGGTCGCCCGCAACATGACCCCGGAATGGGAAGAGGAGGACTGATCATGACCCGCCACACGCTGTCCGTTCTGGTCGAAGACAAACCCGGTGTGCTGACCCGCGTCGCAAGTCTTTTTGCCCGCCGGGCCTTCAACATCAACTCCCTGGCCGTCGGCCCGACGGAGGTCCCGGGCATGTCCCGGATGACCGTCGTCGTCGACGCCGACGGTGACCTCATTGAGCAGGTCACCAAACAGCTCAACAAACTGGTCAACGTGATCAAAATCGTCGAGCTGACCTCCGAATCTTCCGTACAGCGAGACCACATCCTGGTCAAGGTACGTGCGGATGCCGCGACACGTCTGCAGGTGACCCAGGCTGCAGACCTGTTCCGCGCTTCAGTGGTTGACGTCTCCACAGACTCCGTGGTCATTGAAGCAACCGGCCACCCCGAAAAGCTCACTGCACTCCTGTCAGTGCTCGAGCCCTTCGGCATCCGCGAAATTGTGCAGTCCGGCACCCTGGCCGTTGGACGGGGATCCCGCTCCATGAGTGACAGGGCCTTGCGCAGCGCCTGATGCATAGGCAGGCACCGTCCTGCCTGCAGCGCAATGCCCGTGCAGTACCGCAACACCACAGACTAATTACCAGTGAATCCACTCAAGAGGAGTTACCCAAGTGACTGAAATGTTTTACGACGACGATGCAGACCTGTCGATCATCCAGGGTCGCAAGGTTGCGATCGTCGGATACGGCTCGCAGGGCCACGCCCACGCCCTGAACCTGCGCGATTCCGGCGTCGACGTTGTCATTGCCCTCAAGGAAGGCTCGGCGTCGATCGCCAAGGCACAGGATGCCGGCTTCACCGTCAAGAACGTGGCGGACGCCGCCGAATGGGCCGACGTCATCATGATCCTGGCTCCGGACCAGCACCAGCGCTCGATCTTCAACGACTCCATCAAGGACAAGCTGACCCCGGGCAAGGCACTCGCCTTCGCGCACGGCTTCAACATCCGCTTTGGCTACATCGAGGCACCGGAAGGCGTTGACGTCATCCTGATCGCCCCGAAGGCTCCGGGCCACACCGTGCGCCGCGAATTCGAAGCCGGCCGCGGCATCCCGGACATCATCGCCGTGGAGCAGGACGCCTCCGGCTCCGCCTGGGAACTGGCCAAGTCCTACGCCAAGGCCATTGGCGGCACCCGCGCCGGCGTCATCAAGACCACCTTCACCGAAGAGACCGAAACCGACCTCTTCGGCGAGCAGTCCGTGCTGTGCGGCGGCGTTTCCCAGCTGGTCCAGTACGGCTTCGAGACCCTGACCGAGGCCGGCTACCAGCCGCAGATCGCCTACTTCGAGGTCCTTCACGAGCTCAAGCTCATCGTTGACCTCATGTGGGAAGGCGGCATCGCCAAGCAGCGCTGGAGTGTTTCCGACACCGCAGAATACGGCGACTACGTCTCCGGCCCGCGCGTCATCACCCCCGAGGTGAAGGAAAACATGAAGGCTGTCCTCGCCGACATCCAGAGCGGCGCGTTCGCCAAGCGCTTCATCGACGACCAGGACAACGGCGGCGCCGAGTTCAAGGCGCTGCGTGCCAAGGCTGAGCAGCACCCCATCGAGAGCGTTGGCCGCGAACTGCGCGGCCTGTTCTCCTGGCAGCAGCAGGACGAGGACTACGTAGAGGGTTCGGCAGCCCGCTAAGCCCGGCATTCAGCCGCCAGGCAGAAGACAACAGTGAGGCCGGGTTCACACTTAACAATGTGAGCCCGGCCTTTCCGTCAGCCTAGACTTGATTTATCCCCAGGACTGCAACGCAGAGGATCAGCCGTGTCAAAACCCGTAGTACTGCTCGCCGAAGAACTTTCACCCGCCACAGTCGAGGCCCTCGGCCCGGACTTTGAAATCCGCCAGACCGACGGCGCCGACCGTTCCCAGCTGCTCGCAGCCATCGCGGATGTTGACGCCATCCTGGTCCGCTCTGCCACCCAGGTGGACGCCGAGGCCATCGCTGCGGCCAAGAACCTGAAGGTCATTGCCCGCGCCGGCGTCGGCCTGGACAACGTCGACATCAGGGCCGCAACGCAGGCCGGTGTCATGGTGGTCAACGCACCGACGTCGAACATCGTCTCGGCCGCCGAACTCACGGTGGGCCACATCCTGAGCCTCGCGCGCCACATCCCGCAGGCCAGTGCCGCGCTCAAGGACGGCGAATGGAAGCGCTCCAAGTACACCGGCATTGAACTTTACGAGAAGAAGATCGGCATCATCGGCCTGGGCCGGATCGGTGCCCTCGTGGCGGCCCGCCTCAAGGGCTTCGACA
This sequence comes from Arthrobacter oryzae, assembly GCF_031454875.1. Taxonomy (GTDB): domain Bacteria; phylum Actinomycetota; class Actinomycetes; order Actinomycetales; family Micrococcaceae; genus Arthrobacter; species Arthrobacter oryzae_D. Next base: position 322,370 of record NZ_JAVDRQ010000005.1, read on the forward strand.
CCAAAATCCTGGCGTATGACCCCTACATCACCTCCGCCCGTGCAGCCCAGCTCGGCGTGCAGCTGGTGACTCTCGACGAACTGCTGGCTCAGTCGGACTTCATCACCATCCACATGCCCAAGACGCCGGAAACGGTGGGCATGCTCGGCGCCGAGGCGTTCAAGAAGATGAAGCCGACCGCCTACGTCATCAACGTTGCCCGCGGCGGCCTGGTGGACGAGGAAGCACTCCACGCGGCCCTGAAGGACGGCGAGATCGCCGGAGCCGGTGTTGACGTCTTCGTCAAGGAACCCAGCACCGACCTGCCGTTCTTCGAGATGGACAACGTCGTGGTGACCCCGCACCTGGGCGCATCCACCGACGAAGCACAGGAAAAGGCCGGCGTCTCCGTGGCCAAGTCCGTCCGCCTGGCGCTGGCCGGCGAGCTGGTCCCCGATGCAGTGAACGTTGCCGGCGGCGTCATCGCTCCCGACGTCCGCCCGGGCATCCCGCTGATCGAGAAGCTGGGCCGCATCTTCACGGCGCTGACCCACGCATCCCTGACCCAGTTCGACGTTGAAGTTGCCGGCGAGATTTCCTCACTGGACGTCAAGGTGCTGGAACTGGCCGCGCTCAAGGGCATCTTCGCCGACGTTGTGACCGAACAGGTCTCCTACGTCAACGCCCCGGTCATTGCCGAGCAGCGCGGCATCAACGTCCGCCTGATCACCACTCCGGACACTGAGTCGTACCGCAACGTCCTGACCCTGCGCGGTGCCCTGAGCGACGGTAGCCAGATCTCCGTGGCCGGAACCCTGACCGGACCCAAGCAGATCCAGAAGCTCGTGGGCGTCAACGGCTATGAAGTGGAAATCCCGATCAGCGAGCACCTGGTGGTGGTGGCCTACGCCGACCGCCCCGGCGTGATCGGCACGATCGGGCACATCCTGGGCATGAACAACATCAACATCGCCGGCATGCAGGTTGCGCGCCAGGCGGAGGGCGGCCAGGTCCTGGCTCTCCTGACCATCGACAGCTCGGTGCCGCAGCAGGTCCTTGACGCGATCAAGGCCGGCATCGGTGCCGAAATGGTGCGTGAAGTCGATCTCGAAGACTGACATCCCGCCTATTCGGTGAACTTCCTGTGACAGAGGTTAACTTCTGCCACATATGATTGGCCGGTCTGCGTACAATGGCTGGGTCCGATTTTCGGATCCGGCCGGCAGACCGGCCATTATTTTTTGCACGCCCGGCAGGGGACGCCTTCACATCCATTAGGTGTGACTGAGGTGTGCACACACGCAATCGAGCTTTTCAGGGAGCCCAATGAACGCCGTCCAGAGGTTCATCAGAAGCCGAGTGCTTTTGCTGACCGCGGCCATTTTGATCGTCGCCATGTGCCTGTCCGTCCTCGTCCAGGGCCAGTCGCAGGCGGCGCTCAACCGAACTGTCGACGAGAATTCCCGCGGCCTCTATGACATCCTGGTCCAGGCCAAGGCCGGGTCCGGTGGAGCGCTGATGCAGCCGGAAATCGCCAATGGCCAGGGCGGCATCAGCTTCGATCAGCTGGATGGCATCAGGAAGCTCTCAGGCACGTCCGTGGCGGCTCCGATCAGCCTGGTGTCCCGGGTGTCGCAGAACCTGGAGTCCCCGCGCCTTGACGCCATGGACTACCTGGGCTTCAACGCCGGCCTCGTGGGCACGGCAACCGCCGGGGAGCCCGGGGCAACCGACCCCAGCAAGTGGCCGGCAGCCGAATCCGTCCTCACCGACGAGGCGAAGAAATACCGGATGACGGCCAGCGCCGTCAGCTCGGACGGCAAGTCCGAACAGACGCTGTTCAAGTCCATGGCCGAGGGCTCGCTCGGCAAGGCGCGGCTCGTCGAAGAGCAGACCGCCGGCGGCAAGAGCATCCGCATTGCGGGCGCCGAAGGCGAGACCGGCATCAAGTTCCCGGCTCCGGCCGGCGGTTCCGAACACAACCTTTTCAATCTTTCCGTTTCCCTTCCGCTGGCGCCGCAGGTGACGGAGTCGGTCGTCGCCGTCGACCCCGTCTCGGAGCGCGCCCTGTTGGGGACCGCCGGTGACTTCCTGGCACCGCTCGAAAAGGCGCCGCCGGCGGATGCCCGCAACGCCGGAGCAATCGGCCGGCACTTCGAAAGCCTGTTCACCACCGGAATCAGCATGCAGGAGCTCGAGGAGGGACCTGACTTCCTCGGCGTCAAACTCAAGTACTGGGCTCCCCTGATGACCCAGTTCCAGCAGGCAAAACGGAACGGCCAGCTCACCGCCGATTCCCAGGCCATCCCGCTGATCGTCCGCTCGGGTACCTCCCTGGACCTCAAGTACACGGTCAAGATTGAGGAAATCGACGATTCCGGAAACGTGGTCAAGGATGTGGGCACCGTAACCCGCTCCCTGGACAAGGACTACCTCCCGTTCGTCTCCAAGTCGCCGTTTGCGCTTTCCTGGCCGGGATCGCAGGACTACTCCCAGCTGCTGGGCAACACCGGCAACTTCAGCCAGGGCCTTTACAACCCGGCGACGTGGAGCACCGACTTCGCATCGGCTCCCAAATACACCGACGGCGACACCGCCGGCAACGGCGCCGTGGACAAGACGGCGACACCGGGGGAGTGGGTGACCGTCAACCGGCTCCCGGAGAAGGGAGCCGGCGGCGCACCGGTCGACCAGACCCAGCGGGAACCGGTCGACGAGCGCTCCTACCGCGAGAACCTGGAAACGGGCACCAAGCTCGCAGCTCCGCTCGCCATGGTCTATGGCACGTTCGACGCCGACAAGGTCCAGGAAGCCGCCGGAGACATCAACCGGCTGCCTTTGGGCGGCTACGACCCCTCACCGCTTACCCTGACCGAGGACGCGCAGGGGAACAAGGTCGAGAACACCGAACTCAAGCCCTCGCTAAGCGCCACCGGACTGGTCAGCCAGTCCGCCGGTGCCATCACCGATTACTACGGCCTCGCCGCGGCACGGGGGTACGAAGAGAACGCTTCCGTGATCGACGCCGTCCGCGTCCGTGCCAAGGCGCCGGGCAGCTGGAAGCAGTCGCAGCCGGAGGTGGAGCAGCTCGCCAACGAAATCCGCGACATGGGTCTGGAAGCCACCGTTGTTGCCGGCTCCGCGCGTGAAGACGCCAACATCTTCGTCCCCGGCTATTCCAAGGACGACGCCGGCAAGGAATCCGCGCTGGGCACCGTTAGCCAGTCCTGGGTCCGCCAGGATGCGGCCGATGCCGTGACCGGCTCCCTGACCGGAACCAACGTGACCCTGCTGTTCCTGACCCTCATCGGGGCCGCCCTCCTTACAGGGGCGTCCACCGTCAGCTACATCCGCCAGCGCCGCCTCGAAGCCGGCACACTGCGGGCCATGGGTTGGACCCAGACGCGGATCCGCAGCTGGGTGCTTGCGGAATTCGGCGTCGGAGCGGGGCTGTTGGCCATTGCCGGCATTGTCCTGAGCCTGGTCAGCTGGAACGTCGCGACCGTCATCGTCTCCGCATCCGTGCTGGTGCTTTACCTGGCCGCCGCGTACTTCGCGGCCCAGCAGCTGAGGCACCGCGACGAAGTGGACCAGGAACCGCAGCACGATGAGCGGCTGATCGCCGTGGACTCCCCGCTCACGTTCGCCAACCGGCAGCTCAGCACCAACAAGTTCAACACCATCTCCCTGGCTGTCGCCGTCGGCGTCTTCGGGGCTGCTGTGGGCGGGCTGATCGCCCTCCTGATCGACATTCCCCGGGCAGCCGGCGCGAGTGCCCTGAGCGGTCTCGCCGCGGCAAGCGTGGCCCTGCCCAGCATTGTCCTGGCCCTTTCGGGAGTGGCGGTGGGTCTGGTGCTGACCCTCGTGACCGGACGCTTTGAGCTCCAGGCCAAGCGCCAGTACCTCGGCACCCTCGAAGCGATGGGCTGGAACCCCGACATGCTGGGCCAGGTGCGGCTGTTCGAAAACGCCCTCGTGGGTACGGTGGCCTTGCCGCTTGGCGTGGTGGGCGCCCTGGGCATCGGCCTGCTGCTCGCACCCTATGCCGCGCTCTGGGCCGCACTGGCCGGGCTCGTGGCTGTACTTTGCTGGATTCCAATTGCAACGAAAGTGGTCCAATGAACAACGACCTGAATCTCGACCGGATTCCCCAGGATGAGGCCGGGGACGGCTTGCTCCAGACCCGTGCCAACACCATCCTGAAGGCCGAAGACCACGGGACCCCGCTGGAACTGAGCAACATCACCATCCGCTACGGGGGCCAGAAGGGCGGAGCCGACGCCGTCAACGTCGTCGAGGGCTTCGACCTGACCCTCCACGCCGGTGAAATGCATTGCGTCGCCGGCCGAAGCGGTTCGGGCAAGACCAGCATCCTCACCGTCGGCGCCGGACTCACGCTGCCGACGTCGGGCCGTGTCTTCTGGGAAGGACAGTCCCTCGAGAGCATGGGCGACGACGAAATCGCCGACCGCCGTCGGGCACTGATCGGCTACGTGGACCAGGGCGGTGCCCTGATTGACGGCATGAGCGCTTTGGAGAACGTGCTGCTGCCGGCCGTGCCGGACGGTGAAGTGGACCAGCGCCGCGACATGGCAAAGGACCTCCTGGACCTGGTGGGCCTGGGACGGCGCATGCGGCACCGTCCCGCCCAGCTCTCCGGTGGCGAGCGTCAGCGCGTGGCGATTGCCCGCGCACTGATCCTGGGAACGCGCGTGCTGGTAGTGGACGAACCCACCGCGAGCCTGGACCGCACGTCAGCCAACCGCATCATCAGCATCCTCAAGGACACCACGTCCGACGGTATTGCTGTGCTGGTGGCGTCACATGACCACGAACTTGTCCGGCTCAGCGATACCCTGACCGAACTGATCTAGATTTAGGGGTAGCGTTTCCCGTCTGCCGGCCCAGCCACCGTTCCGAAAAAAGGTAACTTCCCAGAGTGTCGTCTTCAGCCCAAACCCCGTTCTACATCACCACTGCCATCACGTACCCCAACGGCGTGCCGCACATCGGCCACGCGTACGAGTACATTGCCACCGATGCGATGGCCCGTTTCAAGCGCCTGGACGGGTTCGACGTCTTTTTCCTGACCGGCACCGATGAGCACGGCATGAAAATTGCGCAGGCTGCCGAGAAGGAAGGCATTACGCCCAAGGAGCTGGTGGACCGGAACGCCGAAATCTACAAGGCGGCCCATGCCGACCTGGGAATCTCGTACAACCGCTTCATCCGGACCACGGACGAAGACCACTACGCCGCCTCGCAGGCCATCTGGAAGAAGATGGAGGCCAACGGGGATATTTACCTGTCGAAGTACGAAGGCTGGTACTCGGTCCGCGACGAAGCGTATTACGTCGAAGACGAGACGGTGCTCAAGGAAGACGGCCTGCGCTACTCCCGTGAGACGGACACCGAGCTGACGTGGACGGCCGAGGAGAGCTACTTCTTCCGGCTCTCCTCCTACCAGGACAAACTGCTGGCGCTGTACGAGGCACATCCGGAATTCGGCGCTCCGCAGTCCCGCTTCAACGAGGTCATCAGCTTCGTCAAGCGCGGGCTGGAGGATCTCTCCATCAGCCGCACCACCTTCGACTGGGGTGTGCCGGTTCCCGGCAACGACAAGCACGTGATGTACGTGTGGGTGGATGCGCTGACGAACTACCTCACCGGCATCGGCTACCCGGACGTGGACTCTGAGTCCTTCAGGAAGTTCTGGCCGGCGGATGTCCACGTGATCGGCAAGGACATCTCCCGGTTCCACGCCATCTACTGGCCGGCATTCCTGATGAGTGCCGGACTGGAGCTGCCCAAGCGGATCATGATCCACGGCTTCCTGCACAACAACGGCGTCAAGATGTCCAAGTCCCTGGGCAACGTCGTGGCGCCGTCGGACTTCGTGGCCCAGTACGGCCTGGACCAGGTGCGCTTCTTCTTCCTGCGCGAAGTGCCTTTCGGCGCCGACGGCAGCTACAACCACGAAGCGATTGTGGGACGGATGAATGCCGACCTCGCGAACAACTTCGGAAACCTGGCCCAGCGTTCATTGTCCATGGTCGCCAAGAACTGCGAGGGCCGCGTTCCGGTTCCCGGCGCCTTCTCGGCCGAGGATACCGCCCTGCTGGCCCAGGCCAACGGACTGCTGGACGCCGCCCGGGCTGCGTTTGAAAAGCAGGAATTCAGCCGTGCCCTCGAAGCAATCTGGAGTGTTCTGGGCGACACCAACGCGTACTTCGCCGAGCAGGCCCCATGGGTCCTGCGGAAGACCGACGTCGAACGCATGAATACGGTGCTGTATGTGACGCTTGAGGTGCTCCGGATCGTGGCCATCCTGGTCCAGCCGGTAATGCCGACGGCGGCCTCCGCCCTGCTTGGGACCCTCGGCCAGCCCGACGGCGACGCCCGCCGGTTCGCGGCGATCTCCACGCCGCTGGTTCACGGCACGGAACTGCCCGCCCCCGCGCCGATCTTCCCCAAGTATGAGGAACCGGCAGAAGCGTAATTTCCGCAGAATGCTCCCGCAGGTGAGCAAATTGTTGTGAGGCTCCCTCACCCGGGTCACCGGGTGGGGGAGCGCTTTTTCACCCACGGGACGGCAGTTCCAAGGGGAGCCTCCCGTCTCAAACAGGTACTGGCTCCAAGTAGTTCCCTCTATGCATTCGAGTGAATAGATTCTCGAAGCAGGTAATTGGTACCCGCGCCCGTTTGGTAATCGCGTACCCGTTACTCGGGTTTAACTTCAGCCGCAAACCTAGCCTGAAAAGGCAAGCGAACTGATGACGAATGCTGGGGAGTAACCGTCACCATTCAATTCGCTCATTGAGGTCTCACGCAGGTTTGCAGTACCTGGTCTCAAGACGGTTACTCCACGCAGTCCGGTCAGTTCGAATCGGATTTGCTATGGAGGGACCGAAAATGAAACGCACTATCGCCACTCTGGGGGTGGTGGGGCTGGGGCTGATGGGTGCCACAGTTGCAGCGAACGCCGCCCCCAATGACAGGATCACCATTTGCCACGCCACCGGCTCGGCGTCCAACCCCTATCTCTTGGAAACCATCAGTCTCAATGCGCTGGCGGCACACGTCGGCGACACTGGCGACATCGTGCCGGCGAACGCTGGGAACGACATACCCCACGGCCAGAACCTCACGGCAGCGAACCTCATCCTGCTGGCCAACAACTGCGTGGCTCCGCCCGCTCCCGTTGACCCCGACCCGGTAGATCCCGGCCCCGTTGATCCGGGCCCTGTGGATCCGGGCCCTGTGGATCCGGGTCCGGTTGATCCGGGCCCTGTGGATCCGGGTCCGGTTGATCCGGGCCCGGTTGATCCGGGTCCGGTTGATCCGGGCCCTGTGGATCCGGGTCCGGTGGATCCGGGTCCGGTGGACCCCGGACCCGTGGATACGGTTGACGAAGTTGTGCCGGCAACCGTTGTTGTCCCGGACGGAGCGCTGCCTGCCGCCGTGCCGCCCGCAGCTGTTCCGGCCGCGGTGCCGGCTGCGGCGGCGGTGACACCGGTTGCCTCAACGTCCGGCGGTGCTGCTGCGGCAGCTGTTCCGGCGGCCAGCAACGTTGGCTACAACGTCCAGACTGCCGTTGGGAGCCCGGGCACGGGGATCCCGGCCTGGCTGGCGGCGTTGACCGGGCTCTTCGCGGCGGTAGGTGGCTGGGTGCTCGTCAAGGGCGGCCTGCGCTCCCGCGGCGCGAACACCTAGGGAACCCAACCAGGGCGGGTGCCGTGAAGTTGCGGTCGCGGCACCCGCCTTCCCTTTCACTGATTTCAGTTTCAGCACCAGGAGCCCCCATGGTCAGTCATCGCCGAAACCGGCAGAAGCGTGCCGTCGGTATCCGTGGCCTGTTGCTCAGCTACCGGGATATCCTGATGCTCGCCGTGTGCGCTGCGGGGCTTCTGGCAGCGTGGCTGGTGTACGGAGTGACCGGCTCCGGAAATCACGGGTCGCCCGCGGCGGGGGAGCCTGCTGCGACAGTTCTTTCAGGGCCGGTTCCAGTCGCGCAGGCTGACCCGCAGGTTCCTGACCCGCAGGTTCAGGCCGGGGCGACCGCGCCTGAAGCCGCGGCGACTGCGCCGGCGCCGGGCGGGGAGCCCGCTGCACCGCTGGCCAACGGCGGCGTGCCCGCGGCACAGCCAACGGTTTCGTATCCGGCTGCGTCTTCGCCGCAAAGGCTGACGTACCCCGCGGCCGAAATGGACGTGGTGGTGCATCCCCTGGCATCCGATTCCCTTGATGCTGAAAGCCACAGCATTGTTCCGCCCGAGACGATGGACGCCTACTGGCTGGCGCCCTTCGGGACGCCCGGGGCCGGCTCCACCAACACGACCTACATCATCGGCCACAGCTGGGAGGGGCTCGATGCGCCGTTCAACCACTTGAGCTCAGCCGCCGCGGCCGGCGACGAACTGACCGTCACCACAGCTTCCGGCACCATGACTTACAGGGTGGATTCCGTCACCACCTACACCAAGGCCACCTTGAAGGACAGCCCAATCTGGGCTGTAGCGCCCAATCGGCTTGTCCTCATCAGCTGCTACACCGAGGATCCGTGGGGTAAGAACGTGGCGGTGGTGGCCTCCCCGGTACCAGGCCGCTGACGCATCTTCCGCCTACCCGGCGTGTTTCGAATACTGAGACAACTTGACCATCATGTGGATGGCTTGGCTACCCTGAAAACATGAGCGCATCCACGATTAATCTTGCTGTCATTCCCGGCGACGGCATCGGCCCTGAGGTCATCGCCGAAGCCTTGAAGGTCCTGGAGAAGGTTGTGGCCGCAGAAGGCGTCACCCTGGAACAGACCCACTACAAGCTGGGCGCGCAGCACTGGCTGGAGACGGGCGAGACCCTGCCGGACGAGGTGCTCAGCGATCTCCGCACCCGCGACGCCATCCTGTTCGGCGCTGTCGGCGCTGCCCCCGGTGACACCCGGATCCCGTCCGGCATCATCGAGCGGGAGATGCTCCTCAAACTCCGCTTCAGCCTGGACCACTTCGTCAACCTGCGGCCGTCACGCCTCTTCGGTAGCGTGGGCAGCCCGCTGGCCAACCCCGGCGAGATTGACTTCCTTGTGGTCCGTGAAGGCACCGAGGGCCCCTACGTCGGCAACGGCGGCACCCTTCGCGCCGGCACCAAGCACGAGGTTGCCACCGAGGTCTCCCTTAACACCGCCCACGGCGTGGAGCGGGTGGTCCGCGATGCGTTCCGCCGGGCCAGCGAACGTCCGCGTAAGCACGTCACCCTCGTCCACAAGCACAACGTGCTGGTCTACGCCGGCCACCTGTGGAAGCGCACCGTTGAAGCGGTGGCACCGGAATTCCCGGACGTCACCCATGATTACCTGCACATCGACGCGGCAACGATCTTCATGGTCACCGACCCTTCGCGCTTCGACGTGATTGTCACGGACAACCTTTTTGGCGACATCATCACCGACCTCGCCGCTGCCATCACCGGAGGCATCGGCCTGGCCGCCTCGGGCAACATCAACATGGAGCGGACGGCCCCGTCCATGTTCGAACCGGTGCACGGATCGGCTCCCGACATCGCCGGACAGCAGAAGGCGGACCCCACCGCGGCCATCCTGTCCGCTGCGCTGCTCCTGGACCACCTCGGCTACACCGACGCCGCGAAAAAGATCGAAGCAGCGGTCATCGCCGACGTCGAAGGCCGCGACGGCGGGGAACGCACCACGAGCGCCGTGGGCGACGCAATCGCGGCCGCCCTGTAGGGGCCCGCATCAGGCGTAAGCTTGTTTCGAATCACCAACATGCTGCCGTGGTCCGACGATGAACCACGTCCACACACCAGGCAGCCGACCGTGGAGGAACCATGACTCAGACTGCCCATGGCGTCGAATTCACCCAGCAGCCTTCGGCAACCCCGAAGTCAGCTGAAGAGCGTGCAGCCATCCTGGCGAACCCAGGATTCGGCAACTATTTCACCGACCACACCGCGGTCGTCGACTACAGCGTCGACGAGAACGGCAGGGGCGGCTGGCATGACGCACGCATCGAGGCATACGGTCCCATCTCGCTTGACCCTTCGGCGGCAGTGCTGCACTACGGCCAGGAGATCTTTGAGGGGCTCAAGGCCTACCGCCATGCCGACGGATCGGTGTGGACGTTCCGCCCCGAGGCCAACGCCGCGCGGCTGAACAAGTCCGCCCGCCGGCTCGCGCTGCCGGAACTGCCGGAGGAATACTTCCTCGGCGCCATCCGGGAACTCGTGCAGGCCGACCGGGAGTGGGTTCCGGCCGGGGATGGCGAGGCCCTGTACCTCCGCCCGTTCATGATCGCCACTGAAGCCTTCCTTGGCGTCCGCGCGGCCCGTGAAGTGTCCTTCCGCGTGATCGCATCACCGGCCGGCAACTACTTCGGCGGTGAGCTGAAGCCTGTTTCCATCTGGATCTCGCGGGAGTACGCCCGTGCAGGCCGTGGCGGAACCGGTGCTGCCAAATGCGGCGGCAACTACGCGGCATCCCTCATCGCACAGCAGGAAGCCGAGGCCCACGGCTGCAAGCAGGTCCTCTTCCTGGACCAGTTCAATGACAATGCCGTTGAGGAACTGGGCGGCATGAACGTGTTCTTCGTCATGAAGGACGGCTCACTGGTGACGCCAGCCCTCACCGGAACCATCCTTGAAGGCGTCACCCGGATGTCCGTCATCCAGGTGGCCAAGGACATGGGCCGCACCGTCACCGAGCGCAAGATCACCCTGGACGAATGGCGCGACGGCGTTGCATCGGGTGAGATCACCGAGGTCTTTGCCTGCGGCACTGCGGCCGTGATCACGCCCATCGGAGTCCTCAAGGACGCCACGGAGTTCATCGGTTCCGAGGATGCAAAGGCAGGGGAGACCACCATGGCCATCCGCGAGCATCTCCTGGGCATCCAGACGGGCACCGTCGAGGATACGCACGGCTGGCTGACGCGCCTTGCCTAGCTCCCTCTGACCGACGCACGACGCCGGGTGGCCCGCAACGCTTGCGGGCCACCCGGCGTCGTACTTTCCTGACGCAGCTGGTGCCGCCTCCGGTCCTGTTGGAGCAGAAATGCGAAGATGGAGACGTGAATCCCGCATCCTCCGCTTCGATTCTTCCCGCCAGCGACCTGGCGCGTTTCCGGCTGGCACCGAATCCCGGGCCTATGAGCCTGGACGGCACCAATTCGTATTTGCTGGGCGTCCCGGGGTCCGGGAGCGCCGTGGTGGTGGACCCCGGGCCGTTGGATGAAGGGCATCTCGGTGAGCTGGCCGCTGAGGGTCGGGTGGAACTCATCCTCGTCACGCACCGTCACGCGGACCACTCGGCCGCCGCCGCATACTTCCATGAACTCACGGGAGCACCGGTCCGCGCCGCGGACGCCTGCCACTGTCACGGAGGTCAACCGCTTACAGACGGTGAGGCCATTCTCGCTGCGGGGATCGAGCTGCGCGTCATTGCCGCCCCCGGCCACACCTCGGATTCCGTATGCTTCCACCTGCCCGCAGACGGCCCGAACGGTTCGGTGCTGACGGGGGACACCATTCTGGGACGCGGCACCACGGTGCTGGACTTTCCTGACGGCAAACTGGGCGACTACCTGGCAACCCTGGACAGGCTCGAGGAGCTTGGACCGGCCACCGTCCTGCCCGGGCACGGACCCGTGCTTCCCGCGCTGGATGCCGTAGTCCGTTCGTACCGGGAACACCGCCACGAACGGCTCGGACAGATCCGTGCAGCACTGGGCGACCTGGGGGCCGGTGCAGGTGTGCATGAAATCACGGACGCCGTCTACTCGGACATCGATCCCGCCGTGCGCCGGGCTGCGGAGAACTCAGTGGCTGCACAGCTGGAGTTCCTCCGCGGCTGAGCAGGCGGTGGCAGCGCCGGCGGGGGTGTGCTGAGGTGCCGATGGGGTCCTGCTGCGGTGCCCGTGCGGATCCCGGTTCGGCATCGCCCTCGCCGGGACGACTGAGCGGAGACTGTACGCTAGGAACCATGCGTATTGCCCGTTTTGTAGCTGATTCCGATCCCCTCTACGGCGTTGTTGAAGGCGAGCCCGGCAGTGAGGAAGTCACTGTCATCAAGGGTGACCCCTTCTTTAACGGCGTTGAACGCAGCACCGTCAAGTACAAGCTGGAGGATGTGCGGCTGCTGGCCCCCATCATCCCGCGCAGCAAAGTTGTGGGCGTCGGAAGAAACTTCGTTGAGCACGCCAAGGAACTGGGCAACGACGTGCCGCAGCAGCCACTCCTGTTCCTGAAGCCGAACACGTCGGTCGTAGGACCCAACGATCCCGTTGTGCTGCCGGAATTCTCGGACGAGGTGTCCTTCGAGGCTGAGCTGTGCGTGGTTATCGGAAGGATCTGCAAGGACGTTCCCGAGGACCGCGTCGACGACGTCATCTTTGGTTACACCTGCGGCAACGACCTGACCGCCCGTGACGTCCAGAAGACGGACCTGCAGTGGGCGCGTGCCAAGGGCTTTGACACCTCTGCTCCGCTGGGCCCGTGGATCGAGACCGAACTGGATACTGAGGACCTCCGGATCCAGGGACGGCTCAACGGTGAACTTCGCCAGGACGGCAGCACCAGCCAGATGATCCGGGGCGTGCGCGAACTCGTCTCCGTCGTGTCGCAGGCCTTCACGCTACTTCCTGGCGACGTGATCATGACCGGCACGCCGGCAGGGGTGGGCCTGGTCGCGGCCGGTGACCGCTTTGAGGTCGAGATCGAAGGCATCGGACGCCTCTCCAACCCGATCGTCCGGCGCTAGCCACTAAACCGCACTGATGCGGGCAGCCGTCCCGGGAATCCCCGGGACGGCTTTTCCGTATCTGCAGCGCATCCGGCGGCGGATCGGTGGCGGGCCGGCGCCCCCGGGCAGGCGGTAAAGTTGGAGTCACTATGACTACTCCTTCTGTGTCCAACGCCGTCTCCAGCCCTGCCGTCACCCCCGAAACCCCGGTCCGGGTGCGCTTTTGCCCGTCGCCCACCGGTACCCCGCACGTGGGCCTGATCCGGACGGCGCTGTTCAACTGGGCCTACGCCCGGCACACCCAGGGAACTTTCGTCTTCCGTATCGAGGACACGGATGCGGCACGCGACTCCGAAGAAAGCTACGAGCAGCTGCTTGAGGCCCTGAAATGGCTGGGCATCTCCTGGGAAGAAGGCGTGGAAACGGGTGGCCCGCACGAGCCCTACCGCCAGTCACAGCGTCTGGATCTCTACAAGGACGTGGTGGCCAAGCTCCTGGCGGCCGGCTACGCCTACGAGTGCTACTCCTCACCGGACGAAGTGGAGGCGCGTCACCGCGCCGCAGGCCGCGACCCCAAGCTCGGCTACGACAACTTCGACCGAAACCTCAGTGCCGAGCAGGTTGCCGCTTTCAAAGCCGAGGGCCGCGAACCCGTGCTCCGGGTCCGCATGCCTGACGAGGACGTCACGTTCACCGACATGGTCCGCGGCGAAATCACGTTCAAGGCCGGCAGTATCCCGGACTACGTGATTGTCCGCGCTGACGGTTCCCCGCTCTACACCCTGGTCAACCCGGTTGATGACGCCCTGATGGGAATCACCCACGTGCTGCGCGGCGAGGACCTGCTCTCCTCCACCCCCCGCCAGGTGGTGCTGATCCGCGCGCTCATGGACATTGGTGTCGCCAGCTACATGCCCGTGTTCGGACACCTTCCCTACGTCATGGGCGAGGGCAACAAGAAGCTCTCCAAGCGCGATCCGCAGTCCAACCTGTTCCTGCTCCGGGACCGCGGCTTCATCCCCGAGGGCCTGCTCAACTACCTCTCGCTGCTGGGCTGGAGCCTGTCCGCCGATGAGGATATTTTCACGGTGGAACAGCTCATCGAGAACTTCGACGTCCACGACGTCCTGGCTAACCCGGCGCGCTTCGACATCAAGAAGGCCGAGGCCATCAACGGGACCCACATCCGGATGCTCGCAGCGGACGACTTCAGGGGCCGCCTGGTCCCGTACCTGCACGCAGCAAACCTGGTGGGGGACACCCTGACCGCGCGCGAGGAGGAGATCCTCGCGGAGGCCGCCCCGCTGATCCAGGAGCGGATTGCACTGCTGGGCGAAGCGCCCGAGATGATTTCCTTCCTGTTCAAGAACGACGACGCCATCGACGTGGCGGACGATGCCCGCAAGGGGCTGCCGGAAAACCTCGCCGAGGTCCTGGACGCCGCGATCGCTGCGCTGGACGCCGTCACGGACTGGAACGCCGAGAACATCCAGACGGCGCTGAAGCAGGCCCTGGTCGAGGATCTGGGCATGAAGCCGAGGCTGGCCTTCGGTCCCGTCCGCACGGCCGTCTCCGGGCGGCGGATTTCCCCGCCGCTCTTTGAATCCATGGTCATCCTGGGCAAGGCCTCGTCGCTGGCCCGCCTGCGCGCTTTCCGCGGCTGATGACTGCCATGCGCGGTGACGGCGGCGGTGTCCTGCACACGGGTTTTGGTGTCATCAGGGGTGTGCTGTTCGATATCGACGACACCCTGGTGGACCTTGAATTTGCTATGACCACCGCGCTGCGTGACGTCAGCGAACACCTCCTGCCCGGCCTGGACCAGGCCGGGTGGGAGAAGTTCGGGCGGATTTTCACGCATGAGACCACACATTTCTACGACCGCTACCTTGCCGGCGAGCTGACCTTCAACGAGCAGCGGCTGCTCCGCGGCCGGGCCGCCCTGGGCCACTTCGGCGTGGAGCTCGAGGAGGGTGAGGAGTCGCATGCCTGGGTTACGTCGTACGCTGCCCTGCAGCACGGCTACGTCCGCGCGTTCGAGGACGTTGCGCCGGTCCTGGATGCCCTTGACGCCGCCGGGATTCCCTACGGCGCCGTGAGCAACAATGTCCACGACTACCAACGCGTGAAGCTCGATACCGCGGGGTTGCAGCGCATCAGGGTCCTGGTGGGAACGGACACGGTGGGGGTGCCCAAACCGGATCCTGCCATTTACCTTGAGGGGGTCCGCCTCCTGGGCAGCAGTGCGGCCGAGACGCTCTATGTGGGTGATAACCGGCTGCTTGACGCGGAAGGTTCGACGGCGGCTGGCCTGCTGGGCGTCTGGCTGAACCGCACCGGTGAAACCGAGTCTGCTTTCGCCGGTCATCAGATAGGTTCGCTGGCGGACCTGCTGGGCTAGGGCCGGCGGCCGGCATTAGGCGGATGCCCCACGCGGCCGACTTTTGCGCAACGCCACAAAGACGCCAACGGAACCGAGTCCAAGCGCCCCCACCATGCCGACGGCCGTTCCGGCGTCGGGCTGCCCCGCCATGTCCGACGGGGAGACCGCTGCAGCGCTCGAGTGCAGCGTGTCCGTCCCAGCCGCCACCTTCGCGTTCCCTTCCGCCAGCTTGCCGGCCCCTGCGGCCAGCTGCGTCGACCCGGAGGCGAGCTTGTTGTTGCCCTCCGCGAGTGCGGAGGCTCCGGCGGCCAGGACCTCGGAGCCGCTGAGCAGCCCGGGGTTGGCGGGATCACCAGGGTGGCCCTGGATGCCGGTATTCAGGGCCACAGTCCCGGCGGCAAGCCGGGCGGAGCCTTCGGTCATCCCGGCACTCGCCCTGAGCAGGCCCGGGCGTTCGGGGTTTCCGGGCACGCCGTCCATCCCCACCCTGAGTTTGGCGGTGCCGTCTGCCAGGAGCTGCGTGCCGAGGACAATCCCGGGGTTCGCCGGGTCCTGGCTGTTGAGCCTGCCGCTGAGGGTGGTGAAGCCGGCGGCCAGCTTGCCGGCACCCGCCTTCAATTCCCCGGTGCCTTCGTGGAGCCGTGAGGCGCCGGACTGGAGCTGTCCTGCTCCGGCGTCGAGCCTGTGGGCGCCAGCGGTGATTTGTGCAATTTTGTCCTTCACGAGGGACAGCGGCGCAAGCCCCCGGACGGGGTCTTCGGCGGCGGCCTGCAGCAGGTCAAGGGCCTGGGCCAGGGCAGCGGTGCCAGTACCCGCTTCCGGATTGCCGTTGGTCCCGCGGTAGCCTTTGAGCTGATCTGTCCCGGCAGCGAGCTGGCCTGCGCCTGCGTCCAGCCTGCCGGCACCGCCGGCGAGCTGTGTGGCGCCGTCGGCCAGATTGTTCTCCCCGGTGCCGCCGGGTGTAGGAGTCAGGGCTGCAGAGAGCTGCGCCGCTCCGGTGGCCAGTCTGCGGGCACCGTCATCAACTTTGTACACGCCGGGGGCGAGCTTGTTGCTGACGTCCGTTTCGATCCGGGCCGCTCCGGATGCCAGCCTTTCGGCCCCAGCCTGCAGCTGGTCCGCGCCGGGAGCGAGCCGCTTGCTGATGCCGGCATGGATCTTTTCGGCCCCAGCTGAGAGGTCTCCAGCGCCCGAGTCTGCCAGTGCAGCACCCTCGGACAATTTTGCGGCACCGACTTTGACCTGGTCGGCACCGGCCGAGGCCTGGCCTGCCCCGTCCTTGAGGCGGGCCGATCCGTCGGTAATGCGTCCGGTGACCATTGTGTAAAAGCCCAACAGTGCAATGAGGAGCAAGGCAAGGATCGTTATGGCAACCTGTTGTGAACGGGTGCTCGGGGGAGCGGCGGCACGACTCTGTGGCACGGAAGATTCCTCTCGACGGTCCTGGCGGGAGCAGTGTCCCCTGGCGCTCCCGACCGTGACGCAGCTAACATGCTGGGCCGGGCTGAAAGCTGCCGGTCGGGCAGGGCGGAAACCCTTGGTTACTGGCTAGTAACTTACCGAGCGTAAACTTGCCTGGCCCGGATTTGCAAGGAATTTCTCGGCTGCGCGCCCAGTCGGGCGGTGTTTCAGCCGCCCCGCGTCCTCGCTGGCGGGGCGGGACGCCTCGATTTGTGCCAGCCAAAACTCTCGGGTAAAGTAATTACTCGTGCTGAGGCGCTCGGAGCGAAGGTTTAGACCTGATTCTCCGGCCCGAAAGCGTCATTGGGATATGGTGTAATTGGCAACACTACGGTTTCTGGTACCGTCATTCTAGGTTCGAGTCCTGGTATCCCAGCTCTGAATAAGCGGCACTTCGGTGCAGCGGATCAGGGTTTCAAGCCGGTTTAGCCGATTTGAAACACCGGCTCTGTGTGTGAAACAATCACTGAGCCTGATGGCAGAAATGCTATCCGGAAGTACGCGGCCCCATCGTATAGCGGCCTAGTACGCTGCCCTCTCACGGCGGTAACGCGGGTTCGAATCCCGCTGGGGTCACCATTGAAACGGTCCCGGGCAACAGCCCGGGGCCGTTTTGTTTTGCATGGTACCTTCCGCGACAAATCCCCGTCGAACGGTCCTTTCCCCCGGAGTCGCGAGGGGGAGTTGACTTCCCGGCGGGGATTTCCCGGCGGGATGCACACGCCGGACGGTAACCGAACTGGCATGATGAAGCTGTGACGTCCCCATCTGAGAGTTCGCCCCCGGGCGCTCCCGCTTCGAACTCACGGGCTGCTGCCGCCGTGGAACTGCTCGAAGCTGTTCGCGGCGATCTCTTCGCGGCCGAGCTGCCCCTCGCACTGCCGGGCGCGGACACCGCCCGACTCGATATCAGGAACGCGCTGTCGCAGCTCGATGACTACATCCTCCCGCGCTTCCGCAGCTTGGACGCTCCGCTGCTGGCGGTGGTGGGCGGATCCACCGGTGCCGGGAAATCCACCCTCGTCAATGCCCTGGTGGGCCACCCTGTCACGAGGGCGGGGGCTATCCGTCCAACCACGAGGCAGCCGATCCTCCTTCACAACCCGGCCGATGCCAGCTGGTTCGAAGACCAGCGTGTGCTGCCGAGCCTGAGCCGGGTCCGGGGTGTTGTGGTGGACACGCCGGTTCCAGCCAACCGTGCAGGGGCTGCACCGGATGCCGCCTCAACATCGTCCCTTGTGCTCGTGGGGCATCCTGCGGTGCCGGAAGGCATAGCGCTGCTGGATGCTCCGGACGTCGACTCAGTATCGGATGACAACCGGAAGCTCGCAGGCCAGTTGCTCGCGGCGGCCGACCTCTGGGTATTCGTCACGACAGCCAACCGCTATGCTGACGCCGTCCCCTGGAAGCTGCTGCTCGATGCCGCTGCCAGGGACATCATGGTGGCCGTGGTCCTGGACCGCGTGCCCCCTGCCGCTGAGGCGGAGGTGAGCACGGACCTGCGGGCGATGCTCCAGCAGGAGGGCCTCGGCGCAGCGCGGCTGTTCATTGTGCAGGAGGTTGCCCTTGACCGCCTCGGAATGCTGCCACCCCAAGCTGTGGAACCCCTGGGACGGTGGCTCCGCGAACTGGCGGAGGATGCGGCCGGGCGGGCTGAGATTGCCCGCCGGACGCTGAACGGCGCAGTGCGCACGCTCAGCGGGCGGGTCGCGGCCCTCGCCCGGGCTTCGCAGGAGCAGCAGCAGGCTGCGGAAGTGCTGGCCAGGGATGCCCGCACGGCCTATCAGGATGCTGCGGTGCGGATTTTGGAGGCCACCCGGGACGGAGCCCTCCTGCGCGGCGAAGTCCTTGCCAGGTGGCAGGACTTCGTGGGCACCGGCGAATTCTTCCGGGTCCTGGAACAAAACATTTGGCGCATGCGGGACCGCGTAGGTGCGTTTTTCCGGGGAGAGCCTGCCCCGGCGGTCAAGGTTGAAACAGCCATCGAAACCGGGCTGCAGGCCGTCATTATGGACGAGGCCGCCAATGCGGCCGAGGATGCCGACCAGCGCTGGCGCTCGGACCCTGCAGGCCGGCAATTGCTGGGCACCGATGACCTTTCCGGCACCAGCACCGGCTTCCCGGACAGGGTCGCGGCAGAGATCCGGGCGTGGCAGGCAGGGCTCATGGAGCTCATCCGCACCGAGGGGCAAGGCAAGCGCACACAGGCGCGGTGGCTTTCCTTTGGGGTTAACGGGCTCGGCGCCGCGCTCATGATCGTCGTTTTCTCCATGACTGCCGGACTCACGGGACTCGAGGTCGGTGTGGCCGGCGGTACCGCTATCGTGGGTCAACGGCTCCTGGAAGCCGTCTTCGGCGAGGATGCCGTGCGGCGCCTCGCAAGGACCGCGCGTGAGGACCTGCATTCTCGGTGCGACAAGTTGCTGCTGGAAGAACAACAGCGCTTCCTTGAACGGCTGGAGTTCAGCGCCGGCGTGTCGCCGGACGTGCTGGCCGGCCATGCCCGTGCCCTTCAGCGGCTGGCGGAGACCGCGTGAGTAGGCACAGCGGGACCAGGGAAGCCTCCCGGCTCCACACCCGGCTGGAAGCCCTGAACGACGCGCGGGAACTTGCCGGCGGAGTGCTTCCCGAAGAGTCGCTCGATGACGTGCTGCACGTCCTCGAGCGCGCCAGTTCGCGCCGGTCACTGTCCTCGGACCACACGGTGGTGGGGTTCTTCGGTGCCACGGGCAGCGGCAAGTCCTCGCTCTTCAACGCGGTCAGCGGCGCTGAGATCGCGACGGCGGCAGCCCGCCGTCCCACGACGTCGGAACCGTTGGCAGGCGTCTGGGGAACGGAGGGTAGCGAACCGCTGCTGGACTGGCTGGGGGTTAACCAGCGGCACCATGCCACAGCGGTGCCGGGATTCGCCGACGAGTCCACCGGCCTGATCCTGCTGGACCTTCCCGACTTCGACTCGACGAAGGCTGCCAACCGGGAAATTGTGCAGCGGATGGTGGGACTGGTGGATGTACTTGTGTGGGTGCTGGACCCTCAGAAATACGCGGATGCAGCAGTTCACAACGACTTCCTGGCGCCGCTGGCTTCGCACGGAGCCGTCACCCTGGTGGTCCTCAACCAGATTGACCTGCTTCCGCCGCCGGACGTCGCGCCCGTGCTGGAATCGCTCAAGGCTATTCTGGCCCGGGACGGGCTGGGGAAAGTCCAGGTCCTGGGCGCCTCGGCCCTGACGGGAACCGGCGTGGACAAGGTCCGTGCGGCAATCCGCCAGGTGGCGGTACAACGGCAGGCATTGTCCCAGCGGCTGGCGGCGGATGTTTCCAAGGCCTCGGCTCAGCTGGCGGCGGTCTCCGGAACCGGGGAAGCGGCAGGAGTCCGGGCCGGCACACGGACGCGCCTCGCAGCAGAGCTTGCAGAGGCCGCCAACGTTCCGCTCGTGGTTGATGCCGTGGCGCGGTCGTACCGGCATGAATCCACACGGCGCACCGGCTGGCCCCTTACCCGCTGGCTGATCCGGTTCCGCCCGGACCCGTTGCGGCGGCTGAACCTTCGCCGTGAAGGGGGCAACGCCGAGGTCAACAGAACATCGCTGCCGCCGGCGGGTGCGCCTGAACGCGCCAGGACGGATGCGGCCGTGCGGGAATTCGCGGACGCAGCCAGTATCGGTGCTCCAGGCCCGTGGCGGGCGGCTATCCGCGGCGCGGCACGCGAAGGACGGGAGCAGTTGCCGGACGCCCTGGACCAGGCCATCGCGGGCACCGAGCTGCTGGCCGGACGTAAATCGTGGTGGTGGGGCCTATTCAACGTCGTCCAGTGGCTGGCGCTTCTGGCAGCCCTGGGTGGGCTGGCCTGGCTTGGCGGCCTTGCAGGCCTCGGCTATCTCCAGCTGCCGGTTCCGGAAGTGCCCAGGGTGGAAGGGTGGCCTGTTCCCACCCTGATGATTGCCGGGGGAGTGGTGCTTGGCATTGTCCTGGCCATCGCCGCGAAATTCATCGCCGGCGCGGCCGCCGGACTGCGTGCCGCAGCGGCGCGGAAGAAGCTCAATGCGGCTGTGGCTGCGGTGGCGGACAGGCTCGTGGTTGAACCGGTGGAGGTCGAGGTCAGCAGGCTGAAGTCCTTTAACGCCGCCCTGAAGTCAGCGGAGCGAGACTAGCCGTCCTGCAGGGCCGTCGTTGCGTCGCGCACCTTGATCATGGTGCGAAGGTTGCGGGTGGTGGTGCTGGATTTGTAGCGGGCCTTGGATGAGAGCTTGCTGAACGGGCTGTCCAGGGTACCGCCGGCGGGCGCAAGCCATGCCATGGCCTCCGGACCCAGCCGGTGCTGCCGATTGCCGTCCAGCCCTTCACCCGCCTCGAACAGCTCGTCCAGCACGGCTTTGTCCGAACTGAGCGTGATGTAGGTGTGGGTCGCCCTGTCGTCGGCCGGGTAGGGGCACGCCTCGACGATATCGGCAACCCTGTCGGCGGTGAGCACCACAACCCAGGCGTCATAACCGAAGGCTTCACGCAGGCAGGCTTCAACGTCCTTCTTGACTGCTGCCGCACCGAGATCGCTGGCCAGTGCCACGTTGCCGCTTGCCAAAAGCGTCCTCACTCCCGTGAAGCCGCGCGACGCGAGGGCAGCTTTGAGGTCTGCCATTTTGATGTTGATGCCGCCCACATTGATGCCGCGGAGAAAGACCGCATAGCTGTTCATGGGCACAGCCTAGTGCCACGTGAGGTGGCGGGAGCGCCAAGTGTGGACCGCCGGCAGGCCGCGTCAGCAGGACGCTGCCGGTTCAGTCGTTGTTTTTGCGGAGTGCCTCGGTAAGAACCCGGGCAGCGTTGCAGACGACTTCGGCGTGCAGCCGGCCGGGCTGGCGCGTCAGGCGCTCGATCGGACCGGAAATTGAGACAGCGGCAATAACCCGTCCGGACGGACCCCGCACAGGTGCCGAAACGGAGGCGACCCCCGGCTCGCGTTCGCCGAGGCTCTGGCCCCAGCCCCGCCGTCGTACTCCCGCCAGGACAGTGGGTGTGAAGCGCGCTGCCTGCAGTCCTTCGAGGAGCCGGTCGTGATCCTCCCAAGCCAGCAGCACCTGGGCGGCCGAGCCGGCCTTCATGGAGAGCTGGGTGCCCACCGGAATGGTGTCCCGGAGGCCGATGGGCCGCTCCGCTGACGCTACGCACACACGCCAGTCACCCTGGCGGCGAAAGATCTGGGCGCTTTCGCCGGTGGCGTCGCGCAGCTGCATGAGCACCGGCCCGGCGGAAGCGATCAGCCGGTCCTCGCCAGCGGCGGAGGCGAGCTCCACGAGGCGGCTGCCCAGCACGAACCGGCCCTGGATGTCGCGGCTGACAAGCCGGTGGTGAACGAGGGCCAGGGCAAGCCTGTGCACAGTCGGCCGCGCCAGACCGGTGGCAGCCACCAGCTGCGCCAGAGTGGTGGGACCGGCCTCAAGCGCGTCAAGCACATGGGCCGCTTTATCGATGACACCGACTCCACTAGAATTGTCCATGTAATGATATTGCCGTCTCAATATCTGAGATGCAAATCATTTGGCTGGCGTATTACGCGGGCCTGCTGGTTCAGTGGATATAAACAGCCAACAGCAGTGAAGGGAGATGGCCATGGCAAAGACATTGGCCGAGAAAGTCTGGGACGCGCACGTGGTGCGCAAAGGCGACGGCGAAGGTGCCAACGCTCAGCCGGACCTTCTCTACATCGACCTCCACCTGGTGCATGAAGTCACGTCCCCGCAGGCCTTCGAGGGGCTCCGCCTGGCCGGCCGCCAACTGCGCCGCCCGGACCTCACCATCGCCACCGAGGACCACAACACCCCGACGCTGGACATCGATAAGCCTATCGCCGATCTCACCAGCCGGACGCAGATCCAGACCCTGCGCAACAACTGTGCGGAATTCGGCGTCCGCCTGCATTCCCTGGGCGACGCCGAGCAGGGCATCGTCCACGTGGTGGGGCCCCAGCTCGGGCTCACCCAGCCGGGCATGACCGTGGTCTGCGGCGACTCGCACACCTCCACGCACGGAGCCTTTGGCGCACTGGCCATGGGCATCGGCACCTCCGAGGTTGAACATGTCATGGCCACCCAGACGCTGTCCCTGAAGCCGTTCAAAACCATGGCGATCAACGTCGAGGGGACTCTCCGGCCCGGTGTTTCGGCGAAGGACATCATCCTGGCCGTCATCGCGAAGATCGGCACGGGCGGCGGGCAGGGCTACGTCCTGGAATACCGCGGTTCAGCCATCCGCGCGCTGTCCATGGAAGCCCGGATGACCATCTGCAACATGTCCATCGAAGCCGGTGCGCGCGCAGGCCTGGTTGCCCCGGACCAGACCACTTATGACTACATGTACGGACGCCCGCACGCGCCGCAGGGCGCGGAGTGGGACGCCGCCGTCGAATACTGGAACACCCTGCGCTCGGAAGACGACGCGACGTTCGACGTCGAGGTGGACCTGGACGCCGACACCCTGGAACCCTTTGTGACATGGGGTACCAACCCCGGCCAGGGCGTTTCGCTGTCCTCGAAGGTTCCCTCGCCTGAGGACTTCGGTGATGAAAACGCCAAGGCAGCGGCCGAACGGGCGCTGCAGTACATGGGACTGGAAGCCGGAACGCCGATGAAGGAGATCCGGGTGGACACAGTCTTCCTGGGCTCCTGCACCAACTCCCGGATGGAAGACCTGCGCGCCGCCGCGGACATCATTCGCGGCCGCACCAAGGACCCGAACATCCGGATGCTCGTTGTACCGGGATCCGCGCGGGTCCGGCTGGAAGCGGAAGCGGAAGGCCTGGACAAGGTCTTCAAGGACTTCGGTGCCGAATGGCGCTTCGCGGGCTGCTCCATGTGCCTGGGCATGAACCCCGACCAGTTGGAGCCGGGCGAACGCTGCGCCTCCACGTCCAACCGCAACTTTGAAGGACGCCAGGGCAAGGGCGGACGCACGCACCTCGTCTCACCGGTCGTGGCAGCAGCGACGGCGGTCCGCGGCACGCTGAGTTCCCCGTCGGACCTTGACCCCGCACCGGAGTCCGCCGCCCTCCGCACCAGCGCCGCCTAGATAACGCCGACCAGTCGACGCCGTTTCGACGACGCAACGACCAGCACCGAAGGATCCGCCATGGAAAAGTTCAGCACCCACACCGGGATCGGCGTACCGCTGCGCCAGAGCAACGTGGACACCGACCAGATCATCCCCGCCGTTTACCTCAAGCGCATCACCCGTACCGGCTTCGAGGACGCCCTCTTCGCCGCCTGGCGCAAGGACCCGGCCTTCATCCTCAACCAGGAACCGTTCAACGCCGGCTCCGTGCTGGTTGCCGGCCCCGATTTCGGCACCGGGTCCTCCCGTGAGCACGCCGTCTGGGCATTGAAGGACTACGGCTTCAAGACCGTTCTGTCCTCCCGGTTCGCGGACATTTTCCGCGGCAACTCCGGCAAACAGGGGCTTTTGGCAGCGGAAGTGGCCCAGGATGACATCGAGCTCATCTGGAAGGTGCTGGAGAACGCCCCCGGCACCGAAGTGACGGTGGACCTCGTTTCGAAGACCGTGATCTGCGGCAACGTGGTGGCGCCGTTCGAGATTGACGACTACACGCGCTGGCGCCTCCTGGAGGGCCTGGACGACATCGGGCTGACCCTTCAGCACGAGGAAGACATCACCGCCTACGAGGCAACCAGGCCCGCATTCAAGCCGAAAACCCTCCCCGCGCGGCTGTCCTAGGCAGGGCGGTATTACCGGACGGACGCGTCACGCCACAGGCCCGCTCCCGGACGCTGTTGCGACCGCTCCCGGTCCTGTGCTGCACCTGCGGGGGGCGCGCCGTATTTCAGATCGGTAACGCAAGCTCCTATGCTTAGCTGGAGCCTTTCTAAGGATTTGGGGGCGAGTAGTCGTGAGGAAACCGGTAAATGAGTAGTGTTCTGACAATCCGCGGAGGCGTCCCGCTGACTGGCCGCGTCACCGTTCGCGGGGCCAAGAATCTTGTCCCCAAGGCCATGGTGGCTGCCCTTCTGGGCAACGAGCCGTCCGTGCTGCGCAACGTTCCTGAAATCAAGGACGTCGAGGTTGTCACCAGCCTGCTCCAGCTCCACGGCGTCACCGTGGAAAAGGACCCCGTCACCGGGGACCTCACCCTGGATCCGAAGGGCGCCAAGACCGCGTCCAGCACCGCCATTGACGCGCACGCCGGTGACTCCAGGATCCCGATCCTGCTGTGCGGTCCGCTGATCCACGCCATCGGTGAGGCCTTCATTCCTGACCTGGGCGGCTGCAAGATCGGCGACCGCCCCATTGACTACCACCTGAACGTCCTGCGTCAGTTCGGGGCCGTCGTCGAAAAGCGTCCGGGCGGCATCCACATTTCCGCACCCAAAGGCCTGCAGGGGGCCAAGATCTCCCTGCCGTACCCGTCAGTGGGTGCCACCGAGCAGGTCCTGCTCAGCGCCACCCGGGCCGAAGGCATCACCGAGCTCTCCGGTGCGGCCACGGAGCCGGAAATCATCGACCTCATTGCCGTGCTGCAGAAAATGGGCGCCATCATCAGCGTCCAGACTGACCGCACCATCCGGATCGAAGGCGTGAGGGACCTGGGCGGCTACAACCACCGCGCACTCTCGGACCGCAACGAATCCGCATCGTGGGCATCAGCGGCGCTGGTGACGCGCGGAGACATTTTTGTCGAGGGTGCGTCCCAGCGCGACATGATGACCTTCCTGAACACCTACCGCAAGGTGGGCGGCGGCATGGACATCGGCGAGGACGGCATCCGTTTCTACCACCGCGGCGGCAAACTGAACCCGCTCGTCCTGGAAACGGATGTGCACCCGGGATTCATGACCGACTGGCAGCAGCCGCTCGTTGTGGCCCTGACCCAGGCCGAGGGCGTCTCGATCGTCCACGAGACCGTCTACGAGAACCGTTTCGGCTTCACGGACGCGCTCCTCCGGATGGGTGCCAACATCCAGGTGCACCGGGAATGCCTCGGCAGTGTGCCGTGCCGCTTCGGCCAGCGCAACTTCCTTCACTCGGCCGTCATCTCAGGCCCCACGCAGCTCAAGGGCACCGATATCGACGTCCCGGACCTCCGGGGCGGCTTCAGCCACCTCATTGCCGCCCTGGCCGCCACCGGCACATCCAGGGTCACCGGAATCGACATCATCAACCGCGGCTACGAGCGCTTCACCGAGAAGCTCGCCGGCCTGGGCGCCGATTTCGACATCACCTCAGCCAAGTAACGGGGTTCCAGTGAAGGAAACGGCCAAGAGCCGCATCACCTTTGTCATCGTCGCCGGGATCGTCAGGCCCGTGATGAACCTGCTCATGAACAAGAAGTGGGAAGGGCTGGAAAAGCTTCCGGCAGGCGGCTTCATCGCTGCCCCCAACCACTGCACCGAGATCGACCCGCTGGTGATCGGCCACATGCTTTACAACCAGAAGCGGATGCCGCACTTCCTCGCCAAGGGCGGCCTCTTCAAAGTGCCGGTCGTCGGGGCCGTGCTGCGCGCCACCAAGCAGATCCCGGTGGAGCGTTCGACGGCGGGTGCCAACCGTTCGCTGAACGTCGCCAAGGAAGTGGTGGGCGAAGGCGGAGCGATCATCATCTACCCGGAAGGCACCCTGACCCGGGACCCGGAACTGTGGCCGATGAAGGGCCATACCGGCGCCGCCCGGATGGCGCTGGAAAGCGGTATTCCGGTTGTTCCCATGGCCCATTGGGGGGCCCACCAGGTCTTTCCCCGCTATGCCAAGCGCTTCCACGTGTTTCCCCGCCGGACATCCCGCGTTCTGGTGGGCGATCCCGTGGACCTCAGCGCTTTTGCGGGCCGGCCGCTAGACAAGGCGACGCTGACGGCGGCCACCGCCGTCATCATGGACGCCATCACCGGGCTGCTGGGAACGCTGCGGTCGGAGCAGCCTCCCGCCGAACGGTGGGACCCTGCCGCCCACAACCAGAGCAAACACGGACGCAACATCGAACGGGGCGGCAAATGACCCAGGAACAGGCCGCAGCGGGCTCAGCGAAATTGGTCGCCGTCCTCGGAGCCGGCTCCTGGGGCACCACTTTTGCCAAGATCCTCGCCGACGCCGCCACGGCATCCGGCGTTCAGCGGAACATCCGCCTCTGGGGCCGCCGCAGCGAAGTCGTTGAGCAGATCAACACCCGCCACCGCAACCCGCAGTACCTCAAGGAGATTGACCTCCCGCACAGCATCACCGCCTCCACCGACGTCGCGGACGTGCTGTCCGGTGCAGACCTTGTGGTTCTGGCCGTTCCCGCCCAGTCCCTTCGGCTGCAGCTGCGCGAGTGGCGGCACCTGATCTCTCCCGACGCCCTGGTGGTCTCGCTGATGAAGGGGCTGGAACTCAGTTCGGACGCCCGCATGAGCGAAGTCATCTGTGAGGAACTGGGAATCAAGGCGGACCGCGTTGCCGTGGTGTCCGGACCGAACCTTGCCATGGAAATTGCCCGGGAGGAACCGACGGCGTCGGTCGTGGCCTGCTCGGACGCCGAGGCGGCGTCATGGATTGCCCGCAGCTGCACCGCCCCGTACTTCCGCCCCTACACCAGCACCGACGTCGTCGGCGTTGAAATCGGCGGCATCGTCAAGAACGTCATTGCCCTGGCCGTAGGCATCTGCGAAGGCAAGCGGATGGGCGACAACACCAAGGCTTCGGTCATCACCCGCGGACTTGCGGAGACATCCCGGCTGGCGCTGGCCCTCGGAGGAGAGGCGCAGACCATGGCAGGCCTGGCCGGACTGGGGGACCTGGTGGCCACGTGCTCCTCGCCGCTGTCCCGCAACCACACCGCCGGACGACTCCTCGGCAAGGGGTTGACGCTCGAACAGGTGGCCGCGGAAATGACCCAGACGGCCGAAGGGATCAAGTCGGGCCAGGCCGTGCATGAACTTGCCGGAAAGCTTGGCGTCGACATGCCCATCACTGCGGCCGTCGTTGCCGTCCTGGCCGGAAAATTGTCCGTTGACGAACTGGGACCGCTGCTGCTGGCCCGGGACCTTAAATCCGAAGGCGATTACTAACTGTGTCGGAAGAACAATTGAACAAGAACACCGGTGCCGGCCACGCTAAACCACGCGTTGCCGTTTTGTTTGGGGGCCGCTCGAGTGAGCATGCCGTCAGTTGCGTGACCGCTGCGGGCGTGCTCGGCGCCATCGACTACGACAAGTACGATGTCATCCCCATCGGTATAGCCAAGACCGGGCAGTGGGTCCTCGCCTCGGGGGACACCCGGCAGTGGTCCCTCTCGGCCACCTCACTCCCTGAAGTGGCGCCGTCAGACCAGACAGTCACACTCGCGGAAATTGGCGGCGAACACCAGCTGATTGTCGCCTCCCCGAACGAAGTTCCGCAGGAGCTTGGCTCCGTGGACGTTGTCTTCCCCCTGCTCCATGGACCGTTCGGCGAGGACGGCACCATCCAGGGCTTGCTGGAACTCTCGGACACACGCTACGTGGGTGCCGGCGTTCTCGCGTCCGCGGTGGGCATGGACAAGCACTACATGAAGGTGGTCTTCGAAGCCGCCGGCCTGCAGGTGGGCCCCTACATCGCCGTGACCGACCGCCAGTGGATCACGGACCCCGAGTCAGTCCGCAAACGCGTTGACCTGCTGGGCTACCCCGTGTTCGTCAAGCCTGCCCGGGCGGGCTCTTCCATGGGAATCTCCAAGGTGGACTCCCTGGAAGGCCTGGACGCGGCCATCGAGGCTGCCCGTGAACATGACCTCAAACTCGTGATCGAAGCCGGAATCGTGGGCCGCGAAATCGAGTGCGCCGTCCTCGAAGGGCGCGGCACCGACAGCCCGCGGACCTCAATGCCGGGCGAGATTGCAGTGGCACCGGGCGAGCATGAGTTCTACGACTTCAATGCCAAATACGTGGAGGACGACGCCGCCTCGCTCAGTTGCCCGGCCGACATCCCCGAGGAAGCAATCGCCCGGGTCCGCGAGCTTGCCGCCGCGGCGTTCGATGCCGTGGGGGCGGAGGGCCTCAGCAGGGTGGACTTCTTCTACACTCCCGACGGTGAGCTGATCATCAACGAGATCAACACCATGCCCGGCTTCACACCCAAGAGCATGTATCCGCAGATGTGGGCCGCCTCCGGACTCAGTTATGCGGACCTGATCGACGAACTCATCTCTCTGGCGCTGCACCGCAAGACCGGGCTGCGCTAGTCCCCACCGGCACCCTAACCTCGCTCCGCTTCGGCCAGGGAACCCTGCCGGCGTGGGCCCACCGGCAGCACCCTAACCATGCTCCGCTTCGGCCAGGGAACCCTGCCGGGCTACTGACCGGTGGGCAGGTTCTGGAGTTCTTCCTGGCCCACGCAGTTCCTCGTGGCCTTGATCTTCCCGGCAGCGGCGGACAGTTCCGCCAGCACGGTCGCGGAACTGATCTGGTCCGGGTCCATGAGGATCTCCGTGGCCGGCTCGCGGCCGAATGTCGTCAGCGTCCACACGGGGTCGCCTTCCTTGATGACCCAGTCGATGCCGTTGACGCTGACGCAGCGGTCGGTGGTGGGGCCGGGTACGTTGACCCCGCAGCGCAGGATGACCTTGGACGGATCGCCCCAGGCCGCGGTTGCCTGGCTGTTGGTCTTGCGCAGCCCGGCATCACCCATGGTGTCCGGAAGTGCAACCATCATGGGGGCGCAGGCGGGATTGGCCGCATCCTTGGCCGGCGATACATCCACCGCTGGGGCGCAGGCGCTGAGGGCAAGCACCACGGCCGCCGCCGTTGCCGGCAGTCGAAGCGAACTGATGGAAGCCGGGGAGCGGAACTGGTGCATGTTTTAAGCCTATCCCGCGCCGGCGTGCCGGACGGACGCTGACCGGACCGTCGGCGTCGGCCGGATGCCGGCGGGTCAGCGCGGGGTCCGGGGAACGGATGTCGGTCCCTGACTGTAGCGTAGTGCTGTGCCTGAAACTCACCTTACTGTCGCCGGACTTTCCGAGTCCGAGCTCCTGGCCAGGATCTTTCCGCGCCTCAACAGCGGACCCGCAAAGGGCTCGGCGCTCCTGCTTGGGCCCGGGGACGATGCCGCCATTGTGGCCGCCCCGGACGGGAGGACGGTGGTGAGCATCGACACGCAGGTGCAGGACCAGGATTTCCGGCTGGTGTGGCGCAATGGTTACCGGACCACCGGTTTCGACGTCGGCTGGAAGGCCGCGGCACAGAACCTCAGCGACATCAACGCCATGGGCGCGCGGTCCACGTCGATGGTGGTGAGCCTGACCCTGCCGCCGGAAACGGCGGTCTCCTGGGTGGAGGACTTCGCGGACGGCCTTTCCCACGCCATCCGCGACCTCGGCGCTGCCGGCTGTTCGGTTGCCGGCGGGGACCTGGGCCGGGGCCGGGAACTGTCCGTTACCGTGGCCATCCTGGGAACGCTGGACGGCCGGGAAGCGGTACTGCGGTCCGGTGCCCGCCCGGGCCATACCGTGGCCCTGGCCGGAACGGTGGGGCAGGCAGCGGCCGGCCTTGCCCTGCTCGAAGCCGGGCCGGGCGTCAACCTTCTGACGCCTGAGCAGCGCACCATCATGGACAGGCAATGCCGCCCTCTTCCGCCACTGGCTGCAGGGCCGTCAGCGCTCGCGGCCGGAGCCTCGGCAATGATGGATATTTCCGACGGACTGATCCGTGACGGCAGCCGCCTGGCCGCGGCGAGCGGCGTCGTCCTGGACCTGGATCCGGCTGTGCTGAAGCATCTCACCGGGCC
Organism: Arthrobacter oryzae; assembly: GCF_031454875.1. Lineage (GTDB taxonomy): Bacteria > Actinomycetota > Actinomycetes > Actinomycetales > Micrococcaceae > Arthrobacter > Arthrobacter oryzae_D. The sequence goes on from NZ_JAVDRQ010000005.1 coordinate 352,686, forward strand.
TTTGTCTGCAGCTGCCGACGCCGTGGGCGGGGATGCCATGGAATGGGTGCTCGGCGGCGGGGAAGATCATGGACTCCTCGCCACATTTCCCGCGGACGTACAGCTGCCTCCGGGTTTCGCTGCGATAGGCTCAGTAGAAGCCCTTGCACCGATGGAAAGCACTGGCGTCAAGATAGCGGGCCGGCCCGCGGACACTGTGGGATGGGATCACTTTGCAGACTAAGATTGCCGCCAACGCGCAAGCGATGAAGCGGTGGTTGGGCAAGGCCGAAACAGCGCTCGGGAACCACAGCGACCGGCTCAACGCGATAAACATCTTTCCGGTGGCCGACGGCGATACCGGCACCAACCTGTACCTGACGGTCCGTGCCGCTGCGCAGGCCCTCAGCAGCCCGGCAGCACCGCAGGACCCCGGGACGGCGAACCGGTCCGCCGGCAGCCACAGCCAGCAGGACGTCGGGGCAGTGCTTGCCCGGGCCGGCCAGGCGGCCATGGAACAGGCTCGCGGCAACTCCGGAACCTTGTTTTCGGTGTTTTTGTGCGCCGCTGCCGAACCTTTGGCCGGCCATACCCGCCTCAGCTCGCCGCTGCTGGCGGCTGCACTGAACCGGGCCCAGATCCGGGCCTGGTCCGCCCTGAGCGACCCCGTTCCGGGGACCATGCTCTCCGTCATGGAGGCGGCTGCGCGGGCCGCAGCGGCGGTGGACGCCGACCAGAACGGCGACGACAGCAACCACGCACTGGGCCTCGCCCTGGACGCAGCTGTTGAGGCGGCGCTCGAAGCAGTGGTCCGGACTGAGGACCAGCTGGCTGCCCTGCACGAAGCCCATGTGGTTGACGCGGGTGGGGTGGGGATGCTGCTGATCCTGGACTGCCTGCGCTCGGCAGTGCTGGGTGAAGAACTCCAAAGCGAACTGCTGGACGGTCTGCACGGCTACGACGTCCAGGACCCGCATATCCATACCAGCATGCCCGACGACGACGGCGTGGAAGTCATGTGCACCATCAGCCTGTCGCCCCTGGACGCGGCCACGCTGCGCCAACGGCTGGACGAAATGGGGGATTCGGTGATCATGAGCCAGGTGGGCGGCGCCATGGACTCCGACGGAAAATACCGCTGGCGCGTGCACGTCCACGTTCCTGCCCCCGAACCGGCAGTGGCACTGATCGGTTCGCTCGGGGAACCCACGGAAATTTCGGTCAGCCAGCTCGCCCTGCCGCGGGACCCCAACGGACATGAACACTGAGCTCGAACTCGGCCTGGAACGGCGCATCGGCAAACGGTCCGCGGCCGTCATCGAGAAACACCTGGGCATCACCACCGTGGGCGGGCTGCTTAACTACTTTCCACGCCGCTACCTCAACCGCGGTGAGCTGACCCCGATCAGCGAGGTTCCGCTGGATGAAGAGGTCACGCTCATCGCGCGCGTCGTCTCCAACAGCACCCGGGCCATGCGGGCGCGCCGCGGCACGCTCACCGACGTCGTCATTACGGATGATTCCGGGACGAACCACAACAGCCAGGGGCACGTCGGCAGGCTTCCCGGGGCCGGCGTCCCGGGCACCCTGAAGGTGAGCTTCTTCAATGGCTATCGCGCCAAGGCGGAGCTGCTCCCGGGGCGGCGGGCCCTGTTCTCCGGCAAGGTCACACGGTACGCCGGCAGCCTGAGCCTCACCAACCCCGACTTCCAGCTGCTCGACGAGGACCCGGACACCCCGGGCATGGACCCGGAGAAGCTCGCCGCCATGCCCATCCCGATCTACCCGGCAACGGCCAAACTCACCAGCTGGTCCATCCAGAAAGTGATCTCCACCCTCCTGGACACGGCCGACCTGGACGCCCTGGCTGATCCTCTGCCGCCCGAGGTCGCGTCACGGGAAAAGTTCCTGCCGGCGGCAGAGGCGTACCGGCTGATCCACTCCCCGGAGGTGCCCGGCGACTGGCAGCGGGCCAGGGACCGCTTCCGGTACCAGGAAGCCCTGGTCCTGCAGTCAGCCCTCGCGCGGCGCCGCGCCCAGCTGGCCGCCGAGGAGGCCACGGCCCGCAGGCCCGTGACAGCCGGCATCCTGGCCGCGTTCGACCGTCAGCTGCCTTTCACGCTCACCGCCGGCCAGTCTGCCGTCGGAAAAACACTCGCGGAGGAGCTGTCGCAGGACAGCCCCATGAACCGGCTCCTCCAGGGCGAGGTGGGGTCAGGCAAGACCATCGTTGCCCTGCGCGCCATACTCCAGGTGGTTGACGCCGGGGGACAGGCCGCGCTGCTGGCGCCAACCGAGGTCCTGGCAGCCCAGCACTTCGAATCCATCCGCCGGACGCTGGGGCCGCTGTCGCGCGACGGCCTGCTGGGCGGATTGGGTCCCGATTCCGTGCAGGTCACATTGCTTACCGGCTCCATGCCCACTGCAGCCCGCAAGCAGGCCATGCTGGACGCAGCCTCAGGCACCGCCGGGATCGTGATCGGGACGCACGCGCTACTCAGCGACAACGTCTCGTTCTACGACCTCGGGCTGATCGTCGTGGATGAACAGCACCGCTTCGGAGTTGAGCAACGCGATGCCCTACGCGCGAAAGCGAGCAAACCGCCGCACCTGCTGGTCATGACCGCCACGCCCATTCCCAGGACCGTGGCCATGACCGTGTTCGGCGACCTGGAAACCTCGGTGCTGGACGAGCTCCCGGCGGGCCGGGCCCCCATTTCCACGCACGTCGTTGGCCTGGCCGAAAATCCCGGCTGGGCCGGACGCATCTGGTCCCGGTCCCGGGAGGAGATCGACGCCGGACACCAGGTTTATGTGGTGTGTCCCAAGATCGGCGAGGACGACGACGGCGACTTCAGTCCCGGGGAAGCGGAGCCGTCCGCCGCCGAGCTGGAAGGTGACGGACCGGCCCGCGAGCTCGCGTCAGTCACGGCCGTCGTCGAACACCTCAACGATGAACCCGCGCTGGCCGGCGTTTCTTTGGCACCGCTGCACGGCAGGCAGGATCCTGTCCTGAAGTCAGCAACCATGGCATCCTTCACGGCCAATGAGACCAAGTTGCTGGTGTCCACAACTGTGATCGAGGTGGGCGTCGACGTGCACAACGCCACGCTCATGGTGATCCTGGATGCCGACAGGTTCGGCATTTCGCAGCTGCACCAGCTTCGGGGACGGGTGGGCCGCGGCGGCCTGCCCGGTACCTGCCTCCTGGTCACCACGCTGGAACCCGGCCACCCCAGCCGCCGCAGGCTGGACGCGGTGGCGGCCACGACGGACGGATTCGAGCTGTCACAGGAGGACCTGAAGCTGCGCCGTGAAGGCGACATCCTGGGGGCATCACAGTCCGGCGGACGGTCCGCGCTCAAACTGCTGCGTGTCCTGGAGCATGAGGCCGTCATCTCGAAGGCGCGCCAGGATGCGCAGCGGATCGTGGCCCGGGATCCCGGCCTGGCCGAGCATTCTGCACTCGCGGAGGCAATAGAAGAGTATTTGAACCCCGAAAAGGAGGCGTTCCTTGAGCGTGGCTAGGAGTTGGCGCATGGCTGCAAGCAGCGGGACGGTGCAGGCATGAGCCGCATCATTGCCGGCGCCGGAGGCGGGATTCCGCTGGTCAGCGTACCGGGGTCCATGACCCGTCCCACTACGGACCGCGTCAAGGAAGCCCTCTTCTCACGGCTTGAGGCGTTCAACGTGGTGGCCGGTGCCCGGGTTCTTGACCTTTACGCGGGATCCGGTTCCCTGGGCGTGGAAAGCGCCAGCCGCGGGGCGGAAACCGTCGACCTGGTGGAATTCGACGGCAAGGCCAGCGAGGTTTGCCAGCGTAATGCGGACCTTGTCAACGGGGCAGTTGGCCGCAAGGCCGTATCCGTGCACCGGTCCCGGGTGGAGTCCTTCCTGGAACGGACCGTGCAGGGCACGCTGTGGGACCTCGTGTTCCTGGACCCGCCGTATCCGCTGGATGAGCCCGCGATGGGTGCGGTGCTGGAAGAGCTGTCGCCTTACCTGGCGGAGAGCGCCGTCGTGGTGGTGGAGCGTTCCTCCCGCAGCCCGGAGCCGTCGTGGCCGGCATCGCTGGAGCGGTTCGCCGAGAAGAAATACGGCGAGACCAAGCTGTGGTTCGCTGAACCCGTGGGAGGCGGCAGCTGACAAGCCGCAACCCGGTCGCGGTCCTGCTGCGGCCGCGGCGAAGGCTGAGCCCGTCCTAGTCCGACAACGCCTCGAGGTCCACACCGGCGAGCACTCTCGCCGGGTGCGGGCCTCGGGCGGTCAGCACGTCAGTCCATTCTGAAGGCCACGGCCCCTGGGTGCCGGTGAGGATGATGTTGCCGGGATAGCGGCCGGCGAACATCCCGGCTTCGGCGAACGCGGACACCCCGCTCATGGCCCGCCGCAGCGCTGCCACCTGGCTTCGGACCAGCGTCAGCCCGGGTTCGTCGCCCACGTTTACTATCAGCACGCCACGCGGTGTCAGCTTCGCCGCCGCTTCAGCGTAGAACTCGGTGCAGGCGATATGCTCCGGCGCCTCCGGTCCGGAAAAGATGTCGAGGATGACGACGTCGAAACGCAGTTCCGCGGGCAGTTCCGCCAGCGCGTCGCGGGCGTCGCCGATCACCGTGTGCAGCACCGTTCCGTCGGGCATCGGCAGCTGCTGCAGGACGAAGTCAAGCAGCTCACGCTCAAGCTCGACGGCGTACTGCACGGATCCCGGACGTGTCGCCTGGATGTAGCGTGCCAGCGTGAGCGCCCCGGCCCCAAGATGCAGGGCGCTGACGGGCTCCCCGGCAGGGGCGGCCAGATCCACGATGTGCCCGATCCGGCGGAGGTACTCGTAGAATATTTCGCCCGGCTCAGCGAGGTTCACGTGGGACTGCTCCGCCCCGCCGATGCTGAGAACGTAGGCTCCCTCGGTAAAGGCATCCGGCTCGATGGCTGCATGCTGGCCGGTTGTCCGGAGATAGCGGGACGCTGCCGCAGGCCGGGCCGCCATGGTCAGAGCCTGTCGCGAAGCGTCGCGAGCCTGGCGGCGGCTTCTTCGAGGACTGAGGTCTTCTTGCAGAAGGCAAAGCGGAGCAGGCTGCGGGTCCGCTCGGCGCCCTCGGGGTGGCAGAAAACGGGCACCGGGATGGCGGCGACCCCCACGAGCTCCGGAAGCCTCCGGGCCAGGTCAACGGAGTCGGAGATCCCCAGAGGTGCCGTGTCCACATTCACGAAGTACGTACCCTGCGGTGTGAAGACGTCCAGGCCGGCGGCCTTCAGCCCCTCACTGAGGATGTCGCGCTTGTGCCGGAGGGTCTCGGAAATTCCGGTGTAGAAATCGTCAGGAAGGCCAAGACCAACAGCGATGGCGCCCTGGAACGGCGTGCCGGAGCTGTAGCTCAGGAACTGCTTTACTGTCCGGATGGCGGCCACCAGGTGTTCGGGCCCGCTCAGCCAGCCGATCTTCCAGCCTGTAAACGAGAATGTTTTCCCCGCTGAGGAAATGGTGACGGTCCTGCCGGCGGCACCGGGGAGGGAAGCCACGGGGATGTGCCGTTCGCCGAACGTCAGGTGCTCGTAGACCTCATCCGTGATGATCACTGCGTCGTGCCGGGAGGCAAGTTCGACGACGCGCTGAAGCACCTCGCGCGGGAAGACGGCGCCGGTGGGGTTGTGCGGATTGTTGATGAGCACCACCTTGGTGCGGCCGCTGAAGGCGGCTTCCAGCGCCGCCATGTCCGGCATGAAGTCCGGAGCGAGCAGGGGCGCCGTCACATGCGTGGCCCCCGCCAGTCCGATCATGGCGCCGTAGGAGTCGTAGAACGGTTCGAAGGTGAGCACTTCGTCACCGGGTTCCACGAGTGCCAGCAGTGAAGCTGCAATGGCTTCGGTGGCGCCGGTGGTGACGATGATCTCTGCCTCCGGGTCCGGCGTCAGCCCGTAGAACCGGTCCTGGTGCGCCGCGATGGCCTCCCGCAGGGGAAGGATTCCCTTGCCCGGTGCATATTGGTTGGCGCCGGCGGCAATTGCAGCCTGCGCAGCAGCCTTGATCTCTGCCGGGCCGTCCTCATCCGGGAAACCCTGTCCCAGGTTGATGGCACCGGTCCGTACCGCGAGGGTGGTCATTTCCTCGAAGATTGTGACGCCGAGGTTACCGTTGGCTGCCAGCAGGTTGGCTCCTGCTGCCGCCCGCTGCCAGGGTGCCGGAACTGATGTGGTCACTGTCTGCCTGCCTGTCGGTTGGTTACGGCGTTCGCTGCCCGCGCTGTGACAAGAACTGCGCCCACTGCAGCGGTGCACGGAATGTTCGACTCGGGCATCCAGTCATGTTATCCCGGCCCGCGGATGCGGTAGGTTCGGAATATGAGACGCGCCGTATGCCCAGGCTCCTTCGACCCGATCCACAACGGCCACCTGGAAGTCATCGCCAGGGCCGCGGGCCTCTTTGACGAAGTCATCGTGGCCGTGTCAACCAACTACGCCAAGAAGTACCGCTTCCCGCTGGAAGAGCGGATCGACATGGCCCGCGAGACCTTGGCGTCGCTGCGCGGCATCGTGGTGGAGCCGGTAGGGGAGGGGCTCCTGGCCGAATACTGCAGGCAGCGGGGTGTATCCGCCATTGTGAAGGGCCTCCGCTCCTCGTCCGACTTCGACTATGAGCTCCCGATGGCAACCATGAACCGGCAGCTCAGCGGAGTGGAAACGGTGTTCCTTCCCACCGAGGGCCACTACCTCCACCTGTCGTCAACGCTTATCAAGGAAGTCTTCACGTTGGGCGGCAGTGTGTCCGACTATGTGCCCAGGTCCGTGCTGAAACGGCTTCTAGCGGGCGAGTCGTCTTCGGACCAGCCCGGCAGAGGGTAGGCTTGACCAGTACGCAACGGCCTCTGCCGGTTCTGCGACCCATTCCCTGCCTGTCCCGCGGTGTTCGACTGTGCGGCGTCCGCCCGGTTTGAGTCCGCCCGGGAGATCAGGCTAAGATAGTACGTCGGTCATATGTTCAACAGGAGTTCTCATTAAACGAGATGCTAGTTCGCCCTTGGCGTTCGACGTCAAGGACCTCGGACGCAGTCCGGGGAGCATGCGGACGCTGACGGAACATGTACCTGCACCAAGGGATCTTGGTGTGGCGCTCATTGGCGTGCAGGAAGGCTCGGACATCGAGCTGGATCTGCGGCTGGAGGCCGTACACGAAGGAATTCTGGTATCAGGAACCGTTCTCGTCGGAGTAACCGGCGAGTGCGGCCGATGCCTGGATCCCCTTGCGTATGACCTTGAGGTCAATGTGCAAGAACTTTTCTTCTACGAGGGCGCCCAGTTCTCCGCTGAAGAAGACGAAGAAGAGCAATATCGAATCGAGCACGATTTAATCGATCTTGAGCCGGTGTTGCGGGACGCGGTTGTAACCATGCTGCCGTTCCAGCCGGTGTGCCGGGAAGACTGCCAGGGCCTTTGTTCCGAATGCGGAATACGCCTGGAAGACGAGCCGGGGCATCACCACGAGGTCGTAGATCCTCGCTGGGCCGCCCTAGCTGACTTGGCTAAGCCTGACCGGCAAAATTGATTTGTAAGTGTTTTTCTAGAGAGAAATGAGTTAGCCGTGGCTGTCCCGAAGCGGAAAATGTCTCGCTCGAATACCCGCGCCCGCCGCTCCCAGTGGAAGGCAACTGCCCCCCACCTGGTGAAGACCGTTGAGAACGGCCAGGTTACCTACAGCCTGCCGCACCAGGCAAAGGTCGTTACCGACTCGGCTGGCACTGCGCTGTTCCTTGAGTACAAGGGCCGCAAGGTCGCAGACGTCTAATCGGCCCACTGGCTGAAAATGACGTCTTCAACTGAAGAGCTTTTGAAGCGTCTCGGTGTCTCTATTGACGCCGGGACGCTTCGTCTTGCTCTGACACATCGTTCATATGCCTACGAAAACGGCGGCATACCCACTAACGAGCGCCTTGAGTTCCTTGGCGATTCCATCCTGGGTTTCTCCGTGACGGATGCGCTGTACCGCGACAACCCGGCATTGCCTGAAGGCGACCTCGCGAAGCGGCGGTCGGCCGTTGTCAGCACCAGGGCACTTGCCGGAATCGGCCGCAGCCTCGGCATCGGTGACTACATCTACCTCGGACAGGGCGAAAAGCTCACCGACGGCAAGAACAAGTCCTCCATCCTGGCGGACACCATGGAGGCCCTCATCGGCGCCACCTACGTGTCCAACGACATCGAAACGGCCCGCCAGTTGGTCATGCGGCTCATCGGACCGCTGCTCCAGGACGCCGCTGCACTTGGCGCCGGAACCGACTGGAAAACCAGCATCCAGGAGTTGGCAGCCAGCCGCCAGCTGGGCAGCATCTACTACGCCGTGGAGGGTTCAGGCCCGGACCATGCGCGGACCTTTGAAGCTGTGCTCCGGATCGGCGGGACCGACTACGGACAGGGTGCGGGACGCTCCAAGAAGGAAGCCGAGCAGGAAGCTGCCGCCGACGCCTGGCGGAAGCTGTCGGCTGCCGGGACGCCAAGCCTTCCAGCGGAATCCGAAGCCGGCCGCTAGGTCTTCAGTGCCCGAACTGCCGGAAGTCGAAGTTGTCCGCCGCGGACTTGTGAGTTGGGTCCGCGGCAGGACAATCACCTCTGTTGACGTCCTGGACCCGCGCTCCATCCGCCGCCATGCTCTCGGCGTGCAGGATTTTGCCGGCAACCTCGAAGGCGCCCGGGTCCTGGACGTGGTGCGGCGCGGAAAGTTCCTCTGGCTTCCCTTGGAGGAGGCCGAGGCCGTGCAGCCGGAGCCCCTGGAGGTCCTTCCGCCCGGGGCTGTCCGACCGGCCGTGGCACTGATGGCGCATTTGGGCATGAGCGGCCAACTGCTGATGCAGGATGCCGGCGTGCCGGACGAGAAACACTTGAAAATCCGCCTGCGGCTCAGCCCGGCTGAAGGCATGCCGGAGCAGCTCAGGTTTGTGGACCAGCGCATTTTCGGCGGCCTGTTCGTGACGTCGCTCATCCCGACATCCGACGGCGGACCAGGCGGCCTAGGGGAACTCCCGGCGCCGGTCATTGCCGAGGAAGCCGCCCACATCGCCCGGGACCCGCTCGACCCGCATTTCTCCTTCGATTCCTTTTACCGCCGGCTGCGGATCCGGAAAACGGGCCTCAAACGCGCGCTCCTGGACCAGGGACTGGTTTCAGGCATCGGCAACATTTACGCGGACGAGGCCCTGTGGAGGGCCCGGCTCCACTACGCGCGGCCCACGGATACGCTCCGCCGCGCCGAGGCACTGAGGGTTCTCGAAGCCGCCCGCGAAGTGATGCTGGACGCCCTTGCCGCCGGCGGCACCAGCTTCGACTCCCTATATGTCAACGTCAACGGCGCTTCCGGGTACTTCGACCGGTCCCTCAACGCCTATGGCAGGGAAAACCAGGAGTGTAGACGCTGTGCGGCGGCGGGAATCGTGAGCCTCATGAAACGCGAACAGTTCATGAACCGCTCGTCCTACACCTGCCCCGTATGCCAGCCGCGCCCCCGTAATGGCCGGTGGTAGAGGTCCCAAAAAGCAGGTAGCGCCACTCTACCGAACTGTTTGTCACAGGTGACACACTGTGCCCAAGGCAGTCGGGGCTGCCGGTAGCGCAGATGCGTTGGTCTCCAACGCCTGAACGGGAGGCGGGGGCCCAATGATAGCCAAGAGGCTTGTCATCGTAGGGGTGAGTGTTGCAGCAGCGTTGGGCGGCACTGCGGTTTATCTGGATCAGATGGCGGTGGCCCCGGATGTCGGCGCGGCCGCTCAGTCAGGCTCCGTTCCCGGCGCCTCGGCCAGTCCCGGTGACAGTAGCCCATCCGGAGCGGCGTCCGAGGTACCCGGCGGAGGTGGATCGGGCGCGGAAGGGGGCGGCGCAGGCGGAACAGATCCCTCTCCCGGAAAGTCCACGGAGAGCCCGGCACCCGAGTCCACACGAATGGAAGTGCTTCCCCCTGTGTCCGACGCCCCAAGAGGGCTTCCGCTGCCATCGCCGCCGGCTGCACTGGTCAGCCTGCCGCTACCTGCCACGGCGTCCGCCCAAGGGAAAATCGTCGATGGCTTCCCGGCTGCCGCTCTCCCTTTCCCGGATGAGTCCATCGTGGTCTTCACCGGTGTATCTGCTGCGGACACCGTCCTTCAGGTGACAGCGGACGCCATTTCTGAGTTGAGCCGGGACTCCGTTGTGGGTCATTTCCAACAGCGCCTCATGACTGTCGGCTTCTGGTCTGAGGCCGCTCCGGCAGCCGAGGGGCGGCGGGCAGTGCGTTTCGTTCGGGGCAGCGATTCGCTGACCCTCACCACATCAACAACCGGAACGGGCAGTACGCGGTTTACGCTGCTCGGTAGCCTCCACGCGACGGCGGGGTAGCGGTCATGTACATTTCTGTCTCGGATCGGAACGGCGGCAAGAAGGACGCGCAGCCAACGTCGAACGATCCCCAACTGCCGCAGCAGGCCTTCCGTTTGTCCCCTGTCATTCTCTGGCTGGGGATCGTCAGCATGTTCACCGACATATCCTCCGAATCGGTATCGGCCGTCCTCCCCCTTTACATCACCGGATTTCTCGGTCTGTCCGCCATCGCCTTCGGAATTCTTGACGGAATCAACCAGGGGGCCAGCGCCATTGTGAGAATCGCCGCGGGCTGGGCAGCGGACCGGAGCGGACACCCGAAATGGATTGCCCTCGCAGGCTACGGCCTGTCCATGGTGGCCAGGGTAGGGTTCCTCTTCGCCGGCGGCTTCTGGGCGCTGACGGCGATCGTTACCGGTGACCGGATTGGCAAGGGTATCCGCACGGCCCCGCGCGATGCCCTCATCACCGTATCCGCCCAGTCTGAGTATCTGGCACGGCACTTCGGCGTGCACCGGATGCTGGACAACATCGGGGCTGCCAGCGGTCCGCTGCTCGCGTTCTTTATCCTTATGCTGATCCCGAACGGATACGGAACCCTCTTCGTGGTTTCCCTTGCTTTTGCGGTGATCGGGGTCGCCACACTCGCCCTGGTGGTGCCCAACCTGAAAACTGCCAAATCCGCCGGGACCGCACGGGAACCGCGGCGCCGCCCTTCCTTCGTTTTCCGCTGGAGCCTGTTGCGGGAGCCCGGACTTGGCCGGCTGCTTGTCGCTTCGGGTCTGCTTGGACTGCTGACGGTGGGGGACGGGTTCATTTACCTTGTCCTGCAGGACCGTGATTCATTTGCGGTGCAGTGGTTCCCGCTGCTGTATGTGGGCACGAACGTGGTTTTCCTCGTTCTTGCGATCCCGCTCGGCCGGCTGGCCGACCGTTGGGGGAAGGCAAAAGTCTTCGTGGCCGGGCATGTCGCCCTCCTGCTGTGCTATGTCCTTGCCGCCGTGCCGCTGGGCGGACTGGGCCCTACGCTGGGGTGCCTGGTCCTGCTCGGTGCCTTCTACGCCGCAACGGACGGCGTCCTCGCCGCCCTGGCAAGCCAGCTCACGCCGCCGGAGAAGCTGGCGACGGGGATCGGCGCCGCCCAGACAGTCGTTGCCCTCAGTCGAATGGCCGCTTCTGCGGGCTTTGGTGTCCTGTGGTTTGCGCTTGGTCCGTCCACGGCCATGTTCGTGGTGGGCGGCTGCCTCGCCGTCGCCGTACCGGCCTCGTTGCTGATTCTCCGGGCGGGCATTCGTCAGAGGCAGTCGGCTTGAATCCGGCCGGAGGCAGGAAGCGCTGGATCATCCTGTTGGCGATCACTGTACTGGTCCTTGCCGGTGCCGGGACATACGCCGTTGTTGCCTTCCAGCGCTTCCAGGAAAGCCGTTCGGCTGCATCCGCCGTCAGTGCGGCTTCCGGCGGGGCCCTTCCTGCCGCTTCGTTCGTGCTCTTCCGCAACACGGCTCCGGGGCAGGGATACGGCATGGCCGGCACTGTTCCCCTCGACGCACCTTCCGGTCAGCGGTTCCTGGCGGCTGAGGCCTGCGACCGGATTTACGGGACGGCGCGGGGCGTCGTCTGCCTGAAGACCAACCGGGGTCTTGTCACAAATTTCGAGGCTGTGCTGCTGGACAGGGAGTGGCAGGCAACCGGCCGGTGGGCACTGCCCGGCATCCCCAGCCGAACCCGGATGAGTGCTGATGGCTCAATGGTTTCCACCACCGTGTTCGTTTCAGGCCACTCATACGGCGCCTCGGGCTTTTCGACCGAGACTTCCATCAGCCGGACGGACGGGAGTGCCGGAACCGGCAACCTGGAAGACTTCGCCCTCCTTGTCAACGGAGCACGGGTGACGGCAGCGGACCGCAATATCTGGGGCGTGACTTTCGTGCCCGGAGACCCTGACGCCTTCTATGCCACCGCTGCGTCGTCAGGGCGCATCTGGCTGGTCAAGGGAAACCTCTCGGCCAGGACGCTCACAGCCGTCCACGACGGCGTGGAATGCCCGTCAGTGTCACCCGACGGTACCCGTGTGGCTTACAAGAAGAACACCGGCACGGCGCTGGCCACGCATTGGAAGGTCATGATCCTGGACCTGGCCAGCGGCAAGGAATCTGTTCTGGCAGAGCCGCGGAGTGTTGACGACCAGGTTGAATGGCTCGATGACGGAACACTCCTCTATGGCCTTGCGCGCGAAGGCGCCGACGGCGACAGCGACATCTGGCAGATCAAGGCGGATCCGTCCGCCGTCGCCTCCCTGTACATAGAGCATGCCTGGTCGCCTTCCGTGGTTCGCTGAGTCAAGGCACTCCCAGCTTCACCGGAAGGAGCGGTCGGGTTGTCCTGTTTCGGCGTACCGGCCTCCCAACCGCATGCGCCCCCGCCGGGGTAACACGGCTTTCCTCCCCGACCCGAACGACGGACTGCCTCGTGTCGACCTCCCGGCAACACCGGGACAGCGGCCATGCCCCGCGAAGTCCGCGGAGCGAGCCTGAGAGCTGCCGGCGCCGTGACCCCATGGGCAAGCGGGCCCTTTCTCTGCCGGCAGAGAAAGGGCCCGCTGTGCACCCGCATTTCGGAATACCCGACGTCCGGGAGCGCCTCCTGGCTGGCGGCTGCCGGACGTATACCGGTCCCGGACTTATGGTGAAGCAGGGGCGAAGACGACATCCACGAAGTAATTGGTCGCATTCCAGGAGTTCGTCGGGACCGGCCCGCCTGCCCCGTACCGGTAGACGCCGTTGTTCGGACCGGGGGCGGTGAAGACACCGTTGGTCCACGCCTGTTCGAAGAACGCCGAGGTGTACGCGTAGTTACCGTTGGGCGCCTGGTACGACACCACGTAGGTCTGGCCAACAGCCAGCGGGACGGGGTTGGCAAACATTGCCGTTTGCCAACCTGTCGACGTCTCGTCGGTGAAAGTCACCTCGGCGATCTTCTCACCGGCCGAATTCCACAGAGACCCCACATGGGTTCCGGTGTTGCCGGAGCCCTTATAGAAGCGGACGCCCGTGGCGTTACCTGCCGCGGACACGGAGAACGCGGTTCCCAGCTCAATGGATGAGTTGTCACCGGATGCAGCGGGAACTGCCGGCAGCAGCGAGCCGAACATGGTCTGTTGAGCAGCAGAAGGACTCGCCGTCGTGAATCGCCAGTTCACCGGTGCCAGCGCCGCTCCCTGTGTCGAGATGACGTTGCTGATGCTGGCAGAAAGCGCCGTACCGGAAGGGAGCGGCTGGGCTGGCGAAAACGTGACGGTGCCGGCGTCCGCTGACAGCGCTGCGCTTCCCTGGACCGGGGTACCGTCTGCCGACAAGGCGAATGTGAAGCCGGACTGAATCGGCCCCGAGAACGTGATGGCCGGCTTCGACGTGAGCGGGAAGTCCGTTGAGTCGGGTGCGGGCATCTGTGACACAACACTCAGCGGCGGTGCCATGCCCACGAAAACGACATCCACGAGGTAGCTCGCGCTCGCCGACGACGACGGGAAGTCACCGTTGTAGGAGTATGCGCCCTCCTTCGCGGATAGCGGCCCGCTGATAAGAGTTGAACTCAATCCTCCCGGCGTTGCCGAATACGTGCCTGAGGGAGTGCGGTAGGCCGCCACATATTCGGTGTTGGCCGCGATAGCCACTGGCTGGCTGAAGGTGGCGGTTTGCCACCCGGCCGTGGTTTCTCCGCTGAAGGTGACCGTGGCCAACTGCTGACCGCCGGCGGTGTAGAGGGCACCAGTGTGGTTTCCGGTGTTCCCGGCGGCCTTGTAGAAGCGGACCCCCGTAACCTGACCGGACGTGGTGCTGGAGAAGCGGACGCCCAGGGTCAGGGGCACTCCGTCGCGGAATTCCGCTACGTCGGGTACCACGGTGTCCTGGTAGAGCGAGCAGGGGCAGTCGCCCTCGGTCCGCGGCAGCGGTGCTGTGGTGAATGTCCAAGCCCCGCCCGACTCGAGCTCCTGTCCTGTCGTTGAGACTGCCGTCAGAGTGGCGGCGTAGGCAGTGGCTGCCGTCAGGGGTGCCGACGGCGTGAATTCCACCTTGCCGGTTGCCTGGTTGTAGGCCGTGGTCCCCGGGAGATCCGAGTTGTTCGGTCCTGTCAGTGTCATCCGGACAGTTGAAGCCGTCGCCGGCTTGGAGAGCGTCGCAGTCAGGACGGCGTCCAAGGCAATGCTCGATGAGCCGGGGTAAGGGGTGTGCCCGCTGGCCGCGAAAGGTACCTCCGGATATTGGGTCACTACGTCCACTAGGTAGCTGGCGAAGGACCGTGCGTCCGGGAAGTTGTTCGCGTATGAGTAAGCGCCGGCCTCGGATCCCGTCCTCAGGTTCCCTGAGCTGAGTCCGCTCCCGAATCCATTGATTGTTGCTGAATACGTTCCGATCTCCGTCTTGTAAGCCACGATGTATTCGGTGTTCGCCGCCATCGGCACCGGCTGGTCAAAGTAGGCGGTCTGCCAACCGGTGGTGCTCTCGTTGATGAACGTGACGGTGGCCAGCTGCTGGCCGCCGGCGGTGAAGAGTGCGCCCGTGTGGGTGCCAGTGTTTCCCGCCGACTTGAAGAAGCGCACACCCGTAATTGTTCCGGCAGTTGTGCTGTAGAACCGTACGCCCAGCGTCAGCGGCACACCGTCCCTGAACTCCTGGACTCCCGGGAGGACTGTGTCGTCATACAGACCGCACGGGCAGACGCCCGGGGGAAGCGGGGCAACAACTGTGGTGAACGACCACCTGCCACCGGCGGTCAGGGAGCCCCCGCCTGTTGCGGTTGCACCAAGCGCAGCAGTGTAGGTGGTCGCCGGGTCCAGGGGAGCAGCGGGCGTGAACGTTGCCTTCCGGGAAAGCCCGTCGTAGCCGACTGTGCCCGGTACAGATGTTCCATTGGAAGCAGTCAGGGTGAGCTGCACACTCGACGCAGTCACAGGCTTGGAGAATACCGCGCCCACCGTGGTGGCGGAGGAGACGCTGGAGGATCCGTCCAGCGGCCACTGCCCGGAGGCTGTCAGTGGCGTGTTGTCCACGGTGTCGAACACCGCATCGACGAAGTAATTCCCGTTGCCGAAGCTACTGGTTGGGAGCGTTCCCGGTCCGCCGTACACGCCGGCCGGTTCACTGCCGAACCCACCGGCGACGGTCAGGGGCGGATCCGTGAACCCGGTGCTCGCCCACTGGTAGTCCTTGATGGCGTAGCGGCCGTTGGGGGCCGTGTAGGAGACGGTGTACTTCTGTCCGGCAGTCACGGGGACCGGCGGGGTGAACATTACTTTTTGCCACCCCGAGGCGGTTTCCGAAGTGAAGGTGGCACTGGCCAGGCGCTGCCCGTTCGAATCCCACACCGAGCCGGCATGGGTGCCGGTATTTCCTGTGCTCTTGTAGAAACGGACACCGGTGATAAAGCCGTCCACGCTGGGCGTGACCTTCATGCCCAGCTCGTAGGCGCCGCCGTCCTGGGAATCGCTGACGGCGGGTACCTGGTCGCCGAAGACCGTGTAGGGGCCACTTAGCTGGACGTTGCGCGTCGTGGCAGTGCCGATGTTTGCACTGTCATCCACGGCGCGCACCTTGATGGCGGCCGTGCTGAACCCCTTCTGGAGATAGGTGTAGGTCCAGTTTTGCTTGCCCTGAGCCGGGTGCCACGTGCTGCCGCCGTCCGTTGAGACTTCGACTCCGGCAACGATACCTCCGGTATCGGTGGCTGTGCCCGTTACGGTCACTCTGCTTCCGTGTGCAATCGTGGCACCTTCGGCAGGTGAGGAGACGGTGGCTGTTGGCGCAGCCACGTCGCTGCTGGGCGCAGCCGCAGCCAAGGCTGGATCGCGCGTACCTGGCTGGGCTCCCATGTCTGCAAGCAGGTTGATCTGCGCCTGCTGCATCCGGGGGTCTGCGGCCGCGCCGCTTCCGTCGTGTTCCTGATCGAGACCCCATGTCCACTGGACTGTTCCGGCCGAGAAGACGAGGGCTCCGCTGGCCGCGCGGTACAAGGTGATGTTGTGGGTGGTGCTTCCTGCTTTGACCGTGTTGCCGAAATCCTGGAGGTACTGCTCCGCCGGACCCGTGGTCGTTGACAGCCGGACGAGTCCTGACGGCCTGAATCCGTTGTCCAAGTCCTCATTGGACTCGTAACCCACGGTGTGCGGGGCCAGCTGGGCGGAGCTCCCTGACGCCAGTGAAGCCAGGGAAGTATTGCGCCAGAGGCGCGCCTTGCCTTCGGCGGCGCTGACGGTGACTGGCAGGTCGGTGAAATTGGACATGTACAAGGTCCCGGTCAGCCCGTTCTCCGGCAGGCCACCGCCGTTTGCCTGGGAGGCGAACCTGGGATCGCGCCAAGTGCCGGTCCACTGCGTGCTGGGGTCTATCTTGCTGTTGGCCCAGGTCTCCTTGTATGACGTCAGGGTGCGGTAGGCCGTCCCGTCAACCTGAGATGGCTCGTAGCGGGTGCGCCAGTACATTTCGTTGCCGGACAGAAACTGCAAATTTACCCCCGCGTCGCGGGCTGCCTGCACATTGTCTCGCTGCGCCCCGGACCAGTATTCGTCGTGGCCGACTGAGAGGAACACTTTGTGGTTAAGAAGCAGGGAGCCGCTCCGGTCAGTGTCCACGCCACTGATGTAGCTCACGTCGTAACCGTTCTTCTCCAGGAAACGCACCAAAGGGTACTCGTTGCTAAAGTAGAAGTCGCGGCCGTCAGGACCACCCCTGGTAACAACCGGACGGTTGTAGCTAACCTTGTAGGCCCTGCCGTTCGCCCCGCCTTCGTAGAAGTCGGAGCCACCATACGTGTTATAGGCCTGCCATGTCGTGTCGGACGTCTGGAAGACCACGTCGGAATGGCTTCCGTCTGAGCGGACAATGAAAGTGATGTGGCTCTGGCCACCGGTGTCCGGACGTGTTAGCAGCGCCACGTACACGCCCGAAACGGCTGTCGCCGGGACCTGCCACGTGGCCGAGACAGCCCATGTTCCGCAATCATAGAGTTCGGTCGCCACGTCCGAAAGGCACTGGGGCTGCGCTTGCCGGAAGGCGGACGGCGTCACATTAGCGATCTTGCGGGCACCCAGGCCCTGGTACCAGCCGGTCCGGTAGATGGCGATGGTGTAATTGGACGCGTTGGTGTCGACCTTGAAGTTGATTGGCTGGCCGGCGTTGACGCTGATCTCCGTCGCGAATCCCTGGATGTCGGAATCGCCCGCGCCGATAATATCCCATTCCGACGGCGGGCTCCCCGTTTTTGAGTTTTCACACGCGATGGCGTTCACCAGCGGGGCGCAGGGGTCCGCCGCGAAGGCGAACGGTAAGAGCGCAGAGGGGGCCGCAACCGGCAGGAGGGCTGCCACCATGGCAATGGCCAGCAGGAAGATGACCCGCTTGAAGGCTTTCAGCGTGCGATCGGCTGAGGATACGGACATTTGAACTCCTGGAGTGAGTGCGCAGTTGCGGAATCGGGCCGTGCTCAAAGCACTGCCCTGCATGCCGCCCCCCGGCGCAGCCAAACCAAGATATTCAGTTATCCCTCAAAGCCGGGTTGCGCTGTTCAACGCCCCTCACTGCATCATGGCTCATCCAGCTCCGCTGGATCCTGCCAAGTCGAACCGGTGTGAGACCACCGGCTCGAGCAGCGTCAAGCAACCCTTAGCCGCGAGTCTAAGGGCATGCGGCCAGGAGTGGCAAGGGTTTGGCTGCTGCCAAATGCCCAAATCCGCGCTTTGTCCGTGCCACGCAGTAGATTTGAGCCAGGAACCAGCCGCTTCAGCCACTCAGGAGATCCGAACCACCTTGCACCTCAAGAGCCTGACCGTCCGCGGATTCAAGTCGTTCGCGTCAGCCACGACGTTCGACTTCGAGCCGGGCGTCACTGCAGTGGTCGGCCCGAACGGTTCCGGGAAATCCAACGTCGTGGACGCCCTGGCCTGGGTCATGGGCGAACAGGGTGCGAAGACACTTCGCGGCGGCAAGATGGAGGACGTCATCTTCGCCGGCACGTCCGGCCGCCCTCCGCTGGGCCGGGCGCATGTGTCCCTGACCATCGACAACGCAGATGGCGCGCTGCCTATTGAATACAGCGAAGTGACCATTTCCCGGACACTTTTCCGCACGGGCGGGTCCGAATACGCCATCAATGGTGCCGGCTGCCGTCTGCTGGATATCCAGGAGCTGCTGTCCGATTCTGGCCTTGGCCGAGAAATGCACGTGATCGTGGGGCAGGGGCAGCTGGACAAGGTCCTGCATGCCACCCCGGAGGACCGGCGCGGCTTCATCGAAGAGGCGGCGGGGATCCTCAAGCACCGCCGGCGCAAGGAGAAGACGGTCCGGAAACTGGAGGCGATGCAGGCAAACCTGCAGCGGCTGAGCGACCTCACCAGTGAGATCCGCCGACAGCTGACCCCGCTCGGCAAACAGGCCGAGGTGGCTCGCCGGGCCCAAAGCGTCCAGTTCGAAGTGAGGGACGCCCGGGCGCGGCTCCTCGCGGACGACCTCGTGCAATTGCAGTCCGCCCTGGCACAGGACGTGGCCGACGAATCGGCACTGAAGGCGCGCAGGAGCGTCGTCGGGCAGGGCCTTGAAACCGGGCGCCAGCGGCAGGCGGTGCTGGAACAGCTTGCGGCCGAAGCTACCCCGAAACTCAACGCTGCCCGGGACACGTGGTACCAGCTCTCCGCGGGGCGGGAAAGGCTGCGCTCCCTCGGGTCATTGGCCGAAGAGCGCCGGCGGCTGCTTGGCGCCGCAGAAGATGTCCCGGACTCAGGCCGGGATCCTGAGCAGCTCGAACGGAACGCGGCGCGGGTCCGCGAAGAACAGGCGGCGCTGGAAAACGGCATCCTGGAGAAGCGCGCGGCACTGGAAGCCGCCACTGCAGCCAAGCAGCATGCCGAAAGTGCCGCCAGTGCCGAAGACAAACGGTTGGCCGCTGTCCTGCGCGCAGCAGCGGATCGCCGCGAAGGGCTGGCAAAACTGGCCGGCCAGGTTGGCGCCGCCCGGTCGCGCGTCGACTCCGCACAGGCAGAACTCGGCAGGCTCCGGGAATCCCAGGCTGCCGGCGATGAGCGCCGGCGGCGCGCCCAGAGCGAGTTCACTGCCCTGGAATCGCAGGTGGCAGGCGTCGAGGACGGCGAGGAAACCCTCGACGCCGATTACGAGGACGCCAGCGCTGTCCTGGACGCCATCCTGGCCGATATCGACAGGCTGAAATCCGCCGAGCGCGAGGGTGAAAGGGAACGGGACGCCCTCGTGGCCCGGCGGGATGCGCTGCAGCTGGGGCTCAGCCGCAAGGACGGTTCAGGCCGCGTCGCCGATTCAGGATTGCCCGGTGTCGTGGGGCCGCTCGCATCGATGCTCGCCGTCGAGGCCGGTTATGAAGCGGCAGTCGCCGCTGCCCTGGGAAGCTCCTCGGACGCCGTCGTCGTCCGGGACGCCGGTACCGCCGTCGAAGTGCTGCAGCTGCTAAAGGACGACGACGCCGGCCTCGCCTCGCTGCTGCTGGCAGCCGGGGAACAGCCGCCCGCCGATTTGCACGCCGTTCCCGATCAGCGGCCCCTTCCCGGGGATGCCCGCTGGGCCACGGACCTGGTCAGCGCGACGGGGCCGGCGCTGGAGGGAGTGCCGGGCGTCGACGGCCGCGCGGACAGCCGGGAAGCCGCCCCGCTGCTGGACAGCCTGCTGAATAGACTGCTTGCCGGAACAGCCGTTGTCACGGATCTGGAGTCGGCGGCACAGCTTATCCAGGTACAGCCGGAGCTGACCGTGGTGACACGCGCGGGTGACGTCTTCACGGCCTTCACCGTCCGGGGCGGGTCACCGAACGCGCCGTCGCTGCTGGAAGTGCAGGCCGCCGTCGACGAGGCCGAGGCAAGGCTCGCCACTGTCAGCGCGGATCTTGAACGGAACAGGTTTGCACTGGCCGCGGCCCAGGCCCGCCGTGCAGAAGCCCAGGACCGAGCGGACACCGCCTTGGACCGGCTCCACGAATCGGACGCCAGGCTTGCCGCCGTGGCCGAACGGCTGGGCCACCTGAACTCGGTACTGCGGAGCGCCGTCGGCGAGAGCGAAAGGCTTGGCGCATCGCTGGCCAAGGCCGAGGCGAACATCCTTGCCGAGCAGGACGCGCTGCAGGCAGCGGCCGCGCGCCTCGACGCAGCCCAGCAGGCTCCTGAGGATGAGGAACCCTCGCCGGAACTCCGGGACGAACTGGCCCTGGCAGCGTCAGCGGCGAGGTCGGCCGAAATGGAGGCCAGGCTCTCCCTGCGGAGCGCGGAGGAGCAACTGACTGCCACACGCAACCGGGCCCTGTCCCTGGAACGGGCAGCAGTGGCCGAGCGCCGTGCCCGCGAAGAGGCTGCCCAGCGTGCCCGCCGCCGCCGGATCCAGGCCGGCAGGGCGGCGGCCGTTTCGGCTGCCGTGGAGCATGTCATCGCTTTCATGGACGTGTCAGTGGAACTTGCCCTGCACGCGCGGGACCTCGCCGAGGAAGAACGGGAGCAAAGGGACCGGGAACTCGTGGAGGTCCGCTCACAGAACGACCTTCTCAGCCGCGAGCTGGCCGAACTGACGGACTCTGTGCACCGCGATGAGCTTGCGCGGACCCAGCAGCGCCTGCGGATCGAAGCCCTGGAACTGCGCTCGGTCGAGGAACTCGGCCTCTCGCCGGACCAGCTCGTGGCGGATTACGGGCCGGACCAGCCTGTGCCCGTACCCGCGGGGGAATCCGGTGACAAGTGGGCGGCACTCCGCGCGCCGGTGGACGAGGACGGCAGGCCGGTTCCGGAGGGCAGGCCCTTCGTCCGCGATGAGCAGGAAAAACGGCTCCGGAAAGCAGAACGGGACCTCTCCTCACTGGGGCGGGTCAATCCGCTGGCACTCGAGGAATTCGCTGCCCTGGAGGAACGGCACCAATTCCTCAGCACACAGCTCGAGGACCTCAAGTCCAGCCGCAAGGACCTGCTGGACATCATCAAGGAAGTGGATGATCGTGTCCAGAAGGTGTTCGCCGAAGCGTTCGCCGACACCTCGGCGCAGTTCGTCCGCGTTTTCGCACGGCTCTTTCCCGGCGGTGAAGGAAGGCTGGTCCTGACCGACCCCTCAGACATGCTCACCACGGGAATTGAAGTGGAGGCGCGGCCGGCCGGCAAGAAGATCAAACGCCTCTCGCTGCTGTCCGGCGGCGAACGTTCGCTGACGGCCGTAGCCCTGCTCGTGGCCATCTTCAAGGCCAGGCCATCGCCGTTCTACGTGATGGACGAGGTCGAAGCCGCCCTGGACGACACCAACTTGGGCAGGCTCATCACTATTTTTGAGGAACTCCGCGAGTCAAGCCAGCTGATCGTCATCACGCACCAGAAGCGGACCATGGAGGTTGCCGACGCGCTGTACGGGGTGACCATGCGGGGCGACGGCGTTTCAACGGTCATCAGCCAGCGCCTCGGAGCCGAAGTCTAGCCGCATTCGGCCCCGCGCCGACGCCCGGCTGAGGCTCCGGCAGCGTGTGACACATGGGGGAAACGTGTGTGAGAAGCTAGGGGAGTGAATGACATCCTCCCCATTATTCTTGCCATCCTCGCTGCCCTGGTGGTCATTGGCGGGCTGATCCCGGTCTTCATGAAGACCCGCCGGAACATCACCAAGTACCCGGGCACCCGCGACGCCAACGACCCCGTCGAACCCGTGCGCTCCGCTGGCGGAACGCTGCTGGAGGACCGCCCGGCGGTGACGCCTGAACGCAAGTCCACTGACGCCGTCGACCTCGAAGACCTGGAAACGGCCGAGGTCCCCGACGACGCGGCGGGACTTGAGGTCATTGCGGTGGAGACGCCGCTGCCGGTGGCGGGACGGCTCACCAGGCTCCGCGAACGCCTGGTGAGGTCAAACAACATCCTCGGCAAGGGCCTGCTCGCCCTCCTGTCCAGCGACAACATCGACGAAAACGTCTGGGACGAGGTCGAAGAAACCCTCCTGCTCGCCGACCTTGGCACCGAGCCGACCATGCAGCTGGTCGATGCCCTCCGGGAGCGCGTCAAGGTGCTGGGGACACGGACCCCCGAACAGGTCAAGGCCCTGCTTCGCGAGGAACTGATCAAGCTTGTGGACCCGACCATGGACCGCAGCCTCCGCACTGAACGCCACGCAGACACGCCGTCCGTCATGATGGTGGTGGGCGTAAACGGTGTCGGCAAGACCACCACCGTGGGCAAGCTCGCCCGCGTCCTCGTCGCCGAGGACAAGGACGTCCTGCTGGGCGCGGCGGACACCTTCCGTGCGGCCGCCGCCGAACAGCTCGCCACCTGGGGGCAGCGGGTGGGCGTGCCTACCGTCAAGTCCGACGTCGACGGCGCGGATCCTGCCTCCGTTGCCTATGAAGCGGTCAAGGCAGGCATCGACCAGGAAGTCGACGTGGTCATGATCGATACCGCCGGCAGGCTCCAGAACAAGGTGGGCCTGATGGACGAACTCGGCAAGGTCAAGCGGGTCATCGAGAAGCTTGCCGAGGTGGACGAGGTCCTGCTGGTGCTGGATGCCACCACCGGACAAAACGGCCTGAACCAGGCCCGCGTGTTCTCCGAGGTGGTCAACATCACCGGCATCGTCCTCACCAAGCTGGACGGCACGGCCAAGGGCGGCATCGTGGTCGCCATCCAGAAATCGCTCGGCGTTCCGGTCAAGCTGATCGGACTGGGCGAGGGCGCGGACGACCTTGCTCCGTTCGAAGTCGAGAGCTTTGTCGACGCACTCCTGAACTAGTTCGTTGATGCGCCGCTTTGGGCGTTCCGCTGGAACGTCTCGCGTGCCAACAGCCAGCCGGCGGCAGCCACGATCAGGACGCCGCCGGTGACACCGAATGCCCAGCCGTAGCCGAGCCGGTCGGCGAGGAGCCCGGCGAGCACGGGGCCGATGATTGCCCCTGCATCGGACATCATCTGGAAGACGGCAAGCACACGGCCGCCGGAACGGCCATTGCCGATCACGTCGGCGATGGCCGCCTGCTGGGCCGGCCCCAGCAGTCCGGAACCGATTCCGGCAACGGCCGAGGCCGCCAGGAACCAGGGCATATCGTGGGTCAGCCCGATGCCCGCAGTTGCCACCCCGGTGAGGACCAGCCCGGCAATCATCAGCGGCTTCCGGCCAAGGGTGTCCGCGAGTCTCCCGGAGACCGTGAGGGCTGCGGCGTTGCCGCCGGCGAACACGGCCAGCGCCCAGCCCGCCGCAGCGGTGCCGCCGCCCAGTGCCGCGACGGCGAAAAGCGGAACTGTTGCCATGCGCACGCCGAAGGTTGCCCAACCGTTGGCGAAGCTGGAGAAGAGGCCTGCCCGGTAGGCGCTGTCGTGCAATGCTTCGCCCAGACCCATCGCCTGCCCCGGGCTGCCGTCCTTCCGTGATCTGCCGGGGACGTGGCTGAGCTGGGTCTGCACTACAAGCGCCGCCAGGACCAGCGCAGCCGCATACGCCAGGAACGGAATGCGGAGGCCGAAACCGGCCAGGAGGCCACCGACAATGGGGCCGCAGACGTTGCCGATCAGGAAGGCGGAAGCGTACGCGCCGGAGACCCTGCCGCGGCTCTCCGGCGGTGCAAGCCGCACCACCAGGGCCATCGACGCCACCGTGAACATCACCGAGCCTGCGCCGCCGAGACCCCGGAAAATGAGCAGCTGCCAATAGTCCTGGGCGAACGCGCACGCCGCCGTTGAGGCCGCCACGATCAGCAGTCCGGCCACGTAGACGGGCCGTTCGCCGAGCCTCACGATCAATGCACCGCCTGCCGGTGCGAACAGCAGCCGCATGAACGCAAAAATGCTCACGATCACGGCTGCGGCAGTGGCCCCGACATCGAATGTCGTAGCGAACTGGGGCAACACCGGCGCCACCAGTCCGAAACCGAGCGCAATCAGGAACGCTGCAGCCAGCATCACCTTGATGTCACGCGGCAACTTGGTGTTGACGGGCTTTGCCTCACCCTCCGTGCGGCCTGATTTGCCGCTGTTCCGGCGCGGCAGGGGCTTGGCAGGGCGGAAACGATCGGTCATGGGGCCGTAGTCCTTGCAGGGGGCTGGGGGATGGCGGTTTGGGAATGGTGAAACATAACCGTAACAAGCAGGATATGCACCATTTACTTCCGGGAGGTTCTTGTAACAACCCGGACATCTAATTCCTCCGCCGGCGAAACACAGCCCGGCAAAAATCGTCTAAGAACGCAAAAAGGCGTTGGGCAAGCGGAGGATTCCGCTGGAACAACTACGGAACTAGGCAAGGGAGGACGTGCACCATGGAACTTACCGCAGGTCACGTATGGCTCATGGTTGCGGCGGCACTCGTGCTGTTCATGACACCAGGACTGGCATTTTTCTACGGCGGCATGACACGTGCGAAAGCCGCGCTGAACATGATGATGATGAGCTTCATTTCCATCGGCATGGTCGGTGTGGTGTGGGTGCTCTGGGGCGCATCAATGAGCTCCGGCGAAGGCTTCATGCAGATCGTCGGGAACCCGTTCGCAACATTCGGCCTTGAGGGCATCACGGCTCCTGACGGACTTATCAAGGTCGGCTACGCAGCAACCTTCGCCATCATCACGGTGGCACTGATCAGCGGCGCCATCGCCGACCGCGCAAAGTTTGGCGCATGGACCGTGTTCGTGCCTGTCTGGGTCACCCTGGTCTACTGCCCCATCGCGTACATGGTCTGGGGCGGCGGACTGTTCGGCCCGGAAGGCGCCGTCGGTCAGGCCCTCGGCCCGGCCATTGACTTCGCTGGCGGCACAGTGGTTCACATCAACGCCGGTGTAGCCGCGCTGATCCTGGTTCTGATCATCGGCAACCGCAAGGGCTTCGGCAAGGACCCGAACCACCGCCCGCACAACGTTCCGTTCGTTATGCTCGGCGCGGCTATTCTCTGGTTCGGCTGGTTCGGTTTCAACGGCGGCGCAGCCACCACGGCAGAGCAGGGCGGCCTCATCTGGGTCAACACGCTCGCCGCTCCGGCAGCTGCCATGCTCGGCTGGCTCATCACTGAGCGCATCCGCGACGGCCACCCGACCTCGCTCGGTGCAGCATCGGGTGTGGTTGCCGGTCTGGTTGCCATCACCCCGGC
Organism: Arthrobacter oryzae; assembly: GCF_031454875.1. GTDB lineage: Bacteria > Actinomycetota > Actinomycetes > Actinomycetales > Micrococcaceae > Arthrobacter > Arthrobacter oryzae_D. The sequence continues at coordinate 378,104 of NZ_JAVDRQ010000005.1, forward strand.
CTGTGCAAACGTCAGCCCGATCGGGGCTCTCGGACTCGGCGTCGTCGCCGGTGTGGCTTCCGCACTGGCAGTGGGCCTGAAGTTCCGCTGGGGCTTCGATGACTCCTTGGATGTAGTTGGCGTCCACCTGGTGTCGGGCATCATCGGCACCGTGGCACTTGGCTTCATCGCACTCCCGGTTGAGGGCGTCGGCGGCGGCCTGTTCTACGGCGGCGGACTGACCCAGCTGTGGGCCCAGCTCGCAGCGGCAGGCATCGCGATCGCTTACTCGGCCATCCTGACCACCGTGATCGCACTGGCGATCCACAAGACCATGGGCTTCCGGGTCTCCCAGGAGCAGGAAGTTGTGGGCGTGGACCTCAGCCTGCACGCAGAAACCGCTTACGAATTCGGCGTCGGCGGCCACGGCGGGAGCTTCCAGCCGCTGCATGAACTGATCACCGGCAAGCAGGGCGAAGAGCCCGCCCCGGTTTCGGAAGACGGCAAGAAGACTGATGCAGCAACAGGTAAGGAAAGTGTGGGGGCATGAAACTGATCACAGCAATCGTCCGGCCGGAAAAGCTCGACTCCATCCGGGAGGGGCTCGAATCCTACGGTGTGCAGGGCCTCACGGTCAGCGCCGCCAGCGGATACGGCAGGCAGCGGGGATACACGGAGGTGTACCGCGGGGCTGAGTACAACGTGGACCTGCTTCCCAAGATCCGCGTTGAGGTCCTGGCCACGGACGAACAGGCGGACGACATCCTGGATGTCATCATCGCCAGCTCCAACACAGGCAGGGCCGGCGACGGCAAGGTCTGGACGGTGGATGTCTTTGAAGCTGTAAGAGTACGTACGGGAGAACGCGGCTCGGCCGCAATCTAGCCCACTGCCAGCCCAATGATTGCAAAAGGCGGGCCCGGCACCTGAAAAGGTGCCGGGCCCGCCTTTTGCATGGCGGAATGCCTTGGGCAATGCCTAGGCAGGCCAGTCTTCCGGCCCGGCGGTTCCGGCGGCGTATTCCTCCAGCGGAACACTGCCGCGGCCCCAGGCCGTGATGACCGGCGCAACGATCCGCCAGCAGTCCTCGGCGGTGTCCGCCCGCACGGACAGCAGCGGATCGCCGGTGAGGACGCCTTCGAGGACTTCACCGTAGGGGAGCAGGTCGGAAGCGCTGAGTTCGGCGTTGAGGGTGGTCCGGTCAAGGCTAAGGACGTTTCCGGGGCCGTTCACGTCGACGTCGAACTGCAGGGTGTCAGGCCCGAATCCGATCCGGAGCTGGTTGGGCGAGTCGACGCCGGTGAAACCCCTGGGCAGATGGGGCACCGGTTTGAAGGTGACCACGGCCTCCTTGCGTTTCGCCCCCAGCGCCTTGCCGGAACGGAGGATGAACGGGACCCCCTGCCAGCGCCAGTTGTCGATGTCCACCCGTACTTCAGCCAGCGTCTCGGTGTTCCTGGCGGCGTCCACGCCATCTTCCTTGGCGTAGTCGGGCACTTTACGGCCGGAGATGGATCCCGCCGTGTACCGGGCGCGGCGTGTGCTCGACCGGTAGGGCGCCTTGATGCTGCTGGCACGCAGGAGAATGGCCACGGCGTCCCGGAGATCACGCTCCTCGACCGAAGCCGGCGGCTCAATCGCCATCAGGGCCATGATCTGCAGCAGGTGGCTCTGGATCATGTCCCGGAGTGCGCCTGCGGAATCGTAATAGCGGGCGCGGCCCTCCAAGGCGAGGTCCTCGTCAAAGATGACCTCCACCTTTTCAATGAAGTCCCGGTTCCAGACCGGTTCCAGGAAGGTGTTGGCGAAGCGGAGGCCCAAGATGTTAAGCACCGTTGCCTTGCCCAGGAAGTGGTCCACCCGGTGGATGTGGTCCTCCGGGACCAGCGCGGCCAAAGTCTCGTTGAGGTGGCGGGCGGAGTCCTCGCTGGAGCCGAACGGCTTCTCCATGACCAGCCGCGTGCCGGCCGGGACGTCCTCCGGGGCCAGCACTTCGCACGCCTTCTGGCTGACGTGGGGCGGAAGTGCGAAGTAGACAGCGACGGGAGCCTCAAGGCCGGATAACAGGGTGGCGAGCTCCCCGCCCGCAGTCACGTCAAGCTGTTGGTACACGGTTGTTCCGGTGATCCGTTTGAGCTCGCGCCTGCCATCGGCATCCGCTTGGGAGTTCGCATCGGCGAAGGATGATTCGACGCGCTCAAGCCACTGTTCCTGCGTCCACGGGTCCGATCCGGCTCCCACGAGGGTAAGTCCGCCGGCGCGCCCCTTGGCAGCCAGCCTGGCGAGTCCCGGCAGCAGCAGCCTGCCGGTGAGGTCCCCGGATGCGCCAAGGATGAGCAGGGTTTTTACACTTGTTTGGCTTGCCATCCTGCCAGCATGCCATCTTGAAGGGCTGTCTTGGTACCCTAGATAGTCGAGTCCCATTGTCGAGGCAGTTGGTCCAGGCCAACAACAGTCACGACTCTGGCGAGCCGCACCGGCCGCCAGCTGTAATCCACTGAAAGAAGTGCACGGCGCGTGTTCAATTCACTCTCTGACCGGTTGACAGCAACCTTCAAGAATCTCCGTGGCAAGGGCCGCCTCACCGAGGCGGACGTTGACGCCACCGTCCGCGAGATCCGGCGCGCCCTGCTGGACGCTGACGTTGCCGTGCCCGTGGTCCGGGAATTCACGGGCCGGGTGCGTGAGCGCGCCCTCGGCGCCGAGGTTTCCGGTGCGTTGAACCCCAGCCAGCAGATCGTGAAGATCGTCAACGAGGAGCTCGTTGAAATCCTGGGCGGCGAAACCCGGCGCATTCGCCTGGCCAAAACCGGCCCCACCATCATCATGCTCGCGGGCCTCCAGGGCGCCGGCAAGACCACCCTCGCCGGCAAGCTCTCCAAGTGGATGAAGTCCCAGGGGCACAGCCCCTTGCTCGTCGCCTGTGACCTCCAGCGGCCCAACGCCGTGACGCAGCTCCAGGTTGTGGGCCAGCGCGCCGGCGTGCCCGTTTTTGCCCCGCACCCGGGTGCCACCTCCACCGAGCTCGAACACCCGGCCGGGGACCCCGTGGCTGTTGCCCGTGCCGGCGTCGAAGAAGCGCGCCAGAAGCTGCACGACGTCGTTATTGTGGACACTGCCGGTCGGCTCGGTGTGGACGCCGAAATGATGGAACAGGCCCGCCAGATCCGCCGCGCCATCGTGCCGAACGAAGTGCTCTTCGTCATCGACTCCATGATCGGCCAGGACGCCGTCAACACGGCGCTGGCCTTCGATGAGGGCGTCAACTTCACCGGTATCGTGCTTTCCAAGCTCGACGGCGACGCCCGCGGCGGTGCCGCCCTGTCGGTCGCATCGGTCACCGGCAAGCCCGTCATGTTCGCCTCGACCGGTGAAGGCGTAAACGACTTTGAGCTGTTCCACCCGGACCGGATGGCGTCCCGCATCCTCGACATGGGTGACGTCCTCACCCTGATCGAACAGGCTGAAAAGTCCTGGGACAAGGATGAAGCGGCCAGGATGGCGAAGAAGTTCGCCGACCAGGAAGACTTCACGCTCGACGACTTCCTGGCCCAGATGCAGCAGATCCGCAACATGGGGTCCATGAAGAAAATGCTCATGATGATGCCGGGCGCGCAGAATATCCGCCAGCAGCTTGAGCAGTTCGACGAACGCGAAATCGACCGCGTGGAAGCGATCGTCCGTTCCATGACCCCGCACGAGCGCGTTGCACCCAAGATCATCAACGGTTCGCGCCGGGCGCGCATCGCCAAGGGCTCGGGCATGCACGTCTCGGACGTCAACGGCCTGCTGGAGCGGTTTGCCCAGGCCCAGAAGATGATGAAGAAGATGGCAGCCGGCGGCGGCATGCCGGGGATGCCCGGTATGCCGGGCATGGGCGGCGGCGGTGGAGCCCGGAAGGGCGCCAAGAATGCGCCGAAGAAGAAGGCCAAGTCCGGAAACCCGGCCAAGGCTGCACAGGAACTGCGCGATGCCGAGGCGCGGCGCGCCAACGCTGCAAAAGCACTGCCGACCGGTGCTTCCTTCGGCCAGCAGGGAGCGGACTTCGACCCGTCCCAGCTCAACCTGCCCAAGGGCTTCGACAAGTTCCTCGGCGGGAGCAAGTAGTTCCCGGCGGCGCGGCCACCCGCACGGGCAACTTCGGTTCCGGCGGGTTCAATGTCGGCCGCCGATTTGTCCGGCTATTGCCATAGGGTTGGGGCATGTTTAAGCAGCGCGTAGTGTTCGTCCACGGTTCGGGGGCCTTCGGGTCCGCCGCGTGGCCCAAGCAGCACGGCATGGCCCTGGCCTACGACGCTCTGTTCCTGCGCCGCCACGGCTTTGACGCGACGGCGGAACCCCTCGAATCGGACTTCCAGGCTGACACGGACATTGTTCTCGGCGCCCTGGCGGACGAGGGCCGGGGCGCCGCCGGCGGGCATGTGGTAGCGCACTCGCAAGGTGCCATTGCGGCCATGATGGCGGCCGTGGAACGGCCGGACCTGGTGCAGTCCCTCACGCTCGTGGAGCCCGCGTGCCTGTCGCTGACCGCCGAACTGCCGGCTACCGCCGCACACCGTGCCCTGATGCAGCCGCTCTTTGATGTGCGGCACCAGCTCGGCGACGACGACTTCCAGCGCGAATTCGTACGGCGGGCGTTTTCCGTGCACAGCGACGATCCGGCAACGCCGGAGGCACGGAGCGCAGCCCGCCGGCTCCGGCTGCAGGCACCTCCGTGGGAGGCGCCGCTGCAGATTGTTCCGGGCGTCCCCACACTGGTCCTCACCGGCGGCTGGGAGCCGCTTTACGAGGAAATCGCCGGCTACCTGCGCGAGACCGGTGCCCTGCACCGCGTAGCAGCGGGCGGACACCGGCCCCAGGACTCGCTGGAGGGCGACCGGTTCATCCGGTCGTTCATCGCGGAGGTCAGCCGGCGTCAGCAGCAGCCCCGCGCCTCCTGATCAGCTTTTCCTGGCCTACGTCCGGCTGGCCCCCAATGCCAGCCGGACGGCGCCCCGAAGAGCCGTTACTTGCCGGCTGACTCCGGAAGCTGCAGCTCCGGCAGGTAGACCTTGCCGCCCGCGGCGAGGAATTCGTTGCTCTTCTCACGCATTCCCGCAGCCATCTCCGCCAGGGCTGCCTGCGCCTCGGCTGAACCGTATTCGTCCCTGATGTCCTGGCTGATGCGCATGGAGCAGAACTTGGGACCGCACATCGAGCAGAAATGGGCGGTCTTCGCCGGTTCGGCGGGCAGTGTCTCGTCGTGGAAGGCTTCCGCCGTGACCGGGTCCAGGGACAGCGCGAACTGGTCCCGCCAGCGGAACTCGAACCGGGCCTTGGACAGTGCGTCGTCCCGCTCATGGGCGCCGGGGTGGCCCTTGGCCAGGTCGGCGGCATGGGCTGCGATCTTGTAGGTGATCACACCGGTCTTCACATCGTCCTTGTTCGGCAGACCCAGGTGCTCCTTGGGCGTGACGTAGCAGAGCATGGCAGTGCCGTACCGGGCGATTTCCGTGGCGCCGATGGCGGACGTGATGTGGTCATAGCCCGGGGCGATGTCCGTGACCAGCGGCCCGAGGGTGTAGAACGGGGCCCCCTTGCAGAGCTCCTGCTGGCGTTCCACGTTCTCGCGAACCAGGTGGAACGGTACGTGGCCGGGTCCTTCCACCATCACCTGCACGTCGAATTCCCAGGCGCGCTGCGTCAGTTCAGCCAGCGTATCCAGCTCGGCGAACTGGGCGGCATCGTTGGCGTCCGCCGTAGCTCCGGGCCGCAGTCCGTCGCCCAGTGAGAACGCGACGTCGTACTTGGCGAAGATCTCGCACAGCTCGTCGAAGTGCGTGTACAGGAAGTTTTCCTGGTGGTGGGCCAGGCACCAGCCGGCCATGATGGCGCCGCCCCTGGACACGATTCCGGTGACCCGTTTGACGGTGAGCGGAACATAACGGAGCAGCACGCCGGCGTGAATGGTCATGTAGTCCACACCCTGTTCGCACTGTTCGATCACGGTGTCGCGGAAGATTTCCCAGGTGAGGGCGTTAGCTTCGCCGTTGACCTTCTCCAGGGCCTGGTAGATCGGTACCGTGCCGATCGGGACCGGGGAGTTGCGGATGAGCCATTCCCGGGTCGTGTGGATGTCGTCGCCGGTGGACAGGTCCATCACCGTGTCGGCGCCCCACTGGGTGGCCCACTGCAGTTTGTCCACTTCCTCGGCGATGGAGCTGGTCACGGCCGAGTTTCCGATGTTGGCGTTGATCTTCACCAGGAAGGCCTTGCCGATGATCATCGGTTCCGATTCCGGGTGATTGATGTTGTTGGGGATGATGGCGCGGCCGGCAGCCACTTCGCTCCGGACCAGTTCCACGTCACAGTTCTCGCGGAGGGCGACGAACTGCATCTCGGGCGTCACCACGCCCTGCCGTGCGTAGTGCATCTGGGTGACGGTTTTGCCGTCGACGGCGCGGCGGGGCACCGGCTGTGCTCCCTTCCACTCCGCGGAGGCCGCACCGCGGCGCACGGCCGACTTGCCGTCGTCGAGCAGGTTCCGTTCCCGGCCGCTGTAGGGCTCGGTGTCGGCCCGCGATTCGATCCACCGGGACCTGAACGGTTCCAGGCCCAGCACGGGATCGCTACCGGGCCCCGCCGTCCGGTACACCCGGAACGGAGGGTTGGCCACGCCGCCCGGTGAATCCTCCAGAGCGATCTCGGTCACCGGCACCCTCATCCCGGTGTCCTCGTCAGTGATGAACGCCAACGAGTGGGACTTCAGTGACTGCGTTTCAGTGGTTCCCGAGTTGCTTACGGCAGTTTCATTTTGGGCAGGGAACAGCTGTGTTTCTTGTGTATTCACGGAATACTCACTTCCTTCGCCGGCATTACCCGGACAGGTTCAACGGTCGCAGGCTGCATCAGCCCGATCTCAGCCCCTGCAAGGGCACCCGTGTGGTCGTAGACGAAGCTACCACAGGGCCGGGCAGTGTTCCTGTCACACAGCGTTCACGCCAGCAGCCGCCGTCCGCCGGTCTAGGCTTGAAGCATGGCTGGCATCATCGAATTCAGCGGGACCGTTCTCACGGCCCCCGACCAGGAACGGCACGGCCTGTGGGCCGTCAACGGCAGGCTGACGTTCAGGCGCCCGGCCGTTCCCCCCGACGTTGTGCTGGACGGCTGGGTCCTGCCGGGCCTGGTGGATGCGCATTGCCACATTGGACTCGGGCCGGCAGGGGACGTTTCCGAATCCCTGGCCGAGCAGCAGGCCGTCACGGACCGGAACGCCGGCACGCTCCTGGTGCGCGACGCGGGAGCGGTGCATGACACGCGCTGGATCCAGCAGCGCACTGAGCTGCCCCGGATTATCCGGGCGGGGCGCCACATTGCCAGAACCCGCCGCTACCTGCGGGGATTCGCCGTCGAAGTCGAGCCGGACGGACTCGTCGAAGCGGTGCGCAAGCAGGCGCTCGCCGGTGACGGCTGGGTCAAGCTCGTGGGGGACTGGATCGACCGCGACGCCGGCGACCTCACGCCGTCGTTCCCCGCAGCCGTGGTGCGGGACGCTGTCCGCGCCGCCCACGATGAAGGGGCCAGGGTGACGGCGCACTGTTTCGCCGAGGACACGCTGGATGACATGCTCGACGCCGGCATCGACTGCATCGAACACGGAACCGGCCTGCTTCCCCGGCACCTGCCCAGGTTCGTGGAACAGCGTGTGCCGATTGTTCCCACCCTCATCAATATCGCCACGTTCCCGGAGATCGCCGACCGGGCGGAAGCGAAGTTTCCCCGCTACGCAGCACACATGCAGGCGCTGTGGCAGCGGCGGAACGAGCGGATCCTGGAAGCCTACGAGGCAGGCGTGACGATTTACGCCGGGACGGATGCGGGCAGCGTCATCAGCCACGGCCGGATCGTGGATGAGATCCACGCGCTGCACGCCGCCGGCCTGCCGGCAACAGCAGCACTGGACGCTGCGTCATGGGCCGCGCGGGAATGGCTGGGAGCTGACGGCATCGCGGAAGGGGCCAGCGCCGACGTCGTGGTCTGCGGACAGGACCCGCGGATCAGTCCGGAAACACTGGGGGAGCTGAAGCACATCATTCTCCGAGGGCGGGAACTCCGCGGGAATAAATTGAAGCTTCAAGTAATTTAACTCTATGTAATCGTCGCCGGCAGCCGGTGGCGTAGTTTCGGGAATTTGGAAGTTGCCATGACCACAGAATCCAGCAGCAAGGACCTGCTGCCCGCCGATCTCGCCATGGGCACCGTGATGCTCAAGGTGGGGAACATGAAGCTGATGACGGACTATTACCAGCGGGCACTCGGGCTGGAAGCCGTGGCCGAGCAGGACGGTGGCGTGTACCTTGGCCGCGGCGGAAGTCCCCTGGTTCACCTGGCGCCGGCCCCCGGGCTTAACCTCCCGGCGCGGGGTGAGGCCGGACTCTTCCACACCGCGATTCTTTTCGAGGACCGTCCGGCGCTCGCCGCCACGGTGGCGTCGGCGGCACGGTACGAACCGCGGTTGTTCACGGGCAGCGCGGACCATCTCGTCAGCGAGGCCTTCTACTTCAGCGACCCCGAGGGCAACGGAATCGAACTCTACTGGGACCGCCCGCGTGAAGCCTGGTCCTGGGAGGGCGGCACCGTGGTCATGGACAGCCTCGCGCTGCCTCCCCAGAAGTTCCTGCAGGATCACCTGACGGAGGATGCGGTGAGCGGACAGCGGGGATCCCGGGCCGGCATCGGGCATGTCCATCTTCAAGTGGGCGATGTGAAGTCAGCGCAGGATTTTTACGTGGGCACCCTTGGTTTCGAACAGACGGCGGGCTGGCACAGGCAGGCCCTGTTCGTCTCGGCCGGCGGCTACCACCACCACATGGCCATGAACGTCTGGAACAGCCGGGGCGCCGGGCCCAGGAAGGACACTCTGGGCCTGGGCGAAGTCCTGATCGAAGTGCCGGAGGGCGACGACGTCGGCGCGCTCGCGGACCGTTTGGGGGTTGCCGGTGTTCCCTCCCGCCACAACGGGGCGGAGCTGCAGTTCGAGGATCCGTGGCGCAACCGGATCCGCGTCGCCGTCCGCTAAGAGTGCGCTGGCCAGCACCTCCATCTGGGTTAGGCTGAATCCGGAAGGCCCCGGGCAGCCGCCAGGACCATCACACCGCCGACGGAATGAGGATGATTTCCATGGGTTTCACCGAAATCTTTGTTTCCACCCACGATGAGGCACTTAAGCGCGCCGGGGTACTCGACGGCGGGGGCCCTGCAGCTCCTGAGGCGCTCCGGATTCCGGACATCAGCGATTTTGAAATCGAGCAGCTCGGCGACCTTGCAGGGGCGGCGGTGCACGCGGCGGGCGCCGACTACGAGCTCGCCATGGTGGATGTGGCCAGCGATTCGCTCCTGGGCGTGCCGGCGGCAATGGTCCGGGCACTCGCGGAACTCCTCAGCTACGAAACCGAGGGGGACGGCGACATCCTGGAGGACGTGGCGGCCAGGTGGGCAGCCGAGGAGGACATGCCTTTCGGGCCCGAAGAGGCCCGCGGCTACGTTCAGCGGCTGGCCCAGCTCGCCGGCAGCGTGGACCCCAACGCCCGAACCGGACTGTACGTATGGTCCTCCTGACCCGGCCGCTGTGTGTCAAGTCGAAATCCCGGCGTTGATCTGGCACAATGAACAGGTACTCGATCTGCGTGGCCCCTCTCTCCGCGTCCGGATCCTGTCCTTTTAGAACCCCCTAGTACGGCCCGCCCCACGGGTGCAGAACGCCGGGCTCGACCCCGTTTCAGAAACAGGAGTGACCACAAAAGTGGCCGTAAAGATTCGCCTTAAGCGCTTTGGTAAGATGCGCGCACCGTACTACCGCATCGTCGTCATGGACGCACGCTCCAAGCGTGATGGCCGTGCCATCGAAGAAATCGGCAAGTACCACCCGACCGAAGAGCCCTCATACATCGAGGTCGACACGGACCGTGCCCAGTACTGGCTCGGGGTCGGCGCACAGCCGTCCGAGCAGGTTGCCGCGATCCTCAAGATCACCGGTGACTGGCAGAAGTTCAAGGGTCTCCCCGGCCAGGAGGGCACCTTGAAGACCAAGGCTCCCAAGGCTGCCTTCGTTACCCCGGAAAAGGGTTCCGTGATCATCCCGGAAGCCATCACCAAGAAGGCCAAGAAGGACGAGGCAGCCGAAGCTTCCACCGAAGCTGAAGCAGAGACCACCGAGGCTGAGTAAATTGCTGGCAGAAGCGCTCGAACACCTTGTCCGCGGGATCGTTGACAGTCCTGAGGACGTCAAGGTCAGCGCCAAGAACAACCGCCGCGGGGACACCCTCGAGGTGCGCGTTCACCAGGACGACCTCGGACGGGTGATCGGACGTCAGGGCCGCACGGCACGCGCACTGCGCACCGTCGTGGCGGCGCTGGCCGGTGGCGAACAGGTCAGGGTCGACGTCGTCGACACCGACCGCCGCCGGTAAACGCCCCGCACATATTTGTCTCAAGTCCGGCCCCTTCACCAGATTATGGTGGAGGGGCCGGACTGTTTTTCAGCAGAAACCCGGCGCGGCAGCAGGCGCGCGGCAGAACCAGCACAGAACGAATCCCGGAACAGAGGAACAGATGCAGCTTCAGGTGGCACGAATCGGCAAACCGCACGGTATCCGCGGCGAAGTGACCGTCCAGGTCCTGACCGACGCGCCGGAGGACCGCTTCATTCCGGGCACGGAATTCCGGGTCGAGCCCGCGACGGTGGGAACGCTGACCGTGGACAGTGCCCGCTGGAACAAGGACATCCTGCTGCTGGGTTTTGAGGGTGTTGAGACCCGCAACCAAGCCGAAGCCCTGCGCGGGGCCAGGCTGTTCATCGAGACTGAAGAGCTCGCCGAGGACGACGACGAAGGCTGGTACGAGCACGAACTCGTCGGCCTGGAGGTCCGCGTCGGCGAAGCCGTTGTGGGCAAGGTGACCGGGCTGCACACCCTTCCGGTCCAGGACCTCATTGTCGTCGAGGCAACGGACGGCAAGGAGATCCTAATTCCCTTCGTGGAGGAGATCGTGCCCGAGGTCAATGTCGGCGAAAAGTACATCCTGGTCACCCCGCCGCCCGGGCTCTTTGACATCAACGCGGATGATTCGGGCGAAACACCGGATGACGGCGACACCGGGCCGGGCAGGACCGACGCAGGCAAGACCGAGGCCGGAGACAACGCGTAAATGAGGATCGACGTCGTCAGCATCTTCCCGGAGTACCTTGCGCCACTGGAACTGTCCCTGATCGGGAAGGCCCGCCAGGACGGCCTGCTGGACCTCAACGTCCACGACCTTCGGGAGTTCACCACTGACAAACACCGGTCGGTGGACGACACCCCGTACGGCGGCGGCGCCGGCATGGTGATGAAGGCTGAACCGTGGGCACAGGCGCTGGCTTCGGTGGCCGGGGCAACGGAAGGTGCCCACTCCCGCAAACCGGTGCTGATCGTCCCGTCCCCGGCCGGTGAACGGTTCACCCAGGCGCTGGCCCACGAACTCGCGGAGGAAGACCAGCTCGTCTTCGCCTGCGGCCGGTACGAGGGCATTGACGAGAGGGTCATCGAGTGGGCGGAAGAACACTTCACCGTCCGGCCCATGAGCCTGGGGGACTATGTCCTGAACGGCGGTGAAGTGGCCGTCCTGGCCATGACGGAAGCCATCGTCCGGCTGCTTCCCGGTGTTGTTGGCAACCCGGAGTCCCTCGTTGAGGAATCACACTCCGACGGCCTGCTGGAATACCCCGTGTACACCAAACCCTCCACCTGGCGTGACCGCGACGTTCCGCCCGTATTGCTGAGCGGCAACCACGGCAAGATTGCGCAGTGGCGCCGCCACCAGCAGTACCGCCGCACGGCCGAACGCCGCCCGGACCTCCTGGCCGGTTTCGACGCCGGAAAGCTGCCGCGCGCGGACCGCACCGCACTGGGGGACCTGGGGTACGACGTCGTCGACGGTCGCCTGAGGCTACGCCCGGAGGCGGGCGGAGAGGGCGCGGCCGGCCAGGCCTGACGCCCGGCGGGACAACCGCCGCCAGCGGGCGGTTCCGGATTCGCCGGAATCCTCCGAATGTGGCAAAATTAGTCCTTGTGCCTGCTGGGTGCGCACCTGCCACAGGGGGAGCGACGCCAACAGCCCGGCACCCCGGCCCCGTCAATCAGTGATGGAACCGGAACAGAAGACTTTCGGCAGTGATTTCCGGGCTTTCCCGGGCTTGGCTGCCGTGACCCAAAGTGGATGACCTGTGGCGTTCACCAGGAGTGGATCAATGCATATCCTCGATACCGTAGACGCAGCGTCGCTGCGCACTGATGTTCCCCAGTTCCGCGCGGGTGACACCCTCAAGGTTCACGTGAACATCATCGAAGGCAAGAACTCCCGTGTCCAGGTTTTCCAGGGCTTCGTCCTGGGCCGCCAGGGCGACGGCATCCGCGAAACCTTCACGGTCCGCAAGGTCTCCTTCGGTGTCGGCGTGGAGCGTACCTTCCCGGTACACTCCCCGATCATCGACAAGATCGAGGTCGTCACCAAGGGTGACGTCCGCCGCGCCAAGCTTTACTACATGCGTGCACTGCGCGGTAAGGCTGCGAAGATCAAGGAAAAGCGCGACTTCAGCACCGCCAAGTAAGTCTTCCGGACTTCCACGGCGGGTCCAGAACCCGGATCCGGCCCGCGCCGGAGCCTTCCGCAACAGCGCCACAGGATACGGATCATGGACCAGTCAAAACGCCAGCCCAGGAAACTGGGTTGGCGTTTTGCGTTGCTGGCCCTCGCACTGGCCCTTCTCATCAGCGGACTTGTCCGTGCCCTCTGGCTCGATGTGTACTACATACCGTCCGCCTCCATGGAGCCGCTCTTCGGCGCCGGAGACAGGATCCTGGTATCCCGTACCGATTTCCAGTCCGGGCCGGTCCGCCGCGGTGACGTCGTCGTCTTCGACGGCCGCGGGACGTTCGCCCCGCTCAACAGCGGCAATGGTCCGGTGCAGGACGCCGCCGCGGCGGCCGGGCACTGGCTTGGCATTACAGGCAGTGATACAACCTACATAAAGCGGGTTATCGGGTTGCCCGGCGATCACGTTGTCTGCTGCGATGACCGGCAGCGGCTCACAGTGAACGGCCAGGCGCTTGAGGAACCATACCTCTATAGCGGGGATGTGGCGAGCAAACAGAAGTTCAGTGTGATCGTTCCGGCGGGACGGTTATGGTTGCTGGGAGACCACCGGTCGATGTCCGCCGATTCCCGAAGCCTGCTGGGCGCCCCGGGAGGCGGCATGGTGCCCCTTGACCGGGTGATTGGCCGGCCGGTCCAGATCATCTGGCCACTCGACAGATTTGCGGCCGTCCCCCGGCCTGCAGAAACCAGCACGACAACGAAGGACGGACAGTAGATGCCCGAGACCGATCCCCGGACTCCTGATCCGTTCAAGCGCGACCGCACAGACCGTGACTCCGCCGGACGCGACTCCGCCGGAGGCGACCACTCGCGAACTGCCACGGACGGGAATGTGGCGGTTCCGGCCGAAGCGCCGGTATCGCCGTCGGCGGGTGCGTCCGCCGGCGCGTCTGCCGAGCCGGCTGGATCGGAGCAGCCGGCTGTCCGGGCGGACAGCCGGGCAGCGGGTTCGAGGGGTGCCCATTCGAAGGCGGGCCCGTCAAAACCGGCCAAGGAAAGCAAAGCCCACAGCTCCCTGTACCTCTGGATCAAGGAAGTGGCCACGGTGGTGGCCATCGCAGTGGTGCTGTCCTTCCTGATCAAGACGTTCCTGTTCAGGGCGTTCTATATCCCGTCCGAATCCATGGTCAGCACGCTGGACGTGAACGACCGCATCTTCGTCAACCTGCTCGTGCCGGAGCCGTTTGCCCTCGAACGCGGCGACGTGGTGGTCTTCAAAGACACCAAGGGATGGCTGGTGCCGACCCCGGACAAGCCGGACGGCCCGTTCACGTGGGTCCAGGACGGACTGACGTTCGTGGGCCTGCTGCCGGACAACTCCGAGCAGCACCTGGTCAAGCGCGTGATAGGACTCCCGGGCGACCATGTCGTCTGCTGCGACGCCGGCGGCAAACTCACCATCAACGGCAAGGAAGTGGATGAGACCTACGTCAACCCCGCCGAGGTGCCCGATATCCGGAACTTCGACGTTGTTGTCCCCGACGGCAAAATCTGGGTGATGGGAGACAACCGGAACCACTCCGCGGACTCCCGAGCCCATCAGGACAGCAACGGCGGCTTCATCGATATGCCCGACATCGAGGGCAAGGCGGCCGTCATTGCCTGGCCCCTCAACAGGCTGACCGGGCTGGGCAACTATCCCGACGTGTTCCGGAACGTTCCCGCACCGACTGGAAAATAAATGTCCATTGCACCCACCCTCGACTACGAGCACCGCTTCCTGAGTTCCGGTGCAAGGCTCCTGGCCGGGATCGACGAGGTCGGCCGGGGAGCCATCGCGGGACCAGTGACCGTGGGCATCGCCGTCGTCGACCTCAGCCGCCCGGTTCTCCTCGACGACGTCCGCGACAGCAAGCTGCTGAAGGAAGCCGACCGTGAGCGGCTGGAACCCCTCGTACGCACCTGGAGCGTCGCATCGGCAGTAGGGCACGCCTCCGCCAACGAGATTGACACCATGGGCATCATCGCGGCGCTCCGGACCGCTGGGACAAGGGCCTGGCTCCAGATCCTGGCTGCCGGCATCACTCCGGACGTGGTGCTGCTCGACGGCAGCCACAACTGGCTGTCACCCGAGACGCAGCCCTCCCTCTTTGACGAAGCCCCCGTGGGGCCCGGCTGCGACGCTCCGGTCCACACCCTCGTCAAGGCGGACATGCAGTGCCTGAGCGTGGCCGCGGCCAGCATCCTCGCCAAAGTGGAGCGGGACCGGCTGATGCGGACGCTGCACACGGAGTTCCCGGCCTTCGCCTGGAACGAAAACAAAGGCTACGGCACAGCCACGCATAAGGAAGCCCTTAGGGCTGCGGGACCCACGCCATATCACCGCGTGAGCTGGCAGATTCTCTGACGGCCCCGCAATCTGGGGCGGGAGGAGGCCCGTGTGGCCCACGCGGTGCGCTGAATGGTGCAAGATGGAACCATGAGTGCCGAGGATCTTGAGAACTATGAAACCGACATGGAGCTGCAGCTCTACCGCGAATACCGTGACGTCGTCGGGCTGTTCAGCTACGTAGTCGAGACCGAACGGCGGTTCTACCTTGCCAACCACGTGGACCTGCAGGCGCGCAGTGCAGACGGCGAAGTCTATTTCGATCTCACCCTGCAGGACGCCTGGGTGTGGGACGTTTACAGGTCGGCCCGTTTCGTCAAGAGCGTCCGGGTGATTACGTTCAAGGACGTCAATGTGGAAGAGCTGCCCCGCAATGAGGAACTGGCTCTGCCCAAGGATGTAGACCTGGGCAACTGATCCGGGCAAGTGGTCAACGGGGCGGCGGTTGCACTACCTGTTTTTGGCGCAAGGGCTGGCATCCGTGCCGTCCTTGGCGCGAGACTACTGTATGGGATTGATTCGTAGTTCTGTTCCGACGGCTTACCGCGTTGCGGAGGGGTCTCGCGTCCTGCAGACACATCCTGACGGTGCTTGAGTCGAGCGCCGCAGGCCTCGTACTTGCACCGCCTACCCGGCTGACATCAGAGAAGATCTCGCCATGAAAATATTCTGCTGGTTCCTAGGGCACATCTGGAGCAGCCATGCCGGCTTCTACGATGAGCGGCCGCACCAGTCTGCGCACTGCATGAGATGCGGAACCCGCGCCTAGCGGTCCCGCATAGCGAATACTGCCGCAGGGCCTCCGCCCACTGCTCCTCCACAGCCCCTGTTTGCCAGGGGTTCCCCACATAGCGCCCTCGACCGGTATGCCTGGCTTCGCCGCTCCCGCAGGCTGGTGGCGGAGGTAAGAATGAGAGCCAAAGACTTGCTTGGCCGGCGCGGGGAAGAACTGGCTGCCGGATATCTGGAATCGCAGGGCATGCGGATCGTGGACCGCAACTGGCGCTGTCCCGAGGGCGAAATCGACATTGTGGCGCTTGACGGCGACTCGCTGGTTATCGCCGAAGTCAAGACGCGAAAGTCCCTGGCCTACGGGCATCCTTTTGAAGCCGTCGGCGTTGCCAAACTGGCCCGCCTTCACCGGCTGGCGTCCGCCTGGTGCCGGGACCACGAACTCCGCATGCCGTTCCGCCGCGTCGACGTAGTTTCCGTCCTTGACGACGGCGCCGGTCAGCCGCGCGTGGAGCACCTGAAAGGGGTGGGTTAGGTGGGCCTCGGCAGGACGTACTCCGTGGCCCTCGTTGGCCTCAACGGCTACATCGTGGAAGTCGAGGCGGACATCGGCCAGACCCTCCCGGCGTTCATCATCCTGGGCCTTCCGGATGCATCGCTGAACGAAGCCAAGGAACGCATCCGATCGGCGGCCCAGAACTCCGGCATCCCGCTGAGCCGGCGCAAGATCACCGCCAACCTCATCCCGGCATCGCTGCCCAAACGTGGCTCCGGCTTCGACCTGGCCATCACCATGGCCGTCCTGCGCGCCGCAAACGACATCAAATCCACTGAGCGGACCGTGTTCATCGCCGAACTGGGGCTCGACGGCAGGCTCCGGCCGGTCCGGGGCATCCTCCCGGCTGTCATGGCGGCTGTGCAGGCGGGATACCCGGACGTCGTGGTGGCCCAGGCGAATGAGGCGGAGGCAGGGCTTGTCCCGGGTGCAAAGGTCCGCGGCTACCGAACCCTTGCCCGCCTCGCGTGCGACTTCGGTGCAGATCCGCAGGAACTTGCCCTGGACTTTGAGCCGGACGACGAGGACTCCTGCGGCGACGGTCCGGCTATTGTAGGACCTGCCCCGGACATGTGCGATGTCGCCGGCCAGGCCGACGCCCGGAAAGCCCTGGAAGTTGCCGCTGCCGGTGCCCACCACTTGCTCCTGTCCGGCCCTCCGGGGGCCGGGAAGACCATGCTCGCCGAACGGCTCCCTGGCCTGCTGCCCGACCTGGCAGACGGCGAAGCGATGGAAGTCACTGCCATCCATTCCCTGTGCGCCCTGTCGTCAACTGCAGTGCAGCTGCTCCGCCGGCCGCCGTTCGAGAATCCCCACCACACGGCCACCGCAGCCGCCATCATCGGCGGCGGCTCGGGACTGCCACGGCCCGGCGCAGCGTCCCGGGCGCACCGGGGCGTGCTCTTCCTTGATGAAGCTCCGGAGTACGAGCGGCGTGTCCTCGATGCGCTCAGGCAACCCCTGGAGAGCGGTGAGCTGGTGATTCACAGGTCCGCCGGCACCGCCGCCTACCCGGCCCGGTTCCAACTCGTACTGGCCGCCAATCCCTGCCCCTGCGGGAAGGCGTCACGGAAGGGGCTCGACTGCACCTGCACGCCCATGATGAGGCGCCGGTACCTTGCGCGGATGTCCGGGCCGCTGCTGGACCGGGTGGACATCCAGTTGCAGGTGGAGAGAGTCTCGCTGGCTGACTTCGGCCAGACCGGGGCGGAAGAAGACACCGTTACGGTGGCTGCCAGGGTTCGTGCCGCCAGGGTCCGGCAGCTGGAGAGGCTGCGGCCGCTGGGCCTGGAGACCAACTCGCAGGTGCCGGGCCGTGTCCTTCGCGGGGCCCTGCGGCTGGCGCCGCCCACCACCCGGATCCTGGACCGCTCGCTGGAACGCGGAGTGCTCACCGCCCGCGGTTACGACCGCGTCCTTCGCCTGGCCTGGACGCTGGCGGACCTGGCCTGCCGTGATGCCCCGGATGACAACGACATCGGCCAGGCGCTGGGACTCCGGCAAGCCGCCTCGGCTGTGGCCTGAAAGGAACACGATGACTGGACAAGAACGCGTTGCCAGGGCCGCTCTGTCACGGCTGATGGAGCCGCAGGACGCCGTAGGCCTGGCACTGGTGAGCGCCGCCGGGGCCACCGACGCGCTGCGTATCGCCACCGGCCAGCTGGCGTCCGGGCCGCAGCTTGAGCGGGATGTCACGTCCTTGCTCGCGGACAACGGTACAGGTAGCTGGCCCGGGATGAGCGCCTCCCTCAAGCGCTGGGCACCGCGTATCCCTGACCTGGCTCCCGAACGCGATCTCGCCACTATGCAGCGCCTGGGCGGGCGCATGATCATCCCGTCCGACGCGCTGTGGCCCCCGCAACTTGCTGACCTGGACCTCCATGAACCCATCTGCCTTTGGTGGCGGGGAATAGAGCAACCGCTGCCGGCGGCCGCGACGTCCGTTGCCCTGGTGGGATCCCGCGACAGCACAAGCTACGGTGCCGCCGTCACCGGCGACCTCGCCTACTCGCTGGCACAGAGGGGATTCACCATCGTCTCCGGCGGGGCCTACGGGATTGACGCGCACGCCCACCGGTCTGCCCTGGCGGGCGCCGGTGACGCGATGCCCACCATCGCCGTCATGGCCGGGGGAGTGGACCGCTTCTATCCATCCGGCAATGAGGATCTGCTCAGGGCAGTAGCCAACCAGGGCGCGGTACTGGCAGAAGTCCCGCCCGGCTCCGCCCCCACGAGGTACCGGTTCCTGCAGCGGAACCGCCTCATCGCCGCACTGGCGTCGGTCACCGTCGTGGTGGAGGCCCGCTGGCGCTCCGGAGCCTTGAACACGGCCCACCACGCGGAATCCCTGGGCAGGGCCGTCGGTGCTGTCCCCGGGTCCGTGCACAGCGCCAATTCTGCCGGCTGCCACCGGCTGATTCGCGAAGGTGGAGCAATCTGTGTCACGGACGCCGGTGACATCGCCGAGCTTGCCTCGCCCAGCGGCGAATCGTTGGCAGAGCCGGCCCCCGAGCAGCGCGCCGACCATGACGGCCTCACCCTGGAGGACCTCATTCTGCTCGACGCTTTGCCGTTGCGGTCCACCAGCTCAGTCGAAAAGCTGACGTCCGTCGCGGGGCTGAGCGCCGATTCCGTCAGGGCGGGCCTGGGCAGGCTGGGGCTGCTGGGGCTTGCCGAATCCCAGCAGGGCGGATGGAAACGCTCCCGCAAGGCCGGCTGAGTCCCGGCAGCGGGGCCTCTGGCCCTACCGTGGCCTTTCCGCGGCCTTCCCAAACTAGGCGATGTTGGCTGCGTGGTTCCTTGATTGGCGGCTGAATAGTGGGAAAGTTGGAGCGTGGACACCCCTGATCTCCCGGCAGCCCTCGCTGGCGCCGCTGACGCCTTCGGCCGCTACCTCGAGGGCGAACGGGCAAGATCGGCCCATACGGTGCGCGCCTACCTGTCGGACGTTCACAGTTTCCTGTCGGCGGCAGCAGCTGACGGTGTCACTGACCTCGGTGGCATCGAACTTTCCACTCTGCGGCGGTGGCTCGGCGGGCAGAGCGAAGCGGGCATGTCCCGCTCCACTCTTGCCCGGCGGGCTGCCACTGCCCGGTCCTTCACCGCCTGGGCCGTTCGGGAGGAACTCCTTGAGGCCGATCCCGCCCTGCGGCTGAAGGCACCCAAGCGCGAAAAGTCGCTACCCGGCGTCCTGCATCAGCAACAGGTTGTGCGCGTACTGGACGGGCTGGAAACGGCGGCAACCGACGGTGCGCCGCTCGCCGTTCGGAACCGCGCCATGGTGGAGCTGCTCTACGCCACCGGGGTACGCGTGGGGGAGCTGGCAGGCATGGACGTGGACGATCTCGACCTGGACCGCCGCACCCTCCGGGTCATCGGCAAGGGGAACAAGGAACGGACGGTGCCTTACGGGCTGCCAGCTGCGGTTGCCGTTGACGACTGGTTACACCGGGGACGTCCGCTGCTGGCAGCGGACGCAAGCGGCCCTGCGCTGTTCCTCGGGGCGAGAGGCCGCAGGGTGGACCAGCGGCAGGTCCGTGCCGTGGTGAAAGACCTGCTGGACGCGCTGGGCGACACGGCTGCTACCGGTCCGCACGCGCTCCGGCACTCCGCCGCCACTCATTTGCTGGACGGCGGTGCGGATCTCCGGGCAGTGCAGGAAATCCTCGGCCACAGCAGCCTGGCAACCACGCAGATTTACACGCACGTCTCGGTGGACCGGCTGCGGCGAAGCTACCAGCAGGCACATCCGCGCGCCTGAGCCGTTGAACGCGGTTCGGGTTATTGCGCCGAGCGCAGCCGACTTCGGTCCGGGAAATATTGACCGCCCCCGGCGCGCCGAATTGCACTGGCGTAATTATGCGGGGTACGGCACAATAAGAGTCATGCCCGGCAACTCTCAAGTCTCACTTGAAGCTCGCCTTCCGGCGGGTTTACGCAGTACCGGGCACTAATTTCATAAGTTTGCAGGATCACCGGCAGCATGCGGGAATTCTGCGCGGCAGACACACATCCAGGCAGAGGTCGTTGGGGAAGACGTACCTACAGCTATGGAGGATGGAATGTCTGTTGCAATGACTCGCGGTGTCCTGTTCGTTCACTCGGCCCCGACCGCCCTGTGCCCCCACGTTGAGTGGGCCATCGGGTCGGTCGTGGACAAGCGCACGGACTTGGAGTGGACTGCTCAGCCTGCTGCGCCCGGAATGTTCCGTTCGGAACTGTCGTGGACCGGCAGCCCGGGGACCGGCGCCCAGTTGGCGTCTGCCCTGCGCGGTTGGGCACACCTGCGCTATGAAGTCACGGAGGAGCCCAGCCAGGGCGTAGACGGCGGCAGGTGGTCGCATACCCCGGAGCTGGGAATCTTCCATGCCGTCACCGATGTGCACGGAAACATCATGGTGTCCGAAGACCGGATCCGTTATGCCTATGAGTCCGGCGCGGGCGACCCCTCGGCCGTCTATCATGAGCTCTCCCTTGCCCTTGGCGAAGCCTGGGACGAAGAGCTGGAGCCTTTCAGGCACGCCGCAGAGGGTGCCCCTGTGCGCTGGCTGCACCAGGTCGGCTGACCGCCGCGGGCCGACCTGTCCGCCCTGCAATAACCTCCATAACGCAAGAGGCCCCCGCCGACGGCAGGGGCCTCTTGCTGCAACATCCGTGAATGCTAGATGCTGCGGACTGCAATGACGGCGTTGTGGCCGCCGAAGCCGAACGAGTTGCTCAGCGCCACGATGCTACCGGACGGCAGGTCGCGTGCGGTCTTGGTGACCACGTCGAGGGGGATTTCGGGGTCCTGGTTCTCCAGGTTGATGGTGACCGGAGCCTTGCGCTCGTAAACAGCGAGCACGGTCAGCACGGCTTCAACGGCCCCTGAGGCGCCCAGCAGGTGACCCATCTGGGACTTTGTAGCGGAGACCGCCACGTTGTCAACGTGGGTGCCCAGGGAAGCGCGCAGAGCCGTGTACTCGGGCTTGTCGCCCACAGGAGTGGAGGTTGCGTGCGCGTTGACGTGGACTACGTCCTCGGCCTGGATGCGGCCATCGAACATCGCAGCCTTCAACGCACGGGTGGCGCCCAGGCCTTCGGGGTCCGGAGCGGTGATGTGGTAAGCGTCAGCCGTCACCGATGTTCCGGCGAGCTCAGCGTAGATCCGTGCTCCGCGGGCAAGCGCGTGTTCCTCGGCCTCGATGACCAGGGCACCGGCGCCTTCGCCCATGACGAAACCGTCACGGCCGGTGTCGTAGGGGCGCGATGCACCTGCGGGATCGTCATTGCGGCGCGAGAGGGCCTGCATCGAGGCGAACGCGGCAATCGGCATGGGGTGAATCGCTGCTTCGGCGCCGCCGCAGACAACAACGTCAGCCTTGCCGGAGCGGATCAGGTCCAGGCCAAGGTGCAGGGCTTCGGTGCCCGAGGCACAGGCGGATACCGGCGTGTGGGCACCGGCACGGGCGCCCAGGTCCAGGCTCACCGCTGCGGCCACACCGTTGGGCATCAGCATGGGGACCGTCATGGGCAGGACACGTCGCGGGCCCTTTTCGCGCAGGGTGTCCCACGCGTCCAGCAGTGTCCAGACGCCTCCGATGCCGGTGGCGAAAGCCACCGCCAGGCGGTCGTGGTCGATTTCCGTAATGCCGGAGTCCGCCCAGGCTTCGCGTGCGGCGACGACGCCGAACTGCGTGGACGGGTCCATGCGCTTGGCTTCCACGCGGCTCAGGACGTCCAGTGCGGGGGTGGAGGCGCGGGCTGCGAAGTGAACGGGCAGTTCGTACTTGGCTACCCAGTCGTCCTCGAGCGTTTGCGCGCCGGAGACGCCCTTCAGCGCGTTCTTCCACATTGTGGGGACATCGCCGCCAATGGGTGTGGTGGCACCCAGACCGGTAATGACTACTTTGCGTGCCATGGGATCACTCTCTATCGGTGCGCATGCCGTGTCCGGGAAGTGCCTGGCCGGGGGCTGCGTGGGGAAACTTGAGGTCATTCAGGGGTGTCCGCTCCGGGGCGCTGGGTCAGCGCCCCGGAGCGGTTACCGGGTTCGGCCGTTGCCGGCAGGAGCCAGGACTAGGCCTGTGCGTTTGCGATGAAGCTGACTGCGTCACCGACGGTCTTGAGGTTCTTGACCTCTTCGTCCGGGATGCGCACGCCGAACTTTTCTTCAGCGTTGACCACGATGGTCATCATGGAGATGGAGTCGATGTCCAGGTCCTCGGTGAAGGACTTGTCCAGCTCGACGGCTTCGGTGGCGAGGCCGGTTTCTTCGTTGACGATTTCAGCCAGGCCGGCCAGGATCTCTTCGTTGCTAGCCATTGATGGCTCCTTTTCTTGTTGTTGCCGGCAGGTGCTGCCGGAAATGATTCAAGCCGAGATTACGGCTTGGTTCGCGAATCCGTGCTGTGCAGAACGTATTCAGTTGTGGGTAAAGGGGTGCGGCTACGGGAGCACGACTACCTGTGCGCCGAAGACCAGGCCAGCGCCAAAGCCGATTTGCAGGGCGAGTCCGCCGCTGAGTTCGGGGTTTTCCTGCAACAGGCGGTGCGTGGCCAGGGGGATCGAGGCGGCAGAGGTGTTTCCGGCCTCGGCGATGTCCCGGGCGACCTTGACGGTTTCGGGAAGCTTGAGCTTCTTGACCATCTCATCGATGATGCGCATGTTCGCCTGGTGCGGAATGAAGGCTACGAGGTCTTCAGCTGCGATGCCTGCGACGTCGAGTGCCTGCTGGGCAACCTTGGCCATTTCCCAGACAGCCCAGCGGAAGACGGTCTGGCCGTCCTGGCGAAGGGTGGGCCAGAGAGCGGCGTCGGTTGCTTCGGCTTCCCCGGCGCTCAGCGAGCCGGCTTTATTCGCCGCCAGGGCCAGTTCGCGGACATCCAGCAGCGAATGCGTCATGCCGATCGCGTCCCACTTACTGCCGTCCGAACCCCAGACCGATGGGCCGATGCCCGCGATCTCCGAAGGGCCGATGACGACGGCGCCGGCGCCGTCGCCGAGCAGGAAGGAAATGGTGCGCTCGGTGTTGTCGATGACGTCCGAAAGCTTCTCGGCACCGACCACCAGCACGTAATCCGCCGCGCCGGAGCGGACCAGCGCGTCACCCTGCGCAATCCCGTAGCAGTAGCCTGCACACGCAGCGGAAATGTCGAACGCGGGAGCCGGTGTGGCGCCGAGGCGGTCCGCCAGGCTGGCGGCCGCGGACGGCGTCGCGAAGGGATGCGTAACGGTGGAGACGATCACAGCGCCCAACTGGGAGGCTTCGATTCCGGCCTTCGCCAGGGCTTCGCGGGCAGCGCCCTCTGCCATGTCAATGACGCTGACGTCTGCCGGCGCGCGGTGCCGGGTCACAATGCCGGTGCGCTGTCGGATCCATTCGTCCGAAGAGTCGATCCACTGGCAGACGTCATCGTTCGTGACGATAACGTCGGGCCGGTAGGCGCCGAGTCCGAGGATGCGGGTGTGTTCCCGCAGCGGTGCCTGCTTGAGTGCGGGAGCGCTCATGCCTGTCCCTCCAGTTCTGCGAATAGTGCGAGGGCGGCAGAGAGGTCCTCGGGAGTCTTGACGGCCACCGTCTTGACTCCGGGCATGCCCCGCTTGGCGAGTCCCGCCAGAGTACCGGCCGGCGCAAGTTCAATAACGCCCGTAACGCCGCGCTGCACCAGCGTCTCCATGCACAGGTCCCAGCGGACCGGCCGGGAAACCTGGGCGATGAGGCTGTCGACTGCGGCACCGCCGTCGGCCACTTCCTTGCCGTCGAAGTTGGACAGCAGGGGCACCTGCGCGGCCTGCGGCTTAAGCGACGGCTTTAGCGCTTCCAACGCCGCAACGGCGGGGGACATGTGCGAGGTGTGGAAAGCCCCTGCCACCTTGAGCGGGATCACGCGGGCCTTGGCCGGGGGATTGTCCGCAAGGGCCTTGAGCTGCTCGAAAGTGCCGGCCGCTACGGTTTGGCCGGCACCGTTCACATTGGCCGGCGTTGCGCCGGAGGCCTCAATGGCTGCCAGGACCTCAGCCGGGTCCCCGCCCACCACGGCACTCATGCCCGTGGGCGTGACTGCGGCCGCGGCGGCCATGCTGTTGGCACGTTCCCGCACGAAGGTCATGGCCTCTGTCTCGGTCAGGACACCGGCAAGTGCCGACGCCGTGATCTCACCGACGGAATGTCCGGCGAGGACGACGGGAAGGGTGCTGAGTTCGACGTCGAACAGGGACTTGGCGGCGATCAGTCCTGCCGCAACGATCAGCGGCTGTGCCACCGCCGTATCCTTGATGGTTTCTTCATCCGACGTGGTGCCGTGTGCGGTGAGGTCGATGCCTGCTATTTCACTCAGGGAGGCCAAATGGCCTGCGACGGGAGGCAGTTCCAGCCAAGGGGCCAGAAAACCAGGGGTCTGGGAGCCCTGTCCAGGGCAGACGATTGCAAGCACGTATCCAGCTTTCCAAATTACCGCGTGATTCTCGGTGTATTCATGCACCAAGCTCACTGGGTCAGTTTGTAGGAAGTCTACAACGGTTCAGTTGCCGTTCCGGGACGGCTGGCGTTCGGTGGGCGCCTTGGGCGGCACGGAAAGTCGTCCCACCACGAGTGCCGCCTGGAGTACAAACGCCTCCCGGGGGAGCAGCGGATCCCAGCCTGTGACGTCACAAACCCGCTTCAACCGGTAGCGGACGGTGTTGGCATGCACGAAGAGTTCGCGTGCCGTGGCCTCCAGCGAGTGGCCCAGTTCGAGGTAGGTTCCCAACGTCTCCACCAGCCCATTGGATGCAGCGAGCAGGGGCCGGTAGATATTCTTGATGAGGGACCGGCGCGCGGCATCGTCCCCTGATATGACACGCTCCGGAAGCAGGTCGTCAGCGGCGACAGGCCGCGGCGCGGAAGGCCAGGCCCGTGCCGCCGTGAGTCCCGCGAAGGCCGACTGCGCTGAACTGCTCGCTTCCAGCAGCGAGCCCGCCTCGGGGCCGTAGACAACGGGTCCCGGGGCGAAGAGTTCACTGAGCTTCAGGTAGGCCGTCTCCCGGTCCTGGACGCCGCCAAGGATCAGGATGAGGCGGTCGCCCTGGATTCCCACGAGGGCATCCTCTGCGAATCGGCCGGCCGTCCGGCGCAGCTCGCTCACGTAGCTGGCGCTGGGTTCCGACGGCGAATTGCCCACCATCACGGTAAAGCGCTCCTGCGCTTTCCAGCCGAGGGCGGCGATGCGGGACCGCAAGGCGTCCGTGTTCTCGCCGCGCAGGATCGCATCCACGATCAGTGCTTCCAGCCGGGTGTCCCAGGAACCCCTCGACTCGGCGGCCCTGGCATAGACGTCGGCGGCCGCAAAGGCCACTTCGCGGGAATAGCGGAGCACCGCTTCGCGCAAGGCGGGCTGGTCCGCCTCCGGAGCGATCACCGGAACCTGGTCCTCCACGACCTCCACGACGATCCTGATGAGCTGGAGGGCCTTCTGCAGGCTGATGGAGCGAGTCAGTTCGGTGGGGGCGGTCCCGAAGACATCGGTGAGGATCCACGACGGCGAGCTGGGACGCTCGTACCAGGTCACAAAAGCGGCGATCCCGTTTTGGGCCACCATGCCGAGGGCGGACCGTTCATCGGAACTCAGCCGGCTGTACCACGGGAGTGATTTTTCCAGCTCGCGCATGGTGGTGGTGGACAATTGCCCCACACTGGCCCGCAGTTTCTTCAACGTTTGGGCTTTTTCCGGCGTCAGGGCGGACGATGCCGGCTTGCGCTTTGCGGGAGTGGGGTTTGGCTCTGCCATGCATCGAGCATACGGTGCGCGCAGGCCAACCTCCATTTGTGCAAAGGCTACAACTCGATTTGTGCTGCGTCACAGGACCGCCAGGTTCGCGGAACGCTGGGCCGGAACGACGACGGCGGCCCCCACCGTTGGTGAGGGCCGCCGTCGTGATTTACTGCGTCCGGGTCAGGATTCGCCGCCGGCGTTCCCGGTGGATCCAGCGTTCACATTGTGAAGCCTGTACTTCTCAATCGCCTGGGCCGGAGCCTGGGCATCGACTTCGCTGCGGCGGGCGAGCATCTCCAGCGAACGGACCACGATGGAGTGGGTGTCGTTCTTGAAGAAGCGCCGTGCCGCGGCGCGGGTGTCGGAGAAGCCGAAGCCGTCCGCACCGAGCGAGGCGAACTCGTTCGGGAGGAACTGGCGGATCTGGTCCGGGACAGCCTTCATGTAGTCCGAAACCGCCACGATGGGGCCGGTTGCCCCTTCGAGCTGTGCCGTGACGAACGGTACCCGCGCCGGCTGGCCCGGGTTGAGGAACGCGTCCTCTTCCGCTGCCATGGCGTCGCGGCGCAGTTCGTTCCAGGACGTGACGGACCAGACGTCCGCGGAGACGCCCCAGTCCTCGGCCAGGATCCGCTGGGCTTCCAGCGCCCACGGCACCGAAACACCCGAGGCCAGGATCTGCGTGCGGGGGCCGTCAATCTTGGCCGGTGCCAGCAGGTAGATGCCCTTGAGCACGCCTTCAACGTCCAGCTCTTCCGGCTCAGCCGGCTGGGTGATGGGTTCGTTGTAGACAGTGATGTAGTACATCAGGTTCCGGTCCGTCGACTCCGGTCCGTACATGCGCTCGATGCCGTCGCGCATGATGTGGCCCATTTCGTAGCCGTAGGCGGGGTCGTAGGTGACCACTGCCGGGTTTGTGGCGGCGAGGATGGGGGAGTGCCCGTCGGCGTGCTGGAGTCCTTCGCCGGTGAGGGTGGTCCGTCCGGCGGTGGCGCCGATGATGAAGCCGCGGGTCATCTGGTCCGCTGCTGCCCAGAAGGCGTCCCCGGTGCGCTGGAAGCCGAACATGGAGTAGAACACGTAGACCGGGATCAGCGGTACGCCGTGGGTGGCGTACGCGGTGCCGGCGGCGGTGAAGGCTGCGACGGCGCCGGCTTCGTTGATGCCGGGGTGGATCAGCTGGCCCTGGGCGGATTCCTTGTAGGCCAGGACCAGGTCCCGGTCCACGGACAGGTAGTTCTGTCCCTTGGGGTTGTAGATCTTGGCGGTGGGGAAGAACGCGTCCATGCCGAACGTGCGGGCCTCATCGGGAATGATCGGCGCGATGTGCTTGCCGAACTCCTTGTCCCGCATGAGGTCCTTGAGCAGCCGGACGAACGCCATGGTGGTGGCGGCCTGCTGCTTGCCCGAACCGCGCTTGGCAACCTCATAGGACTTCGCGTCCGGAAGCGTGATCGCTGCATGCTTGCTGCGGCGTTCCGGAACCGAGCCGCCCAGTGCGGCGCGGCGCTCCATCATGTACGCAATTTCCGGTGCGTCGATTCCCGGGTGGAAGTACGGCGGCTGGTATGGGTCACCCTCGAGCTGCTCATCCGTGATCGGGATGCGCAGGTGGTCCCTGAACGACTTGAGGTCGTCGAGGGTGAGTTTTTTCATCTGGTGGGTGGCGTTGCGGCCTTCGAAGTGCGGTCCGAGTCCGTAGCCCTTGACCGTTTTGGCCA